>NZ_ACQA01000002.1:0-1230000 GCF_000182645.1 Brucella intermedia LMG 3301
TGATCTACAAGGCCACCGGGAATCTTCCTGCGATCCAGATTCTGCTCGGTCCCGCCAAGATCGAGAACATGGTCAGGTATCTGGGTGTAGATATTGATGCTCTGGTACTCGCCGACTACACAGAAGTCAAAAAATTCGCTGAGCCGTACCGGGCAATGCCGTTCGTGCATAATCGAGTGGTGTCGTCCCTGGGACGGCTATGCGCCCTCCCTTCAGTCATCGAAGAGCGTCGCGGCCTCGGCTGAAAGGGACTTTCCTGCCTCGGTTTGCAGCTCGCTTTGCGCCTTAGTTCGGTCATCAGCCGCCTACTCCAGGAAACCCAGAAGCTGCCAATCCGCGCAGCGCATGTTGATCGTGGGCTTGAGTTGGAAGCGGATTATTTTCATAAAGCGAAATTGGATAGGCCCGAGCCTTGAGCGAACAGCGGCAACGATCTAGATGGATATCTTCCTCTCTCAGTTCGAAAATTGCTGAACGGGCCGGAATCTTCGAGAATACTGAGATCAAGGCTCTCCACGGAAATACTCTGAACGCCGGGAGTTAATGGACTGGTGGGGCTCGCGATCGCATTAGTACAATCACTGCAGTGTATTGTTAGACACCAATCACTATATCTTGGTAGCTTGGTTGCGGACATCCGAGAAATAGGTAAATAGATCAGAGTTTGGCCGCGCGGGCGGCTGAGCGATGAACAATTCTGCTCGCGCTTCACTCGGTGTCACGCCGAAACGTGCGCGAAAACCTCGCAGGAACTGATTGCCGTTGGAAAAACCCAGGCTAGCTGCGATCTGTGTGATGGAGCGGGACGGGCGATTTCGCCGGGTGAGTTCGACAAAAGCAGCGTCGAGCCGCATGTCTCGTAATACCTTTGTTACGCCGCCGTCCGCCGCAAAAGCGCGGTAAAGGTGGGTGCGCGAAACGTTGAAGCGACGCTGAATGAGTTCCTGCGACATTTCAGGCAGGTGGATATTCTGCTTAATGAACGCCATAACCCTCTGTCGCAGCACCAGAGTTAATGGTGAAAATTCCTCTGCCTTCTCCAGAGTCTCGCCCTTCAAGGCGGCGGCGAGCAGAATAACCACAGCTTCCTCAACCGCTTCAGCTTGTGTGCAAGAGAACGATGTACTGAGGGCAAAAAGCCCGCCGAGATAGGTCGCGATCAACTTGGTCATCGGACATCCTGCCTTCAGGACGATCCCGTGAAGGTTTCGAAATCCAACCGCCTTTTCGAGGTGTTCCCGGGGAAACAGGGTGGAAGCCCGGCAGCCTGCTTTGGTCTCAGTCGTGAGCGTTTGTGCAAGGTCCGCAATAAGGATGTCTCCCACCTCGACATTGACGCTGACCCCATTGAATTCGCCTTTCATCGCGCCCGCTACCGCGATCTGAACGAAATAGTAATCGAGACCGCTTTGCACGATGTTCCTTCTGTCGCGGCTGAACCTTTGGGCGTTGAATGTGGTTGACCCCACTACCATCGAACCAAGGGGTCGCGCCCGCAAGATGCCCTCCAGAGGTGTCTTGCGCTCATCGGGGAGGGGCGATGGTTCAAAGATTGGCCCTGCCGCGGCTCGCCAGAAGTCGTTGCGATGCTCAGCTTCGACCATGGTCGTTGAAATAAAAATGTCGTTAATCATCATGCCCGTTCTGATTACTTAAAAGTAAACCGAATGCTACAGTAGCTGATAACAAACCTGGGCGATCTGTATGTAGATCGTTTTGAACGGTGAGCTGCACGTGTCCTCGACGAAACGACAGTGAATGACCGCATCTCGATGCCGGGAAAGCGCCGGGTCGAAAAACCGACCTCACGGCCTGCGCCAGAAATCATTGCACTGTCCTGCTTCCCCATGCTGCGGCCATGATCTCACAAAACAACCTTTTCTCTGTTTCTTCAGCGGAAAGAAATCAAGGGCAGAGAGCGCTAATCAACTGTAGCGAATTCGGTATTCCGCCCGCCACATCAGAACAATACACTAAGAAATATTGTATATCTCGTTAATATCTAAAACGACTCGAAACAGGAACCAGATCTTATTTAGTTTTTGAAATCGGGATAAGACTTCAGATCTTTGAGAACCCTCGCCACCGATGAGACGTACGGGCGACTGAAATGGAACGCAGCGCCGAAGGCCCCTTCTGTCGCTCCGTCCTGAAAAGTGCGTATCCTGACCTAAGCGCGATTCAATCTCAATCTAAAGGAGACATGAATGGATTCCTTCCTCAAAAAGAAGGTCCTTGGATTTGCGGTTACTGCTTTAACCGTCATAGGGGCAAGTACAACATCGTTTGCCGACGTGGACGTGCCGCCGTTCTATGCCGCGGTGATGGAGATGAAGGCGGAGGGTAAGCTTGGCCAGATCGTAAGCAAGGAAAAAATATCTACGCCAATCGAAGGCGCTGAGGCCTGGCGAATTGCCTATATTTCCTCGGATCTCAATGATCGTAAAACGATTTCCACCGGCCTATTAATTGCGCCTGTTGGAGAAGCTCCGAAGGACGGGCGACCGGTAATTTCCTGGGCGCATGGCACCACGGGCACTGCGCAGAATTGCGGCCCCTCGCAAGTGGTTAACCCGGCAGCGCCGTTGAATCTATATTTTCTTCCGAATGGCAACGCATCCACCGATTATGGCGTCCCTGCTATCGAAACATTCATAAAGGCCGGCTATGTCGTTGTGGCAACGGACTATCAAGGCCTTGGCGGTGGAGGCAAGCACCAGTATACGGTTGCGGCGACAAATGGACGGGATGCGATCAACGCTATTCGCGCCGCAGGAGACCTGAAGGAAGTCGGCGCTGGAAAGAACGCCCTTATTTATGGTTGGTCGCAAGGCGGCGGCACGACCATTGCTGCGGCCAGTTCGGACGACTACATCAATCAAACTGGGACGGCCTTCGATGGCATCGAACTCGTCGGATTTGTGGCCATGGCGCCACAGGATATCGCAGCTGCGGCTCCCAAGGGAGAGATAACAGAAGCGACAAGCGCAGCTATGCTGAGAGGTCTGGTGAGCAGCTTTTCCAGCAACGTGTTCGATTTCACCCACTTTGCGCAGAACATGTGGGCAACACAGTCAGCCTTTCCGGAAAAGCTGAAGCTGACGGATATCTTCACGGAAGATGGCGCCAAGCTGGTTGACGAAGTTATGATGAACAAATGCATCCATGTGGCTTCGGATACGTTGAACTATGCGGTGGGCGATAAATTCAGCGCGATGCTGAAGGCAACGCCGACGAACACCAAGGCGTGGGCAGATGCCATGCTGGCAGGTAGTGTTCCCAATGCCAAGCCCGTCGCCCCTGTCATTATTTATTGGGGCACAAAAGATACCGTTGTTCCCCCGGTTATGGGTGAACTCTACCGTGAACAAAAGTGCAAAATGGGCGGTAACATCGCGCGTGTACAATTGCCGGGCGAGCAGGACCATTTCAGCACGCCTGCGGCTTCAGAACCGCTGTATCTGCCTTGGATTGCTGATCGTTTCGCCGGTAAACCTGCGCCTGATGGCTGTGTCGATCAATAAGTCTGAAGCGGGGCCAATCTGGTTCATTCGGTCTTCCTGATCTGCAGTAATGCCTGAGAAGTTAGCCGTAAACCGTTCGCCGGGAGGAACATGGATTCCTCCCGGACTGCATTACCACAGTAACTTTGCAGGTCGTCGGTAAGAGATCGATGAGGCACACGCGGTCTCGCGTGCTTTTGGCCTACGATAGCTTGCCGGAAGGTTATTTCGGCCGTTCGATGCCCGATTCTGAAAAGCTGGATCAGGCCGCTTCGTAGCCAGGCACGTTAGATTTCGGAGCGGCAGTTTCGCGCGGCCCTTCTAATTCCGTACCGCTGCAGACGGCCCCTCACGCTGATGCGTTTTCCCAAAGCCAATATTGGTAAAAGGAGAACTCAAATGGGTATCGCACAATATGATCCTGCTGCACTGGGTAGGCCAGCTTGGAACGCTGGCCGAAAGGTCGGCGTGAAGAAGCCACTCAAACAGCGGCAAATCTGGGCAATTCGTTTCTTCCTCGATAGAGAGGGGCGCATGCGAGACCGAGCGTTGTTCGATTTGGCGATCGATAGCAAGCTACGAGGCTGCGATCTGGTCAGGATCAAGATCGGAACTCTCGTTACGGGCCAGGATATCCGAACACGAGCAACGGTCATCCAGCAGAAAACCGGACGTCCTGTACAGTTCGAGATTACGGCGGAAGTCAGAGCAAGCTTGCTCGCGTGGCTTCAGCGAAGAGGCGGCACCATAGATGATTTCGCATTTCCGAGCCGGGTCGATCATGCCGATCATCTCAGCACTCGCCAATATGCCAGGCTGGTCGAAGAGTGGGTCACCGCAATCGGATTGCGACGTGAAGATTATGGCACGCACTCACTTCGACGCACAAAAGCTGCGATAATTTACAAAGCCACCGGAAATCTCCGTGCGATCCAGATCCTGCTCGGTCACACCAAGATCGAGAACACAGTGAGATATCTGGGTGTAGATATCGAGGATGCTCTGGAACTCGCCGAGCATACGGAGATCTAAAAAATCGCTGCGCCGTACCGGGCGATGCCGTTCGTGCAAAATCGAGTGGTGTTGCCCACCCTTGGGAATCGCTATGCAGTTCATTTCAGTCATTAGCGTAGCATTCCCACAGGCTCCACAGCGGTCTTGCGCTTATCCTGAATTACGCCTGAGAACGGATGGTTTGCGGATCGACAGCGATCGGACCCCGGTTAACAGAAGCGGATCTTTATCGAATCCTCGGACCGCGCTAAAGATGGAGAATGACTGAATTGCGTTCTGGCCTTCCGATAGTTTCATTTGCTGATCAAATCGCACTGGAGAGCTGGTTGGCGGAGCAACCGAGCGATTCCAAGGGTGCATGGGTTAGATTTCGTAAGAAGGGTTCGAGCATCGCAAGCGTCACCAAAGCTCAGGCGATCGACAGTGCCCTTTGCTATGGCTGGATCGACGGTCAACTCGACAAGTACGATGTTGACAGCTGGTTAGTCCGCTTTACCCCTCGCCGACCGCGTAGCAAGTGGTCGGATGAAAATCGGAAACGCGCGCTGGAACTGATCTTGGCGGGGCGCATGCAATCGTCTGGGCAATTGGAAATTGATAAAGCGATGGCAGATGGCAGATGGGAGGCGGCGTATGCTCCAGCTAGCAAAGCTGAGGTCCCAACGGACTTGCAGACTGCGCTCGATGCGAACCCGAAGGCCGCAGCTTTCTTCGCTACGCTCACTGGCGCTAACCGATATGCGATCTTGTATCGGATTGGCGCGGTGAAGAAAGCTGAGACCAGAGCTCGAAAGATCAGGGATTTCGTTAGTATGCTTGAACGCGGAGAGACCATTCACGGCTGAAACGGCTGTTCTCGGTCGCCCTCTTCTGGTTCTGGTGATCGACATTGGACTGCTAGTGCTCGGACTGTTTTGCGCCTTATTTCGGCCGTTCAAGCCGGCTGCGTCGATAACTAAAGGCGGACATCATCGGGTGCTAGCGGATGCCCCGAGAACTTAGTTTGATGGTTTTCTGGGATATTGTAGACGTCGATGAAAGCGGATATTCGAACGCAATGACTTCACAGACGGCTCGGCTGTCCAACGTTTTCTGCTGGTTACGGAGGGGAGTAGCGAAACGGAAATCATCGGTCATTTGTTCGATATCCTCCTCTCCTGATATCACGGATTTCTTCCGGTACGTCGAAATGGAAAACCACCCGTTCGGCAGGCAGGGCAATTTTCAGAATTTATGAAGGGTTTGAGCAGCATTCAGAAGACTTTATAAGAGATAAGAGGCGCGAAACTTGCGGCCAAAGAATCCAGAGCTTAACATATGGCAAAAACGTGATTTTGCCATATGTCGATTGGGACATTTTTCAGGTACTCGTCGAGCGATAATTGTGGCAAACGTAGCAGATATTTTTGCGCTTAGGATTGGCAAAATTGCGTTTATCCGTTTACTCGGATACCCCAGCTTGGATAGCTTATTTTTTGATTTTGTCACAGGGTATTCGAGGGGGCAAGATAAGTGTTGCGAAAAGAAGCTGCAGCTAGGATCAAAATCAATCGGCTGCTGGAGGCGGCCGGCTGGCGCTTCTTCGATGATCTGAACGGGGCCGCAAACGTCGTACTAGAGCCCAACGTAAAGCTGAAGCCCGAGCACATTGAGAGTCTTGGCGAGGACTTCGAAAATAGCGCCAAGGGCTTCATAGACTTCCTATTGCTGGACAAGGACGGTAAGCCGCTGATCGTTCTCGAAGCGAAATCTGAGGACAAAGATCCTCGCATCGGCAAGGAGCAGGCGCGCAAATATGCCCGCGCTCAGAATGCTCGGTTCGTGATCCTCAGCAACGGAAACATCCATTATCTGTGGGACCTTGAGCAAGGCAATCCGACGGTCATCTCTGCTTTCCCTGGCCCTGACGAAATCAAGAACCACTACGCCTTTGAGCCAAACGCGGAGCGTCTCTTCGCCGAGAAGGTCGAGCGTGACTTTATCGTCCTCACGCAGATGCCCGGTTACGCGAACGAGGCGGCATGGAAGAACGAGGCAGAGCGAGAATCATTCGTCGAGAAGCAAAAGCTCCGCTTCCTTCGACCCTATCAGGAACGCGCAATCCAGGAGATTCAAAAGAGCGCCAAGAAGGGCGCGACGCGGTTTCTGTTTGAAATGGCAACAGGCACCGGTAAGACGCTGACGTCCGCTGCGGTCATCAAACTCTTCCTGAAGACGCGCAACGCCAAGCGCGTCCTTTTCCTCGTTGACAGGCTGGAGCTGGAAACCCAGGCGGACAAGGCTTTCAAAGCCTATTTGAAGAACGACTTCACCTCGATCATCTACAAAGAGCAGCGTGACGATTGGCGGAAAGCCGATATCGTTGTCACCACGGTGCAAAGCCTGCTGTTCAATGACAAATACCGCCGGCTGTTTTCGCCTACGGATTTCGATCTCGTCATCTCGGACGAAGCGCATCGCTCGATCGGTGGAAACGCCCGCGCCGTGTTCGAATACTTCATCGGCTACAAGCTCGGCCTGACGGCGACGCCAAAGGACTATCTGAAGCAGTCGAAGAAGGACAAACCGAAGGAACGCGATCCGCGAGAAGCCGAGCGACGCATGATGCTCGACACCTATCGCACGTTTGGCTGCGAGTCGGGCGATCCGACTTTCCGCTACTCTCTCCTAGACGGCGTGCGGGAAGGGTTTCTGATCAATCCCTACGTCATCGACGCCCGAACGGGTGTCACAACCAAGCTGTTGTCAGACGAAGGCTTCACAATCGAAACGACGGCAGAAGACGGCACCGAGAACAAGGAAGCCTTCGGTGGCCGCGATTTTGAGAAGCGCTTCTTTTCCGAAGCGACCAACCGGGCCTTCTGCCGAGCTCTTCTCGAAAACGGCTTACGGGATCCGATTTCCGGCGAATTCGGCAAGGCTATCGCCTTCGCCGTCAGCCAGAACCATGCCCTCAAAATCACGGAGATCCTCAACGAGCTGGCTGAACAGTTGTGGCCAGGGTGCTACCAGTCTGATTTCGCGATGCAGGTGACCAGCGACATACCGGCCTCGCAGCAGATGACAATCAATTTTGCGAACAACAATCTCGGTGGACACACCGGTTTCGTCGAAAACTACCGCACCAGCAAGGCCCGAGTTTGTGTCACAGTTGGTATGATGACGACTGGCTATGACTGCCCCGACATTCTGAACCTTGCCCTCATGCGGCCAATCTTCTCCCCATCGGATTTTGTGCAGATGAAGGGGCGCGGAACACGAAAGCACAATTTCGCGGAAGAGCTCTTCGATCCCGCCAGGAAGGCAGCGCTTGGGGATGTCCAAAAAGCTTCCTACCGCTTGTTCGACTTCTTCGCCAACTGCGAATTCTTCGAAGAGAAGTTCGACTATGACCAGGCATTGGCTTTGCCAAAGCCTGCCGCCATGCCGTTGTCAAATGGCGGTGACGATGGTTCGGCGATCGCCTCGAAACCTACCATCTACGAGTTTTTGGAACCCGATCAGGTCGTCTACCAGGTCGAAGAGCAGATCGGCCTGGAGGGCATGCGGATCGACCGTGAGCTATTCCAGAAATTCGAGGAAACAGCGCGCTCTGATCCCAAACTTGCTGAACTGGTTGAGCAGCGGGACTGGGATGCGGCCACGCGCCACGTCGTCGAAGAGCTATTCGACAAGCCGAGCGAGTTTTTCAGCCTGGAGAAGCTGCGCCGCGCCGCAGGGGTCGATCGCCGTATCTCGGTTCGAGAGCTGGTGGAAAAAGCCTTCGGCTTTATTCCGAAGTTCAAGAACAAGGGAGAATTGATAGATGACGAATTCCAGAAATTCCTGGTCGACCAAAAACCTGAGGAAGCCGACCGTATACGCGAAATGCGCTACTTCTTCGAGGCCTATATCCGCGACGCCAAAGTTCGGGCGCTGATCGACGCTGGTCATTTCGCAGACCTCAACGTAAACCCTTCCTTCACCACCCGCGACCTTAAGGAAGTGCCCGCCCCGTGGCGCAAGCGCATTCCCGAATACATCAAGGACTACGTGTCCCTGAACCCCTTTATGTGATGAAAGCCCGAAATGCTCGATCCAGATACCAAACGCCGAATTGACACTTGCCGTGACATTCTCGTGGGCAAGGTGCCCGATCCGAAAAGCCAGGTGGAGCAGATCACCATCGCGCTGATCTACAAGTTCATGGATGACATGGACCTTGAGGCCGAGGAATTGGGCGGAGAGCGGCGGTTCTTCACCAAGGACTACGAGCGGTATCGCTGGGCGAAACTGGTGGCCCCCGGCGTGTCGGGGCAAGACATGCTCAACACCTATTCCGAAGCGCTGACGAACATGGTGCAAAACGAAGGGCTACCAAAGCTCTTCCGTGACATTTTCCGCAACGCCTATCTGCCCTATCGCGATCCTGAAACGCTGCGTGCCTTCCTGCGCGAGATCAACAGCTTCACCTACGACCATAGCGAAAAGCTGGGTGATGCCTTCGAGTACCTGTTGTCCGTTCTGGGCAGCCAGGGGGACGCGGGCCAGTTTCGCACACCCCGCCATATCATTGATTTTATGGTCGAGATTATCAACCCGCAGAAGAACGAGGTCATCATGGACCCGGCCTGCGGCACGGCGGGTTTTCTGATTTCGGCCTACAAGCATATCCTAAAGCAGAACTCGACCGGCGTGGTGAATAGCAATGGCGCCAGCACTGAGGGCGACGCCGCCGAGCAGGCACTGGAGAGCCCGATGCGCTATCCCGGCGACCTGTTGCAACCCGATGACCGCGCCCGCCTTGCCCGCAACATCCGGGGCTATGACATCTCGCCCGACATGGTGCGCCTGTCGCTTGTGAACCTTTATCTGCACGGGTTTGCTGACCCGAAGGTCGAGGAATACGACACGCTTACCAGCGAAGACAAGTGGACAGAGACGGCCGACGTCATTCTCGCTAACCCGCCCTTTATGTCGCCGAAAGGCGGGATTAAGCCGCACACCCGCTTCCAGGTGCAATCCAAGCGCAGCGAAGTATTGTTTGTCGATTATATCGCCGAACACCTGACCCCGAACGGCCGCGCCGCCATCGTCGTGCCCGAGGGTATCATCTTCCAAAGCCAAAGCGCCTATGTGGCCCTGCGTAAGATGCTGGTCGAGAACCACCTTGCCGCTGTCATTTCGCTGCCCGCAGGCGTATTCAACCCCTATTCCGGCGTGAAGACCTCGATCCTGATACTTGACCGCGCGGTGGCAAAGGCCAGTCAGCACGTCGCGTTCTTCAAGATCGAAAATGATGGTTTTGCGCTGGGCGCGCAGCGTAAGGCGGTGAAGGGGTCGCAACTTGCGCAGGTGAAGACCGAGCTTGCGGCTTGGCTGAAGGCTGCGCGAGCAGGTGGTGGTAAGGAGCTAGAAAGCAACGTTGGCTTTGCGGTGGAGCGCAAAGAGTTGCTGGCCGAAGGATCAATCACATTAAGCGCCGAGCGGTATTTGACACGAGAAATCGGAAAATCCGGTTTTCCGATGGTTTCGCTTGGCGATGAAGCCCTATTCAAGGTCGAAAGCGGAGGCACACCTAAATCCGACGTTCCGGAGTATTGGGACGGGGGCATTCCATGGGCGACGCTGGTCGACCTACCCGCCTCAAATTTCATTACTGAAATTACGGGGACCGTCCGAACCATTAGTGAGGCAGGCCTGAAAGGCTCATCGGCCAAGATCCTACCAGCAAATTCTGTGCTGGTCTCGTCTCGCGCGACCATCGGACGAATTGCAATTAACCGCGTTCCGCTGGCTACAAATCAAGGCTTCAAAAACATCGTCATTGCAGACGAAGCACGGGTACTGCCGGAGTATCTCGCTTTTGCCGTCACGAAGCTTGTGCCGACGATGCAAAGTTGGGCAACGGGTGGTACATTTGCGGAAATCTCGAAAAGCAAGTTTTGCGAATTGGAAATTCCTCTCCCGCCACTTGAGATGCAGCGCGAGATTGTGGCCGAGGTGGAAGGCTATCAGCGCGTCATCGACGGTGCGCGCGCTGTCCTTGACAACTATCGTTCCTATATACCTGTTGATCCTGAGTGGCCAATGCGCCCGCTATCAGAGGTAGCGCAGGTGAATCCGAAGAAAAGCGAACTCAAGGATACTGATCCTTCGACGCCCGTCTCATTCGTCCCTATGGCAGTCTTGAATGAAAACAACGTCCGCTTCGATCCGGTCGAGGTAAAGACGATCAGCGAAGTCGTAGGCAGCTACACCTACTTTCGTGAGAGTGATGTGCTGGTAGCCAAGGTTACGCCATGCTTCGAGAATGGCAAAGCAGGCATCGCGCGAGGGCTTAAGAACGGCATCGGCTTTGGATCGAGCGAGTTCTATGTTGTCCGAGCAAATGAAGAAACCCTGCCTGGATGGCTATTTCATTGGCTCACCACCCCCGACTTCCGCGCGAGAGCGACAGCTAAGATGACCGGAACTGGCGGCCTCCAGCGTGTCCCGCGCGCCGTGGTGGAAGAGGAATTGATACCTCTGCCCGAATTGGTCGTTCAAAAATCCATCGTTGCCGAAATCGAAGCCGAGCGAGCCCTTATCGAAGGCAACCGCGACCTGATCACCCGCTTTGAGAAAAAGATCGAGGCCGCCATTGCCCGCGTCTGGGGTGAGGCCAAGACGGAGGAGCTTGTCTGATGGATGAAGCGCTCGACCTGGGTAGCTATTTGCCCCGTTCATTCTCCAACGCCAGCGAACAGGCCTATCTCGACTTTCTTTGGTCCGCCTTCCAGACGAACTACGAGGCTGAACGTTTCGAATTTGCCAGTCTCGCCTTTCACTTGCTCTATATGAGCTTTGTGAGCTTCTCCATCTGGCAGATCAGGCTGGCCCGGCCCGAGCAGTTCGCAATGGCTATGGTTGGTTTTCGTTCGGACGAAGAGGGCAGTCTGATGGATTGTGAAAGCCCGTTTAAGTTCTACGACCGTCTGAAGGAAAGCCAGATTTTCCGGTTTCTCAAGCTGATTGGTTGCTCCAATCAGCAGGTTGGAGAATTCGCCAAGTTTGTAAAGCGGCGCAACAAGATCGCGCATCCGACAGGAACAGTGTTCTTTAACGATCGTGCGGCGATTGACGCTGAAATCGCTGACATGATGAGGGAAGTCCGCAATATTGAGATGCATATGGAGCCGGTTATCCTTGAGCTCTATCGGCGATTTTTGATATCAAGCTCGGACGTAGAAGAGCGCCAGTATACCGATCCAGCAGACGAGATTGCTGCAAACCTGGTTCATGCGAATTATATGTCATCCGCCGATATCGGCATCTGCTCCGACTTTGACGTCTCCGCGTTGGCCGGAGAGGCGCACTACGACGAGATTCAGGCTTTGCACGCCAAATTGCTAGAACTCTACCCACCTGAAGACATGGAGGACGCGGCATGAGCTCGCTCTACTCCATTGTTGACGGAAAATTGAAACCTGCCACGCGCCGTGCCTTGATGAAGGAAAGCCTGATCGAGGATTGGGTTGCGGCCGATCCGTCCCTGCTCGGCCTCGACGCCATGGTGATCGGCCGGCAGGTGCCGACGGACCACGGCAAATTCAATGACCTGCTGGCGCTGGATGCCTCAGGTGCTATCATTATCATCGAACTGAAGAAGGACCGCACCCCGCGCGAAATTGTGGCGCAGGTGCTTGATTACGCCTCCTGGGTTCGAACGCTGACGACACCCCAGATTTACGAGCGGGCTGAACGGTATCTTCAGACGCGCCTGGTGACCGCCTTCCGGGAGAAGTTCGGAGAAGCCATTCCGGAACAGCTCAACGGCAGCCACTCCATGCTGATCGTGGCTAGCGAACTCGACCCGGCGTCCCGGCGGATCGTCGAATACTTGTCTGAAGAGCATGGCGTTGCTATCAACACCGTCTTTTTCAACGTCTTCGAGGCCAACGGCCAAGAATGGCTGACGACGGATTTTCTGCTCGATCAGGAAGAAGTGGAGGAGCGCTCCGAACGCAAGGTCCGCTCGCCGTGGTCCGGCTATTACTTTGTCAATGCCGGCCTCGGCGAACACCGCTCCTGGACCGACATGAAGCGCTACGGCTTCGTGAGCGCCGGCGGCGGCGAGTTCTACACCAAGCGCCTGGAGCAGCTTGCCGTTGGCGACGAGATATTCGTGTACGACAAGGGCAAGGGCTATATCGGCTATGGGACGGTTACCAGCAAAGCCCAGCTTGCCTCTGACTTTATGACTCCAGACGGGCTACTCTTCGAGCAACCGCTTGCCGAAGCCCGAATGAAGCGTCTTGGCGAACCGCCTGACCGAGCGGAATATGTCGTCGGCGTTGAATGGATCAAGACTGTGGAGCCGTCACAAGCCAAGTGGTTCAAAGGCGCTTTTGCCAATCAGAACATCGTATGCAAACTTCGTGACCAAGCTACCGTGGATTTTCTGATCGCAGAATTCAAAGACGCAGTAGATGGTCAACTATAGGAATTGACATGGATATTCTTGAGAAAGCCGAATCTGTCGAGCTAATCAATAACAACGATGAGCATTCAGCCTTCGGCGATTGGCTTCGCAGAGAGATGGCAAAGCAAGGATTAACTATCGCTTCTTTGGTAGAAAGGACAGGTATAACATATACTGGCATTTGGAACATCATTAAAGGCAATACAGCTTCGCCGCGTAAAGAAACACGAGAGAAACTGGCATCCGCCTTAAATGAAATCATTCCACCTGCGATTGAAGCAGAAATCGTCAGTCAGTCAGCGTTGTTACCAGGTCTCGAATGGGTAGATTTCACACCCACTGATCTGGAGACAGTACCGCAGGCCAGTGGAGTTTACGTATTCTATGATATTACTGACCGTCCTGTATATGTGGGGAAATCCAGTAAAAATGTCCGAAACAGAGTGAAAGATCATCAGACACGGTTTTGGTTCAAGTCACCATTGGTCGTGCGTGGCTCATTTTTATCTATCTCTGACCCCGAGCTATGCCTAAGTATTGAAACAATTTTGATAAAATTTCTTGGAAAGCATGCATTGTTGAACTCAAAAGGAGTTGTTCGAGATTTAGATTGAAACTAATAATATTAATTAAGAATTATTATTACGGCGTATTTCTGTCGACTCGGCTATCTGAATCCCATCTGCAGCCTCGTCAGCAGTGACCGGAACATCCGGGAATCTTACAATGCCTGACATTTCGATCATGGCCAAACGGCAGCGACGAGCAAATTCGTCGTCTGAAGTGCCGGAAAGATACTGTGCGGCGGCGTACAGTCGGTCGGTCGACACTAATCCGTATGACATTGATGTGGCCGAGGTGATGCACTTATCGGTGAACTGATCCGCGCGCTCACCCGGATTCGTCAGGCGATAGCCGTTTCCGAATAGAATGCCTTTGGCCGGTCGACTAACTTCCTCGCGCTGCAGGTCTTCGTGCAGGTTGGTTGACAGCTGACGCAGCTTCTCGATGTTTACTGCCTTGTTGTCCTTGCCTTCAGCTTCACCGAGAAGGCGGCCTTCCGCGCTCTCGAAGACTGCATCGAATTCCGATTTCCCGTCCTCATATCGTTCTGCTTTAAAGCCGAGCACCGTCAACGCGATGATGACCGCCGCCTCCAGCGGCTTGCCCTTCTCGAATAGCAGCGCGCGCAGCTGTCCTGCGTCCTCCATCTGGTTGGATAGATCGTCCTTCACGCGCTGGGCTTTCTCCAGTTCTGTCTCTGCCTGGAGCAATTGCTGGCGAAGCTCGACCTCCGGGGCGAGTGCGAATTCGTCAGCCGACGCCCATTCGGGTTGCGGCGTTTTCTCACCGTCGCTGGCAATTGCCTTCGATAGAGCGACAATCTCCCCAATAAGTGAAGCGCTGAATTGTTGGCCTGCTTGAGACCAGACCCAATCGCCATCTTTATTTTCTTCGCTAAACTCGTCCCGGTCGAAATCCATGTCGGGGAGGAGTAGAAGCGCACCGGTGGAGACCTTGCTTCTCAGAAATAGCCCCACGGGGATGTGCCCGGTCTGTGTTTGAACACACACACCTTTGCTGGTTACTGGCCAGACGACATTATAACGTGAGTCTTTTCCAAACTTTTGCCAGTACGCCGCGAACAGTTCTTGCGTGCCTTGGCTGAGCGCCATTGAAGATCCCTGCGTCGCAGTCCATTTGGACGCAACCGGAAGGGCATTGTAGCTTGTGCATAATTCGACGTGTCGCGTCACCTTTTGATTGCGACCAGTCCCAGAAGTGGATTTCGACCCGGTCGCGACATACACCTCGGCTGGCGGGGAAAGAAAGGCAACAACTAGTTTGCCCGCGTCTACAGCCCTGCGTGATTTCCCTCCGCCAGTGCGCGCACGCTTCCCGGAGCGCAAATGATTTACTGTCATTCAAGCAGAGTTTGCCGAGATACTCGTCATTGCCATATGCGTAGGTAGTGATCTGGGAAATATTAGGTCTGAAGAGGACGATGTCCCAGTCGAGGAGCGAGTTTTTATCACTGAAAGTTGCGCTCTCGATGTTGTCCCCTACCAAGTCGAAGCCGACGGTCAAAATTTTCTTAGGCATGCAACCCCGCCGTCCCGTTGATTTCTCCGAATGTACTGTCGGCGAAACACCCATTCAATATTGGCGGTTGCGTTCATCCCCAAAAATGTGACCTTTGAGGGTAAAACTTGCTACAGCTGTGTGGTGGTCAGTGTGTTGACCTGAAAAGAAATCTCACCCTGACCGTGTTCAGCCCAGTCATGCCTAAAAAGTCGCGAGTTGATCACATGTTAAACTGCCCAGACATCGTTCCGCGCCGAAAAGGGGAAGCAAAATTCAACTTTTAATCACGTCCCGCTTCTGGCCCGGGAATGCACCCTAGCACACGTGACTACGACGAATGTCTGCTTACTTACGTCCGCCGCCAAGGAGCCGCCATTCCGCTACCGGCCCCAATCCGGTCATTCAAAAATAAGCGCGGATTGAATGCACGTCCGGCGATGTTTCGGCAGTGTCGTCGGAACACGAGATTCAGGCGTATAGCTTACGACGGCAAAATCCTGTTCGGCAACTATACGCGCCGGATACCGGTAAGCAGTAGCTCCGAAGTCTAGGTTAAGTGTAGTCCACGCTCTTTTAGCTGACTCCGGATGGCTTGGCGGCGTCAACAAAACGATATCTGGAACAGTGGGTTAGCAGAAATTCGATCCAAGCTGCTTGACAGTATGTTCGACGTGGATAGATTAGTGGTAATACCACGGTTTGGACACGGGATGACAGAAAAAAAATCAATCCGACGCGAAACGCAGGAAGCTGGTGCACATAACCGTGTCACTGCGTTCCTTCGCGACCAGTTGCTGTCTGGGGAATTGAAGGCTGGCGATTGCCTTTTGCCAGAGCGAGAACTCGCAGCCATGCTTAATGTCAGCCGGCCTGTCCTCAGGGAAGCCCTTCGCGCGCTTTCCATGATCGGCGCCGTTGAGATCAGGCATGGCGTCGGCACGATTGTTAAAAGGCCGGACGCATCGGCACTGGGCGATGTATTCAGCTTCATGCTCGCACATGGCTCGGATATCACGAGTGACATCATGGAGGCCAGAAAGGCCATCGAGCACCACGCCATTCGTCTGGCGTGTCAGCGAGCGACAGAACAGGATTTTGCGAATATTGCAATTGCGTTGCGGCACATCATCGAGACGATAGAAAATCCGGATGCGGGCGGCACTGCAGACTTCAAATTCCACGAGGCAATCGTCACTGCGTCACACTCGCCGACGCTGGTCACGATCTATGCCTCGATATCGCAGCTCATGATGCGCTCGCACCTGGAACGCCGCGAGAAGATAATTCGAGTCGAAGGAATCGAGGAGTTCCTGATCGATCATCATCGATTGATCCTCGAAGCCCTTGCCGCCCGCGATCGCGTTCGGGCCGATGATCTGCTGCATCAGCACTTCGAAATCGGAGCCGATTTTCGGCGCCGGGCGAGTCTGCACGAACTGGCAAAGGGAACCAGTGTTTCAGACTAGTTCACTCATTCATCAGGGAGGATATTCATGAATATTGTCGTTGGAAGCGACCATGCGGGCTTTCCGTTGAAAGCTGACGTGATCGAGGTCCTCAAAGAGCTCGGTCATCAGGTGGAAGACATTGGTAGCTTCACGCCGGATCCTGTCGATTTCCCTGACATAGCAGGCCTGCTCTGCAAGAAGGTGCGGGATGGTTCAGCCGAACGTGGCATTCTTGTTTGCGGGACTGGCGTTGGCGCCGCCATCGCAGCAAACAAGATCAACGGCATCCGCGCAGCCGTCTGCCACGACGTCCATTCGGCGCACCAGAGTGTGGAGCATGACGACGTGAATGTCATGTGCATCGGCGCAAAAATCGTCGGGTCATGGCTCGCTCGCGACTTGGTCTTGTCCTATCTGAACGCTCGGTTTGACCGCAACGAAGATTTCGTCCGCCGTGTCGAAAAACTTTCCGCATTGGAAAATGCGCAGTCAGTCGCGTGACCGAAAGACTGGAGAGCAGACATGGGGACTAGCAACTTTCCAAAGATCGCTTTCATCGGGCTCGGCGTGATGGGTCGGGAGATGGTCCGTCATCTCATCACGGCTGGATATCCGGTGAAGATCTATGACATTTCGTCAGATGCTATCTCAGCATTGGCAGAGCAGGGGGGCACTGCTTCGGATAGTGTCGCCACCGCGGTATGCGATGCACAGATCGTAATCTCGATGCTTCCCAACACACCTCAGGTTGAGGAAGTCGTATATCGGGACGGCATAATCGATCACATGCCTGGTGGGGGAATTTACATCGACATGAGTACGATTTCACCGGAGGCTACACGGGCCATGGCTTCGGCTTTGGCTGCCAAATCCATCTTCATGCTCGACGGCCCGGTTTCGGGGGGGCCGATTGGTGCAAAGAACGCTGCATTATCGATCATGGTCGGAGGCGAGCGGGCTGCTTTCGAACGCGCCGAAAAGGTGTTCAAAGTCATGGGTGCGACCGTGACGCACGTCGGGGCCCCGGGCGCTGGTCAGACCGTGAAGCTTTGTAACCAGCTCGTCTGCGCGGTCAACATCCAGGCAGTCTGTGAGGCTCTTGCGCTCGGTCGTGCCAGCGGCGTCGATCTTGATCAGATGCGAGATGTCCTGCTTGGCGGGTCAGCTTCCTCCTGGATGCTCGACAAGCTCGGTCCGGCGATGATCGCTGGAGATACTAGCGCTGGGTTCCGCATCGACCTGATGCTCAAAGACCTCCGACTTGTCCTGGAAATGGCGGGACAGAAGGATGTTCCACTTCCTGCTACGTCGCTTGTCACCTCGCAATATGTCGAGGCGAGGGCGCATGGCGAAGGATCGAACGGCAACCAGGCCCTTTTCAGGGTCTATGACCGGATGACGGGACAGAACCTGCCGCGACACATGGCAGTCAGACCATGACCTTCGATTTCTCAGTCGTCCTCCTCCGCTGGCACATGCTGGTCGATGGCATGGCGCTGACGGCGCAGTTGGCCCTGATCACGACAGTGACCGGCTTCATTATTGGAACAGCATGTGCGATAGCGCGCCGATCCGGCGGACCGGTGCTGCGCAGGTTGGCCACCGCATATGTCGAAAGCATTCGTAACACGCCGTTCCTCGTCCAGATATTTGTGATCTATTTCGGCCTATCCAGCCTTGGATATTCGTTTGGCGCAATTTTCGTGGCTGTCGTAGCTCTGACAGTCAATGTCGGAGCCTATACCGCCGAGATCATGCGCGCAGGGTTCGATTCCATCCAGGAGGGGCAATGGGAAGCGGGGGAGTGTCTGGGCCTGTCTTCAACGCAGCTTTACTGGCATGTGGGGCTTCGCCCCGCGATGGAGCGGGTTTATCCAGCCCTCACAAGTCAGTTCATCCTGCTGATGCTTGCTTCCTCGGTGACCTCCCAGATTTCTGCCGAAGAACTCACCGCTGCCGGCAACTTCATCCAGTCGGAAACCTACCGACCGTTTGAAACCTATCTCGTCATCGCAGTCATCTACCTCTTCCTTTCCCTCGGGATGCGAGCGCTTTTCTGGGGGCTGGGTATGGCATTGTTCCCGCGCCGCCGCAGGCTCGGGACGCCGTTGTAAGGGAGGCGAGCAGTGACTACCGCATTCAACCACAACCATCTGATTTTCCTTCTCGAAGGCGCTCTTTGGACCGTCATCCTTACCGGAATGGCATTTATCGGAGGAGGGATTGTTGGCTTCATCGTTGCGCTCGGTCGTATCACGCCATCGCGTGCACTCCGCCTCATTGCGGCGACCTATGTCCAGCTCATCCAGGGCACCCCGCTCTTGGTGATCATGTTCATCATCTACTTCGGACTGCCGACACTTGGGTTCTCGATCACGCCATTGTTTGCAGCCGGCATCTCGCTGACAATCTATGTCAGCGCCTACCTTGGAGAGATTTGGCGGGGTTGTTTGGAATCAGTACCAAAGGCGCAGTGGGAGGGGGCTGAGTGCCTTGCGCTTTCTCGAACGCAGCGCATGTTCAAAGTGATCCTTCCACAGGCGGTTCGGATCGCAACCCCACCAACCGTTGGCTTTAGTGTTCAGATCGTCAAGAACACGTCGCTCGCATCGGTCGTCGGTTTCGTTGAACTGACGAGAGCGGGGCAGCTTATCAACAACTCGATTTTCGAGCCCTTTCTCATCTATCTTATCGTTGCCGCCCTCTATTTCTGCCTTTGCTTCCCTCTGTCAGCATTCAGCCAACGGCTTGAGAACATGGGGCCGAGACGGCGCAATCGAAAAGAGCCGGAAGCACAGGGTACAGCAATTCAGGGAGGGTGATCATGGTCATGATCGCATTAAATCAAGTCAAGAAGAGCTTCGGCGCGGTTCCCGTCCTTCAAGGAGTAAGTTTTTCAGTAGAGAAGGGCCAGGTCGCGGCACTGATCGGTGCAAGTGGCTCCGGAAAGAGTACTGCGCTGCGATGCGTCGATCGTCTCGAAGTGATCGATAGCGGTGAGATCATCGTGGCCGACCACAAGGTTCATGACCCAAAGCTTGATCTCCATAAACTCCGCCTTGACGTCGGCATCGTGTTTCAAAGCTACAACCTTTTCCCACATCTCACGATCGAAGAGAACGTCATGCTTGCGCCTCGTTCGGTGAAGAAAATCCCAAAGGATGAGGCGCGCGAAATGGCGCGGGCTGCGCTCGAACGCGTCGGGCTCGATGAGAAGGCTAACCACTATCCCGAGCAATTATCGGGCGGACAGCAGCAGCGAGGCGCTATCGCGCGATCGCTCGCGATGGAACCGAAAGTGATGCTATTCGATGAGGTCACTTCCGCCCTCGACCCAAAACTGACCGGAGAGGTTCTACGAGTGATCGAAAAACTCGCAGAAAGCGGGATGACGATGATCATGGTTACCCACGAAATGAACTTCGCACGCAAGGTCGCCGATCGTGTGATCTTCATGCACCGCGGGCTCGTTCACGAGGAGGGGGACGCATCGATCTTGAATGCACCCATGACATTGGAGCTCCAGGACTTCTTGAGCCACGATCTATGAGATAAAATAAAATGGAGGAGAATGTAATGTTGAAGAGGTTTCTCGTATTAAGCATCGTAGGGGCGATGCTGACTGCTCAAGGCGTTCCGGCCATGGCCGATACATACGCCGACATCATCGCAGCAAAGAAAATTCGGGTGTCGACGGACCTGGCAATTCCGCCGTCCGGCATGCTTGATGCCAACCTCAAACCCGTGGGTTCCGATGTCGAAACCGCGCAGCTTCTCGCAAAGGACTGGGGTGTTGAGCTGGAGTTCATTCAGACAACGGGCGCCACGCGTATTCCGAACCTCCAAACGAACAAGGCTGACATCGTCATCTCAACGCTGTCGGTAACCCCGGAGCGGGCACAAGTCATAGATTTTTCGAAGCCATATGCGGGACTGGTCTCGGTGATTGCAGCCCCGGCAAAATCTCCGATCAACGATTGGGCAGATCTGAAGGGACAATCAGTAACCGTGACACGTGGTACGACCCAGGACAGTGAACTGACGAAGCTCGCAGGCGAGCATGGTTTTACTGTCACTCGTTACGACGATGACGCGACGATGGTTACAGCAGCTGTGTCAGGTCAGGCCAAGGCGATTGCGACATCAGCCACGCTCGTGAAACAGATTCATGACAAGAATCCAACATTGGCTTTCGAACCGAAGATAACGATCCGCGTTTTGAACCTTGCAATTGGTGTGAATAAGAATGAACCGGAATTGCTCTCCAAACTTGACGAATGGGTTGTGGCAAACCTCCAAAATGGCAAGTTAAACGAGATCTACCAAAAGTATCATGGTACACCGCTTCCAAAAGAAATCGTGGACGCGAAATAAGGCCTGCTTTGATAGCCGGCGCCGGATGCACTTATCCGGCGCTTTGCATACTTATAGTGTTTAATAATGCCTTCGCATCTGTTGGCTGGGCAGTTACATTATCAGCGGTCGGCCATTGAGCGATTTCTGACTGGCAATCAAAGCCGCGATTGCCTGCTTAGCACCTTCATGCCGGTCGCTCGGGTGCTGTGGGTGAAAATCCGAAAAGGGGCGTCCAGTAGCGTCGTGTCACTATACAAGTTGGAAGAGATATCGGATTTAGACCGTTCGTTTACTGGACTGAATTAACGGTTAGAGCGGAATTTATATCCGATGGAGTCCAGGTTACTACCGAAGTGGGATGTGCCGCACGACAATCCCCTGTTGTTATTCAGGGGGTTGTCGGATTTTGCAGATGTTTGGTATTGATTACTTGTAAGCGGAAACCACAATCTCTATCAGCGTATCACCACCCAGATCGGCAACGCCAACAGTTGCACGGGTTGGCAGCAGCGAAGGATCAATCCATTCCTTCCAGACCTTATCCATTTCAGGCTTCTTGTTGAGATCCGTTACGAAGATGGTTGCTGCCAGAAGCTTGGTCTTGTCCGTGCCTGCCTGCGCCAGATAGCTGTCGAGCTTGGCGAGGATTTCGCTGGTCTGACCGGCCATATCCAGGCTTTCGTCATCACAGGTGGTTCCACCGACATAGACAATGCCATTGTGTTCGACGACGCGATGCATAATCGGCGTCTGAATGAAACGCTCAGCCATAATTTAGTCCTTTCAGATGGTTGGGGAGTTATCCGGTTGTTCGCCGGTGACGGCGAAAACAGCATCGGGGGTTTGAGTCAGTGCTGCGATTTCGCAGAGCGGTACCGGTTTCACCGGAGTGCGCAGACGATAGAAACCGACCGTTTGAGGTGCACGGTTTTGCACCTCGGCCAGAATTTCCGTGACGGTGGAACTGCACATGCGACCCTGACAGGGACCCATGCCGCAGCGGAACATGGTTTTAAGCTGGTTGGGGCCGACAATATTGCAGGCCGCCGCGTCGCGGATTGCGCCTGCGGTCACTTCCTCGCAACGGCAGACAATCGTTTCCCGATCCATTGGCGCGCGAAATGCCTGTGCAGGCAGATAAAGCGCATCGATAAAGGCGCGACCGCGTTCGACGCGACGCGCTTGAGCATGCAGCTTAGCGATTTTCGAATTCAACGTTGGGGCCAATGCCGGAAAGATATCCTGACAGGCTGCGAGTGCTGCGATGCGCCCGCTCTGCTCGGCAACCAATGCACCGCCGATGCCGCTGCCGTCACCAGCAATGTAGATGGCTGGAATAGACGAACGCCCGCTGCCGTTGAGTTGCGGTTGAAAGCATTTCTGGCCGTCGTTCCAGACCAGAGCGCAGCCGGAAGCATTGGCGAGATTGTTGTTGGGGATCACACCGTGATGCAGGAATACGCTATCGACCGCAAGCCTGTTTGTTTTGCCCTTTGCCGAAAAGCAGATCGCTTCCGCTTCGTCTTTTCCTTCAATTGCGATATCGGTGACACCGGAATAAACCGGTACCGACTTGCGCACTTTTAAGAGAAGCGAAAGCCCCTTCAAGGCATAGGGCGAGAAAAGGAACGAAAGCAGCCTTGAGGTGGCCTTCGCATAATTTGCGCCGGGCGTCGTATCGAGCAATGCTGCAACCTTGCCACCAGCCTGCAGCAGCTGCGCGGCGAACATGTAGAGCAGCGGGCCTGTCCCCGCCAGAACCACATTTCCGTTGGGCAGGAGGCCGGAAGCCTTCAACGCAATCTGTGCTGCGCCGACGGTCATAACACCCGGCAACGTCCAGCCCCTGACAGGCATCGGGCGCTCCATGGCGCCGGTCGCGAAGATCACGCGGTGCGCTGAAACAATCCCGCTTTTGCCGCTTACCGATACGCGCAGATCAACGCCGTTGTTGTCGCCATCCTGTGGTTCCACACTCCAGACGAGGGCCTGCGGAACATAGGTGGCATTGCTGGCGATGAATGCTTTCAGCACGTCTTTGCCCCGCCAGTAGTCGGTGCCGAGAAACGGCCTTTGGGCATTCGTATTGTGTTCTATGCCACGGTATATCTGTCCGCCTGCGGTTGTGTTTTCGTCGAACAGAACCACGTTAGCGCCAGCGGCGCTTGCCTCTGCGGCTGCCGACATGCCTGCCGGTCCCGCGCCGATAATGGCGAGGTCGTAAAACGCGTCGAGTGCATGAATACTGGAAATTCTTTTGAGCATTGTCGTCATGGTTCCACCCGACGCGCACCAGTCTGGGAAGAAATGATCATTCCATTGGCCACAAGCGTCATGCAAGCCTGGCGGTTCTGAACACCATCAATGGTGACCAGACATTCAAAGCAGATGCCCATCAGGCAATAGGGCGCTCGCGGTTGATCACCAACGACGCTGTTTCTGAGCCGGTTGATACCCTCTCCAAGCAACGCTGCGGCGACAGTTACATTGGCAGGTACCGTCAAGGTACGTGCATCGAATGTGATCGTTACAGTTTCCTCTGGTGTCTCAGTATTGAGGAACATTTTAGGAGACATGAAACCTCCGGCCGGAGAATGCATCACCAGCAAGTTGTTTGGCATCGGCTGCTATTTCCTGCGCCACGATCAGGGCATGGTTGGCTGCAAGCGTGACGCCGGAATGGCACATGACGGCGTAAGCCCCCGGGTGGCTTTCGGATTGTTCGTAAATCGGCAGGCCGTCCGGTGTCTTGATCCGAAACCCGGTCCAACTGCGAATGACATTGACCTCGGCCAGATGTGGGAATGTCCGCACTGCTCTGTTGGCCAGAACCGCGCTGATATCCTGATTGGTGGCGATCCGATCCGTGTGAGTTTCCTGACTGTCGCCGATCATAACGCCGCCTTCATCCGCTTGCCGCAGCGTGGCCGCTGTATAGGGGAAGAAGGGCGCGCATTTCTCCGTTACAAGAATTTGGCCTTTGCTGCGCACAACCGGCGTAGCAAGACCGACACTCTTGGCAAGCTCTGTATTGCCGTTGCCCGCTGCCAGAATGACGCGCTCGGTGAAGACTTCACCCCATGCGCCACTCAGGAGAAAGCCGCCGTTTTGCGGAGTGATGGACGAGACTTCACAATGCGGTTCATAGGAAGCGCCGAGTTTGATTATGCCTGTATGCAAGGCGCGAAACAGGCGCAGTGAATTCACGTCGCCGTCCATCGGCGAATAGATCGAGCCGATCACATCCCGACCGATGGAGGGGACCATTTTGGCCGTTTCCTGATGGTTGAGCACGACATGTTCGGGGGCGTCATTGCCAAGCTCCCGCGCTACTGTCGCGACGTCTTCGGCAAACATTTGAAGCTCGCGCTTGTCGAGGCAAAAGGTGAAAGCGCCTGTCTGTTTCAACGCGACATCAAGGCCGGTCACATCCCGCAATTCATCTGCGAAAGCGGGCCACAGGCGCGCCGATTGCATTGTCCAACGGGCATAGTGTGGTGCGCCTACGCCTTTGCCCTGTACCCAAATGAGCGCGAAATTGGCACGGGATGCGCGCAGGGACAGGTCTTCCCCATCGAGAAGCATTGGACGCAGACCGGATCGGGCGAGACCCCAGGCGATGGCAGAGCCAACCAGTCCCGCTCCGATAATGACTATGTTTTGGTCCGGCAATCTGCGCATTCGTAAATTCAATCTGTTGTCACAGCGTCGTCAGTGGTGGGCCAGACGAGGGGCTGGCCCGATTGTGTTGGTTCAGTTTTGCGGGCTTACGTCCACTTTGAACCACTTCTCGGAAAGCTTTTTCACCGTGCCGTCGGCAATTGCTGCCTGAATGGCTGTATCGAAGCGACTCTTCAGGGCGGTATCTTCCTTGCGCAGACCGACGCCAATCATGCCGAAGACTTTGCCGGAAAACAGTGGCCCGGCCAGCTTCGCGCCCTTCATGTCGTCCTTTTCCAGCGCAGCTGCAAGAACTGTCGCATTGGCGACAACCGCATCCACACGACCGCTGGTCAGGTCGAAATTGTGCTCTTCGGCGGTCTTGTACTCACGGACATCCGCGCCGTCCTTGAAATATTGTTCCATGAAGGCCGAAGCGGTTGTGGAACCCTGAACGCCGACGGTCTTGCCGTTGATTTTCCTGGCGATTGCTTCGAGAACCGGCTTGGCTGCATCGGAATCGACATTCAGCGGCTTGCCGCCTTCCGGCAGATCGGCGAGGTCGCTGTCTTCCATGACTGCGAAGGAATTGATGGCCGCCGCATAAGGCGACGAAAACGCGATCACTTCCTCACGCTTCGGTGTGATGCTCATGCCGGCCATGATGGCGTCATACTTGCCAGCGGTCAGCGATGGAATGATGCCGTCCCAGTTCTGGGCGGTAATTTCGCATTTCGCTTTCAGGCGCTCGCAAAGGTCTTTGGCAAGATCAATCTCGAAGCCTTCCAGCACGCCATTCGGGCCGGAAAAATTCCACGGCGCATAAGCACCTTCGGTGGCAATGCGCACGATGTCTTCGGCCTGCGCGGTCGGTGCGACGGCGAGAACGCCAAGAACGGAAAGGACGAATTTCAGTTTCATATGTTCACCTCTGTTAAAAACCGATCGATCGGTTCATGCGTTTTGTTTGGAAATGAATTGCCGGATCCGTTCGCTTTTGGGGTTGCCAAAAACCTCGTCGGGCGTGCCTTCTTCTTCAATCAGGCCCTGACGCAGAAACACGACACGGCTGGACACATCCCGGGCGAAGCCCATCTCGTGGGTCACAACCAGCATGGTGCGTCCCTCTGCCGCCAGATCGCGCATGACCTTCAGCACCTCTGCCACCAGCTCTGGATCCAGTGCGGAGGTTGGTTCATCAAACAGCATGATCTTCGGACGCATTGCCAACGCGCGGGCAATCGCCGCGCGTTGCTGCTGCCCGCCGGAAAGATGTGCGGGATAGACGTTGCGCTTATCGGCAATGCCGACACGCTCCAGCAGTGCTTCAGCCTCGGCAATGCTCTCCGATCGGTTTCGCTTCTGTACATGGACAGGCGCTTCGATCAGATTTTCGAGGATAGTCAGGTGCGACCACAGATTGAACGACTGAAATACCATCGTCGCCTGACCGCGCAGCCGCTGAACCTGTTTCACATCGGCTGGACGAGGCGCGCGTCCGGGCTGTTGGTCGAGCTTGTATGCCTCGCCGTGAATAGCTACGCTACCAGCATCCGGTACTTCCAGCATATTGATGCAGCGCAGCAGTGTGGATTTGCCGGAACCTGACGCGCCCAGAATGGAGATGACTTCACCCTGGTGGGCCTGCAATGAAACGGAATGCAGAACCTTGTGCGCGCCATAGCATTTTTCGAGGTTCTTGATCTCGACCGCAGGCGTTTCGAAACTTTGCATTATGAGTTTCCTCCGGCGGCATGCACGATGACAGGCTGACGCTGGGCCGCCGACAGGCGGTATTCCAGCAGTTTGAAGATTCTGGTGACCACGAAATTCAAGAGGAGATAGATCGCGCCCGCGCAGATAAAGACTTCGACAGGGCGGTAGGTGGCAGAAATCAGCTTGGCCGCCAGCCCTGTTACTTCCATCATGGTGATGGTTGATGCCAGCGCCGTGGACTTCACCATCAAGATAACTTCATTCGAATAGGCGGGCAGCATCTGCCGCAGGGCCTGTGGGGCCAGAATACGACGGACGAGGGTGAAGCCGCTCATGCCATAAGCACGCGCTGCTTCGATCTGCCCAGTCGCGACCGACAGAACGCCGCCTCGTATGATTTCGGCGCTGTAGGCAGCCGTATTGAGTGCAAGGGCCAAGACCGCGCACCAATAGGGTTCGCGTAGAAACGGCCAGAGAAAGCTCCTGCGCAGTTCGGGAAACTGGCTGAGACCGTAATAGATGATGTAGAGTTGGACCAGCAGCGGGGTGCCGCGCAGCACGAAGATGTAGCCTCGCGCAATGAGGTCCAGTATCAGATTACCCGACAGACGCATCGTGGCCAGTATCGTCGCCAGCACGGCGCCACTGATAACTGATAGCGCCATTAGCTGCAGCGTCAGCGGAATACCGCGACAAAGCTCAACGAAACTGTCGAACATGAACGGGAGGTCGAGAAAGTTCATACCGCCCTCCGGATGCCGCGCATGGCGCGTTTTTCGGCCGTCTTGAACAACAGGCCCGATACGAATGTGATGACAAGGTAAAGCAGCCCGGCGGTCAGAAAGAATGTAAACGGTTTGCGGGTCGATCCGGCGCCAATTTGGGCTTGACGCATCAGTTCAACCAGTCCAACGACAGAAATCAGCGCGGATTCCTTCAAGACGAGTTGCCAGACATTGCCGATGCCCGGAATGGCAAAACGTGCTGCCTGCGGAACCATGATACGGCGGAACAGTAGGTGCGTTGGCATGCCATAGGCCTTGGCGGCCTCGATCTCGCCTTTAGGGAGTGCAAGTACGGCACCGCGATAGACTTCGGCTTGATACGCGCCCGAAACCACGCCAATGGCCAGCGCACCGGTTATGAAAATTGGCGCACTTACGAAACCGTGCCCGCCGAACAATGCTCCAATTTGGCTCAACACAGCGCTACTGCCGAAATAGAACAGGTAAATGACGAGAAGATCGGGGATGCCGCGAAGCACCGTCGAATATCCGTCAGCCACAATTCTCAGAATACGCTGGGATGAAAATGAAGCGGCAGCGGCAACAATGCCAAACACCGCGCCTGCTGCGAAACCGCAGAAAGCTACTGCAAGTGTCATGCCGGTAGCCCGGAGCATATCGTAGCCCCAGCCGTCTTCGGCAAAACCCATCAAATCCAGATATGCGCTAACCGCACCCAACTGCTTTGTTCCCTTTTTTTGTCCGGTGCATCGTCACGCCGGTACGTTTATGGGAGTGGTTTGACAGCGGGACTTAATACAGTCAAATTCGAAATGAAGCCCAGAGCATAACCAAATATTATGGTGAAACATGAACCTGCGTCAGGTCGAAGCGTTCCGCACTGTCATGCTGACGGGTAAAATGACGGCTGCAGCGGAACTGATGGCGATCACCCAACCCGCCGTAAGCCGCCTGATCCGCGACTTTGAAATCGACACGAAACTCAAACTGTTCAACCGGCGCGGGAACCAGTTGACGCCAACGCAGGCGGCCATGACGCTGTTGCAGGAAGTCGAGCGGGCCTATGTCGGGCTCAATCGCATCAGGAGTTTCGCCGATGAGATCAGCCGTCAGAATGCGGGCATGTTGCGTATTGCTGCCATGCCTGCGCTTGCAAATGGGATCATGCCGCGCTTCCTCGCCCGATTTCTCAGGGAGCGTCCCAATATCCACGCTTCTTTGAACGGCATTTCATCCGCTCTGGTTGTGGAGGCCGTTGCATCCGGTCAGGTCGATCTTGGTTTTGCCGACGGTCCGCTCGACAGACCCGGTTTCGATATCGAAACGAGGGCGATACCGGCCGTCGTTGCAGTTCCATTGGGACATCGTCTTGCAGATTATTCGGAAGTTTCCCCGGAGGATCTCGCTAATGAACGCATGATCACGCTGGAGCCGGGTTCGCTGTTTGCCATGCGTGTAGAGGTTGCGCTTGCACGCATCCCACGGTCGGCCACCATCGAGACCCGCCTTTCGCACACAGCGCTGACACTCGTCGCTGAAGGTGTCGGCATAACAATCATTGATCCGTCCTCAGCAACGGATTTTCGCGGACGTGGAGTGGCGATCCGACCTTTTACGACCTTTGTCGATGCTGGCTTTCTGGTCATCCGCCGGAGTAACGGTCCTGACAACAGCCTGGCTCAACGTTTTATAGATGAGTTCTGGGCCTATCATGAGACGTTGCTGGCGGATGAATGAGGGGCACGCGTGGCCGCTGTATCAGCGCAGAGGAGGCTTGTACCGTTCCAACAGCGTGCATGCGTTGAATTTGGCAGAACAAACTGAGATTGCGCGGGTGCGCCAGCCGCACGAGACGGCGGGCAAGATCAGGGCGATCAATCATGGTATTGAAGAAGAACCTCAGCGCCGATACGACACTGTTCATCGTCGGCACCGGGACGCCCTCGCTTTGCTGCCATATCTGGAAGCGGCGCAAATCATCCACGGACGCGGTATCGGGAGGCCTTCCGAGAAAACTGGCAATTCGTGCGATATCGCGCAGATAGTTGCGTTGGGTCCCGTGCCCGAAGTGGCGCAGGTTCATGTCGTCGATCAGGCGTTGACGAAGCGGGCTGATCGCGGGCGAACTCGGTTGGTTGTGCATGGTCAGGCTCCTTGTTGAAAAAGCCTGTCATTCTCTGCTCGCTCCGAGCGACACTCAATGCAGAGCGCAATGGTCGCTCTGTGCCTTCTACCTCAGTCGCACGCGCCTTCCCGCGAAGCGGTTAGTTCCGGCCTCGTTCAGGTCATTCAAAAGTTAGGTGAGGATGGACGGGGCGTCCAGCCAGGTTCGAGGGCGCCGCCCACGCGCGTTTCAGTCGCACTGCCCATGACAATACTGAGAGGCTAATACTTGAACATCGTATATCTATGGGAGCTTCGATGCGTAAGGCGATCGTTTTGGGCGGATACGGGCTCATCGGCAGAGCGTGCATGCGGGCTTTGGCAAATGCCGGATTTGAAGTTGTCGGTGTAGGACGGTCAAGTCGTGCGGCGCTTGCCGCTGATGCAAACGCGACATGGTTGATCCGTGACATACCAACCATCTCGGTCGACGAATGGCGAGTGCTGCTGGGCAATGTCGATGTCGTAGTAAACGCTGCCGGAGCACTGCAAGACGGCGCGCGAGACGGTCTTGCAGCCATCCACGTCACGACAATAGCCCGTCTGGTTGAGGCAACGAAGGACATTCCCTTACGGATTGTCCAGATTTCGGCGGCTGGCGTTGGAGCTGAAGCATCAACGGAGTTCTTTCGGTCAAAAGCGCGCGGCGATGAAATACTGGCGAGGAGCGGACAAGATTGCGTGATCCTGCGTCCAACGCTTGTTTTGTCGCCAGATGCCTATGGCGGCACAGCGCTTTTACGTGGCGTTGCTGGTTTACCGTTAATTTTGCCGCGTGTTTTGCCTCATGCTCAGGTGCAGACTGTTCATATCGATGATGTAACAGAGGCAGTAGTGGCAGCGGCGAGGAGAAAACTGCAATCCGGGCTTATTGCCGATCTCACCGAGCCCGAGGTTCGAGGCTTTTCCGAAATGGTCGACCACTTCAGGCAATGGCAGGGATTCTCGCCTCCGTGGTTGCGTCCAAAACTGCCCGCAGTGGTGCTGAAATCAGTGGGTAAGGGCGCTGATCTGCTCGGCTGGCTGGGGTGGCGCTCACCGATGTGCAGCACTGGGTTACAGGCGCTTGCCGATGGGATACGAGGCGATCCGAGCGCGTGGCTTGAGGCGGGCGGTTACCCCTGTCGTTCGCTAGTTTCGACACTGAGAAGTCTGCCGTCCACGCGACAGGAACGGCTTTTCGCCCGGATGTACTTCATGCTGCCACTGGCCATCGCCACGCTTGCGCTGTTTTGGTGCTTGTCGGGGCTATTCGCATTAATATCTCCAATGCGCGCTATCGCTATTCTCGAAGGACATCACGTTCCGGCGTGGCTGGCGGGTATTACAGTCTATGGCGGCGCATTTGCAGATATCGGATTGGGCCTGGGTATCCTTTGGCGTTCGGTAACGCGCATGGCGACAGTCGGAATGATAGTGCTTTCGGCCTGTTATCTCTTCGGTGGTCTGGTGGTTGCGCCAGATCTGTGGCTTGATCCTCTTGGACCGATGATAAAAGTGGTTCCAGCTATTGTTTTGGCAGCTATCGTTGCGATGATGCTGGAGGTGCGATGAACTATGATATTTTGCGCTTTCTGCATGTGATCGGTGCAACGGTCCTGCTTGGCACCGGCGCCGGTATCGCGTTTTTCATGGTCATCTCCAATCGCTCAGGAGATCCGCGGTTGATTGCCCATGTCGGTGGCATCGTCGTGTTGGCTGATACGGTTTTCACTGCAACTGCTGCCATTTTCCAGCCAGTCACCGGCTATTTGCTTGCACGTGAAGCAGGATGGCCTGTCCTGTCCGGTTGGGTCGGGCTTTCGTTGGCGCTCTACATCATTGTTGGTGCATTCTGGCTGCCGGTTGTCTGGATGCAGATCCGGTTGCGGAATATGGCGCGTTTGGCTGCCCGCGAGGGAAAAGCACTGCCGGCGGCCTATCATCGTCTCTATCGCTGGTGGTTTGCTTTTGGTTTTCCGGCATTTGCGGCAGTATTGGCCATCATATGGCTGATGTTGACTAAGCCTTCAATTTAAAGATCGGCAATCCCGATTGAAGATGCAACGGGCTCTGCCATCTCGCCAGTCATCAAGGTCTGCGCCAATCCGGAAACCTGTCGCAAGCTTGCGGGAGACATGGATGTCGACGCTGGCAGATTGCCTGCCTACGATCGCGGCAAGGATGTAAGAGTGACGGCTGAACCTCTCACAACGCGCCTAATTGTGGATTGAATGTCATGAGACTTGGCACAGGCCATAGAAACATCACACTCAATTTGCATGGTTTGCTACAAAAGCCTGCGGGCTGGACCGACTTGCTGCGCTCTTAGATACCATCGTGTTCCTGATCGTGGAGCTGTGTTATGAAGACATTCGACGCCATATTCATCGGCGCAGGCCAAGCGGGGCCTTTTCTTGCTGCTCGCATGGCAGCTCAGGGTCGCAAGGTCGCGCTTATTGAACGAAAATACCTCGGTGGCACTTGCGTCAATGCCGGATGCATGCCGACCAAGACGCTGGTCGCAAGCGCTAGAGCCGCGCATGTCGCCAGCCGAGCAGCGGAATTCGGTGTGACAATCGTCGGGCCCGTCGGCATTGATATGAAAACCGTTCAGGCAAGAGCCGAGAAAGTCATATTGAACGCGCGCAACAATCTCAAAACGTGGTTCGACGGACTCGATACGTTGACTGTCATACAAGGACAGGCACGGTTCGAAAACGCAACTACGGTATGCGTCAATGGCGAGAGGATGACAGCGCCCGAGATATTCCTCAATGTCGGAGCGCGCCCCGTCATCCCCGATTTTCCGGGCATTAATAAAGTGCCCTATCTCACTAGTACGTCGATCATCAAGCTCGATAGGCTACCACATCATCTCGTGGTCATTGGCGGTAGTTATATTGGGCTTGAATTTGCGCAGATGTATCGCCGATTTGGCGCCCAAGTCACCATTATCGAGCGCGGCCCCCGCCTTGCCCCACGCGAGGATGATGACGTGTCGGACGCTATCGCAAATGTTCTCGAAAACGAGGGCATTACTGTGTGCACGAATACCAACATCGTTTCATTTGCCAACAAAGGGTCGGATATTGAAGTGACCACGGATCATGACGTGGTTCTCGGCAGTGACATACTGATCGCGACTGGACGAAAGCCCAATACCGACGATCTTGGCCTGGACACCACAGACGTGCAAATGGACAAACGCGGCTTCATCGTTACGGATGATACGCTGTCGACCAACGTCGATGGTATCTGGGCACTGGGTGACTGCAACGGACGGGGAGCATTCACACACACTTCCTATAATGATTTCGAAATCGTGGCGGCAAACCTGTTGGATGGGGCGGACAGAAAGGTGAGCGACCGCATTCCCGCCTATGCGCTCTATATTGACCCACCGCTCGGCCGGGTTGGTATGACCGAGCGAGATGCACGCGCATCCGGCAAAGACATTCTGGTTTCCGTACGGCCAATGAGCCGGGTCGGTCGCGCAATCGAACGTGCTGAAACGCAAGGTTTCATGAAACTTGTTGCTGATGCCGTGACGGGCCAGATACTTGGCGCGTCAATTCTAGGTATCGAGGGTGACGAAGCTATTCATGGTATCATCGACGCCATGAACGCACGCGTTTCCTATAGAGACTTAAAATGGGCTGTGCCCGTACATCCAACTGTTTCGGAACTGATCCCGACATTAATCGACGGTCTCAAATAGGATGGAACACGAAGCCGTTCCCGCATTTACTTGAGTTCATTAGGGTGCCAGACAGTGGCACTTCCGACGACGCAAACCCTTTCAGTTTACGGTAGATATCCGGCGCAGGCGCTGCGATTGAGATCTACCAAAAGTATCATGGTACACCGCTTCCAAAAGAAATCGTGGACGCGAAATAAGGCCTGCTTTGATGGCCGGCGCCGGGTGCACTTATCCGGCGCTTTATATACTTATGGTGCTTAATAATGCCTTCGCATCCGTTGGCCGGGCAGTTGCATTATCAGCGGCCGGCCATTTGGCGGATTCTGACTGGCAATGAGGCGGTTGTGCTAATGATGGCCGCTTGTCAACGTTCTTTGGCTGAACCAGATCGCCCGCTTCTGGCCCCAATTCGGCGATGGAGAGGAGCAGGTTGGCGGTTCATTTCCCTTTGAGGCGATTAGGTTGTGCTTTTATCGCGCTTCGCTCATTTTCTTCAATTGAACGGCACATATCTTCTCGATTTCGTCGATGAGCGCGTTCGCTTGCTTCAGAAGCCATCGCAGTGCTTCCTCGGTGATATCAAAATGCGGAGAATACCGCGCCTTCACGTAAGCTTCATTGACGATATTGAACCACGCTTTGTAACGCTGTTGATCTTGCGGCCATGCCTTGGCCAGTTCACTGCGTTGCCCTTCAGAGAGCCGACGCAGGAATTTCAGGTTGTGCGAAGACGGCGAGTAATTTGTTGTTACCAATAGAAAGGTGGAATAAGCCTGTTCTATCGCCTGATGAAGGATGAATGTTGCTTCTTTAATGTCGCCTTCCTCCAGAAGGTACCCCGCAGTTTTTGCAAAAACTCTTGCATGCGGTAGCCGATCATCAAAATATTCTCTTGCAATACGATGGGCGTCTTCCGGATTGAGAATACCGGGTTGGGCGAGCGGCTCAGGATCAAGTTCGTAAAGTACAATACCTTCTTTGCGGATGTCAGTGAAGAAATATCGCCCTTCCTTGATCCGCGTGTTCACCTCACGCAAAGAATGGACAATGAAGTTTACCGGAGTCTGCACATCACGCAGGCGCATAAGCCGGTCTTCGGTTTTTCGCCAGAACTCAAAGTCCGCCAGCTTACGATTGTTGACGATAATCAGCAGGTCAAAATCAGAACGATAGCCTTTGCCGGTATGCGGTTCATCCACCTGTGTGCCGCGCGCATACGATCCGAACAAAATGGCCTTGACGATACGACCGCGCTTCTTGAACTCAGCCGAGCCTTCCTTGAGCGCATCCTCGAATTCCTCGAAGATAACTTCCAGCACGCGCTGCAACTCACGCTGCTTTACGTGAGGCAAGTGATCAATACGGTCTTTCATCAGCACGGGCGCACCTGTCGGTCAAAAGTAAGGGCGAACTATTTCGAGTGTTGGCTTAAATTGCAAAATTCAACGACGTCGATCAAGAAAGCCTTTGCAAAGTTTGCGAGATTTTATTCCTATGCGGTTCTGCCGACGAGATAGGAGGTCTCTCCATCGATCCTACAGCGCTTATTTTCCTTTGTTGATGCACTCCTCGAAATATCTAGAATTCTATCTAAACCTTATATCCGACTGTTGCCACAACTATTTGATTCTGTTACAAAAGGGTGCATTCTCAATGCAACACATGCTAGGGACGACGATACAGCGATTGCTGTTAAAAAAAGCCGTCATGCGGTCTCCACAACGTCCGGCTCTATTCATTGAACCCTCCGCCGGGCGCAGGAGGAATGCTTGTGTTGCAAATTTCGAATGTGAGAGCCGCCCGGGAACTTTTGCAGCAGGATGCTATCCGTTATGGCGCGGAAGACAGTCTGATTGTGGATGCCACGAGGCGAATCTATGCAGACACGGCCCCCACAGCTGCCGCGCTTTTTGCGCTCGACGCCTGGTTCGAAGACGATCAGCGTAATTTTCAGTTCTGGACGCGGATTTTTCAGCGCCTCATGAATTGAAACTCACTGTAACGGGTCTGCCGACCGATCGAGGGCGTAGCCCCGACCCTGCACAGTTCTGACCAGGTTTGGACCATACCGCGCCAATGCGCGGCGGATATGTCCGATATGAATGTCGACCGTACGGGGCTCGACGATAGCTCCTTGACCCCATACAGCGTCGATAAGCTCTTGCCTGCTCCATACAATTTCAGGCTTTTGCATGAGTGCTTCAAGTAAACGGAACTGCAACGGTGTGAGATCGACGCGAAGGCCGCTGCGAAACACCCTGAACTGCATAGGGTTCAGCAATAGATCGCTATAGGTCAAAACAACCTTCGTGGCATCCGTAGTAGCGAAATTGCCTCGGTACCTTTGGAGAAATCCCAGCAAAACAAGTGGATCGAACGGAGGTTTCATGACCAGATCCAATTGTTCATTGATCTGTAGTCCAGTATCGATATCATCCTTTGCCAGCAGAACCAACGCGAGACCTGGAAGCTTCCTCCTGAGGTGAGCGAACTCGCAAAGGCCAGCATCGCCACTATCCAATATCAACGCGCTTGGGCTCTGTTCGGCACCTATCTCGGAAGTCGTCAATGCTTTTAGCTCTGATAAGAGATCAGCATCAAACCCTTCAACTGAGAGCAGATGACGAAGCATCAAAAACAATTGCGCGTCAGATGTCTTTATAAGAACCTTCGACATAACATTCATCGTCCTGCTGAAGTGCTATTAGGGTGAAACGTATTCTCCCCCGTTTACATCGATCGTTGCGCCATTGATGAAGCCGGCGTTTTCCGACGCCAGGAATGCGATCACTGTTGCTACGTCGTCAGGGTTTCCCAACCGACCGACCGGAATACGCGAAAGGGCATCACGATTTGAATCGGAATCAATCGGGCCAGTCATTTCGGTCACGATATGTCCCGGCGCAACAATATTGGCTGTAACTCCGGTCCCGCCAAGCGTAGACACGAGAGAACGAAGACAACCCGATAGCGCAGTTTTTGATGCGGTATAAGCGCTGCCAGCGAGCCTGGGTAACGTCCTGCCAGCAATAGAGCCAACTAAAACAATTCTCCCGAAACGCCGTTTGATCAAATCCGGTAAAACGCGTTGGCAACAAAGGACAGCTCCGATCAAATTGGTTGAAAGGACTGCGTTCCATTCCTCGATCGACGTTTCGACAAACGCTGCAGCTTTGCCGTCCTTGGCTTTGGGCGATACGCCCGCATTACAGATCAGCGTATCTGGCGGACCCCAATAGCTTCGCACCTCATCGAAAAAGCCGACAATTGCTGTCGCCTCATTTATGTCTACACTTCGATAAAAGATGGCATCTTCCCCGAACTGCGAAATGAGCATTTCGCCAGCCGCAGAGACTCGCTGAGGTGTCTGCCCGAAAAACGCTACTTTGTAGCCTTCGCTAGCCAATCGTCTAACCGTTGACAGCCCAATGCCTGAGCTGCCCCCGGTTACGACTGCTATACGCTCCCGCGCTCCAGCCGTCATGCTGCCTGATCCATTGCCGCAAAAAGAGAAAGCGGAGGATGAGCGTCGTGATCGGTAATAACTTCGATGAGCGAGGGGTTACCGCTTTCAATACTCAGACGTAGCTGCTCCGATAAGTCAGCAGCATTATCGACGGTGGCAGATCGACATCCGCACGCTGAAGCGACCCCCGCGTGATCGACTGGTGCAAAATGGCACGCCGTTGTATAGCGGCCGAATTTTACGGTTTCCGCATCTTTCTGGAAGCCTAGCACGCCATTATTCAAGAGGACGACAGTTACGGGTAACTGCATACGCATCATCGTTTCCAGTTCCGCCCAGCTATGCGCAAATCCACCGTCTCCCACAATGGCAACCACCGGCTTGTCAGGATGAGCGGCCTTTGCCCCCATCGCTAGCGGTAGACCCCATCCAAGGCCAGCGAGCCCGCGCGGTGTAATGAATCTCGTGCCGACCTTGCGACAGCGCAACTGACCGACAACCCACATGGACGAATAGCTCGCATCCGCCACGACTGTCACGTCGTGGTCGAGCCAGGGCTGCAATTCCTGCATAACGCGCTCAGGCCGCATGGCGCCTGATCGGTCATCAAGAACTGGTCGGCGAGCTTCATCATATTCCGCCCAGAAACCGGCAATTCTTTCTTCGTAATTGAGGCGAGGCATACTGCGCCGAAGGAAGTCTCGTTTAGACAATGTTTCGCACAAGGCCGCGAGCGTTTCGCGTGCATCGCCGTGCAAACGCAATGCCTCGTAATTGCGTCCGATCTCTCCGGCATCGATGTCAATGTGAATGACTTTAGCCGAAGAAGGAATCTGCTGCCAATTGTCAGTTCCGTTCTGATTGGTGCGTGTTCCGGCAAGGATAACCAGATCTGCTTCATTCATGAGGTGACGACTGTAGAAGCCTAGCGAACGAGGGCCAGTCAGAGACCCTAGAACGCCAGCAGACAGAGGATGGAATTCGTCAACCACCCCTTTGCCCATATTCGTCGTGAATACAGGAAGGGAGGCTATTTCCTGAAGACGAGCCAACGCTGCCGCTGCACCACCGGCATGAATACCGCCGCCAGCCAGCACAACCGGGGTTCGGGCTTCAGCAATAGTATCTGCTGCGGTCTGAATGAGGTCGTCGGATGGACGAAACCGGTCAAGCGGCCAGTAGCCAAGACAAGCAGTTCTCGGCTTATCGCTCTTCGGAGCCGGGCAACGCAGCAAATCCGCTGGCAACAAAAGCGCAACTGGTCCCGCTCGCCCACTTGCCGCGGCGGTAAAAGCTGCATCAATGTAGTCATCGACGCGCTCGGCTACATTTAGTCGACGGACCCATTTTGTACAGGATTGGAAGAGGGTGATTTGGTCAATATCCTGAAAGGCGTTCTTGTCCGTTTGGTTTCGCTCGACATCCTGTACAAGCGCGACCACTGGAATACTCGCCTTTAAAGCTTCGGCTAGTGGCGGAACAAGCAGCGTCGCTGCGGGACCGTTCTGCGCCGCGACTACACTCACCTTGCCAGAAACCCGGGCATATCCATCCGCCATCGCTCCGCCCATATTCTCCTGACGATAGGCGATCTGGCGGATGCCGTGGGCTTCGGCTGCAAGAATCACAGCGGAGGGCAAACTTTGTGCGAAGATCACCTCCACACCATGGCGGACAAGTGCTTGTGCGATACGATCGGCAACGCTGTCTGTAATTGCGGCATGTTTCATGGATGGTCCTCCCGTACGGGGTTTTGTGCAAGGAAATCATCAAAAAGCGCGGCAATGAGGTCGATTTCTTTTTCGCCCATCGGGGTGGATAGGCTGGCCGCGGCTCCAAAGGGCAACAGAACACCATTCCGGGCGAAATACCGTGTGAGCTCTCGCATGCGCAAGTTCTGATCAGGCGACATGATTGAAGCGCGATAATCAGTCGGCGCTTCACGTTTGGAATGAATGCGGAAGAGGGAAGCGGCACCCGTGATCGAATAGGGAGCCTGCCGCGACTGAGCGATCTGCGAGAGACGCGAACGCAAGGCATCTCCTAGTTCTTCAAGCCGCGCGAAGGCATCGGGTGGCAATGCATTCATAGCAGCAAGACCTGCAGCCATGGAGACGGGGTTAGCGGAGAATGTCCCACCTTGCGGAACTGGTAGCTTACCGTCCCGCTTTTCGAAGACCGACATGACTTCTGCGCGCCCGCCGATGGCTCCAATTGGAAAGCCACCACCGATGATCTTGCCGGTTGCTATCAGATCGGGATTAAGACCGTAACGGTCCGAAGCCCCCCTATAACCTTGCCGGATATTCAACACCTCGTCGGCGATCAGTAGAATGCCATGCTCTTGCGTGAAGGTTGTCAGTGCCTCGATAAATCCCTGGCTTGGCGCAAATAGCCCGGCGCGGCTAGGCATCGGATCAATCAAAATACCGGCTATCCGATGCGCGTGGCCTTCGAGTTTCGAAACAATCTCCTCCTTGTCATTGAACTGGATCACGATCACATCGTCGCCAAGGCTGGACGGCGCACCATGGTATCCTGGTCGTGCAACGTTTCGACCGGACCCGTTGGTGGGATAGGTGCCGGTTTGCCCCGTTTCAGCCCAATCGTAACCCCCGTGATAAGCTCCCTCAAAGCGAACGATCGCAGAGCGACCTGTGAACGCTCGAGCTGCCTTGATTGCAAACATGACCGCTTCGGTCCCGCTGTTGACAAAGCGAATCTTTTCCATTGCCGGGATCCGCGAGATCAGCAATTCAGCCAGTGCGACCTCGTGTTCCGTCGGGTTGGAAAAACAGGTCCCGTTACGCAAAAGCTTCGCAACCACTTCCGCAACCGGTTCGAATCCGTGCCCGTGTATAAGCGTGGTGAAGTTGTTGTTGAGGTCCAGAAGACGGTTATCGTCCACATCAACTAGATAGGCGCCCTCACCACGTTGAATGTAAATCGGTGTTGGATCGATATCGATCGTGACGCGTGACACACCCTGCGGCAAAACCTGCAGGCTGCGGGCGTAAAGACGTGACGATTCCGTTCTCTCCACCGGATCGCCACGGTTTATTCTCGGACTAGGTATCATTGATTGGGCCTTTAAAACGCACATCAGCTAATGCTTTTGCGTTAGCTTCACAATTTTGTTGCAACAAAAATGCGAAAGGTCAAGCCCATACAACAAAAAACTATCTCGCCGAGGAGCGCGCTCGTGCCGCCTGGCGCAAGCGCCGATAGCCATCCCGAATGTCGTTCTCGAATGCGGCGCGCAGGGATGCGCCATCCTTGTCCTCTAGCGATTCAATGGCTAGCTGGTGGTTTCGAACGCCGTATTTTTCTTCAGCAAACTCTGGATAGAGATCGTAAAGTGATGGGCCAACCCTAAGCCAAGCCCCTTCGATCATGGATAAAAGCCGAGGCATTCCGGCCATTCCATACACATGAAAATGGAAATCCTTGTTATGCCGCAAAACCGTCTCGTAAGCGCGACGATCCAGTGCATCGTTTATATAATTTTGAATATCTTTAAGTTTTTCAATATCTTCATTGGTAACCGAGTTGACTGCCAGCTGTGCCGCCAGCCCCTCCAGGGCGAGCCGAATTAGTGTGATCTCGCGCAAACTGTCTTCATTTAAAACCGGTACGATTACAGTTTTTGGTCCCGAATAGACCAGTGCGCCTTCGCCGGTGAGCCGGTTGATAGCGTCCCGCGCAGGGGTGGAACTAAATCCGAGATCTTCCGCTACGGCTCGGACCGTAAGTTTCTTGCCGGGCTTATATTCGCCTCGTATCAGGCGCTCCTTCATTTCGCGGTATGCGACGTCGCCAAGACCCGGTGCCTGCCCTTCATTGGCCTGGTCCGACAATTTTATCGCGCTCATCTAAGCCTCAATCCCTGTTGACACATCAGAATTATGATGCAACAAAATGACCATATAAAGTTTTTGCAAAGTTTTTGTCGCGTCATTTTAGGTTTTAGCAGCGCGTACTCATAGAGTCACGCGGTAGCTGGATGAGCACGTCTATGCGTCTGGAACGTCAATGATGCATTTCGCATCGAGGACCGAACGCAAAGGCACAGATACCAAAGTGGTTTCCGGAGGAGGAAAGATTGATCGGTCAGAAATTAATGCTTGCTGGCGTTCAGAAAAGATTTGGCGAAACCTGGGCTGTCCATGAAACCACGCTCGACATCCGGGCAGGCGAATTCGTTTCAATAATCGGACCGTCCGGATCAGGCAAAACGACTTTGCTCACCATGGTCGCCGGCTTCGAACAACCGACGAACGGAAGGATTATTGTGGGAGACGTAGATATAACTACCCTGCCGCCCAACCGGCGTAACGTCGGCATGGTGTTCCAGAAATATGCGCTGTTCCCCCATCTGACGGTTCGGCAGAATATTGCGTTCCCGTTGAAAATGCGACGACTGGGTTCGAAGAAAGATATCCGGTCTCGCGTCGATGAGATGCTTGAGCTGATCAGACTCAATGACTTCGCAGACCGCTATCCAAACCAGTTGTCAGGTGGACAACAGCAGCGTGTGGCCGTCGCCCGCGCGCTGGTTTTTTCTCCGCCCGTCATCTTGATGGACGAACCGCTCGGTGCCCTCGACAAGAAATTGCGAGAGGCAATGCAGTTTGAGATCAAACGCATTCAGGAGAATCTCGGAGCAACAGTAATCTACGTCACTCACGACCAGGAAGAGGCGTTGACCATGTCCGACCGCATTGTGGTAATGCACGATGGCTGCGTCCAGCAGGTTGGTACTCCCTCCGAACTCTATAACGAACCCAATAGAACCTTCGTTGCCGACTTCATCGGCTCTATCAATTTTATTCCGGCGACTTATCGCGGCAACAAAAACGGCAAGTGCATTCTGGATATCTCCGAACGTGTTGCTGTGGAACTTGATGCGCTGCTTCATCCCAAACTGGCTCACAAATCTATCGGTTCCGAAATCAGGCTAGCCGTGAGACCGGAACATGTCGGCATCTTTTCCGACCCGAAAAAAGGGCAACTGTCCGGAACTGTTGAGGCTTCCGTCTTCATCGGTTCGAGCACAGTTGTCCTGGTAAGGCTAGACGCTTTTCCAGATATCGACCTGCGTGTCCAATTGCCTGCAACAACATCGTCACCGGTGATGCGAAAGAATAGCCGCGTCGGTGTAAACTTGGACACCCTCTCACTCCTGACTTTCGACCTTGAAACGAGGTTGGCCGCATGAGTTCGTCGTTTTCCGGTTTCGACACATTCCTTAGAGGAAGATCCGCACGCCAATACCCGCCGGTAATATCGTGGTTTCTGGTACTACCATTATTAATTCTACTGGTCGTCGGCTTTATGTATCCGATCGGCCGACTCATCTTTCTTAGTTTTTCGGACGATGCGATAAGCTATGGACGCATCGTTGAGGGAAGTCTTTATCTTGATGTCCTGGCTTCCACGGTTGGCGTTGCGGTCGCTGTGACTGCCATTGGATGCGTGCTGGGCTTTCCTGTCGCTCTGACCATGGCAAGAGCAGGAAAACTTGCAGGGATTATAGCGGCGATTTGCGTCTTCATTCCGCTCTGGACTTCGGTTCTTGTTCGCTCCTATGCCTGGATTGTCCTATTGCAGCGGAATGGGATCGTGAACGGGTTTCTCAGCGCCGTCGGTTTAACTGAACAACCCTTCAAGCTTCTTTACACGCAAGGAGCGGTGACATTGGCGATGGCACATGTTCTCATGCCTTTCGTTGTACTGCCCATCTATGCTGCGCTCAAAGCTATACCCAAGGACCTTGATCGAGCTGCTCTGAACCTAGGCGCAAATCCCTGGAAGGCTTTCTTCGTCGTCACATTTCCTTTGTGTCTTCCCGGGATCTTTGCCGGAGCTACCCTATGCTTTGTTTTGGCGCTCGGCTTTTACATAACGCCCGCTCTGGTTGGAGGGCCGGATTCCATGTTGATGGCAACGCTGATCGGTCAGGAAACTACTGTGACTCTGGATTGGCCATTCGCTGCTGCTCTTTCAACTGTGTTGCTTGGCATGACAATTATCTTTGTCGCGTGCTTCCGACGAGTACTAGCGCTCAATAAGGGGTTCGGAAGTGTCCATTAATCAGTTCCCTACAATCGGTTCGAGACCGGAGACCGGGACTTCAAGAATGTCACTGAAAGGATGGCGCATGGGTAATCTCGCCTGGAAACTGTTCGCGGCCTTCTTCGTGAGTATCATCTTGTTGTTTCTCATCCTACCCACACTGATAATCGTCCCAATGTCGTTCAGCCAGACGGATTACCTGCAATTCCCGCCGCAAGGTCTGTCGTTAAGATGGTACGCTGCATATTTCGGCGACCCTGACTGGATGGCTTCAACATGGTTCAGTCTGAAAATCGCCTTGGCGACAGCCCTGACTTCCACCGTTGTGGGAACCATGGCGTCTCTCGCTTTTGTTAGAGGCGAGCTACCCTTCAAAGGGGTTTTCCAGGTACTGACGATCGGCCCGATGATTGTTCCGCATATTGTTCTGGGTGTCGCCCTCTATCTGGTTTTTGCACCGCATCAATTGACCGGAACCTTTTCGGGATTTCTGGTCAGTCACACAGTCCTGTCGGTTCCATTCGTGATGATTACCGTAGTAGCGGCTCTACAGCGCTTCGACCCAGCATTGGAGCTTGCGGCCCTGAATTGCGGAGCAGGACGTGGCAGAGCGTTCTTCCACATCACGTTGCCGATGATCGCCCCAAGTATCGGCGCCGGATTTGTCTTCGCCTTTCTGGCCTCTTTCGATGAGGCCACCGTGGCGTTCTTCATTTCGGATATCAACGGCAAGACGATCGGTAGAAAGATGTTTGAAGACATTGACTTTAATCTGACACCGACCATTGCAGCCGCCTCCACTGTGGTCGTCCTGGTGTCGATGTGCCTCATCGCATTGTCGTTCGCGCTTACACGCTGCAAACAAAACTGAAAAACGGGGAAACAATCATGATAATTCATAAAGTGACCGAATTCGTCTGCAGATCCATGACTGTCACGGCGATAACCCTTGCGATAAGTGCGCACGCCGGTGCGACATCGGCCAATGAGGTCGTTATCGCATCGACCGGAGGTGCTTACGATCGCGCCCTAAAAGAAGCCTGGTTCGATCCTTTTACTGAGCAGACGGGCATTCGCGTAAGAATGGTATCAGCAACCAATTCGGAAATGCGGGCGAAAGCCTCAGCAATGGTCAAGGCCGGAAACGTTTCCTGGGATCTTTATCTTGATGGAGAAATCCAGTCGGAATCCGAGGCTCATCGACTTGTAACCGAAGACCTGAGCGAGTTTTGTAAAGCATTCGCTGACCGGCCTGATTTGCCCGAGAATGCGTGTGCGCCGGGCGGTGCTTTGCTCCAGTCGACCGCAACGTTGCTCGTCTACCGGAAAGAAAAGGAAGGTCGACGGGAGCCGCGGACTTGGGCTGATATGTGGAATGTATCCGAGTTTCCAGGAGGCAGGGCATTCCCGAATTTTGACGATCCCTGGCGCGTGCTGGCCGCCGCACTACTTGCTGACGGTGTGAAACGCGATGAACTTTTCCCACTCGATGTTGATCGAGCATTCAAGAAACTGGACGAAATCCGTCCAGCCGTCTCGTTATGGTGGAAGAGCGGAGATCAAAGTGTCCAGGGGTTTCGCAACAACGAATATGCGCTCGGCCAAATCTGGCTTACCCGTGCACGTGCTCTGCAAGCTGAGGGGCGCCCAATCGGTTGGTCCTATGAAGCATCGTTCTTGGTTGGCGATCGCATTGCGCTAGTGAAGGGAGCGCCAAATCGGGAAAATGCACTCAAACTCATAGCTTTCTGGCTCGAGAATCCGATCGCCCAGGCAAAGGCTTGCGATGTCTTGGCCTGTACACCTCCGAGTACGGAAGCGATTGCAATGATGTCCGATGAAACCAGGAGTTTCATGCCGACAGCAATACAAGTTCGAGACACCGTCGTGGTTCCAGATGCCAAATGGATCAACGAGAATGCCAGGGTGTTACTGCAAAGATGGAACATGTGGGTTCGAGGTTGAACATCGCGAAAGTATGCAAACAGACGCCGGACCGTGTAGTTCCGGCGTCGTAATTTCGTCGAAACGTGCTGAACTGACCGCAAACGTGAAGCTCCAGCGGTGCTGGAAACATCTCCCGAGTTACAAGCACCTGTGGAGCGTAACCTTAAAGGTTAGATGACCCGGTAGTCGGCGGACTCGTAGCCAAGGACGCATGCCGTGCAATATACTCGATCCGAATTTTGATGTAACAAAAATATGATAATAACTCTCGATAATAGACTTTCAAACTTATTTTGGTTGACCAATGTGCAATTTTTATTAAAATTTATCGCACTTGTAAAAACTTTGTCGCAACATTTATCTCATCGGAGAAAATTGATCGTGAATCTCAACGTACCGATCTGCACAGAGAACCCACAGAGCTACCTCATACTAAGTCACATTCTCAGTGTCGGCGGTTACGTGCCAAGCCTCATGGACCTGCAAGCTTCATCGAACTTCGCAACGGAAGCAATTCCATATGCGATATTGTTTGATACAAGCGAGAACACGGAGCCCATTTTTGATGTCTGTGCTACCATCAAACAAAACCCCGCCACCAGAGATATAATTCTCGTAGCGCTGACTAAACCCTGTAATTCGACGAATTTTCTTGATTTTTTACAGGCTGGATTTGACGAAATTTTCCCTCATCCATTCGTGCCCGAGCGGGTTCTGTCCTTTTTACACGAACGGGAATCCATGCCACTGGAACGCAAGACACTGACGTCTGATCGTCGTGAACGTGTCCATATCGGCGATCTAAATATCCTGCCAGACGAAAGAATCCTGAGACTTGGGAGTCTGGAAATAAGGTTAACGCCCACCGAGTTTCGAATTCTGCGAGGGTTCATTGCCGCACCAGGACAGGTAATGAAGCGGGAGCAAATCATCAAGATCGGTTGGCCCGCGCATCACTATGTCCAACTGCGAACGGTGGACGTACATGTCGGCAATCTAAGGCGTCAGCTATGGAAATTGACCGGAAAGAACCTTATCCGAACAGTACATACGACAGGATATGCGTTCGAATTTTCACAATAAACTTATGAATGATAATAATGTAAATATTGTAATTAATATAAACTATAATTCTTCTTAACTGCTTTGTTGCGAATAATATTTCTTCCAGCTTTCATACTGGCACCACAATGGAGGATGTGATGCCAAGAATTCCGTTTGATTCATCTCAACGTCTATCTGGAACGGGTACTCGCAATACTGCGAAGTTGATCGATATTGCAGGCTCTCATTTCGAAGCGGCTCACCTTCAAGGTGTTATGGCGCTTTACGCGGTCCCGAGAGAAAGGCGCCAGGTCCAGTTACTCGGTCGCAACGACAATGTCATTGATTTCGTCCGGTGTTCCTATCTCGGGCTGGACAATCACCCACGTATCGTCGGGGGAGCCATTGAAGCAGTTCGACAAAACGGTAGCCTACATTGGTCCTGCGCGCGGACAAGGCTGAACTTCGCACAGCTTGGCGAACTCGAAGAGGCGCTTTCGCAGCTCTTCGAAGCCCGTTCAATTACCTATACGACCGTTCTGGCCGCTAACATGAGCGCACTTCCATTGGTTGCTTCTGGTCATCTGACTGGCGGTATAAAGCCAACGATGGTTTTCGATCGGTTTGCTCACGCGACCCTTGCCTACCACAAGAAAACAATGGCCGATGAAACCGCCGTTCAAACGATACCGCACAACGACTATGAAGCACTCGAGGACATCTGCAAAAAGAACCGAAACGTCGCATACATTTGCGATGGCGTGTACTCTATGGGAGGCGGCGCGCGCATCGATGAATTGAAACAGCTGCAAGAAAAATACGACTTGTTCTTGTACATTGACGATGCACATGGAGTATCCATTGTCGGTAAGGAAGGGCAGGGTTATGCGAGATCCCAATTCGATAACCTGGGAGACCGAACCATAATCGTCACATCGTTGGGCAAAGGATTTGGAGCATCTGGCGGGTTGCTGATGCTGGGAACCGCCCATCAGGAAAGTTTGTTTCGCCGTTATGCAATTGCACACGCATTCTCGGCATCACTCAATACAGCAGCTATTGGTGCAGCGTTGGCTTCAGCTGAAATCCATCGATCTCCAGAGCTTGGGCAACGACAAGCCGCGTTGCAGGACAATATCGCACTTTTTGACAGACTGATGCCCACAGCCCAATCGGGATCCACGCTGCCGATCCGCATTATCCGTATCGGCGATGAAATGACATCAATTGGGTGTGCTCAGGAACTTCTGAAACATAAATTCTACGCTTCAGCAATTTTCTTCCCAACGGTAGCCAGGGGAGAAGCAGGATTGCGTGTCTCTCTCACCGCCAGCCATCAGGCGGATGAGATCGAGAGTTTTTGTAGCGCAGTCAAAGAGCTCCTGGTCGACAACGGCTAGCCCCAACTGCCTCGGTTCCGCACAGAAGGGTTTCGATAGCCATCGCGTTATCAAGTCTCGTTCGCTCCGCGACGTCTCACTTGCATGACGATCAGCAGTAACTGATCGATATGTTGGTTTAGTGAGGGCGACTGCAGAGGTGCAAGCAGTTCAGCGACCGTAATGGAGAAAGGTGCTCTGTGCGTCGGAACGTGAAAAACTCAGGCCCTATGATGAAAAATCTTACGTATAAACACCGTGCTGAAGCGTTCGTCCTCGTTTCGAACCCCGATGAGGCAGGCAAATTTCTACACACCGAATTCAGTGCACAATTTGTGTCGATCGACATTATTGGTCGTGAGAGCGTCATCGGTTTTGGCGACGGTTACGCGTTTCTGCGACCCTTCACAAATGGCCTTCACCTTCGGGTGGAGGCGGCGGACTTTGTTACTTTCGTTGGAATACGATCTCTCCTCACTATCGGCCTCACTCTCAGCAAAAGGGGACCACAGGTGGGGTTTGACTGGATTTTTGAGAAGGAAGCGCGTTCAAGTGAGATGATCGACGCACTGTGAGCGGCTGTCGCTCATCGGTCACATAAAGGAAGCCCTTCCGATTTGTCAGCGTTCCGATTGGCGATCCCCTATTGCCCTGCGTTGAGAGCTTCATCGAGAAATCCGTTCCCTCTTGCTTCGACAGGAGTAATCAAAGATAGGCCCTTCAAATGGATAGTCGGGACCAAAATTCATTTAACTTATAATATGATTATAAGTTAAATTACTCTGCGCCGGTGGAGCGGATATGCTCGAATACGTTGCGTGCGAATTCAAACTGTCTCGCCGTTCCCCGACCCATCGAATTGCGCCCAAGCGTCTCGGTGAGGATGCCACGTTGCACCAGTTGTTCGACCGTTTCGATAACGCCGCCGCGCGTCAATCCGGTAATTTTCATTATAGATGAAAGGGTTAGTGGCTCATGAGCCTGATGCATCATGTACAGTACATTCAGCATCCCGATTTGTTTGATACGCGATTGCGGCGATTCATCTTCAATCGGTTTTTCCAGAATTTCCCGAAGGCCAAAAAGAGCCAGCGCCTGGTTTTGCCATCGTTCGCTTAAATTGCTTGCCATTTTTTTAACTATCGATTATTTGCATAGTAATGGAGTTGAGGCGAAACGTGTTCTGACAACTTGCCCAACAACAATAGGAGGATAGGAGGCATGAGCAACTTTCTCTTTCGTGGTGCCATCGCAGTTTTCGGACTCGGTGCATTATATCTCGGTTCCAGTCAAAACGCTCGTGCCGATGACTGGGGTTGTAAAGTTATCTTGTGCTTATCCAATCCCGGTGGGGCCACGCAATATGCACAATGCCGTCCACCGGTGCAAAAGCTATGGTGGTGGCTTGCCAGAGGCAAGTCGTTTCCAACCTGCAGCAGCGCAGGGTTTGAGAGCTCACGTCCTCGCTACGAACCGTATTATTGTAATGACGGTTATCGCCTTACCGTTTCTTACGCTGATCGCAGACGCGTAGTGTCTTGCGTCTCCACTTCGGCACAGGCTGTAAACAGCAGCCTGTGCAAACATCGCAGCGAACAGCTTCGCAATGACGATAGCCTGTTCGTTGATGCCAAATGGCAGTACGAAAAAGGCTACCGTCAGTGTATGGGCCATAAAACTGCTCGACCTCTTGTTCGCGAAAAACCTAACTACATTGATGTTACGATCGACGGTGTCGGCAAGCAGAGGGTGTGGTTCTAGTCATGCCCGTATGGTTTGTCGATCTTGCCCACAATTGCGCGCCGTCCGTTGCTACCGAAACGCTTGCCGGTATTGTCAGCCTCGAAAGCCGTTTCGAACCATTTAACATCCGCATCAATAGCGGCCCCCCTTTAAAGCAGCAGCCGGCCTCAAAAGCCGAGGCGATAGAAGTCGCCGCTGCCCTGGTCGCCGGGCATCAGGACATTCAGCTTGGTCTCGCGGGATTAGGTCTTGATGACCTCAGTAGGCTCAACCTCACGATCGCCGAAGCTTTCGATCCGTGCCTCAATCTGAAAGCGACCGCGACACTGCTTGACAGCACCTATCGTCGGGCCGTCCAGGCGGGTGCCGATGAAACCGAGGCCGGGAAGATCATGCTTCAGTCATTTTACGGTGGCGGAGATATCTCTGCCGGTTCATCCGCCGAATATGACAGCCAGGTTCAACGTGAGATCGAACGGCTAAAATCAACGAGCGCGACGTTGAGTGTCGGCAGCAGTCAAGATGGACAGCGCGAAGAATGGGCCGCTGCGACATCAAACGCTGTCGCAGAGAATCTCGGCCGGAAGGCCACCTCCGACGCCACCGCGCCTTCCTGGGATGTCTTCAAGTCCAGGCGTCAGTCGTCGGTCCTCGTTTTCCAGAACCAGCGTGGAGAAGAATAAAATGACCTATGGTTACCGTATGCGCTCGATTGCAACGTCCGCCATTATGACGACCATAATTTTCGCAACCCTGGTCGAACCGGCCTTCGCCCAGGCCGCAGGCATCGAGTCCATCCTTCAGAACATCGTCGATCTCCTCACAGGCAATATCTTCAAGTTGATCGCGACCATCGCGGTCATACTGATCGCAGTCGCCTGGATGTTCGGTTACATGGACCTCCGTCGGGCTGGCTACTGGATCATCGGAATCGGCGTGATTGCCGGTTCTTCCGAGCTTGTCAGCACGATTGTCGGGAGTTGAGGCAATGTCGATCTCAAAGCCTGTGCTTGAGGAAGATACACTGTTCATCGCCTGTACCCGACCTGCCATGTTCGCAGGTGTCACCATGGAAGCCATGGGCATGAACGTCATCGCAACGACGATTTTCTATCTCGCAGCCGGTTCTGTCGTCTATGCGCTCGTAGGTGTGGTTTTTCATTGCATCTTCCGTGCGCTCGTCAGGCACGATCACAACATGTTTCGTATCGCCGTAGCCTGGGTCGAGACGCGTGGCCGGTCGCGAAACACCTCCCTGTGGGGTGGTGGCTCGATCACGCCGCTCAGACTCTCCCGCCGCTTCGACGAAAGGGATCTCGGTCTTGCCTGATACCGCAATCTTCAAGTCCCGGGAGCTCGGTCCCGAAACCTTCATTCCTTACGTGCGTCACGTCGATGAAACGACAATCGCCTTGAACTCGCGTTCGCTCATGGTGATGATTGCACTTGAAGGCGTTTCGTTCGAAACCGCAGATGTTCTGGATATCAACGCTCTGCACCGCGATATAAACACGCTCTACAAGAACATTTCCGATGAGCGGCTCGCACTATGGACCCATCTGATCCGTCGGCGTGACAAGACCTATCCCGACGGACGGTTTAATGCGAAATTCTCCGCTCAACTCAACGAAAATTATCGCCAGCGAATGGTGAGCGAAGATCTTTTTCGAAACGATCTATATCTGACGGTCGTCTGGTCACCCCTGCGCGATCCTGCCGAAAAAGCAGCAAACCTGCTTTCGCGTCTCATCCGTGCGCGCAACGGCGATATCGAATTCGACCACGAGGCACTGAAACAACTCCGCGACAAGGTGGTCGACATAACAGCAGGATTGAAACGCTTCGAGCCGCGAGTGTTATCGCTATACGATGCCGATGGCCTGCTTTTTTCCGAACCGTGCGAGGTCTTGCATCAACTCGTCGGCGGACGAAGGGAGCCGGTCCCGCTCACAGAGGGACGCATTGCCTCGGCGATCTATTCTGATCGTGTTATTTTCGGTCGGGAGACAATCGAAATCCGGCACGAGGCTGAAAGCCGCTTTACCGGGATGCTGAGCTTCAAGGAATACCCCGCTACCACGAAGCCGGGCATGTTGGATGCTGTCCTGATTAGCCCCTTCGAACTGATTTTGTCGCAATCCTTTTCCTTCGTCTCCAAGGCCGACGCCCGTACAATTATGGGGCGCAAGCAAAACCAGATGCTCAGCAGCAGTGACAAGGCTGCTTCGCAGATCGAAGAGCTCGACGACGCCATGGACGATCTGGAATCCAACCGTTTTGTTCTCGGCGAGCATCATCTGACACTGGCAGCGTTTGCCTCGTCAGTAAAAGAACTGAGCGACCACCTCGCAAAAGCGCGCGCAAGCCTCACCAATGGCGGTGCTGTTGTTGCGCGCGAAGACCTTGGTCTTGAAGCTGCGTGGTGGTCTCAACTCCCCGGCAATTTCAGATATCGCGCGCGCTCCGGTGCAATCAGCTCGCGGAATTTCGCAGCATTGTCGCCGTTCCATTCCTATCCAGGAGGCCAGAAGGACGACAACGAATGGGGCGCTGCCGTCGCGCTCCTCAAAACTGCATCCGGTTCGCCATACTATTTCAATTTCCATTACGGTGATCTTGGCAACGCTTTCATTTGCGGGCCATCGGGCGCGGGCAAGACCGTGTTGCTCAATTTCATGCTGTCCCAGCTTGAAAAGCACGATCCGCACGTGATCTTTTTTGACAAGGACCGCGGCGCCGATCTCTACATCCGAGCTGCTGGTGGCACCTATCATCCGCTTAAAAACGGGAAGCCCACCGGTTGTGCGCCACTTAAGGCACTCGACCTGACGCCAGAAAACAAGATCTTCCTCGCAGACTGGATTGGAAAGCTGGTGGGGCAGTTGTCTGTCACCGAACTGCGCGACATTGCCACCGCCATCGATGGGTTAGCGGATCTTCCGGTGGCACAACGTACGATCGGTGCACTCCGGACTTTCCTCGACAATACGAACCCCGAGGGCATTGCTGCCCGGCTGCGCCGATGGGAAAAGGAAGGGCCTCTTGGATGGGTCTTCGACAATGCCAATGAGGAAACCGGTTTGGCAGAATTTGGGGCTGGTGGAAAACTGCTCGGATATGACATGACCGACTTCCTCGATAATGAGGAAATCCGCTCGCCCTTGATGGCTTATCTTTTCTACCGCGTGGAGCAACTCATCGACGGTAGGCGCATTGTCATCGTCATTGACGAGTTCTGGAAGGCTTTACAGGATGTCGCCTTCCTCGACCTTGCACAAAACAAGCTCAAGACGATCCGCAAGCAAAATGGCCTCATGCTGTTTGCGACGCAAAGTCCTCGAGACGCAATCAACTCATCGATCGCTCACACCATCATAGAGCAGTGCCCAACGCAAATTTTTCTTCCGAACGCACGCGGAAGCCATTCCGACTATGTCGACGGTTTCAAACTGACAGAACGTGAATACGAGCTGATCGCACGCGAACTCAGCATCGAAAGCCGCCGCTTCGTTCTCAAACAAGGTCATAACAGCGTCGTCGCCGAATTGAACCTCAACGGCTTTGACGATGAACTCGCCATTCTTTCCGGTCGGACTGCCAATGTCGAACTTGCAGATGCAATTCGAAGTGAAGTCGGCGACGGGCTTGAAAACTGGATGCCCCTTTTCCAGAAACGAAGGAGTGCAAGCTGATGATTGCGGATAAAATTCGGTGTGTGGCCATTGTTGCGGCGCTGATCTTCTCAGCCGGGACTGCGAGTGGTGAAGGAATTCCTGTCATCGACAGAACATCAATCCTCAAGCACATGGAGAGTATCGCGCAACTGAAATCGCAACTCGATGCGCTCCATCAGCAGATCGAGCAGGCGCAGCAACTTTATGGTTCGCTCAACAAACTGACCGACATGGCCGATGTTGCCAGCGTTCTTAACGATCCGGTCATTCGCAAGGCGCTGCCTCCAGATTTCGCAGCCATTGAAAGCTTGTTCAAGGGCGATGGATCAGGCGTGATCGGACAGTCTGCCTCAAGGTTTCTGGAGGGCAATTCGAACTTTCGCACCGACGCCGACGATTACTACGCAAAGGAGCTATCGCGCATTCAGAACAGTAATGCCGGGCAGATGAGTATCGGTCAGCAGATCTACGACGTAGCTACCAAACGCATCGACGGGATCGATGAGTTGCGAGAGAGAATATCTTCGGCCGGCGATGCCAAGGAAATCGCTGATCTCCAGGCGCGGCTTCAGGCGGAACAGGCTTTTCTCCAGACGGATGTGCTCCGAATGGAGGGGCTGCAAATGGTGCAACGCGCGCAGACACAGGTTGATGAACAGCGCAAAGCGGAAGACTGGCGCAAACGTATGGATTCGATGAAGGCTGCATTGCAATGAAACGGCTTGTTTCGATCGCTGTCCTTGTCTGCCTGACCGGGTGCTCAGAAGAGAAGGATCCAACCTTTCCCGTTGAGACGTTGATGGCGGACGAGACGCTGCTCAATCGCATCCTGGCCGAATGCCGCAATGATCCGGGCCATCTGCGCGGCACGCCAGGTTGTGTGAACGCCGAAGCGGCCGACGGAAAACGAAGGCTGCGCAAGATGCGCGAAACGTTGGGGAATTGATGCGATGTATCAGGTGTTCGACTTTATCGACGGGCAGTTCAAACAACCACTGGAAACGTTCGTTTCGGATGGAACGTCGAACATCGCACAATGGATAACAGGCCCGTTGACCGTTGCCGTCACCCTATACATCGTGCTTTATGGTTATCTGGTACTGCGGGGTTCGGTTAGCGAGCCGATCCTCGAATTTGTGTTTCGGGCGATCAAGCTCGCGATTATCGTAACGCTGGTCAAGAACGCCGGCGATTACCAGACCTACGTCACGAATGTTTTCTTTAATGTACTCCCGCATGAAATTGCCGGGGCGCTCAACTCCGGCACGGCTCCAGACTCCAGCACTTTTGACAGTCTTCTGGACAAGGGACAGGCGTCCGCCACCGACATCTGGTCGCGCGCTTCCTGGCCCATCGATATCGTTACAGGCGTTGCAGGAATATTGGTCATCGCGGTGAGCTTTCTGGTTGCGGGCATTGGCTATGTCGTCTCACTTTATGCGCGTCTGGCATTGGCAATCATACTGGCGATCGGGCCAATCTTCGTTGCATTGGCACTGTTTCAGTCGACCCGGCGTTTCACTGAGGCCTGGATCGGCCAACTCGTCAATTTCGTCATTCTGCAAGTCCTCGTCGTTGCGGTGGGTTCGTTACTGATCTCGTGTATCGATTCCACCTTTACTGCCATCAACGCCTATTCCGACGTCCTCATGCGTCCGATTGCCCTTTGCGCAATCGGGATCGCCGCGCTCTACGTCTTCTATCAACTCCCCGGCATTGCATCCGCCCTCGCTTCGGGTGGCGCATCACTTGCTTACGGTTACGGCGCGGCGCGTGATGCTCATGAGGGTATGCTTGCGCGCAGCACCAGAAGTACCGGGCGCGCCCTTAAACGCACTGTTCGTCTAGTGGGCCGAACGGTTGGCCCCAGAGGTACGAACACATGACTTTATCGAAAGAAGAGGTCTTTTCCGATGAACAGATTTTTCTGGTCCATTGCGCTGGCCGCATTGCTTGGCGGCTGCGCATCGTTGAACTATCCCTTGCCGAAGTGCGATGGCCAGACCCGCCGTCCGCTCAATCGCGCTATGTGGGAATGGGATGAAAACCGAAACCTGAAACCCCATCGCCAGGATACAAGATCATCAATGTCAGCATTGCCTTACGTTGAGCAGGGCAAAGAACCTGCGGCGTTTGCCCATCTCGATATCGCTGCATCGCATCGTTCTTGCGCGGGGTGAGGAGATGGTTACGACTGAAAGCCTCAAATCCTACTTCGAAAAAGCGCGCCGTTTTGACCAGGAGCGGATGATCCAGATAGAGCGATCGAACCGATTGGCCTGGTCTATCGCGTTGGCAGCAAGTCTGGTTGCGGTCGTCTCGATCCTTGCAGTCGCTGCGTTGACACCATTGAAAACGGTGGAGCCTTTCGTTGTTCGTGTCGACAATTCGACCGGTATCGTCGATGTGGTTTCGGCGCTGACTTCGACCGCCGGGACTTACGATGAAGCGGTGACAAAATATTTTGCCGCGAGATATGTTCGTGCCCGAGAAGGTTATGTCTGGAGTGAGGCACAGACAAATTTCAGGACTGTCGCGCTCCTCTCTACGCAAGCGGAACAGGATCGCTTTGCGAGCCACTATCGCGGTAGCAATCCGGATTCGCCGCAAGTCATCTATGGGCGTGCGGCGACGACCAAAATCAGGATCGCTTCAATCTCGCTTATAAATCAGAACGTAGCGTCCGTGCGTTATATGCGCACCGTCACTCGAGGTGACGAAGTCCGGACGACACACTGGATCGCAAGCCTGACCTATGCCTACGCCAATGCACCCATGTCCTCCACGGATCGTCTTGTGAACCCGCTTGGCTTTGCGGTTAGCGAATATCGTTCGGATCCGGAGGCGATCAATTGATAAGACAGACAGTCCTTTTATCTGCACTGTTTTCAGGAGCCGCCTTTCCGGGGCATGCACTCGAGATTCCGCACAGTGCCTCGCAGGATAGCCGCGTCCGCTTCGTCAATTATCAGCCCTTCAACATCACCAGGATCGTTGGTTCGTTACGATCCTCTGTTCAGGTTGAGTTTGCTGCAGACGAAGAGATCGCCCATGTCGCGCTTGGCAACAGTGTCGCCTGGGAAGTTGCACCAGCCGGCAATATTCTGTTTCTAAAGCCGCGCGAAAAACAGCCGGTCACCAACATTTCCGTTGTAACGACCAGACGCGACGGTTCCACTCGCAGCTACCAGATGGAATTGACCGCGCGTGACGGGACCGTCGAGGTTGGTCAGAACACCTATTTCTATTTGAAATTCCGGTATCCCGCAGATGAAGCAAACGCGCGACGACAGCAAGCTGCAGCACGTGCACGCGCTGCACAGGCGGAGGAAGCTGACGATGTGCTGGCCCTCCATGAAGCCTATGGGCCTCGTAACTGGCGTTATTCGGCGCAGGGGTCCCAGTCGCTCGAACCGCAAAGCGTCTACGATAACGGCAAGATCACGACTTTCGCTTTCGTGGGCAACCAGGAAATGCCGGCAATCTATATCGAAAACCCGGATGGCTCAGAAAGCCTGGTGTCGAAATCCGTCGACGGCAATCTAGTCATGGTTCACGCGATCAGCAGTAAGTTCATCCTGCGCCGCGGCAAGGACGTTTTGTGTGTCTTCAACGAAGCCTACAGCCGCGTCGGCATCAATCCGGATACCAACACCACGTCGCCCTCCGTAGAACGTGTAGTGAGATCCGATCCCGCGGAACAATAAAGGGGGAAACATGGCAGACGAAGAAGAAGCCCGTATCCCCGGAGAGCGCACCGAGACGATCACCGATCAGCGCATCGACAGCAATCCGGCTGTCAAACGCGGCGCAATCGCACTCGCAGTAGTGGCGTTTATCGCCTTTGCCATATGGTCTACTTCCGGAAAGGACAACAAGGATCAACGCACCTACCCTGAGCGTGTGATCATTCGCCAAACCAACGCTTTTGAGCCAGCAAAGGAGAAGGTGGAGCCAGTTGCGCCTGTGCCTGCGCCAAAGACGGTGCTTCCAATACCCACGTTGGAGCCTGTTCCGGAAATAGAAGACAAGCTGCTCGATTCCGCACGTCGGGCACCCGTTCTGGCCTATAGCCGGGAACAGGATAAGTCACCAGTACGGCAATCCGGTGACAATCCGGCACAATCGATAGATGGTAACTTCTTGCCGCTCGATAGCAACGCGATGAGCCAGGGACAGGTGAGCAACGATGAGCAACGGTTCGATAGTCTATTGCGACCGACACGTCTTGAAGGCGCACGCGCAGGAACGCTTGGCAATCGGAATTTCATCGTCGCGATGGGAAACTCCATTCCTTGCGTGCTCGAAACCGCACTCGCATCCGATCAACCAGGTTTCACGAGTTGCGTCATTGACAGAGACGTCCTCTCCGACAATGGCAGGGTGGTATTGATGAAGAAGGGGACGCAGGTCGTTGGAGAGTACCGCGCAGGGCTTCAGCGCGGCCAGAAACGATTGCTCGTTTTGTGGAATAGAGCGAAGACGCCCGAAGGTGTGATCATCACGCTGGCATCTCCCGCGACCGACGCGCTTGGACGCTCTGGTTTCGATGGCCACGTCGATAGGCATTGGTGGGAACGCTTCGGAAGTGCGCTGCTTTTGTCGATTGTGGGCGACGCAACCAGCTACGCCAGCAGTCGTTTGCAGAATAGCGGTGTCGAAGCGCAAGACACTATGAGCGCCGGTCAGCAAGCAGCGGCAATCGCAGTCGAGAAGTCGATCGATATTCCCCCAACGCTAAACAAGCACCAAGGCGAGATCGTCTCCATCTTCGTGGCTCGTGATCTCGATTTTTCGGATGTTTATCGCCTTCGCATTACCGAACCGAAGAACCGTATCTTCGATCGGGCTGTTTTGGGTGATTTCAAACCGGAATCGAAAGTGGTGACGAAGTAAAGGTTGTAAAGTATGGACAGCACGAATGCGGCAGTCGTTCGCGAACTGTTGTCACCAATCGCGATCTTTCTCGAGGACAGGTCGCTTTATGAAGTGATCATCAATAAGCCTGGGCAGGTACTGACAGAAGGACCCGATGGATGGTGCTCCCATGATGCGCCGGGTCTGACCTTCGAAAGGCTTATGCGTCTTGCGAGGGCAGTTGCTACATTCTCGAACCAGTCTATCGATGAAAAGCGGCCAATTCTTTCGGCAACGCTTCCAGACGATGAACGCATTCAAATCGTCATACCGCCTGCAACCACGAATGCCACGGTCAGCATCACGATCCGCAAACCTTCATCTGTTGATTTCGCACTTGAGGACCTGGAGGACAACGGCTTCTTTTCCGAAGCGAGAAACACAGGCGCAGCCTGTCCAAGATCGGAAACCAAACTGGCGGAGTTATACCGCAACGGCGAATATAAGTTGTTTCTGCAGCACGCCGTCATTGCCCGTAAGAATGTCGTAATTTCCGGCGCTACGGGTTCTGCCAAAACAACCCTTGCAAAGGCCCTGATCAAACACATTCCAAACCATGAACGAGTGATTTCGATCGAGGACACACCAGAGCTGGTTATTCCTCAGCCCAACCATGTGCGTCTGTTCTATTCGAAGGGCGGACAGGGGTTATCCGGAGTCGGTCCCCGCGAGCTTCTGGAATCCTGTCTTCGCATGCGACCGGACCGTATTCTTCTGCAGGAACTGAGGGATGGCACAGCATTTCATTATATTCGAAACGTGAACTCGGGACATCCCGGCTCGATCACCACCGTTCATGCCGGATCGACACAACTCGCATTCGAGCAACTCGCCACCCTCGTCAAAGAATCGGAGGCGGGACGTGCTCTTGAGCGCGTCGAAGTGCTTTCGTCACTTAAGATTGCAATTGATATCGTGGTTCAATGCAGGCGAATTGACGGTTCTTTCAGGGCTACGGAGATTTACTTTCGCGACGAGTTGGAAAGCTAAGCCTGAAACTAAGGGTGTCGTCCTTCTTGCTCCAGCCACGATCAGCGCTCAATCACCGATTGACCAAGGAAGTCCAGAAATGCGGCAATGCTTCGCGGAAGGTTTCGTCCCTGCATGGTTACGATTTGCAGCACACTGGCTTTCATGGTCTCGTCAACTACAGGAATGGCAACGATGTTTTCCGGAAGGGTATTGTCCTTACTGCCGGCTGAGCTGGAAAACATAATCGTTTCCGCGGCGAAGGCAAATACCTTCAGTGTTGCCATCGAGTTGGTGGAGAAAACGGGATCCATTGCCAGTCCCTTGGTAGCCAGAGCGGTGTCGATGAGCTGACGCTGGGTTCGGCCCTTGTCAGGCATGGCCATTGGTTCTGTTGACAGATCTGCAAGTGTAACCTGTTTCCGCCGGGCCAGCGGATGGGAGCGTGGAATCAGGGCGTACATTGGCCTTCTGGCGATACGCTCGATTTTCACCCCGGCAGGTGCGGAATAACTGTAGGTGATGCCGATATCAGCGTTGCCTTCATTGACGCGTTCGCAAATTTCTGACGAGTTTCCCACCCACACATGAAAAAGAACTCCCGGAAACTGCGCACGAAAATCAGCAATGATACGCGCCAGGCGATCGACCGCGAAGCCCTCGTAAGTTGCGACACGCACTAGCCCGCGCTGCGGACCGCGCATTTCCCGCACGTCAGCCAAAGCGCGTTCGGTGTCCAATGCGATACGCCTGACATGTTTGACCAGCAGTTCGCCTGCCGGGCTCAAAACCATCCCGCGCGGTCGGCGTTCGAATAGTTCCACAGCGAGCTCGGTTTCCAGTCGCGATATCTGGCGGCTGATCGCTGAACCCGAGACGTTCATCTGTGCGGAGGCCTCGGTAATCGAGCCTGTTCGGGCTACTTCCAGAAAATAGCGCAAGGCGATGTGCTGCATAACGGACTTTCTGCTTTGCCGAAAAAGCAACGATATGAACTAATTTATGAAATTGTGGCATGCCTGTCGGCTTGATATCAAGCCTGAACTGAGGATCGGCGGCACTTAGCGCCCCGATTTTGCTTTCAGGGAGGTTTTAATGTCTGTTTTCACCAGTGATGCCATTGCTGATGCAACGGCAATTCGCCAACAATTGCACAGCAATCCCGAGCTCAAGTATGAGGAACACGCAACGAGCGATCTGGTCGCTGAATTCCTGAAACAGCGCGGCTATGAAGTCAAAACCGGTCTCGCCGAAACGGGCGTTCTTGCCATCCTTGATACAGGGCGTCCCGGTTCCTCAATCGGCTTTCGTGCCGATATGGATGCATTGCCTATCCAGGAAGAAACCGGTTTGACTTACGCTTCGAAGACACCCGGCAAAATGCATGCGTGCGGCCACGACGGACATACCGCTTCGCTGTTGTTGGCGGCGGACAGACTTGCGCGGCATCATGAGCATCTTTCTGGTCGGATTACGCTGTTGTTCCAGCCAGCAGAAGAAGGCGGCCTTGGGGCCGCACGCATGATCGAAGAAGGCGCGCTGGACCGGGTCGAGACCATTTATGGTTATCACAACCGGCCCGGTTACCCATTAGGGCGGGTCTTTGCCAAGGCCGGACCTGCGATGGGTGGAAGTTCGCTTTATGAGGTCACCATAACGGGTAAGGGTGGTCATGCTTCCCGCCCCGACCTGGCCATCGATCCGGTATTTATCGGAGCAGGAGTTATTCAATCGTTGCAAAGTGTCATTGCTCGACGCGTGTCACCGCTGGACTCAGGTGTCGTTACGGTTACCCAATTCCATGGCGGCAATAGTCACAACGTCATTCCAGGCCAGGCAACAATGATGATCAACACGCGCGATGGCTCGCCTGAGGCTGCAGCGACAATCGACAGGGAACTTCGCCGGGTCGTTGCGCAGACTTGCGAGGCCTATGGTGCAAGCGTCAGACTGGAACAGACAATGCGGATTCCGCCTGTTGTCAATGACAACGATGAAACGGACTTTACAATAAAGGTTGCTGTCGAGAGCTTCGGCGCTGAAAAAGCCGGTTTCATGCATCAATTGCCCACGATGGGTGCGGAAGATTTTGCATTCTATCTGGAAAAGATTCCCGGTTGCTTCTTCTTTGTCGGTAACGGTGAAGATAGCGCCTACCTCCACCATCCGCATTATAACTATCGCGACGAAATATTGCCGGTGGCAGCGGGCATGTTCGTCGCAATAGCCGAACAGCGCCTCAAAAAAAATCCTTGAAAAGCCGGCTTCAGGTCGCGGTTTAACCCCTCTGCTTGAAGCCATTCATCATGATGCCGACCCTGAGTCGTCGGGAGGAACCGCATTACAAGGTGCGGATCGGACAGTACAGGGCCTGGAAGGGAAGAATTAATATGCAACGTTTTTTCAATGCGATCGAACGGGCGGGCAATAAACTGCCGCATCCCGTCATCCTTTTCGCATCTCTTTGTGTTGTCGTCGCACTTTTATCATGGGTTCTGGCAATCTACGGCGTATCAGGAGTAAATCCGAAAACCGGCGCAAGTGTCACCGTCAAAAGCCTCGTGTCTGGCGAAGGACTGGTATTTGCTCTGACCACCGTGGCCAAGAATTTTGTGATGTTTCCACCACTCGGTGTGGTGCTCGTTATTATGCTTGCCATCGGAGTTGCGGACAAGACAGGTCTTATTGCTGCACTGATGCAGGTCAGCGTGATGAAAGCCCCCCGCTATCTGACTACATTCGTTATTTTTCTGGTTGGCATGTGCAGCCACGTTGCGTCTGATGCGGCCTATATTATCCTTATCCCGCTTTCAGCGATGATTTTCCAGGCAATGGGCCGGAATCCTCTGGTGGGTGCAGTGACAGGATATGTAGCTGTCGGAGCTGGCTATGATGCGAGCCTGCTGATCACGCCAGCAGACGTTATACTCTCAGGTATTACAACAAGTGCTGCACACACTGTCGATGCAAACGCATACGTATCGCCTATCGACAACTACTATTTCATTGCGTCCTCAGCGATCATACTTTCAATTGTTGGCGCATTCATTATCGAGCGAATTGTCGAACCTGTGGCTGGTACCTATCGTGGTAGTGTGGTGCTCGATGTTCATCCTGTCAGTGAACTGGAGCTGAAAGGGTTGAAGCGCGTTGGTTGGGCAACCCTGGCACTCATAGCCATTATAGTCGCAGCCGTAGTGCCAGCCGGATCTCCGCTTCGCAATGAAAATGGTGGACTGGTACCTTCACCATTCCTGGAAAGCGCAGTGGCTATTTTTGCCATATTCTTCCTCTTCCTCGGCTGGATCTATGGCCGGACTGTCGGTAAAATCAAAACGTCACAAGATGGCATAAACTTCATGGCAGAAGCAGTGAAGGAGCTTGCACCGACATTGGTTCTGTTCTTTGCCATTTCGCAGTTCCTTGCCTGGTTCAAGTGGACAAACCTGGGGGAGTGGATCGCCGTAGGCGGCTCTCACATGCTCGATGCCAGCGGATTTGGCGGCATCCCGCTTCTGGTATCGTTTGTCGTACTGGCTACCGTCATGAACCTGTTTATCACGTCGGGGTCTGCGCAATGGTCCTTGATGGCACCTATTTTCGTGCCGATGATGATGCTGGTTGGTTTCGAACCGGCACTCATTCAGGCAGCTTTCCGCATCGCTGACTCCTCTACCAATATCGTGACGCCGATGAGCCCCTATTTCGCGGTCTGCCTCGCATTCTTGCAGAGGTATCAAAAGGATGCGGGTATCGGAACGCTTGCGTCGATGACAATCCCCGTCGCACTCGGTTTTCTTGTCTCGTGGTTGTTGTTCCTTATCCTCTGGATGGAACTCGGTCTGCCGATCGCACCGGGCGTGGGGTTGTTTATCCAATAGCGAGTCGCCGGGCGTTCATCTGTAATGCCAGTAAATTGTCTGAACCAGAGCTCCCTGGCAACCGTCAGGGAGCCGTTGGGCATATACGCGGGATTTCAGGGTGGTACGACGATAGTAATCAGCTCTGGAGGAGCTGATTACAGTTTCTATCAGGTCGCGCCACGCCGCTATCGTCGGAAGCATATTGTTTTTTCCGTCACAAAACGGGTGAAGCAGAAGTACGCGACCGACACCAATAATTATGCTGCTTTATCCTCTACAAGACGGTCTCTTCCCCGCTGCTTGGCTTTATAAAGATTCGTATCTGCACGCGCGATTGCAGAGTTGAACGGTTCACCTTGTTCCAGCGTTGTTAAGCCAAAACTTGCGGTCAGATGGAGATGCGCAGATATATGAGGCCATTTTCGTGAAGCGAACTCCAGCCGCAATGCCTCAATTAGCGTGACTCCAATGTGCATGGAGGTTCCAGGTAACAAAATTGCAAATTCTTCACCACCCAAACGGGCCACGCAGCTTCCACGCCCTGCCCATTTTTGTAACAGCTGGGCGAAATCAACTATAATCATATCGCCGGCGTGATGGCCAAATCGATCGTTCACCATCTTGAAGTGATCAATGTCTGCCAGGACAATTGTCACTGGTTCGCGCGCTCCTTGGTCAAGGTGAACCGAACTTATAAATGCCTGCATACCTCTTCGGTTACGCACCTGGGTTAGAGGGTCGGTGTGAGCCAACTCACGATAATGATGAATTGCATCCACGCCAGCTGCGATGACAATCGCAAAGGTCGTCAAGACGCCGCCAAAAAGACCTGTATACTGAACCATGACCCCTGGAAATGAGTTGCTCCACGAGCCAATCGGGCCCTCAATATCGTTGGATGATAAGTAGAATATACATTGGAATATAATTGAAGAAGCAATGATAATGAATGCTGCTATAAATATCTTGTCAGAAGCCGTCTTCTTCAGCGACTTTACACGCCAAAGAGAAATTAATATCAGCGATGCTGTGCCTACAAGTATCGATAAAGTCTCTAGCCGTACGCTTTGGTAAAGTATCAGTGATAGGGCGGCTGTGCAGAGGAATAAGCCTGCAACGAGCCAATCCAGAGCTTGAACGTTACCAGGTTTGAAGCGTTCTGTAAGTGCTCGACAGCAAATGAGGACGCCAGTCAGGATCAGCGCGTCTTCCCACAGCGGTTTAATCGCCGAGAATGTTTCGGTACGGATAAGCATGAAGCCATAGCCGGTTCCAAGCAGGCAAAGTCCGACACCCCAACGGGTGGTCTGAACTCCAAACCGGCCTGCAACGATCAAACCAGTACCGCAAAAAAGGATCAATAACGGAACGGACCATTCCAACGAGGAATTGATCATTTAATGTGGCCTTCTTAGAATGCAGTCAGGTCGTATTGGCAGCGAAAAAGGAACGTATGGTCAAGAACCATGCATTGTTACGCTTCATCAGTTCATCTGCCGGCTCCGCTTTCCCAAAACACCGGCGAGCGGAAGAGCTCTCGCAGACGGATTGAAAGGCCATTTCTACTGGCAGTAAGGTGGCTTCTTGTCACCGACCATGCCGCAACCACGCTTGATTTCATCCCTGATCATGTCGCACGAATTGCTTGCATTACACGGCGGGTGCGTTGCAGGTGAGATCTCCTTGCATTGATTAACAAGAACGTTTGCTGCCTTCGCACCGATCTCCTGTCTGCATTCTGTCGAGGATTCGGTGTCAGCCTCGTCGGCCATTTTTTTCAGCCAGCCTAATTGTTGGTTAAGGTGATCAGCTCTTTGGCGTGTTAGAAATTCCTTGCAATCTGCTTCTGAAACCATGATCGCATAGTTTACTTGCTGATATCGGCACTCACTATCGCGATACTTGATCCAGTTGCGTTGGCTCTCCTTGAGCTGCATTTGATTTGAGGCAGGCAGAGAGTTGACTACTTGGCTATAGAGATTATTCAGTCTGCGGTCTGCCGCTTTCAGGTCGGCGTATGCGACCGACGACTGCATTATTGCGAGGATAAGGAAACCCGCAGTCGCTAAACGTTTCATGTCCTGTCCCAACCTCTTGTTGTCGTGCATCCTTCAGTCCAGACGGTACCAGTTCCCGTTGCAATAAACTACTTGGTCGTGTAGCCGCCATTTACCAGAATGGTCTGACCGGTCATCCACCAGCCTTCAGAGACCAGAAGTCGTACCCAGGGAACTATGTCCCCAATATCTGTCAGTCCTGTTTTCGAGAAATTCGACAACGCTGCAGCTGTTTTGTGATAGGCAACCGCGTCGGCGCCTTCAGCTGGGTAAAAAAACGGCGTATCCATCGGGCCAGGTCCGATAGCGGTTACTGAAATACCTCGTTCTCCAAATTCCTTTGAAGCTGCGCGCGTGAAGTGTTCCACCGGAGCTTTTGTGCCGGCATAGCTGGAGTAGAATGGCGTATAGGCGCCGAGCAGGGAGGTGACGAGCGTGCAGATCTTGCCATTGTCCTTTATTTGTTTGCCGGCTTCCTTGATGAAGAAAAAAGCGGCTTTGGCGTTCACCGCAGACATCTCGTCGTATTCGGCTTCCGAAATCTCGGCCATTGGCTTCTTCAATACCTTGCCGACGGTATTAATAGCAATATCCGGCTTGCCAACTGCTGCAATGGTGTCGGCAAACAACTTCTCGGTTGCACCGGCTGTGACAAGGTTTGCCTGAAAGGCGACTGCCTGGGCACCCAATGCCTTCACTGCGGCTACCGTATCGTCGGCATCGGCCTTACTCGTCGCGCTGTTGTAGTGAATCGCAATCGCCCCTGCGCCGTGTACGGCGAGATCCCGCGCAATGAGTCCGCCAAGATTCTTCGCGCCGCCAGCAATAAGAACGGTTTTACCTTTGATGGAATGATCAACCATTAACGCGACTCCTTCAACTTTTTATCTACAGGTAACCCGGAGGCTCTTTCCGGCTACGTCTTGAATAAATCGGGAGACCGCTGTCAGTTAAATGAGGGCGGACTGACAGCGGTCTGTCACGATTGCTGATGTTGAATACGTTCGGGCGTCAACATCAGCCCTCGGTGACTATTTTACCATTTCATGCGAAAGCCCACTGTTCCCTTGACAGAATAGCTGTCGCCGAAGTTGTTGAGGCTGGTGTTGACAAGGCCCTCGCCATAGATCGAATACTTGTCATCATCCCAGTTATAGGTCCCGCCGATACCCAGACCGCCCCAAACGCGATCATTGCGGCTTGCAAAGCTCACTCCCTGAACACTGACCTTCGTTCCTTCAAGGAACTCATAGTAGAGATTGGCGATGGCGTAGACGTGGGTCCGGTCAAGCAAGCCCTTGTCATTCTGCCATGAGTTTTCATGATCAAGTGTAAGCCCGAGACGGCCCTGCAGGCTCTCGCCGTGATCAATGCTGACACGAGAACCGAAAACATCGGTAAATGCGTCAAAATCCACGTTCGAATAGACGAGCTGTGCTTGTGGGGTGAGGGACCATGCCGGGTCAATGGCAATCCGCTTGCCACCTTCCAGCGAGAAGGTATAGCCGAAGCCGTCATTGCCATCGGCCAGATTTGTGTTGGCAAGAAGGGAATTCAGATCGCTCGTGTACCACGTCACCTGTCCCTGGCCGTCGAGATAGAAGCCGTTTTCGCCATACCACGTCAGTGTGCCGCCAAAACCGTAACCGTCCGTACGGATTTCACCATCGCCGTAAACGGAGTTTATGTCTGTTTTGCCATGGGCGTAATGGATCGTCACTCCACCAATCAGCTTGCCGTTTTCGGTTTCAGTCAGCAGTCCATCAATACCGGCCTGGAGTTTGAAAACATTCTGGTCGTAATCGGTAGCCGAGGCCGAGAAACGAGGTTCGATGCTGTTATGGGCGCCTTCGATACGACCCCAGACTCCGTTGCCTCCAATCGCAACGCCAGCTTCTTCGGGAGCGGCATAAGGCGTTCCGACCGGATCAGCGCCCTGCGCAACAACTTTGTTGCCACTACCGGCCCAAAAGCGGTTGCCAACACGCTGCTGTAGGGTCGGTACGCCATTAAGACCAAGCAAGGCCTGAGGATACGCCTCATAGCTCGGTACACCGGCTTGATACAGCGGCGTTTCAGGTTCAGTAGGCTTGAGCTGTGAACGCAGATACCAGTCTCCGTCAGAGGGTGTTGAAGTGCCGCCCTGGTAAAGATGATAGGCGTATGCGCCTGCAACAACCGCCTGCTTGCCGCCAACCGTGTAATCGCCGATGAGCGAGAACGAGCCATTGGAAGCTCCGTTCACTTCGATGATACGGATACCTTCATTAGTCTGCGCGCCGGTTCCACCGACATTGTTGACGCCAACATTCGTCGTGCCCGATGTATCGCCATTGACGATGATCATATCCGTCTTGGAGTTGTCATCACCGAGCGCAACATCGAACAGCATCTGTCCGCCATTGCCGTTGTAGTTTCCACCGATGATCACAACATCGCCCACGGCATCATCGACCGTGGTGATAGTTCCGGCGTTGGTCACATCGCCGCTGAACGCGTAAACCCCGGCTCCGTCGCCTGTACCAACAAAAGTCGAGCTTGAATCAATCGTCATATTGCCGTCGAAGTCGAGCGACGCCATGCCGTCAAGGGTAGAACCGTTGTTCAGGAACACACCGGTCGTTCCTTCATCTGGCTCACCGACATGCCATGCACCGCCATCAATGGACAGATTGGCACCGTCCAGCTTGACGACTTCCCAATTGGTGATCTTGCCGCCATTCGTGGTCGCAGTCACACCCTTGAGCGTGAGCGTATCGATCATGCCATCGGCGACGGAAGTGTCATCGCCACCGTCAAGCACCTGCGAACCATCATAGCTCGATGCACTCACCGTTGCGGTATCGGAACCATCCTTACCGTAGAAACCACCAGTCAGTTTGCCGCCCGTCCAGTTGAACGTATCATCGCCTTCATGGTTGGCGATACCGTCATTGCTCTGGGGATCGTCCCTGTCATCGCCGTAAATATTACCGCTATAGCTTCCACCAGCCAGATTGAAGGTATCGTTGCCGAGGCCAAGGATCGCATCGCCGGTTACAGTGCCAGCGCTGTTAACAATGACATTGCCCCCGACCGTATCCGACGCGGTCGAATTACCAGCAGCACCGCCATCCCGAATGGCGATCTCGGATGTTGCCCTGACTGTTGCCGAAGCTGCAATATCGATGGTCGAGCCGTTTGCTGCTATCGTTTGGATGCCCGCGCCCGCACCGCCGGTTACTGTACCCACAACGCTGACCAACGTCGCGCCCGTACCTTGATTCCGAGCGAGAATAGCGGTGTTGCCAGCAATAGAGCCTGCGGTCTGTTTTACAGTCAGATCGGTTGCGCTGCTGCGATTTCGCGAATAGACGCCGTAGTTACCAGAAGCGATCACGTCACCAGACAATGTAATTGTCGTTGATCCGGTTCCCGTGTTGTCTGCGAAAACACCATAAGTACCACCGTTGACCGTTCCGGATGTCTGGTTGACAACGATGTCCTTCGCTGTGCTGGCGTTAAAAGCATAGAGACCGCCAGATACCGCTGCCGTCACATTTCCCGCACTGACGATCGTCGTTGAACCCGTACCCTGATTATTGGCATACATTCCAAAATAATTGCCGGAAATCGCTCCGGCGGTCTGGGTAAGGGTAATATCCGTCGAAGATGCATAATTGTAGGCATAGACACCATAGGTGTCATAAACTAAAGCGCCAGTTGTCTGGGTCTGGTTTATGATCCCAGCAGTTGTGATCGATGTAGCTCCAGTACCGCGGTTATCTGCGCGAATACCGTGCGTATAGCCTGTGATCGTACTACCTGCTTCCTGGGTAATGGTGATGTCTGTCGCGGTAGCCTGATTTGCCGCCCATATGCCATTATCACCTACACCGTTCACGTCCCCGGAGACACTGATTACGGTAGCACCAGTTCCATATTGAGATGTATGAATGCCATCCCGCGCACCAGAAATGGTGCCGGCTGTTTGGCTGACGATTATATCTGTTGTGTCAACGTTATTACCAACGTAGATGGCATGGTTGGTTGTTCCGGTCACTGTCCCCGACGTTGTGACCATTGTAGATCCCGTGCCATCATTGGCGATATAAATAGCATCTGTGCCGGTTATGCTACCATTCGACGTGACAGATACGTCGCCAGTAGCATCATTGTAAACATCAATACCTCGGTCACCAGAAGACGTGATGGAAGAAGCATTTTGGTCCGTTATGCTTATGCCGCCACTTGAACTTACAACAAAAGCCGGGCCAGCGCCGGCCGAAAGACCAAAGCCCTGCTGAGTGACAACTGTAACATGCGGAGAGGATGAGATAGCGACCGATGTATCGCTGCCGGAAGCAGGACCGGAACAAGTCCAGGTTCCCGAAGCTGGCGTGGTTTCCACACAGCTACCTGCCCGCGATGGTGAAGACCAAACAAAGAGCGATGCAAACACCGCAGCTGAAACGGCTGACAAACCTGTAAGGGACAGCGTAAAGCTCGCTTCACAAGGCGCTATGCCACCAGCAACTCCCTTATACTTGCCGACACGACCTCCACGAAGCCAAGTCACTTCAGGCTGATCATTATTTCTGCTTTTTTTTCGCCCTGGTTTCATTGATGTCCCCTTCCACATCTAACTTGCATCCCTGACGCAGCCAATTTGCGTCGATATAATAATATCCGGCGTTGATGGCCGTCGATTTCTGGAAATCTGAATAATCATTTCCAAACCCGGATACTGTTCTCAAAATTTTCGAAAATGCCGCGCCCGTATCTGGAACAAGATAGAGAATACTTGTATCGCTCAACGCAAAATCACCATCGTTCATGTGATACTTGTAATCGGTATGTCTAACAGCATGCACTCATAAGGCAATTGCAGAAACTGGCACAAACTGTCACTTCCTGTCATTGCGGCGCCATTTCTTGTTCTGATATGAGCATCTGCGTCATGGCCGGTTCCAGAGCCGGGCAATTCCGGGTCTTGAACGTGCATCAGGAACGGCGGCGTGGCAATTCCGATAAATGAGGTTCGGATGATCGGTCCAACAACGGTCGTTATTCCGCTTTGGATACGGTACTTGCCCCAAATTCTGCCTCAATGGGAAGCGAGAAGCAAAAAGTTGATCCCGTGGTATCGCTGGCCATCAGTGTGATATCGCCCCCATTCTGTCGGGCAATCTCGCGTGATATGTAAAGTCCCAGGCCAAACCCTGTTGTAGTATGGCCAGGCGATCTAAAGTATTTCATAAATATCAGTTCACGCTCATCTGGAGTGATGCCTTTGCCTTGGTCAGTCACCGTAATAAGAGCCATATTGTGATCAGTCGACAATTGGATATTTACTGGAGAATTCTCAGAAGAGTACTTCAGCGCATTTTGTATCAGGTTGTGTAGAACAATCTCTATAAGGGCGCGGTCACATTTAACCGGCGTTCTGCCACCATTCACGAAAGTAATGCGATCAGCGGCAGCCTCATCAAATCCCATCCGTGCCGTGTGTATAATCTCGTTGAGATCAAATACATCCGCTTGCCCGGATTGTGATTGTCCCGCATCTATCCGGTCGCCAGCCAGCACGTTTTCGATTAGCAATGCCATACGTTTAACAGTGCGGCTTATTTTGCTGACGCGTAACTTTATGCTGTCTGTGCCATCAGCCAATGAAATGAGCAGGTTGTCAGCAGCAGCTGCAATCACTGCCAGCGGGCCCCGGAACTCGTGGGACACCACGGCTACAAAGTCCCGTTGCTGTGCAAGAGCATCGTTAACCGAGTCGAGAGACTGCTGGAGCTTTATCTCAAGCAGCCGGCGGCGCTCCACCTCGGCTTCAAGTGACGCATTACTCTCCGCTAGTTCTGCCGTTCTCTCCTGTACTTTGATGGTCAACTCGCGCTCGGCTGCCTGCGAGATGGCCAGAATGCGATCCTGCTCTGCTCGCTGACGGCGTTCGGTACGTTGGTCAACCAAACGACCAGCAAGTACAATCAGCGCAAGGCCCAAGGCTGCAACGCCCCCGGCGGCGACAAGATATTGCCGTTGTAGAGCGCCCAAATAATCGAGCGGCGCCAAGGTAAGTAACTGGTACTGCGCGTTACCCAGCGGCTGATGCCGTATCAGATAGGAGTGGCCGTCGATCAACCACTGGTCGCCCCCTTCCACGTCCGCAATTTGCTGCACGGCCATCGCCTCTCCTGGACTCTCGTCGCTGTTTGAAGGCTGCAGGGTTTCGGGCGGCAAAACCGCCGCAACGTTGCGTAGCATGAATGTCGCAGAAGATGCCGTCGTTACTCGTCCCTGGCGATTCACGATCAATGCGACGTGTTGACCTGTCAGATAGCGTGCCATTACCGGTGCGTCAAACCGCACCGTAACCGACCCCAGCGCCTCGTCGCCAGTGCCCTCAATCCGACTGGTAACAAAATACGATGGCATCTGGTTCAAGCGAGCGATACCAAACAGTTGCCCGCTACCATCGCGCAATGCATCAATTAGATATGCCCGGCCGGTATAAATCTGTCCCACTATGTTAAAGCGATCAGCCCACTGACTGGATGTTACGGTATCGTGTGACAAATTGTTCATATAAATACGGGCATAGTGAAGGTCGTCCGATAGCCGGGTCATGAAATCGCCGACCAGACGAACGAGGGGGTCACTTGTAAGTATAGCTGCCCGCTCTTCACGCGTTAGTTCCGAGAAGCCCGGGGGATCAACCCGATAGCGAGACGCAAGTTCGATTACCCGGTTCTGCTTAGCAACCATGTTGGCGACGCTGTTCATCTCCGTGAACAGCCGATCAACAACGCGCGCCGTTGTCTGTGCCTCATACTCGGCGCTTGCAGCCAATCTCCTGGTCTCAGCTGATACTGCAAGGTGGGAAATCCACCAGCCAAGGCACGCCACTATAGCCAGCCATGCTACGGATACGCCCAATGTCAAAGGCGATAGAATTTGACGCAGCGGCGGCCCGATCTTGACCTTTGCCCGGGTCAAACAGCTTTTAGACATAAGCGGCGATACCGTTCAGATTTTTGATACCGTTCAGATTTTTAGTTGTTACTATCAGCCGGATTATCGGGATTGTCGACCCCACATCCGGCTCCATGGCAACCAACGTAATTCCCTTGTGTATCAAAGTTTGGATTGCCGTCCTTATCGAACTGAGGCCTGGTATCGATCTGTTGTTCCTCGCGGCGGCGACGCTCCCTTTTGCGCTCACGGTCGCGCTGTTCTTGAGCATAAATGCGATCTTGTGCGCGTTGTTCATCCTCATCGTGGCGTGCGCTCTGTTCCATCATACAGTTTGCGAATGCATCAGTGCCGGGCCTGAAACCGAAGGAGGTACAGTTGTCCCGGTATACATCATCTGCGGTAACGCATCCGGCAACCGCCAAGGGTAAAAACGCAAGCAGTAAATGTCTGGGTTTCAGGCCTGTCATTCAATTCTCCCATTGGAACGTGATAAAGGTATAAATTGATTCAACGCATTCGAATGTTTTTCATGCCGGAGTGTCAGGTTCTGGAAATATTAAGAAGTGATAGTGACATGAAGTCTATCCACGAATATGAACATTCGTCGTGGGTCTTGTAATATTTGAAGGAGGGCGGGCTGCACGGTTTTTACTAATCTTGACTATCGACCAGGCAGCCAACTCCATGGCAGCCGATGTAGTTGCCGTGGGTATCGTAGTTTGGTTCCCCGTTTCTGTCGAACTGGGGCGTCGTATCGATCTCACCGGAGTCATTCGGTCGGTCAACATTACATCCAATGCCGTGACAGCCATTATAGTCGTCCGTATCACGGTGGTTGCTCGTCGTGTGATGGTGCTTCTTCGGATGATCCGTCAACATTCCTTCAACAATCGCTCCCAGTACCGCGCCCGCTACTACCCCGCCAACATCATGGCCTCGGTGATCGTACTGGCGTGCTCCTGGATCAAACCCGTCGCCACGACCGTGATGATAGCCACCCACATCCGCAAACACACCCGAACACCCTTGAGCCACCCATATATAGCGGCTTTTCGGGTTGTATCCCCATGTGCGGTTTAATATGCAAGAGGCACTCGATGTCTGATGAATGAGCTGTGGCCTGGACAGGGGGCCAGCATAGCATTCATCATATTTATAGTCTCTGGATCGGCACTCTACTGTCGTTTGTGCCCCAGCTTCGAAGACGACGGGCGGTATGAACGTCCCACCAGCCAAAACCATTGCAGCTATTGTCCATCTAGACATCATCAACCTCCGGATACGGGGAAATTTCTGAGCAACAGGCTCCCGGCTTTTCATTCCATTAGAAGAACACACTAATTGATATACTGATATCCTATCAATAGACTGTTTTGTAAAATGATGAAAATTAATATTAATGCAAGCACTGTTAGCTATTACTGATATAACTGACGTTGACCGTCTCCAGCGCCATTAAACGAACAGGATGGTGAATTGGTTCTTGCTCGGGCCTTTTGAACCGCGGAGATAGCACAAAAAATTATCTACTCGCTCAATCGGCATGAGCCTGTGCGTGAGGCGATCCAGGATTGAGTTTGGGGACGAGGCATTATGCAGAACAAAACGCGTGTTATAACTTCTCGCAGGTAAATACCTCGACTCGCAGTTGGATCGAAGGACAGGGCGGCAAATGTCGGTGAAGAAAAATGGCTGTGAGGCTAAATCCGGTCAGGACGTTATTATTTCAACTGATTTCGTCGAGGAACGCCTGAGGAATGATTTCTGGCGGGAGGCTTCCCGACCCTTTTATGAAACGACACCGATTCCTGGAAGCAAAAGTGGTCGACTGGAGGGTGCCATAAGATCTCGCGAGATAGCCGGGTTTACTCTGGCTTCCGTTACATTTAACTCTCAGCGATATAATCGCGACCGACGTATAATAGCATGGAGTGGTCTGGATCAATTCCTCGTTGCGGTTGTAAAGGGAGGGGAAATCCTGGGCGACGCCGCGAACAACAGCCTGACGGCACGATCGGGAGATATCTGTATCCTTGATCTAACACAAGTTCTTCAGAGCGACGTGACCGCGGGCGGCACTCTGTCTACTCTTATACCGCGCGGAATTCTGGCGAAGGCGACGGGGCATGCAAATCTGCATGGTGTAGTACTGCAAGCACATCTTCCGATGACGCAGTTGATCACTGCTTACCTCGAGGGGTTGAATGGCCTGAGCGAACATCTATCGAATGACGAAATTGTCGCAGTGCAGGAATCGTTGGTTACGATTCTGGCCGCCGCCTTGCAAGGTTTGCGCGCAACAGGGATTGAAGAACTTCGCCCCTTAAGCATTGCCTTACGTCAGCGGGTTCTGGATTATGTCGATCGGAATCTCAATAATCCGGAACTTAGCCTGGACTTGATTATTCGTCGTTTTAATGTCTCGCGCGCGCATCTCTATCGTGCGTTTGCGGAAGACGGTGGCATTGCGGGCGTGATCAGAGACCGCCGACTCGACGCAGCTTTTCTTGAGATCACGCAAACAGACATGATTCCGCGATCGATTGCCAAAATCGCATTTGAACACGGATTTTCGAGCGCTAGCCATTTCTCGCGTAGTTTCCGTGAACGTTTCGGCTTGATGCCCGGTGAAGCGCGGCGCGAGCGGTTGTCTGAGCCGCTTGTTCCGGAACTTCGCGCACACTTGTTGAGATTCGGGAGTGGCGTTGAAAGAGCATGCCGGATGAGACCGCTGGGCAATAAAAGTGAGACATCTGGATAATGCACCAAAGACGTCATTGCTATACGAGGAGCGGATTGGCAAGAGTTCGCGTTCAGTGAGCAAGATTTAGCCGCTCTTCTGCTTGCCCCCGCGGACCTGTATGCCAAAAAGTTGCCGATACCGGTAACGTCGTGAATACTTGAGATTGACAATGTCAGATATCTTACGAAATCGCCCCAATTTCGACGAGAGACGTGGAAAAGATGATGCCGCCAGTATCCCTCTCGTATATGTGGTCGATGATGACGACGACTTCCGCGAGGAAATGGTCTTTGGTTTAGCCAGTCTGGGCTTGAACACTCATGGGTTCGAATCCGCTGCAGCTCTGTACCGAGCATATGCAGCCAAGCCGTCAGACATTGTTATTCTCGACGTCGGACTGAAGGGGGAAAACGGGCTATCCGCGGCCGCGCATTTGAGAACATCGCAATCAGTCGGCATTATTATGGTGACAGCTCGCGGTTCTATTGATGATCGTATTAATGGTCTCGAATCTGGCGCCGATGCCTATCTCGTCAAACCAGTGGATGTTCGGGAACTCGCTGCTACTGTGACGGCGGTCTTTAATCGTCTGGAGAAGCCCATAACTGTTTCGCCGTGTCCGTCTCCTGAATGGGCACTGGTGGAAAGCGGCTGGGTCATTACCGATGGCCGGGGGCATCGTCTGCGGCTCACGACATCCGAACAACGGATTTTGAGCCGTTTGTTGGTTGAGCGCGGCGCAATAGTTGAGCGGCATGATCTGGTCGTTGCGCTCGGAGAAGATATTTATGAGTTCAACTATGCTCACCTGGATACCATTGTGAGTCGCCTGAGACGGCGGGCCAGAAAAGCCGGGATCGTGCTCCCTTTGCATGCAATTCGCGGGAAGGGCTTCACCTTCGCCGATTGAAAATCGGTTCTGCAGTTCGCTCGATAAAGTCGACAGCAGCGGCGAGTGGGTGGACCGAACCACCTTGATCATCAGGCTCGCCGGGTTTGATGCTCGAAAGTGTGCGGTGGCGGTTTCAGGTCTGGCTGAAGTCAGATACATCCTTGTGTTGAAGCGTGAAACCTCCGCAATGTTAGACGCGAATTCCACCCGGGTTCGTGCCCCTTCCTCTTTTCTGCCGGAGACGGGGCCCCATCCCTTCAAATCAACCGGTCTTGAATTCACAAACCCGACGTCCCCTTGTTCTATCGGAAAGGCTTTGACGCACTGCTTTGCAGCGAAAGCGCCTTTTACCTAGACGGTAAAAAGCGGGGGCTAACGGCAGCTTCGCGAATACTTTTTTGATTTATCATTTTCCGGACTTAACGAACCGGTTGACTGCGGCGGCTGTGTCCATTTCCTTGCGTCGAAAATAAATGGCGCGACCGCAGCGGATGGGGCGGTGCCCCTGTACTATAATGATCTGTTCATCCTTGCGCATAGACTGGGTAACCTCATGCGGCATTATAAGCGGTCGACGCTGGAAATTGATGCTTTCAGATTTTCGGGAAAGATGGCTCTTATCCCATCCTTTGTTGCGTGAACTGTTCTTCACTTCTACCGTCATCTCCCCGCATTGCGCCGACACATTACGCGCGGTATCGAGCGCCTTGATCGCAGCGTAGCTTGCGAATGCGCATCCATCGATCCATGAAACTGCACCATCTTTGCCAAAATGGCGTTCCAGTTGGCCAACGGACTGGTACATCAGCATCAAGCTGATTCCGTATTTGCGCCCGCGATCACGTGCCTCTTCTAGTATGCGCATATAGCCAAGCAGATCGACCTCATCGAGCATGAACAAAACCCGTCGCCGGAATGCGCCATCCGCCTCCATCATTGCATTGATTAACGAGCCGATGATTACTCGCCCGATTGCCGGGTAGGAGCGAAGGATTGATGCAGGGATATTGAGAAATACGTCTTTTTCGCCCTGGGCTATTTGCGCTGGTTTAAAGCTGTCTCCGCAGACAAGGGATGCGTAATTTGCCAGGGATAGCCACTGGGTGTCCTTCGATGCCGTAGAGTAAACGCCTGAAAATGTTTGCTCTGTCATGTTGACGAAAACGCCAAGCGTCTCGCGAATAAATGTCGAGACGGAATTTTCCTGAACCTCACGCAGCATGGCAAGAACCGACGTTTCCGGTTCGGAAAGAATTTGACGCAGGCTGTGCAGATTTCGCCGCCCGGAAAATTCTGGCGATAGCATTACATGCGCCAACAGTCCTGTTAGCAAATTGTGTGCTTGGCTCTGGAAAAAAGACCCCGTTGAACTTTCAGGGCAAGCGCTTTCCGACAGCAGCATATGTGCGATGCTGACGATGTCTTCTTCTTTTTTGATCGACGTTTCGATCCCGTCAAGTACATTAAAACCGTTAACCGGGTTGGCGGGGTCGAGCACCACGACGTCTCGCCCGAGCCTTTTGCGGCGATGCTCGATTACCATCGATGCAACCTCGGATGACGGGTCCAGGCAAACGATCGGACCACTATAGACAAGGGCTGTGGGCACGACATTACTGGTCGTTTTAAACCCACCTGATCCCGCAAAAAACAGCATATGGGTTGAATCGAAATTCTGATTATAAGTCAGGAGTGGAGCTTTTCCACCGCGCCCCCAGGTAGACGGATTGACCGGATCGAAAGGCAGTTCATGGATGAGTTCCTTGTCGACACGATAGCGCTCGCCAACAACGATTTCGCCGTCCGCAGGAAAGAGCTGTGCCGCCGCCGACATCGGTAACCAGTCTGCATCTCCAAAGATTCCGCGACGAGCACGCTTCACCGTTTGGGGCACAACGCTAGAGATGCGCACGGATACCACTAAAACAACAAATCCAATTGCGACGCTAACCAGGGTCACCATATCGAGGAATGATAGAGCCTGATCCCATTGCAGGACTCCGCTTTCTACGAAAGGGGAGATGCGGGTGATCTCGCGCAGCGTGTAAAAACCCACAATAAGCAGAAAGCAAAACAGGCTGACCATGGCGACCGGTCGGCGCCGGTGCAGCGGTAGCAAGCAAACCGTCAGCAGTGCCCCAAGCGGCCCCGATAGAAGCACTGGTACAGGCGCAGCACGCATAAACCAGTACTGGAGCTTTCCTGACAAGCCTGCGGCCAGTTCGGTCCAAAACCAATGCGCGACATAAAAAGTAAAGCCAGAAAGAACGACTGGCACAAGAGCGAAAAGCAGACCCGGGAGCGGTATTGCTCTAATCATCAAATGCGATCTCCCTGGTTTGAACCTGGATTTTCTTCTGGCACTTCAGACCTGAAGGCAATTTCGCCAATTTTGCGCAACCGGCGGTATTCGGGTGTTCCGGGCGAAAGTTTGGCCAGTTCCAGCAGACCTCCTAACAGGAATGCCCGATCGACCCTCGACAATCCGGCCCGCACGACAATCGCCCCCAGCAGGCGTTTGCTCCGCGCTTCTGTCTTTCGATCAATTGTCTTGCTGGACATACGCCGTTGCTCCAGTGTCGCCATTCTGGCTCTTCAGAGGATAAAAAGCCTTGCTGTAAGGCGTTGCTCTTGTGGGTCTTGCGAGAAGACGCGTCGTTCGTTCAAACATCCTTTCCGTCTGGACAAGGGGTTCGCCCGGCCAGCAGTCGTGCAGCCGTTTCATACGGTGAGCTAATTTTAGTGTTTATAGTTTTTTATGTTCCTGCGGCATTCTTCAATGTCGCGTCTAATATTCTGTGCGGAAAATCAATGTGCATCTTGTGAACCTTTCTGTTCGAACCGTAGGCATTGTGAGTTTGACTGACTGAAAAAAGATAGTTAAACATGTTTTCAATTTCAATCCCCCAAGTGCAACGGTGCAGCTCGCGAAGGGGACGGAAAAGTGGCGAGTCAGCTGCCCGGGTAATCCTGGGCTTTCACACGTATTGACTGCCGGTCAGGAGAAAAGACGTGGCGATAATGTTCGTGCGAGCGCAGATGATCAGCAGGGGCGCGGGTCGCAACATTATTTCTGCTGCCGCCTATCGGCACCGCACCCGGATGGTGGACGAACAAAGGGGGGTGTCTTTCAGCTTCAAGGATGGCGACGACGAACTGAGGCACGAGGAACTGGCTCTACCGGAGGCGGTTCCAGCGTGGCTGCAGACTGCTATCGAGGGGAAGACTGCCGCTGACGCAAGCGAGACACTGTGGAATGCGGTTGACGCATTCGAGACGCGTGTGAACGCGCAGTTTGCCCGCGAACTGATTATAGCACTGCCGGAGGAACTGACGCTTAGGGAAAACATCTCCCTGGTCCGTGAGTTCGTGAGAGACAACCTGACCTCAAGGGGCATGATTGCTGACTGGGTCTATCACGACAGGGACGGTAATCCGCATGTACATGTTCTGACAACGCTCAGACCCCTGACAGCGCAAGGCTTCGGTCTCAAGGTCATGCCTGTCCCCGGCGATGACGGAAAGCCACTGCGTGTGGCAGCAGGGGACCAGCCGAAGGGCAGGATCGTCTACACAGTCTGGGCCGGCAACAGGGAGACAATGAAGGCGTGGAAGATCGCCTGGGCGCAAACAGCCAGCCGGTATCTGGCGCTTGCTGGCCGTGATATCCGCCTTGACGGTCGTTCCCATGCCGAACAGGGACTTGACGGCATTGCCCAGAGGCATCTGGGACCCGGAAAGTCGGCGATGATGCGCAAGGGTGTCGAGATGTATTTTGCACCTGCCGATCTGGCGCGCCGGCGCAAAATGACCGCCCGACTGCTTGCCGATCCGGAGCCTCTCCTCAGACAGCTTGGCAATGAGCGCTCCACCTTTGACGAGAAGGATATCGCAAGGGTCATCCACCGCTATGTCGATGATCCGGCAGACTTTGCCAATATCCGTGCACGACTGATGGCTTCTCCTGATCTGGTGCTCCTTAAACCACAGCAGTCTGGCGCGCTGACCGACCCGATCAAGGGTCGTGTGAATGGCCGGGTGAAGGGCGAGGCAACGGAACCGGCCATCTTCACCACCCGAAAGATCCTGCGCACCGAACATAACATGATGCGTTCAGCCGATATCCTGTCTGGGAGGAAGGGTTTCGGGATTTCGGACGCTGGACGCGCAGCGGCATTGCGTTTCGTCGAAGAGGACAATCCACTGAAGCCGTTTAGGCTGGATCTTGAGCAGATTGAAGCCATTCAGCATGTAACGGGGGACAGCGGTATCGCTGCTGTCGTCGGTCTTGCCGGTACGGGCAAGTCGACATTGCTTGCAGCTGCGCGCCTTGCCTGGGAAAGCGGACATCATCGCGTCCTGGGCGCGGCACTTTCCGGCAAGGCTGCCGAGGGGCTGGAGGAGAGTTCCGCCATCAGATCGCGAACGCTTGCCGCGTGGGAGCATGCCTGGAATAACGGGCGCGATCAGTTGATGCGCGGTGACATCCTCGTCATCGACGAGGCAGGCATGGTCTCGTCGTTGCAAATGGCACGTGTGCTGGATGCCGTAGAAAAGGCTGGCGCAAAGGTTGTTCTGGTCGGCGATGCCATGCAGCTTCAGCCGATCGGGGCCGGTGCGGCTTTCCGGGCAATATCGGAGCGGATCAGTTCCGCCGAACTTGCCGGTGTGCGCCGGCAACAGGATGAATGGGCACGCGATGCCTCAAAACTCTTTGCTCGCGGTGACACCGCGGCGGGACTGGAGATCTACGCCAGACGCGGGCATCTGGTCGAGGCGGAAACCCGGGATGCACTGATCGGGCGTCTGGTCAGGGACTGGACGGATGCGCGGCGGAAATTGATCACGCCATCACAGACGGGACGAGGCGTGCAACCCGGGACGGGGATCGCAGCACCAAACGGTGGTGGCCAGTTGCCGGGTGATGCATTGCTGGTGCTGGCGCACACCAACAGGGATGTCCACAGGCTGAATGAAGCCTTGCGCAAGGTGATGCGGGAAGAGGGAGCGCTCGATGGCGCGCGCCGCTTCCGGACGGAGCGGGGCATGCGGGAGTTTGCTGCAGGCGACCGGATTATCTTTCTCGAGAACGCCCGTTTCCTCGAACCGCGTGCAAGGGGAAACCGTCCGCAATACGTCAGGAACGGCATGTTCGGCACGGTGGTCTCCACCGGCAACGCATTCCGCGCGCCGCTTCTTTCTGTCCGGCTCGACAGCGGCAACGAGATTGTTCTCAGCGAGGACAGTTACCGCAACATCGATCACGGCTATGCGGTGACAATCCACAAGTCGCAGGGCGCGACTGTCGACCGGACCCTTGTGCTTGCCAGCGGCATGATGGACAGGCACCTGACCTGTGTGTCCATGACCCGTCATCGTCACAGGGCTGATCTTTATGCTGCACGCGAGGACTTCAGGCCCGAACGGGAGGACAGATCCCGTATTGATTACGCGAAGGGGATCACCGGCGAACTGGTCGAAACCGGGGTGACAAAATTCCGGTCCTGGGATGAGGACACGAATGATACGCCCTATGCTGATCTGAAGGTTGAGGGCGGGAAGGTCCATCGCCTCCGGGGTGTCGGTCTGCCGGCAGCCCTGTCTGCGGCGGGAGCTTCAAAAGGGGATACGGTCACGCTTCGCAAGGATGGCGTCGAGACCGTGTCGGTAAAAATTGCAGTCCCTGATGCGCAAGGCGGTGAAAGGCGCTTTGAGGAGCGCACGGTTGAACGCAATGTCTGGACGGCCAGGCTGCATGAAGCCACAGGTGTCCGCCGCAAAAGCATTGAAGGGGAAAGCCACACACCGGAATTGTTCCGGCAACTGGCCAAACGCCTCGGGCGCTCGGGCGCCAAAACCACGACGCTGGATTTTGCTGGCGAGGCTGGCTACCAGGCACATGTGCGGGACTTTGCCCGCAGGCGTGGTATCGACACACTTGCCGGGATTGTCGCTGGCACAGGGGCAGGAGCACGACGCCAGCTGGCGTGGCTGTCGCAAAAGCGCCAGCAGGTGGCAATGCTGTGGGAGCGAGCAGGTGCGGCGCTCGGTTTGGCAATCGATCGGGAACGCAGGGTTTCTTATCATGAGAGGCAATCCGGAAGATTCCCCATGCAGAATCCGACAGCCCCGATGTCCCTGGATCGAAATTCTCCGGGTTCGTCCCGGACCCGGCCGACTGACAATATCGGGCAGGGCTCGAAAGCCTGCAACATACCGCCGCTGCTTGCCGCCGTGACAGAGTTTACGACCCCGGTCGAGGTTGAGGCGCGCGAAAGAGCTTCAAAAGCCGCTCTCCATGTTCACAACCGCTCGCTGCTTGCTGAAACAGCAATGCGGATCTGGCGTGAACCTGCCAATGCTGTTGAAACGATCGAGACACTGATCCGGAAAGGCATTGCCGGTGATCGGATTGCGGCAGCCATTGCCAATGATCCTGCGGCCTATGGTGCCCTGCGCGGCTCTGGTCGGCTGAGGGACAGGCTTCTGGCCGTTGGCCGCGAGCGAAAGACAGCACTGGAAGCCGTGCCGGATGTGCAGGCAAGTGTCCGCTCGCTGGGATCGGGCTGGGCCTCAGCCCTGAACGCTGCAACAACAGCAATCGCCGCAGAGCGTCAGCAGATGGAGACCGCCATTCCAGGATTGTCAGAAGAGGCTAGCGAAGAACTCCGTCGCATCACAACTGCGATGCAAAAGAAGAACGCGCGGCTTGATGTCCTCGCCGGTTCGCTCGAACCGCATATTCGTCGGGAGTTCACAAGCGTCAGCCGCGCCCTTGATCTCAGATTCGGGCGCAATGCAATCCTGCGCGGCGACCGCGACAACATCAAACGCGTGCCTCCCGCACAACATTCCGTTTTCGAGGGGCTTCAGGACACGTTGAAGGTTCTTCAGCAAACAGTTTCGACCGCCAGGGCCCAGGAAATAGCAGCGATACGTCAGAGCCAGAAACTCGACCGCGGTCAAGACTTCCGGCACTAACCTGTTTGCGAAGTCCAGAGTCGATCCATTTCGTGCCGTTTGCCCCGGACTGTTGCAACATATGAACTGTGTCGACGGGATCGGGTTCTGCATGAGGTAAAATTCGACCGTGTGACAAATCTCTTCACTTTGATCTATCTTGACATTCAACCTACTGGAAGGTAGGTACTGAGTATGAGCAATTTGTCCACCACTTCCGATGATATTCTCGCATGCGCCAAAACCTTGATCATGTCGGGTGGGTATAATGGATTCAGCTACGCGGATATCGCCAGCGTCGTAGGCATTCGCAAGGCCAGTATCCATCATCATTTTCCGAGCAAGGTCGATCTGGTAAAGGCACTAATCGTGCGACATCGTGAAGATACAGAAGCAGGTTTTGCCAATCTCGAGAGCAAAGTCGATGATCCGCTGGAGCAACTGCAGGCTTATACTCAATACTGGAGTGCGTGTATCACGGACGGGAGTGCGCCATTCTGTGTAGGGGCGCTTCTGGCAAGCGAAATTCCTATATTGCCACAGGAACTCGCTTCTGAGATTCAAAACTATTTCAGATCGTTATCGAGATGGTTGACATCAGTCCTCACACGCGGCGCAAGACAGGGCCGCATTCGCTTGATCGACTCCCCTGACATCGAGGCAGAAGCTTTTGCTGCTACCGTTCACGGAGGGATGTTGTCAGCGAGAGCCCACAGCGATCCGAAGATGTTTTCGCTTATAGTTGAACCAATGCTTCGCAGACTGGCTGCGGCACAGTGATTTCGATCAAAGCCTGATCATGCTCTGTAGTCAGGCTATCAATTGGCAGGGAGGCGAATGCGGCGACCCCGTTATCCAGCCTGCAGCCATCATCGCATTGATATTTCGAAACATGCCGGGCGCAGGCAATGCCTGGAATGAATATCGAAATGTTGTGTGCCTGTTTCTGGAATGTCGCTGTCACGACGGTGCTTCTCGTCGGCCAGTTGTCGAAATGGCGAGGGAATTTTGGGAAGGATGACTGTGGTGAATGTGGATGGATGCTATCAGTATGTTTTGAATGGTTAATCGACCGTCCTGATCAATGAACTAGGTTTTATTCTAAAACCTATCTATTAGTAGGTTGTTATATTTACAGGAGCTTTGGTTATGTTTGGAATTTCCCCGCTAGGCTGGATGCACACGATCGGCAGTTTGCCTGCCATTCCCCTGGCCATCTACATGTTCGTCCGCTACGGGCGAATTTTGCCCGGGTCAAAATCCGGAGGTCTTTATTTTGTCTCGATGCTCATAGGTGCTGGCACAACATTTCTCGTTGCACGCCAGCAGGTCAGCTATGTTATCGGTGCTGCGACGATAGTTCTGCTCATTGCCGGTTATTCAATCGGTTACAGTTCAATCTTTGGTCGTGCGACCCGCTATCTGGAAACAGTCTTTTTAAGCTTGACTGCCTTCCTGCTAATAGTGCCGGCGGTAAGCGAGGTATTGCGGCGCGTACCAAATGGTCATCCATTTGTGACCGATCCCAAATCCCCGTTGTTGCTGGGCGCGCAGGGCAGTCTTTTGATCATCCTCATCATAGGACTGACAGCTCAGCTTATCTATCTGAAAAAACAAAACAACCGGTGATCGCGCGGACGGCATATTTCTCCTATCCAAGCAATGAGGTTCAAAGACCCCGTGGAATAATGAGCTCCGTCGGTATCATTTCGGGCTGGTCGGTCGTTTGTGCAGGCTCATCCAGAAGCTCGAAGGCGCGTTCGATCATTGCCTGAACATTTTGCCGGGCCATCACGACCGGGAAGTGGAGAACCTCAATGAAGGGGTCCCAGTCGAAACACCCGATGGAGCACTCCCGGACCTCGTCAACCGGCAGTGTCTTGAGAAAACTGACGATACCCTCAAAGGGGCTCGTCGAGTTAACGAAAAGCGCCTCCGGCAGGCCGTTAAGTTCACCGTAAACTGCGCGGATTGCACTTGCGGCATTTTCGGGATCGTAGCCATTCGTCGTGATTGTTCCGCCGCGAACCGGAAGGTTCAGCGCAGCCAGTTCATCCTTATACCCGCGCACACGTGCGCGCGTGTTGTGGTCACTATCCACGCCACCGATGAAGTAGAAGCTGTTTTCCGTTCGATGAGACCTGCGGCTGGCAATCTGGCGGGTCAACTGTCGGGCGCCGTCATAATTGTCGCTGATCACGGACGCGCCGTGTTTTCCCGGAAGGTCAACATTGATATGCTTCAGGTGAGCCTTTTCGCACAGTTCCGCGACACTGTCCGGATCGGTTGCGCCTGCTATCAGCAGGGCATCGATGTTGTGAGCAATCAATGTTTCCACAGTGCTGCGTTCCTGCTGCGGATCGCGCAATGTGCTGGCAACGACCGGAACAAGATTCCGGGAGCGGGCTACCGCTTCGAAGGACGCCGCCATCGAGCTGAAATATCGATTGTCCAGCATCGGCAAGATCATGCCGATCAAGCCGGAGTTGGATATGCGTAATCCGCGCGCTTGAAGGTTGGTCGTATAGCCGAGTTCACGGGCTATTACTCTTACTCGGTCCGCCGTTGCTTTATTTATCCTGCGGTTTTCCCACGAACCATTCATGACAGAAGCAACGGTCGACGGAGATACTCCAGCTCTTTCCGATATGTCGTAAATGGTTACTTTCCGGGGAGTGCTCATTAAGCCTGCTTTTCATGTGGGTAGAAGTTCGATCTTAGCGGTCTGTCACCACCCGCTGCAAGTGGGAGCAGGTGCGAATCCGGTGTGTTCCTCTGGCATTTTCCTCTTGACCGGATACCGCATGTCGAGCAATGATCGTGTTGCACTATCGATGGTGCAGTGTGACGACAAGCCGAGAGGAGCGGTGCGCACATGCCGAGGGCGGGGAAGAGCCTTCGATTCATGCACAACAATCCTCGTCAGCAGCGCTCGATTTGATTGGCGTACCGCGATGCGGTGTGCCGTCAGAATGATCGGAACTTTGTGGAGTAGAAGGTCGCTATCGGGAGAACATTCAGGGTGGAATAGCGAGGCGAAGTTCGTCTGTAAGGTTGCGAAACAACAAAATTAAAACCCAACGGGAGTGAGACATGAAGAATCTGTTTGGTAAGGCAGCTTTTGCTGCGGTGATGCTGTCCTCTTTTGCGAGCGGTGCTCAGGCAGAAGTGAAGGACGCAGTGGTCGGCTTCTTGATGCCGGATCAGGCATCCACCCGTTATGAAGAGCGTGATTATCCGGGCTTTGCCGCCGAGATGAAGAAGATCTGCGAAAGCTGCAAGGTGCTTTATCTCAATGCCGATGGCGATGCGAGCAAGCAGCAGCAGCAGTTCAACTCGGTCATTTCGCAGGGCGCGAAGGTGATCGTGCTCGATGCGGTTGACACGGCGGCGGCAGCCTCGCTGGTCAAGCTGGCCCAATCCCAGGGTATCAAGGTCATCGCCTATGACCGTCCGATCCCGGATGCGACCTCCGATTTTTACGTGTCGTTCGACAATGAAGCCATCGGCAAGTCGATTGCCGATTCGCTGGTCAAGCACCTGAAGGACAAGGGTGTACCGGGCGACAAGGGCGGCGTCCTGCAGATCAATGGTTCGCCAACCGATGCCGCAGCCGGTCTCATCAAGAACGGTATCCATGCCGGACTGAAGGACAGCGGCTACAAGACGCTTGCCGAATACGATACGCCCGAGTGGGCACCGAGCAAGGCACAGCAGTGGGCCAGCGGCCAGATCACTCGCTTCAACGACCAGATCGTCGGCGTGGTGGCTGCCAATGATGGCACCGCTGGCGGCGCGATTGCAGCCATGAAGGCGGCTGGTATCGATCCGCTTCCTCCGGTCACCGGCAATGATGCGACGATTGCAGCGCTCCAGCTCATCATTTCGGGCGATCAGTACAATACGATCAAAAAGCCGTCGGAAATCGTTGCTGCGGAAGCCGCACGCGTCGCGGGCCAGCTTCTGAATGACGAAACCCCGAAGGCAGAAGCCACGCTCTACAACACGCCGTCGAAGCTTTTCGTTCCAGTGGTCGTGACGGCTGACAATCTCAAGGCTGAGATCATCGACAAGAACATCGTTTCGGCTGAAACCCTGTGCGTCGACCGCTATGCCGAAGGCTGCAAGAAGCTCGGCATCACGAAGTAGGCAACGATACGCCCGGCCGGTTATCCGGTCGGGCAGTTTGATGTGCAATGGCGTATCCTGCAATATGCCAGGGAAAGTGAGATCATGTCCCAAGATCACGAAGCCGCTGCGTCGTCGCGGCAGCCAGTGCTGCGTCTAAGCGGCATATCCAAGAATTTCGGTGCCGTTTCAGCGCTGACAGATATCGATCTGGAAGTCTTTCCGGGCGAAGTTGTCGCTCTTGTCGGCGACAACGGCGCGGGGAAGTCCACGCTTATCAAGACGCTGGCGGGTGTGCATCAGCCCACGTCCGGCACAATCGAATTCAATGGCGAGAAGGTTGTGCTTTCCTCGCCGGGCGTTGCGCTCGATCTCGGCATTGCGACGGTCTTTCAGGATCTGGCGCTGTGCGAGAATCTCGACGTGGTCGCCAATATTTTCCTTGGCCGCGAAATGAGCCCCTATCGGCTTGACGAAGTATCCATGGAGATCAAGGCGTGGAAGCTTCTGAACGAGCTTTCCGCCCGTATTCCGAGTGTACGCGAGCCGGTCGCCTCCCTTTCTGGTGGCCAGCGCCAGACGGTCGCGATCTCGCGCTCGCTGTTGCTTGATCCCAAGCTCATTATGCTCGACGAACCAACTGCAGCACTTGGCGTTGCGCAGACCGCTGAGGTTCTCGATCTTATCGAGCGCGTTCGTGACCGTGGGCTCGGTGTCTTGATGATCAGCCACAATATGGAAGACGTTCGTGCTGTCGCGGACCGTATCGTCGTGCTGCGGCTTGGCCGAAACAATGGTGTTTTCTACCCGGATTCCTCAAACGAGGAGCTGGTCGCAGCTATCACCGGCGCAAGCAGCAATTCCGTTTCCCGCCGTGCCGAACGGCGTCAGGCGCAGCATGAAACCGGTCAGGTCCATGATCGGGGAGAAGCATAATGAACCAGGCAACCGGAAATACCCCTCTCGACCGGCAGGATACCCGCGTGCGCCATGACGAAGGCGTTTCAGGCGCGCTGCGCAATTTCTTCGACCGTGTTCGCTCGGGCGATCTTGGATCACTGCCGGTCATCGTCGGCCTCGTCATCATCTGGACCGTCTTCCAGACATTGAACCCGGTTTTCCTGTCGAGCAACAATCTCGTCAACCTGCTGTTCGACTGCTCGACCATCGGCGTCATTTCGCTCGGTATCGTCTGCATCCTGATGCTGGGCGAAATCGACCTTTCAGTCGGCTCGGTCAGCGGTCTTGCTTCGGCAATTGTCGGCGTGCTGTGGGTCAATCATGGCTGGCCGGTCGGGATCGCAATGCTGGCAGCGCTCTGCACCGGCGCGCTGATCGGCCTGCTTTACGCATTCCTCTATAATCGCTTCAGCATGCCAAGCTTCGTTTCCACGCTGGCTGGCCTGCTGGCAGCGCTTGGCCTGCAGCTTTATCTCCTGGGCAATACCGGCTCGATCAATCTGCCTTACGGCTCCTGGCTCGTGAGCTTCGGCCAGCTTCTGGTGATGCCGCGCCCGCTTTCTTATGCGCTGGTGCTAATTGCCGGACTTGCAATCTTCTTCACCGGGTTCCGTTCCGCGCAGCGCCGCCGCGAAGCCGGTCTGTCGGCACCGTCGTCGGCCGGGATTGCGCTCAAGGCCATTGTCATCACGGTCATTGTCGGTGGTGCAGTATTCTATCTCAACCAGTCGCGCGGCGTGCCATGGATGTTCGGCCTGTTCGTGGCTCTGGTGATCGCGATGAACTACGCACTCACCCGCACCAAATGGGGCCGCGCCATGCAGGCCGTTGGCGGCAATCGTGAAGCTGCGCGTCGCGCTGGCATCAATGTGAAATTTATCTATATGTCGGCTTTCATGACCTGTTCGGTTCTGGCTGCCGCAGGCGGCATTCTGGCCGCAGCTCGCCTTGCTTCTTCCAGCCAGCAGGCAGGCACTGGCGACGTCAACCTGAACGCGATTGCAGCAGCGGTCATCGGCGGCACTAGCCTCTTTGGCGGACGTGGCAGCGCCTGGTCGGCTCTACTTGGCATTATCGTCATCCAGTCGATTGCCAGCGGTTTGACGCTGCTCGATCTGTCATCGTCGCTTCGCTACATGATTACTGGCGCTGTGCTCGCCATCGCCGTGATTGTCGACTCCCTTGCCCGCCGCTCGCGCCAGTCGCACGGTCGCGCCTAAAACTTTAAGGACTGAAAAATGGCTCAGGATCTCAATGGAAAAGTCGGCGCCGTTACCGGTGCTGCCTCTGGCATCGGCTTCGAATGTGCAAAGCACATGTTAGAAGCGGGAATGACGGTGTTTCTCGTCGACCGTGACGAGAAGGCGCTTAATGAAAAATGCGCCGAGCTCGGCGATAAAGCCAGGCCGCTGGTCATTGATCTGCTCAATCCGGCATCAGTCGCCACCATGATGCCGCAAATACTCGACCAAGCGGGCAAACTCGACGTATTTCACGCCAATGCGGGTGCCTATATTGGCGGACCTCTTTGGGAAGGCGACCCGGATGCATGGGACCGCATGCTGAACCTCAACATCAACGCGGCTTTCCGCACCATTCATGCGGTTCTGCCACATATGATGGAACGAAAGACCGGCGATATCATCATGACAAGCTCTGTCGCAGGTGTCGTACCGGTCATCTGGGAGCCTATCTATACCGCATCCAAACATGCCGTTCAGGCTTTCGTTCATACGGTTCGCCGTCAGGTTGCCCCGCACGGTATCCGCGTTGGTGGCGTTCTGCCGGGTCCGGTGGTTACCGCACTTATTAGCGACTGGCCGAAGGCAAAGCTGGATGAAGCGCTGGCTAATGGCAGTCTGATGGAACCGAAGGAAGTTGCGGAATCGGTGATGTTCATGCTGACCCGCCCGCGCAACATTACCATTCGCGATCTGGTCATTCTTCCACAAAGCCTCGATCTGTAAATGGGAGCGACCATGACCAGCTATTATCTGGGCGTCGATGTCGGCACCGGCAGCGCTCGCGCCGGTCTTTTCGACGCCAGCGGTACCATGCTTGCTTCGGCCAAGCGCGATATCACCATCTGGCGTGAGGCGGGCAGCATTGTCGAGCAGTCGAGCGCCAATATCTGGCAGGCTGTTTGCGAAAGCGTGCGCGAAGCCGTCAAGACTGCCAATGTTGATCCGACTGACATTGCCGGTATCGGCTATGACGCGACATGTTCGCTGGTTGTGCTGGGTGAGGGCGGCAAGTCGCTTGCAGTCGGTCCGTCCAACGATCCAGCGCGCGACATCATTGTATGGATGGATCATCGCGCTGTTGGCCAGGCAGAACGCATTAATGCGACCAAAGCCAAGGTTCTCGACTACGTTGGCAGCGCTATTTCCCCCGAGATGGAAACGCCGAAGCTGTTGTGGCTCAAGGAAAACAAGCCGGAAACCTTCGCTGCTGCATGGCAGTTTTTCGATCTTACCGATTTTCTCACATGGAAATCTTGCGGCAGTCTTGCCCGTTCGGCCTGCACGGTCACCTGCAAATGGACCTATCTCAGTCATGAAAAGCGCTGGGATGAGACCTTTTTCCGTGAAGTGGGCCTTGGCGAACTGGCGGACGAAAATTTTGTCCGCATCGGTACGGACGTTCGACCCGGTGGCGAGAGTCTTGGCGGCTTGAGCGAACAGGCCGCAGCAGAACTCGGTCTTATGCCGGGCACAGCTATTGCCGCTGGCCTGATCGACGCTCATGCGGGCGGGATCGGCACGGTCGGGGCACGCGGTCCGGAGGGCCGGATATTGTCGCGCATGGCCTATGTGTTTGGCACGTCGGCCTGCACCATGACGACAACCGAACAGCCGGTTTTCGTGGATGGTGTATGGGGTCCGTATTATTCGGCGATGGTTCCGGGCCTGTGGCTTAACGAGGGAGGACAATCGGCAGCGGGTGCAGCTATCGATCATCTGATCCACATGCATCCTTTCGCGAAGGAAGCGGAAGAGCAGGCAAACGCCCAAGGCAAGGGGCTGGTCGACATTCTTGCCGCAGAAGTCGACGCGAGGGGAGGCTCAGAAGAGGCAGCTGCCATCATTGGCGACATTCACGTCGTGCCGGAGTTCCTCGGTAATCGTGCACCGTTCGCGGACCCTGATGCGCGCGCAATCATTGCCGGGCTCGATCTCGATGCCGGGATCGACAGCCTTACGGCACTTTATTTGGCCGGGCTGTGCGGCCTCGGCTATGGTGCGCGGCAGATCGTGGAGGCCCAGAAAGCAAAGGGTATCGCGACCGATACTATCGTCGTCTCGGGTGGGGCTGCACGTTCGCATCTGGTGCGACAGGTGCTTGCCGACACGACCGGTCTTGTCATCGCCGCCTCCACTTCGCCCGAACCTGTTCTGCTCGGCTCTGCCATGCTGGGTGCCGTCGCGTCGGGAGCTTACCCTGATCTTGCATCGGCCATGGACGCCATGTCGGAACTAGGAGAAGTTAACAGGCCGGATGCCGGGCTGGCCAGATGGCACGACCAGCGTTTCGAGGCTTTCACACTTTTGCAGGCAGCCGCTCGCAAAATCCGCGTGGTTCAACTGAGGTAGATTGTTCCCGGCACGCAGGCAGTTCCGGTTGCATGCTCTGCGGTCGGGTCTGACAGTTCGGACGACAGCGAACATTGAAGACTGTACACGCAGAAATGGACGCTTCTTCACGTCCAGGGCTTCGACAGCAGGCTGTCCGTCTTGCGGGGCTGCTTGTCAACTCAGGTCGCTTCTCAATGATCTTTGCTATGCCAGGCGCATTGCCAAGGGACTGAACAATCTTCTTGAGATACGAAAGCGTTTCAAGGATGACTTGCTGCGAAGCCTCCCCGAGATGTTTGACGAGGATACTGCGCTGGTAGCCATCTAAGGCAGGACGGAAATGCCGATTTCAGTTCGAGCCATGGCCGGATTTCAACCATCGCCAATTTCCCAGACTGCAGCGCCGGCAAGCATGCCGGCACCGGCGGCTGAAAGAAGTAGCCGTTCGCCTGACTGAAAAGGCTGCGATTTCGATGCCAGTGATAGCGAGAGCGGGATCGTCGCCGCCGACGAGTTGCCGAACACGCCAATCGATCTGGCGGCAATCGAGGCAGGCAGGTGCAACTGGTCGCAAACCGTGTCGATGATCCGCGCATTGGCCTGATGGGGAAAGAACCTGTTCACATCGGAGGCAGTAAGCTTTGCCTGTTCAAGCGCGTCGGTTGCGCAACGCAACATCATACGAACGGCCTGCGTAAAGACGGCCTTGCCGTCTCGCATGGTCATTCTTGTCTCGCCAGCGGGAATGGAAATCAGCCCGTAATTTCCTCCATCGGACATGAGCGCCGACCCACGCAGTCCAGCATGTGGATCGTTCGATGGTGCAAGCAGGACTGAACCGGCGGCATCGGCAAAGAGAATTGCTGTGTTGCGCTCCTCCATACTGACCCGGCGGCTCAATATATTGGCTGCCACGACCAGAACTGGCTTGCGGAAGTTTTTGACAAAGCCGTCTGCCAGAACAAGCGCATAAAGGAACCCGGAGCAAGCGCCTGCAAGATCGATCCCGCCGCAGTTTTCCAGCCCCAGCTTGTGAGCGAGAAGCGGCGCGGAAGGTGGCAGGAGATGATCGGGCGTTGATGTCGCGAGAATGACAAGCGCCACCGAATTGTGCGGGACACCGGCATCCTGGAGAGCCATTTCTCCCGCCTTCATAGCCATGTCCGTTAGAGTTTCATCCGGTGCCGCCCAACGCCGCTCGCGAATGCCGGTGCGCCTTTCGATCCAGCCAGTATCCAGTCCGAGATGCTGCTCCAGTTCCTCATTAGCAACTCGGCGGTCTGGCACGTAATGGCCGAAACCCGCCATACGGCTCGAGATACTCATCGCGCTGCCGTCTCAATCATATCGGCCGCCGCATGAATCGCGTCATAGGCAAGGTCCAGATCAAGTGGCGTTACGCAATAGGGGGGCATCAGATAGATCACGTTGCCGAGCGGACGCAGAAGCACACCCTGTTTGCGGAAGAAGGATTTCAATTGCGGCCCAGCATCGGAAAGGTAGCCGGTTTTTTTGACCGCGAGATCAAGGGCGGCAATGGTTCCTTGCTGGCGAAAATTGGTGAAACGAGGATCATCCTGAAAACGCGATAGCCTTTCCGAGTGCAATTGCCCCAATGTCCTGATGCGATCCGCGACGGGTTCCGTTTGCCAGACTTCTATATTTGCAAGTGCTGCCGCGCAGGCAATCGGATTGGCCGTGTAGGAACTGGAATGAAAGAATGTGCGGCTGCGGTCTTTCGAAAAATGCGCATCGAAGATTTCAGCCGTGCTGAGCGTTGCGGCTAGCGGAAGAGCGCCGCCGGTAATGCCTTTGGAAAGGCACAGAATATCTGGCGAGGTGGATGCCTGCTCGCACGCGAACATGGTGCCCGTGCGTCCCCATCCTGTCATCACTTCATCGGCGATTAGTAGTGTTCCGTATTGTTTCGTGATCCGCCGGAACTCGGTGAGCAGGTGAGGAGGATAGATTTTCATTCCACCTGCACCCAGAACAAGCGGCTCCAAGAGCAGAGCGGCAACTTTGCCACTCCGGCAGAAGTGCTCCAGCGCGTCGAGTGCTTCCTGCTCCCGCCCCACCGATGGAAACGGAATGGTGTCGACCTGAAACAGCAGGGGGGCATAGGCGGAGTTGAACACACCGCGCGCACCGGTGGACATGGTGCCAATCGTATCGCCGTGATAGCTATGCTCCAACACTGCGATGCGTGAACGCGGTTTGTTTCTATTGTGATAGAAGCCGAGTGCCATCTTGATAGCGACTTCGACTGCTGTGGAACCGCTGTCGGAATAGAACACATGGGCGAGGCCTTGCGGGGTGAGTTTGACCAGTTCTTGCGCCAGCTTTTCTGCCGGTTCGTGAGTGAATTCGGCAAAGATGATCTGATCGAACTGGTCCAATGCGTCCCGGATCGCCGCCATGATCTTTGGGTGACGGTGCCCATGTGTAATCACCCACCATGACGATATGGCATCCAGCACCGAACGGCCGGTTTCATCCTTTAAATAGGCACCGTCAGTTTTGACGATCCTGCGGAAAACCGGATCTGTGGCGTGCTGGGTGAAGGGATGCCAGACAGGAGACGAACGTCCGGTCATTAGGAAGCCTCGTAAAAAACGTTCATATTGAAATGCTCGCGAAACGCATGGCGGAGCGTGTCCGGATCAAGATTCGCAAGGCGGGGCAGTCGTCCCAGTCTGCGAACGCCGCTCAGTTCCGGGATTATCTGCTCGGTATCTGGTTGAGGATCGCCGATGAAGGCAATACCGAGCACGGGGATACTGCGCCGGTTCAACGCTTCAAGCGAAAGCAGTGTATGATTGATGGTGCCGAGGCTGGTTCTCGCACAGAGGATGATCGGCTTTTGCCAGCGCGCAAAAACATCAATGAATGTCGTGTAGCGTGTCAACGGTACATGCAATCCGCCTGCGCCTTCGATCACCAGAGGTGCATCGACCGATGGTACCTCGAGTGACTCCGCATCAATCTCCACACCGTCGATTTGCGCGGAAAGATGCGGCGAAGCAGGCGTATTAAGGCGCCAGCATTCCGGGATGATGTTCTGGCGTGAAAGTCCGGCAAGCTGAACAACGGTTTCGCTGTCGGTTGCTTCTTCCAGCCCCGACTGAACCGGCTTCCAGTAATAAGCACTGAGCGCGCCCGCGAGTGCTGCAGAAAACACGGTCTTGCCGATACCTGTATCGGTTCCGGTAACGATAAAAGCGCAGTTCATATCATTTCCTCTGCCATGATCGTGGCAAGGTGTTCGAACATGCGCGTTATCGTGGGTTCATCGACATTGAGCGTGATGGTGATGCGCAGGCGCGCCGTGCCGGCGGGCACAGTGGGCGGGCGTATGGCGCGTATGTCGAAGCCGTCGGTCTGCATGCGATGTGCAATGCGCAAGGTGCGGTCGGCATCGCCAATGACGAGCGGCAGTATCTGCGTCCCGCTGCCGGCTTTGCCGAGTCGATCGGCGAATTGCGCATTGGCGAATGCGATAAGCCGGTGCAATTCGGGCCGACGATGTTGTTCGGCGATCATGGTTTTCAGCGCAAGCCGCGTTGCGGATACTTGCAAGGGCGAAGGTGCGGTCGAATAGATGAATGGCCGTGCACGATTGACGAGAAAATCGCGAAGGACCGGATCTCCTCCAACCAGCCCGCCGGAACTGGCCATTGCCTTGCCGCAAGTATGTAACGTGATGATGTTCTGTCGGTTTCCCAGTCCGGTAGCAAAACCGCGTCCGTCCGGCCCGTGCACGCCCGTCGCATGGGCTTCGTCGATGAAAAGAAAAGCGTCGTAGTGGTCTGCTATCTCGATGAGATCGGAAAGCGGCGCGATGTCACCATCCATAGAATAGAGGCTTTCTACCACAATCCACGGGGTGCCGCGTCCGCCCTTTTTGCGCCATGTGCAGATTGCTCTATCGAATGCATCTGTATTGTTATGCGGGATGGAAACGGTTTCGGCCTTTCCGGCCCGCATGCCTTCACGTGCGCTGGCATGGATCAGTTCGTCATAGACAATCAGATCGCCGCGTAACGGCAAAGTCGAGAGAACTGCTAGATTTGCCGTATACCCGTTATTGAAATACAGCATTGAAGGTGCACGAAAACAGGAAGCAGCTTCAGCCTCCAGAAGTTCGTGTTCCGGGTGATTGCCGCGCAACAGCCGGGAGCCGCCAGACCCGGTGGTAAGGCCGTTCTCCAGCTCGGCAATCAATGCATTACGGATCGACGGCGATGCGGCAAGACCCAGATAGTCATTCGAGCTGAAATCCGCACCTCTGTTATCGGCAAGTGCGCGCAGATGCTGCCGCCGCTGTAAGTTTTTCAACTTCGCAGCGTAACGGGCCAACGGGTTGGTGCTCATGCATGGGCATCCAGTGCATCGGCGGTCAGGCCAAGCCGTCGCATGAGGCTTGTGTCGCGATCTTCACCCGGATTGGCGGCGGTCAGCAGCATGTCGCCAATAAAGATCGAATTTGCGCCTGCGAAAAAGCATAGTGCCTGCATTTCATCGCTCATTGAACTGCGTCCCGCTGTCAGCCGGACATGCGATTGCGGCATCATCAGGCGGGCAAGGGCGATGATGCGGACAAAGGCGATAGGATCGACGGGCGATGCTTTCTCCAGCCGCGAACCGGGCATCGGGATCAGCATATTGATTGGCACGCTTTCCGGTGGGATGGGCAAATTTGCCAGCGTCACCAGCATATCGACGCGGTCGTCTTCGGTTTCTCCAAGGCCGAGAATGCCGCCGCTGCAAACCTTGATCCCTGCTTCCCGGACATGGGTGAGCGTTTCCAGTCGATCGTCGAAACTGCGCGTCGTGATGACCTGCGGATAAAACCGCTCCGACGTATCGATATTGTGGTTGTAATAATCGAGCCCAGCCTCTGCAAAGGTCTGCGCCTGATCCGGGCTCAACATGCCCAGCGTCATGCAGGTTTCCAGACCAAGCGCTTTCACCTGTTTGACCATCTCGACAATCGCGGGCTCATCCCGCGTCTTCGGGCTGCGCCAGGCCGCACCCATGCAATAGCGGGTTGCGCCGCTATCCTTTGCCTTCTGCGCTTCCTCGAGGACTGTATCCAGACTCATCAATCTGGAAGCTTTGAGACCCGAAGCGTGATGTGCCGACTGGCTGCAATAGCCACAATCTTCCGGGCAGCCGCCCGTCTTGATGTTGAGCAGTTTGCTGAGCTGAACGCGGTTCGGATCGAAATTGGCACGATGAACGCTCTGTGCCTCCAAAAGAAGATCGTTGAACGGAAGTTCATAGAGCAGACGCGCGCTTGCGCGCGTCCATGCATCCTGCTCCGATTTGGACGCCGTTTTCTCAGCGCCTTCCGGGTTCGATTGCACCGTATTGAGCATGCTTTCTCCATTTTATCTATAAAAATAGAAAGAATCTATGTAATATAGATTATCTTTATGTGAACCGGTGACTCAAGCTAAAATATTATAGATAATTATGGAATGTGTATAATGATGCACTGCGTTGTGACTGTGCCAGAACGCAAAACGCCGCGATCATTGGATCGCGGCGCTATGAAATCAGCGGGTTGGAGAAGTCTGCAAAAGCCTGTTGCGGCGCGGCCGGTTATCCGTCTGAATGCGCGAGCTGCGCTTCAAGATGCTCATCACGAAGGCGATGACGCCCCAAAGGCAACATGATCGGTCGACCGGAAGTTGGATCGGTCATGATACGGCTTTCGAGATGAAATACCTCACGAACATTTTGTTCTGTCAGCACGTCGTCGGGCGTTCCGGTTGCGTATAGTCGCCCGTTAGCCATTGCGACCAGAAAATCCGCATAGCGGGCGGCAAGATTGAGATCGTGCAAAACCATGACGACTGTGGTTCCCCGCTTCTGGTTGAGATCTGTGAGCAGATCCAGAACTTCAATCTGGTGACTGATGTCGAGAAAGGTTGTCGGTTCATCCAGCAGGAGAATATCGGTCTGCTGCGCCAGTGCCATCGCAATCCATACGCGCTGGCGCTGGCCGCCTGAAAAGTTCATCCACTGGCCTGTCGGCCAGTTCGGTCGTCTTGGTTACTTCAAGTGCCGTTGCGATCGCTTCGTCATCTGCCCGCGTCCATTGCGAGAATACGCCGTGATAGGGGTTTCGACCTCGACTGACCAGATCGGCAACCAGTATGCCCTCCGGCGCTATCGGCGATTGGGGCAGCAGGCCGAGCGTTTGTGCCAGTTGCCGGGAGGGAAGCGTGTGGATCGACTTGCCGTCAAGCAGTACTTCCCCGTGTCGTGGTGCAAGAAGTCGCGACATAGTGCGCAGCAAGGTAGATTTCCCGCAGGCATTTGCTCCAACGATTGCTGTTACCTTGCCGGAAGGCACCTGAAGATCGAGACTATCCAGCACAAGCCTGTCACCATAGCCAGTGGTCAGCTCACGCGCGATGAGGGTGTGATCGGTCATAGGGATGCCCCGCTGCGGTTGACGCGTATGATGAGGTAGATGAGATAAGGAGCGCCCAGAACTCCGGTGACGACGCCAACCGGATAGCGGCCGGGCAGCAGGAACTGTCCGCAATAATCGCCGGCGAGGACTAGTATGGCTCCAATCAGGGCAGACGGGACGAGCAGGGAACCGTTATTACCGATGACACGTGCTGCAATGGGGCCGGACAGAAAGGCGACGAAAGCAATGGGGCCGGAAACGGCCGTGGCAAAAGCTATCATGCCGACGGCGGCAATGATTATAACAATCCGGGTTCGCCCCACATTGGTTCCCAATGCTGCGGCGCTGTCGTCGCCCAGCCGCAATGCTTCGAGATCGCGCGACCGGCTCAAAAGCAAACCGCCGAAAACGACCAGCGCGACCAGAAGAGGAAACATCTGGTCCAGCCTTGCGCCGTTGACGCTGCCGGTGAGCCAGCGCATGGCTTCCTGCAGGCTCCAGGCGGGCGCGTTTGAAAGAATATAGGCAATGACACTTTCGAGCATCGCCGAAACACCGATCCCAACGAGGATAAGACGGGTTCCGGCGACCCCGTTCCTGAAGGAAAGACCATAGACGGCAAGCGCTACGGCGAGGCCAGCCACAACGGCAAAGATTGAAACAATGGGGCCGTTTAGCGACAGCACAACGATTGCAAAAACAGCCGCAGCGCTTGCCCCGGAACTGATTCCGATAATGTCAGGGCTTGCAAGTGAATTGCGCAGCATAAGCTGGAATGCGACACCGCCAAGGCCGAAGCTCAGCCCTGCTAGCACGGACAGGACGGCGCGCGGCAGGCGCAACTTCCCGACCGTGAAGCTTGCTCCCTGAACGTTTTCGCCCAGGAGTACCCGGACGACATCTTTTGGCGGCGTGAACGATTGGCCCAGCATCAAAGTGAGGAGGAAGAGGGCGACGAGAATGACCAGAAGAAGACCGATGACAAGATTGCGCTTGCGGGTGCGGCTGCGACGGTTCCGGGCGATAAGATCGGCGGTGGAATGCAGCATGATCACAACTCGCGAACCCGTTGGCGCCTGACAATCCAGATGAAGAACGGCGCACCGATCAGGGCGGTGACGATCCCGACATCGAGTTCGGCAGGGCGGGCAACGAGGCGTCCGGCAATATCTGCAGCAAGCAGGAGGCAGGCTCCGCTGAGGGCCGAGAATGGCAATAGCCAGCGGTGATCGACCCCGACCAGGAGGCGGCATATATGCGGCACAACTAAGCCCACGAATCCTATGGGACCGCAGATGGCGGTGGTTGCACCACACAGCAGAATTGCGCCGAGCGCCGCAACAGCGCGAGCAATGGCGACCTTTTCTCCGAGCCCGGCGGCAAGTTCATCGCCGAGTGCCAGGGAGTTCAGTTTGCGCGCCGATAGAAAGCTGACAACGAAACCGACAGCGAGAAATGGCAGCACATAAGCGAGCCGGTCGAAAGTCGCACCTCCAACGCCGCCGATCTGCCAGGCGCGAATGCCGCCGGCAATATCGTTGCGGGGCAGCACGATGGCGATAACCAGTGAGGAAAATGCTACCGACGTGGCTGCACCGGCCAGCGCGAGCTTGAGCGGTGTTGCGCCACCACGGCCAAGCGATCCGACCATATAGACGAAGACGGCGGCGCAACCGGCACCGAATATGGCTGCCCAGATATAAGCTGGTGCGGAAACGATGTTGAACCACGCAACGCCGATGACGACGGCAAGCGATGCGCCCATATTGACGCCCAGAATGCCGGGATCTGCCAGCGGATTGCGGGTAATGCCCTGCATAATGGCGCCTGCCAGACCGAGCGCTGCTCCGGCGAGAAGAGCGAGCAAGGTGCGCGGAATGCGCATGGCGACGGCGGCCTGTCCGATGGTGTCCATATGACCACGCAGGGCCGCAACAATGTCAGGCCATGGCACTTCACGCGTGCCGAGCGACACGGACAGAACACAAAGGGTCACGAGGAGAAAGACGACCGCGCCGAGCCAGCCGGTCCTCGCTCTGTTGGACCGATATATGGTGATTGGCTGGCTTGAACGCCGGATGCGGGCGACGGTCATTTTGCTTTATCGGCCGCGCCGGCAAGAAGGGCGACATAGTCCTTCAACACCCAGGAAATGGAAAGCGGTGTGGGATTGGCCGCTGTCCCGAGAGGGTTTTTGCCCAGCATGACCACTGCATTATTTTCGACCACTGGCATGCTGGCGAGAAGTGGATTGCGCTTCATGGCGTCTAGCAATTCCTGACTGCCATAGGTTACGACGATGTCCACGTCATCGAACATGTCGACACGCTCGGCGCTGATGGAGCCGGAGAACTGGCCCGGTTTGGAGGCGTTGACCACACTTTTGGGTGAGTTCAGGCCAAGGTCCGTGAAGAATCTCACCCGCGTGTCGTTAGTGGTGTAGAAATTGACCGTGCTCAGGTCCGTCGTATCGAGATGCGTGACGAACATAGCCGACTTGTCTTTGAGATGCGGATACTGGTTGACCGTCTCGGCAATCTCGCCTTCGATCTTTGCAATCAGCGCTTCGCCTTCTTCCGCCATGCCCATGCCAGCGCTGTTGAGGCGGATCATGTCGCGCCAGTCGGTGGACCATGGCGCTTCCGGATAGGCGACAACCGGAGCGATCTGGCTGAGCGTATCGTAATCCGACTGGCTGAGGCCGGAATAGGATGCAAGGATGACATCGGGCCGCGTTTCCGCCACGGCCTCGAAATCGATCCCGTCGCCTTCGTCGAAGAGAACCGGTGTATCCGTGCTAAGTTCCTTCAGCTTTGCTGCCACCCAGGGCAACAGTCCGTCGTTGTCGTCATCACCGAAATTGGCGCGCGCAAAACCGACCGGCACCACGCCGAGCGCAAGAGGAACCTCATGATTTGCCCACGCGACAGTGACGATCCGCTCCGGCTTTTTCTCGATTGTCGTCGTGCCAAAGGCATGTTTGATAACAATCGGATAAGTCGCTTTTGCGCCGGCCTGTGCGCTTTGCGGCGCAGTGATCGCAAATGAGGCCAGGGCAGCGAAAAATAGAGAGCGAATGGACCACGTCATCCGGCGCATTCTCCTTGCATGTAAAGTGGCCTTTCACTGTCAAGTTAAGACCCTCACGTCAAGGCCGAAGCACGCGCCTCGATAAAGCTGTTGCGAATTAACCGTGACTTCCTACAAAAAAGCAGTTTTCTACAATACTGGACAACGCTTATCAAGTTAATGGCGATCCGGGGACAATTTCAGTTTACCGACAGTCGATGACCGGACGCGTCCGGTCTTTGAAAGGCTGGAATCGCAAGGCTGGCCAACATCCCCACGATTTGAAAACCGTCGCCGAAGGCGGCCGCCGCAAACTGCATATCGGACCTGACCATGGACACTGAAAAGACTGCTGAGACGAAGAAGATCACGCGGGTCCGCTACCGCAGGGCAATTCTTCTGGGGTGTACGGCGCTGGTCGTATCCATGCCCGATCTGGCTTCGGCGCAGCAAGCGGCAACGGGGGAAACGACCACGGTGCTCAAGACCATCACGGTCAATGGCTCCGGCGGAAGCGACGACGATTCCAAATCAATCGTCGCAACGCGCACAACCGGCGGCGGCAAGATGGCGGCGGATATCATGGACACGGCAGCTTCCGTATCGGTGATCACTGCCAAGGAAATGCAGGAACGTAACGCCCAGACTGTCGAGCAGGTTCTGCAATATACGGCAGGCGTGTCCACCAATTTCTACGGATCGGATGATCGGTTCGACTTCTTCCAGATACGCGGCTTCGACGCCAACACCTATCGCGACGGGCTTACGCTTGGCCGCCCCTTTGGGGGTGTGCGGGAGGAGCCCTATGCATTCGAACGTATCGAAGTGCTGAAAGGCGCCAGTTCCACGGCCTTCGGTGTTTCCGATCCCGGCGGCATGGTCAACTATGTGACCAAGCGACCGAAAACGGAGCGCTTCGGCGAAGCTTATGTTACGGGCGGGTCCTTCAATCATAAGGAAGTCGGCTTCGATTTCGGCGATAATTTGACCGGCGATGAAACGCTTTCCTATCGCCTTACCGGCAAGTTCAAGGATGCCGATGCCGAATATGATTATTCGCGCGATGATGAAAAGTTCATCATGGGCGGCCTGACCTGGCGTCCGAGCGATGCGACCAATCTGACGGTGATCTTTGATCATCTTCACCGTAATGGCGTGCCCGGAAGCGGGGGCCATCCGGTCGGCACCAATTTCAGCAGAAGCCGCTTTTTTGGAGAGCCTGACTTCAATTATCGCGGTACCGACCGGAATACCGTCAGCGCCATGTTCGATCATGACTTCGGCAATGGCCTGACGTTGAGCGCAAACGGACGTTACAGCAATCAGGATACCGATTTCGGCTATGCCTATATTTCTGCGACGCCGACCGATGGCTCAACGATTGCCCGGCGCGATTTCTTCGGGAACGAATCCTCGGCCGAGAATTTCGTGGGCGATGTGAATCTCAAATATGAAACCAGCTTCGACCGGTTTGAAAGCCGGACGATGGCGGGCATCGAGTACAACAATTATTCGGCGACCAACAAGACACTCTGGGGTCCAGCACCAGGCATAGACTGGACCAACCCGGTCTTTACCGGTGCCCCGGTTGGTCTGCCGCTCATCGGCAATACGTCGACCCGGCAGAAGACCAGGGCAATCTATTTCCAGGAAGATTTGACATTCGCAGAAAAGCTGATCGCCAGTGTTGGCCTGCGCAATGATTGGCTCGACCTGTCGCAGACGAACAATCTCAGCAACAAGACGACAGATGGTGATCTGAGCGAGTTCACCAGCCGCTTCGGCCTCACCTATCGGGTGACCGATGAATGGGCGGTTTATACGAGCTATGCTGAATCGGTCGCGCCCCCGGCCATCGGCGTCGATCCTGAGCGGGGTGAACAGATCGAAGTCGGGGTGAAATACCAGCCGACCGCATTTCCGGCCCTGTTCACCGCTTCTGTTTACGACCTGACCAAGAACAATATTTCGGTCAACGATCCCATTACGCTTCAGCCATCCACGATTGGCGAAGTTCGCGTTCGCGGTATCGATCTGGAAGCCAAGGCCGAGCTGACGAACAATCTCAACCTGATCGCGGCCTATTCCTATATGGACCCGGAGATCGTCGAGAACGGCACTGGCGGCAATGAGGGCAACCGTCCGCAGTTTGTTTCCAAACACCTTGCGTCGCTTTGGGCGAACTACAAGATCGAGGGCAGCGGTCGTCGTGGCGACATGACGTTCGGCGTTGGTGGCCGCTATATCGGCGCCTATTACTTTACGCCGGACAATACGTCGGGCACGAGCGGTAATGTGGTGTTCGACGCCGCGTTTACCTATGAGTTTCTCGATAACTCGGCGTTGCAGGTCAATGTCAGCAACCTGTTCGACAAGAAATATGTCGCCTATGGCGGCTTTGGAGCGGATTTCTACAATCCGGGCCGGGAGATCACCGCGACGCTGCGCCGAACGTGGTGAGTGAGCGGTTCCGTCAGTAAAGGCAGCGGAGCCTCAACCGGGAACAGCTAGCGTTTGGACTGGAAACGCCGCCACGCGGCAGGCGTTTCACCAACGACCTGCCGGAAAGCCTTGGTTAGATGGGCCTGATCGGTAAAACCGAGCTGGGCCGCGATGCCGGCGACAGTCATGTCGCTTTCCGCCAGCAATTGCTGCGCCCGATCGATGCGCTTCGCCATCTGCCATTGCAATGGTGTCTTGCCGGTCGTCTGCTTGAAGACATTGGCGAACCAGCTTTCCGACAGACCGACGGCTGCGGCCATTTCGGCAACACTCAACCGGCGGTCGCTGCAGCTGTCGAAACGCGCATTGAGCCTGTTCATCTGCGCCATGGTTAGGCGTCCATAACCCTGCCTGTTGTCTTCCCCGGGTATATCGAGAAGGCCGGTCAGAATGCTGCCAATGAGGTTTTCAGCATAAAGCCCGTGTTTCGTTGGATTGGCTGTCTCGTCGACGATCAGGCGGGCAAGCGTTTCTATGGCGCCGAGGTCCTGAATTTCCACCGGGCTGCGCATGGCGGCCATCGCCCATGGATGCACCAAGCGTGGGGCTCAGATATTTGAGCAGCCGGTCCTTGTGGAAATGCAGGTTCAGATGTGAAAAACGGTGGAGCGAAACGGTATTCGTCCACATCGGGACGCCAGCGGGGATGTAGATCGCCCGCGTCATCGGGCGATGGTGCTGGGAGCGGTGATGCTGGGTAAAGACACCGCTATCGTTCGATATGCGAATGTTGGACGAAACATCCTGGAAGAAAATCATGATGCGGGGATCGTGCGACAGGAAATAGCCGTTGGCTCCCGTCTGGCTTTCAGCCTCCCAATAGACGCTCACCAGCCCATCCAGCACACGCCATTGAACCGGCGCAACCACCCGGATGCCTTCGGCCTGCCAGATCATCGAATGCCAGAAGCCCAAAACGTTCCGATCCGTGTGCGCAGCGTTTCGTTGAAATTCCGGCTCGTCTGCCGGAAGTGTTTCGTGGATATGCGCCAACATATCAATGCATTAATATGACTAAAATTATCATCTTTTGCGGCTATGGCAAGCCAATTCTACCGAAAATGCTGTGAGGCGTTGCCCCTCATTTCACTCCAGGTCTTCCTGCTCGAAATGCTGGCTCACGTGAATATCCGTTGTTTCCAGACGTCCGGGGCCGAGATTGACGAATTTGTGCGGTATGTTTGCCGGACCGAATACAACCTGGCCTTCTGATACCTCCATCTTTTCGTCGCCGACCATGAACAGCGCATTTCCCTGACGAACGATGAAAATCTCGTCATAAGGGTGCTGGTGCAGTTTGGGACCATGCCCGACAACATCGGTCGAGAAGAATATGATCGACGCATCGGTACCAAATCTCTTGCCTTCGACGCGGCCGGACCACGCATCGTCGCGCCTCGCCCAGTCTTCTCTTTTCAAGACAACGGCTTGTTTCGTCAAAATGGTTCTCCCGGCTTTTCGATGCGCTTGAATTTCGACCCTGCTGTTGCAGCATGTCCCCGTAGGGAAGGAAGGTCAGATTCTAACGAGGCCGGAGCGCTTCAACAAGCCCATCAGGATCAGCGGCAGAAGTGTGGTGATAAGGATGGCGATGAATGCCATGGCCATGCCGAGCCCGACAGAGCCCTGCTCGAACTGACGCCAGATGAAGATCGAGATTGTCTGCATGCCGACCGGAGCGACCAGTATGGATGCGACCAGCTCACGCGTGGCAATGGCAAAGACGAGCAGCATGGCCGTTATGAGGCTTGGCGCGATCAGCGGCAGCATGATGCGCCGGAAAGCTGTGAAGCTGTTTGCGCCGCACACACGCGCCGCGGCTTCCAGATTGTCGCCGATCTGGTGGAAGGCAGCGGATGCATAGCGGATCGGCTGCGGCAGAAGAATGCAGCAATAGGCAAGCAGCAGGATCAGCGGTGTGTTGTAGGGCGAGACGGGCAGGGCGGGCTGGTTCCAGGCCAGAATGAGTCCGACCGCGACGACGACGCCGGGCAAGGCATTGGGCAGGACAGTCAGTATGTCGAGCCAGAAGCGCCCGCGAAAACGCATCTTCACGACGGCATAGGCGGCGACCGCGCCGAGAAGCCCGGTCAGGAGAGCGCTTGCGACGCCGAGCGAGAGGCTGTTGACGAGCGCGCGCATGCCGCCTGCGCTGTTTTCGGCAATGGCGGCAAAATTGTCGAAGCCGAGGTTCGACGGCACCAGCCCGCCGGATACGGTCTTGGAAAGAGCGGTCGCCAGAATGGCCAGCAGGGGAACGCCCGTTGCAGCGAAGGCAACGAGGGCGAAGAGAGCGACCACGGGAATGGTGAGCGCTCCGAGCGGACGCTTGTCCTTTGCCTGTGGCTTGCCGCCGGTCGTCACATAGGACCGGCGCGTCAATATCCAGCGTTGGACCAGAAAAGCCGCCAGCGACAGGCAGACGAGCGCCAGCGAAAAGACGGCAGCACCCGCAAGGTCGATGGGCCAGTCGGAAATGCGAAGATCGATCTCCGTCACCAGCACTTCAAAGCCGGAACGGCGTCCAAGGGCTGCCGGGGTGCCATATTCCTCGATGGCTGCGGCGAAAACGAGCAAAAGGCTTGCCGCAAGGCCCGGTGTCGCCAGTGGCAGGGTGATGCGGAAGAAGGAGCGCCACGGCGAGGCGCCGAACACGCGACCGACATCGGAATAACGTGCGCCGACCGCTTCAATCGTGCGCGATACCGCAAAATAGACGAGCGGAAACGTGTTCAGCGCCATGACGAAGCTCATGCCGGCGACCGAAAACAGAAAGGGCGCCAGATTGAAACCGATGAGTTGCTCGAGATAGCCGCGCGGTTGCAGCGTCATGATCCAGCCAAGCGTGGCGATATAGGGCGGGATCATGAAAGGCACGAGCATCAGCACGTCCCACAGGACGGCAAAAGGCACCTTGTAGAGCGCGCGGAAAACGGCGAGCGGAACGGCGATGAAGGCGGAAAGCACGACCACCGAAAGCCCCAGCAGCACTGTGTTGCCGCTCATGCGCAAAAGCTTCGGGTCTTCAAACAGGGCCGGGAGATGCAGGAAAGGCTCGGCCAGCGAGCCTCTCCCCAGTTGCGGAAAGACAGCCTGAAGAACGATGAAGACAAACGGTACCGCGACGATGAAAGCGAGCCCGGCAACCGCAACGAACCCGAGCGGATTGCGAGCCGCCGCACCGCCTGTCTTCATGTCTGTCTTCCCCTCAAATATCAGTTGCTGGCTGCGAAGGCGGCGCCGAATTCCTTCAGCGTCTCGTCGCGCTTGCCGTAGACTTCCTTGGCGTCGATCGGCAGGATTTTAAGATCGCCGATCAGCGGGCGATTGGCTGGAACATCGGTGCGAGAAGGCATCAGATAGGTGTCGGCAACCATTTTCTGGCCTTCGTCGGACAGCATGTAGTCGACGAACTGCTTGGCCTCATCCTGGTTCTTCGACCATTTGAGGATCATGGCGGGGCGGGGCGCGATCACTGTGCCGGATGCCGGGAAAATGACGTCGATGGATTCGCCCTTGGCCTTGCCGGCAAGCGAGATATAGTCGACGGCACCGAACACGGCGGCCTTGGCACCCTGAAGGACGGGGTTCAGAGCCTCTGCATTGGCACCGGCCACAGCCGCGCCGTTTTCATGCAGGTTCTTGAAAAGGTCCCAGCCTTGCTGGGCCTGAAGGGCGGCAACGAGCTCGAAGGTCGCGCCCGACTGCGCCGGGTCCGGCAGGTTGACCTGATCCTTGTATTCGGGCTTGGCGAGATCGGCCCATTCGGCAGGCTTCGGCGTCTTGCTCGCTGGGTTCCACGCGATACCGAGGGCGGAGACGCCCTGCGCGACCGCGGTTTCGTTCTTGAGGAAATCCGGTACTTTCTCCGCATTCGGGCTGGTATAGGCCACCAGCCAGTCGCGCTTGGCGAAGTCGGTTGCCGTGTCCCAGGACGCCGAAATCAGAACGTCGACAACCGGATTGGCGGCTTCCGCTTCGATGCGCGCCATGACCTTGCCGGTGGTTGCCTGAAAGACGTTGACCTTCGCGCCGGTCTTGGCGGTGAAGCCTGCCGCAAGCTTTTCGATCAGGCTGCCGGGACCAGCCGAATAGACGGTGATGTCTGCATGGGCTGCCGTGCTGGACAGCAAGGCGGTGACAAGCGCCAGCCCTGCGCCGAGAATGGATTTTTTCATCTGTCTCTCCTGAGATGTTGCCTGATGGAATGGTCCTATTTCGAAAACCAGCGCAGCTGGCTGGCATCGACCGAAATGCCGACCGGAACGCCGGGAGAAAGGCGGATATGGTCGAGATAAGTCAGTTCGTGACCGTCCTGCTGCGAACCGATGCGCACCGTGGTCAGGTGGCCGTCGCCGCGAAACTGCGAGCGCAGCACGGTTGCGGGAATTGCGGCTTCATGGACGGGAACGCTGCGCACGGAGCGCGACGGCAACAGCACATGGGTTGCCTGTCCGGCGGCGGAACCTTGGGCGATGTGGATTTCAGTGCGCGCGATCTTGTAGGCATTGTCGCGCTGTTCGACCGGTACGACACAGCCGAGCCGCAGGAAATCGGCGACCGCAGGTGTGGTCGGCTCGGCGACAAGCGCTTCAGGCGAAGCCAGCTGCTCGATCACACCGGCGCGCATGACAGCCACCTGATCGGCCAGGGAAAAGGCTTCGCTCTGGTCGTGGGTGACATAGATCGCGGTCAGGCCCAGATTGGCGACAAGCTGCCCGATCTCGGTGACCATGTTTTCGCGCAGTTCCCGGTCGAGATTGGAAAGCGGCTCGTCGAACAATACCAGTCCCGGTTCGGCAACGATGGCGCGGGCAATGGCGACGCGCTGCTGCTGGCCGCCCGATATATCGCTGATCGCACGCTCTCCAAATCCGGCCAGACCAACGCGGTCGAGTGCGGAGGCAACGCGCTTTTCCCGCTCCGCGCGGCCCAGCCCGCGCATTTCGAGCGGAAAGGACACATTGCCGAAAACGGTCATATGCGGCCAGAGCGCATAATCCTGAAACACCATGCCGAGATGCCGCTTTTCAGGCGGGACGAAAGTGCCCTTCCGGGCATCCGCGACGGTGATGCCGTTGATCGTGATCGATCCTTTCGTCGGGGCGAGCAGTCCGGCCACGAGGCGAAGCAGCGTGGTCTTGCCACAACCGGACGGCCCTAGCAGGGCGAGGGTCTGTCCTCGCGGCAGTGAAAGATCGATATTTTTCAATATCGTGGTCGGACCGTAGGCAAGATTCAGCCCCTCAGCCCGAACGGCAATATCCGCTTTTATATTAGAGGACTGTAACATTTTCCCGCAATCCAAATGACTTGGGAGCTTCTATTCGGATTGCGTGACAGTTGGATGACGTTGCGAAAGGGCGTCCTGCCGCCTGTGGGGAACCAATCGCCCCGGCATCGGTTTTTCTCTTCATGCGAAAAAGGAAGGGAAGACGATGAGATTTGGAAAACTCGCCCTGGGTCTGACGGGATTGGCCGCGGGATACGCGCTGACCCGGGCAAGCTCGCCGCAAATTCCACAGGGAATAGTCCCGGTTAAACCCTTCGATCTCACGCGCTATCTCGGCAAGTGGTACGAAGTGGGACGGCTTGAAAACCGTTTCGAGCGTGGTCTGACGCGCACGACCGCGGAATATTCGCTGAATCCCGATCAAACGGTGAAAGTGGTCAATCGCGGCTTCGATCCGTGGAAAGGTCGCTGGACGCAGGCCACCGGAACCGCGCGCTTTGTTCGGTCTCCCGACGAAGGCGCGTTGAAAGTTTCCTTCTTCGGGCCATTCTACGGCGGCTACAACATCATGGATATCGATGAAGGCGGCTATCAATGGTCGATCATTGTCGGCTCTACGCGCAGTTACTTCTGGGTGCTGTCGCGCGAGCCGGAGCCAAGCGAAGAGTTGAAGGCGCGTGCTGTCGCGCAGGCGTTGCTTCTCGGGATCAATTCCGACGCCATTTTGTGGGTGCCGCAGTAAATGCACAGCAAAAGGCCCGCCGAAGCGGGCCTTTTATTCTTGGCCTATGCCCCGTAAGGCACCCAGATATTTTTCACCTGCACAGCCCGCCGCAGATAATCACGGCCCTGTCCTTCGGCCCTGTTAAGCCAGTTGGGCAGGCGACCGTTGTTGGCCCAAGTGGCCTTGAGGTTTCCGGCTGAAGCCTTTTCGACCATGGCGCTGCCCTCGCGGGAACCGAAGTACCAGACAGCCGCAACATCGTCGTGTTCGGCCAGCGTCTTCGTCAGAAGGTCGCGTTCTCCGGTGACGATATTGACCACGCCGCCCGGCACATCGGACGTGTCGAGCACCTGATAGAAGTCGCCTGCGACCAGCGGCTGGCGGCTGGAAGGCACGACCACCGTTCGGTTGCCCATGGCGATTGCGGGAAGCACGAGCGAGACGAGCGACAGAAGCGGCGCTTCGTCCGGGCAGACGATGCCCATCACGCCCCACGGTTCGTTCATCGCCAGCGTTACATGGCGCGACTTGGTTGAGTGCACCGCCCCGTCGAACTTGTCGGCCTGCGCGGCATAATAGAAGATGCGGCGCAGCGCGGTTTCAAATTCCTCTTCCGCCTTTTTCTCGTTGACGCCGGTGCTTTCCATCAGTCGCGCCACGAAATCCGCCCGGCGCGCATCAAGGTTTTCGCCGAGATAATAGAGCACCTGCGCCCGGTTATGGGCTGTTGCTGCGCCCCAGCTTCCGGCCTTTGTCGCCGCTTCCACCGCGTTGCGAATGTCCTTGCGATTGCCGATCCCGGCCTGACCGATGACCGCGCCACCCTTGCCGATGACCGAATAGCTGTAGCCGCCATCGGGGCGCGCCTGCTTGCCGCCGATATAGTTCTTCATCGTGCGATCAATACCGTCGATAGCGACCTTGTCGTCACTGGCAGGCGAGGCCGATGGCACGAAGACTTCCGCAACCTCGGCCGGGGAGAGGGCCTTTTCCCAATCGGAGACAAGATATTCGTACATGCCCTCGCGTGCGCCTTCGCGGCCGAACCCGCTTTCGCGGTAGCCGCCGAAACCGGCTCCGGCATCCAGCATGTTGGTGCAGTTGATCCAGACGACACCGGCCTTCACCCGCGCCGCAAGATCGAGCGCGACATTGATGTTTTCAGACCAGATCGACGCAGCCAGCCCGTAGCGCGTATTGTTGGCAAGCGAGACGGCTTCGTCCGGGGTGCGGAAGGTCGTCGCCGCCGCAATCGGCCCGAAGATTTCCACCTGACACACGGTCGAGGCCTGATCCACTTCGGTGAAGAAACCGGGGGCGATGTAATTGCCCTTGGCTGGCAGCGGGTTCGGCGTCTGCCACAATTCGCCGCCTTCCTCGATGCCCTTCTGGATAAGATCGAAAATGCGCTTCACCTGACCGGGCGAGACGATGGCCCCGACATCGGTCGATTTGTCGAGCGGATCGCCGACCCACAAGCTTTCGAGGCGCTTTTTCAGCTTGGCATAAAAACGCCCGGCAATGCCTTCCTGCACCAGCAGCCGTGATCCGGCGCAGCACACTTCGCCCTGATTGAACCAGATGGCATCGACCACACCCTCGACCGCGGCATCGAGATCGGCATCTTCAAAGACGATGAAGGGCGACTTGCCGCCCAGTTCCAGCGACAGTTTTTTGCCCGAACCTGCGATCTGCTCGCGAATGACGCGGCCAACCCGCGTCGAGCCGGTGAAGGCAACCTTGTCCACCCCGTCGTGGCCGCAGATTTCCGCGCCGGTGGTGCCATCGCCCTGCACGATGTTAACGACACCTGCGGGCAAGCCGACTTCGTGGCAGATTTCAGCAAAGGCAATGGCCGAAAGCGGCGTCAGATCGGCAGGTTTCAGAACCACCGTGTTACCGGCGGCCAAAGCGGGTGCGATCTTCCAGGCAAGCATGAGAAGCGGGAAATTCCACGGAATGACCTGACCGCAGACGCCGACCGGCGAAAAGCCCTTGAACTCATCTTCCACCATCTCGGCCCAGCCCGCATGATGGTAGAAATGGCGGGCGGCGAGCGGAATGTCGATATCGCGGGTTTCGCGGATCGGCTTGCCATTGTCCATGGTTTCCAGCACGGCCAGAAAGCGCTCGCGCTTCTGGATATGGCGCGCGATGGCATAGAGATATTTCGCACGCTCGTAGCCCGACAGCTTGGACCATTTGCCGAAAGCGGCGCGGGCGGCCTTTACCGCCTGATCGACATCATCCGCATTGCCGCAGGTGATTTCTGCGAGCTTGTCGCCATTGGCCGGATTGGCGACGGCGATCGCCTTGCGGCCTTCCGGCTTGACAAAGGCTCCGTTGATATAGTGGCCGAAAGAACGGCCATGCTGTTCCAGCCACAGGTTCACATCGCCGTTTGCTTCGGGTGAAGGTCCGTATTCCATGGTCTTGAGAATGTCCTTGATGGGTCGCATTCTGAAAATCCTCTAAGCATTTGCAGCCAAATGGAGCTTTTGGCGTCGCAGAAATGCGATAAACTTTATGCAGCAGCGTGACGGTTGGCGGCGGAGTAGCGCCCGGTCACGAAGTGCTCCAATTGCCGTTCGATATCTCCAAGCATCGATGATGCGCCGATGCGGAACAGATCGGGTTCCAGCCAGCGATTGCCGAGTTCTTCCTTCATCAGGGTGAGCCAGGCGAGCGCATCCTTGGCGCTCTTGAGGCCGCCCGCAGGCTTGAAGCCGACGCTCTGGCCGGAAAGCGCGCCATAATCGCGCAGCGCCCGCACCATGGTCAGGCTCACCGGCAAGGTGGCGTTGACATCTTCCTTGCCGGTCGAGGTCTTGATGAAATCCGAACCCGCCTGCATCGCCACCATCGAGGCGCGATAGACATTTGTGAGCGTGTTGAGATCGCCGGTGGCGAGGATCGCCTTCATATGCGCATCGCCGCAGGCTTCCCGCATGGCGGCAATCTCGTCGTAAAGGGCTGACCAGTTCTGCGTCAGCACGTGCTCGCGGGTAATCACGATGTCGATTTCATGCGCGCCCTGTTCCACCGCATAGGTGATTTCGGCAAGGCGCAGCGGCAAGGGGGTCAGACCGGCAGGAAAGCCCGTCGCCACCGAGGCGACCGGAATGCCGGAACCTTCAAGCGCTTTCACGGCGTGCGGAACCATGGTCGGATAAACGCAGACCGCACCGGTGGTGATGCCTGCATCCGCGAGGCCCAGCGCTTCCAGAATATCCTCGCGTACCGGACGGCGCGCCTTGGCGCAGAGCCTGCGCACGCGGCCCGCCGTATCGTCGCCGGCGAGCGTCGTCAGGTCGATGCACTGGATGGCGCGGATGAGCCACGCCGCCTGATATTCCTTCTTCACCGAACGGCGGGCGCTGATGGTGGCGGCGCGGCGCTCGGAGGCGCTGCGATTGACGGACACGTCCTCAAACCAGTCCGGCTTGAGCGGTGTCCCGTTATTGCGGGGGAGGGCTTCGGTCATTTCATTGTCCGTTCATGGGTTCAGTTACGATCAGGCGCGTTCGGTCGAGGGGGCGTGATCGCGGCAGAACGTTTCGAATTCTTCCTGGCTGGCATAGGCTTTCTGCGTGCCGGACCGGGTGATGGAATGGGCCGCATACAGGGCGGCCTTGCGAAGCGAGGCCTCCACATCGCCGGTCCCGGCGTAAAACCGGGCGAAGGAGCCGATAAAGGCATCGCCTGCGCCAGTCGTGTCCTTCGGCGTGACCTTGACTGGCGGAATATTGACGATTTCGCTTGCCGTAATCATCCGCGCTCCGCGTCCGCCGAGCGTAACGATGACGGTGCGGATGCCACGCGCGATGAGCGAACGCGCTGCGCTGACGATTTCATCGTCCGTCCCGGTCGGCAGGCCGGAGAGGATTGCCAACTCGCTCTCGTTCGGCACGAGAAAGGTCACCTGCCGGATCAATTCGGGATCGAGATCGGCGGCGGCAGGGGCCGGGTTCAGGATGGTTTCAATGCCATTTTCTGCAGCAAAGGCGATGGTGTGATAGACGGTCTCGACCGGAACTTCCATCTGCATGAGAATAAGGCCGCAAGCTTTCAGATCGTTGGCAGCCTTGTCGACTTCGGCGGGCAGAAGATCGGCATTGGCGCCCTTGACGATGAGGATCGAGTTTTCACCCGAGGGTTCGACGAAGATTGGGGCTACGCCGCTCGATTTGCCGGGGACCTTGCGCACATGGCGCGTATCGACGCCGAACTCATTCAGGTTGCGGATGGTGCTGTCGGCGAAAATATCGTCGCCCACCCGCGTGACCATCATCACATCCGCGCCAAGGCGCGCGGCGGCGACGGCCTGATTGGCGCCCTTGCCGCCGCAGCCGATTTCAAATGTCGGGGCTTCCAGCGTTTCGCCGGGGCCGGGCATACGGTTCACATAGGTGATGAGGTCCACCATGTTGGAGCCGACCACTCCGATCTTTCTGGTCATGAGACGTTCCTTTGAAATTTCAGAGTGCCTTGATCGTGGCTTCAAACTGTTCGGCGGCTGTCGTATCGAGATAGCCGACGCGCACGGGAAAGACGGCGCGCTTACCCGGTGCCAGCACCTGCACATTGTTCTTGGCTTTTTCGGCCAGATAGCCTTCCGGCTCGCAGGTCGAGGGCAGGGCAAAGGCTGCAACCTGCGCGTCTCCGTTCACGAGAATCCAGCGCACGGTTTTTGGGAAGATTTCGGTCGGGTAGGAAATGCCAAATCCGTCGCCCTCGGGAAGCTGCATCATCAGATGTGTGTTGCCATCGGCATCTTTCGGCAAGCCGCGAATATAGAAGACCTGCTCGGGATCGTAGCGCTCCGGTTCATCCAGCACTTCCATCGCGGCCGGGTCGGAGGCCAGTTCGTCGATCAGCGACAGGTAATCGTCGTTGGGCGTAACGTGGCCGGGAACGGCGGTGCGCACCTGCACGTGATCCGGCGTATAGGGCACCGGCTGCACGATCCGCGCGCCTTCCGCATAGGCGAAATTGACGTGGCACATATACATCAGCTCCATAGGAGCGGATGAAAGGTTCTCCACGTCCATGGTGATGTCGAACAGCGTTTCATCGGCATGAAGCCGCACGCTTGGCCGTGCCAGATAATGCGCGCCGAAGCCCATTACATATTCGTATTCGCCGGTGATCTCGACAAAGACGCCGCGCGCGTCATGACCAAAGAGAAGGCCCGCCTTGTCCATCTTTGCGCAGGCCATTTCGCCATGCAGAAGATGATTGTCCTGAGGCGAAGGACAGCCATTGCGCAGGATGCCGCTGTGGAACGCAAAGCAGCCATAGGTTTCCACGATGGTGGTTGCCGGGCGCGGCATGGAGAAGCTGTTGCCCATGGTGAGGTCCACGCCGTCGAATTCAGCCCCCCAGATCATCTGGCCCATGAAGGGCAGCACGATGATGTTGCCGCGCTCGTTCTCGACCAGCAGGGCCTCTATGCCGCTTGGATAGCGAAAGGCGGTGACGCTGAGGCCATAGGTGTTGGCGATCACATGCGGCTGCTCGACAAAATCCTGGCGGCGAAGATGAAATTCGATGTCCGGCCCGATATTTTGCATAGGGATCACCTGCCCTGATTGCGCGATGCGTTGATCGCGATGACGAGAATGAGGAAAGCGCCCCAGATGAAATCGATGAGATGGTTGGAGAACCGCATCATCTGGAAGCCGGAGGAAAGCAGCATCAGCGCCACGAGCGCGATGGCGATGCCCAGCACCCGCCCCTTGCCGCCTGCCGGATTGGTGCCCCCGAGAACGGCGATCAGCACGGCTTGCAGCAGGTAGGACGCGCCATAGTCCGACTTGGCGGCGTTGGTGCGGCCCGAGAGGATGATCCCGGCTATGGAAGCCAGAACGCCGGTGAGCATGTAGGAGTAAAGGATCATGCGCTCCTTGCGGATGCCGGCAAAGACGGCAGCCCGGGGATTGGTGCCGATCAGCATGAGATTGATGCCGAGCGTCGTGCGCGTCAGGAGAATTGCCACGACGATGCACACCGCGATGAACAGAAGGAAAGGCGTGGCGATGCCGAACAGATTGCCGTTACCGACCCAGTTCCACGCATCGGGGAAGCCGACGATGGCAGGCCCGCCGGTCAGAACCAGGGCAAGCCCCATCAGCACCTGTCCGGTGCCGAGCGTGGCGAGGATCGGCGTGATGCGCAGCCTGGCTATGAGGAGGCCGTTGACCAGCCCCGACACAAGCCCGACCAGCAGTGCGAGCAATATGCCGATGATGGTGTAGAACAGCATCCCCGAGCCGGAGGCCTGTGCCGCCTGCACCATGGAGGAGTGAAAATAAACCCCGGCCACGATGCCCGCCAGATTGGCGATGCCGACCACCGAAAGATCGATGCCGCCCGTCAGCATGGCAATCATCATGGCGACGGAGAGGATGCCCAGCTCCGGCATGATGTAGCTGATGGATTCAAAGTTGTAATAGCGCAGGAACTTGTCCGGATTCATCCAGGTCATCAACGCAAAGACCAGCACGGTGATGACGATGAGCTGGATGATATTGCTGTCTCCGCCAAGGATGCGGCGCATGTCGGAAGACTGTTTCATGTCGCTTGTCTCCTCAGGCGATGCTTTTGCGGTCACGCCATGCGGTGATGGCGGTGGCAACGATGATGATGAGACCCACCACGACGCGCTGCCATGTGGTGTCGACCTTCATGATGATGAGCGAGTTCTTGACCATGACGAGCATGAAGACACCCATCAGCGTGCCGAGAACGGTGCCGCGTCCGCCGAAGATCGACGCGCCGCCCAGAACCACGGCTGCGATCACGTCCAGCTCAAGCCCGACGAAATCACGCGGATTGGCAAGCCAGATCATCGAGGAATGCAGAAGGCCCGCGAAGCCTGCGAGCGCCCCGGCCACGCAATAGACGAAGAAGATGGTGCGGCGGGTATTGAAGCCGACGCGCTTTGCCGCTTCCGGCGATCCGCCATAGGCATAGACGCTGCGCCCGATCATCGTATAGTTGAGGATCAGGTGGATCAGCAGCGCCAGCGCCAGATAGACGAGGAACATCGCGGTCAGGCCGAAAGCCGTGCCGGAGGCCGATGTCAGCGAGATCACATCGGTCTTGCCGAATGCGATCAGTTCCTTCGGCATCTTGTTGATGTTGACGATGCTGGTGCCGACAAGGCCCAGCACCAGTCCGCGCACGATGGAGCCTGTGCCGAGCGTGACGATCAGCGGGATCATCTTGAAGCGATGGATGATCAGGCCGTTGAAAGCGCCGAGCAGCAGGCCGATCAGCGTTGCCGCGACGAAGGGAATGAACACGCCGTCATAGCCGAGATAGACCATGGCGCGGACTGTCAGATACATGGCCGCGATGGCAAAGGCGGTGAAGGAAACATCGATGCCGCCGGAAATCATCACAAGCAACACACCGAGCGCCATGATGCCGATCACGACATTGGAACGCAGGAGGCCGAAGATATTGTCCAGCGACCAGAATGCCGGATTGATGAGGCCGATAATGACCATCGCCGCGAACAGGACGCAGGCAATGATGAATTCGGTACTGCGGAAGAATTTCATTTGCCGGCTCCTCAATTCAGCGTCTTGAGCCGGTCGTTGACGGCATCTTCGGTCATGGTTTCACCGGAAAGCTCATCGACGAAACGCCCGCGATGCATCACCAGCACACGATTGCAGTTCTGCACCAACTCGGGCACGTCATCGGAAATCATCAGGACGGCGAGCCCTTCATCGCGCGCGAGCTTGCGGATGATGTTGTGGATCTGCGCCTTGGAGCCGACATCGACACCCACGGTCGGCCCATTGAGGATCAGCACCTTGGCGCCGGTCAAAAGCCAGCGCGCCAGCACCACGCGCTGCGCATTGCCGCCCGACAGGTGGTTGACTGGCGTATGCGGGCCGGGGGCCACGATGTGCATTGCCGAAAACATGTCGCGGGTCGTGGTGTCCGCCTTCGCGCGGTCTATGAAAAGGCCGCGCACGAATTTCTCGATCGAGGTCACGATGATGTTGCGCTCGATCGATTGCGTCAGGAACAGGCCTTCCGTCAGGCGGTCTTCCGGCACATAGGCGACGCCGCAGGCGATCCCTTCCTGCACGGTTTTCGGGTGGACCTGCCTGCCGTCGATACGCACGGTGCCGGTGAAATCCGGCTTCATGCCGAAGAGAGCCAGCGCGAGCTCCGTGCGGCCCGAACCGATCAGCCCGGATATGCCGACGATCTCGCCTGCATGGAGGGTGAGGCTGGCATTGTCCACGGAACCGGGAACGGAGAGATTGGCGATTTCCAGCGTCGGATTGGCCGAAGCGCCTTCACGCGGGGTCCAGTGATAATGGTCCGATGTGAGTTCCTGGCCGGTCATGGCGCGTGTGATCGACGGCTCGTCGAAATCGGAAATCGGGCCTTCGGCAACTTTCCTGCCGTTGCGGAAGACGGTCAGCCTTTCGCTTATTTCCAGCATCTCGCGCATCTTGTGGCTGACGAAGAGCACCGCGATGCCCTGCGTCTGAATATCGCGCACGATCCTGAACAGCGCGTCCACCTCATGCCGCGTCAGTGCGGTTGTCGGTTCGTCCATGATGATGAGCCGGGCGTCGGCCATGACGGCGCGCGCAATCGCCACGATCTGCTTGCCGGAAGTGGGCAGGCTGTCCACATCCGCATCGAGGTCGATGCTGACGCCAAGCCGGTCCAGTGCCTTCTGCGCCAGTTCGCGCACCCGCTTCCAGTCGACGCCCTTGCGGCCTTCGATCAGAAAAGTATTGATGGCCAGATTTTCGGCAACGGTCAGGTTCCCGAACAGCGAGAAATCCTGATAGATCACCTGGATGCCATGATGAACCGACTTGACGGGATCGAGCTTGCCGACAGGTTTGCCGTCGATCAGTATCTCGCCGTCTTCCGGCGTGTAGACGCCCGACATGACCTTGATGATGGTAGATTTGCCGGAGCCGTTCTCGCCTGCCAGACAGTGGATTTCGCCGGGCTTGATGGCAAAGGAAACGTCGTCCAGCGCCCTGACGCCACCGAAACGTTTCCCGATATGGCGCAGTTCGATCAGGTTTTCACTCATGAGGGGCCTCGTGCAAGGCTGGAATGCGATTGGCAGGGTGGGAGGGGCATGAAGCTCCTCCCGTCAAGCGCGTTTCGATATGATTGAATCAGATCGGCGCTCCATATGTTTGTTTAGACGCGCATCTATTCCGAAAACCGTTTCACACTTTTCGGGATGCGCTCTAAACATCCATGGATATCAGAAGTCGTACTTATCCATGTTTTCCTTGGTCACACCGACCCAGCCTGCGCCATAGAGCAGGTTCGGCTTGGCGGCATCCGGCGCCAGCAGGCTTTCATAGCCCGGCAGACCCAGATTGAGACCGGCCTTGATCTGGTCGTTCTTCTTTTCAAGCGCTGCGACGGCCAGCATGTTCATGGCATAGCCTGCAACGGCAGGGTCCCAGAACTGGATGTACTGAATGTCGTCATTCTTCAGATATTCGCCAGCCACCGAAACGAGGCCCGTGCCTGCGAAGAAGACCTTGCCCTTGAGACCGCCTTCGGCGATCAGGCGTCCGGCTCCGGCAGAGGTCGGCATCGGCGCGCCGAGAATGCCCTTGATGTCCGGATAGGCGGTCATCGCTTCCTTGAGCTTGTTATAGTCGGTGTTGGCGTCGTCATAGGTTTCGAGGCGGCCGGTTGCCTCTGCCATTTCCGGGAAATTCGCCTTCTGGTATTCGACGGCACCGTCGATCCATTCCATCTGCGACTTGGAGGTCAGGCTGCCTACGGTCGTGACATACTTGCCCTTGCCGCCCATCGACTTGCCCAGTTCCTTCATGAGGTTGGCGCCATAGGCCTTGTTGTCGAAGGCTTCGATGTCGTAGTCGACGTTCTGGATGTTGGATGCTTCATGGCTGATGACCACGATGCCGCGCTCGCGCGCCTTCTTCAGAACCGGCTCCACTGCTTCGACCGAGAACGGCACGATGGCAATAGCGTCAACGCCCTGCGCGATCAGGTTTTCGACAATCTGCACCTGTGCCGCGGCGTCCGCCTGGCTCGGGCCGACCATCCAGACGTCATTGCCGGTATCGGCCTTGAACTGGTCCACGCCATCGCGCATGCGGTCGAACCATGCAATGCCGTCCACCTTCACGACCGTCGCGATGGTGTACTTCTTGTCATTGGCCGTGGTGATGAGTTCCTTGTTGATCTTCGACGTATCAACGACGCCTTCCGCGAAAGCGTGCGGAACGGCAACGGACATGGCAATCGCCACGGATGCTAGAAATTTTTTCACCGGTTTTTCCTCCCTGGGAATTCCTTGGCCGTCTGCCTCGGTGGCTCCGACAGGCTCAACTGTTGCTGCGCCGGTGCACCCGGAACGGTGGGTGCACCGGCGTTCTCCTCCATGCCCGGCTTCCCGGCCGGGCGAAAATCAATCTGTTTTCCCGCCTGTTTGACGCTGCGAACCGAATTCTGTCCGGCGCGCGCAAAACCCTGTTGTCATATCCTCCCGACAATGCGAATTATAATGTTATAATCCGATCATTATGTTTGGATCGTTTCACATTTATGTTCGGCCTGTCAAGATCGAAGGATCGTAATTGCGTGAAATGTGAGGGACGTATAAACGGATGAGCAGACTGCAAGAATTGGGGACAGTGTGAGCAGAATCAGCCGAAAAGAAGAGCGCATCGCTGAACTGGCGGCATTGGTCGATGAAGTCGGCGTGCTTCGTCTGCGCGATGCGGCAGCGCGCCTCGGCGTTTCGGAAATGACGATCCGCCGCGATATAGGCAGCGACGGCGCAGCGCTCAATTGTTTGGGTGGTTACATTATCCCCACACAAGACGGTGCCAACGGCGATTATGTCTTCGATTTTGAAAAGGACAGCCATGCCGGCGCGAAAGCGCAGGCTTGCGCCGCAGCCGCTGCTTTGATCGAACCCTATGATACGGTTTTCATCGATTGCGGCACGACGATGCCGCATCTTGCTCACCGCATTCCGCAGAACCAGCACATCACCGTCGTCTGCTATGCGCTCAACATCGCCGAAATCCTGTCGCAGCGCGGCGATGTGCGCCTCATCGTTCTGGGCGGGCTTTACCACCCGGAGGCGGCATCGTTTTCGGGCGATGAGGGGATCGATGTGCTGAAGCGCGTCAACATCAACAAGGCTTTTCTGTCCGCCGGCGGGGTCGATGAACAGCACGGGGTCACGTGCTCGCACTTCCACGAAGTGCCGATCAAGCAGATGGCCATGCAACGCGCCGTCGAGAAACATCTTGTCGTCGACAAGAGCAAATATGGCAAGGTCCGTGCCGCCCGTTTCGCGGGCATGGCTGATTTCACCTCGATCGTCTCGGGCTAGCTCAACCTTCCCGCTTCAACAGACCTTCCAGGAATGTCCGGAACGCCTTCACCGCGCGCTTTGACGTGGCTTCGGGATCGTCGGAATTGGCGATCCACTGCGCCGCGCTGCTGCTTGCCGCGTTGATCAGCCGTGCGGCGGCTTCCGCGTCGATATCGATGATGACGCCTTCCTCGCGCAAGGCATCGAGGCTTGTGGTGATCGTGCGGATGCAGCCATTGGCGCTCGGCCAGCAGGACGGATCGCCAAACACCGCCGGTCCGTCGCGGAACATGATGCGCTGGATTTCAGGTTCCAGCGCCATTTCGATATAGGCGACATTCTCGTCGACAAAGCCCTGCCAGCGGTTGGGCGCCTTCGCCGAAATCGTGCACAGCCGCGCGGCCATCTCGCAATCGATTTCGTTGATCACGGCCTGCAGAAGACCCTTCTTGTCGCCGAAATGATGGTAGAGCGCGCCCCGCGTCAGACCGGCGGAGGCGGTAAAGTCATCCATCGAAGCTTCGGCATAGCCAACGGTGCCGAAAGCCTTGCGGCCCGCAGCCATCAGCTTCGCCCTTGTTTCGGCAATCATTTCGCTGCGAGGTTTACGCATCGTCGCTCCATTTATTCAGATACGCTGCGTATATTAGTTGACATACGCCGCGTATCAATTATTTAATTAACATACGGACCGTATGCAAGTGATGCAATTTCCCCTTTCAAGGACCCACTCCGATGTCCAATCCATATAGAGAGATTTTCAGCGCGCCCGGCGCTGTCGGCTTTTCGGCGGCTGCATTCTTCGCCCGTCTTCCCATTGCGATGGCGCCTGTCGGCATCGTAGCCATGCTCGCGCAGACCCATGGCGAATATTGGCTGGCGGGCGCGGTCTCCGCCACCTTCGCGCTGACGAATGCTTTTGTGTCGCCGCAGATTTCGCGCCTTGTCGACCGTTACGGACAAAGCCGCATCGTCATGCCCGCCACCATCGTTTCGGTGATAGCCTTCGTCTTCCTGCTCATAGCTACCAATCAGGGTTGGGCCAACTGGACCCTGTTCGCCTCGGCGTTCTTTGCCGGCGTCATGCCCAGCATTCCCGCGATGGTGCGGGCAAGATGGACTGAAATTTTCCGCAATCGTCCCGAGCTGAACACCGCTTTCGCGTTTGAATCTGCGGCTGATGAGCTGGTCTATATTTCCGGTGCCTCCCTTTCCGTGGCCCTGGCGGTTTCGCTGTTTCCCGAAGCTGGAATGCTGATCAGCACGGCCTCCCTCGCCGTGGGGACGGTTGCCTTCCTCCTGCAGCGTTCCAGCGAGCCGCCGGTTCGTGCGCTCGACCGGAACCACCCGCAACGTTCGGCGATCTGGTCGCGTCCCGTGCAAATCATCACGCTTGCTCTCATCTTCGTCGGCTCGACCTTCGCAACGGCTGAAGTCAGCGCCGTGGCGATCACGCGTGAGCTTGGCGAGCCCGGCGCCGCCAGCATCGTCATCGGTGTCTATGCCATCGGTTCGTTTCTTGTAGGGATAACGCTTGGCGCATTGTCGATCCGCATTCCATTGCAGCGCCAGTTGCTGATCGCCGTCAGCGTCCTTGCCCTGACTGCGCTGCCGCTGCCCTTCGCCGGTACATCAACCGCGCTTCTGGCAACGGCGGTGTTCGTCAGCGGTGTTGCGATTTCCCCGACATTTATCACGGCCTTCGGCCTGATCGAACGCCGCGTGCCCGAAGCGATGCTGACCGAAGGCATCACCTGGGTCATGACTGGCATTGGCATCGGCATGGCGCTCGGGGCCTTCGTTTCCGGCTGGGTGGTCGACAATTTCGGTGCCGGGAACGGCTTCTGGGTTTCGGTCGTGGCGAGCCTCAGCGCAATGGCCGTCGTCGCGCTTGGTCAGGCCAGCCTTTCCGCTGCGACGGAAACCGCCGAATGCGATGCGCTATGCGCTGCCGAAGCGGCGGAATGACGCCATAAGGACGAGCGGGTAACGCCCGCTCGTCAATCTCCATAGATACGCTCTTCCATGGGCGTGGAAGCGATCAGCCCCTTCAGTCCGGCAAGCATGGCTTTCTCGGCCTTGTTGAGATTGGTTTCCGGATTGTGGATCAGGAAAACATCGATGGCGGGCGGGTTTTCATAGGGTGGCAGGCGCCAGAGAAGACCGTCATCGATCTCGCGCCGGGCCACGTGCAGCGGCAGCGGGCCGATGCCAAGGCCCGTGATGATCATGCGGCGCACTTCCTCAAGGCTCGATGACGTGCCGACCACCTCCGGCGAAAGCCGCGCCTCGCTGCGCAGGAGAGCGACAGGTCGCAGCGCGTCGGCGATATGGTCGGTCTGGAACGACACGGACGGCTCCCCCTTCAGATCGGCGAGCGTCAGTCCCGACTGGCCGAACATGCGATGGCGGGGGCCGCAGAAAAAGCCGAAGAACTCCCGATAGACCATCGTGTAGTCCAGCGCCGGATCGCGATTGCTTACCAGCCCCAAACCGAAAGAGGCGCGCTTCTCGCGCACCAGCCGGGCGACTTCGGTGCTGGCGGATACGTTGATCGTCAGGGTCGCGCGCGGATGCTGTTCGTGAAAGAGCGCAAGCGCCTGATCGAAGATCGGCGAGATAATGTGGCTCGCAACCGATATGGTGACATGGCCGGTCACATCGTCTCCCACCCCGCGCACCAGCTGCGGCAATTGCGAAATGGCGCCGAAGACCTCAATGCTCTGTTCATAGAGCAGCTTTCCGACTTCCGTCAGTTCGAAATGGGTGGCGTCACGCTCCACCAGCCGTTGGCCGATGCGGTCTTCCAGACGGCGCAAGGCATTGCTCACGCTCGGCTGTTTGAGGTTGAGACGTTCGGCGGCGCGGGTGATGCTTTTCACCTCCGCGATCACCACGAAACTGCGCAGCAGGTTCCAGTCCAGATCCCAGACAAGGCGTTCGGGGCGATGCAACGACATGGTTTATCCATTCATGAAATCTATGTGATCCATTCCCATTATCTATTTGCGAAATGCATCCATAAAAGCAATCATGAATATTGAGGGGCAGAAACAAGCCTCAAGAAAAACAACAAGAGGAAGTCGGGAACAACATGTTTAGCAAATTCACGGGTTTCATTGCCGCCGCCGCTATTGCCGCCACCGCAGTCTTCGCGGTTGCGCCTGCACAGGCGGATGATCTTGAAAAGATCAAGGCATCGGGAGAACTCAAGATCGCCATGAGCGGCCAGTACCCGCCGTTCAATTTCGTCAATGAGAAGAACGAGGTCGTGGGCTTCGATGCGTCCATCGGCTCGGCGATTGCCGAGCGCATGAAGTTGAAGCCGCAGCTCATCACCACGGCCTGGGATGGTATCGTCGCGGGTCTTCGTGCAGGCAAGTTCGATACGGTCGTCGGCTCCATGACCATCACGCCGGAACGCGAAAAGGCGGTGGACTTCGTCGGACCCTATTATCACGCGGGCCGCGCGGTTTTCGTGAAGGAAGATTCCGCCGTCCAGAAGCTTGACGATCTCAAGGGCAAGACGCTGGGCGTGACGCTTGGCGAAACCCATGAGAAATGGGCGCGTGAGCAGGGCGGCTGGACCATTCGCACCTATAAGGGCTTGCCGGAACTGATGCTCGAACTGAATTCGGGCCGCGTCGACGCCATCGTCGTCGATAATATCCCGGTCATGGTGGCGATCAAGGAAACCGGGCAGAAGGTCCGCAAGCTCGATACGCCGAACATTGAAGGCGGCAGCGTGGCCATCGGCATTGCCATCCGCAAGAACAATCCTGAGCTGAAGGCCGCGATGCAGAAGGCTCTCGACGAGATCATGGCCGACGGCACCTACGAGAAGATCTCGATGCAGTGGATCGGCAGCGACATCCGCTGACATGCCGTCATCCCGGCCCGGCAATTGTCCGGGCCGGCTGAGAACCGATTGACCGGAGTTTTCCGATGGATTTTGCGTTGATGCAGCGCGTCCTCCCGTTTTTTCTGGAGGCGGCATGGGTGACTGTGCAAATTTCCGCGCTGGCCCTGATCCTGGGCCTTGTGGTGGCTGCAATACTCGTGGCGGGCCGCCTTTCCCGCTCCCCCATTCTGCGCGGGCTGGCGGCGGCCTATGTCAGCGTCTTTCGCGGCACGCCCTGCCTGGTGCAGCTCTTCATTCTCTATTTCGGCGGCCCGCAGGTGGGCATCAATCTGGAGCCGTTTGCCGCCGGTGTCATCGGGCTGGGACTGAATATCGGCGCCTATATGTCGGAATCGATCCGCGGCGCGATCCAGAGCGTTGATCGCGGACAGACGGAAGCCGCGCGCTCCGTCGGTTTCGGACGCGGCCAGACCATGCGTCTCGTCGTGCTGCCGCAGGCGGCTCGCCTGATGATCCGCCCGCTTGGCGTCAACGCCATCGCTCTCTTGAAAGGCTCGGCGCTGGTTTCCACCATTTCGGTGGTCGAGCTGACCTATACCGCGCAGCGCTTTATCGGCTCGACCTACAAGCCGTTCGAGATTTTCGGCGTCGCCGCCATTCTCTACATGATCATCATCTATGTCGTGGCGCGCGGGGTCGATTTTCTCGACAAGCGCTTTGCGGCGCAGTGAGGGAGGACTGGATGCAGGCTCTCGATTTCAGCATCGTCACTCCCTATACCGATCTGCTTCTGACCGGCCTCTGGTGGACGCTGGTTCTGACCGTGGCTTCGGCCTTCCTGAGCTTCGTGCTCGGCATCGCATTTGCGCTGGTGGTGCTCTATGCGCCCGCAATCCTCGCCTGGCCGGTGCGGTTCTTCATGTGGCTGTTCATGGGAACGCCGCTTCTGCTGCAACTGTTCCTGATCTATTTCGGGCTGGTGCAGATCGGCATCGATATTCCGGCCCTTGGCGCGGGCATCATCGGCCTCAGCCTGCATTTCGCGGTCTATAATGCCGACATCATCCGCGCAGGCATCGTGGCTGTCGATCCCGGCCAGATGGAAGGCGCCCGTTCCATCGGTTTCAGCCACGGACAGGCCTTGCGCTATGTCGTCATTCCGCAGGCGATCCGCAACACCATCCCGCCGATCGGCAACAACATGATCGTTCTTCTGAAGGACACGTCGCTGGTTTCGATCATCGGCATTGCGGAACTGGTGCACAGCGCCCAGCTTGCCATCAGTGAAACCTTCAGCCCGTTTGAATTCTATATCACCGTCGCGGCCATCTATTACGTGGTCAATCTCGTGCTCGAGGCTGGTCTGCGGCGCATTGAAAGAAAAGTGGAGGTCACGCGATGAGCAGCTCCAAATCGGCAAAACCGATGGTCGAAGTGAAGGGCGCCCGCAAGGCCTACGGCGCGCTGGAAGTATTGAAGGGCATAGACCTTTCAGTGGCGCGGGGCCAGATCGTTGCCATCATCGGCCCCAGCGGCTCCGGCAAGAGCACGCTCCTGCGGTCGATCAACCATCTGGAAACGCTGAATGGCGGCGAGGTCTGGCTGGACGGCGTGCAGGTCAACCAGCCGCTGGCAGGGCAGGCGTTCGAAAAGCACATCAATGCGGTGCGCCAGCAGATGGGCATGGTGTTCCAGCACTTCAACCTGTTCCCGCACCTGACCGTGCTGGAAAACATCACGCTCGGCCCGATCAAGCTCAAGGGCATGGGCAAGGACGCGGCGCGCACGCTGGCGCTGGAGCTTCTGTCCAAGGTCGGGCTTGCCGACAAGATCGACGTCTATCCCTCGCGCCTGTCGGGCGGGCAGAAGCAGCGTGTGGCAATCGCGCGTGCGCTCGCCATGCAGCCGAAAGTGATGCTGTTTGACGAGGCAACTTCGGCGCTCGACCCCGAGCTGGTGGACGAAGTGAATGCCGTCATGAAACAGCTTGCCGCCGAACATATGACGATGCTGATCGTCACGCACGAGATGCGTTTTGCAGGCGAGGTTGCCGACCGCATCCTGTTCATGGATGGCGGCGTGGTCGTGGAAGAAGGGCCGCCGGACCAGATACTCAGCAACCCGGTGCAGGAGCGTACCCGCTCCTTCCTCAAGAAATATCTGGCTGCGTGAGGTGTCGGCATGAGCGAGCGAAACAACGAGTTTGTGAATTTCGCGGAGTTTCCCGATTTCGGGCTGACCCCGGCGCAGCGCCGCGAGGCTGTCCTCGGCCATTATTACGAATATCCCGGCATGGACGGGCCGCGCGGCGAAATCTGGTGTTATACCGACGCCTATTCCTATCTGCCGGGCGCGACGGTTCATCTTCAGGTAAGTGCGACCGCGCAACGTTTCGACATCGAAATCGTGCGGGACGGCGCAGTGGAAGCGCCGGTATTCTCAAAACGCGGGATCGACTGCAAATGGCAGGATACACCGGCGCAATGTTCGGTCGTCGGCTGCGGCTGGGAAACGACATTCGCCGTCAGGACGGATGAGACCTGGCCCTCCGGCGCTTATCGCATCACGCTGAAGGCGCATGGCAATGACGGCCAGCCCATCCATTGCCATCACCTGTTCATCCTGCGCCCTGCGGCGGGGCGCAAGCCGGGCCGTATCCTGCAGGTTGCCGCAACCGGCACATGGACGGCCTATAATACCTGGGGCGGCTCCAACCATTATCAGGGCATTACCGGGCCGAACGGCGATCAATATGCGACGACGGTGAGCATCGAGCGCCCGTTCTGCCGTGGCTTCGCGCTGCTGCCGCCCGATGCGCCGCGTGTGCCGCTGGAAATCGTCACGCCCCCTGCCGCGCCCCCGCGCTATCCGCACATGGAATGGGCCTATGCCAATGGCTATTCCAAGAAATATGCCTCGTCCGGCTGGGCAAGCTATGACAGCCTGTTTTTCCGCTGGGCCGAACGGGAAGGCTATGCGGTCGATCTCGCAACCCAGCATGAGCTGCATTTCGCGCCGGAAATTCTCGACGGTTATGACTGCGTGGTCTTTGTCGGTCATGATGAATACTGGACATGGGAAATGCGCGATGCCGTCGATAATTATGTCGATGGCGGCGGTCGTGCGGCGCGTTTCGCCGGCAATTTCATGTGGCAGACCCGGCTTGAGGATAATGGCAAGCGGCAGACCTGCTACAAATACCGTGCCCGCGCCGAAGATCCGGTCTATCGCTCCGCCGATCCGCGCCGCACAAGCGGCTGCTGGGAAGCGGCGGAAACCGGACGGCCTGCCGCAGAGACATTCGGCCTCAACGCCTTGCGCGGGCTTTATGTCGGCTGGGGCGGCTGCGCCCCGCGCGGCGTGCGCGGTTTCCCGGTCTATCGTCCCGAACACTGGGCCTTTGCAGGAACCGGCATCTATTACGGCGATCTTCTGGGTTCGCAAGGCCATGCCTTCGGCTACGAGGTCGACGGACTGGATTATGTGATCCGTGGCGGATTGCCGGAGCCGGAAGAGGGCAGCGGCGCACCTGACGGGTTGCAGATTCTGGCGCTCGGCATGTCGTCTCTCAAGGAGGAAAGCGCGGATATTCCGGCCGACGACCAGTTCCTTTCCGACGCCGATGCAAAATTCGTGGCCGATACGCTGATTGGCAACGATGGGGATGCAGCCGTGGAACGCACCAAGCGGGGCTGCGGCATGATCGTCAATTTTCCACGCGGCAAGGGCGAGGTCTTCCACGCCGGAAGCTGCGAGTGGGTAGCGGCCCTCAAGCGCGGCGACCGCATGGTCGAGCGCGTGACCGCCAATGTTCTCAACCAATATCTCAAGCGCTGACAGAGTAACGCCATGCTCAACACAAATGCACAGAATGAACGCCCGGCATCACATCTTTTCTACCAGTCGCGCCTGCGCAGGCCGCTGGTGGATCGCGCCGAGGGCATCTACATCTGGGATCAGGACGGACGTCGCGTCATCGACGGATCGAGCGGCGCGATGGTGGTCAATATCGGCCATGGCAATCGCAACGTGCTCGATGCCATGAAGGAGCAGATGGACCGCGTGACCTTCGCCTATCGCCTGCATTTCGAAAACGAACCGGCGGAAGATCTGGCACGCATGGCCGCAGAGCGTATGCCGGAAGGTCTGGACAAGATATTCTTCGTTTCCGGCGGTTCGGAAGCGGTCGAATCCTGCATCAAGCTCGCCCGCCAGTGGGCGGTTGCGACCGGGCAGGGCAAGCGCTGGAAAGTGATTTCGCGCTTTCCCTCCTATCACGGCGGCACGCTTGGGGCGCTCGCCGTCACCGGCTATGCGGCCCTGAGCGAGCCTTTCGCGCCCATCATGCGCGAAATGCCCAAGGTTCCGGCGCCGACCGCCTATCTCGACCGCGACAATCTCTCGATGGAACAGCGCGGACAGAAATATGCCGACATGCTGGAGGAACGGATTCAGGAGGAAGGCCCTGAAAGCGTGCTCGCCTTCATCATGGAGCCGATCGGCGGCGCCTCTACCGGCGCGCTGGTTGCGCCCGACAGCTATTATCCGCGCATCCGCGAAATCTGCGACCGTTATGGCATCCTGCTGATCCATGACGAGGTGATGAGCGGCGCCGGGCGCACCGGCAAGTTTCTGGGCGGCGACCACTGGAACTGCAAGCCGGACCTGATCGCGCTTTCCAAGGGCTTTGCCTCCGGTTATTGCCCGCTGGGCGCGATGGCGGCGCCGGGGCGCATCGTGCAGCCGGTTCTGGACGCGGGCGGCTTCCTGCATGGCTTCACCTATGCCGGCAATCCGCTGGCCTGCGCGGCAGGCAAGGCAGTGCTGCAGGAAATCGATCGCCTCGATCTCGTCGGCAATGCCGCCCGCATGGGCGATGCGCTGAAGGGCGAACTGGAAGGGCTTGCAAAGCGCTTCCCCTTTATCGGCGATGTGCGCGGCAAGGGCCTGCTGCTCGCTGCCGAATTCGTTTCCGACCCCGAAACCATGAAGCCGCTGCCGAAGGAGCTGAACGCCCATCAGCGCATGGTCGATCTCGCCTATGAGCGCGGGCTGATCATCTATTCGCGCCGCACACGCGGCGGCGTCGAAGGCGATCATTTCCTCGTCTGCCCGCCCATGATCGTCAGCCGCGAACAGGTCGGCGAGATCACCGACATCCTCGGCGACACGCTGGAGGTTCTGGCGCGTGAGCTCAAACTGCCCGTGAATGCGTAAGGAAACCGGATCATGACCGACAAGAAGAAAATGCGTCGCAAGGTGATCATCACCTGCGCGGTGACGGGTTCCGTGCACACGCCGTCCATGTCGCCGCATCTGCCGGTAACGCCCGACGAGATTGCGAGCGAAGCCATTGCGGCAGCGGAAGCGGGTGCGTCGATCCTGCATCTGCATGCCCGCGACCCGCGCGACGGCAGGCCTTCCGCCAATCCGGGACCTGTTCATGCAGTTCCTGCCGCGCATCAAGCAATCGACATCTGCCGTGGTGAATATCTCCACCGGCGGCTCGTCGCTGATGACGCTGGAGGACCGGCTGGCCGCGCCGCTCCGGGCAGAGCCGGAAATGTGCTCGCTCAATATGGGTTCGATGAATTTCGCGCTATTCCCGGCACTCGACAAGCCGCGTGAATGGAAACATGCGTGGGAGCCGGAACTGCTCGAAGCCACCCGCCATTCCATCTTCAAGAACACTTTCGCGGACATGGAAGGCATCCTGACCAGTCTCGGACAGGGCTGCGGCACGCGTTTCGAGTTTGAATGCTACGATGTCGGCCATCTTTATTCGCTGGCGCATTTCCGCGACCGGGGACTGGTGTCGGGCCATCTGTTCATCCAGTTCGTCTTTGGCGTTCTGGGTGGCATCGGGGCCGATCCGGACAATCTCATGCATATGAAGCGGATTGCCGACAAGCTGTTCGGGGACGATTATTCCTTTTCCGTGCTGGCGGCGGGGCGGCACCAGATCCCGATGATAACCATGGCGGCCGCCATGGGCGGCAATGTCCGCGTGGGGCTGGAAGACAGCCTTTATGACGGGCGCGGCCAGCTTGCCAGAAGCAATGCCGATCAGGTGCGGCGCATACGCGGCATCCTCGACGGCCTGTCGCTGGACGTTGCGACGCCCGAGGAGGCACGCGAATATCTGGGCCTCAAAGGCGGAGACAGGGTGGCGTTCTGATGCCGAAAATCGTGTTGGACAGCAAAAGGCGCGTCATCGTTCGTCTGGGCGAACCCGCTGATGCCGAAATGATCCATGAGGCGATCCGCATCATGGGCGAGGGGCTTGGCGCTGCCGACAGGATTTCCAGCACGGTCGAGGATTTTCGCCGTTACGGTTTCGGCCCCTATGCGGCATTCACCAGCCTGATCGCCGAGGTGGACGGGGCATTTGCCGGGCTGGCCCTGTTTTTCCCCATCTTCTCGACATGGTATGGCAAGCCCGGCGTCTACGTGCAGGACCTCTATGTCGATGAAGCCTTTCGCGGCAACGGGATCGGCGAAGTGCTTCTGCGCCATGTCTCCTCCTGGTCGATGGCGCGGGGCGGCGTCTATCTGCGGCTGGCCGTGGACCGGGACAATATTGCTGCGCAGAGATTTTATGAGCGGCTCGGTATCGGCTGGATCGAATCCGACCGCGATCACGGCGCCTATGGTGAGGATTTCACCCGCCTGGCGCGCATCAATCAAATCAGGGAGCAGTCATGAAAGCCTTTTACGCAGTCGAGCAGAAGCGTCACGACCCGAAAGCCTTTCTTTCCAGCGGCGCGCCGCAGCCGAACCCCGAACAGCCGGAGCGTGTCGAACGTCTGCTCGCCGGTGCAAAGGCCGCAGGCTGCGAGATCATCCGTCCGCAAAATCACGGCCTTGGCCCGATTGCGGCCGTGCATACGCCGGAATATCTGGAATTCCTGCAGCACATCCATGCCCGCTGGCGGCGTATCGAAGAGGCGTCGGAAGAGGTGATCCCCAACATCCATCCGCTCGCGCGTGACGGCCGCTATCCGGCGTCCGCCGTGGGGCAGGTCGGCTATCACATGGCCGATACGGCCTGCCCGATTGCCGAACACACGTGGGAAAGCGTGTGCTGGAGCGCGTGGAGCGCGGTCGATGCCGCCGATGCGGTGCTTGCAGGGGAAGTTGCGGCCTATGCGCTCTGCCGTCCGCCGGGGCATCATGCCTTTGCCGATGTGGCGGGCGGCTTCTGCTTCGTCAACAATTCGGCGGTCGCCGCAGAGCGCCTGCGCTCCAATGCCCGGCGTGTGGCGATCCTCGACGTCGATCTTCATCACGGCAACGGCACGCAGGGTATATTCTATTCCCGTCCCGATGTGCTGACCGTCTCCATCCATGCTGATCCGGTGCGTTTCTATCCATTCTTCTGGGGCCACGCCGACGAACGCGGCGAAGGCGCGGGGCTTGGCTACAATCTCAACCTGCCGCTGCCGCGCAAATCCGGCGACGCCGAATTCCTCGCCTCGCTCGACACGGCCTTCCGCCGCATCGAAGCCTTCGCGCCCGATGCGATCGTGGTCGCGCTCGGCCTCGATCCGTTCGAGGGGGATCCGTTCGGCGGGTTGTCGGTGACTACCGGCGGTTTCGGACGCATTGCCGAAGCAATCGCGAAGCTGCGGCTGCCCACCGTCATCGTGCAGGAAGGCGGCTATCTGTGCGATGCGCTGGGCGATAATCTCACGGCCTTCCTCGGCGGCTACCGGTCGGTGGCGCGATGAGCGGTCTTGTTACCTTTGTCGGCGTCGCGCATCCGTGGATGTGCGATGTCATGGGGCATATGAATGTCCGGCATTATGCCGGGATGTTCGACGATGCGAGCTTTCAACTGCTTGGCCACATCGCAGGGAAAATTCCCGATGACGCATTCGGCTGGGCCGATGTGCGCTCGGCAACCGAATACAAGCGTGAAGTGCCAGCCGGGGACCTGCTGACGATCTGTTCGCAGGTGTTGAAAGTCGGGCGCTCGTCGATCACGTTTCGCCAGACGATGGCGGGTTCGCTCGACGGCGAACTGCGCGCGGTCAACGAAGTTACCTCTGTATGTTTCGACAAGGTTGCGCGGCGTTCAGCCGAACTTGCACCCGACATGCGCTTGAGGGCCGAGAGGCTGCTTGCGGATCAACCGGCCTGCTGACATGAAAAATCCAGCACGCTTTTCGTGCAGTCGCATTGAAGGTCGCGCAACAGGCCGTCCTTGAGGCCGTAAATCCAGCCATGCACGACAATCTCCTTGTTCTGTTTCCAGGCCGATTGCAGAACCGGCGTGCGCGACAGGCTTTCCACCTGCGAGGCGACGGTCAGCTCGCAAAGCCGGTTCAGGCGTTCTTCGGGATCGGTAAAGCGGTCCAGTTCCTGCTCATGTGTCTGCGCGATATCGCGCACCGGCTGCAGCCAGTTGTCGATGATGCCGTGGCCATAACCGGCCATGGCGGCGCGCACGCCGCCGCAACCGTAATGGCCGCAGACGATGATGTGCCTGATCTCCAGCACCTCGACCGCAAATTCGAGCACCGACAGCAGGTTGAGATCGGCGCGATGGACGAGGTTGGCGACGTTGCGGTGCACGAACACCTCGCCCGGCTGCAATCCGGTGACGACATTGGCCGGAACGCGGCTGTCGGAACAGCCGATCCAGAGATATTCCGGGCGCTGCATCGAGGACAGCCGGCTGAAATATTCGGGATCTTCCCGGCGTTTTTCCACGGCCCACTGCCGGTTATGTTCGAAAAGGTCTGATAGCATGAACCCGTCTCATCCGGATGATCTTCATTCTCGGACATAGACGAATATAGAAGTACAGTATTTGATGCGGATCAAGCAGGACCTGCTTCGGCAGTGGAAGGAGCGGGCCGGATGCCCGCTCCCTCTGATTTTATTCGGCGGGCTTGTCGCTGCGGCCGATGCCGAGCAACTGATAGAACACGAGGGCGGCTAGCGTCGATGTCGCAATGCCGCCGAGCGCGAATTCGCCGATCTTCAAGGTGAAGTCGCCCGCGCCGAAAATGAGCGCCACACCGGCGGTGAACAGGTTACGGGAATCCGCGAAATCCACCTTGTTGACGATCCAGATGCGCGCCATGGCCGAGGCGATGAGGCCGAAGACCGAAACGGCAAGACCGGCCAGAACCGGAGCCGGGATCGTCTGCAGGATCGCGCCGAATTTCGGCGACATGCCGAGGATCAGCGCCATGACGGCGGCAATCACGAAGATCAGCGTGGAATAAACCTTGGTCATCGCCATGACGCCGATGTTTTCGGCGTAGGTGGTAACGCCGGTGCCGCCGCCCGAACCGGAAATCATGGTCGCGATGCCGTCACCGAGGAAGCCGCGGCCGATGTAGCGGTCCATGTTCTGGCCGGTGATAGAACCGAGCGCCTTGATATGACCGAGGTTTTCCGCCACCAGCACGATGGCGACCGGCGCGATCAGGGTGATCGCCTGCCAGTTGAATTCCGGCGTGGTGAAATGCGGCAGGCCGAACCATGCCGCATTGCTGACGGCGGTGAAATCGATGCCCGGCACGATGCCGAGGCCGTTGCCGAGGATCAGGACCAGCAGATAACCGAAAAGCAGTGCGAAGAGCACCGACAGGCGCTTGGTGCCGCGCGGACCATAGGCGGCGATCATACCCATGCAGAGAACGGTAAGCAGCGCGATGGTGATATGCGTGCCGCTTCCCTTCAGCTGGCCGACAGCGACCGGGGCGAGGTTGAGGCCGATGGAAACGCCGATGGCGCCGGTGACGACCGGGGGCATAAGCCGCTCCACCCAGCCCGTGCCGATGGCCATGACCACGAGGCCGATAAGCGCATAGAGCGCGCCGCAGGCGATGATGCCGCCAAGCGCGATTGCTATATTGGGATTGGGGCCGGAGCCGCCATAGCCCGTCGCGGCGATGACGACCGCGATGAAGGCGAAGGACGAACCGAGATAGCTCGGCACCCGGCCTGCCGTCAGCACGAAGAACAGAAGCGTGCCGATGCCGGAAAAGAAGACGGCTACATTGGGATCGAAGCCCATCAGCAGGGGCGCGACGATGGTCGAGCCGGACATTGCAAGCAGGTGCTGCACGCCCATCGGAATGGCGGCGGCGGCCGGAAGACGCTCGTCAGGAAGCACGACGGCGTTTGATGTCAAACGCCAACTTGGAAAATAGCCCATGATGTCCCTCTGGAAAATATTATCCGTTTGTTTTTAACGCGCATCTTTTCCGAAAACCGCTTCGCACTTTTCGGGACGCGCTACTGCCTTTATCGACTCATGCCACCGATTTCCAGAGGGGAACAGTCCAAACAATGAGGGAGCTGTTGATGAGCCGTCCTGGAGCGCCGCACGTGCTTATGAACGCACAAACGGCCCTCCAGACTGTAGAATCCACGCATCCTGCTTTCAGGCTGATGTTGCAGCGATTTCATCCGTTTACGGTCACGCGGCCCGCATCGTCCGTCACTTTCCCGACAATGCGGGCGGATGGATAGCCGGCGGCGCGGATGCTGCCGAGGAGCCTTTCGCCTTCCTGCGGCGCGCAGGATACGAGAAGCCCGCCGGACGTCTGCGGGTCGGTCAGCAATTGCTGTTTCCAGAGCGGATAGTCGTCCGGAAGCTGCACGCCATGGCCGTAGCTTGCCCAGTTGCGGGTGGAGGCTCCGGTTACGAAACCGGCCTGCGCCAGATGTTCGGCCTGATTGAGAAAGGGCAGGGCGGAATAGTCCAGCGCAATGCCCGCATTGGAGCCGCGCGCCATTTCCAGCGCATGGCCGAGAATGCCGAAGCCGGTCACATCGGTGACGGCATGAACGGCGTCATCCTTGCCGAGTTCGGCACCGATCCGGTTCAGCAAGGTGACTGACGCCATCATTTCATCATAACCGGCGCTGTCGAGTTCCTGCTTCTTGAAGGCGGCGGAATAGATGCCGACGCCGATTGCCTTGGTCAGGATCAGCGTGTCGCCGACACGCGCGCCGCTGTTCCTGCGCAGGTTCGAAAGCTTGCAGGTGCCGATGACCGCCAACCCATAGATCGGTTCCGGCGCGTCGATGGAATGCCCGCCTGCAACCGGAATGCCCGCTTCCGCGCAGATGCTGGAACCGCCCTTCAGGATTTCTCGGATCATTTCGGCGGGCATCTTGTTCACCGGCATTCCGAGGATCGCCAGCGCCATGATCGGCGTTCCGCCCATGGCATAGACGTCGGATATCGCATTGGTGGCCGCGATGCGCCCGAAATCGAATGGATCGTCCACCATCGGCATGAAGAAATCCGTCGTGGCGATCACGCAGTTTTCGTCGTCCAGTTGCCAGACGGCGGCATCGTCGCCGGTTTCCGTTCCGACGAGAAGCTGGCTGAACGGCTGCATGACCGGCTGGTCCGACAGCAGATCCTGCAAAACGGCTGGAGCAAGCTTGCAGCCGCAACCGCCGCCATGGGCAAGCGTGCTGAGACGAATAGGCGATGCAATATCCATGATAACCTCAAAACTTATATCGTTATTTCGCGTGCGGTCATGGCGTAGCGGAAGGCGTCCGCATCGAGACAATCCAGACGGGTGCTGGCGACTTCGGCCTGCGGATACATGAGGAAGCCGAGTTCCGGCCCTTGCGCGGAAGGCAAGACGATATCGCTGCCGTCATTGAAGGCGATCCAGTTGCCCTCCCAGGAGCCGAAGAGTTTTTGCCGCACGGCTGCGACACGCGGATCGTCGGCGGGGAGCCCGTCCTTTTCCTCTTCCAACATCACCTTGCGCACATCCGCCGGATCGGTCGCGACCCAGCCGATGCCGTCGAGATAGATTTCGGCGCGGCAATGCTGGGCCTTGGTGATGACCTCGTTTTTCGCGCCGAGGCTCTTGTAGCCGAAGGCGGAAGGCGCGACGCGCACGCCATAAAGGTCGCGGGCCGGAATTCCCGCCGCCCTGACGAGAGCCACGAACAAAGGATTGATGTCGGCGCATTTGCCGCCGAGATCGCCGCTGTCGAGCATGGCGACAATATTGCCGTCTCCGCAGCCGCGCGTGGAGGCCCGTCGATAGGTGTTGGCGACGACCCAGTCGTAGATCCGGCGCGCCTTCTCCTGATCGGTATCGGCATCCGCAACGATCCTGTCAGAGGTCTGCTTGACGATGCCATCGACTGGCGCAAGCCGCGTTCCCGCCAGATAGCGTTCGCGTTCCGCGCGGGTCAGCGGCACGGCCTTGGCCGGTGCCTCGAGATTGCCCGAACGGTCGCGGGTGGAGATGAGGCTGATGATTTCGGCTTGAGGCTTTTCTTCCCCTCCATCCCATTCGAGATAGAGAAGGCCGGTGCCGCTCGCCGGATCGCGGTCGAGCCGCGCGACCTTGGCATTGGTCGTCCAGCGATTGCCCTCCGGGCGGTTCCAGTCATCGGCGTTGAAGCCCGCCAGCGGCACCCAGACACGAATGACTTCTCCCCGAAGCGGCAGGCGTGACGCTGGTTGTGATCTCGAAGCTGCGCCAGTCCGACGGCTGCGGCGCGAATGCGGTGCTGGCCGCAGAGGCAAAATTCGGCAGCATGCTGACGGCGGCACAGGCCGCACCGGATTTAAGAAGCTCCCGACGGTTCATGACGATCCCCTTTTTGCTCTGAATTGTTCTGTGCGATGGCGTGGAAGGACGACTTTCGCGCCGCCAAGCTGGAAGGTCCGGAAACCCCGAAAAGCCCGGAACGCGCGAAGGGCATAGATGCAGCGATGGCAGGAAATTCGGGCTGTGGTTTTGCGCGGCTGAGGGGAGCCGGAGCCGAGGGCCGCACGATGCCGTCGCATCGGGTCAGGGAAGCCGGTGCGAGGCAGGAGCCGCTCAAAATTCAAGCCCCGAAACTCGGGAGCAACAAAAGAAGCCACGACATCAGTCTGGCGTTTTTACACGGCAACGTCAATCAGCTGGCACGTTTCCAAGTCATTCCTGTGGTGAGGTTCATGTATTAATACCTGACTATGAAAGTCATATTATTGATAAATGGGTCTTATTGTTAATTAATTTAACCTGCCCTTCGGTTGACAACTTGGGTTTATTGCGGTGAACTGATGTCAGGCAAGTCCAATTCAGGGAGGGATATGCTTCGGCATTTTTCTTCTGACGATCAGGGAGGTGCAGCGCAATGAATGTGGAGCTCTCACGCCGCCAGTTTCTGGGCGGAACGGGGGCGGTAGTGGCGGCTTCGGCGCTTGGGTCCTTCGGTTTTGGTGCGGTGGAAAGCGCCTATGCCGAAACCATTCGCCCCTTCAAGCTGACCAACACGACCGAAACCCGCAATACCTGCCCTTACTGCTCGGTCGCCTGCGGCATCATCCTCTATTCCAAGGGGGATGTGAGGAAAGGCGAGAAGGCCGATCTGATCCACGTCGAAGGCGATACGGATCACCCCACCAATCGCGGCACGCTTTGCCCGAAGGGCGCGGCACTCAGGGGTTTCGTCCAGGCCGAGACCCGCCTGAAAAATCCGCGGGTGCGCGAGCCGGGCGCCGCCGAATTCAAGCAGATTTCGTGGGAGGATGCGCTCGACCGCATCGCACGCCATCTGAAAGACGATCGCGACGCAAACTTCATCGCGAAGAATGCGGCGGGCACCACGGTCAATCGCTGGGTCTCGACGGGTTTTCTCGCGGCATCGGCCACCACCAACGAAACGGCGTTTCTCACCTACAAGGTGGTGCGCAGCACAGGCATAGTCGCATTCGATAACCAGGCACGCGTCTGACACGGCCCGACGGTGGCGAGTCTCGCCCCAACATTTGGCCGCGGAGCAATGACCAACTCCTGGACCGATATCAAGAACACCGATCTCGTCGTCGTCATGGGCGGCAATGCGGCGGAAGCGCATCCGTGCGGCTTCAAATGGGTGACGGAGGCCAAGCACCATCGCGGCGCGAAGCTGATCGTCGTCGATCCGCGCTTCACGCGCACGGCTTCCGTGGCGGATTTTTACGCGCCTATCCGGCAGGGTTCGGATATCGCCTTCCTGCTCGGCGTCATCAACTACTGCATTCAGAATGACAAGGTGCAGTGGGATTATGTGAAGCATTTCACCAATGCCAGCTACATCATCAAGGATGGCTTCGAGTACAAGGACGGGCTGTTTACCGGCTATGACGAGGAAAAGCGCGACTACGACCGCTCGAGCTGGGAATATGTGATCGGCGATGACGGCTATGCGGTCGTCGACGATACGCTGCAGAACCCGCGCTGCGTATGGAACCTGCTGAAAGAGCACGTTTCCATCTTCACGCCGGAAATGGTGGAGCGCATCTGCGGCACGCCGAAGGAGAAATTCCTGAAAGTGGCCCAGATGATGTCCGAATGCTCGGCGCCGGACAAGACGATGACGTCGATGTACGCGCTCGGCTGGACGCAGCACTCCAAGGGATCGCAGAATATTCGCTGCATGGCGATGCTGCAGTTGATCCTCGGCAATATCGGCGTGCGCGGTGGCGGCATGAATGCGCTGCGCGGTCACTCCAACATTCAGGGGCTGACCGATATCGGCCTGATGTCCAACCTCCTGCCGGGCTATATGAACATCCCGGTCGAAAAGGAGACCGATCTCGAAATCTACATGTCGACACGCGGTTTCAAGCCGCTGCGCCCCAACCAGACGAGCTACTGGCAGAACTATCGCAAGTTCTTCGTCAGTTTCCAGAAGGCGATGTGGGGCAGCGCCGCGACCGTCGAAAACGACTTTGCTTTCGACTGGCTGCCGAAGCTCGACGTGCCGAACTACGACATGTTGCGCATCTTCGACATGATGCATGATGGCAAGGTCAACGGCTATGTCTGTCAGGGGTTCAATCCGCTGATGGCGGTGCCGAACCGCAAGAAGCTGACCGATGCCCTGTCGAAGCTGAAATTCCTCGTCACGATGGACCCGCTGGAAACGGAAACCTCGCGTTTCTGGGAAAACCACGGCGAATTCAACGATGTGGATTCTGCTTCCATCCAGACGGAAGTGTTCCAGCTGCCTTCCACCTGCTTTGCGGAGGACGAAGGTTCGCTCACCAATTCCGGGCGCTGGCTGCAATGGCACTGGCCCGGTGCCACACCGCCCGGCGAGGCGAAGACCGACAACTGGATCATGGCGCAGATTTTCCTGCGGCTGCGCGAGCTTTATCGCAAGGAAGGCGGCGCTTTCCCCGATCCGATCCTCAATCTCACCTGGGATTACAAGGATGAGGGCGAGCCGACAGCGGAAGAACTGGCCAAGGAGTTGAACGGCCGCGCGCTTTCCACGGTCACCGACCCGGCCGATCCGACCAAGGTGGTCGCCGAGGCGGGCAAGCTGCTCGCCGGTTTCGCGGCGCTACGCGACGACGGCTCGACGGCATCAGGCTGCTGGATTTATTCCGGCTGCTTCACCGAGGCGGGCAACAACATGGCCCGCCGCGACAATCACGATCCGGACGAGACGGGCGCCTATCTCAACTGGTCGTGGGCATGGCCGGCGAACCGCCGCATTCTCTATAACCGCGCCTCCGCCGACATCGACGGCAAGCCGTGGGACCCGAGCCGCAAGCTCATCGAATGGGACGGTTCGAAGTGGACAGGCTATGACGTGCCGGACATTGCGCCGACCGCCAAGCCGCAGGAAGTCGGCCCCTTTATCATGAATGCGGAAGGCGCGTCGCGCCTGTTCAGCCGCGGCATGATGCGCGACGGTCCGTTCCCGGCCCACTATGAGCCGTTTGAATCGCCGCTCGCCAATGTGATCGCGCCCAACATCCGGGGCAATCCGGTAGCGCGTGTCTTCAACGACGACTTCAAGCAGTTCGCCGAAACGGCTTCGGAGGAGTTCCCCTATGCGGCCACCTCCTACCGTCTGACGGAGCATTTCCACTACTGGACCAAGCATGTCCATGTGAATGCAGTCCTGCAGCCGGAATTCTTCGTCGAAATCTCGGAGGAACTGGCGAAGGAAAAGGGCATCGCCAAGGGCGACTGGGTGCGGGTGTGGTCGAAGCGCGGCTCGGTGAAGGCCAAGGCGGTGGTGACCAAGCGCATCAAGCCGCTGATCTGCGACGGCAAGACGGTGCATGTGGTCGGCATCCCGCTCCATTGGGGCTTCATGGGTGCTGCCCGCAAGGGCTTCGGCCCCAACTCGCTGACGCCTTTCGTCGGCGACGCGAACATCGAGACGCCGGAATTCAAGGCGTTCCTGGTCAATATCGAGCGCTCAAGCGCGCCTGTGGCTTAGGAGGGATAAATGTTTCCACCCGTTCCCAATCCTAGCGTCCAGCCGCAACAGCCGCGTTTCGGTGACAAGGACCTGATCAGGCGGTCGGCGTCGAATGTGACGCCGCCTGCCGAGCGCCAGACCGAGGTGGCGAAGCTCATAGACGTGTCGAAGTGCATCGGCTGCAAGGCCTGCCAGTCGGCCTGCGCCGAATGGAACGATACGCATGAGGAAGTGGGCATCAATGTCGGCGTCTATGACAATCCGCACGACCTGACGCCCGACACCTTCACGCTGATGCGCTTTACCGAGTGGGACAATCCCGATACCGGCAATCTGGAATGGCTCATCCGCAAGGATGGCTGCATGCATTGCGAAGACCCCGGCTGTCTCAAGGCCTGCCCGGCGCCCGGTGCAATCGTGCAATATTCCAACGGCATCGTCGATTTCATCCACGATAACTGCATCGGTTGCGGCTATTGCATCAAGGGTTGTCCGTTCAACATCCCGCGCGTTTCCGAGGTCACCAACAAGGCCTATAAATGCACGCTCTGCTCCGACCGCATCGCGGTAGGGCAGGGACCGGCCTGCGCCAAGGCCTGCCCCACACAGGCCATCGTCTACGGCACCAAGGACGAAATGAAGGAATGGGCCGACGGACGCATCAAGGACCTGAAATCGCGTGGCTTTGAGAATGCCGGGCTCTACGATCCGCCGGGCGTTGGCGGCACCCATGTCATGTATGTGCTGCACCATGCCGACCGGCCCGAACTCTATGCCAACCTGCCGAACAATCCGCGCATCAGCCCGGTTGTCGAGGCGTGGAAGGGCGTGTCCAAATATGCGGGCATGGCTGTCATGGGGCTGGCCGCCGCAGCGGGTCTGCTGCACTATATCTTCAAGGGGCCGAATGTCGTGACAGAGCACGACGAGGAACAGGCCGAAAAGCTCACGGGGGAAAAAAGCTCATGAGCAGGACCGACTTTGACGATGTTGAGCGCGGCGACGGCATAGAACCCGGCCCGCCGGTCAGGGTGCACCGCTATTCCGGCGGCGCGCGCATCAATCACTGGATCACCGCCGCCAGCCTGGTGCTGCTGGCCCTTTCCGGCCTTGCAATGTTCCACCCGTGGCTGTTTTTCCTGTCGGGCCTGTTTGGCGGCGGGCAGTGGACACGCGCCATCCATCCATGGATCGGCGTTGTCCTGTTCTTCAGCTTTCTCGGCCTTTTCCTGCGCTTCTGGAGCGCCAATCTGTGGAAGCGCGAAGACAGCCAATGGCTGTCGCAGGCCAATGACGTGATTGCCGGCAATGAGGAAAAGCTGCCTGAAGTCGGCAAATATAATGCCGGTCAGAAGCTTGTTTTCTGGTCCATGTCGCTTCTGATCGTGATCCTGATCGTGTCCGGCCTGATGATCTGGAACGAATATTTCGGCTCCTATACCAGCATCAACCAGCAGCGCTGGGCCTTGTTCGTTCACTCCATGGCGGCGGTTGCGGCCATCTGCGTCTGGATCGTGCATGTCTATGCCGCGATCTGGGTCAAGGGCACGATCCATGCGATGACACGCGGCACGGTGACGGGCGGCTGGGCCTGGCGGCACCATCGCAAGTGGCTGCGCGAACTGACATCGAAGCAGAAGGCGAAGCAGGGCAGCGGCAAGCCTGCCGCCTAGAGCGGCATGCTTTCAAATTGAAGCTTCATCTCGCCCCAGGCTTTTGTTTGAGCATGATTTCCCTGCGTAGCCGGTCTCCGCTTTTCGGAATCATGCTCTGAACTTCGCGCCTTCCGGGTTGCATTTCCCGGCAGGCACCTCAGAATGACGTTATTCAGTGGTCCACGTGGCCCGTTGGGTTCGTGAGGAGTGACATGGCAGGCAAGAAAGATCTGGTGCCGGACCCGACGGTCATCGGCGAAATATCGGCCCCACCCTTCGTGCAACTGCCGGACCCCGGCGCGCTTTTTGCCAGACGGGCGGAGCGCCTGCGTATTCTGGCTTCGGTCAGCCCGCTGAAACCCTATCTGGAATTCATCGCTGATCTGAGCGAGGCGCAGTCCGAAATAGACGCCGGGCTCGGCCCTGTCGCTGCGCGGCAGGAGAATGATCGGGGACGCGAATTCGGGATGCCCTCGATCGATCGTGCGGATGCCGCATCGGATGCGGGGCTTCACACCATCTTCGACCGGCTCTTCGAGCGCGCCCGCAATATCGCCAAGCCGCAGGACGCCGCCGATGCGCTGGAGCGTGTGGCGGGCAGCGATGCGAATGAACGTCGCCGGATGGTCGAGGCGATCTTTGCCGGCGTTCTGCCGCCTGACGCAATTGCCGAGCACATCTATATCTGGGCGGGATTGCAGCTTCATCTTGCGCGGCTCGCCTCGGCGCTCGACCCGAAGTCGGTGAAGCCGGTTGCCGATGGCGTCTGCCCCGCTTGCGGCAGCATGCCGTCAAGCTCCATGGTCGTCGGCTGGCACGGTGCGCATGGCGCGCGCTTCTGCTCCTGTTCCGTCTGCAACACGCTCTGGCACTATGTGCGGATCAAATGCACGTGCTGCGGGTCCACAAAAGGCATCGGCTACAAGGAAGTCGAAGAAGGCGGCGGCGTCATCAAGGCCGAAACCTGCGATGAATGCGAAAGCTGGGTCAAGATCATCTATCAGCAGCTATCCTCGGATGCCGATCCGGTGGCCGACGATGTTGCAAGCCTCGGCCTGGACATGCTGATGCGCGAGACGCCTTACAGGCGGGGTGGTTTCTCCCCGCTTCTCGCCGGATTGTGAGGCAGCATGGACCAGATCAAATCGTCGCTGCGCCATCTTCCTTCCGTGGATGCCATCCTGCAAATGCCCGCGCTTGCCGCAGCATTGGAGAGCTTTGGCCATGCTTCGGTGGCGGAAGCCGTGCGGAAGGTGCTGGGAAATGAGCGTGAGGCGGTGAAGTCCGGCGCCGCGCCTTCCAGCAACGTGCTTTTGGCGGAGCGGGTTATTCACCTGCTCGAAGCATCCGGCCAGTCGAGCCTGCGCCCCTTGTTCAACCTGACTGGAACGGTCCTGCACACCAATCTCGGGCGCGCCATTCTGGCCGAAGCCGCAATCGAGGCTGCGACGCAAGCCATGCGGCAGGCGGTTTCTCTTGAGTTCGACCTTTCTTCCGGCGCGCGCGGCGAGCGTGACGATCATCTGCGCGCGCTTGTCTGCGAACTGACCGGGGCAGAGGATGCCACCATCGTCAACAACAACGCGGCGGCGGTGCTTCTGGTGCTGAACAGCCTTGCAGCGGGAAAGGAAGCCATTGTTTCGCGTGGCGAACTGATCGAGATCGGCGGTGCTTTCCGCATGCCGGATATCATGACCCGCGCCGGTACGCGGCTTGTCGAAGTTGGCACCACCAACCGCACCCATCCGCGCGATTACGAGAATGCGATCAACTCCGATACGGGTCTGGTGCTGAAGGTCCACACCTCCAACTATCGGATCGAGGGGTTCACGCGCGAAGTCACTGCCCCGGAACTTGCAGCAATCGCGCAGGCGAGGGGCGTGCCGCTGGTCAACGATCTCGGCTCCGGCACGCTGGCCGACCTGACAGCTTTCGGTCTGGCACATGAGCCGACGGTGCGCGAGGCAGTGGCCGAAGGCGCTGATATCATCACTTTTTCCGGCGACAAGCTTCTCGGCGGGCCGCAGGCGGGGTTCGTCGTCGGGCGGCGCGATCTGATCGCCCACATCAACAGGAACCCGATGAAGCGCGCCTTGCGGGTCGACAAGATCAGGCTTGCAGCGCTTGAGGCGACGCTCAAACTTTATCGCAACCCGCAGCGGCTTGCGGAAAAACTGCCGACCTTGCGTTATCTGGCGCGCCCGCAGGCAGAAATTGCCGCGCAGGCGGAAAGGCTCAAACCCGCGCTGGAAAAGGTGCTCGGGCCCGCTTTCACCGTCACGGTGACGGAGTGCGCCAGCCAGATCGGCTCCGGGGCCTTGCCGCTTTCGACCGTGCCAAGCGCCGGTCTGTCGATTGCACCGAAGGACGGCAGCGGCTCCGCGCTGACAGCGCTTGGCGCTTCGCTGCGCGCGCTGCCTCTCCCGGTCATCGGGCGGATAGAAAAGGGCGCGCTCGTGCTCGACTTGCGCTGTCTTGACGACGAAAGCAGTTTCATCGGGAACCTGTCATCCTATGCGGCTTGCTGATCTCTTCGCCCGCAAAACGAAGCAGGACACGACGGCGCAGGCGCTGGAAAAGGCGCTTGCGGCTGCAAAGACGGGTGATTACGCAACGGCGCTTTCCATCTGGGAGCCGCTGGCCCGTAGCGGCAATGCCCGTGCGCAGAACAATATCGGGGCCTGTTTTGCAGGCGGCATGGGCGTCGAGAAGAATATCGGCCTCGCGCAGCGCTGGCTGACCCTTTCCGCCGCCGCTGGCGATGCTTCCGGCCAGCGCAATCTCGCTTCCCTGCTTTTCAAGGGCGAAGGCATCGAAGCCGATTACCCGGAAGCTGCGCGGCTCTACCGCCTTGCCGCCGAACAGGGTGACGCGCAGGCGCAGGACATGCTGAGCTGGATGCTCATCGAGGGCGAGGTGATTTCCGCCGATCCGGTGGAGGCGCGTGAATGGGCGCTGAAGGCAGCCGAAGGCGGCGTTGCCGCAGCCATGACGCGGCTTGGCATGATCTACCATAATGCCCTCGGTGTGCCGCGTGATCCGTCCCGGGCGGTCTACTGGTGGCGAAAGGCCGCCGACGCGGGCGATGCCGACGGGCAGGCCATGCTGGGGGCGGCGCTGCACCTCGGCATGGGCGTGGAACGCGATCCTTTGGCGGCTTACGATTATCTGCAGCGCGCAAGGACGGGCGGCAGCGCGCTTGCCGCGCCTTTCATCGAGGCAGCGCGCAGCGCACTGGACGAGCAACCATGATCGTTGGAACGGCGGGGCATATCGACCATGGCAAGACCGCGCTGGTGCGCGCGCTTACACAGGTGGATACGGACCGGCTGAAAGAGGAAAAGGCGCGGGGCATTTCCATCGATCTCGGCTTTGCCTATCTGCCGTTGTCCGGCGACGAAAAGGATATACTGGGCTTTGTCGACGTGCCGGGGCACGAGAAGTTCGTGCATACGATGCTGGCCGGGGCGGCGAGCATCGATTTCGTCATGCTGGTTGTCGCCGCCGATGACGGCATCATGCCGCAAACCCGCGAACATCTGGCAATCGTCAATCTGCTCGGCATCCGGCGCGGTGTTGCCGTCATTACCAAATCCGACCTTGCCGCGCCCGACCGCCTTGCGGAAGTGGAAACCGCTATCCGCAACGAACTGGCGCTGACGGGGCTTGTCGATATTCCCGTTCTGGCGGTTTCCACCGTGTCCGGTGCCGGGATCGACGATCTCAGAACCATGCTGGAGGCGCAGGCCCATGCGGTTGGCGAGCGGCAGGCGAACGGACGTTTTCGTCTGGCCGTGGATCGTTCCTTCACGCTGAAGGGCGCGGGTACGGTCGTCACTGGCACGGTGCTTTCCGGCAAGGTCGCCATCGGCGATCATCTGGCGATCAGCCCGGCTGGAAAAGAAGCGCGGGTCCGGACCATTCATGCGCAGAACCGGCCGAGCGAAACCGCGCAGGCGGGTGATCGCTGCGCGCTCAATCTGGCAGGCGAAGGCATATCGAAAGAGGCGGTGCATCGCGGCGACATGCTGGTGTCGCCCCCTCTGCATCGTCCCACGGACCGCATCGATGCTTCGCTGCAAATATTGCCTTCCGAGAAAAAGCCGATAGGCCAGTGGTTTCCTGCGCGCCTACATCATGCGTCGGCGGAAGTTGGCGCGCGCATCGTGCCTTTGCGGGGCGGCGAGCTTCGGCCCGGGAGCGAAGACCGGGTGCAAATGGTTCTGGATCGCCCCCTTGCCGTGGCCGCCGGAGACCGTTTCGTCATCCGGGATGTGTCCGCGCAACGAACCATCGGGGGCGGACGTTTTCTCGATCTGCGTCCGCCGCAGCGCAAGCGCCGCAGCCCCGAGCGCATGGCGCAACTCGACGCCCATTCCATCGATGATCCCGTGCAGGCGGCGCGGGCGCTGCTGTCCGTCGAACCATATTATCTGGATGCGACGGCCTTCCAGCGCGACCGGGCGCTGGCCGACGATCCGCAGGCACTGGCGCAGGCGCTCGATGCGGTGATGCTGCCGCAGGCGAATTCCGTGCTCCTGCTGTTGCCGGAGCGATGGAATGCGCTGCGGGACGAGATTGTGGCGCGGCTCGGTGCTTTCCACACGGAGAACCCGGACCTGATTGGCATGGGTGTGGAGCGGCTGCGCTTGCTGTTGAAGCCGCGCCTGCCTGCTCCGGCCTTCCGCGCCGCCATTGCTGCACTCATCGAGGCGGACCTGTTGCGGCTCGACGGTGCCTGGCTGCGCCTGCGCGATCATGAAGTGACGATGAGCGATGCCGACGACGCGCTCTGGCAGCGCATCGCGCCGCTTCTTGGCGGCGATGCCCGTTTTCGCCCGCCGCGCGTGCGCGATATTGCGGGTCTGCTGGATGAGCGGGAGGAAGATATCCGCCGCCTGCTCAAGCTTGCCGGGCGCATGGGCCGGGTGCATGAAGTGGCGCACGACCATTTTTTCCTCCGCGCAACGATTGCCGAGATGATCGGAATATTGTCGGACATGGACGCGGCTTTCGACAGCGGCTGGTTTATCGCTGCGCGATTTCGCGACCGGGTCGACAGCGGCCGCAAGGTGGCGATCCAGATACTGGAATTCTTCGACCGCAACAGCGTTACGATAAGGCGCGGAGACATGCGCCGCCTCAACCGCCGCAAGCTCGACCTGTTTGGCGATTTTGCGCAAGGGGAAACGCAACAAACGGGAGGAGCCCTGTGAAAACCTTTTCAACAACCATGTGCCTGATACTGGTTCTGGCTGTCGCAGGCGGTTGCGCAAACCGAGCCTGCAATGAATGGCCGGGCACCTGCATCATTCAATGATCGGCCAGTTGTCCAGATTGACGCTTCGATTGCTGGTGCGGTAGGAATGAGGAGTAAGTGAAATGGTGGCAGCCGGGCAGAAACGGCCTCTCGTCGCGGCCACCTGAGACGAATTTATGGAATGAATCAATATCTGGAAGGGATGCATGCCCGGTGGCATGTCCGGACTTCAAATCCGGGAGGGGCCGATAGACGGTCTTTGGTGGGTTCGACTCCCATTCTCTTCCGCCATTCGGCTTTTCCGATCATCTCGAACGCACGATGCCCATCACATTGCGCACCACTTCGTCCTGAAGCGGGCGCTGCTTCTCGATGTTGAAATGGCCGATATCCTTCATGCCTGAAAAATCGCGGTTGTCGAGGCTTCCCCTGAAACGTGGCCCGGCCGTCAGCGGCAGGCCCCAGCCGTGCTCCTTGAAATAGAAGTTCACCACACGTCTTATATTGCCGGGCAGGGGGGCGGGAGCGGTAGCGGCAAAGGTCGCCATATAGGCAACCTGGATGCCCTTCTTTTCAAGCGCCGCTGCAATATCGATAACGGCATTGGCGCCCAGCGAATGGCCGATCAGCACCACCGGCGCACGCGGATTGTTTCTCTGGTCGGTGAGAATCCGGTTCAGCACAAAACGCCATGCCTGATGCCCCTCGACATGCGCATCGACGCCGTTGGCCTGCAACTGCTTGCCGATCTCGTCGATGCCGGTGGAGAAGATATCCCCGAAGCCGCGCAGGAGGTAGACATCGGCCTGCGGCGCCGTTCGGGAAGGCGTTCTGGGCGCTGCCTGGGCCGCGCCCCCACAGAAGGCGAGCGCCGCCCCCGCAAAGATCAGGCTGCGGCGGGTCATTTTCGAATGCAAACTATCGGGCTTTGAAACCATCTTCGACTACCTGTTGGGGCACGTTCGAAAATGGCTTTCGAACGGAACGCATCGAAAGAGTATTTAGAGCGCCGATCCGCTTCGGCCAAATCACTAGAACTTGAGCTATATTTTGATCTTCGGGATGACGCGGCCCGTCCTGCGCGCATAGTCGTCATAGGATGCGCCGAACGCCGCGCGCATCATCGCCTCCTCGTGGCCGACCCGGTAGAAATAGAGGATGGCGACACCGACAAGGCCCGCCAACCCCGCAAACCAGTTCGGAAGCAGGCAGAACTGCGCAATCGCCCACAGCCAGAACGACAGATACATCGGGTGGCGGACATATTTATAGAGCCCTTCGGTCACCAGCTTGTGCTCGCGGCGGATTTCAAGCGAGACCGACCAGTTCTTGCCGAGCTGCCGGTGGCTTGCATAAAAAAGCCAGAGGAAGGCGATCTCGACAATCACCCCGATCCAGGCCAGCCACGGCTGGAAGGCATAGTCAGCAAAGGCTGGAAAGCCGGTTGCGACATAGACGATCGGGATCAGCGACAGGCCGACAGTCGCCGCCCCCAGCGCCAGCCTGTCGGCCAGCGTCCTTGCATCCTTCGCAACCTTGATCTTGCGCGCGCGCCGCTGGTGCGGAATGCGGATGACGACCCAGGCGACAAGCCCGATACTCCAGACGATTGCAGCCAGTGTCGGTGTCATTCGGCAACAGTTTCCTTCCTTGGCAGGGCGCCGATTATGCGGTCGTCGGTCCGTTCCCGAAGCGAGACCGGCCCACAGCAGATTTGAAAGAAATCATACCAATAGGGCTTCGTATTTCCGAATACATATTGATAATGCACGCGAAAAAGGTTCCGCTTCACACGCCGGTAGATTTCCGGCTGCAGCATTTCCTTTATGCGCACCGTCCGCGTGACGGGAAAGGATCGCTGCGCATCCCGCTTCAAACCCATCTCGGCCACGGGGTCGGTCTTGTAGAAGTTGATCGCATCGGTCAGGCACTGGATTTCCACCCAGTCGATCCCGCCATCGTCCACCAGCCGCTGCACGCCCTCGCGAAAATGCCCGCCCGCCGGATGGTAACCGGCCTTGAGCGCGGTCGATCCGAGCGTGAGGACCGTCACCTTCGGCGCATGGCTGCTGAATTCCGGATCGATGGCAAGGCAGCGCGCGGCAACATCCAGCATCAGCATGCCGCCGGTGCTGTGGCCGATCAGGATGACTTCATCATAATGTTTCGCCGCGGTGCGCTCGACAATGCCGGCTGCGAAGCGCTGCATCAGGGATTCTGCATCCCGCCGCCGCCCGCGAATGAAATTGAGCGAGAACGACCAGAGGTCCATCAGGTGGTTGGTGGACCATCTTTTGCCCAGAATGGCGAGCGCCGCGAAAAAAACCGCAAGGCCGACGAGCCAGCTCAGTGCGCCGAGCCACTGGACCGTCCATCGCGCCACCGCATAGCCCGCAACGGCGAACAGGGCCAGCACGAGAAAAGGATAGAGAAAATAAAGCCCGAAGCGCCAGGCCTTGGCAAAGAAGCGGAAGGCGGTGCCGGTCAGGACGAAATCCCCGAAGGCGGCGAGATATTTGGCGAGCCTGACCGGCAGCGGACGGTCGAAATCCGCGAGCACGATCTTGTCCAGAACGAGAAAATTGAAGTCGGTCTGGGTCGCCCATCCATCATCGGCGGAGGCCGTCGCGATCGCGACGGAGCCGATCTCGCCGTCCGGCGACACGCTGACATCCGAAACGTCGGAACGAACGCTCCACAGTGCCTCGAACCGTTTGATTTCTCTGTTCAATCGTCCAAAAAACGCCTCCGGCGTTTTCGGATCATAGCCGCCAATGAAGAAGACAGCGCGTTGTCGAACCGGTTGCTTCATGGGCAAACCGTAATTTGGGGCTTTCGGATTGTCGAGATCATTACCGCTCATCCCCAGAAAAACCGGTTGAATTCGAAAGCCTATCTCATGTCGGCCACTATCTCATGTCGACCAGGCCACGCCTTATGGCTTCCCGCGTTGCCTCGGCCCGCGACGACACGCTGAGCTTCTGGTAGATGGCCTTCACATAATCGCTGACCGTATGTTCCGACAGTCCAAGCTTGCGGGCGATTTCGCCGTTGCGCTGTCCGGTGCCTATCTCCTTCAGCACTTCGGTTTCCCGGCGCGAAAGATGGATGAACTCGCCGTTCGGCTCCGCTGCCGCAGGCTGGTTGGATATGGCCTTCACGCGCGCCACCAGATTGAGCCGGGCGCGGATCGTGAGGATGAGGACATCGAAATCGATCGGCTTGGTCAGGTAATCGTCGGCACCGGCCTCCCTGCCGGTCAGCTCGTGGCTGCGGTCGGCAAGCGCGGTCAGGAACAGGAATGGCGTTCCGGCAAGGTCGGTGCGGGAACTGCGGATCTGTTCCAGAAATTGCAGGCCGTTGGTGCCGGGCATCAATATATCGCAGATGATGATGTCGGGCGTCGTCGTGTCCAGCACGCGCAGCGCTTCGGTCGCATTGGCCGCGCCAATGGCGTTGAACCCCGAAGTGCCCAGTTCATCGATCAGTTCTTCCAGAATATGGGTTTCGTCCTCGATGCAGAGGACGGTCGGCTGGGGGAGGATTTCAGGCAGTCGCATGCTGGGCCACCTTTGGTAGAGTGAGGATGAATACCGTACCTTGTCCTTCAATCGAAGTGAAGACAAGCGTTCCGCCGTGCAATTCGGCGAGCGCGCGCGACAGGCTGAGGCCCAGGCCGGTGCCCGCCATGTGCGATGCGTTGCTGGCGCGGAAAAAGCGCGTGAATATGCGATCCGCTTCCTCCGCCGGTATGCCGATACCGTGGTCGCGGACGATGCAGCGGAATTCGTTCTCGTCTTCTTCCGTGGTCACTTCGATGGGCTTGCCGGCGGGCGAATATTTGGTGGCGTTGCCAAGCAGGTTGACAAGAATCTGCTCGACCAGAATGCCGTCGCAGTAACAGAACGTCTCGCTGTCCTGAATGTCCGTCACCAGTTCCAGCTCGGGATGCAGCTCCTGATGATAGGCGCAGGTGTTGCGCACCAGTTCGGAGAAATCGACCGGCTGGCGGTTGATCTGGAACCCGCTTTCATCAAGGCGTTCCGCATTGGCGGTGCTTTCCAGAAGCAGGATCAGGCGGCGGCTGGCGTTGCGCATCCGCTTGGCCTTGTCGATGATGATTTCGGGCGTGAACTCGTCGGCGCGGCGGATGAAGCGCTGGGCGATGATGTCGATGATCGATACGGGCGTGCGGAACTGGTGCGAAACCGTGGTGATGAAGCTCTTGTAGAGTTCCTTGGCCTTGCGCTCGCTTTCCAGCGCCTCGCGCAGGGCGGCGGTGCGGTCGGCGACGGTCTGTTCGAGTTGCTGCTTGTACTCCTGCAATGCCTTGTGGGCGCGCTCGGCCTTGCGCATGTTGGAAACCACCTGCCAGGACAGGATGGCGCCCGTCGCCATGATGCCCAGCACCGCGAACATGATCAGGTAGATCGACTGCAATTGCTGGTCGCGCTGCGCACCGCCATGGTCCTGCTCCACGATCGTCGCGTCATCGGCAACCTTGGTCAGTTCATCGCGCATGGGCACCAGCGCCCGATAGATGGCTATAGGGTCGAATTGTTCCGGCCCGGCCTTGATCATCGCCTCGATCTGGGGAAGCCGGTCGGTATTGCGCTGGATGATTTCGGCAGCGCCCGGAATACGGGCGAAATATTTCTTCTGCGGCCCGTCGGCCAGAAGCGCGAAACGGCTGTAAAGAACGTCGAGGCGGAGCGAGAGATCGGCGGTGTCGGTGCTGCCCGCCGGCATTGTCAGCGCCGTTTCGGCCAGGCGTCCGGCGTCGCGTTCGGTCTTGGTGATGGCCCAGACCATGTTCTCGCCGGTATAGGTCGCCAGCGATTTCTGGATCTGGAGAAGCTGGCTGAATGCATAAGCGAGCAGGGCCGCAAAACCTGCCATGACAAGGCCGGAGAGAATATAGCCCCGCTTGATTCTCATTTCGCCTCGATCTGCTTCACCTGCCATGCCCAGCGGTGATCATAGCGCGAATCGTTCAGTTCCTGATGCTGGTCACGCGGATAGACGATCCAGTATGGTCCCTTGTCGCGCAGGCTCAGCTCCCGGCCGTTCATCCTGCGCGCCACAAGGACATTGTACTTGTAGGCGTCCTCCAGCGGAATGCTGATACTGTAATCGTTGAGCGCAAGAATGGTGATCGAACGGTTGGGGGCGTTCTTACCGTCCACACCCACCGTTGCCAGCACGTCGCGCAGCAGCACGCCGTCGAAATTCTGCGGACCTTCGGTCCAGGCGGTGTTGGTCTGCAACGTATTCTGCGGCAACTGCGTGAAGTCGTCATTGCTCAATACGCGCGTCGTTCCATCGGGGGCGATGACGGTCAGCGTGATGGTCACCGTCGCAGGCGATGCAGCAGGAGCCGCGCCTGTGGAAAGGATGATTTGGCAGACGGCGAAAAGCGCGATCAGTGCCGGGAGCGCCAGAAGACGCCGGAAAGCGAACATCCAGTTTGCGCATGACACGTGAGGTATCTCCAGAAACGAACGAATGCGAATGCAGCGAAGCTTAAAAGGGAGGATGCCCGAAATTTCAAGAATCTCCTGAGTTTGGCGGACGAAATTCCCCTTCAAAAGCGTCAATTCGCACATAACACTGAAAAAGTCTGGTCCAATTTCAAATAAATATCAAACGGTTTCATAAAGTCTTTCAAAATCTACCGGCTGCTGAAAGTCATTGCCGGAAAAGTGGGTCAGTTCTTCTTTCTAACCTACCCCCCTGAATAGGGGAATTGTTTTTCGCTACTAGAGCGTCCACTAAATAACCGTCGGCCTGTTGGGGCTTAGGAGGCTGACGCAAAAAATTGGGCGGGGGCTGCTTATCGACCGCGGGGAGTCGGGGTCGATAGGCAGCCAAACCAGTCCGGACAGCGCGGAAGCGGCGATAACGGTTACTCTCGAAGCGAAGCGTTTCGAGCTACGAATAAAAACCGGTCCCGCATTCTGGGTCGCTTCCAGGGCAAAATGGCCGACAGGCATCTGGTCGAGCCTAGAACCTGCCGTTCAGGTTCCTCGAACAGAGCGAGCTTGCAACTCTTTCGCGTCCTTCATCTGAAGGGCGCGCTTTTTTTTGCCCTGTTTCAATTTCAGAAAAAAGTGACGACCGGCGTTGCGGCGCGATCGTCACGAATCAGGATGGGCTATCCGGTTCCCGGCTTTCCGGCGGTTATTTCTGTTCCGGAGCCGTTGTCTGGATGCTTGCAGTGGTCTGCGGCTTCTCCATTTTCGTGGAGGATTGAGCACTGTGATAGGTGCAGTCTGCCATCGCGCCGGTAACCGACAGAGCGAGGACAGCGGTAGTCACGAATACGACTTTCATGTCTGTCTCCCTATAATTTGGGTATGGCATTGCAGCGGAGAGTTTAGCAGAGCGGACCCCTCCTGTCGCATCACATCATCCCCAAAATGCCATTTGCCGCATTTTCGCCATGATTTTGTCGGGCGTTCGCCACAAGTTTTGGTGGGAAAAAGTCATGGTTTGCCGCGAAAAAACGCATCCGGCGCGAAAATCGCGCCGGTTCACGGTTCTGCCTTGATTTGATTTCGGCCCGGTCAGGAGGCGCAGCGGTTGACCACGGCGCGCTTGCCGCCCATCGACAGGAACGAGATATGCAGCGTCTGTCCGACGGGTGAAATGGTGATGTTTTCCTTCGACTGCTGCCCGTTGGCCGTGCAGGACATCGAGACGGTAAAGGTGCCTTCGTAATTGTTCATGCGCGTGACCGAGCACTGGCCGTCGCGGCTGTCGAAACGCTCGCCGGAAATGGCGAATCGCTGGCCGTCAGGGCTGCACCAGTTGCCGGTGATGGGGGTGGGATCGACCGGCGGTCTGGCGGGGGAGGCGCTTGCCGAAGGACCGGGCGTCGTTTCGGAACATGCTGCCAGGGCGGTGGCAGCGAGGACGAGGGCAAGCAAACCGGACTTCTGCAACGATCTTCTCCTTCATGCAGCGGACAAAGCCTCCTCTTAAGAAACCGATTCGGGCGATATCGCGACGGCAGAAGGCCAATCCACAACGAAGTAAGGGCCGGATTGCTCCGGCCCTTCTGTGGAAGGCGATGGAAGGAGACGCCGGGATTATTCCCCCGGCGCCAGATGCGGGGCCTCGATCTTCGCGCCTGCATGTTTCAACGGGCGCTCGCCGGAGAGCTTGCGGATCAGCACATAGAACACCGGCGTCATGAAGATGCCGAAGGCGGTCACGCCGATCATGCCTGCAAAGACCGCGATGCCCATGGCCGAGCGCATTTCCGCACCGGCGCCGGTCGACGTTACCAGAGGCACCACGCCCATGATGAACGCCATCGATGTCATCAGGATCGGACGCAGGCGCAACCGGCTTGCCTCGACCGCCGCCTGCACGACGCCTCGTCCTGAAAGCTCCAGTTCGCGGGCGAATTCCACGATCAGGATCGCGTTCTTCGCCGACAGCCCCACAAGGACTATCAAGCCGATCTGGGTAAAGACGTTGTTGTCGCCTCCTGTCAGCCAGACGCCGGTGAGTGCGGCCATGATCCCCATCGGCACGATCATGATGATCGACAGCGGCAGGGCAAGGCTTTCATACTGCGCGGCCAGAACCAGATAGACGAGCAGCAGCGCCAGCGGGAAGACGAGGAAACCGGAGCTGCCAGCCAGAATCTGCTGGTAGGTCAGATCCGTCCACTCGAAGGTGATGCCGGGCGGCAAGGTTTCCTCCGCGATCCGTTCAATGGCAGCCTGCGCCTGACCGGACGAGAAGCCGGGGGCGGGATTGCCGTTGATATCGGCGGAAAGGAAGCCGTTATAACGGATGGCGCGTTCCGCACCCACGGTCTGCTCGACTTTCAGAAGCGCCGACAGCGGGATCATCTCGCCGGACTGCGAACGCACCTTCAGCTTGCCGATATCCTCGGCATGGCTGCGATAATTCGCATCGGCCTGAATGCGCACGCTGTAGGTGCGTCCGAAGGCATTGAAGTCGTTGACATAGAGCGAACCCAGATAAATCTGCAGGGTTTCAAACACGTCGGTCACCGCCACGCCAAGCTGTCGCGCCTTCACGCGGTCCAGATCGGCATAAAGCTGCGGCACGTTGATCTGGTAGCTCGAATAGAGACCAGCCAGTTCCGGCGTCTGATAGGCCTTGGCGAGAAACGCCTTGGTCGCATCGTCAAGCGCCTTGAAGCCAAGCCCGTTGCGATCCTCAAGCTGGAGCTTGAAGCCGCCTGTCGTGCCGAGACCCTGAACGGGCGGCGGCGGGAACATGGCGATGAAGGCATCCTGAATGGCGCCGTATTGCTGGTTCAGCTCCATGGTGATGGCATTGGCCGACAGTTCCGGGGTCTTGCGCTCCTCGAACGACTTCAGCGTCACGAAAACGATGCCGGAGTTCGACGAGTTGGTGAAACCGTTGATTGACAGGCCGGGGAAGGCGATGGCATTGGCCACGCCCGGATGCTTGAGCGCAATGTCGCTCATGCGACGGATCACATCTTCCGACCGGTCGAGCGTTGCCGCATCCGGCAATTGCGCGAAGCCAATCAGATATTGCTTGTCCTGCGCCGGAACGAAGCCGCCGGGCACCGCGCGGAACAGGACGAAGGTGACGCCGAGCAGCACGACATAGAGGCCCATGACCAGCGACTTGCGCGAGAGGATGCTGCCGACACCGCGTCCATAGGCTTCCGAACTTGCACCGAAGAAACGGTTGAAGCCACGGAAGAACCAGCCGAACAGCTTGTCCATGATGCGGGTGAGCCGATCCTTCGGCGCATCGTGACCGCGCAGCAACAGTGCCGCGAGGGCAGGCGAAAGCGTCAGCGAATTGAAGGCCGAGATCACCGTCGAGATTGCGATGGTGAGCGCGAACTGACGGTAGAACTGGCCTGTCAGGCCGGTGATGAAGGCAAGTGGTACGAAGACCGCGACCAGCACCAGCGCAATGGCGATGATCGGCCCGGACACTTCCTGCATGGCGCGATAGGTTGCCTCGACCGGCGACAGCCCCTGTTCGATGTTGCGCTCGACATTTTCCACCACCACGATGGCGTCGTCGACCACGATGCCAATGGCAAGCACCAGGCCGAAAAGGCTGAGTGCATTGATGGAGAAGCCGAACACATACATCACCGCAAACGTGCCGACGATGGAAACGGGAACGGCAACCAGCGGAATGATGGAGGCGCGCCATGTCTGCAGGAACAGGATGACGACGATGACCACCAGCACGATGGCTTCGAGCAGCGTATGGATGACCGACTCGATGGAAGCCTTCACAAACCCGGTCGTGTCATAGACGATGTCGAAATCCACGCCTTCCGGCATGGTTTTCTTCAGGTCCGCCATGGCCGCATGGACGTTTTCGGAAATGTCCAGCGCATTGGAACCGGGCGACTGGAACACGCCCATGCCGACCGCGAGCTTGTTGTCGAGCAGCGAGCGCAGCGAATAATCGGCGGCGCCCATTTCGACGCGCGCCACATCGCCCAGCCGGGTGATTTCGCCTTCATTGCCTGACTTCACGACAATATTGGCGAATTCTTCCGGCGACTGGAGACGGCCCTGCGCATTGACGGAAAGTTGCAGGTCGAGACCGGAAACGGACGGCGATGCGCCGATGACGCCGGCAGCGGCCTGAACGTTCTGCTGGCGGATGGCATTGGCGATGTCGCTTGCGGAAAGACCGCGTTCGGCGGCCTTCTGCGGGTCGATCCAGACGCGCATCGAATAATCGCCGCCGCCGAATATCTGCACCTGACCGACGCCCGGGATACGGGCGATACGGTCCTTGACGTTCAGAACCGCATAGTTGCGCAGATAGTTCACGTCATACCGGCCATCGGGCGAGATGATATGGACGACGAGCGTCAGGTCGGGCGAGCTCTTGGCGGTCGTGACGCCAAGCGTGCGCACCTCTTCCGGCAGGCGCGGTTCAGCCTGCGAAATACGGTTCTGCACCAGCTGCTGGGCCTGATCGGGATCGGTGCCGAGCGCGAAGGTGACCGTCAGCGTCATGACGCCATCGGCGGTCGCCTGGCTCTGCATGTAGAGCATGCCCTCGACGCCGTTGATCTGTTCTTCAAGCGGCGTGGCGACGGTTTCGGAAATGACGGCAGGGTTGGCGCCCGGATATTGCGCGCGAACCACGATCTGCGGCGGCACGACTTCCGGATATTCCGAGATCGGCAGACCTGTCATGCCGATCAGACCGGCAACGAAGATCAGGACCGACAGAACGCCAGCGAAGACCGGCCGGTCGACGAAAAAGCGTGAGAAGTTCATCTGTTTATCCCCCTTAGAGCGCCGTGCGTTCGGTCGAACGCACAAAGGACGCTCTAATTGTTTGGGTCTGGGCATCGTGCTTTCCAAAAATCGAAATCGATTTTTGGGCCGATGCCGTGGCGGATGGGCAAAGACTCTCCCGGCCCGCGAAATCGGCAGATTTCGCGGGTTGCTGAGGCTGAGCATTTGCGGTTAGCGCGCGCTCAGGCGCGCCGTTTTAATTCAGTTTTTGGCAAGTGTTTCGGTGACGGGTTGCGGTGCGACGACCACGCCCGGACGAATGCGCTGCAGGCCGTTCACGACGATATTCTCGCCGGGCTTCAACCCGCTTTCGATGATGCGCAGGCCGTCATAATTGCGTCCCAGAACCACCTGTCGGTATTCGACCTTGTTATCGGCCCCGACCACGAAGACGAATTTCTTGTCCTGATCGGAGGCAATGGCGCGGTCGCTCACCACCAGCTTTTCATCCGGTTCCGGTTCGCCGAAGCGGATGCGGACAAACTGGCCGGGAATGAGCCTGCCGTCCGGATTGTCGATTGCGGCGCGAACGCGGATCGTGCCGGTCGTGGCATCGACCTCATTGTTGATGAGCTGGATATGACCGGAAATCGGGGTGCCTTCATCGGAAGCGGTGCCGATCTGGACCGGAATGCGCTCGATGGCGTTTCCGCCGGGCGAGGCTGCAAGCTTGGCAAGCGCCTTGGTGACGACTTCCTCATTGGCGCTGAAGCTTGCATAGATCGGATCGACCGAAACAAGCGTGGTCAGGACCGGCGAGGCGGAACTTGCGGCAACCAGATTGCCTGCCGTTACTTCCAGCCGCCCGACGCGGCCGGAAATCGGCGCGCGCACTTCCGTATATTGAAGATCGAGCTCGGCGGTACGAAGGGCCGCCTTGGCTGAACGCAGGCTTGCCTGCGCCTCGTCATAGGCGCTGGACCGCTGGTCGAGGCCGCTCTGGGCGATGGTGCGGGTGGTGACGAGCTGGCGTCCGCGTTCCAGTTCCGTCTTGGCCAGCGCAACGCGGGCCTCTTCGGCTGAAACCTGTGCCTTCGCCTTTTCCACCGCCGCTGCATAGGGCTCGGGATCGATGGTGACGAGCAGATCGCCCTGTTTCACCAGAGCGCCTTCGCGGAAATGGGCTTTCAGGATTGCGCCGCCGACGCGCGGGCGAATTTCAACCCGGTCGATCGCTTCCAGACGACCGGAAAATTCTTCCCAGGTCGCAATGCGGCGCGATTCCGCCCTGGCGACGGAAACCGGCACGGCAGGCGGGGGAGCGGAAATATCGGTTGCGGCATCGGCCTTGAGGTGGGGCGCGCCGAAGAGAATGGCGCCGCCGCCAGCTGCAGACAATAGGATACTCAGGCCGGCGCCCCATAGGGCCCGGCGGGCTGTAATCGATGTCATTGTTGTATCTCCTGCAGCATAACCCGACCGGAGAGGTTCGGTCTGATTATGCTTTCAATCAAGGAGGTTAGAGCTTCGCTCTAACCGGTGGGGGCCGGCTTCATTGGGGCATCAGGTCAAAGCTTGGGAGGACTTTAAAACTGATGTCATGCTGCGATTGCCTTTGCTCCTGCCTGCCGGAAGAAATCGGAAAACAGGTCTACAAGTTTGTGCTCCTGTGGCGACCAGTCGGTGCCCGCCACCTTGTTTTCAGGTATCCAGCCGGCTTTTCCGGGCAGGACATGCGATTGGACCTTCACGCCCGCCTGACGAAGACGCTCGGCATAGGCCTGCGTTTCATCACGCATCGGGCACTGGGCGCTGGTGACAAGCAAAGTGGGTGCCAGACCAGCAAGACGGGTACACAAGGCGGGCGCGGCATAGGGGTGGGTGAAACCCGCACACTCGCCCAGATAATGCTGCCAGCCATCCGACATCGTCTTGACGGCGCTTTCCGGGCAATATTTGCGGAAAGACGCCGTGGCGAGGCAGGGGTCGAGCATGGGCGAAAGCAGTATCTGACCCTTGAGATCGGTCAGATATTGATCGCGCGCCATCAGGGCCACGCCGGCAGCAAGGTTGCCGCCCGCCTCTTCACCGGCGACGAACAGCATCGACTTCTTGTGCGCAAACTCCGGGCAGCGCGCGCGCATCGAAGTCAGGATGGAATAGACTATCTCAAGCGCCGCCGGGAACGGGTTGAGACAGGCTGACGAATATTCCGGCGACACGACCACCGCACCCGCCTCGGCAAGTGTTTCGGCGACGCGCTCGCAGGCGCCCAGACAACTGGCCGAGAAAGCGCCACCGTGAAGGTGCAGCACCACCGGCGGCGGGGAGAGCAGCTTTGTCCCCCGGTAGATGCGCGCCTTGCAGGTGCAGTCGCCCGCCTGTCCCTGGGCTTGACCATGAAGTCGCCCATGAACCTGCAACGTCTCTACACTAAACTTCTCGCACATCTTTTCTGGCCTTCATGTATAAAGCGGTTCTGTCACACGGAATCGTCCAGACCGCCCTATCCATTCTATTTCCACGTATTTCCGAACGCAAAACCGTTTCACGCTTCCGGTCCGAAAATGATGCGTCTGGAGCAGGACACGCCTATATATGGTTCGCGCCCACGCTCCGGCTGTTTGCTGCGCCGCATTCATGCCTGTCAGGTGATCTCCACCGGGCTGCACGATGCGCCGGAGCATTTCTGTCTGAACGGAATCGTCGGAAATGCTCTGGCTGTATTCACGCAAGTCCTTGCCCCAAAACCGGTTCCCACTTTTGGGGGACATGCGCTAGCGGCAAACTGCCATGATCAGATATTATCATTGTCTATGAACTGGAATAGTCCCCTATAATTGGTTACACTGTCCAGAATCTCGAACAATAACGGCTTTTTGATAATGGACCAGCTTTCGGCCATGCGCGCCTTTCTCCGGGTTGTCGAAACCGGGAATTTCACGCGCGCCTCCGCCTCGCTCAACATGCCCAAGGCAACGATCAGCAATCTCATTCAGGGATTGGAAGCCCATCTTGGTACGAAGCTCCTCAATCGCACCACCCGCCGCGTTCTGGTGACGCCGGACGGCGCGCTCTATTACGAGCGTGCGGCCCGTTTGCTCGCCGATCTTGCCGAACTCGACGGCAGCCTGTCTAGCGCGCAGACCTTGCCCAAGGGGCGCCTGCGCGTCGAAATGGCGGGCGCGGTCGCCAATCTCATCATCATTCCGGCGCTGATGGAGTTTCACCAGCGCTATCCCGATATCCAGATCGATCTCGGCGTGTCGGACCGGCCTGTCGATTATGTGGCGGAGAATGTCGATTGCGCCATTCGCATCGGGGAGCTGGCCGACCAGTCGCTGATTGCGCGCCGCATCGGCGACATGCATTTCATCGCCTGCGCTTCCGCCGAATATCTCGACCGTTGCTCCACGCCGCTTCACCCGTCGGACCTCAGCCGTGACTGTACTGTGGTCGGCTATTTCCGGCCATCGACCGGCCAGCAGATGCCGTTCCGCTTCAGGAAGGGGACGGAGGAGATCGAGGTCAACGGGCGCTATGTGGTGGCGGCGAACGAATCGACCACCTATCTTGCCGCCGCGCGGGCCGGGCTCGGCGTGGTGCAGGCGCCCTTGTTCATGGTGAAGGACGATATCGCCAGCGGCACGCTGCGCCCCGTCCTGCAGGAATGGGAGATAGAGCCGACGCCGATCTATCTGGTCTATCCGCCCAACCGGCATCTGAGCAACCGCCTGCGCGTCTTCGCCGACTGGGTGGTCAAGACCGTCGCGAGGTCACAGCTCAACGGGAGTTAGCGTGCGCAGCGCCGCTTGTTGAGCCGGACCTTGATCTTGTCGGGAGAGGTGCTTTTCGCCTTGTGGCCGGACGAGACGATATGCGCGCGCACTGTGCAGTCGCCGGCCAGCACCTCGAAATTGTTGGAGCGGATATACATCACCGTATTGATAGGCTGGCCGGGCAACTTCTGTGCCACGGCGTTGACCACCGCTGTGACTTCTCTGGCGCGCTGGCTGGAACTGCCGTCGCTGGCGGCGAGCGCCGGGCTCTGCGCGGATGAAAATGCGAATATGCCCGCAAACAGAAAAGCAGTTTTAGCTTTCTTCATTGGCATGGCCTCCGATTGAGCTGGAATTGAATGGACCAACATAGGCCCCAATTGCGTCAATACCAGTCCCGGACCAGTACCTTTTAACGGTTCTTTGTCTCGCTTATTCCGTTTGCGATGCGCTTGACGGTGGTCGCGGCCAGAAGCAGGCAAAGGAGCGGTTGCAGCCAGAACATCCAGTCCGGCAAGGTGCCGTCGATGGCGATCCAGGCACCAAGCACGCCGAAGACCACGGCGCGGTCGCTCTTGCCCATCGGGCCGTCATAACGGCGGCTCGCACCCACGGAAGCCCCGGCAAGACCGGCAAATTCCGTCAGCGTGGCAAGGAATATGACCGCGAAAATCCACGGGCCGGTGAACGGGGCGACCAGCGCGAAAGGGGCATAGAGCGCCGCGTCGGAAACCACATCGCCGATCTCGTTGAGATAGGCGCCCAGCGTCGATTTCTGCCCATGTTCGCGCGCCAGCATTCCATCGACGGCGTTCAGGGCCATGCGGAGGAACAGCCAGACCGGGACGAGCGCAAACCATGCCGCATTTCCGCTCCACGCCAGAAAAGCCCCAAGTATGATCGAGACGAGCGCGGCGGCGACTGTAACCTGATTGGCGGTTACACCGCCTGCGGCAAGTCGCACGACCAGCGGCCTCAGTAAATTCTGGAAACGCGACTTGAGTTGATAAACGGACATCAAGAATCTCTTGGGAAACGAAGAATAAGTATTGAACAGCTATTTGCGGTTCGCTCCAGCTCGTTTAAGCAAACATTTTGTTTCACTCAATAGAAATTGGGGGCAGCCGCCTCGCGAGGAAACGCTGTGGAGAGGGATGCATGGACGAGCAGGCAGTAAAACCGCATCGCGTGGCGCAGGAAAGCCGGTTCGCGACCCATGACGGCACGTCGCTGTTCTACCGTTTCTGGCCGGCGCTTTCCGGAAAGCCGAAAGGCGTCATCGTCCTGCTGCATCGCGGGCACGAGCATAGCGGCCGTGTCGCGCACCTCGTCGATGAGCTGGGGCTGGATGACTACGCCTTCTATGCCTGGGATGCGCGCGGCCACGGCCAGTCGCCGGGCGTGCGCGGCTTCTCGCCATCCTTCGGCGCGTCGATCCGCGATCTCGACAGTTTCGTCACCCATATCCGGCGGGAAACCAGCGCGGCCATCGAGGACGTGGCAATCATCGCGCAGAGCGTCGGTGCGGTGCTTGCTGCCGCATGGGTGCATGACTATGCGCCGAATATCCGGGCGCTGGTGCTGGCTTCGCCCGCCTTCGACATCAAGCTCTATGTGCCATTCGCCAAGGAAGGCATCGGCCTGTGGCAGAAGCTGAAAGGCACTTTCTACGTCAATTCCTACGTCAAGCCGCAGTTCCTGACCCACGATCCGGAACGCATCGAATCCTATCGCACCGATCCGCTGATCGCACGGCCCATTGCATCGCATATCCTGCTGCAACTCTACGAGACGGCGAAGCGCGTGGTGGACGATGCGCGGGCGATTACCGTTCCGACGCAACTGCTCATCTCCGGCAGCGATTTCGTCGTGCGCCCCGCGCCGCAACATCGCTTCTTCGAGAACCTCGGCAGCCGCATCAAGGAGCGGCACGTGCTCAAGGGCTTCTACCACGACACGCTGGGCGAGCGGGATCGCAAACCGGCCATCGAACGCATTCATGATTTCATCGAGGCGCGCTTTGCCGAAGCGCCGCAGCGCGCCGACCTGACGGAAGCGCATATTGCAGGCCACACGCGCGACGAGGCGGACCGGCTGTCGACCCCGCTGCCGCTTCTGACGGCGCAGGGGCTTTACTGGGCGTCGACGCGGGCTTCGATAGCCTTCGGCGCACTGTTTTCGGAAGGGCTGAAAGTCGGCAGGCGCACCGGCTTCGATTCCGGTTCGACGCTCGATTACGTTTATGAGAACGAAGCGCGCGGTATTGGACCGGGCGGCAAGCTCATCGACAGGCAGTTTCTGGAAGCGATCGGCTGGCGGGGCATCCGGCAGCGCAAGGTGCATCTGGAAGAACTGATCGGCGTGGCGATCAACCGGCTGAAGAGCGAAGGCCGCTCGACCAATATTCTTGATATTGCCTGCGGCCATGGCCGCTACGTGATCGACGCGGTGGTGCGCGCCGGCGCGATGCCGGACAGCATCCATCTGCGCGACTATTCGCCGATCAATGTGCTGGCGGGCAACAAGCTCATCAGGGATCGCGGGCTGGAGGCCATTGCCCATATGGAAGAGGGCGATGCTTTCAACGAGGAAAGCCTTGCCGCTGTCACGCCGCAGCCGGACCTTGCCATCGTGTCCGGTCTTTACGAGCTTTTCCCCGACAATGCACTGATCAATCGTTCGCTGTCGGGGCTTGCCCGCGTGCAGAAGCCCGGCGCACTGCTGATCTACACCAACCAGCCATGGCATCCGCAGCTTGAAATGATCGCGCGGGCGCTGACCTCGCATCGCGGCGGCGAGGCATGGGTGATGCGCCGCCGCACGCAGGGCGAGATGGACCAGCTTGTCGAAAAGGCAGGCTATCGCAAGATCGAACAGCGCATCGATCAGTGGGGCATTTTCACCGTCTCGATTGCAGAGCGGGTCGGAGACGGCAAGGCGTGACGGTGCATCTGACGGAACGCGAGGGATATTCGCGGCGGCCCGTGGTCCGTCGCGCCATCCTTTGGCTTCTGTTTCTCGCTCCCTTCTTCTACCTGACATACGGCACGGCCAACTGGCTCGCATCGCAGCAAAGCCATGTGCCGAACCTTGCCTTCGCGTGGGAAAACCGGGTTCCGTTCATCGCGTGGAGCATCGTGCCCTATTGGTCGGTCAATCTGTTCTACGCGGTCGCGCTGTTCGTCAATGACAGTCCGGAACAGGTGGACCGGCTGGCGAAGCGTTATCTGGCGGCTCAGATCATCGCTGTTCTCTGCTTCGTCGCCTTTCCGCTGACGGCGACCTTCGTAAAACCGGCAACGGCTGGCATTCCGGGCTTCATGTTCGATGTGCTCGGCGGTTTCGACAAACCCTTCAATCAGGCACCTTCGCTGCATATCGCGCTTCTGATCATCATCTGGGACCAGATGCGCCGCGTGATGGGCGGCGCCGTGCGCGTGGTCTGGCATGTCTGGTGCCTGCTGATCGGCCTGTCGGTGCTGACCACCTATCAGCACCACGCGGTCGATATTCCGGCAGGCGCTTTGCTCGGCCTGTTTGCCCTGTGGCTTTTTCCGCGTAGTGGGTCGTCACCATTTGCCGGTTTTCAGTTGACCACGAACCCAAAAGCGCGTCGGCTGGGTCTATATTATCTGGCGGGCGCTGTGCTTTTTCTCGCGCTCGGCATTCATGGCCTCAGCATGACTGGCTATGCGATCTTCTGGCTTTGGCCCGCAACCGCGCTGGCCATCGTGGCGCTTGGCTATTTCGGGGCCGGTGCTGGCATTTTCCAGAAGCAGACGGATGGATCGGTCAGTCTTGCAAGCCGCTGGCTCCTTTGGCCCTATCGTCTTTTTGCCGGGCTGAATGTGCGGTTCTGGACCCGCAGGCTGCCGCCGCATGTGGAGCTTGCCGACGGGGTGTTTCTGGGGCGTTTTCCTAGAGCCGCAGAACTTTCATCCTTCGCGACCGTCATCGATCTGGCCGCTGAAATGGTGCCGCCGCCGCATGACGCGGAATGGAAGAGCTTTGCCGCGATCGATATGGTCGCGCCGCCATCGGAAAAAGTGCAACTGGCCGCCGATGCTGTTGAAGCGGCTCGCCATCACGGTCCGGTTCTCATCTGCTGCGCGCTCGGTTTCCAGCGCAGCGCCACGGTTGCGGTGGCCTGGCTCGTCTCGACTGGCCGCGTGGCCAATGCGCGAGAAGCAGAAACGCTGATCCGCGCCAAAGGCTGGCCCGTTCATCTGCATCTGGCGGGGGAGGCGGCATGAACGCGCCTGCATCCTCCACGGCGGTCTGGCTGCGCCGCAACGCCTTTCCCCGGCATTGCCGTCGCGGTGGTTCTTCTTGCGGTCGCGCCCTTCCTGCGCCCGGTGCACGATCTGGCTTTCTGGCTGATCTGGCCGCTGCTGCTTGCAAGCGCGCTGATCGTGCTCGGTATCGCGGCGCATCTTCTGTTCGATGCAGCGCTTTTCCGGCTGATTGCCGCTTCCGGCGAAACGGGCCTGAGCGAGGTGGACCGAATTCTGGAACGCATGGGCCTGCGCACCCATGCCGGTCCTGTTCGTCCGCTTGCGGCGAGGATCGAGGGTTCGCGGCGCATCGTGGAGCGCCTGCGGTTCTTCATGGGGGTTGAGATCGTGCTTTTCATTCTGCTGGCCGTGGTGCCATCGGGTCAGGGGCTGTGACATGCGGGAACTGATCCGGCATCAGGTGCAATCGATTTTCGGTTCGTTTCTGGCAATCCTGTCGCGGGGGATTACCGGCGTGCGGCCGATCTGGAGCGGCACTGGCCCGTCGCGCAACCAGCGCATCTATTTTGCCAATCACACAAGTCATGGCGATTTCATCCTGCTCTCTTCCTGTCTCGACCAGGAAGAACGCGCGCGCACCCGTGCCGTCGCCGGCGCGGATTACTGGCGGGGCAACCGCGTGCGCCAGTTCATGGCGGAAGTTCTGTTGCGCACCGTGCTTGTGGAACGCAACTGGGTGGAACGCACGCAGGACCCGATGGAAGTGATGCTGAAGGCGCTGGCCGACGGCTATTCGCTCATCATCTTTCCCGAAGGCACGCGCAACATGACAGACGAGGCGCTGCTGCGCTTTCGCTCCGGCATCTACAATCTGGCGCTGGCGCGCCCCGATGTCGAACTGGTGCCATGCTGGATCGAAAACATGTCGCGCGTGCTGCCCAAGGGCGCGATGCTGCCGGTGCCGCTTCTGTGCCGTGTCGTTTTCGGCGCGCCGGTCCAGCTTCGCGAGGGTGAGGACCGCAAGGAATTTCTCGCCCGCGCCCGCCAGAGCCTTCTCGATATACAGCCCCGTAACGGTAAACAGCCATGAGCGAAACAACCCGATTATTCCTTGGCCTCATGGGCGTTCTGATAACGGCAAGCGCCGTGGCCGGTGTTCTTTCATGGCGCGCGCCGAAGCCGCTTTCATCCACGCTGGTCAATCTCAATGCCCGCATCAAGGCATGGTGGATCATGGTTGGCGCCATGTGCGTCGCTTTCCTGTTCGGGAAGGGTGGCGTGATCGTGCTGTTCGCGATGATCTCGTTCGCGGCCCTCCGCGAATATGCGACGCTGACCCAGACAAGGCGCGCCGACCACCGCGTGCTGCTCGGCATGTTCCTGCTGGTCATTCCAGTGCAATATTACCTGATCTGGATCGACTGGTACGGGCTCTATTCCATCTTCATCCCGGTCTATTGCTTCCTCGCAATGCCGGTGCTGACGGCGCTTTCCGGCGACACGTCGCGCTTTCTGGAACGCATCAGCGAGCAGCAATGGGGCATCATGCTGTCGGTCTATTGCATCAGCCATGTACCGGCCTTGATGACGCTGGATATTCCCGGGTTCGACGGCAAGAAACTGCTGCTGATCGCGTTTCTGGTGGCCACCGTGCAGGGCAGCGATGTGCTGCAATATATTTTCGGCAAGCTGTTCGGCAAACATCGCATCGCGCCCAGCATATCGCCGTCAAAGACCTGGGAAGGCTTTGTCGGCGGGGTTGCGGCGGCATCGCTTCTGGGTGCGGGGCTTGCCTGGCTGACGCCGTTTTCGCCGCTCCAGGCGGGCGCGCTTGCGGCCGCATCCTGCATCATGGGCTTCTTCGGCGGGCTTGTCGCCTCCGCCATCAAGCGCGATCGCGGCGTGAAGGACTGGGGCCACATGATCGAAGGGCATGGCGGCATGCTCGACCGGGCCGACAGCCTCGTCTTTTCAGCCCCGGTCTTCTTCCACACCGTGCGCTATTTCTGGACCTGAACATCCTGCGCAAAACCGCGCCACACTTCAGCTGGAAATGCTGTGGCCGGTCATGTCGCTTCAGGGCAGCTTCAGGGCGATGAACTGCGAAACCTGTCCGTGGCTGAAATTGTTGTCGGAAGCGAGGACCAGCGTCCTCTTCCCGTCCACCACCGGCCCGAAGGTGACGGCCTCGATATTGTCGATGTCGAGGCCGAAATCGCCTTCGTCGAGCTGGAGGAGGAGCTGCTTTGACAGCGGCGTTACCGGCTCGCTGGCGAGCGACGGAACGTCTTTCACATTGCTGGCGCCATCGAAGGATGCGCGATAGAGCGTGATCCGGTTGCCCACGCCCATGGCGAAGGAGCGCTCGACGGTGAGGAGATCGTTTCCATCGGCAACGAATTCCGACATGCCGTTATCGTTCCAGAAGGGCGGCTCAGTCGCCTTGGTGAAGATCGGGCCGGTGTCATAGGCATATTGCGCCGTCACATTGCCTGATGCGAGATCGAAGGCGATGATGCGCGAGCGGCTGCCATGGTCGAGCGTCGCCTTGTCCCCGTCCTGTACCAGCGCGTTTTCAGTACCGGCCAGAAGCGTCTTGCCGTCAGGTGTGATCGTCAGGCTTTCAAAGGAAAGATTGTTGCGGATGCCGCGTGTCCTGCCCTCGTCGGGAATGTAAGCTTCCGGCAAGGCAAATTCGCGGATGAAGCTGCCATCGGTCTTTGCTTCGCCGACAAACGGTCTGCCATTCCTGTCGCCTTCGCTCGACCAGTAGATGGTGCCGGTGGCCGTATTGAAGCGGATGCTTTCCGGGTCCACGTCCTTCAGTGCAAATGGTTTGCCCGCCTTGTCCAGAAGCGTAACCGTTTCCAGAATATCGAGGCTCTGCATGCCGGAACCGTCGATGGCGAGCTTGAGCTTGTAAAAGCGCGCTGGCGCGTTTTCCGAACGGTCGTCGGATATGGCGTAATAGACATCTGCACGCGGGTCGTAGTCGAGGCCGGATATTCCGCCGAATTCGACGCCGCCGATTTTCAGGCCGGTGGGCAGGGTGAAAGCGCCGATCAGTTCGGGCTTGGGCATTTCATGCGCAACGGCGCTGGTTGCAAGGGCGAGAAACAGTGCAGCAAGAGGTGCTTTCATGACGGCGGCCCGTTCGATCGAGAAAGTCACCGGATAGTCGTTCTGTTTGACAGGAAGATGAAGGCTGCTGATCTCAAATTCTGTCGAATGCGCGCGCCGGTTCCTGCCTGTCGATCAGGTGGGAGGGGGCCGCAAATTGCAGCAGCTTGTTCTTGTTGGTGATCTTGATCGCCGAGGCCTGCACCGTGACGCCATGCGAACCGAGTGTCGCGAAATTGCGTGACAGGTTCTCCGGCGTCATGCCGAGATAGGCGGCGAGCGTGCGTTTTTCGTAAGGAATCATCACCACGTCGGCGCCGTCGTTCAAAAGCGATTCCTTGACGATCCAGTTGGCGAGGCGCTGTACGCTGCTGCGCAGCTTCTGCGCCTTCAGTTCCTTCACCAGACGGCGATAGGCGCGCGCGGTTTCAAAAACGATGGCGCGCATGAAGCCGACATCCTCGCTCATCAGGTCGCGCACCAGGCTGGAAGGCACCATCAGCACGCGGGTGGGGGTCAGCGTCTGCGCGGTTTGCAGGCACACATCATCGTTCAGCACGGCTGCGAGGATGAAGATGTCTTCGGCGCGCAGTATCTCCAGCGCGGTCTCGCCATCGTCCGATTTCGCCGACATCAGCACAAGCCCGTCCAGGATCACGAACAGGAAATCCGCAGGCTCGTCCTCCCTGATCAGGGTCGTGCGGGGCGGAAACGACTGCACGAAACTCGGGCGCACCAGCCGCTCGAACGTGGCGTCGGCCATGTCCGCGAAAAGCGGCAGATTTCTCAGCGCGTCGATTTCTTCTCTCCGCATCGATCCTCACTTCAGGGGGCAAGTTACTGCCCGCTAATATAATTGATAAATATCAATCGTGCAATATGCATTAATCAATACTTGGGCCAAACTCGGTTTATTATTGTCCTTAAGTCACCAAGAACTAAAATTCAACTTGAATAGTCTAAAGATATTGATCTTAATCAATGTATTCATCTCGCAGTCGACGCATAAGTGCATACGAAACCTCCCAATGGTATTCAATTCGGAGTACGCCTATGCAACATGTCGCAGGGGAAAATCCCAGGGCGCAGACAACGGCGCTAGCGATGAGTACGACCGCTTTTACAGTCTGTTTCGCGGTCTGGACCATCTTCGCAATCATCGGCATTGAAATCCGGTCCGAGCTTGGACTGAGCGAAACGCAGTTCGGCCTGCTGGTCGGCACGCCCATCCTGACCGGATCGCTGATCCGCGTCATCCTCGGCATCTGGGCGGACCGCTATGGCGGCCGCGCCATCTTCACGCTCACAATGCTGGTCTCGGCGGTCGCCACCTGGCTTCTGACCTACGCCACCACCTATCCGCAGATGCTGGTTGCAGCGCTTGGCGTCGGCGTGGCGGGCGGGTCGTTCTCGGTCGGCGTCGCCTATGTGTCGCGCTGGTATCCGCCGGAAAAGCAGGGCGTCGCGCTGGGCATTTTCGGCGCGGGCAATGTGGGCTCGGCGGTGACGAAGTTCTTCGCGCCGATGGTCATGGTTGCGTTTGGCTGGCACGCGGTCGCGGAAGTCTGGGCGGCGGCGATGGTCGTCATGGCGCTCATCTTCTATTTCACCACGAGCGACGATCCGGTTCTGGTCGAGCGCCGTCTCAAGGGCATAAAGCCCACCAGCACGCTGATGGAGCTGGAACCGCTGAAGAATGTGCAGGTCTGGCGTTTCTCGCTCTACTATTTCTTCGTCTTCGGCGCCTTCGTGGCACTCGCGCTGTGGCTGCCGCAATATCTGATCCATGTCTATGGCGTCGATATTCGCCTGGCAGGCATCATCGCGGCGTTCTTCTCCGTCCCGGCCAGCCTGTTCCGCGCCTATGGCGGGCATCTTTCGGATGTCTATGGCGCGCGCCGGGTCATGTACTGGACCTTCGCCGTCTCGCTGGTCGCAACCTTCGTGCTGTCCTATCCGCCGACGGATTACGTCATCCAGAGCGATAACGGCCCGTTGGCCTTCCATGCCGAAATGGGCGTGATCGGCTTCACCATCACCGTCTTCATCCTCGGCTTCTTCATGGCGCTCGGCAAGGCTGCGGTCTTCAAGCACATTCCGGTCTATTATCCGGGCAATGTCGGCTCTGTCGGCGGCCTCGTGGGCATGATCGGCGGCCTTGGCGGCTTCATCCTGCCGATCCTGTTCGGCGTGCTCCTCGATCAGACCGGCCTCTGGACAAGCTGCTTCATGCTGCTTTTCGTCATCGTCGCCGTGTCGTTCACATGGATGCATGTCTCGATCCGCCAGATGGAACGCGCCTCGCAAGGCGCGGCCACGGAAGAACTTCCGGCCTTCGCCGAATTGCAGGGCCTGAAGAAGGCCGAAATCAAGCCGGCAAAAGGCGATTCCGTCCTCACCGACTGGCGTCCGGACGATCCTGCCTTCTGGGAGCAGAAGGGAAGGAAGATCGCCAGGCGCAACCTGTGGCTTTCGATCCCCGCGCTTCTGCTGTCCTTCGCCATCTGGCAGGTCTGGTCCGTGGTGGTGGCGAAGCTGCCGCTGGTGGGCTACCAGTTCACGACCGACCAGCTCTTCTGGCTGGCAGCGCTCCCCGGCATTTCGGGCGCGACCTTCCGCATTTTCTATTCCTTCATGGTGCCGATCTTCGGCGGTCGCCTGTGGACCACACTGACCACCTGGTCGCTGGTCATTCCGGCCATCGGCATCGGCTATGCGGTGCAGAACCCGAACACGCCTTATTTCATCTTCCTTCTGCTGGCGCTCTGCTGCGGCTTTGGTGGCGGCAACTTTGCCTCCTCCATGTCCAACATCTCGTTCTTCTTCCCCAAGCACGAGAAGGGCAATGCGGCAGCGCTCAATGCGGGCCTCGGCAATCTCGGCGTCAGCGTCGTGCAGTTCGTGGTGCCGCTGGTCATCACCGCCGGTATCTTCGGCAAGCTCGGCGGCGATCCGGCAATGGTCGCGACCGAAGCGGGCAGCGCACCGCTGTGGCTGCAGAATGCCGGGTTCTTCTTCGTGCCGTTCATCATCATCACGGCCTTCGCCAACTGGTTCGGCATGAACGACATCGCATCGGCCAAGGCTTCGTTTGCCGATCAGGCCGTCATCTTCCGCCGCAGGCACAACTGGATCATGTGCTGGCTCTATACGGGAACCTTCGGCTCGTTCATCGGCTATTCGGCAGGCTTCCCGCTTTTGACCAACATCCTCTTCCCGGAAGTCAATGCGCTTCAGTTCGCCTTTCTCGGGCCTCTCGTCGGCGCGCTGTCGCGGTCGGGTTCGGGCTGGCTTGCCGATAAATACGGCGGTGGGCGCGTCACCATCTGGGCATTCGTGCTGATGATGATCGGCGTGGCGGGCGTGCTCTACTTCGTCGGCATCAAGGATCAGCCGAACGCGTTCTGGGGCTTCTTCGCTTCCTTCATCCTGCTGTTCTTCGCAACCGGCATCGGCAACGCCTCCACCTTCCAGATGATCCCGGCGATCATGTCGAAGGAAATGGACAGGCTCATGCCCAAGGCCACCGCGGAAGAACGCCGCCACGAAGCGGACAAGGAATCCGCGGCCATCACCGGCTTCACCTCGGCCATCGCTGCCTTCGGCGCCTTCTTCATTCCGAAGGGCTACGGCACCTCGATCAGCATGACCGGCGGGCCGGAAGCCGCACTCTGGGCCTTCCTGATCTTCTACGTGACATGCCTCGTCATCACCTGGGGCGTCTACACCCGAAAAGGCGGGCTGCTCTACGACGTGGAGCACCGCAGCAAGCCAGCCGCTGCTGCCGCCTAACGAACCAAAATGAGGATAAAATCATGAGTCTACTCCTCGATCGCCTGAACTTTCTTGCGCGCAAGAATGTCGGCACCTTCTCGGAGGGCCATGGCGTCACCACCAACGAAAACCGTGACTGGGAAGACGCCTATCGCAAGCGCTGGCAGCACGACAAGATCGTGCGCTCCACCCATGGCGTGAACTGCACCGGCTCCTGCTCGTGGAAGGTCTACGTCAAGGGCGGCATCATCACCTGGGAAACCCAGCAGACGGACTATCCGCGCACCCGCGCCGATCTTCCGAACCACGAACCGCGCGGCTGTTCGCGCGGGGCAAGCTATAGCTGGTATGTCTATTCGGCCAACCGCGTGAAATATCCGCTGATCCGCTCGCGCCTCCTGAAACTGTGGCGCAAGGAACGTGCGCTGAAAACGCCGGTCGGAGCTTGGGCTGCGATCCAGCAGGACCCGGCCAAGCGCGCCGACTATATGAAGGTGCGCGGTCTCGGCGGCTTCGTTCGCGCCACGTGGGAAGAAGTCAACGAGATCATCGCAGCCGCCAATGCCTATACGGCCAAGACATACGGCCCGGACCGCGTGATCGGCTTCTCGCCGATCCCGGCCATGTCGATGGTGTCCTATGCGGCGGGTTCGCGTTACCTGTCGCTGCTCGGCGGCGTCTGCATGTCGTTCTATGACTGGTATTGCGACCTGCCGCCCGCGTCACCCATGACATGGGGCGAACAGACCGACGTGCCGGAATCGGCAGACTGGTACAATGCGGGCTTCCTGATGCTCTGGGGTTCCAACGTGCCGCAGACCCGCACGCCGGATGCGCATTTCTATACGGAAGTGCGCTACAAGGGCACCAAGTCGGTCGTGGTCTCGCCCGACTATTCGGAAGCCGCAAAGTTCGCCGACCTCTGGCTGCACCCGAAGCAGGGCACCGACGCCGCCCTTGCCATGGCGCTTGGCCATGTGATCCTGCGCGAATACCATCTCGACCGGCAGGTTCCCTATTTCGAGGATTATTGCCGCAAATATTCCGACTTCCCGATGCTGGTCATGCTCTCGAAGAAGGACGGACGCTACGTGCCGGACCGCTTCCTGCGCGCCTCGGACCTGAAGGACGATCTGGGCGAGGCCAACAATCCCGACTGGAAGACGGTCGCCTTTGATACGAGATCGGGTACCTATGTTGCCCCGCAGGGCTCCATCGGCTTCCGCTGGGGCGATGACGGCCAGTGGAACCTTGAAGAAAAGGATGGCCGGGGTAAGGATGTGGAACTCGCCAAGAGTTTCATTGCGGCGGGCGCGCACGATGCCGTCGCCGATGTGGCGTTCCCTTATTTCGGCAATCGCGAGCACGATTATTTTGAAGGCACCGACCATGACAGCGTGCTGGTGCGCAAGGTCCCGGCCCGCAAGCTCAAGCTGAAGAAGGGCGAAGTGCTGGTCGCGACCGTGTTCGACCTGTTCGCCGCCAATTACGGCCTCGATCGCGGGCTTGGCGACGAGAACTCCGCCAGGTCCTATGACGAGGGCCTGCCCTATACACCGGCCTGGGCGGAGAAGATCACGGGCGTCCCGCGCGACCAGATCATTGCCGTCGCCCGCGAATTTGCAACCAATGCCGAAAAGACCAATGGCCGTTCCATGGTCATTCTCGGTGCCGGTCTCAACCACTGGTACCACATGGACATGAACTATCGCGGCATCATCAACATGCTGGTGATGTGCGGCTGCATCGGCCAGTCGGGCGGCGGCTGGAGCCATTATGTGGGACAGGAAAAGCTGCGCCCGCAGACCGGCTGGACCGCGCTTGCCTTCGCGCTGGACTGGAACCGTCCGCCGCGCCACATGAACTCCACCTCGTTCTTCTATGCGCATACCGACCAGTGGCGCTACGAGACCGTGAAGGTGCAGGACATCCTTTCGCCCACCGCGCCCGAGGGGGCGTGGGAAGGCACGATGATCGACTACAACATCCGCGCCGAACGGATGGGCTGGCTGCCTTCCGCGCCGCAGCTCCAGACCAACCCGCTGGAGCTTGCCAGAGAGGCAGCCGCAGCGGGCAAGGAGCCGAAGGACTTCATCGCGAATGCCTTGAAGAACGGCACTGTCACCATGTCCTGCGAGGACCCGGACCACGAGGCCAACTGGCCGCGCAACATGTTCGTCTGGCGCTCGAACCTGCTCGGTTCGTCGGGCAAGGGGCATGAATATTTCCTGAAGCACCTGCTCGGCACGTCCAACGGCTTGCTTGGCAAGGATCTGGGACAGGAAGGCGCGCAGGAAAGCCGCGAGGCCGTGTGGCATGAGAATGCGCCGGAAGGAAAGCTCGACCTTCTGGTCACGCTCGATTTCCGCATGTCCACGACCTGCGTCTATTCCGATATCGTTCTGCCGACTGCCACCTGGTACGAAAAGAACGACCTCAATACCTCCGACATGCATCCCTTCATCCATCCGTTGTCGAGTGCCGCCGACCCGGCATGGGAAGCACGCAGCGACTGGGACATCTTCAAGGGCATCGCGAAGAAGTTCTCGGAAGTGGCGCCGGAAGTGCTGGGCGTCGAGAAGGACATCGTTCTGGTGCCGACCCTGCATGACACGGCGGGCGAACTGGCGCAGCCCAAGGATGTTCTCGACTGGAAGAAGGGCGAAGTCGAGCCGATCCCCGGCAAGACCATGCCATCGGTCGTGGTCGTGGAGCGCGATTATCCGAACCTCTACAAGCGCTATACCTCCGTCGGGCCGCTTCTGGACAAGCTTGGCAATGGCGGCAAGGGCATCTCGTGGAACACCGAGCATGAGGTCGAGCTTCTCGGCAAGCTGAACGGCAGGGTTCATGAGCCGGGCGCAACCGAAGGGCGTCCGCGCATCTATACCGATGTCGACGCAACCGAGGTCATTCTCTCGCTTGCGCCGGAAACCAACGGCGAAGTGGCGGTCAAGGCATGGGAAGCGCTGTCGAAGTTCACAGGCCGCGACCACACCCATCTGGCTCTTCCCAAGGAAGACGAGAAGATCCGCTATCGCGATATCGTCGCGCAGCCGCGCAAGATCATCTCCTCGCCGACATGGTCGGGGCTCGAATCCGAGCATGTCTGCTATAATGCGGGCTATACCAATGTGCATGAGCTGATCCCGTGGCGCACGCTGACCGGCCGTCAGCAGCTCTATCAGGATCACCTGTGGATGCGCGCCTTCGGCGAGGGCTTCTGCGTCTATCGTCCGCCCATCGACACCAAGACGGTCAATCCGGCAATCCGCGAAAAGGCGGACGGCCAGCCGCATCTGGTGCTGAACTTCATCACGCCGCACCAGAAATGGGGCATCCACTCCACCTATACGGACAATCTCCTGATGCTGACGCTCAATCGCGGCGGGCCGGTTGTCTGGATTTCGGAGCCGGATGCGGCAAAGGCCGGCATCGTCGATAATGACTGGGTGGAAGTCTACAACGCCAACGGCGCCATCGTGGCCCGTGCGGTCGTCTCCCAGCGCATGAAGGATGGAACCATCTTCATGTATCACGCGCAGGAGAAGATCGTGAATACGCCCGGCTCGCCGCTCACCGGCCAGCGCGGCGGCATTCACAACTCCGTCACCCGCATCATCACCAAGCCGACGCATATGATCGGCGGCTACGCCCACCAATCCTATGGCTTCAACTATTACGGCACCGTCGGCGCCAACCGCGACGAGTTCGTGGTCGTGCGCAAGCTCGACCATGTGGACTGGATGGAAGGGCCGCTTGAAGAAGGCAACCGCAACTCCGCCGTGAAGGAGGCAGCAGAATGAAAATCCGTGCGCAAATTGGAATGGTGCTCAATCTCGACAAGTGCATCGGCTGCCACACCTGCTCGGTGACGTGCAAGAACGTCTGGACCAACCGTGAAGGCGTGGAATATGCCTGGTTCAACAACGTTGAGACCAAGCCCGGCATCGGTTTTCCCAAGGAATGGGAAAACCAGAAGAAGTGGAACGGCGGCTGGGTCCGCAAGAAGAACGGCAAGATCGAGCCGAAGATGGGCGCAAAATGGCGCATCCTCGCCAAGATTTTCGCCAATCCGGACCTGCCGGAAATCGACGACTATTACGAGCCGTTCGACTTCGATTACGGCCATCTGCAGACGGCAGGCGAAAGCAGGACCATGCCGACCGCCCGCCCGCGCTCGCTGATTTCCGGCGAGCGGATGGAAAAGATCGAATGGGGGCCGAACTGGGAGGAAATTCTCGGCGGCGAGTTCGCCAAGCGCTCGAAGGACTACAATTTCGAAGGCGTCGAGAAGGAAATCTACGGCCAGTTCGAAAATACCTTCATGATGTACCTGCCGCGCCTGTGCGAGCACTGCCTCAACCCCACCTGCGTTGCGGCCTGCCCGTCCGGCGCGATCTACAAGCGCGAGGATGACGGCATCGTCCTGATCGATCAGGAAAAGTGCCGCGGCTGGCGCATGTGCGTCTCCGGCTGCCCCTACAAGAAGATTTATTACAACTGGAGCTCGGGCAAGTCCGAGAAGTGCATCTTCTGCTATCCGCGCATCGAAGCAGGCCAGCCGACCGTCTGTTCGGAAACCTGTGTCGGCCGCATCCGCTATCTGGGCGTGATGCTCTATGATGCAGACCGTATTTCGGAGGCCGCTTCCACGGCCAATGAACAGGACCTCTATCAGGAACAGCTCAACATCTTCCTCGATCCGAACGATCCTGCCGTGATCGAACAGGCGCGCAAGGACGGCGTGCCGGAAGCCTGGCTGGAATCCGCCAGGCATTCGCCGGTCTACAAGATGGCGATGGACTGGAAGATCGCCTTCCCGCTCCATCCCGAATACCGCACCCTGCCGATGGTCTGGTATGTGCCGCCGCTTTCGCCGCTGCAATCGGCTGCGGCTGCCGGCAAGCTCGGCATGGACGGCCCGCTGCCGGATGTCCGCTCCATGCGCATCCCGGTCCGCTACCTCGCCAATCTCCTGACCGCAGGCAAGGAAGAGCCGGTCATCTCGGCGCTGGAACGCATGCTCGCCATGCGCGCCTATATGCGCGCCAAGACGGTCGATGGCGTCATCGACGAGGCGATTGCCGACCGCGTCGGCATGAGCGGCGCGATGATCGAGGAAATGTACCACATCATGGCGATTGCCAATTACGAGGACCGCTTCGTCATCCCGACGACGCATCGTGAAATCACCGAGGACGCCTATGACGTGCGCGGCTCCTGCGGCTTCACCTTCGGCAATGGCTGCTCGGGCGGCACGTCGACGGAAGATCTGTTCGGTGCCAAGCGCCAGAAAGTGGTCCAAACGCCGACCGATATTTTCAGGGAGCAGGTGTAATGAACAGGACCCTGAAAATCATTTCGCTGCTGCTTTCCTATCCCACGCCCGAGCTGCAACTGGGCGGAGAGGAGCTGAAAGAGGCGCTTGCCGGGGAAAGGCTTTCGCCCGGCATCCGCAGGCTTCTCGACAGTCTTGTCGATTATGTCTGCGACTGCGACCTCTACGAGGCGCAGGAACGCTATGTGCATCTTTTCGACCGCACGCGGTCGCTGTCGCTGCATCTTTTCGAGCATGTGCATGGTGAAAGCCGCGATCGCGGCCAGGCCATGGTCGACCTGATGAAGATGTATGACGACAACGGCTTTGTGGTGGATGCCAGGGAACTGCCGGACTATCTGCCGCTGTTTCTCGAGTTCCTGTCGACGCGCTCGCCGGAGGAAATCCATGATCTTCTCACCCAGACCGGCCATATCACGGCGGCCATCGGCGAGCGGCTGCGCAAGCGCCAGTCGCCCTATGCCAACGCCTTTGCGGCGCTCCTGCATGTCGCCAACGCCAAGCCGGACCAGAGCCTCGTCGGAGAATTGCTTCGGCAGGAAGAAGACGACCCGAACGACCTCGCCGCGCTCGACCGCATCTGGGAAGAAGAAGCGGTGACGTTCGGCGGCAATGCGGGTGAAAACGCCTGCGGCCCGGACCGGTTGCGCATGCAGATGCGTGCGGCACAGCGCAAGCCCGGCTCCCCGTCCAACCCTTCACATCTATAGGAGACGGAAAATGGCTTACCTCCATACGTTTCTTTTCGGCATCTATCCCTATATCGCGCTGAGCGTGCTCGTGCTCGGCTCGATCTTCCGTTACGACCGCGAGCCCTATACCTGGCGTTCGGGCTCGAGCCAGCTTTTGCGGCGCAGGCAGCTCATGTGGGGTTCGGTCCTGTTTCACGTCGGCGTGCTGTTCATCTTCGCCGGTCATTTCGTCGGCCTGCTGACACCCATCTGGGTGTTCGACATGCTTGGCGTCAGCCATGAGGCAAAGCAGATTCTCGCCGTCGTGGCGGGCGGCATTGCCGGGGTTATGGCAATCATCGGCGCCAGCATGCTGGTGCATCGCCGCCTGTTCGATCCGCGCGTGCGCGCATCTTCAAGGCCGACCGACACGCTGATCATCATGCTGTTGTGGGTGCAGCTTCTGCTGGGCCTCGGCACCATTCCGGTTTCGCTGCAACATATCGACGGCGGCGAAATGGTGACATTCATGAACTGGGCGCAGGGCATCTTCACCTTCAACCCGGCTGCATCGAGCTACATCACCGATGCGTCGTTTGTCTTCAAGATGCATATCTTCCTGGGGCTGACGATCTTCCTGCTGTTCCCGTTCACGCGCCTTGTGCATATGCTGAGCGCACCGGTGCGCTATATCTGGCGTCCGGGCTATCAGGTCGTGCGTGAGCGCAACCATACGGCTCAGCCCTCGCATATGCGCGTTCCTGCGGAGTAAGGCTCATGGTAACGCTTTTCGACCGGAAACAACCCGCTGCCGGGCAGCACAATCACCCGACCGGCTATACCACCTATCAGGAGCCGGATACGCGGGTGCCGCCCAAGCCGCGCCCGGTTTTCGATGCGGTGTCCGTCAATGGCGTGGCGATCAACGAAACCGACATCCTGACGGAGGCGCAGAACCATCCGTCGGACAATCCCGGCGCGGCGCTGCTTGCCGCGGCCCGGGCGCTCGCGGTCCGCGAACTGCTTTTGCAGCGGGCGAGGGAGGCGGGCATCGTGCCGGAACGCGAGAAGGACGCCGAGGGACGCAGCGAAACCGACGAGGATGCGCTGGTGCGCATGGTGATCGAACGGGAGGTGGAAGTGCCTTCCGCCACGCGGGAGGAAGCCTTGCGCTTCTACGAAAACAACCGCCACCGCTTCACCAGTGCGCCCATTCTGGAGGCGAGCCATATCCTGATCGCCGCCGATCCCGCCGACAGCCAGGCCCGCGAAAAGGCCCGCGCGACCGCTGCCCGCCTGGCTTCGGCGGTGATTGCCGAGCCTGCCACTTTCGCCTCGGTCGCGCATGAATATTCGTCCTGCCCTTCGGGCGCGCAAGGCGGCAATCTGGGCCAGCTCACGCGCGGCAGCACGGTGCCTGAATTTGAAAGGGCGCTGGAGCGCATGGCGGCAGGGGAAATCACGGCCAATCCCATTGAAAGCCGCTTCGGTTTTCATATTGTGCGGCTTGACCGCCGCATCGAAGGCGAGGAACTGCCGTTCGATTATGTGGCCGACCGGATTGCGGGCTGGCTGGAAGCCTCCACCTGGTCGAAGGCGGTGTCGCAATATATCGCGATCCTCGCAGCCGACGCTGAGATTACCGGCATCGATCTGTTGTCGAACGAGGGAGCCGAGGCATGAGGAACGAACCGACGCTTGCGGCCATCCTCGCCGCCAAGGATGTGCCGGTGGACCAGCTTCTGGCAGGTGCGGCGCATCGGGCAAGACAGGCGGGCCTGCGCGTGGCCGGCTTTCTGCAGCACCGTGAAACCGGCGGCGAGGAATGCTGCCGCGATATCGAGATCGAGCATATCGGCACCGGCGTCACGCAGATCATTTCGCAGGCGCTCGGTTCCGGGTCGAAGGGTTGCCGCCTCGATCCGGCGGCCCTTGCCGATGTGGCAGGCGCGCTTCAGACGGAACTCGATGACGGCGCGGATATGCTGATCCTCAACCGTTTCGGCAAGGGCGAGACGGAAGGGCATGGTTTCCGCTCCATCATCGAAACGGCCTATGCGCGCCAGATTCCGGTGCTGACCGTGGTGCGCGAAACCTATGTCGAGGGCTGGAACGACTTTGCCGGGGATTGCGGCGTTCTTCTGGCACCCGACAGCAAGGCCGTGCTCGGATGGTGCGACCGCGTGATGGAAGCGCGGCGATTGCCCGAAGCCGTATGACGATGGATGCTCTATAGATCCAGCTGGTCGCGGCGGTCTTCCGCAATCAGCTTGCGGATCTGATAGACGATCTGGTCGCCATGCGCCTTGCCGAGCAGATCGGCGGTGTCGACATCGCGCTCTTCGATGGCGCGGATCATGTCCTCATGCTCGGTGACGTAACGCTCCGGCAGGCGGTCCGCAAAGGACTGGTAATAAAGGCGCAAGAGCCTGCGCCCTTCGTCGAGAAGCCGCGAAAAGAACGTGGTGTAGAAGGGATTGCGTCCGGCTTCGGCAATGGCCGCATGAAAATCGCGGTTGGTCGCGATCATTTCCAGTGCGTTCTGCGAGCGGACGGCGCGGGCAAAGGCTTCCTGATGCGCGCGGATATTCTCAAGATCCTTGTCGGTCCGGTTGCGCGCTGCAAGTCGCGTCGTGACGCGGTACATCAGCGTCACCGCGTCGAAAAAGGCGGGCAGGCTCAGGAAGTCGATATTGGACACGACAGTCGAACGATTGGGGAGCGTGGTCACGAAGCCGTCGCTTGCAAGCCGCACCAAAGCCTCGCGGATCGGCGTGCGCGACATGGAAAAGCGTTCTGCCAGTTGGTTTTCATCGATGGGACTGCCCGGCGCGAGCGAAAGATCGATGATCTCGTCGCGCAGCACGTCGTAAACCAGCTTGACACCTGAACCCTTCTTCCGGTCGGCTGTCTGGTTGGCGTCGTCTTTGTCCATGATCTTTCTGCCTTCTTACGGTGTATTTGGCGCGGCACAACCGCATTCTAACAGCAGTTTAAGTTCCACCGGTCAAGCAATCCTATCCTCATTTAAAATTTTGGTCGACAAGAAAAATACAAAGTGTATATTTGATTGCAATACAAGGTTCGACAGAGCGATTGTAGGTTCAGCTCGCGCGAAAGCGCCCAAGGAAAACGCCAAGGAAAGACGCTATGACTTCTAACATTTTCTCCGGCTGCATTCCGGCCCTCATGACCCCCTGCAAGCCCGACCGCACGCCGGATTTCGATGCGCTGGTCCGCAAAGGCAAGGAACTGATCGCGAAGGGCATGTCTGCGGTTGTCTATTGCGGCTCCATGGGTGACTGGCCGCTTCTTTCGGACGAGGAACGCATGGCTGGCGTTGAAGCGCTTGCCAAGGCCGGCGTGCCGGTCGTCGTCGGCACCGGCGCGGTCAACACCAAGATTGCCGCCGCCCATGCTGCCCACGCGCAGAAGGTTGGCGCGAAGGGCCTGATGGTCATTCCGCGTGTTCTGTCGCGCGGCTCGTCCATCTCGGCGCAGAAGGCGCATTTCAAGGCGATCCTGTCGGCTGCTCCCGATCTGCCTGCCGTGATCTACAACAGCCCTTACTATGGTTTCGCCACCCGCGCCGACCTGTTCTTCGCGCTGCGTGCGGAACATCCGAACCTGATCGGCTTCAAGGAATTCGGCGGCGCGGAAGCCATGCGCTACGCCGCTGAAAACATCACCAGCGCCGATGACAATGTGACCCTGATGGTCGGCGTCGATACCGGCGTTTTCCATGGTTTCGTCAATTGCGGTGCAACCGGCGCAATCACGGGCATCGGCAATGTGCTGCCGAAGGAAGTGCAGCATCTGGTTGCCCTGTCGAAGGCCGCAGCCACCGGCGACGTCGAAGCGCGCAAGCTGGCGCTGGAACTGGAAGCCGCACTCGACGTGCTGTCGTCCTTCGATGAAGGTCCGGACCTCGTTCTCTTCTACAAGCACATGATGGTGCTGACCGGCAATCCGGAATATGAACTGCATTTCAACGAGACGGACAAGCTGTCCGATAGCCAGCGCGGCTATTGCGAAACCCAGTTGAAGCTGTTCCAGACCTGGTATGCCGACTGGAACAAGCAGGGCAGCGCAGCAACGAAATACGCTGCCTGAAATCAGTTCAAAAAACAAAAAGGCGCCGGTTTCCGGCGCCTTTTTGTTTGGGATCACGACACTGCGTCGAGACCCTTTTCCTTGAGCTTTTCCAGCAGCGCCATTTCAGCGGCGGTGAGTGTGATGCCCTTGCTGAGTGAATCGCGGCGAGCGGCAAAGCGGCGCTGCGACGGCAGGCGCGCGCCCTGTCCGGCAATCGCTTCGATCAGGACTTCGCCGCGCTCTTGCGGATTGCCACGACCGCCCGCCATGCGGGCAGGGTCGAAGGCAATGATGAGTTCGCCATGGCGCGGCGCAAGCGTCGTCGTGCCAAGGAAGTCGAGCGCTTCAGGACTGGTGAAGTCACCGATCATCACACCAGCCAGAAGTTCGATCATCGTGGAAATGGCCGAGCCCTTGTGCTCGCCGAATGGCAGCATCGCGCCTGCAAGGGCTGCTTCCGGGTCGGTCGTGGGCTTGCCGTCCGCATCGACGGCCCAGCCTTCGGGCAGCTGCTTTCCGGCGCGGCGATAAAGCTCCAGTTCGCCGCGCGCGGCCACGCTGGTGGCAAAGTCGAACACATAAGGATAATCGCCGGGGCGGGGCCAGCCGAAGGCGAAGGGGTTGGTGCCCAGAAGCGGCTTCGTTCCGCCTGCTGGCGCAACGGTTGCATAGCTCGGGCACATGGCGATTGCGGCAAGCCCCTGTTCGGCAAGCGCCTCGACTTCCGGCCACAGGGCGGCGAAATGGGTGCAATCGTTGATCGCCAGCGCCGCAATGCCGAGCTTGCGTGCCTTCTCGACCAGGGCAGGGGCGCCACGTTCAAAGGCCAGATTGGCAAAGCCGCCCTTGGCGTCGACGCGAACAACGGCGCTGTCATCGGTCGTGACGACCGGATCAGCATCGGCGACCACCTTGCCGCTTTTCAGCGTGCGCAGGCAGCCTTCGATGCGGTAGACACCATGGGATTTGCAGCCGTCGCGCTCGCCCGCCACAATCGTCTTGGCGATGGCTGCGGCATGGTCGGCGCTGAAACCCGCCTTGTTCAGGATTTCCCGCACAAGCCCGGCGAGTTCTTCTGTCGAAATCGAAATGGTGTCGCTCATTCTGTCATTCCTTGCCGGTTCTTGAGGCAGTGCGGATAGGGGCGAATAAAGTTCGCTGAAATGCATACAAGATGCATGCAGGGTTGTCATGCCGGGGAGGCGGGCCGGGGCCTGCGGCAAAAGGGCTTCACCCGAAATGGTGCGGTGGGCCGACGCGGAAAATCAACCCTTTTTATTCTGAGAGTCATTATCATGAATAACGCAACCTGTTTGATCCAGATCAAAGAGAATGGCCTGCGGCGGGTCTAAATCCCGTCGTGTGGCGTGTAAAGCCGAGACGGCAGCTGCGCCCACCCGATGGAGATCAGGACGAAAATGCGTAAACTCGCAATCAAATTTGCTGCAGCAGGCATTCTTGCGGTGCTGGCGGCCCCAGCCCTTGCCGAAAATATCGAAGTTCACATGCTCAACAAGGGCGCCGAGGGCGCCATGGTTTTCGAGCCCGCCTATATCAAGGCCAATCCCGGCGACACGATCACCTTCGTGCCGGTGGACAAGGGGCACAATGTCGAATCCATCAAGGACATGATCCCGGAAGGCGCGGAGAAGTTCAAAAGCAAGATCAACGAGAATTATGTGCTGACGGTTACGGAACCCGGCGCATATCTGGTAAAGTGCACTCCGCATTATGCAATGGGCATGATCGCGCTGATCGCCGTGGGCGACAGCCCGGCCAATCTCGAACAGATCGTTTCGGCCAAGAAGCCGAAGGTCGTTCAGGAGCGGCTGGAAAAGGTCATCGCCAGCGCCAAATAATGCGGGCCAGTAATAGGGGCCAGTAATACCGAAACTCGATGAGCCGGACTTGACCGGCTTCATGGCGAGGACATCATGACCAGACAGCCAGGCCTGCAGGCAGTACCTGCTGCGATGCCATCCGATCAAAAAGGTATGCCGCGCGGACTGAAGATGACCGGTCCCGTCCTCCTCAGCTATGGCTTCCGCCCATTCTTTCTGGGCGGAGCCATATGGGCCGTTCTGGCCATGCTCTTCTGGATATTGTCGCTCACTCTTGGAACGCCGTTGGGCGGTTCCTATGGCGGGCTGAACTGGCACGCCCATGAAATGGTGTTCGGTTTTTCTTCCGCCGTTCTCGCAGGCTTTCTGCTGACCGCCATTCCGAACTGGACAGGCGGCCTGCCGGTATCGGGCACACCGCTCGCCATTCTCTGCGGGGTATGGCTTGCAGGACGGCTCGTCTTTCTCGAGCCTGACCTGATCGATGTGCGCTTTGCAGTCGCTGTCGAAAGTCTGTTTCTGCCCTCGCTGCTTTTCATCTGCGCGCGGGAAATCATTGCCGGGCGCCAATGGAAAAACCTGAAGGTGCTGGTTGGCGTGGCAACGGTGATGGTTGCCAATCTCGTCTTCCATTATCTGATCCTGACCGACGGTGACGTGGCATTGGCCGACCGCATCGGGGTCAGCGCCTATGTCCTGCTGGTTATGGTGATTGGTGGGCGCATTGTGCCAAGCTTCACCCGCAATTGGCTCAACAAGATGGGGGAGACGCGCTTTCCGGTGCCTTTCAACCGCTATGACGGTTTCAGCATTCTCGTCGGAGTGGCTGCCTGTATCGGCTGGATCGCCGCTCCCGACCAGACGATAACGGCGGTACTGGCGTGGATTGCAGCCCTGTTTCACATCGTGCGGCTTTACCGCTGGCGGGGATGGTCTGTGGCGCGGGAAAAGCTGCTGCTGGTTCTTCATGTCGCCTATGCGTTCATCCCGCTCGGTTTCATCGCCATCGGTCTCTCGGCCATTGATCGCCTCAATCCCTATTCCGCACTGCATGTTGTGACGGTGGGTGCGATCGGCTGCATGATGCTGGCGGTCATGACGCGGGCCACCCGCGGCCATACCGGGCGCGAACTGACGGCATCGCCCGTCACGCAGGCCGCTTATCTCTGCCTTGTCGCGGCGGCGTTGATCCGTCCGTTGGCGGAAATCATGCCGAATTTCTTCCACACCATCCTCGCCGCCTCGGCCTTGCTCTGGATGGGCGCTTTCGGGCTTTACGTTCTGGAATATGGTCCGATGCTGTTACGCGAGAGACGCCAGCGCATGGCGGGCGCGTAATCCGCCCCATCGCAAGGATCATTCAAATGACAGTCCGCGGTCGCCCGCGGGCTGTCTTTTTGTTTTGCGGGGGTGAGTCGCGGCGCCGATCCTGCGATTCTGCCCGTCCAAAGGGCCTGAAACGGGGGTGTGGAAAGAAAAATCACACTCAAGATCACATTTAAATCGTTATAATGTTATGACCATATTGTTATGCTTTTGAAACGGTGTTACCGGAATTGGTGCCCGGGAGGCTGGTCCTGAAGGGACCGCGCAAACCCGGGCAGCACGAGCGCATTGCATCCAGTCGGCGTAACGCCCGCGTTGCATAATGCGCCGTGGCTTTGTTGTTTATACGCATGCCGGTGCCGGAACCCGGGTTTCGCCTTGCCGGAAATGCCTGAGACTTTGCATTTGGCAAGGAGGTTGCCGCCGATGAATTTCGCCCCGCCCGTATCAGATATGCTGCAACTCGCCAACTGCATTCGCGCTCTCTCGATCGATGCCGTCGATGCCGCCAATTCCGGCCATCCGGGAATGCCACTCGGCATGGCCGACGCCGCAGCCGTTCTGTTCTCGAAGCACCTGAAATTCGACGCGTCGGCCCCCAACTGGGCCGACCGCGACCGCTTCGTGCTTTCCAACGGCCATGGCTCGATGCTGCTTTACAGCGCGCTCTATCTGGCGGGCTACAAGGACGTGTCGCTCGATGAGCTGAAGAACTTCCGCCAGTGGGGTTCTAAGACCGCCGGTCACCCCGAATATGGCCATACCGAAGGCGTCGAACTGACCACCGGGCCGCTCGGTCAGGGCCTTGCAAGCTCCGTCGGCATGGCAATCGCCGAACGCGCGCTCGCCGACCAGTTCGGCAAGGATATAGTCGATCACCGCACCTATGTTTTCTGCGGCGACGGCTGCCTCATGGAAGGCGTGGGCCAGGAGGCGATCTCTCTCGCCGGGCATCTTCGCCTCGGCAAGCTGATCGTGCTTTATGACGACAACGGCATCACCATCGACGGCAGCACGGAAATCGCCTTCACCGACGATATTCCGGCCAAGTTCAAGGCGTGCGGCTGGAATGTCGAAAAGGTCGACGGTCACGATCACGACGCCATCGATGCGGCGTTGACGCGCGCCAAGGCTCAGGCCGACCGCCCGACGCTGATCGCGCTCAAGACCGTCATCGGCTATGGTTCGCCGAACCGCGCCGGTACGAGCGGCGTTCACGGCGCTCCGCTTGGTGCCGCCGAAAATGCGGCCACCAAGGCAGCGCTCGGCTGGACGGCGGAAGCCTTTGAAATTCCTGCTCCCCTGCTCAATGCCTGGCGCGAAGCCGGTGCCCGTGGCGCGTCGGAACGCGATGCATGGCAGAAGCGCGTCGATGCGCTGCCCGCAGCCGAACGTGCCGAATTCGACCGCCGGATCGCCGGTGTCCTGCCGGAAGGCTTCGCTGCGGTTGTCGCGGACGCAAAGCAGCGCCTTCTCGACAAGCCGCAGAATGTCGCGACCCGCAAGGCAAGCCAGATTGCGCTTGAAAGCCTGACGGCGGCGCTCCCGGAAATGATCGGCGGCTCGGCTGACCTTACCCATTCGAACCTCACCCGCGTTCCGGCTGTCGACAGCGACTTCACGCCGGAAAAGAGCGGCCGCTATGTGAGCTACGGCGTGCGCGAGTTCGCAATGGGTGCGGCCATGAACGGCATTGCGGTCCATGGCGGCTTCATTCCTTACGGCGGCACCTTCATGGTGTTCTCCGATTATGCCCGCAACGCCATCCGGCTCTCGGCTCTGATGGGCGTGCGCGTCATCCATGTGCTGACGCATGACTCCATCGGTCTTGGCGAAGACGGCCCGACCCACCAGCCGGTCGAACATCTGGCCAGCCTGCGCGCCATGCCGAACCTGCATGTCTTCCGCCCGGCGGATACGATTGAAACGCTGGAATGCTGGGCTGTTGCGGTTTCCGATCCGAACACGCCTTCGGTTCTGGCCCTGTCGCGCCAGAACGTGCCGCAGTTGCGCACCGACAATGGCGAGAATCTTTCCGCACGCGGCGCCTATGTGCTGCGTGAGGCGAAGGGCGAACGCCAGATCACATTGCTTGCCACGGGCACCGAAGTCTCGCTCGCCGTGAAGGCTGCCGAAAAGCTTGCTGAAGAAGGCATCGCAACCGCGGTCGTCTCCATGCCGAGCTGGGACCTGTTCGAAAAGCAGAGCAAGGAATACCGCAAGGGTGTTCTGGGCGATGCGCCGCGCATCGCTGTCGAAGCTGCGGGCAAGTTCGGCTGGACACGTTATGTCGACAGCGAAGACGATGTGATCGGCATGGACGGCTTCGGCGCTTCGGCCCCTGCCGAGGTGCTTTATGAGAAATTCGGCATTACGGCCGAGGCGATTGTCGCCCGCGCCAAGTTCTTGCTGGAGCAGGGCGAATGACGATGGCTGGCAATTTTTCTCCGCTGGTTCTGGTGGGCGACAGCGAGCGCGTGGAAGCCGAAGCGGTCGGCGCCTATCTGGACAACTGGGCTGGCAAGGATGGTCTGCGTCTTGCGACCGCCGATGCGATCAAGGCCATTCTGGCGGGCGCGACACGGCTTGCCGGTCGCATTGCTCGCGGTTCGCTTCCCGGCGATCCGGGCAAGCTCGTCGGCGTCAACAGCGATCAGGACCAGCAGAAGTGCATCGATGTCGGTTCGCACGACCTGTTCGTCGAGCTGCTGATTGCTGCGGGCGCGGCCTCAATTCTTTCCGAAGAAGCGGACCTGCCGGTGGCTGGCAAGGCCGATGGGCTGATCGCCGTCGCCATCGACCCGCTCGACGGTTCCGGCAATGTGGGCCTCGGCGCACCGCTTGGCACGATCTTCTCGATCTTTCCCGCCGATGTGGAAGAACCGTTCCTGCAGCCCGGCAACCGCCAGCTCGCCGCCGGTTATGTGTCCTACGGCAATTCGGTCGATCTCGGCTTTTCGGTCGGCGAAGGCGTGATCTTCGCGACCTTCGATCCGGTGAGCGGGATTTTCCATATCACGCGCCGCAATGTGACGTTGCCCGAGCGCACCTCCGATCTGGCGTTCAACGCATCCGTTTATCGCCACCTTTCGGCTGGCATGAAAGCCTATGTGGATGATGCCTATAACGGCAAGGACGGTCCGCGCGGGCGTAACTTCAACATGCGCTGGCTTGGTGCTGCGGTGGGCGACATGCACCGCATCCTGCAGCGCGGCGGGCTGTTCTTCTACGTGAACGACAGCCGCCCCGGCTACGAGAAGGGCCGCCTGCGGCTCGTCTACGAAGCCAATCCGATTGCTTTCCTCGCCCGTGAGGCGGGAGGCAAGGCGACCGACGGTTCGAGATCCATTCTCGATATCGTCCCGCAAACCTATCACGAGCGCAGTGCGCTGGTGTTCGGCGTTGCCGAAGAGGTGGACATCCTCGGCGAGTACTTCGCGAAATAACCTGACCTGACATCGCCTGGAGCATTGCAAATGCTCCATCCAATTGTTTTGCAACGCGCATCCTGTTCCGAAAACCGTTTCACACTTTTCGGGATGCGCTCTAGGAGGCTAGAAATGGCGCGCATTACGCTGCGGCAATTGCTCGATCACGCCGCTGAAAAGGGTTACGGCGTCCCGGCATTCAACATCAACAACATGGAACAGGCTCTGGCCATCATGGAAGCGGCGGATGCCGTCGATGCGCCGGTGATCCTGCAGGCTTCGCGCGGCGCGCGTGCCTATGCCAACGACATCATGCTTCGCCACATGATGGACGCGGTGACGGAAATCTATCCGCATATCCCGGTCTGCGTCCACCTCGACCATGGCAATGAAGCCGCAACCTGCATGACCGCCATTCAGGCAGGCTTCACCTCCGTCATGATGGACGGTTCGCTGAAAGCCGACGGCAAGACCCCGGCCGACTGGGACTATAACGTTTCGGTCACGCGTCAGGTCAGCGAGATGTCGCATCTGGGCGGCATCTCGGTGGAAGGTGAACTCGGCGTTCTCGGTTCGCTCGAAACCGGCATGGGCGATGCCGAAGACGGCCACGGCGCGGAAGGCGTGCTGTCGCACGACCAGCTTCTGACCGATCCGGACGAAGCCGTGAAGTTCGTGCGCGAAACCAAGGTCGATGCACTGGCGATCGCCATGGGCACCTCGCATGGCGCCTACAAGTTCAGCCGCAAGCCGGACGGTTCCGTGCTCGCCATGCATGTGATCGAGGAAATCCACCGCAAGCTGCCGAACACGCACCTCGTCATGCACGGCTCGTCTTCCGTGCCGGAAGAATTGCAGGAAATCATCAACAAATATGGCGGCCAGATGAAGCCGACCTGGGGTGTTCCGGTCGAGGAAATCCAGCGCGGCATCAAGCATGGCGTGCGCAAGATCAACATCGATACGGACAACCGCATGGCGCTGACCGGCCAGATCCGCCGCGTCCTGCAGGAAGACCCGAGCGAGTTCGATCCGCGCAAGTACCTGAAGCCGGCAATGGCTGCCATGACCAAGCTCTGCAAGGAGCGTTTCGAGCAGTTCGGCACTGCCGGTCATGCCGCCTCAATCCGTCCGATCCCGCTTTCCGACATGGCAAAGCGTTATCGCGATGGTTCGCTGGACCCGAAGTTCAGCTAAGTTCTGCTGTTTAACCAAGTCTTGCTGAGACTTGGTTAAGCCCGTGCGGCGATTGAGCATCTTCAGGGCGTGATGCGTTAGCATCTTAGCGCCTTGCTATAAGCTAAATGAAAAGCGGAGGGGAAATCCTCCGCTTTTTGTTTGCACGGTCGAGGGTCTTGATAATAATTGATAAGAAATCTATCTTGTCACTATCGCAGAGCGATGGAGGCAGGACAGATGATCAGTGCAGAACTTGGCAAGCAGCTTGAAAGCTACGTACAGGACCTTGTCGATACGGGACGATACGGCTCGAAAAGTGAGGTTCTGCGTGAGGGCGTGCGCCTCGTTCAGGAGCGGGAAACCCGTCTTGCTGCGCTCGACGCCTCCATCATGCGCGGGGTCGCCGACGCTGATGCAAGCCGGACAGCCGGCGCGGAGGACGTTTTCGGGGCCTTGCGTAAACGCTATCAGGCAATGTTGCCGGACACGACCGAATGAAGGTCCATTTCACGGACGAAGCGACGAATGACCTCCTGCGGATAGGCGATTATATCGCGAGGGACAATCCGCTCAGAGCTTTATCCTTTATCGATGAAATGGAACGGGAATGCCTGGCGATTGCCGCCTCTCCAAAGGCTTTTCCCAAGGTGCCCCGATATGAAAAGCAGGGCATACGCCGAAAGGTTCACGGCAATTATCTGATCTTTTATCGCCTTGATGGTGAGCAGGTGATTGTCGTCCACATCCTTCACGGTGCAATGGACTTTGCTGCCGTCATTCCGGAAAGCTGAACCGGTTTCGCCACCGGCCCGAAAAGCGGAAGCGTTTCGGGCCGGGACGTCAAATAAGGGCGATCAGCCCTTGTTGTATTTCGCGTCGACTTCGTTGATCGCGTTGACGTTGCCAGCCGAACGGCCGTTTTCGTCGAAGGTCTGTGCGAGGAAGGCGTCGGCAATCGTCTTGGCCACTTCCGAGCCGATGACGCGGGCGCCCATGGTGATGATCTGGGCGTTGTTGGAAAGCGCTGCGCGTTCTGCCGAATAGGTGTCGTGCGTGAGCGCGGCGCGAATGCCCGGAACCTTGTTGGCTGCGATGCACACGCCGATGCCGGTGCCGCAAACGAGGATGGCGCGGTCATAGGTGCCGTCGAGAACTGCGGAAGCCACGCGGTCGGAAAGGTTGGCGTAGAATGCATCCGCGCCAGCATCCGTGCGCGAGATTTCCGAAACCTCGAAACGGTCCTTCAGATAGTCGGCGAGAACCTTGGCCAGACCTTCGCCGGCGCTGTCGCCTGCTACTGCTACTTTCATGGGATTGCTCCTTTAATTGGATTGAATCTTTCTGGCGCACTTGTCCAAAATGTCGAGATAGCCTTCCACGTTCCACGCCGAGCGGCCGATGAACAGGCCGTCGATATGCGGGCAGGCGATGAGTTCTTCGCAATTGCCGGGATTGACCGAGCCGCCATAGAGGCAAGGCACGCGGCGTCCGAGCACACTTTCGGCAACCGCGATGATTTCGGCCTGCCGCGCGTCGGCATAATCGGCGGAAGCGGGAATGCCGTTCTCGCCGATGGCCCATACGGGCTCATAGGCGAACAGGATTTCAGCCTGTTTCTGGTCGTCGGAAAGCCGGGAAAGAGCGCCGCGCACTTCTTCTTCCAGCACTTCAGCCGCGCGTCCGCTTTCGCGGTCTTCCAGCGTTTCGCCGATGCAGATGAGGGGGATCAGGCCGTGGCGCACGGCGGCTTCGACCTTGAGGCCAACCGTTTCGTTGGTCTCGCCGAAATGCTCGCGGCGCTCCGAATGGCCAAGCTCAACGATGTCGAGATTGCAATCTTTCAGCATCAGCGGTGAAATTTCGCCGGTCCATGCGCCCTGATCGGCCCAGTGCATGTTCTGCGCGCCGACCTTGACGGAGGTCCCCGACAGGATTTCCTTCACTTCGCGAACGGCGGTGAACGGTGGAATGACAAAGCGCTGGATATCGGCGGAACGACCGCCATCGGCAGCCTTCAGCGCTTCGGCAAAGGCGCGGGCCTCGGCCAGCGTCTTGTTCATTTTCCAACTCGTTCCAACCCAGAATCTGCTCATGCGTAACTGTTCCTAGTCTGCTGCTATTGTCAGTCTGATCCCGGCCTGCTCGAGTTCGTCCAGTATGGCGGCGCCGGGTGATGAATCGGTGATGATCGCGTCAAAATCGGAGAGATTTGCCATGACGTGGAGGGCAGGGCGCCCGAACCGCTGGTGATTGACCAGAAGGCAGGTGCGGGCCGCGGACGCCGTCATGGCGCGCTTGGTGCGCACCACGTTTTCATCCATGTGATAGACAAGCTGCCCGTTGACGGCGGGCGACGAAACGAAAGCGATGTCGGCACTCAAATGCGACAGCGCTTCTTCCGTCAGTATGCCGAAAAAGGCGTTGAACTTGGCTGAATAGGTTCCGCCGAGCGCGATCAGATTGATCCCGTTCTCGCCCTTCAGCTCATCGACGATGACGGCATTGTTGGTGATGACGGTCAATGGGCGCTTTTCCAGCAACATGCCGCCGAGGACAGCTGCCATGGAGCCGTCATTGACCATCACGGTCATGCCGGGTTCCACCAGTTCCAGCGCGGCGCGGGCCATCTTCTGCTTGGCTTCGCCGTCCTGCCGCTCGCGGAAACGAAAATCGCTCTCGAACTGGGTGCCGGTATCGATGGTCGCGCCGCCGCGCACCTTGCGCAGCACGCCGGAATGTTCCAGCGAATCCAGATCGCGGTGGATCGTCATCTTGGAAACAGCAAACCGGTCCGCCAGATCGTCGAGGTCGACGGCCTGATTTTCGATGAGAAGGTTTATGATCGCCTGTCGTCTGTCGTCGCGCTTCACGCTGTTTCCGATCTCATTGGCGGAACATTTATCGCATGAAGTTAGATCACAAAATCACAAAAAAATCCACGAGAAAAATGTGATTTTGTTATTTTCCATCTGGCTGTCGGATAAGAGCCCTTGCGGTGCGCTCATCGGTGATGAGGCCGTAAAGCCGGCCGCTTTTCAGCACGGCGCGAATGGCGTCAGCCTTGGAAATTCCGCCGGCCAGCCCGATGATTCGGCTCATATCAGCGTTTTCCACCGAGGCGGCGATGGTGCGGGCGGTGAGCGCGGTTTCGAGGCGCTGGCCGTTTGCATCGAAGAAATGGCCGAGCATTTCGCCGACGCCGCCGAGGTTCGCAATCTCCTCAACTTCGCTCAATTCTATCATGCCGGATGTGACGAGCTGCGCCTGCGCATCCACCGTGCCGATGCCCACGATCTTCAGTTCGGCGCGGCAACCCATGTCGAAAACCGTGGTGACGCCGCGCTGGGCGAGCAGCACTTCACGGTCTTCCGCCGTGTTGGCGAAAAAGGGAACCGGCATCACATAAGCGGGCATCCCCGTCTTTTCCGCGATGCGGTGCATCACATCATGCGGGTTGGCGGCGAAATTGCGCGTCAGGCCGCCCAGCAGGGATACGAAACGTACATTGCTGGCCGCGACACGCGGCATATAGCTGACGGCGGCAGAAAGCGTGCGCCCATGGCCGATGCCGATGACTTCGTGATCGCCGTGCTCGATCTCGCGGCGCAGAAAATCCGCCCCGGCATGGCCGAGGACCATCAGCGGCAGGCCTTCCTCGCCAATGTCGGGCGCAACCTCGCAATAATCGAGGCCGTACATGTCGGCGAGGCGGTTTTCGAGGTCGATGCATTCGGTAATGTCACCGTCGATACTTACCTTCACCGCACCATCGGCGACGGCCTTGGCAATCAGGCGATGCGCCTTCACCGAAGGCAGGCCGAGGCGCTTGGCGACGGCTGACTGGGTCATGCCGCCCACAAAGTGAAGCCAGGCGGCGCGCAGCGCCAGTGAATCGTCAGCATCTGCCATTGAAAACGGTCCGGTTCCTGAAATTACCTATATTTTCAAGTCCTTGGCGCCGGTGTCAATGTGGGGAGCCCAGAAAGCCACACTTTCCGCAATCTGCGGGATGACTTCGCGGTCGTTCGGCTCGCGCTCCTTGAAGGAAAGCTCCAGGCAGATTTCATTATCAACCGCGCCGCCTTCGGCAAAGGCTTTGAGGAGTGGTTCCGGCTGGATGCGGCCCTTGGCGTTGAACGCGGCGGTGAACGGGCGATGCCCGCCCTTGTCCATCAGGCTCTGCTTGATGTGAATGATCGGCGAGACCTTCGGCACGGCCCGCGCCCAGGCGTAAGGGTCATAATCGTCCGGGTTGGACGAGGTGACGTCGCCATGGTCGATGTCGGCCATCATCCACATGGGGATCGCCATGTCGGCGGCGGTGAGGCGATCCTGAAGCTTCATGCATTCGGCAATCGTCTCGCCGAACTCGCGCCCGATGCTCATCGGCTCCCAGAACACATAGTCGAGACCGGCGCCAGCCGCATGTTCGGCCACTTCGGCCCAGCAGTCGATGGCGATCTTGATCAGGTCTTCGCGGCGCGCCGGATCATCGAAATCCTTGTAGGTGAAGATAGCGAACTGCGTACCGACCGACTTGCCGCCAAGGTCGCCGATAATGTCGGCAAAGGTCTTGAACCAGTCGACATAGTAGCGGCGCACTTCCGCATCGGGATGGCCGAAATGGTTGAGGCGGCCATAGGGGCCGGTCATGCCCGAAGTGACACGGACGCCGGTGCGCTGCAAGGCCTTGTCCATGTCGCGCGTCAGGCGACGGATGGTCGAAGCCTGCCAGCTCGGATTGATGAATTCATGGGTCAGCTGGAGGTCGCGCAGGCGCAGGTCGCGGGCAACCGTTTCGATCAGGTCGCCCGGCTCGGCAAAGCGGTTCACAAGCGGATTGGTATTCAGCGAAAGCGTCAGCGCCATGATGTGTCCTCAAGCGACGATTTTAGCGTTGTCGAACCATTCCACGAATGCGGCGCGTTCGGCTTCTGTCAGGTGCAGGTAATGCTTGGTGCGGCGATAGAGAATGTCTTCCGCCGTCTTCGCCCATTCTTTTGCCACCAGATAGCGCACTTCCGCTTCATGGAAGTTGCCGCCGAAATGACGGCCAAGCCCTTCGAGGTTCTGCGCGCCTGCAACCACGTCCTTCGTGCGTGCGCCATAGAGACGCCCGTAATGATGGACGAGCGTGCGCGGCATCCACGGATAGGTGTCGCGCAGGGAATTGGCGAAGGTTTCATAATCGGCATTGGCGATTTCGCCGCCGGGAAGCGGTGCGCCATGCGTCCAGTCGCCGCCCATTTTCGGGAAAATGTGCTTGAGGCGATGCATGCCGCGTTCCGCCAGTTCGCGGAAGGTGGTGATCTTGCCGCCGAAGACGTTGAGCAACGGCGCATCGTTGGTTTCATCGAGGTCGAAGACGTAGTCGCGGGTGACGGCGGAAGGATTGCCCTTGCCGTCGTCAAACAGCGGGCGCACGCCGGAGAAGGAATGCAGCACGTCTTCACGCCTGAGCTTTTCCTTGAAATAGCGGTTCACGGCGGTCAGCAGATATTCGATTTCCTTCTCATCCGCCGCAACATCTTCGGCGCGCCCTTCATAGGCGATGTCGGTGGTGCCGATCAGCGCCTTGTCGCCCTCATAAGGGTTGATGAAGATCACGCGCTTGTCGTGGTTCTGGACGAGATAGGCATTCGCGCCCGACCAGAATTTCGGAACGATGATGTGGCTGCCCTTGACGAGGCGCACATTGCGCGACGAGTTGGAACCGGCGACATTGTGAATGACATCCGTGACCCATGGTCCGGCGCAGTTGACGATGCAGCGCGCGCGGAATGTGCGGGTCTCGCCCGTGTCGCGGTTCTTCGTTTCCACGATCCAGCCGCCTTTCTCGCGACGTGCGGAGACGACAGGCGTGCGGGTGAGGATGGTTGCGCCCTTTTCGGCAGCGCCCACCGCATTGAGGGCCACGAGGCGGGCATCGTCCACCCAGCAGTCGGAATATTCAAAACCCTTGGTGTATTGGTCGAGGATCGGCGTGCCTTCCGGGTCGCGGCGCAGATCGAGCGTGCGCGTGCCGGGCAGCTTCTTGCGGCCACCGAGATGGTCGTAGAGGAACAGGCCGAGCCGCACCAGCCAGGCCGGACGGTCCTGCGGGCTGTGCGGCAGCACAAAACGCATCGGCCAGATGATGTGGGGAGCGGCGTTCAAAAGCACTTCGCGCTCGATCAGCGCTTCCCGTACGAGGCGGAATTCATAATATTCGAGATAGCGCAAGCCCCCATGCACCAGCTTGCCGGAGCGCGACGAGGTTCCCTGCGCCAGATCGTCCTTTTCCGCCAGCACGACCTTGAGGCCGCGCCCGGCAGCGTCGCGGGCCACGCCCGCGCCGTTGATGCCGCCGCCGATTACAAACAGGTCGCAGGTTTCCGGTTCAGCCATTTCAATATTTCCTTATTTGCCGGAAGCGAGCTTGTCCCAGACCGGCGTCAGAGCCAGTCGCGCTTCCCGATAGGCAACGAAAAGTTCTTCATAATGCCGTGCGCGCGCCGCATCCGGGGCTTCGCCCGCGCCCAGCAGCGGTTCCACCCATTCGGCGATGCAGTCGTCCATGGTCGGATAGGCGCCGATGGCCACGGCGGCCATCATGGCAGCACCCGCCGCGCCCGCTTCCTCGCGGGCCGAAACGCGCACAGGCGCGTTGACGGCAGCCGACAGCGTGCCGCGCAGCGCCTTCGAGCGGGCAGCGCCGCCGGTGATGCGCAGTTCGGCAGGCATTTCGCCCATTGCCGCGTAGCAATCGCGCGTCGCCATGCCGAGGCCTTCCACGACCGAACGCACCAGTTCCGGAAAACGGTCGCGGCTGGAAAGCCCGATGAAACCGGCCCGCGCATCGGCATTGACAAAGGGGCCGCGCTCGCCAGCTTCCGAAATATACGGGTGATAGAGGATGGCGCCGGGACGGCTGGCATTGAACCAGTCATCGAGGCGGGGAATGAGATCGCCAAGCGAAACCGGCTTGTCCGGCGTCGACATGAGATCGGCTGCGACCTGCAATATCCAGTCGATATTGATGGTCGCGCCCATGTTGGTCTGCACCTGCGTGACGATGCCGGGGATCGGCAGCGCGATGACGTAGCCGGTGCCTTCCTTGTTCAGATGAATATCGGCCACCGGCTTTGCGCGCATATGCACGCCGGTGGAGCCGATGGTCGAGCATCCGGCGTCAGCCGTACCGCCGCGCACGCCCGCACCAAGCGCAGTCATCGCCATATCCACATAGGCAAGGCTCACCGGCGTCCCCGCCCGCAGACCCGTTGCAGCCGCCGCTTCGGGGGATAGCGGATGCTGGACTTCGGTGCCGTCGATGATCTCCGGCAGCAATCCGCGGCGCTTCGTCAGGCCGAGGGCCTCGATCACCACGTCATCATACTGACGATTGCGGAAATTGCCGAAGGTGAAGCTTGCTTCCGACGGATCGGTGGCGCGAACGCCGGTGAGATTGAGATAGAGCCAGTCCTTGCAGTGAAGGGCTGCTTCCGCATTGTCCAGAAGCTCCGGCGCGGTGGCGTCCATATGCGCCATCTGCGAGCCCTGCTGGCAGGTATTGAGTCCCGTGCCGGTCGCTTCAAAGCGCGCGCGGTTCATGGGCCCGGCGGCAAGCCGCGTGACGGTGGAGGCGGCGCGGGCATCAAGCCACAGCCAGGCGTCGCCAACCGGCTGGTTGCCGTGGCCCACAAGCCAGGTTCCGTCGCCCTGTCCGGTGACGGCAATCGCCGCGGTGCGTTCGGCAAGGCCCGGCAACTTGGCGCCGAGATCGCGCAAGGCGCGCGCGCAATCCTGCCATGTCTGGGAAAGCGACTGGGTAACCGCGCCATGGTCGCCGGTATCGTATTTGTTGCGAACCGCCGCGGATTCGATCTGGCGTCCGCTGAGGTCGAAAGCGACTGCCTTGAGCACGGACGTGCCCGCGTCGATCCCGATGATGATGTCACCTGTCTTACGCATGGCGGATATCTGCCTTCATTGACATTTGGATTCCTCCCGCGACTGAAAATACATCGCTCGCGGCCCCGTTTATAATGAAATCGGGCAATGGCGTAAGCTGGAGATAACATAACGCTATCACCTTGTCTGTAAAATTTTCGAGAGTGCGCATTTTTTTTCACCAAAGAGTGAATGTGGAGAAAATCGCTATGCGGCGGCTTGCGGTTTTGTCCGGGTTCTTCCGCGATATGTTGAGCTGTCTTCTATGTTGGCTTCAATTTAAATATTTGAATATAAATGATAATTTAAGTGACGCGGATTGCTGATCCATCCGGGCTGGCGATGAATGTCAAAGCTGCGAATAACGCGCCCGATAACGGATTATGTAGTGGATTTCGCTGGATCGTGATCGGGATTCAGCGCGAAATTATGCTAATTCACCGGCGTTTGGAAAACATCCGATTGACAGCTTTGGAGCTTTATAACATCATTATTGGAGTTAATAACACGCCGCTATCATAAGTTCCGATGGGCGGCGCATCTGTTCCAGGATGCACGGAGGAGCGGGGCCCTGGAATTCACGTGGAGGATATCATGATCTCGTCTGCCGCATCTTGCACCGCTCTCGCGGAGGCTTTCGCCTACCCGGCAGGCGTGATGGTCGAGGATGATCTCCGGGCGGTCTGAATTCAGCCGCATCTTCTGTTTCTATAACGACAATCCGGCAGAATTGCTGAAGGCGTTTGATAATGAGTGCACAAACCAGTCAAGTTTCACAAAAACCCGCCAAGCTGAGCCGCGCCATCGTCTGGAGCGTGATCGCTGCGGTTGTGGTTGTCGGCGCGATTGCTTTCGACACGAAGGTCGTGAAGATCGGGTCTGATTCCGATGTGCGCCAGCAGGCTTTCTCTCCCGATGCCTATGGCGCAACCGAATTTCCCAAGGTCAAGGCCAGCGTCGAGCAGCGCGCCGTCGATGCCGTGGAAGTCGGAACGGCTCTCGCTGCCGATAAGGCTGCAGCCGGAAAGAAATATGGCGTGGGCGACGTCAATCCGGTCATCCCGGTCAAGTTCACCGGCGTCGTGGAAGAGCGCAAGTCCAACTACAATGTCGTGAAGGTTGAAGGCCTGCCGGAAGGCATGGCGATCCGCATCCAGACCGGCCCCGCCGTCAACGGCACGGACCTGCGCGATGCCACCGGCGAAATCCAGTTCGGCCAGTTCAAGAACCAGATCGAATATCAGAACGCCGGTTCGGCGCTGAACAACGAGATGAAGAAGCAGGTGCTTTCGGGCGTCGATGTAGAAAACCTGACGGGCAAGACCGTTTCGGTTGTCGGCGTGTTCAAGCTGGTCAATCCCAAGAACTGGCTCGTCACGCCTGTGGGGCTCGAAGTGAAATGAGCACCGCTCCCAAAATCGAAGGCAAAAACGGCGATGTCGTTCTTGCCGCGCATAACGTCGCCAAATCCTACGGTCGCATTCATGCCCTGAAAGGCGTGAATTTTGAAATCCGCCGTGGTCAGGTCACGACGCTTTTCGGCGAAAACGGCGCCGGGAAATCCACCTTGATGAAAGTGCTGTCCGGCGTCATCCAGCCGACTTCCGGCACGATCATTCTCGACGGCGAACCGGTGACGTTCAACTCGTCCACCGAAGCGCGCGACCACGGCATCTCGATCATCCATCAGGAGCTGAGCCTCGCGCCCAACATGAATGTGCGCGACAACATCTTCATGGGACGCGAGATCCGCACCGCCACCGGCGTCGATTTTGCCGAGGAAGAACGGCTGACGCGCGAGCTTCTGGCCGAACTGGAAGAAGACATCGACCCGCTGACGCCGGTCGAGGAACTGCGTCTCGGCCAGCAGCAGGTGGTGGAAATCGCCCGCGCGCTTTCGGTCAATTCGCGCATTCTCATCATGGATGAGCCCACTTCGGCGTTGAGCGCCTCGGAAGTGGAAGTCCTGTTCAAGGTCATCCGCGACCTGACGGCGCGTGGCGTCGCCATCGTCTATATTTCGCATCATCTGGAAGAAGCGCTGCAGATCACCAATCATGCGGTTGTGCTGCGCGACGGAACGATGACTGCCTATGCGCCGCGTGAGGAAATCGATCTGGAATGGATCGTGCGCAACATGGTCGGCGAGAACTTCGATCTCGGCTCGCCGCCCACCGGATATGAATGGGGCGATGTGGCGCTTTCTGTCGAAAACCTGACCGTTCCCGATCCGGGCGGCGCAGGCTTTTCGCTGGTCGACCGCATGTCGCTCAATGTGCGCGCCGGTGAAATCGTCTGCATCTACGGCCTCATGGGGGCTGGTCGCACGGAATTGCTGGAAACCGTTGCCGGTCGTCTCAAGGCTAGCGGGGGACGCGTGCTCCTGAAAGGGCAGGACGTTTCCGGCCTCACCATCGCGCAGCGCATCGAGCGGGGCCTTGTGCTGGTGCCGGAAGATCGCCAGCGCGACGGTCTCGTGCAGACGATGACGGTCGGCAAGAACCTGTCGCTCGCCAGCATCGCCGAGATGACCAAGGGCCTTTTCACATCGCGCAAACGCGAGAAACAGATTGTCGATCAGTCGATCCGGAATGTGCACATCAAGACCGATGGCGGCGAAGCGGCAATCGGTTCGCTTTCCGGCGGCAACCAGCAGAAGGTCGTGATCGGCAAGATGCTGGCGACCGAGCCGGAAGTCATCCTGCTCGATGAGCCGAGCCGCGGCATCGACATCGGCGCGAAGGCGGAAGTGTTCAAGCTTCTGGCCGAAAAGGCGAAGCAGGGCCTGGCCGTCGTCTATACGACCTCGGAAGTCGGCGAATGCCTCAGCATCGCTCATCGTATCATCGTCATGCACCGTGGACGCATCTCCGCCGAATTCGGATCGGACGTGTCCAAGGAGAAGATCATGGCCGCCTCGGGCGAAGCCATGGTCGGTCATTAGAGCATTTCCAGCAAAAGTGCGAAGCGGTTTTGCGTAGGATAATGCGTAAAAACAAATAGATAGAGCGGTTCCAGCGCCCCTTTCCTAGAAACGCTCAAGAATAGTTATGGAGCACTGATAGAATGTCAGTCACAAGCACCAACAAGGAAACAGCCGCTCCGAACGGCGCGAAGCGAAAGACCAGCCTCGTGCACCTGCTGCTCGAAGGCCGCGCGTTCTTTTCGCTGATTGCGATCATTGCAGTTTTCTCGTTTCTTTCGCCGAATTATTTCACGGTCAACAATTTCCTCACCATGTCGTCGCATGTGGCGATATTCGGCCTGCTTGCCATCGGCATGCTGCTCGTCATCCTCAATGGCGGCATCGATCTTTCGGTCGGCTCTACTTTGGGGCTGGCGGGCGTGGTTGCCGGTTTCCTGATGCAGGGCGTCACCTTGCAGCATTTCGGCGTCATTCTTTATTTCCCGGTATGGGCGGTCGTCATCATCACCTGTGCGCTTGGCGCGTTCGTCGGCGCGATCAATGGCGTGCTGATTGCCTATCTGCGGGTTCCAGCCTTCGTTGCGACGCTTGGCGTTCTCTATTGCGCGCGCGGCGTGGCGCTGCTGATGACCAATGGCCTGACTTACAACAATCTCGGCGGACGGCCGGAGCTTGGCAATACCGGCTTCGATTGGCTCGGCTTCAACAAGCTGTTCGGCGTGCAGATCGGTGTTCTGGTTCTGGTGGTTCTCGCCATCATCTGCGCCATCGTTCTCAACCGCACCGCATTCGGCCGCTGGCTCTATGCATCGGGCGGCAATGAACGTGCGGCTGAACTGTCCGGCGTGCCGGTCAAGCGCGTCAAGGTGTCGGTCTATGTCATTTCCGGCATCTGCGCTGCGATCGCCGGTCTGATCCTTGCTTCGCAGCTGACGTCGGCAGGCCCGACGGCAGGCACCACCTACGAACTCACGGCAATCGCCGCCGTGGTTATCGGTGGCGCTGCGCTCACTGGGGGGCGCGGTACTATACAGGGCACGCTTCTCGGCGCCTTCGTGATCGGTTTCCTTTCCGACGGCCTCGTGATCATCGGCGTGTCCTCCTACTGGCAGACCGTCTTTACCGGCGCGGTGATCGTGCTCGCGGTTCTGCTCAACAGCATTCAATACTCCCGGCGATAATCGAAAGCGGCTCTGCCCACCGTTCCGGGTGGGGCCGCTGAAATTCGGGCGTATCGAAAGGTTTCCGGAAAGGCGCATGATCTCGAAAACGGCCTGATGGAAATAAGTACCGCCGGGGAACCGGCATAACGCAAACGAAAAATGTTAAGGGAGTGAGACCATGTTCAAGAAGGGAATGCGCGTTCTGTTCGCCGCTGCGGCAGCGTTGCCTCTCATCGCCAGCACGGCCTGGGCCGAAGGACTGATGACGATCATCGTCAACGATCCGTCCAACCCGTACTGGTTCACCGAAGGTGAAATCGCCAAGAAGACCGCCGAAGGTCTCGGCTACAAGGCTGTTGTCGGTGGCCACAAGGGCGACACCAACACCGAGAGCAACCTGATCGACACCGCTATCACCAACAAGTCGGTGGCCATCATTCTCGATCCGGCCAATGCGGACGGTTCGGTCGGTGCGGTCAAGCGCGCAATCGCCGCCAATATCCCGGTTTTCCTCGTCAATGCGGAAATCAACCAGGAAGGCCTGGCCAAGGCGCAGCTCGTTTCCAACAACGCGCAGGGCGCAGCCCTCGGCGCGACCCAGTGGGTCGAAAGCGTTGGCGACAAGGGCAAGTATGTCGAACTGTTCGGTTCGCCGTCGGACAACAACGCCGCAACGCGCTCGAACGGCTATGATACCGTTCTGTCGCAGTATCCCGATCTGGTGAAGGCCGGCAAGGACGTCGCCAACTGGGACCGTACCCAGGGCCACGACAAGATGCAGGCCCTGCTTCAGGCCAACCCGGACATTATCGGCGTCATCTCCGGTAACGACGAAATGGCTCTGGGCGCGATTGCCGCTCTGAAGAAGGCCGGCAAGCTCGATCAGGTCAAGGTCGGCGGTTTCGACGGTTCGCCGGATGCGGTCGCAGCCATCAAGGCCGGTGAATTGCAGTACACCGTTCTGCAGCCGGTTGCCGTGTTCTCGGAAGCTGCCGTCAAGCAGGCCGACAACTTCATCAAGACCGGCAAGACCGGCGTCGATCAGGAAAAGCAGCTCTTCGACTGCATCCTGATCACCAAGGACAATGTCGACAAGTACACCTCGCCGTTCGTTCTCGAACAGTAAGGTTTGAACAAGGCGCATCCCGGCAGCCCAGCCGCTTCCGGGATGCGTATTTCCAGAAGTCCCTCTCCTCAAGAAAGTCCCATGCAATCACTCGCTGGATTTTGGGGCTGAAGACCGCGCAATATGAAGCCTATCAGGCGATTCCGGAGCTTTCGGAACGCGCAAGCAAGGGGTCAAGTGACGGGCATGGCAGTGAGCAACAAAGCAAGCATTGACAAGCTTATGGCGGAGCAGGTGCCGAATGACAGTCGGCATGCGCGTCAGCTCGTCCGGCGCCAGCAGATTGCGGAAACTGTAATGGCTGAAGGCTCGATGCGGATCGAGGACCTGACCGAAAGGTTCGGCATCAGCCTGATGACGGCGCATCGCGACGTCGATGAACTGGTGAGCCGCGGCCTGTTTCGCAAGTCGCGCGGCATCGTGTCGGCGGCGCCGACAAGCCTGATCGAGGCAAGCGATCTTTATCGCGTCACCCGCCAGTCGGAAGAAAAGAAACTGATCGCCGAAGCGGCAATGCAGTTCGTCGAACCCGGCCAGGCGATTTTCTTCGACGATTCCACCACCGTCCTGCAAATGGTGCCGCACCTGGCCGAAAAGGGGCCGCTGACCGCTATCACCAATTCGCTCATCCTGATGAACGAACTGCGCGACATGAAGGACGTGACGCTGCTCGGTCTCGGCGGCCAGCTCTATAATTGGTGCAACGCCTTCGTCGGCGGCATGACCATCCACGAAATTCGCCGTCTTCGCGCCGATGTGGCCTTCATATCGATTGCCGCGATCACGGATGATCTTCTGTTCCACCAGTCACCGGAAATGGTGGAGACCAAGCGCGCCATGCTGGATTGCGCCGCCAAACGCATCCTGCTGGCCGATCATACAAAGTTCGAGCGCCGCGCCCTGCACAATTTCGGGGCCCTGACCGATTTCGATGTCGTCATCGTCGATGAGAACACGCCCTTTGCGCATATCGAGCGCATGGAGGCGCAAGGCATCAATGTCGTCGTTGCGCGCGCCCGGACAGGCGGCAGGCCGGACTAGCCTCAGCATATTTATCAGGAATACGATACATGCCTTCTCTGCTCGGAATCGATAGCGGCCTCACCGTCACCAAAGCCGTATTGTTCGACGTTGACGGAACCACCCTTGCCGTTGCGCGCCGCCGCGTTGCGCAATCGTTCCCGCGCCCGCGCCATGTCGAACGCGACATGGATGAATTCTGGAATGCGACCGCCGATGCGATTGCCGAAGCCATCGCCAAAAGCGGACGTCCAGCTTCCGACGTTCTGGCAATCGCCACCACTGCGCATGGCGACGGCATCTATATGCTCGACAAGGATCGCCGGCCGCTCGGCGCGGGTATCCTCTCGCTCGACAGCCGCGCCGTGGATGTGGCGGAGCGCTGGGTGAACAGCCCGGTCGCGGACCGCGCCATCGCCGTTACCGGCCAGTTGCCCCATGCGTCGGCGCCATCGGCCATTCTGGCATGGGTGAAGGAAAACGAGCCGGAACGCTACCGCCGCATCGCCCATGTGATCGCCTGCAAGGACTGGCTGCGCTTCTGTCTCACCGGTGACGTGGGCACGGATCGCACCGAAGCCTCCACCTCCTTTACCGATGTGAACACGCAGGAATACTCGAAGGAAGCGCTCGCTCTGTTCGGGCTCGATGCGCTTTGGGACGCGCTGCCGCCCATGTCGCGCTCCGATGAGATTGTCGGCAAGGTCTCGGCTGAATGCGCGAAGCGCACCGGTCTCGTTGCCGGTACGCCGGTTGTCGGCGGGCTTCATGACGTGACGGCCTCCGCGCTCGGCGTGGGCGGGCTTGGCATCGGAACCGTTGCAGTGGTTGCCGGAACCTATTCCATCAACGAAACGCTGTCGTCCGAACCGCGTGTCGACAAGAGCTGGTTCTGCCGCAACGGCATTGCGCCGGGCGAATGGAACAACATGTCGATCTCGCCCGCATCGACGGCCAATTATGACTGGTTCCTCGACAAGCTCTGCCCGGCGGAACGCCGCGAGGCGGAGGAAACAGGGCGATCAATCCACGACATGCTGCGCCCGGAAATCGATTCGGCACTGGCGAAGCCTTCGACGGCGATGTTCCACCCTTATCTTTTCGGCTCGCCCTATGGGGCGATGGCGAGCGGCGCGTTTTTCGGTCTGCGTGGCTGGCAGGATCGGGGCGACATGCTGCGCGCTGTGTGGGAAGGCATTGCTTTCAACCACCGCATCCATGTCGATCATCTGAAGGACGGATTTGCGATTTCCGCCGCGCGGCTTACGGGTGGCGTGTCGCGCAGTCCGGCTTTCGCGCAGATGTTCGCCAATGTGCTCGGCATGCCCGTTACGGTGACGGATACGGATGAAGCGGCAGCATGGGGTGCGGCGCTGTGCGCTGGCAAGGGCGCCGGTGTCTTTGCCGATGTCTACAACGACCCGCGCGATCTCGATGCCATCGGCCGCACCTATCAGCCGGATGCGGAGCGGAGCGCGCTCTATGAGACGCGCTATCAGCTGTTCAAGGAAATCGCGTCGGCACTCGGGCCGATCTGGCCGAAGATCGAAGCCCTCACGGATTGAAATGAAGGGCGTCCTTCGCCCAGAGAGACAGTGACATGAATGATTTCGTAAGTCTGGCCCAGATGAAGAACCGCATCGGACAGCTTGAGGCCGAAGGCGTGGATGTGCTCATTCTCGGTGCGGGCGTCAACGGGGCAGGGCTCTTTCGCGATCTAAGCGAGCAGGGTGTGAACTGCCTGATCGTCGACAAGGCGGATTTCGGTTCCGGCACCAGCGCCGCCCCGTCGCGGCTGATCCATGGCGGATTGAAATATCTGGAAACCGGAGAGTTCGGTCTTGTGGCGCAGTCCACGCTGGAGCGCAATCTGCTGCTGAAGAACGCGCCGCACAATGTGGAGCCTCTGCCGACCTTCATTCCCGTCTTTTCATGGACCAAGGGCATCACGGCGGCGCTGCGCACCCTGTTCGGTTCCACGACCGCGCCGCGCAGCCGTGGCGCCGTGCTGATCAAGATCGGTCTGGCGCTCTACGACTATTTCGGCGCGCGCGAACGCGTCATGCCGCGTCACCGTTTTCTGCTGAAGGAAACGGCGACGAAGGAAATGCCCTATATCACGCCCGCAATCGTGGCAGGCGGCATCTATCACGACGCAAAGGTCAGCCAGCCGGAACGTCTGGTCTATGAACTCGTGAGCGACGGCCTGCGCGCCAGTCCGAAAAGCGCTGCCGCCAATTTCATGACGCTCATTTCCGCTGAAAACGGCGTGGTGGGCTTCGAGGGGCCGGACGGTGCGAAATTCGCCGTCAGGCCAAAGCTGGTCATCAATGCGGCCGGGCCATGGATCGACCGGGTCAATGCCGCGCTCGGGAAACCGACCAAGATGATCGGCGGCACCAAGGGCTCGCATATTCTTGTCGACCACCCCGAACTGGTGAAGAGCCTTAACGGGCGGATGATCTATTTCGAGGCGGATGACGGGCGCATCTGCCTTGTCTACGACTATCATGGTCTGGCGCTGGTGGGTTCCACCGACATTCCATCCGATGATCCCGACAATGTACGTTGCGACGATCACGAGACCGATTATTTCATCGACAGCCTGCGTTCGCTGCTGCCGAAGCTCAAATTCGACCGCAGCCAGATCGTCTATACCTATAGCGGCATCCGCCCGCTTCCGGCGTCCAACGCTTCCGAACCGGGCCTGATCAGCCGCGATCATTCCGCGCCAGTGATCGAGCCGGACAGCGAACGTCCGTTCCCGATCATTGCGCTGGTCGGTGGCAAATGGACAACGTTCCGGGGCTTTGCCGAGGAAGTGGCCGACAAGGTTCTGACCCGGTTCGGCAAGACCCGGCAGGTGTCCACGCGCAATCTCGCCATTGGTGGCGGCAGGGACTATCCTGCCGATGATCGCGCCCGCAAGGCCTGGGTGACGAAATATGCCACCGAAACTCGGTTGCCCGCCGCACGGGTCGAGACCCTGTTGAAGCGCTATGGCACGACGGCCCTGCCCATCCTCCGCGAGGAAGCCGGGGCCTCGGTAACGATGTTGCCGGAAACCGAAACGATCAGCGCGACGGAGATCGCATGGATCGCGCGCAACGAACTCGTCGTGCACCTGGCGGATGTCGTACTGCGGCGCACGACCCTTGCCATCGACGGGGCGCTGACGACCAGCAATCTCGCTGCGATCGCCAGCATTGTTGCGCGGGAACTCGGCTGGGACGATGCGCGCAAGGCGCGGGAAATCGAGGCGGTCAACGTCGAGCTTGAAAAACGGCATAACGTGATTTTGCAGGCGCACCCCGCCAAAAGGCGCTGATCTCGTCGCGGACTTGATTTATGGTGCGTCTCTCTTATTCGAAAGGAAACGCGCCATGGATATCAAGCGAAACGGAACCGATCCTTCCGGCAAAGGCCCAGCCGACTGGTTTACGGGCAATGTCCGTATCGATCCGCTGTTCTCTCCAAACAATGCCAGGCGCGCGGCGGCGGCGACCGTGACTTTCGAGCCCGGCGCTCGCACGGCATGGCATACGCATCCGCTTGGCCAGACCCTGATCGTCACTGCCGGGCTTGGCCTCGTGCAGCGTGAAGGCGGGCCGATCGAGGAAATCCGGCCCGGCGACGTCGTCTGGTTCGAGCCCGGCGAGAAACACTGGCACGGCGCATCGGCCAACATCGCCATGACCCATATCGCCATTCAGGAACAGCTCGACGGCAAGGTCGTGGACTGGATGGAGCATGTCAGCGACGCGCAATATGGTGCGGGCAGGTAAATTTCGTCCCGGTTTTGGGCAGCTTTTCCAAACCTGCCCGGACGGTTGAGGGCCAAAGGCTGCGCAAAACGCAAAGATGATTGCGTATATTGCGAAGAGGTATTTCCTGTTTCCCCTATCATGTTGTTCTCAATAAAAACAAAGGGGAGAAGATAATGAAACGCATACTTCTTTTGCTTGCAGCCAGCGTCGCCAGCCTTGCCAGCGTGCAGGCGCAGGCTGCCGAAAGCGAAGCCTGCAAGTCACCCAAATTCTCCGATGTCGGCTGGACCGACATTACCGCAACGACGGCGCTTGCCTCCCTGCTGCTGGAAAAAGCCGGGTATCAGCCGCAAACGACTATTCTTTCCGTGCCTGTCACCTTCCAGTCGCTGGAAAACGGTCAGATCGATATTTTCCTCGGCAACTGGATGCCGCTTCAGGAGGAAGCGCGCAAACCCTATATCGAGGGCAAAAAGGTCGAGCAGGCCGGTGTGAACCTTCAGGGCGCGAAGATCGGTCTTGCCGCCACGGGCAAGGATCTCGGCATCAAGAACTACGCCGACATAGCCAAATTCAAGGATCAGCTTGGCGGCAAGATCTATGGCATTGAGGCTGGCAGCAGCGCCAATGCCACGATCCAGTCGATGATCGAGAAGGACAAGTTCGGCCTGAAGGATTTCCAGCTGGCGGAATCGAGCGAGCAGGCCATGCTTTCGCAGGTTCAAAATGCGGTGCGCAAGGATGAACCTGTCGTTTTCTTCGCCTGGACGCCGCATCCGATGAACATTCGCTACAAGCTGACCTATCTGCAAAATGGCGAAAACCTGTTTGGGCCGGACGATGGTGCGGCCACCGTCGAGACCCTGACCCGCAAGGGGTATGCAACCGACTGCCCCAATGTCTCGCGCTTCCTGTCGAACCTGAAATTCAGCACGGAGATGGAAAGCACGATGATGAACATGATCCTGAACGACGGCATGGAAGCCAAGGATGCCGTCACGAAATGGATCAAGGACAACCCGGCGCAGCTCGATGCATGGCTCGACGGTGTGACCACTACCGACGGCAAGCCGGCGCTTGCTGCGGTAAAGTCGGGTCTCGGTCTGTAAGTCGTTTACTGCCTCAATTTGCTCGGCGACTGACCGAAATGCCGCTTGAAGGCGCGGGACAGCGAACTGATCGACGAAAAGCCGGTCTGTTCTGCTGTGTCGGCCATGGAAAGACGGGTGTCGAGGATCAGCCGCCGGGCAGCTTTCAGCCGGAGCGACAGATAGTAGTTGCCCGGTGACTGGCCGATCACATTGGCAAACAGCAATTCGAGACTGCGCGTCGAAAGGCCCAGCCTGCGCGCCACGCTCGACACAGGGATCGGGCGATCTATGTGGGTTTCCATGATCTTTATCGCGTCGGCCAGTCGCGGCTCGCGATTGAGCAATCTCCCGAGGGAGACCAGCGGCTGCGCATCCGAAGCCTGTTTCACCTCATCATAGACGTAGAGGCTCGCGACATCGAGCGCGATTGAGTAACCATGGCGGGCGCGAATGAGCGCCAGCATCATGTCGAGCGCCGGGGCCGCACCCCCGGTCGTCAGAAGTGCCCCATCCCGCACCCAGCGATCCGATTGCATTTCGACTTCGGGAAAGCGCTGCGAAAATGCTTCCAGGTCTTCCCAGTGCGTGGTTGCCTTGCGGCCGTTGAGCAATCCGGCCTTTGCCAGGACCCATGATCCGGCTTCCACACCCACGATGAGCTTCGATTGCTTGGCAGCCTGCCGCAGCATGGCGAGAAGCTTCGGCGTCGCATGTTCCAATGCGTGAAAGGCGCTGACGATGATGAGGATGTCCTGCGCGCCAGCCTCGAATTTTCCGTCCGCCGAAACCTTGAGGCCGCTCGACGTGACCGGATCGCTGCCGTCCGGCGAGACCACGCGCCAGCGATAGAGCGAGCGGCCCGTCACGCGGTTGGCGCCGCGCATCGGGTCCAGCGTCGCGGCCAGCGACATCAGCGAACAATCCGGCAGGACAAGCAGCGTAACGGTCAGTTCTTCGTCCGACGGTTCAAAGATCATGCTCTTCGCTCTTCGCTCTTCGCCAAATAGATTTCGTAAAATGATAATCCCGGCATTTCGGGACCTGTCAAGCTCAGTGAAAATTGAGGGAAACGAACATGCCTTTAAAGCCTGCCCGCGAAATATTCATCACCGCTGCCGTCACCGGCGCCGGAGCCACCACGCATCGCTCGAACAAGGTGCCGGTCACGCCGCGCCAGATCGCGGACGCGGCCATCGAAAGTGCCGAGGCGGGCGCCGCCGTCGCGCATATCCATGTTCGCGACCCCGAGACGGGCGAACCGTCGCGCAAGCTGGAACTGTTCCGCGAGGTGGTGGATCACATCCGGGCATCCGGTGTCGATATCGTGCTGAACCTGACCGCAGGCGTTGGCGGCGATCTGGTTCTGGGCTCCTCCGAAGCGCCATTGCCGCCGGATGCCGCCAAGACCGACATGGCGGGCGCGACGGAGCGGCTCGCCCATGTCGCTGAACTCCTGCCGGAAATCTGCACGCTCGACTGCGGCACGATGAATTTCGGCGAGGGCGATTATGTGATGACCAACACGCCCGCCATGCTCAAGGAAATGGCCGCGCAGATACAGCGGCTCGGCGTGCGCCCGGAGATCGAGATCTTCGATACCGGCCATCTGCCGCTTGCCCAATGGCTGCAGCAGCAGGGCCTGCTTGACGATCCGGTTCTGGTGCAATTGTGCATGGGCATCCCGTGGGGCGCGCCCGATGATCTGGCGACGCTGGTTTCGATCCTCCACAACCTGCCGGACAACTGGATTTTCTCGGCATTCTCCATTGGCCGCAATCAGTTGCCCTATGCAGCGCTTGCCGTGCTGGCAGGCGGCAATATCCGGGTCGGACTGGAAGACAATATCTGGCTCGACAAGGGCGTTCTGGCGTCCAATGGCGATCTGGTCGAACGGGCCAAGGCCATCGCCGTCAATATGGGAACCAGGGTCCTGACGCCTGCCGAAGTCCGCGAAAAACTCAAGCTTACGAAGCGCTGGTGATATCCATGAACAGCCATCCTCCCAAGATCGCCTGTATCGGCAGCGGTGTCATCGGCAGCGGCTGGGCCGCACGCTTTCTGCTCAACGGTTTCGATGTTGCCGTCTACGATCCGTCGCCGGACGCCAGGGCGACGACCGAACATATTCTCGACAATGCGCGCAAGGCGCTGGCGGCGCTAACAACCGTGCACCTTCCGCAGGAGGGGCGGCTGTCCATTTCCGCTTCGCTGGCGGAGGCGGTTGAAGGGGCCGTGCTCATTCAGGAAAGTGTGCCCGAGCGCCTCGACCTGAAGCTTGCCGTAATGGCCGAGATCGAGGCCGCCTGTTCAGACGATGCGTTGATCGCGTCATCCACTTCCGGCTTCCTGCCGAGCAAGTTGCAGGCCGGGTTGCGGCATCCCGGGCGCCTGCTGATTGCCCACCCTTACAACCCCGTTTACCTGCTGCCGCTGGTGGAACTCGTTCCCGGCGAAAAGACCGCGGCGGCAACGATTGAAAGGGCTTCCGCACTCTATCGCCAGACCGGCATGGAGCCGGTCGTGCTCGAAAAGGAAATCGACGCTTTCGTCGGAGACCGGCTTCTGGAAGCGCTGTGGCGCGAGGCCCTGTGGCTCGTGCGCGACGGTATCGCCACGGTGGAGCAGATTGACGACATCATCCGCTATTCCTTCGGGCTTCGCTGGGCGCAGATGGGGCTTTTCCAGACCTATCGTATTGCCGGCGGCCCGGCAGGCATGCGGCACTTCCTCGCGCAATTTGGTCCTGCGCTGCAATGGCCATGGACGAAACTGACGGATGTGCCCGACCTCGATGACAGCCTGATTGACCGCATCGCCGATCAGTCGGACGCGCAGAATGAAGGGCTTTCCATCCGCGATCTGGAGCGGATTCGCGACGAAAACCTTGTTGCGATCATCCGGGCTCTGTCGCAACAGCAGCAGGGCAAGGGCTGGGGGGCGGGCGCGCTTCTCAACAACTATACCGCGCGGCTTGAGACGGCGGCGGACCGCCCCGATGCGGGTTCCGGCCCCGCTTCGGCTTCTCGATGCACGTGTGATCCCCGAATGGATCGACTATAACGGACACATGACCGAGCATCGTTATCTGGACGTGTTCGGGCAGGCGACGGACAGGTTTCTGGCGCATATCGGCGTAGATGACGCCTATCTGAAATCCGGTCACAGCTACTATACGGTCGAAACCCATATCATGCATCGCGGCGAGGCGAAGGCGGGCGACGAGTTGCATGTCGAAACGCAATTGCTTTCCTTCGACGAGAAGCGCGCCCATGTCTTTCACAGCCTGCGGCGAGGCGATGCGGAAATTGCCAGTGCGGAACAGATGCTGCTGCATGTCGACAGCAAGGCGGGCAAAGCGGTGGCGGCAAAGCCCGGCATCCGGGAAGCCCTTGAGCGGTTGTTCCATTCCCATCAGGAGATGCCGACACCGATTGCCGTCGGTCGGCATGTCGGGATACGCGGCTGACACGGCCGCGTTTGAACTACAGCATTTCCAGCAAAAGTGCGTAGCGGTGCCACGGTTCCTTGTGAAATGGAACTGCTCCAAGTCCCACCCGGCTGGCGGCGGCGGGTTTTATTCCGCCGCTTGCCGCAGCGAACAACGGAAGCTCAGGCCCCCGAACAGGCTTCCGTTGTTCGCATCGCTTGACATTTAATCAATCGATTGATTAAATCGGTATATGAGCAGATCGAAGAATATCGGGCAGGAGCAACCGCAGCCGTCGGTCGAACAGACGCGCGCCGCGCTTATCCATGCGGCATTGCAGCTTTTCGGGTCGAAGGGCTTCGATGCCACGTCTACGCGCGAGATTGCTGCGCTGGCCAAGGCGAATATCGGTTCCATCGCCTATCATTTCGGCGGCAAGGAAGGGCTTCGTTTGGCGGCGGCGGACTATATCGTGGAGACGATACAGGGGGTGGCCGGTCAGGCTCTCGGTCATTACGGGGTGATTGGCGCCTCCGCCGGGACCAGGGAAGAAGCGCGGCAAATGCTTGCCCTGGCGGTGGAGCGCATGGCGCAGTTCATCGTGGCGCAGCCGGAATCCGGCGAGATCGTCCAGTTTCTTCTTCGCGAGCTTGCGCATCCGACGGCCGCGCTTGATCGCATCTATTCCGGCGTATTCGAGCCGACCCATAAAAGGCTCTGTGCCATCTGGGAAGTCGCAACGGGCGAGCCCGCCGAAAGCGAAGGCACGCGGCTTCTCATCTTCACCCTGCTCGGGCAGGTCATCTATTTCCGTATTGGCCGCGAGGCGGTGAAACGGCGCATGGGCTGGTCCGCGATGGGTGCGGAAGAGGCCGGGGCGGTGGCGGCAGTTGTGCGGCAGAACCTGATGGCCATCCTTGCGGCGAAGGACGCTGCGAAAAACGGCGAGGTGTCGTCATGAGCCTTCTCTGTGTTCTCCCTTTTGCGTCCTATCTTTTCGCCGCATGCAGCGCACAGCCTCTGGCTGTCGGCTATGTCGAGGGCGAGTTCGTGCAGCTTGCCCCGCTGGAAGTGGCGCAGGTTCAGTCCGTGGCCGTCAGGCGTGGTGACCGTGTCGAACCGGGCAAGCCGATTGCACAGACGGAGGACGCGGACGCAAAGATCGCTGTCGCGCAGGCCGAGGCGGCACTGGCCCAGGCACGCGCCCAACTGGCGGATTTGCAGGTCGGCAAGCGCCCCGACGAAATCGCCGTTCTCGAAGCGGCGGTCAGGACCGCCAAAGCACAGGCCGACGATGCCCGGCGGACGCTGTTGCGCACGCAGGATCTGACGAAGCGCGGGGTGATGACGCAGGCGCAGCTCGATGATGCCGCCACCAAGGTCGAGGTGGCCGAAGCGTCGATCAATCAGGCGACGGCCAATCTTGCAGTGGGTCGCTTGCCCGCCCGTCCGGAAACGATCAAGGCGGCGGAAAATGCGGTCAGAAGTGCCGAAGCGCAGCTTGATTCCGCCCGCTGGCATCTGGCCAAGCGGACGATCGAGGCCCCGGCGGCTGGGCGGATCACCGACGTCATTCGCAATCCAGGCGATATTGCCGGTCCGTCCGCACCGGTTTTGACCATGCTGCCCGACGGTGCGGTAAAGCTGAAGGTCTACATACCGGAGGACAAGTTTTCCGCGATACGGGTTGGCGATATGCTGTCGGTGCGCTGCGATGGCTGCGCTCCGGGTTTGCAGGCTCGCGTCAGCTATGTTTCGCCCGACCCGGAATTCACGCCGCCGGTGATCTACTCGCTCGAAACGCGCCAGAAGCTTGTATATCTGGTCGAGGCGCATCCCGTCGATCCCGCGTCGCCTCTCCAGCCCGGCCAGATCGTGGACGTCGATCTGGCCCCCCGGTAAGCGGAGGCGGCAATGTCGAACGCCATCGATGTCAAAGGTCTCGTCAAGCGTTTCGGCGACGCTACCGTCGTCGATCATGTGAGCATGTCGGTGGCTGAGGGGGAGATTGTCGGCTTTCTCGGGCCAAACGGTTCTGGAAAGACCACAACCATCCGCATGATGTGCGGGTTGCTGACGCCCGACGAGGGGGAGGGTCAGGTGCTTGGCTTCGATCTTCGGACGGAAGGACTGAAGATCAAGCGTGAAGTCGGCTACATGACGCAGCGCTTTTCCTTCTACGAAGACCTGACCATCGCCGAAAATCTCGAATTTGTCGCGCGGCTCTACCGGTTGAAGCCGGTGAAGGACCATGTGGCGCGGACACTTGAGGAACTGGGCCTGACATCACGCGGAAACCAGCTGGCGGGCACGCTTTCCGGCGGCTGGAAACAACGGCTCGCGCTGGCCGCCTGCATCATGCACAAGCCGAAGCTTCTGCTGCTGGATGAGCCGACCGCCGGTGTCGATCCGAAGGCGCGGCGCGATTTCTGGGACGAGATACATCGTCTGGCCGATGGCGGGCTGACCGTGCTTGTTTCAACCCACTATATGGACGAAGCCGAGCGCTGCCACCGCATCAGCTATATTTCTTATGGCAAGCTGTTGGCGACGGGAACGGTCCGCGATGTCATCGATAAGGCGGGGCTGACGACCTTTATCGTCAACGGTCCCCGGCTTGGAGACGTGGCACGCGAACTGGCTGGCGAACCGGGTGTCGAGCAGGTTGCGCCTTTCGGTGCGACGCTGCATGTCGTAGGGTCCGACAGGGCGAAGCTCGAGGCGGCTCTGGAAAAGATCAGGCATCGTGAGGGCATTAGCGTCGAGGCGGGCGAAACCAGCCTTGAAGATGTGTTCATCCAGTTCATGGCCAATGCGCAGGACAATATGTCGAAAGACAGGGCGTCCCGGAGCGGTGAGCAATGAACGGCTGGTTCTCCTTCGAGCGGCTTGGCGCGATGCTGGTGAAGGAATTCATCCAGATGCGGCGTGACCGCATCACCTTCGCCATGATGCTGGTCGTTCCGCTGATGCAGCTCCTGCTTTTCGGCTTTGCCATCAACAACGATCCGAAGAGCCTGCCGAGCGCTCTGGTGGTGACAAGCCAGGACCATTATACGCGGGCCATGATTTCCGCTCTGGAAACAACGGGCTACTATCGCTTCGACCATGTTGTGCAGAGTGCGGCCGAAGCGGAAGCGCTGATAGCCAGCGGCGCGGTTTCCTTCGTGGTGACGATCCCGTCGGATTTTGCAAGGCGGGTCGATGCGGGCGAGCAGCCGCAGATCCTGATCGAGGCTGACGCGACCGATCCGTCGGTGGCAAGCGGTGCGATTTCCACGCTCGGAACCGTCGCCGGTCAGGCGCTTTTGCGTGAACAGGGCAAGCAAGCCGAAGCCGCCGATGCAGCGCGGGGGCAGCTACAGGTCGTCGTGCACCGCCGCTATAACCCGGAAGGCGTTTCGCAATACAATATCGTTCCCGGCCTGCTGGGGGTGATCCTGCAAATGACCATGGTGATGATGACCGCCATGGCGCTGACCCGCGAAACCGAGCGCGGCACGATGGAAAACCTGCTCGCAATGCCCGCCACGCCCGCCGAAATCATGCTGGGCAAGGTGCTGCCGTTTCTGGCCGTCGGCGGTGTGCAGGTCGTGGTGGTGCTGGCCGCAGCCAAGCTTTTGTTCGGTGTGCCCTTCGTGGGATCGCTGGCGCTTCTGCTGACCTGTGTCCTGATCTTCGTCCTGTCGCTCGTCCTGCTCGGCTATACGATTTCCACAGCATCGCGCACGCAGATGCAGGCCATGCAGCTTACCTTCTTCTTCTTCCTGCCTTCGCTGATGCTGTCCGGCTTCATGTTCCCGTTTCGGGGTATGCCCGATTGGGCGCAGGCGTTGGGGGAGATCTTTCCCCTCACGCATTTCCTGCGTATCGTCCGCGCCGTCATGCTGAAGGGCGCCCACCTTTCCGACATTGCCGGAGAGGTGAACGCCCTCTTGTTCTTCGTGGTGCTGTTTGCGTCGCTGGCGCTGTTAAGGTTCCGGCGGACGCTGGATTAGCAGGCCGATGGAGCCAGCGCCGCTTTCGGACGGCGCGAGAGCGTGAACAGCAGTCCGGCTGCCGCCAGCAGGCCGCCTGCGACCGGAATGGCCGCATAGCCATAGCCTGCGCTGATCACGCCGCCGCCAAGGGCCGCGCCCACCGCATTGCCGAGGTTGAACGCGCCAATGTTGATCGACGATGCCAGCCCCGGCGCTTCCGATGCGGCCTGCATCACGCGGGTCTGAACCGGGGGAACGATGGCGAAGGCCGCAGCACCCCAGGCGAGGAGGCCGATTGCAGCGCCGATATGGCTGCCCAGCAGCAGCGGCAATGCCAGGCTGATGATGGCAAGTGCTGCAAGGAATATCCGCGTCGCACCATTGAGCGACCAGTCGGCAAGGCGTCCGCCGAGCGCGTTGCCAATCGTGAAGCCCACGCCGATGAGGATGAGCGCCAGCGTCACGAAACCTTCCGAAGCGCCGGTGCGGTCGGCCAGTACAGGCGCTACATAGGTGTAGAGCGTGAACATGGCGCCAGCACCCATGACGGTGGTCGCGAGCGACATCAGCACGGTCGGGCGCATCAGCACGCCAAGCTCGCGGCGAATGTCGGGCATCTTGCCTGCTTCACCACGCGGCAGCGAAAGCCAGAGTGCCGAGATGGCCAGCAGGCCCAGAACGGCAGTGCCGGCGAACGACATGCGCCAGCCGATCTGCTGGCCGATCCAGGTTGCAGCCGGGACGCCCCCGATATTGGCTATCGTCAGGCCCATGAACATGGTGGCAACGGCGCTCGCCCGCTTTTCAGGCGGCACGACGCTGGCTGCAACAATGGAGCCGAGGCCGAAGAATGCGCCGTGATTGAGGCTTGTTACCAGACGCGCTGCAAGCAGCGTCCAGTAATCCGGCGCAAGGGCGGAAAGGATATTGCCAACCGTGAAGATGCCCATCAGGAGCATCAGCGCCGTGCGCTTTCCAAAGCGCCCGAAGGCAAGCGTCATGATCGGTGCGCCGACCATGACGCCGATGGCATAGGCGCTGACCAGAAGGCCCGCCGTCGGAATGGAAACGTCGACGCCATCGGCAATAACCGGCAGCAGGCCCATGGGCGCAAATTCCGTGGTGCCAATACCGAAGGCACCGATTGCAAGCGCCAGAAGCGGCCAGTTGAAACCGGCCGTGTTCGTTGCGCTTTCCTGTGCATTTGCAGCACTCATCTGAAATTCTCCGTTATTTCTTCAATTGTCCCAGACGGGCGCCAGTCCGGCAGGGCTGACCAGTCGTCCATCGGGGCGGGCGAGTTTGGAAATCGCCGTCATGTCTTCAGCGCTGAGATCAAAGTCGAATATGTCGAAATTTTCAGCGACACGTTCAGGCTTGGCCGTCTTGGAAAGCGCGATGAAGCCGCGTTCGATCAGCCAGCGCAGGCCTACCTGAGCGGCTGTCTTGCCGTATCGGGCGCCGATGGCCTGCAGGGCGGGATCGCGCGGCACTGCGCCGTCTGCCATGCCGTAATAGGCGGTGATGGCAACGCCTGCGGCTTTTGCGGCATCGGCCACGGCATTCTGGTCGAGATAGGGGTGTGCCTCGATCTGGTTGGTGACGATGGGTGCGGCACTGCGTTCGATGGATTGGCGCATCTGGGCGACATTCTGGTTGCTCACGCCGATGAAGCGTGTCCTGCCTGCCGCCTGCACCGCGTTCAGCATGTCGATCTGATCGGCGATAGCCACCTTGTCGGCGGGCCAGTGCAGAAGCAGGAGGTCAACCTGATCGACCTTCAGCTTGTCGAGACTCTCATCGACGGACGCGCCGAATTTTTCCGGGCTGTAATTGTCCACCCAGACTTTCGTGGTCAGGAACAGGTCTTCGCGCCGTGCGCCCGCTTTTTCCAGTGCACGACCGAGGGCCGCTTCGTTCTGGTAGATCTGCGCCGTATCGAAATGGCGGAAGCCGGCTTCCAGCGCCGCCGGGACAACGCTTTCCACTTCGGCATCCGTCATGCGGAAAACGCCGAAGCCGAGCGCGGGTATGGCCGCGCCATGTGCGTTCACGATTTTCATGTCATCTCCTGTCGGTTGGCCTTCGGCGTATCGCGTCGGTTGCGCGAGCTTGGGAGGCTCATGCTTCGGGCCATGAATTTTCAGAGCCTTGTACCAGTCAGCTTTCGGTCAGGTCTGATCTCGGCTGCACAGATAGGACAATCGCGCGGGCTTGAAAATCCGCTCGGAATCCACATTATCTGTGAAACGATTTCACAGATGGAGCGGGCGATGGACAATCGCATCGGCGAAATGCAGGTTTTTATGCGGGTCGTGGAAGCAGGCAGTTTCTCGGAGGCCGCCCGGCTCCTGCGCATGAACCCTTCGACCATCAGCAAGCTCATATCCCGTATCGAGGCGCGGCTCAGCGTGCGGCTTCTGGAACGTTCGTCCCGACGCCTGTCGCTGACGAGCGAGGGGCAGATTTACTACGAACGCAGCCAGGGATTGCTGCGCGATTTCGAGGAGGTCGAACGCGAGCTTTCCCAGGGTTCGGCAAGCACCGGCGGAACGGTGCGCGTCAATGCTTCGGTGGCGCTGGGTACGCTGGCGCTGGAGCCGCTATTGCCGGAATTTCTCGCGGCTTATCCGAATATCGTCATCGACCTCTCCCTGTCGGACGAACTGGTCGACCTTTATCTCGACCGCACCGATGTGGCTTTCCGCATCGGCACCCTGCCCAATTCCAGCATGATGGCGCGCAAGCTCGGCACGGCCCGGCGCAAGATCGTGGCGGCTCCCGCCTATCTGGAGCGCCGCGGCACGCCCATGACTGTCGATGATCTTGCCGAGCACAATTGCATCGGTTTCAATTTTCGCCGCGCCGCGCCCGTCTGGCCGCTGAAGGAAAGCGGCCGCATCGTGGATCGTGCGGTCTATGGTTCTCTGTTGGCCAATAACGGGGAAACGGTCCGGCGCATGGCGGTCGCAGGTTTGGGGCTCGCCCGGATCGGCGACTATCACGCGCGGAACGACCTTGCTTCCGGCGCATTGGTGGAAGTTCTCTCGGAGGCTGTGGAGAACGACACGGAGGAAGTTCACGCGGTGTTTCTGGGCGGCGCCCGGCTGCCGCAACGGGTCCGCGTTTTCCTTGATTATGTCGTGCCGCGCCTGCAGGCCTATCTCGCGGCGCAATAGGCGCGTCTGTCGAATCATCAGCGGTGATCCCTCGGAAATGCCGGATTTCCGGGGCGAGACGGGCGCTTTTCCGAAATTATTTTGGTTTCCGATAGCTTAACGATTTCAGCTTGTTGCTGTGGCGCGCCCGCGTGTTCACGATGAGGTGCTCCGCTTTTGTGTTGACTATTAACATTCCGTTAACCACAGTTTGTTGCAATATGTTACAAAGCGTTATCATCCTGTTTTCAGAACGAGGTGTGGATTGGACAAAAAGCGGCAGACCAGACAGCTAACCTTGCAGGCAAGGGAGAGGTCTGCCGTAGCCGACATGACGTCGTTCTGGGGGCTGATGCGCGCCTACTGGATCTCCGATCGCTGGAAGGAAGCCTGGGTTCTTACTCTCGCGATCTTTCTGATGACGGCTTTCGTGAGCAAGACTACCGTGTGGGTGGCCGAGGCTTCGGGCCTCCTCATGAATTCCATCGTCAATGTCAACACTGCGCCTGTGCAGCACCCTCTCATGACGATAGCCGCCAATGCGGGCATTCTTGTTCTGCTGATGCTGGCAAAGGACGTGATGCTGGTCGGCTCCCGCCATTTCCTGTCCACCACGCTGCATCGCAAATGGCGCAAATGGCTGAACGACCAGTTCTCCACCGCGCTGTTGAACGGCAGGCACACGCATTTCCATTTGCAGCAGGGCAGGGGCAAGGACCAGCCCGACAACATCGATCAGCGCCTGCAGGAGTCGATCAAGGGAATGACCGGCGGCGCCATTGGCCTCGTCATGGGGATTGTCGGCGTGTTCCTGTCGGCTTTCTTCATCGGACAGAAGCTGATCGAGATGTCTACCCACGTGGAGGGGCTGGATTTCCTTGGCAGCTACGGCAGCGCCGTTCTGGCCTTTGCGGCAATCGTCGTCTATGTCCCGCTCGGCACGCTGGTCGCCATCAAGATCGGCAAGCGACTGGAGCGTCTCAATCTCGGCATCCAGAAAGCCGAAGGCTCCTATCGTGGTGAGTGGACGACGCTGCTGCGCCGCAGTTTCCAGATTTCTGCATCCGGCGGTGAGGCAGTGCAGCGCTCTGTCAACGACCGTCTGTACAAGGATGTCGACGGCACTTGGAACCGGCTCAACCGCTTCGATGCCGCCTATCTCGCCTTCTCGCAGGCCTATGGCTTTCTCTCGAACCGCATCGTTGCCTATATTCCGGGCCTTCTGCCCTATATGAGCGGCTCCGTCAGTTTCCGTAATTATGTAACCGGCGCTGAACTTGTCGCGGCGATGATCAATGACTGCTCATGGTTCATTCAGGTCATGCCTGCGATTGCCAATCTCCGCGCCAATGCGGGCCGTGTGACCGGTCTCGCGCAGGCCATCGAGAATGTTCAGGAGCCTGCGGAGTTCTACAGCCGGTCGGGCATCAATCGTTTCGCCTTCGCGCAACAGCATCCGCGCTTCGGACTGTCCGTGCGCAATCTCACGCTTATGCAAGGGCCGGACAGTGAAGCACCGTTCCTGCGCTCCGGCGTGATCAATATTCGCGCGGGCGACTGGGTTTACATGCGTGGCGAATCCGGTTCCGGCAAAACTTCATTCATGAAGGCGCTCAACGGCCTGTGGCCCTATGGGACCGGCGATATCATCTACCCGCAGAACGCGACCTCGCTTTATGCGACGCAGGAGGCCAAGTTCCCTTCCGTAACGCTGAAACAGCTTGTCGCCCTGCCTGCCGATGAAGACCGTTTCAGCGACCTTGCTGTCGCGGCCGTCCTGCACGAGGCGGGACTGGGCGAATTCATCGAACGCATGAACGATGCGGACGCCGATGGCGCGCCGTGGGACATGATCCTCTCTGGCGGCCAGAAGCAGAAAATCGTGCTGGCGCGCATTCTCCTGCACAAGCCGTCGATCATCTTCCTCGATGAAGCGACCGGGGCGCTCGATCCCGCTGCGAAGACGCGGTTCCATGAGGCGCTGAAGACGCGCTGCCCGCAGGCCATCGTCATCAGCATCATGCATGAGGACAAGCTGCCGCTGCTGGAAAACGGCCAGAATGTCTATTCGCACGTCCTGGATATCCGCAACGGCTATGTCTCGCTGCGTCCCGTTCATTTCGATACGCTGCCGGATATCGCTGCCGAAACCGCTCTCATCGCCGCCGAATAGAGCCTTTCGCTCCGGGCAAAACAGCGTAAGGTTGCATTAGTCCAAATTTGGACTATATTCTGATCTGGACGATCGGAGGCAATCATGGCGCGAAACAAGGCAATGCTGGAAACCAAAATAGGCAAGGGACCGGATATTCTCGATGCCGCCCGCTTTGCTCCTCACTCGCGCAAGCGGTTGAGCGGGCCGGGCCTCCGCACCTTCCTGACCATCGCCGATTTGTGGGGGCTGGACGAACAGCAGCGACTGATGGTTCTGGGCCTGCCTTCCCGGTCGACCTATTACAATTGGGTGAAGGCGGTACGCGAGCGCCGCGATATCACGCTCGATGTTGATGTGCTGATGCGCCTGTCCGCAGTGCTCGGCATACATCAGGCGCTGGGGGTGCTTTATCCCGATGAAAGGGCCGGTATTCGCTGGCTGCACACACCCAACCAGGCTGGCGTCTTTGGCGGACATCCACCATTGCAACTGGTGACGAGCGGGCTTCAGGACGGGTTGCTGACGGTCCGCCGCTTTCTGGATGCGGCGCGCGGCGGGCTTTATATGGAGCCGAATGAACTGGATCGCGCGTTCAAGCCCTATCGCGATGAAGATGTGGTGTTTTCGTGAAGCGCAGTCCTGCACCGCAGCCGAGCTATCGCCTGATCCCGTCGCGCTTTCCGCCCATCGGCCTCTTCGATACGGTTGCCACGGCTGCCGATCTGGAAGCGGTGATGGAGCTGGCGGGATGGACGAATGATCGCCTTCTGGCCGAGCGATTGCAGCGCCTTCCCCGCGAGGAGTGGGTGTTCGGCAGGCCCAATTCCAGCATCGTCATGGCAACTTTCCTCCATGTCGCGCCAGGCGGCATGCGCTTCAACGGGCCGGAGCTAGGCGCATGGTATGCGGCAGCGCGGCTTACCACATCCGTCATCGAGGTTGCGCATCACATGCGTCGCGAAGCGGTTGCGACACAGCAGGACGGTCTCGCCCGCACCTTCCGGGTCTATACTGCCAAGCTGGAAGAGGATTTCGTCGATATATGTGGTGAGCAGGCAGCGCTGCCTGCCGTCTACGACCCGGCAGATTATGCCGCGTCGCAGAAGTTCGGCGAGGAAATGCGCAAGGGCGGCGAGTTCGGGATTTTGTTCGACAGCCTGCGCCACCAAGGCGGCATCAATGCTGTTGCTTTTCGCCCGAGCAGGATCGCGGATGTTACGCAGAGCGATCACTATGAAATCACGGTCGAAAGGGCATCCAACCGCATTCTGGCGAAAAAACTGAGTGCCTGAGGAGGCAGGCGTCGCCTGCCTCGTTCATCGCGCTATGACCAGCCATATTCCTCATCGAGATCCTGAAATTTTTTCAGGTCAACGATGTCGCAATATTGCTGATAGGTAATCATGTCGCCCGCGCGGGCCTTCGGCGTCCCGTCACGTTTCAGCACCGACAGCGTGTCGCTCACCGCCTTCACTGCCGAAAACAGCGTGGACAGCGCATAGAACACAACATTGAAACCCATCTGTTCGAGATTGGCGGCTGTCAGGGCCACGGTTTCGTTGCCATCGACAATGCTGACGACCTTCGGTCCTTCGACGTGCCGGGCGACGGTTTCGATTTCCGCGATGGTCTTGATGCCATCGACGAAAACAAGATCGACACCCGTATCCTGATACATTTTCGCGCGGCGAATGGCTTCTTCCGCTCCGGCCGCAGGCATGGCGTCGGTGCGGGCGATGAGGAGAAGGTCCTTGTCGGCCCGCGCCGCGATGGCGCATTTGAGACGACGCACATTTTCTTCCGCCGGGATCAGCCGGATACCGGCAAGCTGGCCGCAGCGCTTCGGCGCCATCTGGTCTTCAAGATGAATGGCTGCCACACCGGACTGGATATATTCCTCCACCGTGCGAACGATATTGGCCGGGCCTCCATAGCCCGTATCCGCATCGGCGATGACGGGAATATCCACCACGCGGGTCATATCCCGTGCATGGGTCGTCATCTCGGTCTGGGTGAGAAGGCCAAGATCGGGCGTGCCGAGACGGTTTGCCGTCGCGCCGAACCCGGTCATGTAGATGGCAGGAAATCCCGCCTGCTGCACGAGGCGGGCGGTCAGCGGATCAGGCGCTCCCGGCGCCTGAACGATGCGGCCGGTTTCGATGAGGTTTTTCAGGGCCCTGGCCTGTGTCATCGTCGTCTCCTAGAACATTTCCAGCAAAAAATGAGAAACGGTTTTGCGCTGGATAATGCGACAAAACAAATAGTGAGAGTGGCTCCGGCGATCCTGTTAAAACAGCAACCGCTCTATCGTCCGCCTGAAACATCAAGCACGACGCCGGTGATATAGGCCGCGCCCGGCGACAGCAGCCAGATGGCCGCGTCGGCAACTTCATCGGCGGTTCCAAGCCGTTTCAGCGGAATGAGGTCGGCCATCTTTGCGATGTTGGCCGGATCTGCGAACACGTCTTTCTGGATTTCCGTGTCGATCACGCCGGGGGCGAGAGCGTTGACGCGGATTTCCGGCGCGAGTTCCTTGGCAAGCGCATAGGTATAGGACGCGATAGCGCCCTTGGTCGTGGCATAGGCGATGTTGCCGACCATGCCGCCGGTGCGCCCGGCGATGGAGGAAAGGCCCACCACGGATTTGTTCGGCTTGGCTCCCGGATTGTTGAGGAAAGCACTGGAAACGTAGAACACGCTTTTCAGGTTGACGGCCAGAACCCTGTCCAGCTCGTCCGCATCGAAATCCTTCACGGTCATGCGCTGGCCGATGATGCCTGCATTATTGACCAGATGGTCGATGCCGCCCCATCTGGTGCCGATGTCTTGCGCTGCGCGGTCAACCGCGGCCTTGTCCGAAACATCCACAAGGGCCGTCAGAACCTGCTCGCCGTGCCTTTCCGCCATTTCCTCAAGGCGCGCGCCGTTCACGTCCCAAAGCACGACCCGCGCCTTGAGCGGGATGAGCTTTTCGGCAATCGCCTTGCCGATGCCGGATGCGCCGCCGGTGACGAGCACCACGCGGTCCACGAAGAAATCGGTCGGGAACGCTGGCGGGGCGTTGTATGCGGTCATGAATTATCTCCTCCTCGAAAACGAACGCCGCAGCGCGCTCATGGATCGCCGATGAGAATCCCTGGGACTCGACCATATGGCGACGGTGACTTTAAAAGCCATGTGAGCGGCAATCTGTCAATCTGAGGTACAAGATTTTGTATGCTACTTGTAAAGTGATTGTTGCCGGGCTAATCATTGCAATGGAGCGAGGCGACAATGACCGGAATTGCGCCGATGGGCATCCGTGCGGGGTTGTCCGTTCGGGAAACCCTGTCCGACTGGTCCGGTCAACTTTCCGCCGAAGCTCCAAACGGGAGGCGCGCACTACCGCGTGACAGCTTCCGCAACGATTATTGCATGCCGCTCATGCTGGGACATGGGCGGAGATCTGGGAGGATATCGTGGTCAATTCCACTGTGAGCGCGGTCGGCGCAACGCCCGACCTGCGCGACAGCACCATTCGCAAGCTCAATCTGCGGATCGTTCTGTTCTGCTTCATCTGCTTCATCGTCAACTATCTCGATCGGGTGAATATCGGCTATGCCGCGCTTCACATGAACAACGATATCGGCCTGACACCCTATATGTTCGGCGTCGGCGCGGGCATCTTCTTCATCGGCTACATGCTGTTCGAAGTGCCGAGCAACATGATGCTGCACAAGCTCGGCTCGCGCGTCTGGATAGCGCGCATCATGGTCACGTGGGGGCTCGTGTCCTGCGCCATGGCTTTCGTGCAGGGGCCGGTTTCGTTCTACATCCTGCGCTTCCTGCTGGGCGTTGCGGAGGCCGGTTTCGCGCCGGGCGTTCTGCTTTATCTCACCTATTGGTTCCCGGCCAAGGAACGCGGCCGCGCAACGGCGCTGTTCATGACGGCAACCGTACTTTCCATCGTCGTCGGCGCGCCATTCTCCGGCTGGCTGATGGATGCCGGCGAGGGGCTTTTCGGCCTGCATGGCTGGCAGGCAATGTTCATTCTTGAAGGGCTTCCCGCCGTGATCCTCGGCGTCGTGACGTTCTTCTATCTGGTCGATAGTCCGGAAAAGGACAAGCACTGGCTGAACCCGGATGAACGCGCCTGGCTGATGGCTGAACTTGCCAGGGAAAATCAGGGCAAGCAACCCGATACAAGGCATTCGCTGAAGGAAGTTTTCAGCGACTACCGCGTCTGGCTTCTGACGCTCGTCTATATGTTCAACGGCATTGCTGTTTATGGCGTCATCATGTGGCTGCCGCAGATCGTCAAGAGCCTTGGCGATTACAGCGCGGCCCAAACGGGGCTTATTTCCGCCATTCCGTTCGTGTTCGCAGCCATCGGGCTTGTGGTGATCTCGCGCAGTTCGGACCGTACCGGTGAACGCAAGATACATACGGCGATTGCGGGTCTGTTCGGCGGCGTGTTCCTTGCCGCCAGTGCGCTGTCTCCATCACCGGTCCTGAGCCTCGTGCTCCTGTCGGTCTGCGCCTTCTTCCTCTGGTCCTATCTGGGCGTGTTCTGGACGCTGCCGACCCAGTTCCTGTCGGGCGCGGCTGCCGCAGGCGGACTTGCCGCCATCAACGGCTTCGCGCAGCTTGGCGGCTTCACTGGGCCTTATCTCGTCGGCTGGGTCAAATCCACGACCGACAGCTTTTCGCTGTCGCTGCTGGCCCTGTCCATATTCCCGATAATCGGCTTCTTCCTCTGCATGAGCCTGAAAGCCAAACGGGACTGATCCGGGTGACGGGCCTGTTCTTCGATCAGGCCCGTTATCGTCACGAGTGTAATTCGAGTGCGGTTTCAACCGCTCTATACGTCGCAAGAAGGCGTCTGTAAGATTCGGACATGAGAGAGATTCGAGGCAAGAGCAAGAAGTCGCTGGCAAGCAGCATCGCGGAACGGATTCGCGGTGCGATCGTCGATGCGGAGTTTCTATTCGGTGAAAACCTCTCCGAAGATATGCTCGCTGCGGCTTTCGATGTCAGCCGTACGCCGGTGCGCGAGGCGCTCAACATTTTGCAGATGCAGGAACTGGTCCACATCGTTCCCAAGTCCGGCACCTATGTTTTCACGCCCACGCAGGAAGACATAGCCGAACTGTGTGATTTTCGCGTCGGCCTCGAAGATCAGGCCATGCGCCTGGCTCTGGTCTGCAATCGCAAGAAACTCGTTTCACAATTGAAGAAGCAGTACGATCTCATGCGTGCGGCCATAGACGACGACGATCTGCGCGCCTATGGGCGCTGTGACACCGAGTTCCATCTGGCGTTCTTCCGGGTCTGCGGCAATCGTTATCTCGCGCGCGCCTATGACAGCATTCTGGGACGTGTCGCAGCCTTGCGGACACATCTGGCAATCGGTGCCGAAGGCGAACCCGCCCGCTCCTTTGCTGACCACGCCGTCATCATCGAACTCGCCGAGGCCGATAAGCCCGGGGAACTGAGGGAAATTCTGGAAGCGCATATCATGCGCACCAAGACCAATTACCTGAATGCCTTCAGCCGGTTGCCTCGCCAGCCGGGCGACAGCCGCACGATGCGCCTGCGCCGACAATTGTCGCTGACGAACGAATAAGGTTCCCGATCAGTCTGCCCATTCCACATCGGTGGTGAAAGCGATGGTCAGCCACCGGTCCGGCCCTTCGCCCCCGAGCGCATCGCCGATTTCATCACGCAATGCATCCCATTCCTCAAGCTTTCGGGGCGGAAGATTGGGCGGAACGATGAAATAGAGTTCGATCTGCTTGCCGCGGCCGACCTTGGCGACATAAGCGCGGTATGAGAGAAAGCCGTGCTGCCTGACGAACTGTTCCGCAATGGCATCGACGTGCTTTTTGAGGTCCAGAGGCGTCACGAGGAATATGTCAGCCAATGCCTGTCTGATCGTCCCGATCGGCATCGGAATGATGACAAGACAGACGACCGCCAGAACCGCGGGATCGATATAAGGCGTCAGCCAGCCGAGTTCTGTTCCGTCGATGACATAGCCGACCGAAAAAGCGATCAAAAGCGCTGCCGTAATGCCGCCCGACATGATCCAGGCTTTGGCGTCGAGCGCGACGAAATCCGATTTCAGGGTCCGGTTTGCGCGTGTTTCTAGCAAGGCCATGCCGAGGCACGCGATCAGGGCCACGACGGCATAGAAGATCGCATAGCTGAATTCGAGGTCGCGTCCGCCATCCATCAGGCTGCCGACAGCGTTTATGAGGGCGTAGATTGCGACGCCGGTCAGCATCATGCCGTTGAGGCCAAGCACCATTGGTTCCAGATGCCAGAAACCCATCGTGAAGCGATCACGCAGTTTTCCGCGGGGTTGTTCCGGCAGGGCCGAGAGTGCGATGAGACGCGAGACGAGAAGGGCAAGTCCGCTCATGGCTGCGTCGGCAAGCATGTAAACGCCGTCGAATACTATAGAAAATGAGCCGGATAACAGGCCGAAGACGACGCCGAAACCAGCAACCAGAATAGTAACCGCTATTGATAGTTGAAGAATAGATTGTTCACTGCGCAATTTGTACTCCGATTTAAACCACATGCAACGCGGTTTGGCTTCGGAGTGCGCTTCTTCAAGCGCCGAGCCAATTCCGCGTTGCACGGCAAATCTACACCGGCAGCGTGAAACTGGCAAATCGTGTCAGCTATTCGATATTTTCAGGCCCATTCCGGTACGCGGGTGGCCGATTCCCGCAGGATGAGCTCGACCGGCCATAATTCATGGATATCGGATGCGGCGCGTCCGTCGAGTATGTCCATCAGGAGGTCGGCGCAACGTTTGCCGGCTGCGCGCATGGACGAGCGTGTCGCGGTCAGCGAGGGGACCATATTGTCGGCGCTCAGAAACGAGATGACGTCATCGTGGGCGATGACGGAAATATCCTTGCCGATGGTCAGGCCGAAGGAGCGCGCCGCCCGGTATATGCCAAGCGCGGTCATCATGGAACCGGCAACGAATGCAGTCGGGCGGGGGTCGCGCTCCAACAGCTTGCGGGCGAGACGATAGCCGATTTCATCGGTGAAATCGCCGTGCTGGACGAGATCTGGGTCGAAGGCGATGCCTCTGCTTTCGAGGGCTTTGCGGTAGCCTTCGTCACGGTGAAGCGAGAAGGTGAAGCCGTAGCGGCCATTGATCATGGCGATGCGCCGATGGCCGAGATCGAGCAGATGGGCAGTCGAGCGATAGACCGCCCCTTCATTGTCGATGTCGAGCCAGGCGTGCGGAATGCCGGTTTCGGAACGTCCGTGCACGAGAAAAGGCATGCCCAGTTCATGCAGCATGCGGATGCGCTCGTCGTTTGGCTTGGGAGAGGTCACGATGATAGCATCGACGCGATGGCTGGTGGCGAGCCGTCTGCACAGTTGCACTTCGTCATCGGTTCCGTTGTTGGCAATCGGGCTGACAAGAATATCGACTTCATCCTGGCAAAGCCGTTCCGCCATGCCCCGCATGAACTCGGCGAAATGAAACTCGCTGTTGCGTCCCATCACGACACCGATTGCACCGGCGCGACCGGTCACCAGCCTGACCGCGTTGACGTTGGGGCGGTAACCAAGGCGCACAGCCTCGTCCATCACCCGCTTGCGCGTGCTTTCCGCCACTTCGGGATAGCCGCTCAACGCCCGGCTGACGGTCGTGGCCGAAAGGCCCAGATGTTTGGCGAATTCACGGAGCTTCATTTGGCTTTCGAATTATACAGGCAGGCAAGGCGGCGGATTATAGCCGCTTCCCTGCGATTAACAATTGGTCGGCTGAGTTCTTTGATACGCTGCAAGATATAGGGTGCACGAAAACCAAACCGATTTCAAGTTTGTTTGAATTCTTACTCCTGCATGCTGCAACGAAACCGAGCCCGAAATGCTGATCAACAACGAAATGAATCCATAACCCTTTGAATTATCGTGCTCAGACGTTCGGAAATGCGTAAATAGGGTCCGCTCCGGATTCTGCTGCTTGACAGAAATGCGGTCCTCTGCAACCTTTTCGTCATCCAAACCGTTTTCGATTTTATCAAACCGCTTACAGAATGGATGGGAGGAGGGAACTATGAAGGTTTTTCAAGGTGTGCTCGCAGCGGGCGTGGCGCTTGGTCTGGCGACGGTGAGCGCCCATGCGGTGGAGATTTCCATCGCCGCCAATTCGACGGGCAACAACATCAAGTTTCTGCAGGAGCAGATCGTCAAGTTCGAGAAAGATACCGGCAACAAGGTCAATATCGTCTCGATGCCGCCGTCGAGCAGCGAGCAGTTCAGCCAGTATCGCCTTTGGCTGGCAGCCGGTAACGCTGATATCGACGTTTACCAGACCGACGTGGTCTGGGCGCCGCAACTGTCGGACCAGTTTGTCGATCTGACAGAGGCGACCAAGGACGTGACCGGCGCTCACTTTCCTTCCATCATCGCCTCGCAGACGGTGAACGGCAAGCTGGTTGCGCTGCCATTCTATACCGACGCGCCAGCGCTTTTCTATCGCAAGGATCTGCTCGAAAAATACAATAAGCAGGTTCCAAAGACCTGGGACGAAATGACGGCAACCGCCAAGGAAATCATGGACAAGGAGCGAGCGGAAGGAAAGTCCGACCTCTGGGGCTTTGTATTTCAGGGTAATGCCTATGAAGGCCTGACCTGCAACGCGCTCGAGTGGGTCAAGTCGTCGGGCGGCGGCCAGATTGTCGAAGCCGATGGCACCATTTCCATCAACAATGAAAAGGCGGCGGCGGCCATCGACCGCGCCAAGGGCTGGATCGGCTCAATTTCGCCGCAGGGCGCGCTTGCCTATCAGGAAGAGGAATCGCGCGGTGTCTGGCAGACCGGCAATGCCGTGTTCATGCGCAACTGGCCTTATGCCTATGCGCTCGGCAACAGTGCCGATAGCGGCGTGAAAGGCAAGTTCGACGTGGCGCCATTGCCTGCCGGGGCGGAGGGCGATGCACCTTCCTCGACGCTGGGCGGCTGGAACCTTGCCGTTTCAAAATATTCCACCAAGCAGGATGCAGCCATCGCGCTGGTCAAATATCTGGCCTCGCCGGAAGTGCAGAAGGTGCAGGCGATAGAGATTTCGCGCCTGCCGACCATCGAAGCGCTTTATGATGACAAGGATGTCATTGCAGCCCAGCCTTTCATGGCCAACTGGAAGCCGATTTTCCAGAATGCCGTGCCGCGCCCGTCTGCTGCGACAAAAGTAAAATACAATGAAGTCTCATCGAAATTCTGGACGGCGGTGCACAAGACGCTTTCGGGCAACGGCACGGCTGCGGAGAATCTCGAAATGCTTGAGGTCGAGCTGACCGAGCTGGAAGGCTCCGGCTGGTAGCCCCGTCAAGCCGCGTTCGGGCGGCCTCCCAAGCCCCTTTAGGGCAGTCCGAACGCTCCAATCTCCCTGAGCACGACCAAGAGTGGGATCATGACGGAGACTTCTCTCGATATTTCGGGGAATTCGGCCACGAACAGCCGGGTTCATTCCGATCTGCGCGCGCAGCGTATCAGGTCAGCCTGGCTGTTTCTTGCGCCCACGCTGGCGGTACTGGCGCTGGTGGCAGGCTGGCCGCTGCTTCGGACTGTCTATTTCAGTTTCACCAATGCATCCCTGACGAGCCTTGGCACGGCGGAATTCGTCGGCTTCAACAATTATCTGTCATGGGTGACGCTGAAAAGCGGGCGCACCGTCTATCGTGGTCTGCTGGCTGACCCCGCCTGGTGGGGCGCGGTCTGGAATACGATCCGGTTCACCGTTCTGTCGGTCAGTCTGGAAACTGTCTTCGGATTGATCGTCGCACTGGTGCTCAACGCGAACTTCCGGGGGCGCGGGCTTGTGCGCGCCGCAATCCTGATCCCCTGGGCCATCCCGACCATCGTTTCGGCCAAGATCTGGCACTGGATGCTCAACGATCAGTTCGGCATTCTCAATCATATTCTGCTCAATCTGGGGCTCATAAGCCAGAAGATCGCATGGACCGCCAATCCGGACACCGCAATGATTGCGGTTCTGATCGTCGATGTCTGGAAGACGACGCCCTTCATGGCGCTGCTCATTCTGGCCGGTTTACAGATGGTGCCAACGGATATTTACGAGGCAGCCAGGATAGATGGCGTGCACCCGCTGAAGGTGTTCTGGCGGGTGACGCTGCCGCTGATCCGTCCGGCGCTGATGGTGGCCATCATCTTCCGGATGCTGGATGCCCTGCGCATATTCGATCTCATCTATGTGCTGACGCCCAACAATGCGCAGACGAAAACCATGTCGGTCTTCGCGCGCGAAAATCTCTTCGATTTCGACAAGTTCGCCTATGGTGCGGCGGCATCGACGATGTTGTTCCTCATCATCGCGGCCATCACCGTGCTCTACATGTTCTTCGGGCGCGTCAACGTCGGCAGGGGGGACTAGCATGATGCATTATGTAAAAACCCTGGGCTTTTATCTGCTGGTGGCACTCATCATCCTGATCGCAGTGTTCCCGTTCTACTATGCGATCATCACCAGTGTGAAATCCGGAACGGCGCTGTTTCAGGTCGATTACTGGCCGACCAGTTTCTCGATTGAAAACTATGCCAGCGTGCTGACCCAGGGCAGCTTCCTGCGCAGCCTCGGCAACTCGCTCATGGTGGCGACCGTGGTGGTGGCAATCTCGCTGTTGCTGGCGGTGACAGCGGCCTATGCACTGGCCCGTGTAAGTTTTCGCGGGCGAGGGCTGCTGCTTCTTACCATCCTTTCGGTGTCCATGTTCCCGCAGATCGCCGTTCTGGCAGGGCTGTTCGAGTTGATCCGCTTCCTCGGCATCTTCAACACGCCGCTGGCGCTGATCTTCTCCTATATGATCTTCACACTGCCGTTCACGGTCTGGGTTCTCACCACCTTCATGCGCGACCTGCCGGTCGAGATCGAAGAAGCCGCCATCGTGGACGGCGCATCACCATGGGTCATCATCACGCGGGTTTTCATGCCGCTCATGTGGCCCGCGCTGGTGACGACCGGGCTGCTCGCCTTCATCTCGGCGTGGAACGAGTTCCTGTTTGCGCTCACCTTCACCTCCTCGGGCAGCCAGCGCACCGTGCCGGTGGCCATCGCGCTTCTGTCCGGCGGCAGTCAATTTGAAATCCCATGGGGCAACATCATGGCGGCTTCCGTCATCGTGACGGTTCCCCTCGTCATCCTCGTGCTCATCTTCCAGCGGCGGATCGTGTCCGGTCTGACGGCAGGCGGCGTAAAGGGTTAGGTACAACCATGGCAGAGCTTCAATTGCGCGATGTGCGCAAATCTTTCGGCAATTTCGAGGTCATCCGGGGCGTGGACATGGATATCCGGCCCGGCGAGTTCATGGTTTTCGTCGGCCCTTCCGGCTGCGGCAAGTCCACGCTGCTGCGCCTCATTGCCGGGCTGGAGGAAATCTCCTCGGGCAGTCTTTCCATTGACGGAACGGTGGTCAACAGCTTTGCGCCGTCGAAGCGCGGTATCGCCATGGTGTTCCAGTCCTATGCGCTTTATCCGCATATGACGGTCTATGAAAACATGGCCTTCGGCATGCAGCTTGCGGGCAAGGACAAGCAGGAATGCAAGGCCCGGATTCAGGCCGCCGCGGAGATGCTGCAACTCACACCTTATCTGGAGCGCCTGCCGCGTCAGCTTTCGGGCGGCCAGCGCCAGCGTGTCGCGATTGGCCGCGCCATTGTGCGCGATCCGAAGGTTTTCCTCTTCGACGAACCCTTGTCCAACCTCGATGCGGCACTACGTGTGGCTACAAGGCTTGAGATCGCCAAGCTCCACGAGAGCATGGAAGACACCACCATGATCTATGTGACGCACGATCAGGTGGAGGCGATGACCCTGGCTGACCGCATCTGCGTGCTGCGCGATGGACGCGTGGAGCAGATCGGAACGCCGCTTGAGCTTTACGAAAAGCCGAATTCGCTTTTCGTCGCCGGGTTCATCGGGTCGCCGAAAATGAACTTCCTGACCGGCAGCTATAGTGAGCCTTTCGGGGCGCATACGGTGGGTCTGCGCCCCGAACACCTCGCCATCGTTGCCGAGGGAGGCCACTGGACCGGTCGGGTGATTCATAGCGAAATCCTCGGTTCCGATACCTATGTCTATATCGATCTCGGCCTGGAGGAGCCGCTGGTGGTCCGCGAAAGCGGCGTGGCAGCGCGTAAATCAGGCGAGACGCTCTCGGTTTCCCCCTTGGGGGACGACATTCATCGCTTCGATGAAAAGGGCCGCGCCGTCTGACGCCGACCTCCCAAGCTCAACGACACATGAGACAAATGGGCGGTGACGCCCGCAGCAAGGAGAATATTCGTGCCTATTCGTACAATCGTCTGGGGTGAAAACATTCACGAGCAGATCAATGAAACCGTGCGTTCGGTTTATCCGGACGGTATGCACAACACCATCGCAGGCGCGCTGAATGAGGACAGTGCCATCGAAGCGACGACCGCCACCTTGCAGGAGCCTGAGCACGGCCTGACCGAAGAGCGTCTTGCCGAAACGGACGTGCTGGTCTGGTGGGGGCACAAGGACCATGGCGGCGTCAGCGACGAGGTTGTGGAGCGCGTGGCAAGGCGCGTCTTTGAAGGCATGGGCCTGATCGTGCTCCATTCAGGGCATTTCTCCAAGATATTCAAGCGGCTGATGGGAACGCCCTGCGCGCTGAAATGGCGCGAGGCGGGTGAGCGCGAGCGGCTCTGGGTAGTCAATCGCGGCCATCCGATCACACAGGGGCTGGATGAGAATTTCGTGCTGGAGAACGAGGAAATGTACGGGGAGCAGTTCTCCGTGCCGGAACCGCTCGAAACGGTTTTAATCTCGTGGTTCGCCGGCGGTGAAGTCTTCCGGTCGGGGATGACCTGGCGGCGCGGTGCAGGCAATGTGTTCTATTTCCGTCCCGGTCACGAGACCTATCCTACCTATCACGATGCGAATGTGCGGACAGTCCTGCGCAATTCGGTGAAATGGGCCTATAATCCGCAACCGGCATGGGCGGGCATCCATACCGCGCCGAATGTCCCGGTGGACCAGGCGCCGGAGCCGATCGTGGAGCGTGGTCCGAAATTGCACAAGCCGGGCGAAGCCGGCTATCGCTGAGGTGCATCATGCGTCTTCTTATTCTTGGAACAGGCGGCATGGCGAAGAACCATGTCGAAGCCTTCAAGGCCATCAACGGTGTGGAGGTTGTCGCGGCTTGCGATGTTTCGGCGGTGCGTGTCGATGCGTTTTCGGAAAACCATGGCATTCACAACCGCTTCACGCGGCTTGAGGATGCGCTGGAATGGAACCGCTTCGACGCGGTTGCCAATGTGACGCCGGACGCCATTCACCACCCGACCACGCTTGCGCTGGTCGGGGCAGGCAAGCATGTCTTCTGCGAAAAGCCGCTGGCTGAAAGCTACGAGAAAGCCGCCGAAATGGCCGACGCCGCCGAGCAGGCGGGCGTCGTCAACATGGTCAACCTCACCTATCGCAATGTAGCGCCGCTGCAGAAGGCGCGCGAAATGGTGCTGGCGGGCGAGATCGGACAGGTGCGCCACTTCGAGGCGTCCTACCTGCAAAGCTGGCTGGTCTCCAAGGCGTGGGGCGACTGGAAAACCGAGAGCAAGTGGCTCTGGCGGCTTTCAACCCGGCACGGTTCCAACGGCGTTCTGGGCGATGTCGGCATTCATATTCTCGACTTCGCGACCTATGCGATCGGCAGCGATGTGGAGCGGGCTTCGGCGCGTCTCAAGACTTTCGAGAAGGCGGACAACAACCATATCGGCGAATATGTGTTGGATGCCAATGACAGCTTTGTCATGATGGCCGAATATGCCAATGGCGCGCTGGGTGTCATTCACGCCAGCCGCTGGGCGACAGGTCATCTCAACGAGCTGCGGCTGCGTATCCACGGCGACAAGGGCGCGCTGGAAATTCTTCACACACCGACCGGCTCGAGCCTGCGTGGTTCCATCGGCGAGGATATCGAAACCCCGGTATGGCGGGACATTGATGCGGGAACGGTGGAGACGAATTACCAGCGGTTTGCCCGCGCGGTGGCCGACGGGGCGCAACTGGAACCGGGTTTCCGCCATGCGGCCAATCTGCAACGTGTGCTCGATCATGCGATGATCGTGGACAGGCCGTTGCCGGAGGTTGTTGCCGGTTAACATCTCCAGGAAATGAAACCCTCCCGCAAGATGCGGGAGGGTTTATGCATCAGGACTGCTGGTCCTTCACGAAGGTTTGGTCCACTTCGCCGCGGAAGAATTCGCGGCCATAGATCAGCAGGCAGAGGATGACGCCGGTGGCGAAAGCCCATCCGGCACCGCGCGTTGCCAGTACCGCGCCTGTAATGCCTGCGATGCCGAGGTCGCGCTGCGAGCGGGCTTCCATGACACCGATACGCACCGAGACATAGCCCTGGATCAGCAGAGTGAGCGTCAGCGCCACGCCGAGGATCGGCTGGACAAGTGTCACGATCGGCATCAGGAACAGGCCGGTATTGGTGCCCCAGCGGAACGAACCCGCGCCGCCGAAGATCGAGTGCATCGACTTCTTGCCCTTGGAAAAGCGCTCGCAGATAACCACCTGCATTGCCGCCCATACCGGGCCGCACATCGTCACATCGGGACCTAGGATCGACATTCCCGTATTGCGCATGCCGAAAACGAGGTGCGCGCGGTTGGGATTGTAGTCGATCTTCTCGTCGGGGCGGTGCTGCTGGGCTTCCCCGATAATCGACTTGGTTTTCAGAACATCGCCGAACAGGACAATATAAGTTGCAAGCACCGTTGGCAGAGCCGTGAGGAACATGGAAAGCGGCGGCATGCCGAGGCCGAAGATCGTATATTCGCGCCACAGTGTCGCGAAATCCGGAGACGAGATCGTCCACTGGAATTCCGGCCATTTGGCCTCCCCGAATAGCGGGGCAATCACCACGGCAAGCAGGATGCATGGCAGTACGCCGAGCTTTCCGATAAGGCCGAAAAAGCCGCCATTGCGCGACAGGCGGTTAAACTGCGGCGAGAACATCAGGTAAAAGCAAAGGCCGATGGCAATCGAGATCGTGAACGGAAACGTGTCGAAATTTCCGCCGATCTTGAATACCGAAATGACAGCCGAAAAACCGGCGCCGATGATGATGCCGGATTTAATCGCTTGCGGGATCGCGGCGATCACTCTGTTTGCGATGCCGGTCGCGCCGATGAAGATGGACAAGAGCCCCAGCATCATCTGGAAGGACACAAGCGCGTGTATGCGTTCCGGGCCTTCAGGGAAGGTCGAGCAATAGGCCATGATGAGGGGGACGGCAGGCGTGATCCAGCCGGGAACGACCGGGTCGCCGAGCAGATGGTGGGTTAGATAGAAAAGCCCGTTCAGCACCACCACGGCAAGCGCCACTTCGAAGGGCATTCCAAGAAGCTCCGCCATGAGCGGGATCGCCGACAGGTCGACGGCGCACATGAGAAGCCCCTGGCAATAGTCAGGCCACTCGAATTTGTAATGGACAAAAGGCAAGCGAATTTTGAACGGTCCGGCAGGCCAATAGGGCTGCTCCTGACCGTCGATACGTTCAGTGCTCAATTTATTCTCCGGGACATAGGAAAGGTTGCGCGGAAGCGGCTATCAGCACGCTTCTGCGGTCCTCAACCTTCAGGTCGTTGTGGCAGAGCGGTTCCGGTTAACGCAGAGCTGTCGGAACCGCACTAAAGATTTGCTGTGTCGCATTTCCAGAAAAAAGCGCGTCGCATTTTTGCTGGAGATGCTCGCGCTCAAAAAGCTTCGCGGTAAAGCGCCAGGGCGTCGGCCTCGGTCACGTCGACCGGGTTGTTGCCCAGAAGCCGTGTCTGCAGCATCGCATCGCGTGCCAGCGTTTCGAGGCTGTCTTCCGTCACGCCGACATCACGCAGGCGGCGCGGCGCGCCCGACTTGTTCATCAGCTCTTCCATATAGGTTACGAAAGCCGCTGAACGCTCTTCCGTCGTGCCTTCGGATTTCTCCAGCAGCAGATCGGCAAGTTCGGCGTAAAGCGCGGCTGCGCCTGCCATATTGTAGCGAAGCACCGGCCCCAGCATCAGCGCATTGGAAAGGCCGTGCGGCACATGGTAGTGGCCGCCAAGCGGGTAAGCCAGCGCGTGAACAGCGCCGACAGGCGAGTTGGAAAAGGCCTGACCGGCATAATTGGCGCCGAGCAGCATGGCCTCGCGGGCATGACGATCATTGCCATTTTCGCAGGCCGCAATCAGGTTCGCTGAAAGAAGCTTCAGCGCCTCGCGGGCGAACGCATCGGAGAGCGGGTTCTTCTTGATCCGGCTCGTATAGGCTTCGATCGCATGAACCATGGCATCAATGCCGGTCGCAGCCGTATGAAGCGCGGGAAGACCGCAGGTCAGTTCTGCATCGAGGATTACGAAATCAGCGTAAAGCTGGCGAGCGACGACGCCCATCTTCGTGGTTTCGCCCGTCGTCAGAATGGTGATGTTCGTGACTTCCGAACCCGTTCCGGCGGTGGTCGGAATCTGGATCAGCGGCAGACGTCCGCCCTGTACCTTGCCGATACCGTAGAGCTCGGAAAGCTCCTGTTCGGAAACAATCAGCACGGCGGCGAGCTTGGCGATATCCATGGAGGAGCCGCCGCCCAGACCAAGCACGATATCGCAACCGGCAGCCTTTGCCTGCTCGACGCAGGCAAACAATACGGATTCCGGCGGATCGGCTACCACGTCGTCGAACACGCTGATACCGAATCCCGCCTTTTCGAGCGAGGCCAGCGCATGGTTGAGGACGCCGGCCTTGTGCAGGCCCTTGTCCGTCACGATCAGAATCCTGCGTTCCGAAAACCGTTCGCCGAGGATTTCGCCGAGGCGCTTCGCAGCGCTCCATTCGACGAGCATCGAGCCGACGGTGTCGAACGAAAATGGCTTGATCTCTGTTGTCATCATTCCACCCTTTTCACTTTCACCAGCGCCGAGGTCTCTCATTTCCTCACCGGCGCACAACGCTGGGCTATCCCGGAAACGCTCCTGTCTTGGGAAGGAGGCGTCCGGTAATTCTCCGATGCAGCCGATGCACCGGCAGTTCTGAAAGAAAAGCCTTGGGAGAAACTCTTCGCTTGTTCAATATATTGAACAATGTTCAAAACTGAATGATCGATACAGGATAAGAAGCCGGACTGTCAATTTCTCCCTTCGCCCAAGACGCTGAAATCCCTGCTGGAAAGTTCATCGGTGCATGCCCCCAGAGCAATAAACGATTGAAAATGTTCTCGTTCTTGGCGAGTGCCATCAGGCCGTTCGGTGAATATTTCACTCGAAATAACTTGCGGGGCTTCGTCCGAGGCTGCGCTTGAACGTTGCGGCGAAAGCGCTTGCGCTTTGGTATCCGCAATCAAGCGCCACGGTCACGACAGGCACGCCTGCGGCAAGCGCAGGCAAGGCAGCAAGCAAGCGGGCCTGCTGCCGCCAGCGACCGTAGGTCATGCCGGTTTCACGCTCGAAATGACGCATGAAACTGCGCCTGCTCATGCCAGTCCGCGAGGCGGCAGCATCGAGCGATAACTCCGTATCGGGCTCCGCTTGCAGCGTCTGGCAAAGGGTGCGTAGCCGGTGATCCGATGGCATGGACAGACTGAGGGGTTCGGCGGGCAGAAAAGTGAGTTCCTCCAACAGCAATTCGCAGACGCGGTGAGCGAAGGGTGTAGCTGGCCGGTCCTGCAATTCCACAAGACGCAGGATCAGTTCGCGCAGCAAGGAAGAAACTTCCACCACGCCGCAGGATGAGGGGAGGGATCGCGCGGCATCCGGATGGATAAAGATCGTACGAAACTGAACAGGTCCGTGGCTGCGGGTTGCGTGCTCCACCATCGGCGGCACCCACACGGCGCGATTGGGAGGAACGACCCAGCTACCGTTTTCGGTTGCAACGGTTACCACGCCGGACCGCGCATAGATCAATTGCGCATCGCGGTGACGGTGCGGCGGCCCTGCAAAGGATGCATCGTCCTGCGCGATGGTGGATATGGCGAGTGCAAGGGGCGCTGGATAATTCAGTGACATGGATTGACCCTTTTGCGCTCAATAATGGCCTTAAAGCGCAGGAATGCCAATATCCATTGACATATGATGGAGTGGAGAAGCCATTTTTAAGAAAGCCCCGCAGTGTCCGCTTGCGCCAGCCACAAGACACTTGTTTCAACGGAGTTGAACGCTCCGGCTGGCTGCGCACGCTTCGCTTTTTCGCTTCTTCTCCTTCGACTTACCGGCGACCGTTGGGCCTGATGGCATCCCGGCGGTCGTAACCTGCCGTCAATCCCATTTCCCAATTGTCGAAGCCGCTGCTCTCGCAGCCGAAGGAACTATTGTCATGATGCCAAACCCGGATAGCAAATATCGTCCTTTCATATCTCCGATCGAATTGCCGGATCGCGAGTGGCCGAACCGGCGGCTGGCGCAGCCGCCGCGCTGGGTCTCGACGGACCTGCGCGATGGCAATCAGGCGCTCGCCGACCCGATGGACGGCGAAAAGAAGATGCGTTTCTATCGCATGCTTCTGGAAATCGGTTTCAAGGAAATCGAGGTTGCGTTTCCTTCCGCTTCGCAAACGGAGTTCAACTTTGTTCGTCGGCTGATCGAAGAGGAACTGATACCTGACGATGTGACCATTCAGGTGCTCACCCAGTCGCGCGCTGACCTCATCGCACGCACTTTCGAATCCCTGCGCGGTGCACGTCAGGCCATCGTTCATCTTTATAATGCAACCGCGCCGCTGTTTCGTCGTGTGGTGTTCAACATGGAAAAGGACGAGATCGTCGATCTGGCGGTCAGTGGGATAACCGCCATGCTGGAAGAAAGCCGGAAACAACCAGAGACACGCTGGACTTTCGAATATTCGCCGGAAACCTTCTGTTTTACCGAGCCTGATTTCGCGCTGGAAATCTGCGAACGTGTTCTGGATGTCTGGCAGCCAACGCCCGAAAACAAGGCGATCCTCAACCTGCCGGCTACGGTCGAGGTGGCAATGCCGAATGTCTATGCGGACCAGATCGAATGGTTCTGCCGCAACCTGTCGCGCCGCGACAGCGTCATTATAAGCGTGCATCCGCACAATGACCGGGGGACGGCGGTGGCCGCCACGGAACAGGCCTTGCTGGCAGGCGCTGATCGCGTCGAGGGTTGCCTGTTCGGCAATGGCGAGCGCACCGGCAATGTCGATCTCGTTACGCTGGCGCTCAATTTCTATACGCAGGGCATCGACCCGAAGCTTTATTTCCCGGAGATGCGCTCCGTGGTGCGAACGGTCGAACATTGCAATGACTTGCCGGTTCATCCGCGCCACCCCTATGCGGGCGAACTGGTCCATACTGCTTTTTCCGGCTCGCATCAGGATGCGATCCGCAAGGGTTTTGCCGCGCATCAAAGCCGCAATGACGGCATATGGGAAATGCCCTATCTGCCCATTGATCCGAAAGATATCGGTGAAAGCTATGAAGCCGTCATCCGCGTCAACAGCCAGTCAGGCAAGGGCGGCGTGGCATGGGTGCTGGAGCAGGACCGGGGGCTGAAACTGCCGCGCCCGCTGCAAATCGATTTCAGCCGTCGCGTGCAGGCATTCGCCGACGATACCGGCAAGGAAACGACCGCCGAAATGATCTGGTCGCTGTTCCGCGATGTCTATCATCTGGAAGAGAATGCTGATTTCGAGCTGCTGAACTACAGGGAAAGCAGGCCCGCACGGAGCGGAGAGGCGCGTGTCTTCGCCGGGCGCATTCGGCATCGCGGGCAGGAAATCGCCATAACCGGGCGCGGCAATGGTTTGATATCAAGTGCGGTCTCGGCATTGCAGGCCGGTTGCGATATCGATCTGGAAATCGTCGACTATCACGAACATTCATTGAAAAAGGGCACTTACGCGAAGGCTGCGGCTTATATCGAATGCCGTACGCATGATGGACGGAAAGTTTTCGGCGTCGGGATCGACGACGATATCGCAACCGCGTCGATACGGGCTGTGTTGAGCGCTGCCGCGAATTTTTCCACGAGCGATGTCTAAAAAATGAGGAAGCAGACGAGATTTGCTCTTGACCTCAACCAAGGTTGAGGAACTAGAGAAGCATGGCCGATCATCTGGAGTATCGTCCATGCGCTTGTCGCTTCTTCTTGTTCCCCTTGCTTTTTCCACTGTCCTTCTTGTTTCGACAGCCGCCTCTGGTGAAGGGGCAGATGCTGCGGCCGGGGAAAAACTCTTCAAGCGATGCTCCGTCTGCCACACGGCGGATGCCGACGAAAGCAAACGCGGCCCATCACTGAAAAGCGTGGTGGGCCGCAAGGCCGCCTCCTATCCGGGCTATCCCTATTCGGATGCGATGCGCAAGGCGGCTGCCGAGGGGTTGGTCTGGAACGACGAGGAGTTGAAGGCTTTTCTCAGGAAGCCGCAGGCCGTGGTGAAGGGCACCTGGATGGCTTTTGCCGGACTGACCAGGGAAAAAGACCTCGAAAACATGATCGCCTATCTGAAACAGCATTCCGAATAGCTGTTTGGAACCGATATGGCCGAACGGACATCCCGACGTGAGGCCATGGCCGGTCGGAAGCGCTGCGGGGCGTTTTCCGACCGGCGCTATCAGGGACAGAAGCCGAAGGTTGCCTGACATGATGAACAGAAACGTGCTGCATATAGACCGCGACGCAATCGGCGCCGTTTCGAAGCGAGAGTTCGCGGATGCGATGTCGCGGATGGCCGCAACAGTGTCCGTGGTGACCGCATGCGATGCCGGTGAAGCCCACGGTCGCACGGTGACAGCGGTGTTGTCGCTTTCCGCCGAGCCGCCCATGGTTTTGGTTTCGGTGAAAAGCGACAGCGCGCTGGCAACGGCGATCCTCTCTGATGGCGGCTTCTCGCTCGCCATGCTCGCGGAAGGGCAGGAGATGATCGGCGATGCCTTCGCGGGAAAGGTTCCCCACGCGCAGAGATTTCTCATTGGTGTGTGGAGCGAATGGCCGTCTGGCAGGCCGCGTCTTTTCGGGGCTTCGGCCGCCATTGACTGCGAACTGGCGGGCAGCGTTCCAATGGCGGATCACACGCTTTTTGCCGGGCTGGTAACAAATACCGATCTGCCGCTGCATTCGCGCCCGTTGCTATGGGCACGCCGCAATTATCGCGCGTTGAGACATGACGCGGATTTATGACGCGTCTTGCAATTATGCGGGGCTGCGGCCTACACATTCGGCATGATCGAGTTTGACGATATGGAACATTCAGGTCTCAAGAAAAGCCTGACGGTTGGTGACGTTTCCCGGCGCGCCGGTGTGGCGGTCTCTACGGTCCATTTCTATGAAACCAAGGGGCTCATCGAGGGCTGGCGCACAGAGGGCAACCAGCGCCGCTATCACCGCGCCGTGCTGCGCCGCATTGCCATTATCAAGATCGCGCAACGCGCGGGCATTCCGCTTGCGATCATTCATGAAGCGCTGGAAGACCTTCCCCACGACCACGTGCCGACGGCGGAGGACTGGAGACGTTTTTCGGAAGCCTGGAAAGACATGCTTCAGGAACGCATCGACAGTCTGATGCAGCTTCGTGACCAGATAACGAGTTGCATCGGCTGCGGTTGTCTCTCGCTGTCCGAATGCCCGTTGCGAAATCCCGACGACATCCTCGGTCAGCAAGGCGCCGGTCCCCGAAGATTGATGGTCAAGCCCGGCAATCTCATCTGACTTCCCTGCATCTGGGACGAACCTTTCCGACGCTGCTGCGGCTCATTCGCGGCGGCGATCTTGCGGCGTTCCATGCCACATTTTGCAACAGTCAAAAGCCTTCGTTTCCAGTGGAAATAGCCTATTGACCTCAACCAAAGTTGAGGTCCTATAAACCTGTCGGCAACAATTCAGTTCACGGAGGCCGACAGTGCAAAGTTCGATCGAAGAAACAACACCAGCGGGAATTGCGGGACATGCGCCTGCTGGCTGGGGGGAGCTTCTAAGCGGTAAAAATGGCCTCTATGCCCTGGCTTTGGCCGGAGGTGTCACTCTCCATGCGGTCAATATGTATATCGCGACTACAGTCATGCCGAGCGTGGTGCAGGACATTGGCGGCATGGATTTCTATGCCTGGGCGACGACCTTGTTCGTCGTTGCCTCCATTCTGGGGGCTGCACTCACCGCGCGGCTGCTGAAAAGTGCCGGTCCAAGAGGCGCCTATGTCGTGGCGACCCTGCTGTTCGCAGCCGGCACACTGATCTCATCTCTGGCCATCAACATGCCGGTCATGCTGGCGGGGCGGAGCGTGCAAGGCCTCGGCGGCGGATTTCTTTACGCGCTCGCCTATGGTCTCACCCGTGTCGTGTTGCCGGAGCGCCTGTGGGGCCGGGCCATCGGTCTTATTTCCGCTATGTTCGGCGTGGCGACGCTCATCGGTCCGGCGATTGGCGGCATCTTTGCCGAATATGGCGCATGGCGCGCTGCTTTCTGGTCCTTGCTGCCGGTATCGGGTCTTTTCGCTGTGGTGGCATTCGCGACTTTGCCACGCTCGAGCTGGGATAGAAACGAGCGCGTTTCCATTCCGGTTCTTCAACTCATCCTCCTCACCGGCGCTGTCCTTGCGGTTTCAGCGGGGAGCCTGTCAGAGGAAACGCTATGGAAGATCGTCGGTCTGGGTGCTGCGATATTCATGATCGCCATCATCGCAGTCGTGGACCGCGACGCCAAGGCACGTCTCCTGCCGCGCCGCTCGTTCAGCCTGTCGACACCGCTCGGCGCTCTTTACCTTACGATCGCGCTTCTGATGCTCAGCATGCAGCCCGAAATATACGTGCCTTATCTGCTGCAGCACCTGCATGGCCAGTCTCCGCTCTGGGCAGGATATCTGGCGGCACTTATGGCAATCGGCTGGACGGTGGCATCCTTCCTCAGTTCCAGATGGCAGGAGAAGGGGGGCGACAGGCTTGTCGTTGCCGGACCCGTTCTCGCGCTTGCCGGTCTTGTCCTGCTCGCCATATTTCTCCCGATCCATGGCAACGGCAACTGGTCGCTGCTCGCGCCCGTCTGCCTTGGGCTCATCCTGATCGGTTTCGGGATTGGCCTTGCCTGGCCCAGCCTCGTTACCCGCGTCTATCAGAGCGCTCCCCTGACCGAGCAGGATCTCGCAGCGGGTGGAATGACGACCGTACAGCTCTTCGCCATAGCCTTCGGAACGGCGTGCGCGGGGATGGTTGCCAATTTTGCCGGTATTGCCGTGCCGGGAGGTGTGGAGGGCGCGGCAAATGCCTCGCTCTGGCTGTCGGTGATATTCGCGCTCGCGCCAGCAATTGCCGTGGCAGTCGCATTCAAGGTTATCCGTATCACGGGCGGAAAGGGCTGACCGATGCCGCGTTTCATCGCCAACATCCTCGATTCCCGTGCCAGCCTTTTGCTGGCGCGGGTGGTCCTTACCTTCGTTTTCTGGTCGAGTGGGCTGGCCAAGCTCTTCGACTTCGGCGCCAATGCTGCGGAAATGGAAAGCTTTGGTCTTCATCCGGGCTGGCTGTTCAACAGCGCAACTCTGCTTTTGCAGATTGGCGGATCGCTGATGATCATCTTCAATCGCGGAACCTGGCTGGCTTGTGGCGCGCTTGCCGTCTTTACGATCCTGACCATTCCCGTTGCCCACCCGTTCTGGGCGAAGGAAGGAGAAGAAGCTTTCCGGGATATGACGGTGGCGCTGGAGCACATATCGCTGATCGGCGGTCTCGCTCTCGCTGCAATTCTATCGCGCAAGGTCTAAACCACTGGACGCACTGATTGCCCTGCCTGTACCTTGCCTGTCGTCGGATCGATAGGCAGGGGAGGGCCTGGCATGGACGTGACGATCATAACGGGAGCATCGGATGGTATCGGCGCTGAAACCGCGCGGCAGATCGCCCAGCGCGACCGTGCCAGTGCTGCTCTGGTGCTCGCTGCGCGCAATGTGGACAAGCTGGAGAGGCTTGCCGCCGAATTGCGGCAACTGGGCAGCTCGGCCCTTGTGATACCCACCGACGTTAAGGATCGCGCTGCCTGCATCGCCCTGATCGACAAGGCGGTTTCCGCCTATGGCCGCATCGATACGCTGATCGTGAATGCGGGCATGTCGGCCCATGCCAATTTCGCCGAAATCAAGCCGGATGATCTCGATTGGATGCATGACCTGATGGAGTTGAACTATTGGGGCAGCGTCTGGCCTATCCATGCCGCACTTCCATATCTCGCTGCCAGCAGGGGGCGGATCGTCGCTGTCTCATCCGTGGCCGGATTCATCGGCGTGCCGGGGCGTACGGCCTATAGCGGAACGAAGTTCGCCCTCTCAGGCTTCTGCGAGGCGCTTCGCGCCGAACTGACCCCCAGCGGCATTTCCGTGACAATCGTCTATCCGGGTGTCGTCAAAACCGACATTCGCAAAGTAGGCTATGGCGCAAGCGGTGCCGCTCTTGGAACGAGCGGCGTGCGCGAGGATGACATGATGCCGGTCGAGGAAGCCGTGCGGCTGATGCTGGCGGGTGTCCAGGCGCGCAAACGCGAAGTGTTGATGACCAGGCAGATGCGGCTGGGGCGGTGGTTGAAGCTTATAGCTCCCGCTCTGGTGGACCGCATGGCGCTCAAGGCTATCAAGCCGGAATTCAGGCCGAAACCGATCACGCCCGCTAAATAGGCAGCGACAATGCCCGCTATTGAGGGGCGCGCTCGAACGACCCCGCTAATTTTCATGCCTTGTCACCAACTATCCGTTGACGAGTTTTTAACTTCGACTACTATATATAGTGTTCTAGGTTCTTTCGATTCGTCGGATCGAAAGCTAAGACGGGAATCCGGTGCGTTTCATCCATGATGGATGCGACAATGCCGGAGCTGCCCCCGCAACTGTAAGCGGAGAGTTCTGTCCATCACGTCACTGGCTCAGGCTGGGAAGGCGGGCAGAATGTTGATCCGTGAGCCAGGAGACCTGCCTTGAACGAGTACGTCCACGGGCGGGGTGTCCGGTTGGCGCGCAATCTTGTATGGCAAGCTTTGCCTTGCCGGTTGCTGCCTCGAACTTCCCGCTTTGTTTTTACGCATTCCCCGGCAAAACCGCTTTGCACTTTTGCTGGGATTTAGCTTCGGGGTGAAGTCCATGTTCAGTCTATTCAGTTTCAGTTCCGGTCCTCCCTTCCAGGGATAGTTTGTGCGGTCAGGCTGCTTGTTGGTGCGGCTGGCCTTTCCCCTGTCATGTGCCTTTCAACGCGCATTTCGCGATGCGCGAACGGCTTTTTGCGTCCTTCCAGGGCATTCCCTGTTTTTTCATGAACCGTTGGAAATGCTCTGTCTGTTTGTCTTGTCGCGCATCTCATCCGAAACGGGTTCCCACTTTTCGGGATGCGCTCTAACCAGCGAGAAAAAAATGAACGTCACCGTTTACAGCAAGCCCGCCTGCGTCCAGTGCACCGCCACCACGCGCGCCCTCGATCGTCAGGGCATCGAATATGAAGTCATCGATATTTCTGCCGATGCGGACGCCTTCGATCTCGTGAAGGGCATGGGCTACCGCCAGGTGCCGGTGGTTGTGGCAGGCGAATCCCATTGGGCGGGCTTCCGGCCCGATATGATCAGCTCTCTAGCCTGAGGCCTGTGGTCACATGAGCCTGATCGTCTATTTCTCCAGCCGGTCGGAAAATACGCACCGGTTCGTTGAACGGCTTGGAATGCGGTCAAACCGTATCCCGATGGACGGTTCAGGCGGATTGCAGGTGCGCGAGCCCTTTGTGCTCGTCACGCCCACATATGGCGGCGGCGGTTCCAAGGGCGCTGTCCCCAAGGCTGTGATCCGCTTTCTCAACGACGAGAGCAATCGCTCTTTCATCCGCGGCGTGATCGCCGCGGGAAACAGCAATTTCGGCGAGGCTTTCTGTATCGCCGGCAACATTATCTCCGCCAAATGTCGGGTTCCCTACCTCTACCGCTTCGAGCTTCTGGGAACCGACGAGGACATTGGCAATGTCAAAAACGGGATGGAACAATTTTGGACACGGCAGACACAACCCTGATACGGGAGCGAGAAGCTCGGCCCTTGGTGCAGGATGGACTGCAAACGGCGGGCTCCAGCAGCAAACCGTCAAAATCCACCGACGGGCTGGATTATCATGCGCTCAACGCAATGCTGAATCTTTATGACGACGAGGGAAAAATCCAGCTTGACCGCGACCGGCAGGCGGCGCGCCAATATTTCCTCCAGCACGTGAACCAGAACACGGTCTTTTTCCATAACCTTCGGGAAAAGCTAGATTATCTGGTGAGCGAAGGCTATTATGAGCAGGAAGTGCTGGATCAGTATTCCTTCAACTTCGTGCGCGATCTTTTCGACGAAGCCTATGCGAAGAAATTTCGCTTCCCGACATTTCTCGGCGCGTTCAAATATTACACCAGCTACACGCTGAAAACATTCGACGGGAAGCGATATCTGGAGCGCTATGAAGACCGCGTCTGCATGGTGGCGCTGGCGCTGGCGCGTGGCAATGAGCAACTCGCACGCGATCTGATGGAGGAGATTATCTCGGGACGCTACCAGCCTGCGACGCCGACTTTCCTCAATGCAGGCAAGAAGCAGCGCGGTGAGCTCGTTTCCTGTTTTCTGCTGCGGGTCGAGGACAATATGGAGTCCATCGGGCGCTCCATCAATTCGGCTTTGCAATTGTCGAAGCGGGGCGGGGGAGTGGCCCTGAGCCTTACCAATATTCGCGAGGCGGGGGCACCCATCAAGCAGATCCAGAACCAGTCATCCGGCATCATTCCGGTGATGAAGCTTCTTGAAGATTCCTTTTCCTACGCCAACCAGCTTGGCGCACGGCAGGGCGCGGGCGCGGTTTATCTGCATGCGCATCACCCGGACATCATGCGGTTTCTCGATACGAAGCGCGAAAATGCCGACGAGAAAATCCGCATCAAAACACTGTCGCTCGGCGTCGTCATTCCGGACATCACCTTCGAACTGGCGAAGAATAACGAGGATATGTACCTCTTCTCGCCCTATGATGTGGAGCGGGTTTACGGCATGCCGCTGACCGAGATTTCGGTCAGCGAAAAATACCGTGAAATGGTCGATGATGCACGCATTGCCAAGAAGAAGATCAATGCCCGCGAGTTCTTTCAGGTGCTGGCGGAAATCCAGTTTGAATCCGGTTATCCCTATATCATGTTCGAGGACACGGTGAACCGCGCCAACCCGATCGACGGGCGCATCACCATGAGCAATCTATGCTCGGAAATCCTTCAGGTGAGCGAGGCGAGCGTTTTCCGCGAAGACCTGTCCTATGATTATCTCGGCAAGGATATTTCGTGCAATCTCGGTTCGCTCAACATTGCAGCAGCAATGGACTCGTCCGATTTCGGCAAGACCATCGAGACCTCCATCCGGTCCCTGACTGCCGTTTCCGATATGAGCCATATCGGCTCCGTGCCGTCGGTCGCCCGCGGCAATGATGAAAGCCATGCCATCGGCCTCGGTCAGATGAACCTGCACGGTTATCTCGCCCGCGAGCGGATTTACTATGGCTCGGAGGAGGGCGTCGATTTCACCAATATCTATTTCTATACCGTGACATATCACGCGATCCGCGCATCGAACCTGATTGCGGTTGAGGCGGGCAAGTCGTTCAAAGGGTTCGAGAAGTCCAAATATGCATCGGGCGAATATTTCGACAAATATACCGAGCAGCTTTGGGAACCGGCGACCGAAAGGGTGCGCGAAATCTTCGACAAGGCGGGCATTGCCATTCCTACACAGGATGACTGGCGTGACCTGAAGAAAGCGGTGATGGAGGGCGGACTTTATAACCAGAATCTTCAGGCCGTGCCGCCGACAGGCTCGATCTCCTATATCAACCATTCGACCTCATCGATCCATCCGATCGTGTCGAAGATTGAAATCCGAAAAGAAGGCAAGATCGGTCGCGTCTATTATCCGGCAGCCTTCATGACCAATGACAATCTCGATTATTATCAGGATGCCTATGAGATCGGGCCGGAAAAGATCATCGATACCTATGCGGCGGCGACGCAGCACGTCGATCAGGGCCTGTCTTTGACATTGTTCTTCCGTGATACCGCAACCACCCGCGACATCAACCGTGCGCAGATCTACGCATGGAAGAAGGGCATCAAGACCATCTACTACATCCGCCTGCGCCAGATGGCGCTTTCCGGCACGGAAGTGCAGGGCTGTGTTTCCTGCGCCCTTTGACCCTGGTGACGACGAATGAATATCCAAGTGAAAACCAAGACCCCGAAGCCCGCCGCAGTGCGCGCGATCAACTGGAACCGGATTGAGGATGAAAAAGACCTTGAGGTCTGGAACCGTCTGACCGGAAATTTCTGGCTGCCGGAAAAAGTGCCGCTTTCCAATGACATTCAGTCATGGGAAACGCTGAAACGGGAGGAAAAGCAGCTGACGATCCGCGTCTTCACCGGGCTGACGCTTCTCGACACGATCCAGAATGCAGTTGGTGCAGTGAAGCTGATGGATGACGCTGTGACACCGCATGAAGAAGCGGTGCTATCCAACATCTCCTTCATGGAAGCGGTTCATGCGCGGTCCTATTCGTCGATTTTCTCCACACTATGCCTGACACCGGATGTCGATGATGCCTATCGCTGGTCTGAGGAAAACGAGTTTCTACAGCGCAAGTCCGTTCTCATTCTCGATCAATATCATGCTGGCGATCCACTGAAAAAGAAGATTGCCAGCGTCTTTCTGGAAAGTTTTTTGTTCTATTCGGGCTTCTATCTGCCGATGTACTGGTCGAGCCGCGCAAAGCTCACCAACACGGCCGATCTCATCCGGCTTATCATCCGCGATGAGGCAGTGCATGGCTATTATATCGGTTATAAGTTCCAACGCGGGCTGGAACGTTTGAACGGAGAACAGAAGCAGGAAATCAAGGATTTTGCCTTCGAACTTCTTCTGGAGCTCTACGACAACGAAGTTCGCTACACGGAAGCGCTCTATGACGGCGTGGGACTGACGGAAGATGTCAAGAAATTCCTGCATTACAACGCCAACAAGGCCCTGATGAACCTCGGCTATGAGGCACTGTTCCCGGCTGATGCGTGCAAGGTCAATCCGGCGATCCTGTCCGCGCTTTCGCCCAATGCGGACGAGAACCACGACTTTTTCTCCGGTTCCGGCTCGTCCTATGTCATTGGCAAGGCGGTGGCGACCGAGGATGAGGACTGGAGTTTCTGACGAGGCCTTGGGCGAGTTTTGCAGCGGGAGCGCGGTGCGCCCTTGCGGGTGCGCGGCGCTCCACGCTCAAAAGGCGAGTTTAGCGCAATCTACATCGAAAAAGTTCATTTTTTATTTGGCTTCTGTCGCGGTCCCGTTACAAGAGAGGCTCGGGCGGTAAAGGGCTAAAAATGGACACGCGGGGGCAGAACAACAAGGATGTGCCGCTTGCAGTCGATCTGGACGGAACTCTGGTTTCGACCGATCTGCTGTGGGAGGGGATTTTTCTTCTTCTGAAGAAGAACATTCTGTTCGTCTTCATGTTGCCGGTCTGGCTGTTCTCGGGAAAGGCATATCTCAAGCAACAGGTGGCGGACCGCGTAGCCCTCGATGTCTCGCGGCTTCCTTATCGAACCGAATTTCTGGATTTTCTGCGTCGAGAACATGCATCGGGCCGAATATTGGTCCTGATCACCACAGCCATTGAACCGATAGCCCGGGCTGTGGCGACGGAGCTGGGTATTTTCAGCGCTGTCTATTCGACAACTGCAGCGAAGAATCTCTCAGCAGCAAGCAAGGCCGATCTGCTGGTGGAGCGCTATGGGCGACACAGGTTCGATTATGCCGGAAGTGATCGCGACGATCTACCGGTTTTCGATGCGGCCCGACAGGTGATCCTGGTCGCGCCTGATCGTGCGGCGGCGCAGTTCCAGAAACGAACGGACTGCCAGGTTTTCCTTGCTGAAAAGCCGACCATCCGAACCTACGCCCGGATGCTGCGTGTCCATCAATGGCTGAAGAACCTGCTGGTCTTTGTTCCTGCTGCTCTGGCTCATGATATAGTGAAGCCCGACGTGTTCATTGCGGTTTGTCTGGCATTCGTCGCTTTCTCTGCGACGGCGTCTGCAATCTATATCGTCAACGATATTATCGACCTTCCGGTCGACCGGAGACACGTGCGAAAAAATCAGCGGCCCTTCGCGAGCGGCCAGATATCCATTCCTTTCGGCCTCGGTGTCGCGGCTCTGCTGCTGCTGTTGACGGCCGCCGTCTGTTTCTTCCTGCCGCCCGCTTTCACACTTGCGATCGTCACTTATCTGGTTTTCACTACCGCCTATACATTTGCCCTGAAGCGCATGTTGCTGGGCGACGTGATTTGTCTCGCGGGGCTTTACAGCTTGCGTCTTTTGGGTGGGTCGGCTGCCTCCCAAGTTCCGCCGTCTTTTTGGCTGATGGCCTTTGCCATGTTTTTCTTCCTTTCGCTGGCATTGGCGAAGCGCTATGTGGAATTGCAAGGCGCGATGGCGACGGAAAAGGACAAGATTGCCGGGCGAGGCTACCGCCCTGAAGACCGCGATATCGTCGGTCAGTGCGGGGTTGCCGCCGCATTTACCGCGGCACTGGTTCTGGCCCTTTATATCAACAGCGATGCGGTCAAGACCCTCTACACCTATCCCTGGCTGATATGGCCGCTCGGCCCGATGGTCCTCTACATGAACGTCCGCATATGGATATTGGCGCACCGGGGGGACATGGATGACGATCCGGTTCTCTTCATGGCCAAGGACTGGCGCAGTCAGGTCGTGATCGCGTTTGGCGCTGCACTGCTACTTGTGGCTGGACTGCGCTGATGGAACAGTCTTTCGACAGTTTCGGGCGTGTTGACCGGCGGCAGCGGCGCTTTCTACCGCTGGATCTGCTGGAGGCCGATTTCGCCGGTGCCTTGCACGAAGGTGCGAGCCTGCTGCCGTTTGGAAATGGTCGTTCCTATGGTGACAGCTGTCACAACGATGCAGGCTTCCTCGCGCCCATGCAGGCCCGAAGGAGGATACTCCAATTCGATCCCGATACGGGATTGCTGTCGGCTGAAAGCGGTACGCTTCTGAGCGATATCATCGCGCATGTCGCGCCGCATGGTTATTTCCTGCCCGTCACGCCCGGCACCCAGTTCGTCACATTGGGCGGGGCCATCGCCAATGACGTGCATGGCAAGAACCACCATCTGCGGGGAACGTTCGGGTGTCACGTCGACGGGCTGGATCTGCTTCGCTCGGACGGTGTTCGTTACAAATGTTCCGACGCCGAAAACATCGACCTGTTCCGGGCCACGATCGGTGGAATGGGGCTGACCGGATTGATTCTGCGTGCAACGATCCGGCTCATGCGGGTGGGCGGCCTCGATATTGAGGAAAAGATCCTGCCATTCGGTAGCCTCGATGCATATTTCGATATGGCAGAGGTTGCGGACCGGGAGAATGAATATGCCGTTGCCTGGGTCGATCAGCTTTCCGATGGGCGGGGCCTGCTGATGGTCGGCAATCCTGTGAGGAAGGCCAGCGGCCCGCAGCCATCGAGAATGGGGCGGTTTGGCGTGCCTTTTGAACTGCCGTTCTCCGTACTGAACAGGACAAGCCTGTCATTGTTCAACGCGGCCTATTTTCGGCGCAAGGGACGGCTCAGAACGGCACACAGGGTGCCATATCGAAATTTTTTCTATCCGCTCGACAGCATCAGAAACTGGAACCGGCTTTATGGCCCAAGGGGGCTTTATCAGCATCAAAGCGTCGTTCCGTTCGATGCGGCGCGAAAGGTCATTCCCGCAATGCTGGAAGCAAGCCGCGCGGCCGGGCAGGTCTCGTTCCTGACGGTACTCAAGCGTTTCGGGTCGGTGAAGTCTCCCGGTCTCATGTCCTTTCCGATGCCTGGATATACGCTGACAATGGATTTTCCCAATCGGGGCGGCAAGACGCTGGAATTGTTGGATAGTCTGGACCAGATGGTCGTGGGCGTCGGGGGCCGGGTCAATCCGTACAAGGACCAGCGGATGAGCGCGGAGGTTTTCGCTGCAAGCTTTCCAGGCTGGCGCGACTTCGAGGTTTTTCGCGACAAGGCATTCAATTCCAATTTCTGGCGCCGCACGGCATTGACGTCCGGTGCGGCAGTTTAGGAAACGTGATGAAATATATTCCCTTCATCCTGTTCACAGTCATGACCAACGCTGCCGCGCAGTTGATGCTGAAATATGGCATGCTGTCGCTCGGCCCGATCAGTTTTTCCGCTGAAACAATGATCCAACGCATATTCCAGATCGTGTTCAACCCCTGGGTTTTTGCGGGTCTGCTGACCTTTGTGATCTCGATGGCATCGCATCTTTACGTGCTGTCGAAGGTGGACCTTTCCTTCGCCTATCCATTCCTCAGTCTTGCATATGTGGCGGTCGCGTTGTTCGCCTGGCTTTTGTTCAAGGAGGAACTGGGCGCATACAAGATCGCGGGCATTGCATTCATCTGCATCGGGACGGTGTTGATCGCGCAAAGCGGCAAATCGCCCGAACCGCAGGCGGATACGGGTGTGAGCCGGCAGACGCAAGGTTGAACGGGGCGGTATGATGAGACACGTAATTTTCGGTGGAGATGGATTTGTCGGTCGGTATCTCGCGCCCAAACTGCTCGCCGACGGTCAAGAGGTCATTGTCGCAGATATCGTGAAAAGCGATCTGCCGCATTATGCTGACGCCGTTTTTTTCGCGACCGATGTAACCGACCCGGCAGCAATCCGCAGACTGGGTATCCGCGCTGACGACGTGGTCTACAATCTCTCTGCCAAGATGCTCTCGCCGATACAGGTCCGCGCGAAGCGGCATGATTTCTTCTTTCCCGTCAATTATTACGGGACGGAGAACATCATCAAGGCAATGGATGTTGCCGGTGCGAGCAAGCTGATCCACTTCACCACCGACATGGTGTATGGCCACACTTATGTCTGGCCGCAGAAGGAAGACCATCCATGCAAGCCGCTCGGCGAGTATGGGCTTTCCAAGTTGAGAACCGAAGAACTCGCCGCTGAATGGCGCGAACGTGGAATGCATATATCCCTGTTCCGTCCTCGCCTTATCATCGGTCCCGGCCGTCTCGGCATTCTGGAAAAGCTGTTCAAGCTGATAGATAAAAATCTGCCGGTGCCGATGATCGGCTCGGGCAGAAACCCGTACCAGTTCGTTTCGGTGTTCGATTGTGCGGAGGCGGCACGCGCCGCTTTCAAAGCGGGTATCCCCAACGAGGCCTACAATCTCGGATCACTCAACCCGCCTCCCGTCCGCAAACTACTCGGTGATCTCATCCGTCATGCAGGATCGAAATCCATTCTGTTGCCGACGCCCGCCTGGGCAGTAAAGCGGACACTGGATCTGCTCGACTGGATGAACATGCCGATCATGGACCCGGAGCAATATCTCATCGCCGATGAAATGTGTGTTCTGGATGTTTCAAAGGGCGAGCGCGAGCTTGGCTGGGTGCCGCAATATCGGGACGAGGACATGTTGATCGCAGCCTATAGCGAATATCGCAGGAAAATCGGCGCGGCATCCTCGGGTGTACAGGCTTCTGAAACGGCATAGGGGCAAAAAATGACCAGGACCAACGCAACGCCAAAGCCGAATCTGCTGACCGTAAGCGAGGCGAAAGCGCTCGATCTGCCACGCATGACCGAGCTGTTCACGACCCACCTTAATCCGGGCCAGCTTCATTTCATGAAGCTGCTCGGCTTTCACAAGGTGAAGATCGAACGAGCAGAAGGCATGTATTATTACGATCAGGACGGGCGCCCGATTCTCGATTTCTTCGGCGGCTTCGGGTCGCTTGCTTTTGGTCACAACCATCCGCGTATTCTCGAAGCACGTCGCCAATTTGAGGAAGAGATGCGCCACGAGATCGCGATCGCCTTCATGTCGCAATATGCGACTGCTCTTGCTTATGACATTGCGGCCTGCTCGCCAGGCGATCTGGACATGGTGTTTCTGGGGTCCTCCGGTTCCGAGGCGATGGAAGCGGCGATCAAGGTTGCCGAGCGCGCCGCCGGTCCGGAAAAGCCGAAAATCGTCTATGCGGAAAACTCATTTCACGGGAAGACCAAGGGCGTTCTGTCCGTCACGGATGGCGGGCTTTATCGCGGCGAATTCAAGCTTGTCGACAACACTGTACGGGTTCCCTTCGGTGACATTGCTGCCGTTGAAAACGCGTTTCGTTCGGACCCGGAAATCGGGGTGATCGTGCTGGAGACGGTGCAGGGCGGCGGCGGTATCATTCAGGCGGACGCAGAGTTCTGGCAGAAGCTGCGTCGCCTTTGTGACCAGCATGGTGTGATCTGGGTTGCCGATGAAGTGCAGTGCGGATTGGGCAGGACCGGGAAATTCTATGCTTTCGAGCATTATGGCGTCATACCGGACGTCACTGCGCTGGCGAAATCGCTGGGCGGGGGAAAGACGGCTATGGCCGCGATGATCGCCCGCCGTGGCATCTATATGAAAGCCTATGGCACGCCGAAGACTGCGATGATCCATGCAATGGCGACCTTCGGCGGGATTGGCGAAGCCTGCATCACGTCAATCGAAGCCTTGAATGTTCTCTACGATGAACATCTGATCGATAACGCTGCCGATGTCGGGGATTATCTTCTGGAAAGGCTGCGTGAGTTGCAGAGCCGTTATCCAGCTCTTCTGAAAGATGTGCGCGGGCAGGGGATGATGGTGGGACTGGAGTTCCATGATTTTTCCCAGACCATGCCGGCTGTGTTGCGGCCGGTTCTGGGGATGCTGGATGAGAAGCTCAAAGGCTCGCTCCCCGGCTTCATCGGCAGCCATCTGCTGCGCGATCATGGGGTTCTGGTTGCCTTTACCGAATACAATCGAAATGTCATTCGTCTTGAGCCGCCACTGATTTGCGGGCGCGAGCATGTGGATGCGTTCATCCAGGCGCTGGATGAGGTGCTTTCACGCGGGATCATCCGGATTGTGCGGGATTTCATCAAGGCTCAGATCAAGTAAGGGCCGATTACGGAAGAAGACCGGGGCGAAGCAGCAAATCCCAACAGGGGTTCAAAGCGATAACTGTGCGATCCTGTAGCGCCTCGAGGTATATCTTCTGCAAGGCAAGGCGATTGGTCGTTGTCGGGCATTTCGGGCGCATTACGCCGTCCGTTGCTTCCACGGCGGCTTTCGTTTCTTCGGACAGAACCGGGACCGTGCGGAACGGATCGGCGCCGATCTGGATATGTCGCGTAGCATCACGGTCCAAAATCCAGGCGAACGGGTTGACGAAATCAAGCGTCATGATGCTTTGCAGGCGAATGTTGGTGCGGGTTTCGAAGGATTTCAGGTCCGTCACCATCTGGTTTGCAGACAGGAGCCAGAAAACCTGGAAATCGATTTCCGAGTAAAGCTGCCAACTGGGTAGTTGTCCCTGTTTGGCCAGTGCTTCATACGCCGCGTTGTTCTGCGGATAATGGGATTGGAAAAGCTCTGCCCGCTGCAGGAAATCGGGCCGTGTCAGCACCTGACCCAGATTCTTCAACTCCGGCAAAGAGGGCTGGACATAAGTTGGCGCTACAGCGACGGCCCGCAAGGTCGTGTGCGCAACCTTGGCGAAAGTCGGAATGGAACAGAAAGCGGCCAGTGTCAGGAAAGCGATCTTGAAGTTCTGACTGCGAAGCTGCACTCGCCGAAAGATCATGATCAGAACAGGCCAAAGAAAAATAAACTCCTGGCTCCCGGTGTTCTGGGTTTCAAGGAAGACGCTGCCGATCAGCCCGACAGCGAGCCACACGGAGCTCCGGTCGAAGAAGTGGGGTTGTTCGCTGGAGGCCTGAGCACCGGACTGGCGCTGCTCGTTCCAGAAAAGCAACAGAACAAGGATTGAAGCTGGTAGAATGACGTCGAGCTTCAACGATATGACGGTCAGGAACCGCGGAAGCAGAGCCCCTTCATTCAGCGCCACCAATGTAGCGATATCGCGAACATATGCGCCGATGATTCCGTTATGCAACTCAAGAACAGACAGCGCCGCAGAAGCAACGGCCGCTGCGAGAAGGACATGGCGAATCGAAATTCTGCCAGCCAGAAGTGCTGTGAGTCCGAACAGCCCGCCTGCTAGAAAACCGGTTATTTTCATCAGGAGCAGGGCGGACATCGTCGCTGCGCAAAAGAGCGCAAGCTTCGCACTATCCCGCATGAACATCAGCCCGCACATGAGCACGTAAAGCAGAAGCGACGTGTGGCGGTTATAAATACCGAAACCATCCAGGCCGGGATATGGATAAAAGCTCTGTGTATTGGCGGGAAAGATGGCGAATACCAGAAATGGGACAAGGATAAGAAATCCGGTTGTTCGATTCCGAGGGTGAAGCTCAGCCAGCACTCCGAACATTAGCGGCGCTGCGACGATCAATATGGACCACTGAACGAGCAACAGCGGTTGCGCTTTCGGAAACAGGGATTGTCCCCATGCAAAAAGATAATAGCCAAGCGGTCCGACCGGTGTGGAGAAGTCCACATTGGGAACCTGGCCCGTCCTTATGCGCTGGGCCGCATCGAAATAGATGTAGCTGTCCCAGTACATCGGGCCGATAGGGACATTGAGCCGGAATGACAAGAGAACGACCAGCAGTATGAGCGTGAAAGCCAGCCAGAACATCGGCGCGCTCAGCAATGGCGCTCGTGCAATTTTGAAGCTCTTGCCGAAGAACATGAAACCCCACCCCCATGCGTCATGCGCAAAAACTAGCCGCAAACCCTTAAAACTACAGAAACAGCCGGAGGCCGTTGGATTCAACTCGATTTCAAAAGGGAGAAGACTTCCAGAAATGAGAACGCCCACTGCACTGGGAGGAGGAGTGTGCAGTGGGCGAATCTATAAAGCGCGATTGGGAGGAGGAGTATCGCGCTTTGGGTCCGGTTTTTGGGAGGAGGAGTAAAACCGAACAAGCCCAAAATAGGAATACGGCGTGCCGGTTACAAGGGGCAAGCTTGCAATGCAGATATGCATTTTTGGGTAGCTAAAAAGAAACCGCCCCGCAGCGGTCTAGCGCGCTGGGGCGGTACTCCCTCCTCCAAGTGAGAGGAACAATAACTCCGCTTATGGAGAAAGCAACCCCTTAATATAACTACACGATTTTCAGAAAATACTGAAAATTATGTACGGTTAGTAAATCGGTCGGGACTCAAAATGAGCGGTGGGAAAGCAGTCACAACGACATTGCAGTGCGTTTTATGCGAATCTTGTTGATGTGCTTGGATGGCCGATCGCAGGGAATTGTTCGGAAAGACAAGTGGCCTCAACCTCCGGGCGATATTGTTCACGGGTTTTCTAACAATGGTGCAAATTGCCTATTTATTTTTTTCAAAGCTGTGATTAAGTTCCACCATCTTCTTCGATTGGGGGCTTTCGAGGGAGATACGCCGCCTCAGCGCGTTCAGTCGCCGCGGGGCGGTTTTTGTTTGGGGGGTGGAAAGTGCATATCAGCAATGCAAGCTTGTTGATTGAGTGGGCGGGGCGAAGGGATTATTGAATATCCGTCCTGGCTTGCTCCTCCTCCCAAAAGCCGGGGCCGAGCGCGATACTCCTCTTCCCAATCGCGCTTACTGATCAAGCCCGCAACGCTCACCTCCTCCCGAGCCTTGCGGGCTTTTCTGTATCTTAGTCACGTAATTTTTCAGGCTGGAATGTATTGTTAGTTCCAGAATCGCAGCTAACGTTCCATTTTCATGGTGCGTGCACTCCTGAGAGCTCGCCCGCCTCGCGCCCCTAAGCCCCCCGCCCAAACGCGAGGCGGTTCCTTTGAGCGGGAACCTTCTCATAGCTTTATATTCCAGCGCATCTGGAAGAAGTTATTTCCAGCTGAAGTAGGCTGAGACAAACCGCGTCCGAAAGTCTGCGTTTTTCCGGCGGCTCATGCCCATTTCTGCACGCATTCCATCGCTCGGAAAAACGGAGGCACGTGCTTTATGTTGCGTATTGCTTCCGAAATTCTGAAGTTGGTCTGCTGAGAGAGGAACACCTCTTTACTTTTGTGTGGTGTGAAATAACTAAAATACACTTCGAAAACTGACGGATGAAGTTTCAACAATTCAGTCGGTGTGCAAGTTTTTCTGTTCATTTGGCTAAATAAAATATATTATAAATTTATAATACATTACGTAGCGTCACTTTTGATTGAAATTTAAGTTTATATTTTTCTGCATTGTCTTCTGTGGACGGTCGAAGAAACGTCAATTATCGCCCCAATTATCCGTTTACAATCAGGAGAAGGCTGAGTCGCTTTCGTTCTTGAGGCGCCTCTGGCTGTTCGAGCGGGCATGATGTTGCGTTCTGTGCCTGATGCGGATTCCCTGCGGATAGTTATTCTCTGATCGTCGGAAAGGAACGGATTCTCCAACTCAAGGAACCGTTCAAGCCCCGGAAATTAACCATCTGTTAACCATTGCGCATATAGACCGGATAAACTGTTTTTTAACCAAGATGAATCAAGTGCTAACACAGTCTCGTCCAATCCGCCTGAAAGGAAGGTCCTTTCTGGCGCTGGTCCTTTCGCCTGAATTGCCGCTCGATGGCTGGCTCGACAAGCTGGACGATCTTGCAGCGCGTTCGGTTGGGTTCTTTCTCAATCGTCCGATCGTTCTCGATCTTGAAAATGTAACGATCGAGCGCCCGCAACTGGTGCAATTGCTTGAGGATCTGGTTAGCCGCGGCGTCTGGATCACTGGTTTCGAAAATGCACGGCCTTCGCTCCTCGGTCCCGGCATGCCGCCGGCGATGCGGGGCGGACAGCCTGCAGCCGATTTCGATCCGGAGATCGCGGAATCGAAACCGAAGGAACGCGCGCCGGCTGCGCCAGCATCGGTGCAACTGGTCAAGGCTGTACCATCCATGGTCGTCACCGAGCCGGTCCGGTCGGGGCAGTCGATCTATTTTCCAGATGGCGATGTGACGATTGTCGGTTCTGTTGCATCCGGAGCGGAAGTGGTGGCTGGCGGATCGATCCACGTCTATGGCGCATTGCGCGGCCGCGCGATGGCGGGAACAGCCGGAAACGCCGATGCGCGCATTTTCTGCCGCAAGATGGAAGCCGAGCTTGTCGCTATCGACGGCCTCTACAAGACGGCGGAAGACATGGAAAGCAGATTGCGCGGACAGGCTGTACAGCTGTGGCTCGACGGCGACTATATGATGGCCGAAACGCTGGGCTAGCACGTTTCCAACAGGCGAAACGCCTTTTGGGAGCGCAGGTCCCGAACTGATTTCAGGCACGTTTGAGTGCCGCAAAAGAAAAGCAGAGCATCTCATATCCCGGGTAACGGATGCTCTGGAGGCGCGCGGGAGATACAGGAGACAAATATGGCAAAAGTGATTGTTGTAACTTCCGGTAAAGGTGGCGTTGGCAAAACGACATCTACCGCCGCAATCGGCGCCGCGCTGGCGCAACGCGGCGAGAAGACCGTCGTTATCGATTTCGATGTCGGCCTGCGCAACCTCGACCTCGTCATGGGAGCGGAACGCCGCGTCGTGTTCGATCTGGTCAATGTCATTCAGGGCGATGCAAAGCTTCCGCAGGCCTTGATCCGCGACAAGCGTCTTGAGACGCTCTATCTGCTGCCGGCTTCGCAGACACGCGACAAGGATAATCTGACCATCGAGGGCGTCGACCGCGTCATGGAAGACCTCAAGAAGGAGTTCGACTGGATCATTTGCGACAGCCCTGCCGGAATTGAACGCGGTGCCACGCTGGCAATGCGCCATGCAGACATGGCGGTGGTCGTCACAAATCCCGAAGTATCGTCGGTGCGTGATTCCGATCGCATTATCGGCCTGCTGGACGCCAAGACGCTCAAGGCCGAGCGTGGCGAACGTGTGGAAAAACATCTTCTCCTGACCCGTTACGACCCGGTTCGCGCTGAACGCGGCGATATGCTGAAGGTTGAAGACGTTCTGGAAATCCTGTCCATCCCGCTTCTGGGCATCATTCCCGAAAGCCAGGACGTTCTGCGGGCCTCCAATATTGGTTCCCCCGTGACGCTTGCCGATCAGCGCAGTGCGCCTGCATTGGCTTACCTCGACGCAGCCCGCCGCCTTGCCGGTGAAGAAGTGCCGATGACTGTTCCATCCGAAAAGCGCGGCCTTCTGGGTAAACTTTTCGGAAGGAGAGCGGCATGAGCCTGTTTCGTTTCTTCAGCAAACCTGCTTCCGCGCCACAAGCGCGCGAACGGTTGCAGGTTCTGCTCGCCCATGAAAGGGCATCGCACGAACATTCCGATCTTGTCGCGGTATTGCGGGAGGAAATCCTTGCCGTCATCGCCAAGCATATCCAGATCGATCGTGACAAGGTCAGCGTGAAAATGGATCGGGGCGACCAGATGTCGACGCTGGAAGTCGATATCGAGCTTCCACTGAAGACGAAAGCGAAGGTGCGGGCAGCCTGACGAACACCGAACTTGCGGATAGCCAGAAAGATGGAGGGAAAACCATGAACCGCGGTGCACTTCTCACCAGATTGAAGGAGCTTCAGGAGCTTCCAAAGTTTCAGAAGCGGGATATCTGTAGCATAAGCGCTTTCTTGCAGCTCGAGGCACTGGCAGAGCACGTCAGGGTCTGTGAAGAGGCAGCAGGTGTCGCGCAAACGGGGCAGGATCATTGATCCTGCCTTTTTCTTGTTGTTCGCTTGGGCGATAGACAGCTCTTCGGAAAGCCAGCCGGAAGAGCGCGCCGGATATTCGCGCCTTCACGGCACGGCAAAGAACATCTGCAAATAGCAGCCGAGGAAAACAAGGGCGATCAGCGCCGCGATGAGGAACAGGAGCTTCATTCTTCATGCATCGCTCAATCGCTGTTCACGTTCAAGAAAACAGATGGTGATTGACCGAAGGGTAAGGAAAAGCCTTGTCTGGTTTCTCGCCTTGCGACAGCGCGCCCGGTTGGATGGCAGTCATTTTTGAGGAAGGGGCGCAAGTTCCCGGCGCGCTGTCGTGAGGACGGTCTGCGTCAATCCTGCAAGTCGGTCGGCCGCCAGGCGGTTCACTTGCCAGAACAAGGGAATATCCAGAGCCGTATCGGGGATTAGCTCAACCAGCCGCCCGGCTTTCAGATGCTCGCCGACCAATTGCACCGGGTTCATCCCCCATCCCATGCCTGACAGGCTTGCATCGACGAAGGCCTGCGTCGAGGGAAGCCAATGCGTCGGGCAAGTCATATCGGTTCCGAGAACAGAACGGACCCAGCGATCCTGCAATCTGTCCTTTTGGTTAAATGTCAGCGCGGGGGCCTTGGCAATCGCATCGCGGGTTACTCCGTCGGGAAAATACCGGGTGATGAAATCCGGCGATGCTGTGGCGCGATAGCGAAGAGTACCAAGCGGGGTGAGACGGCAGCCTTGCACGGGTTTGGGCAGGGAAGTGACAGCGGCGACGACGCGTCCCCGTTGCAGCCATTCGGCGGTGTGATCCTGGTCATCGACGGCAATGTTGAAGAGATAATCCGATGCGGTGCTGAAATGCGAAATCGCATTCAGAAACCAGGTGCCAAGGCTATCGGCGTTGGTGGCTATATGAAGCGTAACGCGCTGAGCACTATTCTCGCTGCCGGACAGTCCTGGCAATTCCGCCAGAAGCTCTCGTTCGAGCATGCCGACCTGCTCGATGTGACGGCATAGCCAATCACCCTTTTCAGTTGCCGTGCAGGGCGTTCCCCGCTCAATCAGGACCGCGCCCAGCCGCTCTTCCAGATGTTTGACGCGCTGGGAGATCGCAGACGGCGTAACACTCAAAGCACGTGCGGCTTTTTCAAAGCTGCCTGTCTGCACTACCATTGCCACTGCTCTCAGAGCAGAATAGTCGATCATTAGGTTTCCTAAACTGAGTTTATCAGATTTAACTATTCTAATGGGCTTCCGTCCGCTATCCAAGGGCCAACTTACTCCCAGATGGCGACCACTCATGAATCCTTCCGTCTACGTCACCGGCCTCACCATGGGCCTCAGCCTGATTGTTGCTATTGGCGCGCAAAACGCCTTCGTGTTGCGGCAGGGATTGCGGGATGAGCATGTGTTTGCTGTCAGTCTCGTTTGCGCCATATCGGATGCCATATTGATCCTTATTGGCGTGACGAGCTTCCAGAAGATCGCTGCCATCATGCCGGCGCTCGATCCCATCATGCGATACGGCGGAGCGGCTTTTCTGATCTGGTATGGTGCCCGAAGCCTCCATTCGGCCTTCACATCCTCTGCCGTACTGGCGACGGCGAACGGGGCGTCCGTAAGCCTGACGAGGACGCTGGCAACCTGTCTGGCGCTGACATGGCTCAATCCGCATGTTTATCTGGACACGGTCGTTCTTCTCGGAACGATCTCCACGCAGTTTCCCGGTTTGGAAACATCGTTTGCCGCAGGTGCGATCACTGCGTCTTTCGTGTTCTTCTTTTCGCTCGGTTTCGGTGCCCGCTGGTTGCGCCCGATTTTCGCCCGTCCATCTTCCTGGCGTATTCTGGAAGGCGTGATTGCACTTACGATGTGGTCAATTGCGCTGAAGCTCGTGATCGGCATGTAAGGAAAAAGCCGGAAGCGATAAACGCATCCGGCTTTTTTGAGTTTTCAGTGGGACGTTGTCTATAGTCCCATTGCCTTGAGTTCCTGAAGCGGAGGGATCGTCTCGAACATGACAGGATCGAGGCGGTCCCAGATGATCCCGCAGGTCGGCTTATGCGGGTCTTTAACCTCTATGGTGCGGGTGGGCGTGAAAATCACGTCCGCAACCGTGTCGTAGATATCGGGCGTCAGCTTTTCGGACAGAACCTGACAATCATGCACGACAGCGGCTGCCGGCGTAGCGGCGGTGATGCGACCCAGACGGTAGAGCATGCCCCATTCGGCATCGAAGAAACCATGCCCCTTGCCGAAACGGACCCCTTCCAGATTGATGGCCCCGGTGCCCGTGACCATGTAGTCGATGACCGGCAGGGCCGAGATGTCTTTCAGCGTTACCGGCTGCCCGACACGCTCCATGCCGTCAAGCGTTGACGCATAGAGGTAGTGATCCGGCGAAATCAGTTTCGGATCGAGAACCCAGAAGCCGCGCCTGATGGAGTAAGTGGTTATCAGAACGGTCTTGCCGTCCTTGAGGGCCTGAAGGCGAAGGCGGTCGAGACAATTGTCGGGCGTGATGAAGATGAAATCGGCATTCTGATAATAGCGATGGCTGGTCAGGCGGGCGACCGCCTCCTCGCCGCCTTCAAAATCCGCGATGAATTCGCCAAAGTCGAAATGGAAACGGCTATCCGGAACAGCGACCTTGCGCAACTCGCTCCACACACGTTCGCGAACGGAAGCTTTGTGATCGGTGATTTCCATGGGGACTCCTTGCATTTTAGTCTGCCGGGCTCATACCCCGGCGGGCGAGCACACGGCGCTCGCAGAGGGCTACGATCTGGTAGAAAAAGACAGACAGCATGACGGAGACCACGGCGACGGCCCAGATCATGCCGTAGTCGAGATATCCGCGCGATTGGTTGAGCAGGTTTCCAAGGCCTGTTCCGGTGGCCAGCCATTCGGCGATCATGACCCCGAGCAGAGCGCGCGGCACGGCGAGGCGGATGGCCGCGAAGAGATAGGGCAGGGACGCTGGCACCGACACCAGGCGTATCTGTTTCCAGACATTCGCGCCGTATGCGCGGGGTACATCCAGCGCAGCCCGGGGAACCAATGCCATACCCTGCGCCATGGTGACGAAGGCGGGAAAGAATGTGACCGAAATGGTGATCCAGAGGATGACGGACGGCCCGCGCCCCAGCAACAGAACGAGCAGAGGCGTCAGTGCAACCAGAGGCATCGTCTGAGTGACGAGGGCGACAGGCATGAAGCCGCGCACGATGGCTGGTTTGGCGACGGACGCAATGGCGAGTGCAAAGGCAAACAGGATGCCGGCGGCCATGCCGAGAAATGTGAGCGGCAAAGTCTGCAAAAGCGCTGTCAGCAGTTTGGTCTGGGCGGCGGTCGCGGACGGAGCGAGGAACAGATAATCGAACAGTCCGGCAGGTGTTTTCGCTATCATGGCTGGCGTTCCCATGACGACAAGCAACAGCCACCACAAAAGGAACGGAAGCGCGACTGAACAGACAGTGAGAACATAGTTCAGCCCGCGAGAGCGGTGTTGGACAACATCTGGAGCGCTGGCCGGGACGGTGATTGCCTTGGTGCTGCCCGTCAGTACCTTCGCAACAACAGAGAATAGCGCATAGGCCAGCCCCGCGAGCAGGGTAGCGCACAGGCCGATGCCCCATAACCGGGTCGGTTCGGCTCTCCCGAGAGAACCGATCAGATAGGCACCAAGACCGAAGCGACCTCCTCCGCCGAATTCGGCCAGGATGGAACCCAGAACCGCATTCGGAGCAGCAATGCGTAGACCCGCGAGAATCGACGGAAGTGCAGATCGCAATTGCGCCAGGCGCAGCACTTTCCAGCGGTTGCCGCCATATGCACGAACGATATCGATCATGCGGCGGTCCGTCTGGCTGATGCCTGTTACGGTGGCGGCCATGGTGATGAAATAACAACCAAGCGCTGCCAGCGTAATACGCGGCGTCATGCCCGAAAAGGTCAGCACCAGAATGGGCGATATGGCGATTGGAGGCAGTGCGAAAATCGCGATGTTGACGCCACGTCCGAGCTTTGCAGCAGCAGGAAATAGCGCGAACAGGATGCCTGCTGCCACGGCGATGAGATTGCCGATGATAAATCCAGCGCCTGCGCCTTCAAGTGTTGCCAGTATATGGGCGGGATAGTCGGCCCGATCTATCCAGAGACGAGCCAGTATAGCCGACGGTGCCGGAAGGGCGCCATCTGCGATCAGTGAGAAGCGACCGCATATCTCCCATATCGCAAGAAGGATAATCCAGTTGCGCAAGGTCGAGAGATGGGTGGACGGCTTCACGTCAGCCATGCAGGGCCTCCGCGATGGCATCCTCCAGCGCGTGGAACTGCGATGTGCTGAAAATCTCGGGGCTGCGCGGGCGCTCCAATGGAATATCGATGATCTGCGCGATGCGTCCGGGGCGACTGTGCATCACCACGATCCGGTCGGCGAGGAAAACCGCCTCGTCTATGCCGTGGGTAACAAGCAGGGTGGTCGCCTTGCTTTCCAGCCATATGCGTTGAAGCTCAATATTCATCTGGCGGCGCAATATCTGGTCGAGTGCGCCGAAAGGCTCGTCGAGAAACAGAACGCGCGGATCGGTAACCAGTGAGCGGGCAATTGCGACGCGCTGGCGCATGCCACCGGAAAGCTCGCCCGGAAGCGCCTTTTCGAAGCCTTTGAGACCGACAAGAGCGATAAGCTCGGCAATTCTGTGAGACTTCGCAGAACGCGAAAGACCGAGGACATCAAGCGGCAAAGCGATATTGTCTTCGACGCTGCGCCAGGGCATGAGCGCCGCGTCCTGAAAGGCCACGCCCGTCAGCCCGGCTTTTGCCGCCTTGACGGGGCTTTTATCCATAACCGAAATCGCGCCGCTGTCGGGTCGGTCAAGACCGAGTGCCAGCCGCAACATGGTCGACTTGCCGCAGCCCGATGGCCCGATAAGTGCTGTGAACGACCCGGCCGGGCATTCAAGGGAGACATCGGATAATGCAATTACATTCGTGCCACGCCCTGAAAAGGAGCGTGTCACGTTTTCAAGTTTGATCCCGGACATTTCTGGCATCAAATCTCTTCAAGAAGCGTGGTGTCGAAATGATCGCGCTTGGCGGCGATGCCGATCGTACCGAGAGCCGCGATCGTTTTTTCGATGGCTTCCTCGCTCATGGAGAATATGCCATGGGGGGACTCGATCAGCGGCTTCTGGGCAGTGTTGAAATAGACTTCATTTTCCACTGACCGGCCCGTACCCTTAAACCAGCTGTCGATAAATTTGGGCGGGTAGGCTGCCGGGTCCTTGAGGTTTTCATCCCAGCCCTTGCGGCTTGCGCGAAGGAAAGCAACAATATCCTTGCGCTTCGTCTTGAGCGTTTCTTCCGTAACGACCACCGTATCGTTGAAGATGGTGAAGCCGAAGTCATAAAGCAGGAAGAATATGGCCTCTTCACCGGCCTGCTTGATGGTGAAGGGAACGTTGGTCGTAAAATCAAGCGACGCGTCGATTTCACCCTTGATAAGCGGCGTTGGGTCATACGCGTAAGGGACGATGTTAACCTGGGACGGATCGATCCCCGAAATCTTCAGCATTGCCTCGACCGAGATGACATTGACCGGCGGTACCGCAAGGGTCTTGCCGATGAGATCCTTTGGTTCCCTGATCGGATTCTTGGCGAGCGAAACAATGCCGATGGGATTCTTCTGATATTGGGCGCCGATGATCTTGAAAGGTGCGCCCTGTTCGACGATAGCCTTGATCGTCGTGTCCGGAGTGGTGAGTGTCAGGTCAGCCTTGCCCGCAATGATCGCGCTTTCGGGGATGACATCCGGACCGCCGGAAATGTAATTGAGATCAAGGCCTTCTTCTCGATAAAAACCCTTGTCGGCCGCAACAAAATAGCCGCAGAATTCCGCGTCATTGATCCAGGACGCTTGAAAGTTGAACGGCGTATCGGCATCGGCAAAGCGGCTCATCGCAGGAAAGGTGGCAGCAGCTCCCATAAGTCCGAGAAAACGGCGACGATCCAAGGCAATATTCATCGAAACTTCCTTTTGGTGCTGAATTTTCAGGCTATGCCGCGTATGCGGGCGAGTTCACGCAATGGTGGAATCGATTGTATTTCCTCTGCCGAAACCTCGTTCCAGCGGACGCCGCGCGGTCGGCGACGATTGCGCGTTATTTCAATCAGACGGCTTGGTGTGGCAATGAAATCGAGAGCAATATCGCTTTCGGAGACGTTGAGGCGCTCTTCCACGATCTGCACGTCGTGGACTGCTGCGACAATCAGGGATTGCTCGTCTGCAAGCCCCAGGTCGGTGAACATGCCCCATTCCAGATCGAAGAACGCATGGCCTTTGCCAAAGCGGACTCCATCAATGGAAACAGCGGATGCGCCAGTCGCCACGACATCAAAACGGCCGATATGGGTCAGGTCTTCGAGGCTGACCGCTCGACCGAAATGTTCCATCCCGTCAAGCCAGGCTGCGGCTTTCTCCAACCCCGGGGGAACGGATCCCGGTTGCAGTAGGAGAAAGCCGCGCTGCATGCCGTAAGTCGGCATGATGAATGGTGTACCCGACTTGATCAGGCGACGGCGCAACTCGATCATGGAATTATCCGGAGTGACAAAAACCAGATTGGCCTTTGCAAACCCTTCAAGCGCCAGCAAACGATCGGTAGCTGCCTCGACACCCTCAAAGTCCGGAATGAATTCCGAAAATTTGAGGTGGAAGCGTGCATCAGGACGTGCGACATCTTTCAGTCGCTCCCAGATGCGCTGCCGGATATTGCGGGAATACGCCATGGAGATTCCATGAATTTCAACGTTTCACTATCAATGAAACAAATGTTTCAGTATTGCAAGAGGCAATGATAAGCTTTTTTGGTGCATTAGAGATTCGGAATAAACGCACATGGCTTCACGTCTGGTACTGCGCATACAGGAGCGCTACGCAAAGCTCACGGCAGGAGAGCAGAAAATCGCGCAGCTAGTACTTGAGCGCGAGGACGATATTCTGATTCACTCCGCCACTGAAATCGCGGAGATGGCCGGTGTATCCAAGGCAACGACGGCCCGTTTCTTTCAACATCTGGGCTATGCCGATTTCAACGAAGTAAAACTTCAGGCGCGCGAGGAGCGCAATCGCACCGAGCCCTACGAATATTCGGCCACAATTGATGAAGAAGTGCCGCTGGTGCGTACCATCAGCGCGCATCTTGATCTGGAGATCGCCAATATCACGCGAACCTTCGAGGCGCTGCGTTCCGACAAGATGCGCGAGGCTGCGGAACTGATCGCGGCCGCGCCGCGTGTCTGGGTGATAGGAATGGGGGATGAGGAAGGGTTCGCACGCTATGCGCGGCTCCTGTTTTCCAGGCTGCGGCACAGCGTGATGATCCTTGGCATCAATCAGGGTTCATGGGCTGAAGATCTGGCCATGACCGGCCCGAAAGACGTGCTGTTGCTGATCACGCTGCCACCGCATCGGGCTCTGTTAAAGCAAATTCTGGGATATGCCGCTACGAGCCGGCTGAATATCGTGACCATTACGGACCGTGGATCGGTTTCAGAGGCGCAGCGATATGCCCGCGTCGTCCTTCCATGCCATGTCGACAGTTTCGCATTGGGGGCATCCTATACGGCTGTCAGCAGTGCCATTCGGCTTCTCGCTTTGACCTATGCTTCGCTTGCAGGGAAATCGGCGCAACAGCGACTGGAGATCGTTGCCGGGATACACGACGAACTTGACGATATAGACTGAAGTCTCCCCTTAGTTGCTGCGCACGTGCTCCGGGCGGAAGCCGACGCCGATCAGTCTGCCCGCGAGGTGCGCGAGGATTGGCCAGCGGGCGAGATACCGCATGAAAGCGGGCGGTCCATCCGGCCTCCCGTTTTTCGTCTCGCGTTTGCGGCGATCGCTGCGCATCATGAGTTGCAGCTTTTGCGTCGCCTTTGTGGGAAAGCGGCGTCGCGCCTCGACGGCTGCAAGATGGCGGGACAAGACGTCGTTACTCTTGAGCGGCGCAGCCAGATTATTTGCGGCCGCTACAGCATCCTGAATGGCAAGATTGACTCCGAAACCACCGATAGGCGACATGGCATGGGCGGCATCGCCGATGCATAAAAGTCCCGGTTTCCACCACTTCTTCAGTCGATCGATGCGCACACTCAACAGATGGACGTCGTCCCATGTATGTATTTCGTCCATCCGGTCAGGGGGCAATGGGGATACTTTCGCTACCGCTTCCCTGAATGCATCGAGCCCTTTCTGTTTTACCTCGGCGAAAGTCTGCTTGCGCAGCACATAACCGCATTGCCAGGAGTCGCCGCGATCGATCATGACGAACCCCTGCCTGGGGCCGCCATGACCCATCGTATAGGGCGGGTCATCGGGAAGGTGAGACAGTTTCATCCAGAGTATCTCGCTTGGCGAACCAAAGCTCTCGATCTCCATACCGGCTTTTGTGCGCACCACGGAGTTTCTGCCGTCGGCACCCACTACGAGTTTAGCGCTGATATCGATCGTTTCAGCGGGCGTTGCCGCAACTAGACCGGTGACGTTTCCGTCCCGTTCAATCAGTTCCACTACGTTGGCCGGCATTATGAGTTTGAAATTAGGATACTTCGCAGCTTCGCGTGCAATGTAATCCAGAAATTCCCATTGTGGCATGAAAGCGATGAATCTGCACCGCGCTGGAATCCTGGAAAAATCCGCTATCGTTATGTCCTGGCCGCCGATCTCCGCATGTAAGCGGTACGCCTTGGTATGGGGTAACGCAAGCAGGCCGTCCAGCAAGCCAAGCTCATGCATGATCTGAAGAGTGGATGGATGAATTGTGTCGCCACGGAAATCCCGCAGAAAATCCGGGTGCTTCTCGAGAACCGTCACGCTCACGCCTGAACGGGCAAGCAGAAGACCTAACATCAAGCCTGCTGGCCCGCCGCCCGCTATCACGCAGTCCGTCTTTATGGAGTTGCTATGCGATGTGACTGGCTGCGTCATGACTTATCCACTCAACCATGCTGGTGCGGTCCAAAAGACATAAAAAGACCGGCGCTCTCGTAGGTCAAGCGCCGGCTGGAAGTCTACGCGACCAGAAGAGGTCAAAACATGAATTAAATTATCATGTTTTATTTGTCAAGTTATCAGCCAACGACCGGAAGCCGCAGAAAATGAATGCTATAATGTTATAAACTCAAAACAGCACGTTTTTTGGGGGGCTAGCCGAGAGCGGGCGGCTTGCTTTTACCGAGCTGACGTTCCCGGAAGACAGAAAACAGTCCGGCGCCTACGACGATAAGCGCACCGGCGACAATGTTCCATGTCAGCTGTTCATGGAATACCGTAACTGCGATACATGCGCCTATAACAAGTTGAAGATAGGTGATGGGCTGCACTTCTCCAGCCTCCAGAATGTCATAGGCACGGATCAGGAAGTAGTGACTCGCGATGCCGCAGGCGCAAAGAGCCGCCATCCAGAACCAGTCGCTCCGTGCAATCGGCATCAGATAGAAGCTGCCTACGAATGTAAGGGCCGCAGCACCAGCCATCCCGGTATAGAAGAAGCTGGTCATGGCGTCGTCGCTTTTGCTGACGGCGCGCGTCGCAACAGCATAGACGGCGAACATGACCATCGCTGCAACAGGCAGAAGCAGGGACGCGTCGAACTTGGCATTGACGGGATTAATGATCAGCAGGACACCGATCAGTCCAACGATGATCGCCGTCCAGCGCCTCCATCCCACCTTTTCACCCAAAAACGGTACGGAAAGCATGGTCACCAGCAGCGGTGCACCCTGAAAGATCGATTGCGCCGTTGCCATGCCTGCACGGCTGAGCGCGAAGATGAAGGTCACGATTTCGGCGGCAAGCAGAATACCGCGAAAAAGCTGCAGAAATGGGCGGTTCGTCGCGGCAGCTTTGGCGATGCCGCCGGAGCGAATGGCAAGCAGAAGAACGAAAGCTGCAAAAACCCAATAGCGGATCATCGTTATCAGGATGGGCGAATAATGCGTACCAAGGTACTTCGAGATACCATCCTGCGTCGCGAAAATGGTAACCGCGAGAAGTGTGAATAGATAGCCTTGGCCTTTGCGTGTCATGGCGCACTCATATCGGGACAATCCCGCAGGTGCTACCCATAAATTCTCATATGCTCAGATAGTATGGGGCCGGACTTTATCGACAGAAAGGCCGGCGATTAGCGCCGGCCTCTCCGTGGTCAAAACTGCTTTCGCTCAGTTTTCGGTATGGTGCTGCTTGGCGAGGTCCTCAACGCTCACGTCCGGTTCATTGCGGGTTTTATAAAGCGAATACAGTACTCCGCTTGCGAGGATGACCAGCGTCGCGACAAGCGACAGCAGCGTGTTGATGTGAACGCCGAGCGGCACGAGGAAAATCTTGATGCCGATAAGCACCAGAATGATTGCAAGCGAGACCTGCAGATAGCGGAACCGGTTCATCGCAGCGGCGAGTGCGAAGTAAAGCGCACGCAAACCCAGAACGGCAAAGATGTTCGAGGTGTAGACAATGAACGTGTCCTGGGTAACGGCGAAGACGGCCGGGACAGAGTCGACCGCGAAGATGAGGTCGACTGTTTCCACCATGATCAGAGCAACTGCCAGTGGTGTCAGCCAGGTGACCATCTTGCCGGTCTTCGGATGCGGTTGCTTGACCGTAAAATTGCGGCCATGCAACTCGCTGGTGATGTTGAACCGACGGCGCAGAAATTTGAAAACGGCGTTCTGTTCGATGTCAGGCGTCTCGTCCTTGTGACCGAACATCTTGAAGCCGGTGAAAACAAGGAACGCGCCGAAGAGGAAAAGAATCCAGTTGAACTCGTGCACAAGTGCCGCGCCCAGCCCGATCAGGATTGCTCTGAAGGCGATGACACCGAGAATACCCCAGAACAACACGCGGTGCTGATAAAGGCGCGGAATGCCGAGAAAGCCGAAGATCGTGGCGATGACAAACATATTGTCCATCGCGAGGCTCTGCTCGATCAAGTAACCGGTATAAAACTCCAGGCCGGCTTCCGCTCCGCGCTGCCACCACACCCAGCCACCGAAGGCCAATGCGATCAGAACATAGAAGCCATAAAGCAGGAGGCTTTCCTTGGCTTCGATCTCGTGTTCGTCACGATGGAGAATGCCGAGGTCGAAGACAAGCAAGCCCACGACGACAACAATGAATGCCGCCCAAAAATATACAGGTGTACCAAGAAAATCGCCCGATAGGGCTACAATAAGCGAATCCATCGCCGGACCATCTCCATTTGAACAAGTGGAGCAGCCCCGACATCGCCATAGCGGTAGCCATGACCAGAGGGGCCCGGCGCTGCATTTCTTCAAATGTGTATGGTTTGGCCAAGTTCAAGAGTGGAAACTGAATTTTTTGTAATGTTGCTCGAATTCGAAATAGCCAAGGAGATCGCGGGCCCGAAGGGGCCCTATTCCTGAGTGTGTGCAATGGATACTGATAGTTGGGGTCAGGCACCGAACGCCGAGCACTGAGGGAGCATTTTTTTGGCAATGGCGACATGAACTTGCCGCCAAAAAGCTAAAAAGTATCCAAGCTTTTTCTCGAAAGCAAATGGCTGGGGGACCTGGATTCGAACCAAGACTAACGGAGTCAGAGTCCGCTGTTCTACCCTTAAACTATCCCCCAGCAGGGATTTGCATACGCCTTCAACTTGGAGGCCCGCAAGCGCGACAGAAGCGTGTACTCGTTCGCGACGGCCCCCATCTAGCGAACTCAAACACCGAACGCAACACTTTTCTTTGAAAAAAATCAAAGCGATTTCAGTTATCCAGCGATTGCTTATTTCGAGTGTTCGGACCGTTGCGAAATGGCTTGCAGAGAAGTGTCCTTCCCAAGCAGCCACATAAAAAAGCCCGGCCAGCGGAGGAGCGGCCGGGCAATGGGCAGGCTGGCCGGGAGGGGGCCCGGCATGTGAAGGTGGCGCCTGCCAGATGTAGAGACTACCGGTTCAGCATATCCGGCGTGTTGCCTTGATCCGCAGACGTGCGTCTGCTAGTTCGCTTAGAACCTGGGTAGGATCCTCAATGCCTCGATAATGCACTGCCGTGTAGATATCCTCACGGCGCAGCCCGATATCGCGTAGCATGTGATCGTCAAAGTCGCTCAGGTTCAGCAATTGCCGTCGACCCTTGGAAAACGCCCAGCGACGCATGATCGACGTGAATACGGCTTTCACCATTTGCGTGAGCGTGGAGGTCGAGGCGCTCGTTGCCGGTAAATGCGTGGTCGTTATCTTGCTTGTCGCTGTCATGTCCGCTCTCCTTTGATTTAGCGGGGCTAGGTTATCCTCATCGTCAGGGTCATTCGCTTGCGCGGCTCCTTTTCCTTTACGATGGCGGCTTTATCCAACAATCGAATTGATTGTTCCAGCGAATGTTTTTAATGTCATTCTTCAATAATAGTGATGGATCACGCTAATGAGCACGCCTCTGGATCTCGATCAGTTGCAGACCTTCATAGCCATCGCGGACATGGGCAGTTTTACGCGTGCCGCGGACGCTGTTTTCAAGACGCAATCAGCCGTTTCGATGCAGATGCGCCGTCTGGAAGAGCGCATCGGCAAACCTTTGTTCGAACGCGACGGACGGACCAATCGTCTTACCGAAGAGGGGGAGCGGCTATTGCTCTATGCACGCCGCATGATGCAGCTCAATGGTGAAACCATCGCGGCCTTCGACGATACTCAACTGGAAGGCCACGTTCGCATCGGCACACCGGACGATTATGCCGATCGCTTTCTGCCGGAAATCATGGCGCGGTTTGCACGATCGAACCCGCGCGTCGAATTGTCGGTTGTGTGCGAACCCACCGTCAATCTGGACGAAATGATCCGTCGTGGAACGCTGGATATTGCCCTAGTCACCCAGTGCGATGACAAACGCCGGTCCGAGGTGGTTCGCACGGAGCCCTTGCTTTGGGTTACGTCCGCCAACCACGCGGTGCACGAAGAAGCCGTATTGCCGCTGGCTGTCGGGCGTCCAACCTGTATCTGGCGTCATGCCGCTATCGATGTGCTGGAAGCGGCCCGGCGTGATTATCGCATCATAATCACGAGTTGGTCTGCGACAGTGCTGGCGGCGGCAGTTCTTTCCGGGCTTGCGGTTTCGGTACTTCCGGAGTGCGCGCTCCGCCCGGGTATGCGTGTTCTTGGCGAAGCTGACGGGTTTGGAATGCTGCCGGAATTCGGCATCGGCATCATGCGCGGCCATACAAAACAAAACGCTGTCGTAGATGCACTTGCGCAGCACATCATTGAAAGTCTAGACAATATATCGTCACCGCAACCGGGCGCGATGGCTTCGGCTGAAATATCGCCGTTTCCTGCGGTCCGCACGAGGAGGGTGCGAGCCAACGAATTGCTGCCAGGCTGGTGACGAAGCAGTAAATCGCCGCATGGCTTCTTGACCAGCCATGCCACCTGGTTGCCTATGATGGGATGAGCATGGGTTCCGATTCGAGTTTTACCGGCGCATCGTCCAATGTCGCTGAATATAGCGTGTCCGAGATTTCCGGCGCGTTGAAGCGCACGGTCGAGGATGTGTTCGGGCATGTGCGCGTGCGCGGCGAAATTTCCGGCTATCGTGGTCCGCATTCGTCGGGCCATGCCTATTTCGCGTTGAAAGATGATCGGTCGCGTCTTGAGGCCGTGATCTGGCGCGGCTCGATGAGTCGGCTGCGCTTCCGTCCTGAAGAAGGAATGGAGGTCATCGCCACTGGCAAGCTCACGACCTATCCGGGTTCTTCAAAGTATCAGATTGTCATCGAACAGATGGAACCCGCCGGCGCGGGCGCCTTGATGGCGCTTCTGGAAGAACGCAAACGGCGGCTGGCTTCGGAAGGCCTTTTCGATCCCGCCGTCAAGCAACTCCTCCCTTTCATGCCTCGTGTGATCGGGGTGGTTACTTCTCCAACCGGGGCAGTCATTCGCGACGTTATTCACCGGATTGCAGACCGTTATCCGCTGCACGTCATCGTCTGGCCCGTGCGTGTGCAGGGCGAAACAAGCGGTCCGGAAGTGGCCACCGCAGTACATGGTTTCAATACTTTGCCGGAGGGCGGGGCAATTCCGCGGCCCGACGTGGTCATCGTGGCGCGCGGTGGCGGCAGTCTTGAGGACCTTTGGGGGTTTAACGACGAAATCGTCGTTCGGGCTGTTGCCGCATCGCACATACCCGTGATTTCGGCTGTCGGCCACGAAACCGACTGGACCTTGATCGATCTCGCAGCCGACATTCGCGCCCCCACGCCGACCGGTGCGGCGGAAATGGCCGTGCCGGTAAAGGCCGACCTGCTGGCGGCGCTGGCGGGGCAATCCGCACGGCTTTCCTCGGCTATTTCCCGTTTTATCGATCTGAAACGGCGAAGCCACCGTTCGGCGGCGCGCGCTCTCCCATCGGCTGACCAGTTGCTGGCTTTGCCGCGTCGGCGGTTCGATGAAGCGGCTTCGCGTCTCACCCGTGCTCTTTTCGTCAACACGCAGAAGAAGCGGGTACACTTTGAAGGGCATGTGCGACAGCTATCGCCGCGCCTTCTGCAACGTCGGTTTACGGAACTGGAACGCGGTATTTCCGTTCTCGGGCAAAGATTGCCTCGAGCCCTTGAGACATTCCTGAGGGAGCGCCGAACGACCTTTACACATCGGGCAAATCGTCTATCGGCAGAGCCGATACTGCGGCGCACGAAACTTGCAACCAATTCCATGGAACAGCTGGACCGCCGTCGTGACCAGGCGGTGCGAATTCTCATCGAAAGAGCCAAACGGCGCGGGCAGGAACTGGAGCGCCTCATGCGCACGCTTTCTTACGAAAGCGTGCTGGAGCGTGGTTTTGCGGTTGTCTTCGACGCAGAAGGGAAGCCGATAAAGCAGGCTGCAACCGTATCGGCGGGTGACGCCTTGTCGATACGGTTTCGCGATGGTGACGTGGCTGTCATTGCGGATGAGGGGGGCGGGAGCGAGCCCGCAAAGCCCGTTCAAACAAAGAAAGTTCAATCTCCCGGATCCGGTAATCAGGGATCGCTATTTTAGCAACAGTCGCTCGCTGTATTTTCCGCTTTGTGCCGGGTTTGTGCAGCCTTAAGGCTGACTTAAGCTTGAGCATCTTTTTCTCGCGCATCTGTCATTGCTAGAGATTCAGGATGTCGCGTAAAAAATCCCAGGACGACCTTACAAATGGCTTCGCGAAGGCTGCTTTCAGCCGTCGCGGCTTTCTCATAGGCGCCAGCGCCTTTGCATTGTCGGGCTGTGTCTCGACGGTGCCAGAGCCGTCTCAACCGGTTAAAAAACTGCCTCAACCTGCGCCGTCGCGACCGGTACCGCTGATGTACCAGGCGTTGCCTGACGAACAATTCCCGATCCCGGCCGTCGATACGAGCAAGGTCGATCCCAAATTCTGGCGGCAGGAGGTCGATTATCCAACCGATGAAGTGAAAGGCACTGTTATCGTCGATACGCCGAACAAGTATCTCTACCATGTTCTCGGTAATGGCCGGGCCATGCGCTATGGTATTGGGGTCGGGCGCGATGGTTTTGCCTGGGCGGGACGCGCAAAGATCGCTTACAAGCGCCAATGGCCGCGCTGGACGCCGCCGGATGAGATGGTCGCGCGTCAACCCGCCCTGGAGCCTTACAGCATCGCCAATGGCGGAATGCCTCCGGGGATCAAGAACCCGCTTGGCGCACGAGCGATGTACATTCACAAGGATGGGCGGGACACGCTTTATCGCATTCACGGATCACCGGAAGCCTGGAGCATCGGCAAGGCGGTATCGTCCGGGTGCATCCGTATGCTCAATCAGGATGTAATCGATCTTTACAACAATGTGCGCGATGGCAGCACAATCGTCGTGATACCGGATCCCAGCAAAGGCCAGCAGGTTGTGAGCTGAAAAAAAGGGCGCGAATAACGCGCCCTTTTTTAATGGATGTGGTCGAGGCCTACGCTCAGTAGGCATATTCCAGAAAGATTGGGTCGACCGACCCTGCCCATACACTGTTATATGCTTTCAGCATGCGCTCGGCGTCTGTGATGCCAGCCGCAACGATTTCCTCAAGCGGTGCGAGGAAATGCGTTTCGTCATGGCCATCGCTGTTGAGCTTGTTGCGGTTCAAAAGGCCGAGCCTGGAAATTTTCAGAGTTTCGCGTGCGACCTGTTCCAGCGGCTTGCCGCGGAAGGTTGTATTCAGTGCCTTGGCTGGAACTTCGTTGCGCAGCGCGAGAACTTCTTCGTAGGTCCAGTCCTTGGTCAGAAGCTCGGCCGCCGTCAAAGCTTCTTCGTCGTAGAGCAGGCCGACCCAGTAGGCGGGAAGTGCGCAGATGCGGCGCCAGGGGCCACCATCGGCTCCGCGCATCTCCAGGAAGCGCTTCAGGCGCACTTCCGGGAAAAGAGTGGAAAGGTGGTTGGTCCAGTCGCCCATGTTGGGTAGCGGGTCACTTACTTCGCCTTTCAGCGCTCCATTCATGAACTGCCGGAACGTGACATGCGTGCAGTCATGATAATGACCGTCGCGCAGGATGAAATACATCGGAACATCAAGCGCCCATTCGACATAGTCAGCAAAACCAAAATTTTCCGAAAAGACGAAAGGCAGAACGCCCGAACGCTGATTGTCGGTATCGCGCCAGATATTCGAACGCCAGGACAGCAGGCGGTTCGGCTTGCCTTCCGTGAATGGAGAACTGGCGAAAAGTGCTGTCGCCACAGATTGCAGCTTCATGGATACCTGCATCTTGCGGCGCATGTCCCGTTCGGAACTGAAATCCAGATTCACCTGAATGGTTGAAGTGCGGTACATCATGTCCAGACCTTCATGCCCCACTTTCGGCATGTAGTTGGTCATGATCTTGTAGCGCGATTTCGGCATGATGGGCGTTTCGGCCAAGGTCCATTTCGGGCTGCCGCCAACGCCAAGAAAGCGGATGCCGAGCGGCTCTGCAATTTCGCGAACCTGGGAAAGATGTGCATTCACCTCACGGCATGTCTGATGAATGGTGGAAAGTGGTGCCCCGGAAAGCTCAAATTGGCCACCGGGCTCAAGCGAAATCGCACCCTGTCCGGTTGGTTCTACCAGACCGATGATGTTGCCTTCATCGATGATGGGCTCCCAGCCAAGCTTGGCCTGCATGCCTTCGAGGATGGCTTTGATACCGCGCGGACCCTCATAGGGAACCGGACTGTTGTCGGCTGTATAGAATGGAAATTTTTCATGCTCGGTGCCGATGCGCCAGGCGTCTTTGGGCTTGCATCCGCCAGCCAGATAACCTGCCAGTTGTTCAACGCCCGTCAGTGCCGTTTCGTCCGTCGTATCGCGCGCCATGCAGTCTGTCCCTAGTCGATTTTTCGCGTTTCAGCGTGATTGGACAAATTTGTCAAATCACGCAAGTCAATTCCATTGAACATCGGGTTTCGAGAATGTCATCCTGCATTGCGCCAGTCTCCGAGCACGGATTGCACCAAAGCCATGGCTGCGACGGCAGCGGTATCGGCGCGCAGGATTCGTGGGCCGAGGGGAATAGCCGTCACGTATGGGAGCCTTCGGAGTGTCTGGCGCTCGTCTTCGGAAAAACCACCTTCCGGACCGATCAGCAATGCGGCAGGGCCGGGCTTCATGGCTTGCAAGATGGTCAGCGGATCGTCCGATTCGTGTCCTTCATCGCAGAAGATCAGGTGACGGGTTTCGTCCCACTGCTCGATGAATCGGTCAAAGCGAATGGTTTCGCGGCATGCCGGCAAGGAAAGAACGCCGCACTGTTCCGCGGCTTCTATCGCATTGACCCTGATACGGTCGGTTCCGAGTTTCGGTACCTGAGTGTGCTGTGTAATGACCGGTTGCAGAACGCCCGCACCCATCTCCACTGCTTTTTGCACCATATAATCCAGCCGTCCCTGTTTCAGCGGGGCGAAGCAATAGATCAGGTCACTTGCTGGGGGCTGCGGACGCGTTTGATCGAAAGGTTCGAGAAAAAGCCGCTTTTTACCTTCCGGCCTCAGTCGTGATTTCCATTCACCGTCACGTCCGTTGAAGGCGAGGATTTCATCCCCCTCCTTCAATCGCAGGACATGGGTAAGATAATGTGCGGCCTGCGAGGCAACCTCGATCTGGCTGCCAGATTGGAGGTCGTTTTCGACGTACAGTCTCTGCATTTTGTAATTTGCGCGCATGTCAGCATCGATGGCAGAGGGCAGGGGCGGCGGTCAAGCGCTTTGGCGACGCATGTCGAGGCAATCGATGAGCATTCCTACACAAACAATTGATGGGAAATATCAGGGAAGTTGCATTTAACTAGATTGTATCCATATAGGTATGAAGCTATCTATTTGAATGGAATTGATGTGATGAAACAAGCGTGGGTCGAATTCGCGCCGCTTCTTGCCAGTACTGCCAGAGGATGGCGGAAAGCTTTCGATGCGGCGATGGCGGAACATGGTCTTTCCGACGCGAAAGCCATACCGCTGATGACCCTCTTGCGGCATGGAGATCGTATTCCTCAAGGTGTGCTGGCCGAAAGGGTCGGTATTGAGGGCGCCACGATTGTCCGGGTCGTCGATGAGCTGGAAAAGGATGGCCTGATCCAGCGGATTGCCGATGATGCCGATCGTCGCGTCAAGCTCATCCAACTGACAGGGGATGGCCGCGCTCTTGCCGCCAAGGTGGAAAAGTCTGCTGCCCGTCTTCGCGCTCTTTTCCTCGGCGATTTCGACTCCGATGCGGTCGATGTCGCCATGGAAGTCTTGCGCAAGCTGAATGAGAAATTTCAAACATAGTCTTTCTGATCGGCCGTCTGACCGGAAAGACGCAGTGCGTTCAACCGGTGCCCCCACAAGCCATGACGAAACCAGCCGAAACAAACCCCAAATTTTGGGATGTAGTCTTTTCATTGAAGACTTTCGCTGCGGGCATGCTTGCGCTGTGGATCGGTTTGGTGGCCAATCTGCCCAATCCTTACTGGTCCATTGCGGCGGTCTATATCGTGGCGCATCCCTTGTCTGGGGCCACCACGTCCAAGGGGTTCTATCGCCTCATCGGTACGATTATTGGCGGCGCGGTGACCATTCTGTTCGTGCCGCATCTCGTCAATTCGCCTGAAATTCTGACATTGGCCATCGGCCTCTGGATGGGGCTTTGCCTTGCAATCAGCCTGCTTGACGGCACACCGCGCAGCTATCTGTTCATGCTTGCCGGTTATACGGTGGCAATCGCCAGCTTTGCCGTTGTTTCCGTGCCGGAAACCACCTTCGACTACGCCGTGGGACGAGTGGAGGAAATCGCGATCGGCATCATTTGTGCCGCTGTCGTCAATCGTCTCGTTTTTCCGCGCCATAGCGGTCCGGTGCTCGTCAGTCGTATCGATAACTGGCTGCGGGATGGTTCAAAGCTCGCGCTCGCGAGCTTGCGGGGGGAAGGCGCGACGCCCGAATTCCTTCGGGATCGGCAGCGTTTGGCGGCCGATGCGCTGGAGCTGCGCAATCTGACCACGCATGTTGCCTATGACACCTCGTCGATCAGGAATGTCGGTGCGCTGCTTCATGTGTTGCAGCAGCGCATGGTGGCGGTTCTTCCGATCATATCAAGCCTGCACGACGTGCTGGCGCTGAAGCCCGGTGAAAACGAGAAGCCCTGGCATCCGGCGGTGCAAAAGCTCCTGGACGAAGCTTGCGACTGGATAGAAAGCGGCGAGAACCTGACGGAGGAACGCCGCGCCGTCCTGTTACGGCTGATCGAAGACATTGACCGGCACGGGAAAGATGCGACAAGCTGGGGCGAATTGCTGCCTTTCAACGTGGCTGCGCGCGTTCGCGATCTGGTCCAGATATGGAGCGATTGTATCACACTGCGTCAGGATATCCTGTCGGGTTCGCGGCATTCGCTACGGTGGCGCCGTTATGACGCCCATCTGAAAGCTCGCCCCATGCATCGCGACTACGGCATGGCGCTTCTGTCAGGCTTTTCGGCTTTTCTGGCCACCTGCGTGGCAACCGCTTTCTGGATCGCCAGCGGCTGGTCCCAAGGCAGCGCCGCAGCCATGATGGCGGGCATCTTCTGCTGCATCTTCGCAACGATGGACGATCCTGTGCCAGTCATGCGCAAGTTCAACTGGCTGCTTCTGATCGTCATTGCGGCTGCTTTCATTTTTGAATTCGCGCTTCTGCCGCTTGTGGACGGCTTCTTCCCGCTGGTTCTGGTGCTGGGGCTTTTCCTCATTCCGGCAGGCCTGCTGCTTGCCATTCCGTCGCAATTTTTGCTGGGAATGGTTCTTTGCGTAAATCTGCCGAACATGCTCATGCTGCAGGGCCATCTGACCCACGATTTTGTGAGTTTTGCCAACGCCAATCTGGCCACGGTTCTGGGGATCGTGATCGCCGCGGCGGTAACTTCGATTGTACGATCGGTGGGGGCGGAATGGAGCGTTCGCCGCCTGATCAAGGCGGGCTGGAACGACATCGCGCTTGCCGCCGAACGCCGCCCGGGACGACATCGCCGCCAGCGCATGAACCGCCTGCTGCTCCGCATGATCGACCGCATCGGCATGATGACACCTCGCCTGGCGCTGGTTGCGGCGGCTGATGTCGCGAAGGTCGATTTGCTGCGCGACCTGCGAAACGGCATGAACACGATCGATCTTCAGCAATATCGTTCCAAGCTGCCCGAAAACTGCCGGGCGGCTGTTGATGCGGTGCTGGACGGTGTCGGTGCGCATTACAGAGCCTTGGCCAGCAAGCCGCAGGAGGCTGATGAGATCGACAGAAATCTGCTCGTCTCCATCGACGAAGCGATCACGACCATCATCGAAAGCGGATCGCCGGCAAATGCCAAGCGCACAAGAATGGCGCTGGTCGCCCTGCGCTTCAACCTTTTCCCGAAAGCGCCGCCTTTTGCCTTGCCGCCGCGTCCGCTGATGGAACTTCCGCAAGCAGCCTAGAACAACAATGTGATTTGTGATGCAACCTGAACTCGACATTTACGGAATTTACATTCCGACCCTCGGCGTGCTGGCGCTCGGAGCCTATTTCGCAAACACGATTATGCAACGCCTTCTGGCGCGCGCCCGCTTCTACCGTTTCGTATGGCACCGGCCCCTGTTCGATGCTGCCATGTATTTTTGCATTCTCGGCTCAGCAGCCGTCATTCTCAATGGACCGCTATGAAAAAGCTCTTTGCACATTCAGGCCGTGTGTTTGTAACCCTCGTCATGGTCACGATGGCGGGGCTTCTTGGCTGGCATTTGTGGGACTATTACATGAACGCGCCTTGGACGCGCGACGGCAAGATTCGTGCGGATGTTGTGCGTGTTGCGCCGGATGTTTCTGGACTGGTTGGCGAAGTGCTCGTTCATGATAATGAAGCGGTCCACCGTGGCGATGTGATCTTCCGCATCGATCAGGCCCGTTACAAGCTCGCCCTGCAAACGGCGGAAGCCAAGATCGATAGCAGCAAGGCGGCGCTCGACATGGCCAACCGCGATCTGGTTCGCTATCGCCAGCTTAACGATACGACCGTGACGCGTCAGAAACTGGAACAGATTGAAACGACGGCTCAGCAGGCAGAAGCTGCCTATCGGCAGGCGCAGCTGGATCGCGATCTTGCAGCGCTCAATCTGGACCGTTCATCGGTGAAAGCGCCCGTAAACGGCGTGGTGACCAACTTCTCGCTTCAACCGGGTGACTATGTTTCCGCAGGTTCGGCTGTGACGGCTCTCGTTGACACGGATTCCTACTACGTCTCCGGTTATTTTGAGGAAAACAAGCTCGAACGTATCCAGGTAGGCGATCCGGTGGTGATCGATATCATGGGCAGCAAGGTTCAGCTCAAGGGGAAGGTCGAAGGTATTGCGGGAGGTATCGAGGATCGCGAGCGCAGCGACTCATCCAGCCTGCTGGCGAATGTTTCGCCAACATTCAACTGGGTCCGGCTGGCGCAACGCGTTCCGGTGCGTGTGAAGCTTGAAGACGTGCCTGATGGTGTACACCTTGTTGCGGGCCGGACAGTCAGCGTGTCGATAGTGAACTGATCGATGACCCCGCTGTTGTCCGGGTCATTTCCATGTTACCGAATGTGAAAGTCGGTGGGGGATTCTCATGGGTGTACTGGTCGTTCAAAACTACCAAGGCTCCGGGTTGGGGCAGATTGAACCCATACTGACAGATGCGGGTTTTTCCATCGATCTGCGTCATCCCTACGATGGGGATGCGCTACCGGCGGCCGACGATGGATATCGGGCCCTGATCGTTCTGGGTGGCGAACAGAATGCGCTCGCCGATGACGAATGTCCTTATTTCCCGCATTTGCTTGAACTGATACGCAAGTTTGGCCGCAGCGATAAGGCCGTTCTCGGCATTTGTCTGGGCAGCCAGCTCATAGCTCGCGCATATGGCGGCGAGAACATTCTGGATCGACCCATGGAGTTCGGCTGGCGGGAGGTTCAGCTCACGGAAGAGGGTAAAAGCGATCCAGTCCTGTCCGCGGCGGGTGAGGCCTTTCCAATCTTTCACTGGCACCGCGACACGTTTTCGCTTCCCGGGAATGCCATCCACATGGCCACCAGCGATATGACACCTCATCAGGCCTATCGCATCGGGCGTGCGGTCTACGGTACGCAGTTCCATTTCGAGGCAGACACAAAGCTTGTGGCAGAGTGGAACGATCAGCTTGGCGGCTTGATATCAGGCTTCGCACCTCAGTGGACTGAGCAGTACCCAGTCCTTGCAGAGACATTGGGGATAAAGGCAGATGCTGCAGGCGCTGTATTAGCAAAAGCTTGGGTTAGCCAAATCTAGACGCATCGTAACTGCCTTTTAACCTTAAGTCGCAGTTTTGCGTTGCCGCTTTGCCACACCGTTCAGCCAAACAGTGCTTCCCCGAAAAAAGCGGTGATCCGGCTGGAACCGTTCAGTTGCGGGTAACTTTTTTCGGGTGTAACTGAACGCCGTCTCCCCGGGCAGCGACCGAATGGGCAAGGCTGATCGCCATGCTCGCAAGTGGCGGCTCGTCTAACGAACTTTGTCCGGCCCCGTCGAAAGAGTTTCCGAATATGACCGCCAAGCATGCCGCTCTTCTCACCGTTCTGATGGTTTCCGCGATTGTGTTCATGGCAGTCGGCATATTCACCGTCGACGCAGGCGACAATGCTATGTCGACCGACGGGTACGGCATTTCGAGCGCGCACTAGATCGCGTTTCGATCTGATTGGATCAGGTCGGCGTTTTATCTCTTTTTGACGCGCGTCTTTTCCGAAAGCCGTTTCACAGTTTTCGGGATGCGCCCTAAGTGCATTATCTCGCTTCGATAAAACGCTTTTCCGCGCCATCGATCACGATGGCCGAAAGCTGTCCGCTTTTCCACGCATAGGTGTCGAGATTGACCCTGTTGGGTTGAATGTCGATGGCGCTTTGTGGGGTATGTCCGTGGACGACGACTTTTTCGAATGGTTCAGTCCATTTCAGGAAGGCTGTGCGAATCCAGATCAGCTCTTCGGGATCTTGTGTATCGAGCGGCACAGCGGGATTGATGCCGGCGTGGCAGAAGAAGAAATCGCCAAAACCGACCGAGCGGGGCATGGTGCGGATGAAATCTATATGACTTTGCGGAACGGCTTTGACGAGCGCGGCATGACCATGGCGGGCTGAAACCGCATCGTTAAAATCAATTTCCACACCGTAGGACCGAGCGGTGTCAATGCCGCCATGCAGCGCGAATATCCCGGCGATGTCCCCCGTTGCCAGATAAGTGAGAAAACCGTCGTCGTGATTGCCAAGCAGCGAAATCACGCGCTCGTCCCGTTCCGACGCATCGATCAGGAAATCCAGCACCTCCTTCGATTTCGGACCGCGATCGATATAGTCACCCAGATGAATGATGCGCCAGTCGTGAACGGGCCGGCGATCAAGGTCGGCACGGATCAGCCCATGCATATCCAGAAGCAAGTCCAGGCGGCCATGTATGTCGCCAATTGCATAAAGGCGGATACCGTCAGGCCCTTTCGCATCTTTGAAAACAACACTCATTCGCCGTTATCATCCTTCACGTCTTTGGCTGTCTTCACGCCGGCCCGCTGCCGGTAGCGCAGGCGCGAGACACGTTCGCGTTCTTCGTGAAGCTCGCGATCATGTGTCGCCTGCTCCACGAAACGGATGTGTTTTTGAACCGCTTCCCGGGCCGCTTGCGGATTGCCGGCCATCACTGCATCGTAAATGGCGCGATGCTGCGACAAAAACATGTCGGCGACGCCGGGATAGCTGTAGATAAGGCTGCGATTGTAAAAAACGCCATCCTTCAGCAGTTGATAGCATGACCGCAAGGTGTGCAGGAGAACGATGTTATGAGCGGCTTCGCCAATGGCATTGTGCAGTTCAACGTCTAGGCGCGCTTCCGTGTCGAAATCACTAGCGCCATGAGCCTTTTCCATGGCTTCCATGATTTCGGTCAAAAGCGCCTTGTCTGCCGGTGTGGCTCGAAGCGCGGCATATTCGGCGGCAATGCTTTCGATTTCGCGACGATATTCGAGATAGTCCGCTGTCGCCTTGCGGTGATCGGCAAACAGCTTCACGACAGGCGCGCTGAATACCTGCCCGATCACATCAGCAACGAACGTACCTCCTCCATGGCGGGAAATCAGAAGTTCTGCGGTCTCAAGTCTCTTTAGAGCGTCGCGCAGGATTGGGCGCGAAATATCGAACTGGCGCGCCAGCTCGCGTTCACCGGGAAGCCGGTCGCCGCCACGCAGAACGCCTTCGAGGATAAGCGTTTCGATCTGGTGCACAACATCATCTGCTGTGCGGCTTGCCTGTATGCGTGAAAAAACCGTTTCCGCCATGCCCTCTGAAGCCTCTCTGTAACGGCGGCAAAGTAGCCGTTAGCCCCATATCCGGCAACGGAATATATTGGAATTGAAAGCCCGGTTCATAAGACAACCGGGCTTTCGTGCTTTGTCATCGAAAAATGATCAGGCTTTATTGCGCTTGCGTGTTGCTACGAGGACGAAAAGTCCTGCGACCACGCCATACATCGCCCATTTGAATGGAAGTGCGTCTGCGGTCTCGCTACGGATGGGCAGTACGGTCACGGTGCCGGGACGGCTTTCCACACCGGGTTTGCCTTCGGCTTTAGCCTGTTCGATCTGCTGAGGGGAAACGACCCATTCGGCGCCACGCGATTTGTCATAAAACATGAAGCCGCAGCCAACGATCACGGCGACGATAATTGCAAGAATGAAGCGTACAGGTGTGTTCATCATTTTTCCCAGAAAATCAGGATAGCAGGAGGAGGGCATCCGATTCGCTTGAATAACGGAGTGCGGAGGGAGCTAAGTCTTTTGAATCAAAAGCTTAGTCAGCTTTATATGCTGGCACGCTGATATAAAGCACGTGGCTTATTAACCGACGAATGAAAGCTGGTCTATTTTTTTGCTGCTTCGTGGTGGGATGTCCCGCTCTCCCAATAGGGAACGGGGCCATAAAGATCGGCAAGGTAGTCGATGAACAGCCGGACCTTTGCTGGAAGAAACTGTTTCGATGGATAGACGGCATGAATTGCTACGTTGCGAGAAGCGGCATAGTCGGGCAGAACCTGTACCAGCTTTCCGGCCGCAAGTTCTGGCCCGATGTCCCAGGTTGAGCGCTGCGCGATACCAAGGCCCGCGAGCACTGCCTCCCTTACCATTTCGCTGGAATTGGTCTGCAAGGGCCCGACCGGACGGATGACGATCGGCCCTTTGGGGCCTTCCAGCCGCCAGGGGTCGTTGTTGTGCGGGGCAAGGCAGATGTGGTCTTGCAGGTCCTCAATCGTCTGTGGCGTGCCGCGTTCTGCGATATAGCCGGGCGATGCAACGAGAATGCGGCGCACGGGCGCTAGGCGACGTGCGACGAGTGTTGAATCGGAAAGTTCCGCGATCCGGATAGCAAGATCGTAACCATCCCCCACAATGTCCACCATTTCGTCGGTGAGCTGCATATTGACGGTGAGATCGGCATTGGCGCGCATGAAGGGCACGAGATAAGGCGCAATATGCATGCGACCGAAAGTCGTCGGGGCCGAAATTTTCAATGTACCCCGTGCGTCGGCGGAACGGCGGGCGACAAAGGCTTCCGCTTCCTCGATGTTGGAGAGAATGGCGAGAACGCGCTCATGATAGCCCTGACCGGCCTCGGTAAGTGCGATCTGGCGCGTCGTACGTTGAAGCAGGCGGGTTCCGAGCCGCTCTTCCAGACGTCCGAGGCGTTTTGAAACCACCGCTGGGGAAAGGCCCAGATCACGAGCGGCGGCTGACATGCTGCCCGTTGCCACGACGCGGGCAAAGATTTCCATATCTGCCAGACTGCTCATCATGCTCTGCTATCCCACTTCCTGCTGCATTTGCTAAAGCTTTGGGTTTTAAAAGCATCTAGCCGAGCGCTGGGAAACTAGGCAAGTAATTATGCCGCGGCGTGGAAACTGTTTAACCATCGGCTAAAGTGGTAAAAATGATTTACCACTTGACGAAAATGGTGTGGAGTGCACTTTGACCGCATAAGTGGTGGAGGAGAATATGAGCGGACTCATAATGCCGGAGCCGGACGCGTCCGTCATGCAAAAGCGTGAGCAGATCGTCGCGGACCTGCGCGGCATAGTGCCCGGCGAAGGCGTTGTCGATGCGATCAATGCGATGCGTGTGTTCGAGAGCGACGGTCTGACGGCACATCGCTCGCTGCCGCTGGTCGTCGTGCTCCCTGAAACCGTCGATCAGGTTGCGCGGGTTCTGCGCTATTGTCACGATAACAATGTTCGTGTCGTGCCGAGAGGGGCGGGGACTTCGCTCTCCGGTGGCTCCATGCCGTTGCAGGATGCCGTGCTTCTGGTCATGTCACGCTTCAACCGCATTCTGGAAATCGACTATCCTAACCGTGTCGCCGTGGTGCAGCCCGGCGTGACCAATCTCGGTATCACCAAGGCCGTCGAACATGAGGGCTTTTATTACGCGCCCGATCCATCATCGCAGATTGCCTGCTCCATCGGCGGAAACGTCGCGGAAAATGCCGGTGGAGTGCATTGCCTCAAATACGGGCTCACGGCCAACAACGTGCTCGGGATCGAAATGGTGTTGATTACGGGCGAGGTAATCCGGCTCGGTGGCAAGCATCTCGATAGCGAGGGCTACGATCTCCTCGGCCTGATGACCGGTTCGGAAGGGCTGCTCGGCGTCGTGACCGAAATTACGGTACGCATCCTGCAAAAGCCCGAAACAGCGCGGGCGGTGATGGTTGGCTTTCCCTCCAGCGAACAGGCCGGGCAGTGCGTGGCCGATATCATCGGCGCAGGCATCATTCCGGGCGGCATGGAGATGATGGACAGACCAGCCATCAAAGCCGCAGAAGATTTTGTGCGGGTGGGCTATCCGCTTGACGTCGAAGCCTTGTTGATCGTCGAATTGGATGGGCCGCCCGTTGAGGTGGACTATCTGATTGGGCGGGTCGAAGCGCTGGCGCTCAGAAATGGCTCGACAACCTGTATCCTGTCTCAGTCGGAAGAGCAGCGTCTGGCTTTCTGGGCAGGGCGCAAGGCGGCGTTTCCGGCAGTGGGGCGCATCTCGCCGGATTATCTGTGCATGGACGGCACGATCCCGCGCAAGGAACTACCGCGAGTGCTGTCGGGTATGCGCGACCTGTCGGAGAAATACGGACTGCGTGTCGCCAATGTGTTCCATGCGGGCGACGGCAATCTGCACCCGTTGATCCTTTACGACGCGAATATTCCGGGCGAGCTGGAAGCCGCGGAGAATTTCGGTGCCGATATTTTGCGGCTATGTGTGAAAGTCGGCGGCGTTCTCACCGGCGAACATGGGGTCGGCATAGAAAAGCGCGATTTGATGCCGGAAATGTTCAACGAAATCGATCTCGACCAGCAGATGCGGGTCAAATGTGCCTTTGATGCCAAGCATCTGCTCAATCCCGGCAAGGTCTTTCCGCAATTGCGTCGCTGTGCCGAACTTGGCCGTATGCATGTACATCGTGGGGAACTGGCTTTCCCTGACATTCCGCGATTCTGATCTGAGGTCTGGTTCATGAGTGATAGAACTATTCTCAAGCCGCAGGACGAAGCGGGCGTTGTTGACGCGGTGCAAGAAGCTTTGGCCGGTTCTACGCCGCTGGAGATTATTGGCCACGGTTCAAAGCGTGGCATTGGCCATCGGGTCGATGCAGGTCATGTGCTGGATGTGTCTGAACTTAAGGGCGTGACCTTGTACGAACCGGACGAACTGGTGCTTTCCGCCAAGGCAGGAACACCGATGGCCGTGATCGAAAAACTTCTGTCCGACAACGACCAGTGTTTTCATTTCGAGCCGATGGACTACGGCCCGCTGCTGTCGGGTGAAAGTGGCCGTGGTACGATCGGTGGTGCGCTTGCCGCCAACCTTTCGGGTCCACGCCGTCTTAAGGCAGGTGCTGCGCGCGATCATGTGCTCGGTGTGCGTGTGGTGTCCGGACGCGGCGAATTGTTCAAATCCGGCGGACGGGTGGTCAAGAACGTGACCGGTTATGACCTGTCCAAGGGGATGGCCAATTCCTGGGGCACGCTGGGCGTTGCCACCGAGGTAACGTTCAAAGTTCTGCCGAAACCGGAAACAGCGGCAACGCTTGCCGTGCGTGGTCTGACTGATGAACAGGCGGTGCGCGCGATGGCGATGGCCATGGGGTCGCGGGAGGAAGTCGCTTCCGCAGCGCATCTGCCGCCGACGGTTGCCAATCGCTTTCTGGATGGCAAGCTGGGCTGGGAGGCGGCAACTGTATTGCGGCTCGAAGGCTTTGCGCCTTCGGTTGAGCATCGCAGCCGCCAGTTGCAGGCGTTGCTCGGCGGGGTGGTTGACGTGCTCAATGAAGCGCAGTCGCACCAGCTTTGGCGCGAGGTGCGTGATGTCCTGCCTTATGCCAATGCGGGAGACAATCGCGCTGTGTGGCGGGTTTCGATGGCTCCGATGCTGGGTTGGTGCATGGTGGACGAGTTCCGTCGCTATGCCGGGGTCGATGCCTTCTACGACTGGCAGGGCGGTTTGATCTGGATGCGGATGGAAGCCGATCCCGAAGCGCAAACACTGCGTCAACTCATTGCCAAATATGGTGGTGGCCACGCGACGCTTGTACGTGCGCCGGAGAGTGTTCGTTCAAGCGTTGAAGTGTTTGAACCTCAACCGGCCGCACTTGCCGCACTTTCGCAGCGGCTGAAGCATCAGTTCGATCCAGAAAATATCCTCAATCCGGGGCGTATGCATCCCCGTCAGGCCGGAGCTTGAAACCATGCAGACCCATTTCAGCCCCGAGCAATTGCGCGATCCCGGTGTCAGTGAAGCGGAAAAAATCCTGCGCAAATGCGTGCATTGCGGATTCTGTACCGCCACATGCCCGACCTATGTGACGCTTGGCAACGAACTCGACAGTCCGCGTGGGCGCATCTATCTGATCAAGGATATGCTGGAAAATGGCCGTCCGGCGGATGAGGAAATCGTGCGCCATGTGGACCGATGCCTCTCCTGCCTGTCCTGCATGACAACCTGCCCGTCGGGCGTCAATTATATGCACCTGGTCGATCATGCGCGCGCGCATATCGAAAAAACGTATAAACGCCCGTTCATGAACCGCTTCCTGCGTGGGGTGCTGGCGCAGGTTCTGCCCTATCCGGGCCGCTTCCGCGCCGCGCTGAAGTTTGCAAAGCTCGGCAAGCCTTTCGCGCCGCTGCTGCGCAAAAGCCAGACTTTGCGACCGGTGGCGGCAATGCTCGATCTCGCACCGCGGAATTTGCCCGAGACTTCCAGGGTCGAAGCCATCAGTGCTGCCAAAGGGGAGAAGCGTGGCCGCGTGGCAATCCTCAATGGTTGTGCGCAGCCGGTACTCAATCCGGGCATCAATGCTGCGACCTTGCGTCTTCTGAACCGTTTCGGCATCGAGGTGGTGACGCCGAAGGGGGAGGGATGCTGCGGTTCGCTGGTCCATCATATGGGGCGCGAAGAGCAGGCGCTTGAGCAGGCACGTCATAATGTGGATATCTGGACCCGCGAACTGGAAGCAGGCGGGCTTGATGCAATCATTGTCACGGCTTCGGGTTGCGGGACGACCATCAAGGATTATGGTTACATGCTTCGGCTGGACCCTGCTTATAACGAGAAAGCTGCGCGCGTGTCGTCACTGGCCAAGGACATCACCGAATATCTCGCCGGCATCGAATTGCCGGAACCGGACGTATCCCAAGCCTTGACGGTGGCCTATCATTCTGCCTGTTCCATGCAGCACGGGCAGAAAATTACACGCCAACCCAAAGACCTGCTTTCAAGGGCAGGTTTCAAGGTGAAAGAGCCGCTCGAGGGGCATCTTTGCTGCGGGTCGGCGGGCACCTATAACATCCTGCAGCCGGAGATTGCCGTAAAACTTCGGGACCGCAAGGTAAGAAATATCGAGGCGACGGGGGCCGATCTTATCGCCACCGGCAATATCGGCTGCATGACGCAGATTGCTACGGGCAGCAAACTGCCCATCGTTCACACGGTAGAGTTGATTGACTGGGCCTATGGTGGCCCGAAGCCGCAAGGATTGTCGCAGATCTCTGCATAAAAAAACCGGGCAATCGCCCGGTTTTTTCGCCCGTTCAGCCAGCCGAGAATGTACTCGGGTTCGGGCCTATCCGGCCGTCGGCCTTGTCCAGTTTCGTAATCGCATCATGATCGGTTCCGTTGAGGCGGAAATCGAAAATATCGAAGTTTTCCTTGATGCGGGCGGGCGTCACAGACTTCGGAATGACGATATTGCCGGTCTCGATGTGCCAGCGCAGGATGATTTGCGCAACCGACTTGCCATGCTTTTCAGCGATGGCCTTCAGCGTGGCATCTTCCAGTATCTTACCTTGCCCGAGCGGGCTCCATGCTTCCGTTGCGATGTTGTGCTTGCCGTGGAACAGACGCAACTCGTCCTGCTGGAATTGCGGGTGCAATTCAATCTGGTTGAGAACCGGCGTTACGCCGCTTTCCTTGATGACGCGTTCGAGGTCGGCTGTGCGGAAATTGGACACGCCAATGGATTTCGCTCGACCCTCTTCTTTCAGCTTCACAAACGCACGCCATGTTTCCATGAAGAGGTCTTTTGAAGGCGTCGGCCAATGGATGAGATAGAGATCCACATAATCCGTGTCGAGCTTTTTCAGGCTCGTGTCGAACGCTTTCAGCGTCGATTCATAGCCTTGCTCGCTATTCCACAGTTTCGTGGTGAGAAAAATGTCGCCGCGCGCGATGCCGGAATTCTTGATCGCCTTGCCGACGCCCTCTTCATTGCCATAAATGGCAGCGGTATCGATATGGCGATATCCTGCTTTCAATGCTTCGCTGACAGCGGCGACCGCCTCGTCGTTGCCCACTTGCCAGACACCGTAACCGAGCTGCGGGATGTGATTTCCGTCGTTCAGTTTAACCATCGGTACGGTCATGTTTTATCCTTTCCCTCGAAGCACCCGGCGCAGGATTGATCCTTCGATGCGCTGGAATGCTATTTGACCTGCGTGCCGGGTCTTCCCCCGGCACGGACTGCCATGTGGCAGTCCTTTTCGTATCTTTCTGGACTTTGCCATGGTCAGCATATGGGTGTTCGCGGGAAAAGGAAAAGCCCTTTCAATCATGTTTCCAAATCTGCGATCATTCTTTCTGTGCAGAAAATTTGGTCGTTTCAGATTTATGAAAATAATGCGACCGCCCCGGTGAAAAGGCGGTCGCGAGAAGCTTGAAAATGACGGTTGTTCTAACGGACAACGACCTTCGCGCCGACCGGCACACGTTCGTAAAGATCGGTCACATCTTCATTGCGCATTCGAATACAGCCCGAAGACATGGCCTTGCCGATGGTCCAGGGTTGATTGGTCCCGTGGATCCGATAGAGCGTGGCGCCGAGATATAGGGCGCGCGCACCAAGAGGATTATTGATCCCCCCTTCCATGCGCGCGGGCAGGATGCGTCCCTTCTTGCGCTCGCGGGCCATCATTTCCTTCGGGGGTGTCCAGGTAGGCCATTCAGCCTTGCGGCTGATGCGCTGGGAACCTTTCCAGCTGAATCCCTGCTTTCCGACACCGACACCATAACGCATGGCTTTGCCGTCCGACTGCACGAGATAAAGGAAGCGCTTGCCTGTATCGATGACGATCGTGCCCGGCTTTTCTTTTCCCGAATAGGAAACAGTCTGCGGCAGATAAGCCGGGTCGATTTGGTGCTTTCGCACGGTGGTGGCAGGGTTTGCAGCCGGGCGTTGGTATGAAACCTGGCGATAGCTTGATTTCGCTCTCTGCTTTTGTCTGTTGGCAACGCGCGGTGCTGGCTGCAGATTTTGCGGCACGGCTTTGATGCGGGCAGGTTGCCCATGCAACTGCGCAACCCACGGAGCGGAAAGATCAGGGCTCACGCGTACCGGCGGGAGGGTGGCATAGCGATCATTGGCAAACGCCATGCTAGTGCTGACAATGGAAACGGCAATCGCCGCAAGCGATCCGATTAAAAGAAGATGACGTGGTTTCATAATCCAAATCCGTCTCTTTGCGCCGGAGACTCTTTATGGCGCAGTTGCCCCTTGCAGCTCCTGACATCGGTTGTCAGGAGAGCGGCCCTCATGCTCGAGTGGGGATTGTGCGCCGGAATGGAATCGTAAAGGTAAATTTCGGCCGCGTGTTTCGCCTGGCGCCCCTTCCAATTAAAGTTGTGGTTAGTGGCAAGTTGCGCGACATAATTAATTATCGATAAAACTTGGGAGGCAGAGCAATGAATGATGTTGCCGAGGCAAGAACCGGTCTGATTGTCGGTGCCGATGGAATGACACGTTGCTTCTGGCCGGGCGAGTTACCTGACTATCTTGCCTACCATGACAATGAATGGGGCGTTCCTGTTTCAAACGATTTTCGACTTTTTGAGAAAATCTGTCTCGAAGGTTTCCAGTCTGGGTTGTCGTGGCTGACAATCTTGCGAAAGCGGGAGAATTTTCGCGCTGCTTTCGATGGCTTTGATTTCCATCGGGTTGCCCGGTACGGGCAGGCGGATGTGGAGCGCCTTTTGGCGGACAAAGGCATTGTGCGCCACCGGGGCAAGATTGAATCGACGATCAATAATGCCAAACGCGCAATTGAACTGGTGGCAGAAAGAGGCTCGTTGGCGGCTTATTTCTGGTCTTTCGAGCCGGGTGCAAAAGATCGCCCCGTTGTCGTGGACTATCCAACCCTGATCGCCAATCCAAAGACCGAGACATCTATTCGCATTTCCAAGGATCTGAAAAAGCGCGGCTGGTCATTTGTCGGGCCAACCACGGTCTACGCCTTCATGCAGGCCATGGGGCTGGTGAACGATCACATTGAAGGTTGTCATTGCCGTGCGCACATTGAAAAATTGCGACAGAGTTTCAAAAGACCCAGTTAAGGCGGCCGATTGCTAAGCATCCTCATTTCTGCGAGAAACATCCGCCTTTGAAGATGGGAGATGGTCATGGATCTGGTGTCGTTGTTGGCATTTGCTGGCATTCTGGTTGTTGCGGCGGGGACGCCCGGGCCGAATGTCGGAGCGTTGGTGGCACGTGTCATCAGCCGCGGGCACAAGGGCGTCTTTCCATTCATGTTCGGCCTGTGGCTCGGTGACGCTATCTGGCTTTCATTGGCCGTCTGGGGACTGGCCGCACTGGCCAACACGTTCCACACAGCGTTTCTCATCCTCAAATATGTCGGCGTGGCCTATCTGATCTATCTTTCGTGGAAGATGTGGATCGCGCCAGTTGACGAAGTCGCAGATGAGAATGCCATTCCCCGTCAGGGGGAGGCCGGAAAGCTCTTCCTTAGCGCAATGGCAATCACGCTTGGCAATCCGAAGATCATGGTTTTCTACCTTGCCATCCTGCCGACGGTAGTCGACATCACCCATGTTTCGCTGGTTGGCTGGGCCGAACTGTTGCTGGTCATGTTCGTGGTTCTTGCGGCGGTCGATACCGCATGGGTGGTGCTCGCAGCGCAGGCTCGGCGGTTTCTTCGCAGCCCGCGCATGATGCGGATTGCCAACAGGACCAGCGCGGGGATGATGGCGGGGGCTGCAGTCGCCATTGCGACACGCTGAACATATTCCCCGCACTTGCCGCAACGGACTTGATCGGTTAGGAAACCGGCAACAGAATTGGTGCCGGCTCCAATCGGCATATATGTACAAATCAGCGATCAGGCGGGAAAAATGGCCGATAAAGCGGACAAGATGAAGGCGCGGTTGCCGCGCGGGTTTGTCGATCGGGTGCCGGATGATTTGCGCGCCGCCGAAAAGATGATGGCGACCATCCGCGAAGTTTACGACCTCTATGGCTTTGAGCCGGTGGAAACGCCGCTTGTGGAATATACGGATGCGCTCGGAAAATTCCTGCCGGATCAGGACCGTCCGAACGAAGGCGTGTTCTCGTTTCTGGACGATGACGACCAATGGCTGTCGCTGCGCTATGATTTGACCGCGCCGCTTGCGCGTTACGTCGCTGAAAATTTTGAGTCGCTGCCAAAGCCGTATCGCAGCTACCGCAATGGCTGGGTGTTCCGCAACGAAAAACCAGGTCCGGGTCGGTTCCGCCAGTTCATGCAGTTCGACGCCGATACGGTCGGCGCACCGAATGTCTCGGCTGATGCCGAAATGTGCATGATGATGGCCGACACGCTGGAACGTCTCGGCATTCGCCGCGGGGATTATGTGATCCGCGTCAACAACCGCAAGGTGCTCGACGGCGTGCTGGACGCTATCGGGCTGCAAGGCGAGGGCAATGCCGCCAAGCGTCTCAATGTGCTGCGCGCTATCGACAAGCTCGACAAGTTCGGCCCGGAAGGTGTTCGCCTTCTGCTCGGCAAGGGACGTCTCGATGAAAGCGGCGATTTCACCAAGGGTGCTGAACTCCCTGACGCCTCGATTGAAAAAATCCTGTCATTCACTGCTGCTGGCGGCGTTACCGGGGCTGATACGATTGCCAATCTCCACACGGTTGTGGCGGGTAACGCCAAGGGTGAAGAAGGCGTGACAGAACTTGCCGACATGCAGGCGTTGTTCTCGGCGGGTGGCTATGATGGCCGCGTGAAGATCGACCCGTCTGTCGTGCGCGGGCTCGAATACTACACCGGCCCGGTTTTCGAAGCCGAGCTTCTGTTCGACGTAACCAACGAAGACGGCCAGAAGGTCGTGTTCGGTTCCGTAGGCGGCGGGGGGCGTTATGACGGTCTGGTGTCGCGCTTCCGTGGTGAGCCGGTGCCGGCAACGGGCTTTTCCATCGGTGTTTCGCGTCTGATGACGGCTTTGAAGAACCTGGGCAAGCTGGACGTTTCCGATGTTGTCGGTCCCGTGGTTGTCCTGGTCATGGACAAGGACTCACAAAGTCTTGGCCGCTATCAGAAGATGGTTTCCGATCTGCGTCAGGCGGGCATTCGCGCCGAAATGTATGTCGGCGGCTCCGGCATGAAGGCGCAGATGAAATATGCGGATCGCCGCGAGGCGCCGTGCGTCATCATTCAGGGTTCGCAGGAACGCGAGGCCGGTGAGGTGCAGATCAAGGATCTGGTCGAGGGAAAGCGCCTGTCTGCTGAGATCGAAGACAATGTGACCTGGCGCGAGAGCCGCCCGGCGCAGATCACGGTCAAGGAAGAAGGGCTTGTCGAGGCAGTCCGCGAAATCCTTGCCAGTCAGGCGCGGGATCGCGCAGAACAGTCGAAGTGACGAAAGCCATGGCTGGATCAAACTCGCCCGGTATTCTCAGTTCTCTTCGCGCGGCCCTCGATGCGCGTGAAGCCGAACTTGTCGAAATTCCGCTGATTCAGCCGGCTGATCCATTTCTGGATATGGCGGGCGAGGATTTGCGCCGCCGTATTTTTCTGACCGAAAACGAAAACGGCGACAGTCTGTGCCTGCGACCGGAATTTACCATTCCTGTTTGCCGCAATCACATCGAGCTTAACGCAGCCACGCCGAAGCGTTACGCCTATCTCGGCGAAGTGTTCCGTCAGCGTCGTGACGGGGCAGCCGAATTTCTTCAAGCCGGTATAGAGGATCTGGGGGCTACCGACGAAGCGACGTCCGATGCCCGCTCCATCGCTGATGCGCTGGCCTGCGTTCGCGCGGCCGCTCCCGAAGCTGCGCTTGAGATTGTTCTGGGAGACCAGTCGGTCTTTGCCGGCATGCTGAAAGCGCTGGGCCTGCCGCAAGGATGGCGCAAGAAACTGTTGCGTTCCTTCGGCGATGCGGGTTCGATGGAGCAGGTGCTCGCTGAACTGACGGGCGCACAGCGACGCGATCCATTACCGGAAACGCTTGCGGTTCTTGTGGCGGAAGGCGACGAATCCGGGCTTGCGCGCATGCTGGAAGCAGAAATGCTCGAAGCTGGAATTTCGCCCGGTGCCGGTCGTTCCCCTGCCGAGATCGCGCGGCGGTTGATCGAAAAGGAAGACCTGGCGGCTACGCGCTTTCCGGCATCGGCGCTCGATCTTCTGAAGCACTTCCTCGAAATGCGCGTCTCGCTCGATTCCGCAGCCATCACCCTGCGAGCATTCGCTTCGGAACACGCTCTTGATCTGGCTGCGGTGCTGCAGAAATTCGAAGCACGCAGCGATGCGATTGCGAATGCAGGCATTGCCACCAGAGACATTATCTATGATGCGTCCTTCGGGCGCCCGCTCGATTACTATACCGGTCTCGTTTACGAAATCCGGGCTGCTGGCGTCGAGAAAGATGGCATTCTTGCGGGTGGTGGGCGATATGACCGACTTTTGACCATGCTTGGCGCTTCGGAAAACATTCCCGGCGTCGGCTTTTCCATCTGGCTCGACCGGTTGCAGATGCTGGCGGGAGAGAAAAAATGAGTGTGACGCTGGCATTGCCGTCCAAGGGGCGGTTGAAGGAGCAGACGCTCGCTGTGCTTGAAAGAGCTGGCTACAAGGTGATCCTGCCTGATGACTCACGCAATTATCGCGCCCGTGTCGAGGGCGAGCCTGATCTGGATATTCTGTTCCTTTCCGCTTCCGAAATTGCCCGTGAACTGGGATATGGCAGCGTGGATCTTGGCGTAACTGGCGAAGACCTCATTCGCGAGACGCTGGCGCACTCGGAAGAGCGTGTGGCTATCGAAGCCGAACTGGGTTTCGGTCACGCTGATGTTGTCGTGGCCGTACCGGAAGTCTGGCGTGATGTGACCAGCATGGCCGATCTGGACGATGTGGCAGCAGATTTCCGCCAGCGCCACGGTCGCCGCCTTCGCATCGCCACCAAATACTGGCGGCTGACGCAGCAGTTCTTTTCGCAGAAACACGGCATTCAGGTTTACCGCATTGTAGAAAGCCTTGGCGCGACCGAAGGCGCTCCGGCTGCGGGCTCCGCCGATATGATCGTCGATATTACGTCGACTGGCTCCACGTTGCGGGCCAACAGGCTGAAGATTCTGGAAGACGGCATTATCCTGCGCTCGCAAGCATGCCTCGTATCGGCACGCCGAAGCCGGGAGAACGCACGCGTCATGGACGTTGCGACGCGCATCCGTAAAGGGTTGAGCAGTTAGAGCATTTCCTGTTTTCATGAATCGTTGGAATGCTCTCTCTGTTTATTTTATCGCGCATCTCATCCGAAAACCGGTTCCCACTTTTCGGGATGCGCTCTAGTTCTTCGCAACACGATTTTGAAATAAGAAAAACCGCACCATTTTCATGGTGCGGTCTTTTCATTTTATTGCGATGAGAATGTCGATCAGCCGCGCTTGGCGTCGATCGAGAGGGCTCCAGCGCCGTGCAGGGCAAGAATGAACAGGCCGCCAGCAATTGCGAGGTTCTTCTGCGCCATCATGGCGTTCATGCCCTGCGAGAAGTCCATATGGGCAACGAGCGTCGCACCGATGGTGAAGAGGCCGACAACAGCCGCAGCAATGCGGGTCTGAAAGCCAACGAGAATTGCGAGGCCGCCTACAAATTCAACCAGACCGACGACAACAGCCGTAACGGTGGGGAGCGGAAGGCCGAGGCCAGCGAAGTAACCTGCGGTGCCGGCAATGGCGGTCAGTTTGCCGTAGCCGGCAATGATGAAAAGAACTGAAAGAAAGATGCGGGCAATGAGCGTAACAACGCCGTTGGACTGCGGGGTGATAGAGGACATGCGGGGCTATCTCCTGTTGAACTGGGCCATCAATTAACGACTGCGGACTGTCAAGGAAAGCCGTCTAATCCTCGACAGTTTGTTTACAGTATGAATACCAATTCACTCCGGCGCAATCATTCTCTCTGCGCGCACCAGTCGCTCATAATCCTCTTCCGACACGAGACCGCTCGCCAGCGCTTCTTCCCGCAAGGTCGTTCCATTCTTGTGTGCGGTCTTGGCGATCTTGGCCGCATTGTCATAACCGATAGCTGGAGCAAGCGCAGTGACGAGCATCAGCGAACGATCCAATAGTTCCTTGATGCGGCTCAGATTTGGCTCGATTCCATCCACACAATGATCGGCGAACGACACCATCACGTCGCTTAGGATGCGGATCGACTGCAGGACATTATATGCGATCACCGGCTTGAACACATTGAGTTCAAAGTGCCCCTGGCTGGCAGCAACCGTAATTGTCGCCTGGTTGCCGAACACCTGTGTTGCCACCATCGTCAAAGCTTCGGCCTGGGTCGGGTTAACCTTGCCCGGCATGATGGAGGATCCCGGTTCATTCTCCGGCAGTGACAGTTCACCGAGGCCAGAGCGCGGCCCGGAGCCAAGGAAACGAATATCATTCGCGATCTTGAAGAGATCCGCCGCCAAGGCGTTCAAGCTGCCGTGGAAGTCAAGAATCGCACCGTGGCTGGCAAGGGCTTCGAATTTGTTCGGCGCCGTCTTGAAGGGAAGGCCAGTTATTTCACTCACGGCTTCAGCAAAGCCTGTGTCGAAGCCGATTGGTGCATTCAGCCCCGTCCCGACTGCTGTCCCGCCCTGGGCGAGCAGAAAGACGTCTGCAAGCGATTGTTCTATACGGTGGCGCGCATATTCCAATGCAGCACGATAACCGGAAAATTCCTGTCCGAGTGTGACCGGGGTTGCATCTTGCGTATGCGTTCGGCCGATCTTGATAATATCCTTGAACGCTTCTTCCTTGATCTTGAGCGCGTTGGTCAGATGTTCCAGCGCCGGATAGAGCCGATGGACCGCTTCAACTGCTGTGGCGATATGGATCGCTGTCGGGAAGCTGTCATTGGACGATTGGCTCATATTAACGTGGTCGTTGGGATGGACCGGCTTTTTCGACCCCATTTCACCACCGAGGAGCTCGATAGCCCGGTTTGAAATGACCTCATTGGCATTCATGTTTGATTGAGTGCCCGAACCGGTCTGCCAGACGACCAATGGGAAATGATCGTCAAGTTTACCTTCGATCACCTCCGAGGCGGCCACCGCGATCACCTGACCAAGAACCGGATCGAGCTTTCCCAGTGCAATATTGGTTTCCGCTGCCGCCCGCTTGACGACACCCAGCGCATGAACCAATGGCAGCGGCATGCGCTCTCCACCGATTTTGAAATTTTGCAGCGAACGCTGGGTCTGAGCTCCCCAGTAGCGGTCGGCAGGAACATCAATCGGTCCGAAAGTATCTGTTTCGGTACGAGTAGCGGTCATTTCTGGTCTCCGGCTGACGTGGACTCGGAACCGAGCCGTGCACAACGAATATAACACCGCCATTTGGTGGCGGCTCATGTTTCTTCGTGAAACTTTAAAGCGCAATCATTTGATAAAATATGACGAAAAAAGTCAATTTTTATTGACCGTCGGCACTGTCAAGTATCGCTGTCTTCGTCGTCATCCATTTCGGATATCCAGGCGGTCGGTTCAATCTTACGCTGGGTTTTGCTGTCGGTGAACGTCCACCACCCGGTATCCGCCTCATCCCATTGACCGCCCCCGGCCTGCAGTTGGGCAAGTGTTCGATACTGTGCGATCGACTCGTTGCGCTGGTCGTCGTCGTCGGTCCAGACGACTGTTATCTTTCGGCCATCTTTCGGCGCCGTGGCGATGGGAAGTTCCTTGCGCATATGATTATCACTCCGTTGTAATCGGAAATAATCATAGGGCACACGATGCCCGCGGCAAGCCGGAATTCCGTGTTCCGGCTTGCCTTGTTCCTTATCAGCCGCGAGCGACCTTTAGTGCCTTGCCCCACCAGATCAACTGGTCCAGCATATTCTTGGCCGCTTCCGCCAGATGAGGGAAATCATCCAGCTTGTTCTCGCCTTTCACGACCGCAAGATAGTCGGGGAAGAGGATGTGGACGCCCGTTTTGACGGACATGGAGGACATTTCGACGGCGATCATCCGCAGTTGCTCGACAGCGCGAGCGCCGCCCACGCCTCCGTAGCCAACGAAGCCCATGGGCTTCTGTATCCAGTCGCCGTAGTCGATGGCATTCTTCAGAACGGCGGTCGGCGCGTGATTATACTCAGCGGCCGTAAGAATGTAGGCGTCGAACTCCCGCAGTTTCGTTTTCCATTTGTCGGCTGTTTCTGCCTGAGCGGTCGTGGTGGACGTGTCGCCATAGAAACCCATCGGATAATCCGCGACATCGAGAACTTCCACGTCCAGTTCCGGCCGCTCGGCAACGAGCCTGGCAATCCACTGGGCTGGAACGGGCGCAAAACGTTGTTCACGTGTGCTGCCGATGATAACGGCGACTTTGAGCTTGGACATTGATGACACCTTTATTGCAGTGGTAACCATTGGAGACCGACGCTATATAAGTGACCAAATTCCCACGCAAGGAGGCACTTTTATGAAACCCGGTGACTTCAAGGAAACCAATGCATGCAGGACCGTAACGGAGATTTTGTCGCGTGTTGGCGATAAATGGACTGTGCTCGTGGTGAGTTATCTCGGCAATCGCCCGATGCGTTTCAATGAATTGCGCCGAACCGTCGAGGGCATTTCCCAGAAGATGCTGACAACCACCCTGCGCAATCTGGAACGGGACGGTTTCGTCAATCGTACCATCTTTCCGACAATTCCGCCCAAGGTCGAGTATGAACTGACGGAAATGGGGCGTGACCTGTTGAGGCCTGTGCGTGCGCTGGGTGAATGGGCAATAGCCAATGAAGCAAAAGTGGTGATGGCGCGCGCCCGATATGACGCCCTCACATCGGTGAAGACGCAGAGCGACGCTGCAGAATAGAGGCTGGACTTGTGAAGGAGAGCAAGTGGAAAGACAGGCCGAAGCCTGTCTTTCCTGTTGCCTGAGACAGGACTTCCATAGTGCGGGGGCAAACAGGAAGTCCGTCTCTATGTCATCTCGGATTGATCATGATTGGTGGTAGAGTGTCAATCAGAAGTTTCTGAAATAACCGCTTCGCGGCGGCAAAGCGCAAGCAAAGTAAATTTTTCATAAATCACAAATAGTTACGTCACGTAAAAAGAAAGGCGGCCAAGGGCCGCCTTTCTCACATTCCATCGAAACGAGGACGTGGATTTCTTAGAAATCCATGCCGCCCATACCGCCCATTCCGCCAGGCATGCCAGCCGGAGCTGCATCCTTCTTCGGCAGTTCGGCGATCATGGCTTCGGTCGTGATCAGGAGACCGGCAACCGATGCTGCATTCTGCAGGGCGGTGCGGACAACCTTGACCGGATCGACAACGCCAGCCTTGATCAGGTCGCCAAATTCACCGGAGGCAGTGTTGTAGCCATAGGTTTCAGAGGCATTTTCAAGGATCTTGCCAACGATGACCGAAGCTTCTTCACCGGCATTGGTCGTGATCTGGCGAGCCGGAGCCTGCAGAGCGCGACGAACGATGTTGATGCCGGCTTCCTGGTCGGCATTGATGCCCTTGGCAGAAATCTTGGCCGAAGCGCGGAGGAGTGCGGTACCACCGCCAGCAACGATGCCTTCTTCAACCGCAGCGCGGGTTGCGTTCAGCGCGTCGTCAACGCGGTCCTTCTTTTCCTTCACTTCAACTTCGGTTGCACCGCCGACGCGGATGACGGCAACGCCACCAGCGAGCTTGGCAAGACGTTCCTGAAGCTTTTCACGGTCGTAGTCCGAAGAGGTTTCTTCGATCTGCTGCTTGATCTGGCCAACGCGAGCGTCGATTTCAGCCTTCTGGCCTGCACCGTCGACGATCGTGGTGTTTTCCTTCGAAATCGAGACCTTCTTGGCGCGGCCGAGCATGTCGAGCGTGACGGTTTCGAGCTTGATGCCGAGGTCTTCGGAGATAACCTGACCACCCGTGAGGATCGCGATGTCTTCGAGCATTGCCTTGCGGCGGTCGCCGAAGCCAGGAGCCTTGACAGCAGCAATCTTCAGGCCGCCGCGCAGCTTGTTGACGACGAGCGTTGCAAGAGCTTCGCCTTCGACGTCTTCAGCGATGATGACGAGCGGCTTCGAGGTCTGAACGACAGCTTCCAGAACCGGCAGAAGAGCCTGGAGGTTCGAGAGCTTCTTTTCGTGCAGAAGGATGTATGCGTCTTCGAGGTCAGCAACCATCTTTTCAGGGTTGGTGACGAAGTAAGGCGACAGGTAGCCGCGGTCGAACTGCATGCCTTCGACGACTTCGAGTTCGGTTTCAGCGGTCTTGGCTTCTTCAACCGTGATCACGCCTTCATTGCCGACCTTCTGCATCGCTTCGGCGATCATCTTGCCGATTTCGGCTTCGCCGTTAGCGGAGATCGTGCCAACCTGGGCAACTTCTTCCGAGGTGTTGATCTTCTTGGCCTTGCCGAGAAGTTCAGCAACGACTTCCGAAACTGCGAGATCGATGCCGCGCTTCAGGTCCATCGGGTTCATGCCGGCAGCAACAGCCTTTGCGCCTTCCTGAACGATAGCCTGGCCCAGAACGGTAGCGGTCGTCGTGCCGTCGCCAGCGGTGTCGTTGGTCTTGGAAGCCACTTCGCGCAGCATCTGTGCGCCCATGTTTTCGAACTTGTCTTCCAGTTCGATTTCCTTGGCGACCGATACACCGTCCTTGGTGATGCGCGGAGCGCCGAAGGACTTGTCGATAACAACGTTACGACCCTTCGGGCCGAGCGTTACCTTAACAGCGTCAGCGAGGATATCGACGCCGCGCAGCATCTTTTCGCGCGCAGTGCGGCCGAATTTTACGTCTTTAGCAGCCATTTTACTCTCCTGGGAATTGTCCCGGTCAGATTATGGTGAATTGGTTTCAGGTAAGGGCGAAACCGCCCGAGGCTTGATTAGCCAACGATACCCAAAATATCGGATTCCTTCATGATCAGCAGGTCTTCGCCGCCGATCTTGACTTCGGTGCCCGACCACTTGCCGAACAGAACCTTGTCGCCAGCCTTGACTTCCAGAGCAATCAGCTTGCCTGCTTCGTCACGAGCGCCAGCGCCAACAGCGACGATTTCGCCTTCCTGCGGCTTTTCCTTGGCGGTGTCAGGGATGATGATGCCGCCAGCGGTCTTGGCTTCCGATTCAACGCGACGAACGACGACGCGGTCATGAAGCGGGCGGAACTTGATATCAGCCATGGTATAACCCTTGGTGTTATAGACGTTGAACCCTGATAACGGATCGAACCGATCCGCGCTTGTTAGCACTCACCGTGTGAGAGTGCTAACGTGGTTCTGAGATAGAAGGCGCGTCTGATCTTGTCAAGATTGCCTGAGGAATTTGACAGGCGAATGATGGTTAATTTGCACCATCCTTAACGCAGAACCGCCATGGGCAGTCGTAGCCGATACCCGCATATGGTGATGCTTTTGCTGTTATCAATCGACGAGACGCAAGTTTGACAGTTCATCGCCAATCTGCCGAAAGGTCTCGCTCAGTTCGCCGCCGGTCGAATTCCAGAAGAGTTTAGCCGGTTTGCCGCCTTCCATGCGCACGCGTGAGTTTGAAGAGCACGATCTCAACAAGTCTATTTGTGCTTTCTCCGTGCTGTTTGCTTCGTTGAGATCGAGCGCGACCGTCATGACAATGATATTGGCGGCTTTGGCGTTGTCGCAGAGTTTGGCAAAGCGGGCATTCAAAGCCTTGGTGTATGTCGTGTTGTTTTGGGAAACTGAAACGCCGCTTTCCTGAAAGAGGCGGCTCTGGCTATATTTTTTGGTTATGCGGGCGGTATAGCCATGTGTCGAGTAATAGGACAGGTTTCCGGCACGGTCGGGCCCTGAGCCAGCCAGGCCGTCATATTTGTAATAAGTATTGGCACCATCGGTGAGTACGATCACCACCTTGTCATTGCCTCGTTCCGTTGAGGCCCGGGCTTCTGTGAACGGGGCGCCCTGGACGATGGTTCGCCAGCCCCAGGCCATGGCTTCGGGGACATTCGTACCGCCGTTCGGCACCATTGCCTTGATTGCCGTCTGGACCGTTTTCATCCCTTGTTCGGTTGTAACGTCAGTCAAAGGCGTGAGGGGTAATGTTGTGCAGCTATAGTTAGGGCCACCGCCTTCCGATCTTCCCTTCCGATAGATCTTGTCGAGGGAATCGCGCAGATAGTATTTTTTCAAGTCGCTTTGTCGGGGTGAGTAGGCAAGAGACATATCATCTTGCCACCAGCTGTTCAAAACTGTGGAAATTACATTTCCCCTGCTATCCACGTTGTAATATTCAGCCGGACCGAACATTGGCACAAACAACGTATCTGGATTATTGTCAGAAGGTGGCGTTACATCCAGCGCAAAAGGTCCGGGACGAGATTCGACGCACCCCTGCCAGGCGAGCCACGGCTCGCTTGATCTCCGTGTGAGGTCAGCATAAAGCTCCGCCCGTGAAAAAGGTTTGTTGTTACGGTCTCCCCAGCCGGTTCCCACTTTGTAATATCGTCCGCTGCCCGCGGGCTTTTCTTCTATCTTGCGGCTAGCGTCGATCGTGACGGGCAGGGTGAAATTTTCAAGATTGACGGAAGATTTGCCTTCCGGGTCCATCCAGGCCGCATTGAGATATTGTGGGCCGACATTCACAGAACCGGCGAAAGGAACCAGTGAAAATTGCACTGGTTTTTCGACATAGGTTATGAGCGCGGATTGTGAGGCCATCGTCTCCACAAGTTGCGAGGCGGCATCCTTTAGAAGATCGATGCGTTTTTTTGACGATCCGCTTCTTGTTTCATCCATTGATTTGGAGTTGTCGAGGACGAGAGCGACTTCGATGGTGTTCTTGAGCCGGACAGACGCTGTGAGCGTATATTGGTGTTTATCCCAATTGTCGCCTGTAAGGCGGGAGGCGACGACGCCAAATAGGGATTTGTAGGTGAATGCGGCAGTGGCCTGTACTTGCTGGTCCGTCGTCTTGTCCTGGGGAAAGGCAATCTGGAAATTGATTGCGTCTGCGCTCAGCGCGGTGACGTTGGCGTAAAAAATTCGGGCACCGTAGTCCTGTACGACCGTATGGCTTTCGCCCGTGGAGAACCTCTTGCCTACAGCCAAAGCGGCGGCATCCAGCGAAGCCTGCACGTTGTTGCGCACGCGCATGAGGTTTGCGGTGTCAACCGCAACCATGCCGGCCAGAAGCAGGGGGACGAGCACCAAAGCCGCGATCATGGCGAAATTCCCGCGCTCGTCTTTCCCGAAGCGCAGGATGGTCAATTGAGGCAAACAGCGAAAAACGCGCGCCTGAAGCCTGCCGGCTTTCGTGATCCAGTTCTTCATTTTGGCCCCCGCCGACGGTTGTGTTCGCAATTGATGAAATGGAAAGTTGTGCTTGCTCCTACCAGCATCTTTCTAACAGTCGGTCACGAAGCAGGGTAAATGAACGATGAAGAATCCCCTGGGATAATTGGACGCGCTTTAGCTGTCGGATTCGGGCCTAAAGGCCGTGACAGATGTGGTTGGCTACGCTAGATGGAGCGCTGGCAATCCATCAAACGGCCCTAGCGGTTCTCGCCTTACAGACGAATTATCAAGAGGAAACCATGAAGCAGCTTGAACGCCTCGACGATCTGACCGACCAGTACGATGTGCTCTTCTGCGATGTATGGGGTGTGGTACACAACGGCGTGGCCGCTTATCCGCCTGCAATCGAGGCACTGAAACGCGCACGCGCCAAGGGTGTTACGGTCATTCTTGTAACCAATTCTCCAAGGCCGCATCCCGATGTTGAAAAGCAGATGCTTGGCCTTGGTGTGCCCTCGGATACATATGATCGCGTAGTCACGTCCGGTGATGTAACCCGCGATCTGATTGCAGAAGGTCCGCGCAAGGTGTTTCACATCGGCTGCGAGCGCGAACTGACCATCTATGACGGTCTCGATGTCGAACTGGTCGAAGAATTTGAAGCTTCGGGCGTCGTCTGTACCGGGCTTTACGATGACGAAAGCGAAACGCCGGACGACTACAAGGAATTGCTCGTCCGGTTGCGCTCGCGCAATCTTCCGTTCATCTGTGCCAATCCGGATATCATGGTTGAACGTGGTTCGCGGCTGATCTGGTGCGCTGGCGCTCTCGCGCGCGAATATGGTCAGCTTGGCGGGCGAACCCTCATAGCCGGAAAACCACATCGCCCCATTTATGAGGCCGCTTTGCGGTTTGCCGAAGAAATTCGCGGCACGAAAGTCGAGAAAAGCCAAATTCTTGGGATTGGTGACGGGGTTCTCACCGATGTTAAGGGGGCTGCGGATTTCGGGTTGGATGTGCTTTACATCTCCGGTGGAGTTCATGCAGCAGACTATACGACCGACGGCACCGTTGACATTGCCCGAATGGAGGCGTTTCTCCAGAAGCATGGCAACCGCCCGGTTGCTGCGCTGAATGCTCTTGTTTGAATGAGAGCAACCTCCTACGACCAGTCAAAGACCAGATCAAAATGACCAAATCCAGCTTTCAGCGCCTTTCTGGAACGGATTCCCTGCCGGGACACCTGCACAATTGTGTGGTGGCAATCGGCAATTTCGACGGAGTTCACCGCGGTCATCAGGCCGTTCTCGAACGCGCGCTGGAGATTGCCGAAAAACGTGGCTTGCCGGCCGTTGTTTTGACTTTCGAGCCGCACCCACGCAGCTTTTTCAAGCCGGATGCGCCGATCGATCGTTTGACAGCAGCACCCAGAAAGGCCGAAATCCTACGTCTCATGGGGTTTGATGCTGTCGTTGAGCAGCCCTTCACCGTTGAGTTTTCCTCCCGGTCGGCGGAAGATTTCGTCGAGCACATTCTCGTCGAACGATTGCACGCAAGCTGTGTGGTCACGGGGTATGATTTTCACTTCGGTAAGGGACGGCGTGGAACACCGGAATTCCTTCAGAAGGCGGGAGAAACTGCCGGGTTTACGGTTACGCTTGTCGATGCCTTTACGGATGAAGGCGATAATCTTGTCTCGTCGACCCGCATAAGAAATCTGCTTTGCGAAGGCGATGTCGCTCAGGCGGCGGGACTTCTCGGTTATCGCTATATGGTCTGCGGTGAAGTCATCCACGGCAAGAAGCTCGGGCGAACGCTAGGGTTTCCTACTGCCAATATGCAAATCGATGCCCAGGCGGGCTTGAAGCATGGAATTTATGCCGTCAGGTTCCGGCGTGCGAACGGCGACCTTCACGACGGTGTTGCAAGTTTCGGTCGGCGTCCCACTGTCGACAGCGATGGTTCTCCGCTACTTGAAACGTTTCTCTTCGATTTTTCAGACGATCTATATGGCGAGACCGCTTGTGTATCGTTCTTCGGGTTCCTGCGGGGCGAGATAAAGTTCGATGGCCTTGATCCGCTTATCGATCAGATGAAGCGGGACGATGCCGAGGCACGAGCTCTTCTTGCGGGGGCGAAGCCGCTGTCTGAACTGGATCGCTTGCTTTCTTTCGCGTGAAGCGAATTTGTGGTTGCTTTTTCCACTTAAAATTTAAATCAAATTTTACTTATTCTCGACCAAAAGAGAAAAATGCCTCAAAACTAACTGGGGCGCTTTTTGTTGGAGTTTAATGTGGCACGTATTGTTCCTCGGGCACTTGTTGCAGGTGCCGCATTCCTGATGAGCAGCCCGTTTGCGTTTTCAGCAGACGTGCAGCAGCCCGATATTTATGCTGCGGAAACCGCGCAGCCAGCCCGCAAGCATTTTTGGTCCGGTGACTGGTATCTCAAGGTCGGTGCGGCTGGTCTCGTTGCTCCAAAGTTCGAGGGTTCCAACAAATATCGCTTTTCCGCACAGCCGTTGATCTCGCTGGGTCGACAGGGAGAAGCGACGCGTTTCTCGTCACGAAATGACAACGTATCCTTCGCCTTGATCGACAATGATCGTTTCCGCGTGGGGCTTGCAGGCAAGCTTCTCTTCGAACGCGATGACGATATCCATGGCCTGAAAGACACAAAGTTTGGCGGTGAGGCGGGCGCGTTTGTTGACGTTTATCCAACCGATTGGCTGCGCGTGCGCGGCGAAGTGCGTCAAGGTATTCGTGCGCATAAGGGCGTCGTAGGCGATATCGCTGCCGATGCGTTCTATGACGTTACGCCGACCGTTCGTGTGTCGGGCGGTCCACGTGCGACCTTCGCGTCCAAGGATTATTTCAAGACTTATTACGGCGTGGATGCCGAGGAAGCGGCAGCGTCGGGACTTTCAGAATATAATCCGGGTAGCGGCTTCAAGTCCGCTGGTGTCGGCGGTGCCATCACGTGGAAGGCAACCGACAAGATCGATACCAGCCTGTTTGGCGAATATAGCCGTCTGCAAGGGCCCGCGAAGGACTCGAGCATCGTCAAGGAACGCGGCTCGCGAGATCAGTTCATGGTCGGTGTCTCGGCAACTTATCGTTTCGATTTCTCGCTGGACTGATTTGAGCCGCATCAATGTAAACATTTTCCGGGGCAGGGATGCAGTTTTATTGCGTCTTTGCCCCTTCACCTCTTTATTCCTGTGAAGCTCATTGTTAAAAGCGTGCCCATGATGACGGATTTTCGGCTTATCATGACGGCCATACGAATTATTGGCCCGGCCTCCCGCTTTGCCTGAACGGCTGTTTTGCCAGGCAATATACGGCGCGGAGGTCCGGGAGCGACCGGCTGTGCTCTACAGTCCCCTGTTTTCTTTGATCCACATGCCCGCCATCTTTGGCCAGGGCTTCACAGGCGAATACCCTCATGACTGAGACGACCAAAATCGATTATTCCAAAACCCTTTATCTTCCGCAGACCGAATTTCCCATGCGCGCCGGGCTTCCGCAGCGCGAGCCGCTTTTCGTCGAGCGATGGGAGAACATGAACCTCTATAAGAAGTTGCGTGAGCAGGCGAAGGACCGTCCGCTTTATGTGCTTCACGATGGCCCGCCTTACGCCAACGGTAATATCCATATCGGCCATGCGCTGAACAAGATCCTCAAGGATGTCATCACGCGCTCCTTCCAGATGCGCGGATACAATTCGAACTACGTTCCGGGCTGGGATTGCCACGGCCTGCCTATCGAATGGAAGATCGAGGAGAAATATCGCGCCGAAGGCAAGAACAAGGATGAAGTGCCGATCAACGAATTCCGCAGGGAATGTCGGGATTTTGCTGCCGGCTGGATCAAGGTTCAGACGGAAGAATTCAAACGCCTTGCAATTCTCGGCGACTTTGAAAATCCATACACGACGATGAATTTCCACGCTGAATCGCGGATCGCCGGGGAACTCCTGAAGTTCGCTGCATCCGGTCAGCTTTATCGCGGCTCCAAACCGGTGATGTGGTCGGTTGTGGAACGCACCGCGCTGGCGGAAGCCGAAGTCGAATATCACGACGTCGAGTCCGACATGATCTGGGTCAAGTTCCCTGTCGCTGGCCAGAACGATCTTGCCGGTAGCGCAGTAGTGATCTGGACGACCACGCCGTGGACCATTCCCGGCAACCGCGCTGTGTCCTACTCCTCGCGTATCGAATATGGACTTTATGAAGTCACGGAAGCCGAGAACGACTTTGGGCCGCGCCCGGGGGAGAAGCTCATCTTCGCTGACAAGCTCGCCGAAGAAAGCTTCGCGAAGGCAAAGCTTCAGTTCAAGCGCCTGCGCGGTATTGCGGCTGACGAATTGGGCAAAGTCGTACTCGATCACCCGCTCAAGGGGTTTGGCGGCGGTTATGAATTCGTTGTACCGATGCTCGACGGTGATCATGTGACCGACGATGCCGGTACGGGCTTTGTGCATACCGCGCCAAGCCACGGTCGCGAAGACTTTGAAGCCTGGATGAACAATGCCCGCGAACTGGAAGCGCGGGGCATCGATCCAAGCATCCCGTTCCCCGTTGACGATGCCGGCTTCTATACCAAGGACGCGCCCGGATTCGGCCCGGACCGCGAAGGTGGACCTGCGCGTGTTATCGATGACAACGGCAAGAAGGGCGATGCCAACAAGTCCGTCATGGATCAGTTGATCGCCCGCGACAAGCTCTTCGCGCGCGGTCGCCTGAAGCATTCCTATCCGCATTCGTGGCGTTCCAAAAAGCAGGTCATCTTCCGCAATACGCCGCAGTGGTTCGTCTATATGGACAAGAACCTTGGTGACGGCACAACCTTGCGCTCACGCGCGCTGAAAGCCATTGACGACACTCGTTTTGTGCCAGCGTCTGGTCAGACGCGTCTGCGCTCGATGATCGAAGGCCGGCCGGACTGGGTACTTTCGCGCCAGCGGGCGTGGGGCGTGCCGATCTGCGTTTTCGTGGATGAGGAAGGCAACATCCTTCAGGATGATGCCGTCAACAAGCGCATCCTTGAAGCGTTCGAGGCAGAAGGCGCCGATGCGTGGTTTGCCGAAGGTGCGCGCGAGCGGTTCCTCGGCAGCCGCGCCAATGAAGGCTGGACGCAGGTACGCGATATCCTGGACGTCTGGTTCGATTCTGGTTCGACGCATACTTTCACGCTGGAAGATCGTCCGGACATGAAATGGCCGGCTGACGTCTATCTGGAAGGCTCGGACCAGCATCGTGGCTGGTTCCATTCTTCGCTTCTGGAAAGCTGCGGCACGCGCGGCCGGGCGCCATATAACGCCGTCGTGACTCATGGTTTCACCATGGACGAGCACGGCAAGAAGATGTCGAAGTCGCTCGGCAATACGGTCACGCCGCAGGACGTCATCAAGGAATCCGGGGCGGATATTCTGCGTCTGTGGGTTATGACGACCGATTACTGGGAAGATCAGCGCCTCGGCAAGAGCATCATCCAGACCAATATCGACGCCTATCGCAAGCTGCGCAACACGATCCGCTGGATGTTGGGCACGCTTGCTCATGATGAAGGCGAAAACGTCGCTCATGCGGAACTGCCGGAACTCGAACGCCTGATGCTGCACCGTCTGACGGAACTGGATGAGATCGTCCGCTCCGGCTATGACGCATTCGATTTCAAGCGCATTGCCCGCACGCTGATCGATTTCATGAATGTCGAGCTTTCGGCGTTCTATTTTGATATCCGCAAGGACGCCCTTTATTGCGATGCGCCGTCGAGTGTTCGCCGCAAGGCGGCGCTGCAGACCGTGCGTGAAATCTTTGATCGCCTGACGACCTGGCTCGCTCCAATGCTGCCTTTCACCATGGAGGAAGCCTGGCTTGACCGATATCCGCTTTCGGTTTCGATTCATGCCGAGCAGTTCCGCCCGACGCCAGCCCAATGGCGGGATGATGTGCTGGCCGAAAAGTGGCGCAAGGTTCGTGCTGTTCGCCGCGTAGTAACCGGCGCACTGGAACTGGAACGCGCCGACAAGCGCATCGGTTCGTCGCTGGAAGCTTCTCCGGTCGTCTATGTTTCCGACAAGAGCCTGACCGATTCGCTCGAAGGTCTAGATTTTGCGGAAATCTGCATCACCAGCGGCATTTCGTTCAGTGACGCCGATGCGCCCGAAGGAGCATTCACGCTTGGCGATGTGAAAGGCGTGGCTGTCGTGCCCGCACGTGCAGAGGGCGAAAAGTGTGCCCGCTCATGGCGGTATACGACGGATGTTGGCTCAGATCCCGAGTTTCCGGAAGTGTCGGCGCGTGATGCTGTTGCACTTCGCGAACTCAAGTCTTTGGGCAAGCTCGAAGTTTGATCGAATTCTGACGATCTTGCTCTCGGCAGTTCATATGCCGGGAGCTTCGGGAGGGGAAATGGGGTTGCAATCTCCGCTTCGGACATGGTGAAATAGCGGTTAACATCGGATTGCCGCATGAGTTGCACTCATGTACAAGGCATTCCTCGGATAATTTCAAGATCTGCCTTGGAGTTGCCGGTTTCTTCATTCAAGGCTCGCCTGAGCAAATCTTGGTGAAGATAAAATCGGCAAGCGTAAAAGAAGTGGCGCTAATGAAGATTGAAGGACGAGTTCTGGTGCTTATGACAGCGATAGCGGGAGTTTCGCTATCCGGCTGCGTTTCTTCGCCAACCTACGGAACCGACAAAACGGCGGGAGCACAGCTCCTGGACGATGTGTCGAATTTAGCAAGTTTCGGACAGGGTAAGAACAAGAAAGAGCGGATTGACTACAAGCCGCGTCCCGATCTTGTCCGTCCGGCACCGGGCGAAAAAGGCCAGTTGCCTGCTCCGCAGCAGAGTGTTGCCAGCGCTAACGATCCAAATTGGCCGGAATCGCCCGAGCAGCGCCGCAAGCGCCTGCGCGACGAGATTACCGCGAACCGTGACGATCCGAATTTCGTGTCGCCGGTCGTTCAGGATGTGCCCGTCGCGTCCAATATTCAGGCAGCGTTGCCGCGCGGTAACAGCCGCCGCGAAGACTATGAATCCCGCACGCCAACGTTCGATCCGGCAAAGGTCGCAGCCTATAAGGCAATGCGTCAGCAGCAGGTTCAGGGATCTTCCTCGACGCGCCGTTATTTGAGCGAGCCGCCACTTACCTATCGTCAGCCTGCCTCCACCGCTGCAGTTGGCGAGTTGGGAACAGACGAGGCGCAGAAAGAGCGTGAACGCAAGAAGGCCTCTGGTAAGTCCAAGGGCTGGCGCGATTACCTGCCTTGGAACTAATGTCGCCTGAATTTATTATTCTTAACAATAGGTCGCAGTGAAGGAAATTTACTGCGACCTATTTTTTATTATACCATATACTTGATTGGGCGAGGTTGAGCGCATAAATCCCATAATTGAAGCAAAAGATTAAATATTTTTAATGTTTTGGAATCTGACGAATATTTGATTTCAATCAAAGATTTCTTTGGTGCAGTTCGTCATCATGCCAACTCGGGATGGAAGGTATGATCTGATGAACAATACAAACACTATATGGGATAGGCCCTCGGGATATGGCCTTATCAGTCGAGCCCTGCATTGGTTGATGGCTCTCCTGTTTATTTGGCAGTTTGCGTCTGCATTGCTGCGGGTCGCGGCTAAAGACACAGCAATCTATAGCATCTTCTGGTCGGCGCACTATCAGCTTGGCTTTGCCCTTCTCGTGCTGGTGTTATTGCGCGGGGCGTGGGGGCTGCTGAACCTGAGCCGCCGCCCGCACAAGTCAGGCCATGTGGGCAAATTGGCAGCGCTTGGGCATATCGTTATTTACGGGCTTATGTTTGTAGTCCCCGCACTGGCCTTGCTGCGTACATATGGCAGCGGGCGCGGGTTTTCCTTCCTCGGTATCCAGATTTTCGAACAAACGGGCGTGCAGAACGCCGCGTTGACTGCACCGGGGAGCGCATTGCACGGTTTGCTGGGTTGGGTTTTGCTCGCCGTAATCGTCGGGCATGTTGTGATGGCCTTTATCCATCATTTTGCACTGCGTGACGATACGTTGCGCTATATGACCGGAAGAAAGGCTCTGAACTGAAGCTATCGTCTGTCGCGGAAGAATTCCCGCAGGATTTTCTGCGAATCTCCTTCGGAGAAACCGGCATAAATCTCCGGCACATGATGGCAGGTGGGCTGCGTGTAAAAGCGCGGCCCATGTTCGACGCCGCCTCCTTTGGGATCAGTTGCGCCATAATAGAGGCGACGGATGCGGGCGAATGAAATGGCGGCTGCGCACATCGCACACGGCTCCAGCGTTACATAAAGGTCGCAACCAACCAGACGTTCCGATTGCAGGGTCTCTCCGGCCTCGCGGATGGCCAGCACTTCGGCGTGAGCGGTCACGTCATTGAGTTCGCGTGTCCGATTGCCCGCCCGCGCGATGATCGTGCCTTGATGGACGATGACTGCACCGATGGGGACTTCTCCACGTGCGCCTGCAGCTCGCGCTTCTTCGAGCGCGATCTCCATGGGAGTGGTATCATTCTGGTTCAGGACCTCGACCCCCTTGCTCATGCCTGCTCCATTTCGTGCGTTCTTTGGGAAATTTCGCTCGCAAGCCATGGAGCGATTTGTTACTGCATAATTCTCGAAATCGAAACCGATTTGCGAACGGATTTATACGGCGTTCCTGTTTCCGGCTGTCTCTTACCTGTGCTTAAGGGTGTAAGATGACACGGCAGCGCTGCTGAAAGGCCAATACCAGATGACTACAGATGACGACAACAAGGACGGCAAGCGTCCCCATGGCCGTGGAGGGCGCTGTGATCGCCCGGGCCGGCCAGATCGTGACAAAGACCGCGACAGCCGTCCGCGCCGCGACGACGGTGCCCGTGACAAGCCGCGTAAATTCGGACCTCGCAATGCCGAAGCGCAGGAGGATGCGAGCGAGCGTATAGCCAAGCGTATGGCGCGCGCTGGCATAGCCTCCCGCCGCGAAGCGGAGACGATGATTGCAGCCGGCCGTATTGCTGTGAATGGCAAGGTGCTCGAAAGCCCGGCAGTCAATGTCAAGCGCACGGACATTATCACGGTTGACGGCAAACCTTTGAAGCAGACAGAGCGCACTCGCCTTTGGCTGTATCACAAGCCGGCTGGCCTTGTGACGACCAATCGTGACCCTGAAGGGCGTCCAACCGTGTTCGAGGCGCTGCCTGCCGAAATGCCGCGCGTACTTTCGGTTGGTCGTCTCGATATCAATACCGAAGGTCTCCTGCTGCTCACCAATGATGGTGGGTTGTCGCGTGTTCTCGAATTGCCATCCACGGGCTGGCTGCGCCGCTATCGCGTGCGCGCGCACGGCAAGGTGACGCAACAGCAGTTGGATGAGCTGAAGAACGGGATCGCGGTTGATGGCGTATTCTACGGCAGCGTAGAGGCCGAACTTGAGCGCGTGCAGGGCGCGAATGTCTGGATCTCCATCGGGTTGCGCGAAGGCAAGAACCGTGAAGTGAAGAACATTCTGGGTGCCCTTGGGCTGACGGTCGGACGACTTATCCGTGTTTCATTCGGTCCGTTCCAGCTTGGCGATCTTGAAGAAGGTGCTGTCCGCGAAATCAAGGGACGCACCCTGCGAGACCAGTTGGGTGACAAGCTGATTGAGGAATCGGGAGCAGATTTTGATGCGCCTGTCCTGAACGAATTTTCCAATGCCGCGGTTCAGGGACGCACTCGCCGCGAGATGGAGGAAGGTCAGCCGGAGCAGGACGGCGAGACCCGTCGGGCACCGCGGGAGCGTGAGTGGATTTCCAGCCGCCCCGAACGCCGTCGCGGACGCGAAGACAAGACGGAAAAGGTCGAGCCTCGCCGTCGCGGGAATGCCAATGTCTGGATGGCTCCGGGCGCTCGCCCCAAGGGAGAAAAGGCTGCCGCAAAGCCGCCCCGCGTCGAACATCAGGTTCCGCACCGTTCCGCAAAGTTCAGTGGCGATCTGCAGATGCGCCCACGCCGGGCTGGCGAAGAGGAGCAGGGTCGCGAAGAAGGCGGTGAGCGTCGTTACAACAAGCGCCCGGAAGGTCGTTTCGACAAGGATTCCCGTCCACAGCGGCCGCGCCCGGAAGGAAATCGTTCGGAAGAGGGGCGTCCAGAGCGTCGCGAGCCGCGTGAGGATGGACGCAAGGAACGCCGCCCCGGAAAACGCGAGCGTGCAGAATTGCGCGATGCAGAAGGCCGCGTAGGTGAACGCGGCAAGGGCGGTTTCGAAGGCCGCAAGTCTGGTAAGCCGGGCGCGCCGCGGGGGGAAGGACGTTTTAGCGCTTCCGACCGTGATACGCGCTCAGGCCCACGTAGTAGCGGGCCGGGAGGCAAGTCAGGCGGCGGGCCGGGCGGAAAACCGGGCGGCGGCAAGCCGGGTGGTGGCAGAACTGGAGGCGGCGGTGCGGATCGTCGGCGGTAAGCTGCGCGGGCGTGCACTTGTAACGCCTTCAACCAACGCCATTCGCCCCACCACCGACCGTACGCGCGAGAGCCTCTTCAACATTCTTGCGCATAATTTCCCCGACAAGGTGGAGGGCGCACGCGTCCTCGACCTGTTTGCAGGGACTGGCGCGCTTGGCCTGGAGGCTTTGTCGCGTGGTGCGCGCTATGCGACCTTTGTGGAAGAATCTGCTGAGGGCCGTGGTTTGCTGCGCCAGAATATCGAGGCCTTCGGTCTGCAGGGACATACCAAGATATTGCGGCGCGACGCCTGCCAGTTGGGTATCGTTGGCACGATGGAGCCCTTCAATCTCGTTTTTGCCGATCCGCCTTATGGACGGCGCATGGGAGAAAAGGCGTTTTTGTCAGCACTTCAAGGCGGTTGGCTTAATCCTGACGCACTTTTGGTGCTTGAAGAAGATGGCGAGGCGGCACTTGAGCTTGATGAACGATTCGTCATCCTGGAAGAGCGCAACTACGGGGGCACGATCATTCGGCTGATCCGGCTGAAAGTCGCCGCTTGAATTCGCGGACAAATATGGTCCGCATCAAATTGATATGCTGTCCGGAAGAACCGGGCAGTAATGAAACCGATTGGAGATGTCGCTTGGTGAAGAACCCCTCACTCCGGCGCTTGCTATTGTCCACCGCGTTGGGTTTCGTACTGGCTTTGCCTTTGGCAGGCGGTGCCGTGCGGGCAGAAAGCCAACCCGCTGCCGCCACTGCTGAAGCACAGCCCGCGCCGGCAGCACCGGCAGCCGCTGAGCAGACAGCACTTCCCGAAATTTCCCAGTCGGACGGGGTCAGCCATTTCACTTTGCCGAATGGCTTGGAAGTAATCGTCATTCCCGATCATCGCGCGCCCGTGGTTACACAGATGATCTGGTACCATGTCGGATCGGCGGACGAAGCGCCCGGTGTTTCAGGCATTGCGCATTTCCTCGAACATCTGATGTTCAAGGGAACGAAAAATCACCCCGCCGGTGAGTTTTCAGCAAAAGTTGCCTCCATTGGCGGGCAGGAAAACGCATTCACTTCTTACGATTATACGGCCTATTTCCAGCGCGTATCTCCTGAAGCTCTGGAAATGGTGATGCAGTTCGAGTCGGACCGGATGGAGAATCTGGTACTCAACGAAGAAGCCGTGAAAACGGAACGGGATGTTATTCTGGAAGAGCGTCGCATGCGGGTCGATTCCAATCCCGCTTCCATGCTGATGGAAAATACCGATGCTGTTCTTTTCTATAACCATCCTTATCGCAAGCCCGTCATCGGCTGGCAGCAGGAGATGGAAAAGCTGAGCCTGAAGAACGCTATCGACTTTTATCAGCAATATTACACACCGAACAACGCGACGCTCGTGATCGCCGGAGACGTTTCGCCGGAACGCGTGCGCGAACTGACCCTGAAAACCTGGGCAAACGTTCCGAAACGCGCTGAAGTCCTACCGCGCGAACGTCCACAGGAGCCCAAGAAACATGCCGCCCGAATAGTGACGCTGCATGATGAGCGCGTGAGCACGCCTTCATTTCGTGTATCCTGGCTGGTGCCGTCTTATGCGAATGAAAAGCGGTTTCCGAATGCAAAGCCGGGGGATGCGCCCGCGCTTGATCTCCTGAGCGAAATTCTCGGCGGTTCGTTGCGTTCACGCCTTTATCAGGAACTGATAGTGAGGCAGGGCATCGCCGCCAATACAGGTGCGAGCTATGGCGGTGACGCGCTCGATGACGGCACGTTCTCCGTTTATGGCGCACCACGCAATGGGGCCACGCTGGGTGACGTGGAAAAGGCCGTCGAAGCCGAAGTCGCACGGATCATCAAGGAAGGTGTGAGCCAGACCGAGCTTGATCAGGCTCGTAACCGTTTCCTCAAAGCGGTTATTTTTGCACGCGATAGCCAGACAGGCATGGCGCGAATTTATGGTTCGTCACTGTCCGTTGGACAAACGGTCGACGATATCCAGAAGTGGCCAGAAGTCATCAAGCGCGTTACCGTCGACCAGGTTAAAGATGTTGCGACACGTTACCTTGTCGAGGACCAATCGGTAACAAGCTACCTGCTTCCACCGAATGCAGAGCCGCAAAGTGCTCGGGAAAACCCGGATGCATCACCTGAAGGCGTCGGGGCCAATGGTTCGGGAGGAGCGATCCAGTGAAGAACATTCTTATGCTGAAATTCCAACGTGTTCTCGCATTTCGCTATGCCCGCTCTATGGTTGGCATGTTCGTGGCATCAATGACAGTCTTGATCGTGTGCGCATTGCCCGCGCGCGCGATTGAAATTCAGGAGGTCGTCTCGCCAAAGGGCATTAGAGCCTGGCTGGTAGAGGATGACTCGGTTCCGCTCATTTCAATGCGGTTTTCGTTCAAGGGCGGCACGTCGCAGGACCCTTCCGGCAAGGAAGGTTTAGCCAATCTGATGACGGGGCTTTTCGATGAAGGCGCAGGCGATCTGAAATCGGATGCCTTTCAGGAACGGATGGATAATCTTGGCGCGGAAATGAGCTTTTCCGCAACGCAGGATTCGGTTTCTGGCGGCATTCGGATGCTTGCCGAAAATCGCGATGCGGTAACCAGCCTACTCGCTCTCGCCGTCAACAAGCCTCGTTTCGATCAGGACGCCGTTGATCGCATTCGTCAGCAGGTCGTTGCCAGTATCGAAGCTTCGCAACGCGATCCTTCAACGATAGCATCGCGCAAGTTTTCCGAAGTTCTCTACGGCAATCATCCTTATGCGCGGCCCAATGACGGCACGGTGAAGTCGTTGCAGTTGATCACGGGTGACGATCTGGTGAACTTTCATCGCAGGAATTTTGCGCGTGACCACCTGACGATAGGCGTCGTGGGAGCCATCAATGCGCAGGATCTGGGTGCGTTGCTGGACAAGGTGTTCGGCGAACTGCCAGCGATGGCTGAACTGGTTCCCGTTCCTGATGCCAAACTGGCGCTCGGTACAACGACCAGCCTCAATTTCGATATGCCACAGACCTCGATCAGCTTTGTATATCCTGCGATTCCGCGCAAGGATCCGGAGTTTTTCGCGGCCTACCTCATGAATCACATTCTGGGTGGTGGCTTCACTTCGCGTCTCTATGCCGAGGTGCGTGAAAAGCGTGGTCTTGCCTATTCTGTCTCCTCGTCCATGGTTCTGCGCGACCATGTTTCGGCATTGATGATTTCGACGGCAACCCGTCCCGACAAGGCGCAGGAATCTCTGAAAATCATTCGCGAGCAAGTTGCCGCGATGGCCGCCGATGGACCGACCGAAGAAGAACTTGCTGCTGCGAAGAGCTTCCTCAAGGGGTCCTATGCCGTTAATAATCTGGACTCGTCCGCGGCAATTGCTGAAACTCTGGTAAGCTTGCAGGAAGCAGGGCTCCCGCGTGATTATATCGACCGGCGCTCAGAGTTGATTGAGGCAGTGACGCTGGATCAGGTCAAAGCCATCGCCAGGAAACTTCTTGAAGCAGAACCAGCTATTCTGATCTTCGGTCCGGCCCAAAGCTAACAGGTGGCAGATTGGAAAAGGCAGTGCCGTCATCGCCCCGAATTGCCGTCGCTTTCGGCGGCGGCGGGGCGCGGGGTATTGCTCATCTCCATATCGTCGAAGTGCTCGATGAACTGGGCATCAAGCCGGTCGCCATTGCGGGTTCTTCGATAGGCTCGATCGTCGGGGCAGGAATGGCGAGTGGCATGACCGGCCACGAGATACACAAATATATGGCGGCGATTTTCAATCGCCGTTCGGAAGTCGCAAAGCGCATCTGGCAAACCCGTCCGGCCCGTTGGGTCGAATTGCTCAAGGGCGGCCTGCGTGTCAGCCAGTTCAATATCGAAAAGGTGCTGGACGTTTTTCTGCCTGAGAGCCTGCCCGCCAATGTGGAAGAGCTGAAAATTCCCATGAGCATCACGGCGGCGGATTTTCACGCCGCTCAGGAGATTCATATCCGCGATGGCGATCTGCATTCAGCGATAGCGGCATCTTGTGCAATACCGCCGGTTTTCGCACCCGTGCGCCGGGAAGGTCGAATTCTGGTCGATGGCGGCTTGTTCAATCCCGTGCCTTTTGATTTGTTATTCGACAAGGCCGATATCGTTATCGGTATCGACGTTGTCGGCACGCCTGTTGGCCCGGACGATTATATGCCCACTACGTTCGAAGCAGTGATCGGCGCCAACCAATTGACTATGTGCTCCATCATCGAGAACAAGTTTCGCATCCGTCCGCCGCACATTTTTATCCGTCCCAATGTCGAACGGATCGGGCTTCTGGATTTCCTGAAGTTCGAACAGATCCTGTCGCAAAGTGCCAGTGTTCGCGACGAACTGAAGCGCGCCATAGAACTGACGATCGAGGGGAAAGCGGCGCCGATAGGCTCAACTCTGGCGAATTGAGTCTATCGCCGCCGTAGCGCAGAGCTATTCTGCCGGGACGGCCTGTGCTGACGAGGCCGTTGCATCTTCCACCGCCTTGTCGATACGCTGGCCTTCGCGAGTGGGTTTGACCAGCGGCTCAGGCGTTACAGGCTTATTGAACAACAAATGTCGACCAGCCATGATGCCTTCCGAAGCCTGTACGTGGAGCCGGTCCTCGTCCCGCTGACGCACGTCTTCGCGAATTCCATAGGCTTGCGCTTCGGCCATGCCGAGCCCTTCGAGCGTGCGCTGACCGAAAAGCAGACCCGACTCGAACGTTTCGCGCAGTTCGTATTCCACGCCCTGGGCCCTTAATTGCAATGTATGTTCGCGATCATATGAACGAACGAACAGCCTTACGTCTGGATATTCCGACTGGATGAGATTGACGATGTGGTTGGTCGTTTCCCGTTTGTGGGTACAGACGGCGACGATCTTCGCCTTTCGGATTCCTGATGCTTCCAGCACGTCTTTGCGGGTGCCATCGCCGAAATAGATACGGAAACCGAATTTTCCGGCTGCGCGGACGCGATTGGGAGAACTGTCGATCACCGTTACGTCGATACCGCCAGCAAGCAGGATTTGAGCGGCGATCTGGCCATAACGCGAGAAACCGATCATCAGCACGTCGGAACCGGCGCCGTCAAAATTCTCCTCGATGACATCGACCGTCTTGTCCTTGATGAGCAGTTTCGAGCCGAGTGCGACAGAAAGCGGGGTGAGTGCCATGGAAACGGTAACCGCGGCCACAAGCTCTGAACCGAGAGCGCTGGAGATTATGCCTCCCGCAGTGGCCGCAGAGAAAAGTACGAACGCAAACTCGCCGCCTTGCGGAAGAAGAAAAGCGATCCGCACGGCATCATTATGGCTGGACCGGAAGGCGCGGCATAGAAGGTAAATGATCCCAATCTTGGCTGCCATGAAGACGGGAACAGCAAGAAGGATTATTTTCCAGTATTGAAGGATTACCGAAAGGTTCAGGGACAGGCCGACTGCGACAAAGAACAAGCCAAGGAAAATTCCGCGAAATGGTTCGATGTCGGCTTCAAGTTCGTGCCGGTAGGATGATTCCGCCAGCAAGACCCCTGCAATGAATGCGCCCATGGCCATCGAAAGGCCAGCAGCCTGAAGCAGACTGGCCGACCCAAGCACCACAAAGAGCGCGGCGGCGATCATGACTTCACGAGCGCCGGTATTGGCGATGATGCGGAACATGGGATTGATGAGATAGCGTCCCGCAATCACCAGCGCTGCAATGGCTGCGATGGCAGTGGCGAGATGAAAACCAGCACTGGCCTGGGAAGGCTCGTTCGGGGATAACGCTGGAATGATTGCAAGAATTGGTACGATCGCCAGGTCCTGAAACAGCAGAATCGCAAAGGCGCGCTGCCCGTGTTTCTGGTTGGTTTCAGCCCGGTCCTCCAGCACCTGCATGGCAAATGCCGTGGAAGAGAGCGCGAGGCCGAAACCGATGATGATTCCTGCTTCTGTGCTGAGACCGGCAAAGTAGATGCCAAGGGCAGTAAGTGCGGCTCCGCAAAGCAGTACCTGCGCGCTTCCAAGGCCGAAAATCGAATGGCGGAGAGCCCAAAGCCTTGACGGCTTCAGCTCGAGACCGATGATAAAGAGCAGGAACACGACGCCGAGTTCGGAGAAATGCAGAAATTCCTCTCCATCGGCGACAAGGCTTGCCACGGGGCCTATCGTAATGCCTGCCGCAAGATAGCCGAGGACCGTGCCAAGCCCTAATCGCTTGAACAGCGGTGCCGCGATAATCGCGCCGCCCAGAATCATCAGGCACTGTAGGTAGAGGTTTCCGCCAGTCGCAACCATGCCAAGCTCTTGGAATTTGGAGAAATGTGGGAGGACTTGCCTTGAAGCCCTTGGATTTCGTCAATATAGAAACAAGATATGGCTGTAATCAGCCCGATGTCGAACAATTTGACGATATTTTTTGACAAGTCCCGGTTTCGATCATGCCGCAGACTATGGTGCGTGGTCGAACCGCGAAGCGCTTGGGAAACTCGGATTATATAATGATTTCAGATAATTCGGCGGAAAAACTTGTCGATCGAGCCGCCGTGCTCGTGGCCGCTGCTAGGCGGGCAGGTGCCGATCACGCTGACGCAGTCGTGATGCGGGCGCGTTCTGTCAGCGTGTCGGTGAGACTTGGCAAGGTTGAGGGAACCGAATCGTCGGAGAGCGATGACTTCTCCTTGCGGGTTTTTGTAGGTCGCCGCATTGCCAGTGTTTCCGCGAATGCGAGTGCCGACCCTGACCGGCTCGCTGAGCGGGCTGTAGCCATGGCGCGTGTTGCACCGGAAGACCCTTATGAGCAACTCGCCGATCCCTCGCTGCTCGTGGTCTCGCCTCGCGATCTTGATCTCTTCGATTCAACGGAAATCGATACCGAACGTTTGACTCAGGATGCCCTTGCGACGGAAGAGGCGGCGCTTGCGGTTAAAGGCGTGTCGAATTCGGGCGGGGCTGGCGCTTCGCGCAGTCTGGGTGGCCTGGTGCTCGTCACATCAACAGGTTTTTCGGGGCACTATGCGGCTACACGATTTGGCCGGTCGGTCTCTGCCATTGCTGGCGAGGGCACGAAAATGGAGCGCGATTACGATTTCAGTTCGCGGCTGCATTTTTCCGATCTGGATACACCTAGCGAAATAGGCCGCCGCGCGGGAGAACGCGCTGTGCGGAGACTGGGTGCGCGTCAGGCAAAAACCGGTCCCGTCACAGTCGTTTATGATCCCCGGCTTGCCCGTGGTATTGCCGGGCATCTTGCCAGCGCCATCAACGGCGCTTCGGTAGCGCGCAAGACCAGTTTTCTTCGTGACAGTCTCGGCAAACAGGTTCTCAAGTCCGGTATAAATGTTACCGATAATCCGCTGCGTGTGCGCGGCTCTTCCTCGCGTCCGTTCGACGGTGAGGGGTTTGAAGGACAGCCGTTGATGATGGTCGAGGACGGCGTTCTCAATTATTGGCTGCTTTCAGGATCGAGCGCCCGTGAACTTGGACTGCAAGGCAATGGCCGGGGCGTTCGTTCCGGCTCTGGTGTTTCGCCAGCATCCACCAATTTTGCGATAGAGCCCGGTTCGCAATCGCCGGAAGAGTTAATTCGTTCCGTCGGCACAGGCTTTTACGTGACGGAAGTGTTCGGGCAGGGCGTGGACATGATTACCGGCCAGTACAGCCGTGGCGCGTCGGGCTTCTGGATCGAGAATGGGGAACTTGCCTATCCTGTAAGCGAAGTGACGATTGCTTCGAACCTCAAGGATATGTTCCTCAATATGACGCCTGCGTCCGATATTGACAGGAACTTTGGAATGGCGGCGCCGACACTCGTAATCGAAGGCATGACCCTTGCCGGAAATTGACAAGCACAACGACGTTTCTGGAGAACTGGCCCTGTTAAGAGATGCGGCCCGCGAAGCAGGCCGCATCGCGATGCGCTACTTTGGCAGGTCGCCGGAGGTTTGGCTGAAGGATGGCGTGTCGCCGGTGAGTGAAGCGGATCTTGCCGTTGACCGCTATTTGAAAGAGGTTCTTTTGAACGCGCGGCCGGATTATGGCTGGATATCGGAAGAAACTGTCGATGATCGGGCGGCGGCCAAACGCAGCCGTGCCTTTGTGGTCGATCCAATCGACGGCACGCGTGCCTATATCGCCGGACAGGATCAATGGTGTGTGAGCATTGCCGTCATCGAAAATGGTCGTCCTTTGGCGGGTGTGCTGGAATGTCCGGCGCGAGCGGAACTCATCGTGGCGGGAAAAGGTGTCGGCGCTTCGCAGAACGGCGCTGCCATTCGTGTCAGATTACCATCGCCCGATGAACAGGTGACAATAGCATCTGCGCGCAACATGGTGACGGCACTTCCGGAAAGCTGGCGAGGCCGCGCAAAGGTTCATCCCTATGTTCCGTCTCTTGCTTACCGAATTGCAATGGTGGCGCGTGGAGATATAGCTGGCACCTTCATTCGGCCCAATTCGCATGATTGGGATCTGGCAGCAGCTGATCTGATCCTCGGTGAGTCGGGCGGGGCAATCCTGACAAGCGATGCCTTGCCGATCGCATATGGTGGACCAACGCGGAGCCATGGCGCTCTCGTTGCCGCCAGCGGGAACCTTCTGCAAGAAATGTTGAGTGTTGTCGCGGGCTGACCCTTGGGTTAATCATGCCGCGAACCAAATTTGTTCAGGGATAATTGTCATGAGCGTCGAAGGCGACAAAAAGCAGCTTCTTCATCTGGTGTTTGGCGGCGAGCTGAAAAAGCTCGGTACCGTTGAATTCCGTGATCTTGAAAACCTCGATATCGTTGGCATCTACCCGGATTACGAATCGGCCAAGACCGCGTGGAAGTCCAAGGCCCAGCAAACGGTAGATAATGCCCACATGCGCTACTTCATCGTGCACCTGCATCGGTTGCTCGATCCCGAAGGTGTGACATTGAAGGCGGATTGAGCAGCGGCCCATACCGGATGCACAGTGAAAACAGCTCAGGTCAGGCAACCGGACGGAAAAAACAGGGATTCGCGAAGCGCTTATGGCGGCGCATTCGCGGACCGCTGGCGCAGTCTGCCGTGGTCAGATCTGTGCTTGTGTGGCTGATCACCGCATACTTCAAATTCGTCTATCTCACCAATTCGCGCCTGAAGGAATCTGCCGATCCGCAAGCACTCGTCGGCAAGGACGATCCATTCATCGTGACTTTCTGGCATGGGCAGCATCTTATGGGGCCGTTCATCTGTCCCCGGGGAATCGAATTGGTTGCCATGTTTTCGCGCAGCGCGGATGCGGAGCTGAATGCGCGTGTGGCGGAGAAGCTCGGATTGGTGACGGTGCGCGGGTCTGGCGGTCGCGGTTCTCGCTCAAAACCTGAAAAGGGCGGGGCACGGGCACTTCTGACGCTGAAGAATGCTCTCAAGAAAGGGCAATCGGCGTCAATGATAGCGGATATTGCTCACGGGAAGCCGCGTGAGGCAGGAGAAGGTATCATTTTGTTGGCGAAATTATCCGGCCGTCCGATAATACCGGTTGCTTATGCCTTCTCCCGGAACCATGTTTTGGAAAAGTCGTGGGATAAAACGGCGATTCCGCTGCCCTTCGGGCGTTCGATTATCGTGCGCGGCGACAATGTATGGGTCGACGCGGATGCCGATGAAACGCAACTGGAAGAAAAACGCATGGAGCTAACGCGCCAACTCAACGACGCGACCGCCAAGGCCTATGCAGCGTTGGAGAAAGCGAAATGAGCGAACGCTGGGCGCGCAATATGTTGTCTGCCTACCGCGTACTCGGCTCCGCGGCCTATCCTCTCATGGGGCCTTACATTGCCTACCGCGCTTCTCGCGGCAAGGAAGAACGCATGCGTCGTGGCGAGCGCTACGGCAAATCCATTATCGCGCGTCCCCAGGGGCCAGTCATCTGGGCTCATGCGGCGAGCGTCGGAGAAACAGTTGCAATCACACCGTTGATTGAGCGGATAGCTGCAACGGGTATTCATATCGTTCTGACAACCGGCACGGTGACGTCGGCGAAAGTTGTTGCGGAACAATTGGGTAACAAGGTTATCCACCAATATGCACCGCTGGACCTGCAGCCTGCGGTCAACAGGTTTCTCAACCACTGGAAGCCTGATCTTGCGATTGGTTGTGAATCCGAAGTCTGGCCGGCAACAGTCCTTTCACTAGGCAGCCGCCATACGCCGCAGGTTCTGGTCAACGGGCGCATGTCTGATCGCTCTTTTGCCGCCTGGCAGAAAAGACCGGCCCTGGCAGAAGCGCTCTTTGAAAATTTTGCCTATGTGGTCGCACAATCGGAACTCGACGCAGATCGCTTCCGGGCGCTGGGTGCACGGCCGGTAAGCGTTTCAGGAAATCTGAAGGTGGATACGAATCCACCACCAGCCGATCTGCAGGCGCTAGCTGCATTGCAACGCCAGATCGCCGGACGGCGGACATGGTCTGCCATTTCGACCCATGATGGTGAAGAAGCGATTGCCGCCGAAGTCCACCAGATGCTGAAAGTCCGTTATCCGCATCTTGTCACGATCATCGTGCCGCGCCATCCGGATCGCGCTCCCACCATTGAAGCCATGCTTGCTGAAAAAGGCCTGAAGGTTGCACGCAGGAGCGCCGGTGAGCCGATTGAAGCCGACACGGATATCCTTCTGGGTGACACGATCGGGGAGATGGGGCTTTATCTCCAGCTCACGGAGATTGCATTCATTGGCAACTCCCTGACCAAGGAAGGCGGGCATAATCCGCTGGAACCAGCAATGATGGGGACCGCCGTACTGACAGGGCGGAATGTCCAGAACTTCCGGGAATCCTTCCAGCGTCTCATCAAGAATGGCGGTGCGCGCATTGTGAAGGATCGCAACATGCTGGCAGGGGCGATCAACTTCCTGTTCAACAATCCCCAGCATCTGCGTGGCATGATCAATGCCGGTGTGAATACGGTGAAAGACATGCGCGGTGCGCTGGACCGGACGCTCGTAGCACTTGAGCCTTTCATCCAGCCATTGATCCTGCAGGCACAATTGCCCGGCAATCGCAATGAGGTTGCATATCAGTCGGGCGGACACTGACCATGGCGAGTGAGGCGCCGCCTTTCTGGTGGGAAAAGCCTGATTGGCGTGCGATGTCTCTGGCGCCTGCTGCCCTGCTTTACGGAGCGGTGGCCGGGCGTCGGCTTTTGAAGGCGGATCCGCCGCGAATTTCCCTGCCCGTACTTTGCATTGGCAATTTCACGGTGGGGGGAGCTGGAAAAACCCCGACCGCCATCGCCTTTGCCAATGGCGCAAAAGCGCGGGGTTTGCGCCCCGGTATCGTCTCGCGGGGATATGGTGGCGCTTACAGGGGATTGCACGTTGTCGATGCCGCACATGACAGTGCGCGCTACGTTGGGGACGAGCCGCTGCTATTAGCGCGCCATGCCCCGGTAGCTCTCTGTCCTGATCGACTGAAGGGAGCGCGACATCTGCAGACGCTCGGCTGCGATTTCATCATCATGGATGACGGTTTTCAGAGCGCGCGGCTTTTTGCCGATTTTTCGCTGCTGGTGGTGGATGCGGCACGCGGCATTGGAAATGGGAAAGTCATACCGGCAGGCCCGTTGCGGGCTCCGCTGACCGACCAGATGCGCAAGACCGATGCCTTGCTGCGCATTGGCAAGGGCGACGGCGCCGACTTCGTGATCCGTCAGGCAGCGCGAGCGGGCCGACCCATATATGAAGCGCGTCTTGAGCCCTCGTCTACAGCACCGGTCGCGGGTAATCGCTGGCTTGCATTTGCCGGTATCGGCAACCCTGAAAAATTCTATGCAAGTGTTGCTGAAGCAGGAGGTGAGATTGTGGAAACGCGCTCGTTTCCTGATCATCACAGTTTCGAAGCGGATGATATCCGCAACCTGACAGATGCTGCCCGCCGCCAAGGCCTGGGTCTGATCACCACGGCGAAGGATCAGGTGCGCCTGGCAACGATGGTTGGAGTCCCCGCCGGATTTCTGGAAAAACTTGCTGTCCTCGACGTCGACCTTAAATTTGATCGCAAGGATGCGCTCGGCCGAATTCTGGATACGGTCACAGAGCGCTTCAAAAGCCGCGTGACGAGCTAGTTTAAGCCTTCCTGCGGCTGCGCAGCTCGGGATTGACTTCCAACTCCCGTTCAAAAGAAATCAGCCCCGTTGCATAAGGCTCCTGCCGGGCTACGCTCCAATATTTCAGTTCATCGAGCGGGATGTGAGCGCCGGTCACTGCACATGCCACATAGGCACCATGCCGGACGATCTCGTAGTCACCGTCGAGATAGCGCAGAACAGCTTCGGAGGAACGGGGCGATTCAAATTTATTCATGTGTCTAAAACCTTTGTAACGGACTCTAGCAAGCGTCGCGCGTTGCGTCCAGCAGTACCGCATTTTGCTCTGTCGTAATTCTGTCAGCGCCTGCCGAAAAGCCGTTCGATGTCAGTCAGCTTCAGTTCGATATAGGTCGGACGACCGTGGTTGCAGGTGCCTGAGCCGGGAGTGGATTCCATTTCACGCAGAAGCGCATTCATTTCTTCAGGCTTCAACCGCCGTCCAGAGCGCACGGAACCATGACAGGCCATCGTCGCCGCCACATGGTTCAACATTGCTTTCAGCCCATCGGAAGTGTCGTGCTCCGCAATCTCGTCCGACAGATCGCGGATCAATTGCTGCACATTCATTTCTCCGAGCATGGCTGGCGTTTCACGCACGACGATAGCGCCCGGCCCGAATTGCTCGATCCCGAGGCCGAAGCGAGCAAGCGTTTCCGCGTGTGTTGCCAGCCGTTCGGCGTCCTCCTCCGGAAGGTCGACGATTTCAGGAATAAGCAACATCTGTCCCGGTATCGGGCGGGAATGCAATGCGTTTTTCAAGGCTTCGTAAACAAGGCGTTCGTGTGCAGCGTGCTGGTCCACGATGACGAGACTGTCTTCCGTCTGTGACACGATGTAGTTGGCGTGGATTTGTGCGCGGGCTGCTCCCAGTGGTTTCTGCTGTAGTTCCGCTGGCGCTTCGTGAACTGTTGCACGGGCATCCGCCGCGAGCACATTGACGGCTGCAAGCGTCGCCTGCTCGCTCTCCTGAAAAGATGGCGAGGTTGCGAAATCGAGTGGCCTATGGGCTGGATGCGCAGTCTGCGGAGACCATTCCGTCCGCGGGGCGGGAGGTGCAGGACGCCAGCCGCCGGAGGCGTAACCTGTAGAGGAAGAACGCGAGGCAAAGGAGGACGGCGAGGGCTGCAACCCTTCGGCGCGGAAGGCTTGCAGCATGGCATCGGCGCCGCTCGTCGCGGGCCTTATGCCCGATTGCGCCAGTGCCTGCTTGATCGCGCCGACGATCAGCCCGCGCACAAGACCCGGATCCCGGAAACGCACGTCGGCCTTGGCAGGATGCACGTTGACGTCGACCAGCGCGGGATCCAGCGTCAGGAACAATACGGCAACCGGATGGCGATCCCGCGCCATCACGTCTGCATAGGCTCCGCGCAATGCACCGAAAAGCTGCTTGTCACGCACCGGGCGACCGTTCACATAGGCGAACTGATGCAAGGCATTGCCGCGATTATGAGAGGGAATGCCGACGAAACCCGCCAGCCGCACACCGTCGCGCTCGGCATCTATGGCCAGCGCATTTTCGCCGAACTCTTTTCCCAATACCTGATTGATGCGCTCAAGCGTTGCTTCGGCGCCGCTGCCCGTTGCCGCAAGCTCCAGCGGCGTCCTGTCGCTGCCTGCAAGGGAAAAGCGGATATGCGGAAAGGCAATCGCGATGCGTTTGATGACATCGGTTATGGCGGAAGCTTCCGCGCGGTCAGTCTTCATGAATTTGAGGCGGGCCGGCGTCGCATAAAAAAGGTCACGCACCTCCGCTATCGTTCCGCGATTGAGCGCTGAGGGGCGGGGCCCGTCCAGATGCCCGCCGGAAACAGAAACTTCGAAGCCGGAGTCGGCGTCTTGCGGACGGGATTTGAGCACCAGCTTGGCCACCGAGCCGATTGATGGAAGGGCCTCGCCACGAAATCCCAGAGCACGGATGTCGTGCACATCGTCTGAAAGCTTGGAGGTGCAGTGGCGGGAAACTGCCAAGGGAAGTTCGTCAACGGGAATGCCGGACCCATTGTCCGTTACCCGCAACAAGGTCTTGCCGCCGCCCCCCGTTACGACCTCGATGCGGGTCGCTCCGGCGTCGATGGCGTTTTCGACAAGTTCCTTGATGACGCTGGCGGGGCGCTCGATGACTTCACCCGCCGCGATCTGGTTGATGATGGTTTCGCTTAAGTGTCGAATGGGCATGGGCGGACTATAAAAGGATTCGCTTCCGTAAAGAACACGCTTCTATCGCCCGCCAAGACTCGCCTATGCGCATTGGGAGGAATTGCCAAAATCCGCCTGCCAGCGTCATCCCGATAGTCAGCTTATTCTTTTGCGTAATCCTTGTGTGCGGGCAGGTTCAAATCCTTGAGGCTATCCGCATTGATAACTGCACGGGCCACGGCTTCTGCCATCACGGTTGCTGCAATCGCGCCTATTGCCGTTACGTCGGCCTCCACCCCCTTCGCCTTGCCTGTGGAAAGAGCGAAGATCGTGTCACCGTCCCACATCGTATGGATCGGGTTGATCGTGCGCGCAAAGCCGTCATGCGCCATGCCGGCGATCTTCTTAAGCTGCGCTTTGTCGAACGGGACATTGGTCGCTATCGCGCCGATCGTTGTGTTCGCGCCACCCGATTTAACCACGCCGTAACCCTGCATGATGGCTGACATCGTATCACGGAATCCCTTGCCGTCCTCGGTACGCGCGCCGGCCAGTATCCGGCGTGAGTTAGGGGCATAGACGTCACCGACAGCATTGACGGCAACAATGGCGCCGACCACGATTTCGGTGCCAGGGACCTTGTAACTCGCCGTGCCAAGCCCGCCCTTCATGGCATAGTCCATGCCGAACATCTTGCCGACAGTTGCTCCTGCACCCGCGCCGATATTGCCTTCGCCCGATGGTTCCGCCTTGGCTGCCTTGCAGGCAAGATAGCCGTCTTCCTCTCCGGGGCGGACAGAAAAATCGCCAACACCAAGGTCCATCAGGATTGCCGCCGGTACAATCGGAACAACGCCCTTGCCAATCTTGAAACCGAGATTGTTCTCTTCGAGATATCGCATCACCCCGGTGGCGGCCGCCAGACCATAGGCGCTGCCGCCGGATAGTAGGATAGCCTGAACCTGCTGCACATAATTGATCGGATCGAGCAGATCGGTTTCCCGCGTACCGGGTGCGGAACCGCGCACATCAACCCCGGCAGAAGCGCCTTCCTCGCAAAGCAGAACCGTGCATCCGGTCGGGCGCTTTGTCAGCGTATGATGACCCAGCTTAATTCCGGGCACATCCGTAATACTTCCACCCATGAGTTCCAGCACGCTTTCTCCTCCCTTGTTGGCAGCGGACGCTACATTGACGACAAGGGGCATTGCTCCAAGTCCTGCAAGCGACATGGCAAATCTTCTGCGATCCATGAACAGTTTTCTCCTCCATTTTCACTCTGTGGTGAGTGCATATTCTTTAGCGTGCCGAGCGTCGCGGACATCGTTCTTATGGTTGCTATGCGATGTTTCACATAGTTTTGGGCCGCGGATAAAGGCGAATTCGCTGGCGGAATTTTTCACTTTGCCTGCAAATCTGTCACTCCCGGATTGCGATGAGCGAAGATTTATCACCCAAATCCTTATCGGTAACTGAAACTTGTCTGCAAAAGGCTTCCCATTTGGTCATAACCGTGTTACCAGCCGGTGCCAATTCAACCTAGCAAATCAGACTCGTCGCTGCTCCCGGACCTATTCCGGAGAGGCGGCTTTTCTCATTCGATAAAACCGGCAAAGGAATTGGCAATGGCTAAAATCGTGGAATCGCCCACTGGCGCGCTCGCTCTCACATTCGACGATGTGCTGCTTCAGCCGGGCCATTCCGAAGTAATGCCGGGGCAGGTCGATCTGCGCACGCGCATCGCCAAGGACATCGAGCTTAATCTTCCTCTTCTTTCGGCGGCCATGGACACCGTAACGGAGTCCCGTCTGGCCATCGCAATGGCACAGGCCGGGGGCATCGGGGTCATCCACCGCAATCTGACGCCGGAGCGTCAGGCGGAGGAAGTCCGCCAGGTGAAGAAATTCGAGTCCGGCATGGTTGTGAACCCGGTTACCATCGGACCGGACGCCACTCTGGCCGATGCGCAGGCATTGATGAAGGCGCACGGAATTTCCGGCATTCCGGTTGTCGAGAATGCAGCCAAGGGGCCCGGACGTCTTGTTGGCATCCTGACCAATCGCGATGTGCGTTTTGCTTCCGATCCGAAGCAGAAAATCCACGAACTGATGACCCGCGAAAACCTGATTACGGTCCGTGAGAATGTCAATCAGGACGAAGCAAAGCGCCTCCTGCACGCACATCGCATTGAAAAGCTTCTTGTCGTCGACGATCAGGGACGTTGCGTCGGTCTGGTGACGGTCAAGGATATCGAAAAGTCGCAGCTCAATCCCAACGCCGCGAAGGATGCGCAAGGTCGCCTGCGCGCCGCTGCTGCAACAAGCGTCGGTGAAGACGGATACGAACGCGCCGAGCGCCTGATCGAAGCGGGTGTTGATCTTCTGGTCGTCGACACGGCACATGGCCATTCACAGCGCGTTCTGGATGCTGTGGCGCGCATCAAGAAAGCCTATCCCAATGTCGCAATTCTTGCAGGCAATGTGGCAACCACTGCCGGTACCAAGGCGCTGATCGATGCCGGAGCGGATGCGGTCAAGGTTGGTATCGGGCCGGGCTCCATCTGCACCACTCGCATCGTTGCGGGCGTCGGCGTTCCGCAGCTTTCAGCCATAATGTCAGCGGTCGAGGCGGCGCAGAAGCAAAATATCCCGGTGATCGCAGACGGTGGCATCAAGTTCTCCGGTGATTTTGCCAAGGCTCTGGCCGCCGGAGCAGTCGCCGCGATGGCAGGCTCGCTGCTGGCCGGTACCGAGGAAAGCCCCGGGGAAGTCTATCTGCATCAGGGCCGCTCGTTTAAAGCCTATCGCGGCATGGGCTCGGTCGGAGCCATGGCGCGTGGTTCGGCTGATCGTTATTTCCAGGCGGAAGTGCGCGATGAGCTGAAACTCGTACCGGAAGGTATCGAAGGACAGGTTGCCTACAAGGGTCCGATTTCCGCGGTTCTTCACCAGCTTGCTGGTGGACTGCGCGCTTCCATGGGTTATGTGGGGGCGAAGACGCTGGAAGAATTCCGCGAAAAGGCAACCTTTGTGCGCATTTCCAATGCCGGTTTGAGGGAAAGCCATTCGCATGGTGTTGCGATTACCCGGGAGAGCCCGAACTATCCTGGCGGTATGTAATATCATTTCGCATAGGTAAAAGGAAAAGGCGGCTCGGTTGCGCCGCCTTTTTCATTTTTCAGTTCGTCACTGTCTTCAGCTTCTTGATCTCGGCTCTGATTTCGTCAAACGGCCCAACTTTATGCGTTTGAACGGGCAGGTCGTCGGCATAAGGGCCGTAGCTAGCGTCTACCGGCTTTTCCAACCGGTTCGGGAAGTCTTTATCCAGGTCCGCTTTCGCCGGACGCGGCTTGGACTGGAAGAAAGCAGCGATGTCCCAGGCGTCTTCCGGCTCCAGCTGTGGTTCCTCCAGCGATACGCCGTTCGGCATGTTGGCGTGAATGAAATTCGCGGCTGAGATCAGCCTGTTCATGCCTGCGCCATCGTTGAAGCTATCCGGGCCCCAAAGCGGTGGAAATTCATAGCCCTTTGCATCGCCCACGACGCCAACACGCTTGCCCTGGCCATCCGCTCCATGACAGGCGGCGCAAGTTTCGGCGTAGAGTTTCTCGCCATGTACCGGATCCGCCGCGCGCTTCAATTCAGGCATTTTTCCGGAGCCGCGCCCCTTCGTGTTTTCACCGACAATCGTGCCAGCGGATACATATTTGATGTATGCGACCATCGCCTTCATCTCGGCAGAGTCGATAGGGAGCGCTTTGCCGTTCAGGCTTCGGGTCATGCAGCCATTGACGCGATCCTCAATCGTGCCCACTTGCCCTTCACGGGAACGATATTGTGGGAAGTCCCCGTAGACGCCAACCAGTGGCAATCCATACTTCTTGGTTCCTGCTTCCAGATGGCAGCTCTGGCAGGAAAGATTGTTGCCTGCAAAACGTTTGGTTTCATCGGCTACTTCCGGGCCTATATGCGCATAAGTCGCAATAATCAGATCACGGCCTTCGCGCACAACGCGTCCCCACGCGTCATCAGGCAATGTATCTGGATCCGGTATGTTCCAGGCTGCTTCTTCAGTCTCTGCGGCTTTTACGGGCGCGCTTTGCGTGTTTGCAGCAGTCGCCGCTTTCTGCGGCGCAGTCGCCGTACTCTTGGCGACACTATTGCTGGTACGTGGCGGTGCAGACGATCGCGAACTGCCGCTCGTCGCCGCGAAATATCCCAGGCTAAGGCAAAAGACCACGCCATAGGCCGTCAAATCAGACCACCTCATCATCCCCTCCAGGCAATACGTTTCAGAATCAAAACGTTTGGTGGCTAGGCTTCGAAGCTTAATGCAGCCTTAAGAGTGCAAAGGTCTTACGAGCCGAGGGTGATGAGATCGTCCGGGTTCACTTTCAATTTTTGTGCGCTTTCGACGATACAGTCGGCGAGGGCGTTGAAATCCTCTCGACGCATGCTCTGCCGCCGCCAGAAGAGGGCAATCTCCCGCTTCGGCTGTTCGCCGTCAAACGGGACAATACGCATATGATTGCTGCGTGCTTCGGCGCGCACCGCGATTTCTGGGATGAGTGTAAGGCCCATGCCATGGCTCACCATTTGCAAAAGGGTGGTCATGCTGGTGGCGCCATATTTTACCAGCTGGCGCTGCGACGGTAGCGAGCAAACGGCAAGCGCCTGATCCCGCATGCAATGTCCTTCCTCCAACAGGAGCAGACGATCGAGAGCGACATTGTCCTGTGTCATCGGCGAAGCGAGAACAGTTTGATCGTTGGTGGAGGTCGCGATCAGAAAGCGATCATCGAAGAGCTTCCTTTGGGTAAGTCGCTCGTCGTCAATTGGAAGAGCGGCAACAATCGCATCGATATCGCCTGCATGCAGTTCATCCAGTAGTCTGGCAGTCACGCTTTCTCGTAATTGAAGGCGGAACGACGGATGTCGTTCGCGCAGAAGCGGAATCAGAACCGGGACCAAATAGGGGGCCACTGTGGGAATTATGCCCAGCCGCAACCGTGTCTGCAGAAGCCCCCGGCTCTGCGCTGCTATTTCCTCAAGGGAGTGGAGCTCGCGCAAAACCGTCTGAATGCCCGGATAAAGTTGCTTGCCGAGCTCTGTCATTATCACTTGCCGCTGCGAGCGTTCGAAGAGCGGCGCACCTGCAAGCGCTTCCATTTCCGCTATCTGAGCCGAAAGGGCCGGTTGCGACACGTGGGCCAGTTCGGCCGCCTTGCGAAAATGCAGTGTGGTGGCGAGCGCATCGAAATAGCGCATCTGACGTACTGTAAACATGATAGGAAAAACTTATCGGAAATAATCGGAAAAGCAATTGGAGATTATGATTGGAGTAGGTCTAATCTACGCCCGTTCACTAGCCCCGGTGTGACGCGGACAAGCCGTGTCATGCTTCTCGGACGCTGGTCGTATTCCAATATTGGCTTTTCAGGAGGGAATTCCCATGGCAGATCGCCCGATAATGACGACGAGCGCAGGTGCTCCGATACCGGACAACCAGAATTCCCTGAGCGCAGGCGAGCGCGGCCCGCTTTTGATGCAGGATTACCAGCTCATTGAAAAACTGAGCCATCAAAATCGCGAACGTATCCCGGAACGTGCGGTCCATGCCAAGGGTTGGGGTGCTTATGGCACACTGACCATCACCGGCGACATTTCAAAATATACCAAGGCCAAGGCTCTCCAACCGGGTGCTCAGACGCCGATGCTGGCGCGTTTTTCCACCGTTGCCGGCGAACTTGGAGCCGCCGACGCTGAGCGCGACGTGCGCGGCTTTGCCCTGAAGTTCTACACCGAGGAAGGCAACTGGGATCTCGTCGGCAACAACACGCCTGTGTTTTTCGTGCGCGATCCGGTCAAGTTCCCGGATTTCATTCATACCCAGAAGCGTCATCCCAAGACGAACCTGCGTTCAGCGACAGCCATGTGGGACTTCTGGTCGCTCTCACCGGAAAGCCTGCATCAGGTAACGATCCTGATGTCGGATCGCGGCTTGCCTACGGACGTCCGTCACATCAACGGATACGGCTCTCACACCTATTCGTTCTGGAACGATGCCGGTGAGCGCTATTGGGTCAAGTTCCATTTCAAGACCATGCAGGGCCACAGGCACTGGACTAATGCGGAAGCCGAGACCGTGATTGGCCGCACGCGTGAATCTACACAGGAAGACCTCTTCACTTCCATTGATAAGGGCGATTATCCGAAGTGGAAGGTTCAGGTGCAGATCATGCCGGAACTCGATGCCGACAAAACGCCTTACAACCCGTTCGACCTCACCAAGGTCTGGCCGCATGCCGACTATCCGCCGATCGACATCGGCATCATGGAGTTGAACCGCAATCCGGAAAACTATTTCACCGAGATTGAGAACGCAGCGTTCTCGCCGTCGAATATCGTGCCGGGCATTGGCTACTCGCCTGACAAGATGCTTCAGGCTCGTATCTTCTCCTATGCGGATGCTCATCGCCACCGGCTGGGCACGCATTACGAAAGCATTCCGGTCAACCAGCCGAAATGCCGCGTCCATCATTATCACCGCGACGGTCAGATGAATGTCTATGGCGGCATCAAGACCGGCAATCCGGACGCTTATTACGAGCCGAATTCCTTCAACGGGCCGGTCGAGCAGCCAGCTGCCAAGGAGCCGCCGCTGCGTATTTCCGGCGATGCCGCCCGTTACGACCACCGTGTCGGCAATGACGACTATTCGCAGCCACGTGCTCTGTTCAATCTGTTCGATGACGGTCAGAAGCAGCGCCTGTTCTCCAACATTGCTGCGGCAATGGCGGGAGTGCCAGGGTTCATCGTTGAGCGCCAGCTTGGTCACTTCAAGCTGGTCCATCCCGATTATGAAGCCGGGGTGCGCAAAGCGCTTAAGGATGCTCATGGCTATGAAGCCAACACGATTGCCTTGAGCGAAGAGGCAACAGCGGCAGAATAAGCTGGCATTGTAAGCTTGAAAAAGCCGGAGCTCGCCGCTTCGGCTTTTTTTGTTTTGATTTGCCGATTGCCTTTTCCCTGCAAGGAAGGCTATGCCCGAGCAGGCATTCGAGAAGGAGACACAATGCGGCTTGGCGGACGCCTGCAGGCAGCTATCGAGGTATTGGATCAGATCGAAGCGGGCACGCGCCCGGCTTCTGATGTGCTGAAGGATTGGGGCGCTACCCATCGTTTCGCAGGCGCAGGCGATCGCGCTGTGATCGGCAATATCGTCTATGACGCACTGCGCCGCAAACTGTCCATTGCGTGGCGAATGGATGCTGATGACGCGCGCGCGCTCGCATTCGGCGCTTTGCTGGCCGATGGTGGCATGGATATCGCGGGCATCGATACGGTCCTCGACGGCGACAAGTTCGCGCCTGAAACGCTGGAACAGCCGCGCCGTATTGCCTGGGAAAGCCGGGATATTGCCGAAGCGCCCTCGCACGTTCAAGCAGACATACCGGAATGGTGTGCCTCTTCGCTTGAGGAGCTTTTTGGTGCGCGCTGGATGGACGAGGGCAGGGCACTGGCAACGCGGCCACCCGTCGATCTGCGCGTAAACAGTTTGAAGGCCAAGCCTGAGCAAACGCTTGCGGCCTTGGAAAAAGCCGGCGCTGCGCCGGCGCCGTTCCTTGCACAAGCCTTGCGCATACCGCCGATCGAAGCGCTTGGTCGCCATCCGAATGTACAGGGTGAGCAGGCTTTTCTCGATGGCTGGTTCGAGGTGCAGGACCTCGGATCACAGCTTGCCGCGCTTTTTGCCGGTGCGAAACCCGGTCAGCAGGTACTGGATTACTGTGCCGGGGCCGGGGGCAAGACTTTGGCTCTGGCGGCTGCGATGCAAAACAGCGGTCAAATTCACGCCTACGATGCCGAACGTGCGCGGCTTTCACCCATGCATGAACGACTGCAGCGTGCAGGGGTTCGCAATACACAGGTGCATGGAAATCTCGACGCGCTCGACCCGCTCACGGGGCAGATGGATCTGGTGCTGACCGATGCGCCCTGCACCGGTTCCGGCACATGGCGCCGCCGTCCCGATGCAAAATGGCGGCTGAACGAGCAGCAGCTTGAGCGGCGCGTTCAGGATCAGAGGGAAGTGCTGGAATCGGCCAAGCACTATGTGAAGCAGGGTGGGCGGCTTGCTTATGTCACCTGCTCGCTCTTTGCTGAAGAAAATACCCGGCAAGTGGCGCGGTTTCTTCGCGATAATGCTGATTTTACGGAAGTCGCCCCGCAGCCCTTGTGGGACGCAGTTGTTGCAGATGCCGGTGACATCAAGCCGGTATTCCCCGAGTACGGCGCGGTATTTTCGCCATTGTCTACTGACACTGACGGTTTTTATGTGAGCATTCTGCAAAGGTCGAACTAGAGCATTCCCGGCAAAAGTGCGAAGCGGTTTGCGCCGGACAATGTGTAAAAGCAAACGGATGGAACGGGGGAACCGAGCCGATGTCAGCACACCGTGTAGCCGAACCGGATTTCAAGGAACGCGTGGAGGAAAGTTTCGGGCGGCAGGCTGCGATGAAGCTGATTGGTGCTGAGCTGGCACGGTGTGAGCCCGGTATTGTCGAAATCGAGATGCCGTTCCGGGAAGAACTGACGCAACAGCACGGCATTCTCCACGCAGGCGTGATTTCGGCTGCGCTCGATTCCGCCTGTGGCTACGCGGCACTTACGCTGATGCCGTCCGATGCGGCGGTGCTGACCATCGAATTCAAGGTTAATCTGCTTGCTCCGGGCAAGGGCGAACGCTTTCTGTTCCGTGGCGAGGTGACCAAACCCGGTCGGACGATCATGGTCAGCGATGGCCAGGCATTTGCGGTCACCGACACGGAAGTGCGTCTCATCGCGACGATGACCGGGACGATGATGGTGGTGCAGGATAGAAAAGGCTTGCAGGGATGATAAAGACCGTCGCCGGAAAGCGCCTGCTCTACGTTATGGCAGCAGATGCCGAATATGGACGGCACCTGGCGAAGCTCTTCACGCCGGTCATGATCGGGGTAGGGCCAGTCGAAGCGGCGGCCAATCTCGCATATGCTCTCGGCAGCTTGATTCACGCAGGCAAAAAACCCGACCTCGTGGTCTCGCTGGGTTCGGCCGGATCAGCCAAATTAGCCCAGGCGGAAGTATTTCAGGTATCTTCCGTATCTTATCGCGATATGGATGCTTCGCCGCTTGGATTTGAAAAGGGAGCGACGCCCTTTCTTGACCTCCCCACGGTGGTTGAACTTCCGATTTATGTGCCCGAAATCCCTGCTGCATCGCTTTCAACCGGCGCAAACATTGTTTCCGGCGATATTTATTCGGCAATTGATGCAGATATGGTCGATATGGAGACTTACGCCTGCCTGCGAGCCTGCCAACTTGCAGGTGTCCCTCTTTTCGGGCTTAGAGGTATCTCCGATGGCACAAGCGAGTTGCAGCATGTCGGCGACTGGACGCAGTATCTGCATGTTATAGATGAAAAACTAGCCGACGCGGTCGAGCGACTGGAAGCTGCAATCGCGGATGGCCTCATCTCCTCCTGACAATGGTGTGTCAGTATGGGCCCTTTTTTCGCAACACACTTGTTGAGCATCTCGTCCATACCCCATATAGGCATTGCATCCCGGCCACTTTTTAAATAGATGCTGCACATGAGTATTACGGCACATCCCGACACAATCCTTATCATCGACTTTGGCAGCCAGGTCACGCAGCTGATTGCGCGTCGCGTGCGCGAGGCCAATGTCTATTGTGAAATCGTTCCTTTCCAGTCTGCTGAAGAGGCATTCAAACGGCTGAAGCCGAAAGGCGTCATCCTTTCAGGAAGCCCGCATTCGACGACCGACATCGGCTCGCCACGTGCGCCGCAGGCGGTTTTCGAGGCAGGTATTCCGGTTCTTGGCATCTGCTACGGCGAACAGACGATCTGCGCCCAACTGGGCGGCAAGGTGGAAAGTGGTCATGACCGCGAATTTGGTCGGGCTTTCCTGGATGTGCAGGAAGACAGCCCGCTTTTCGAAGGCATCTGGGCCAAGGGTACCCGTCACCAGGTTTGGATGAGCCACGGCGATCGGGTAACATCGCTGCCGGATGGTTTCACAATCATCGGTACGTCGCCGAACGCACCTTTTGCAGCCATCGCCGACGAAAAGCGCAAATATTACGGCGTGCAGTTCCATCCGGAAGTTGTGCATACGCCGGATGGCGCCAAGCTGTTGCAGAATTTCGTTCATCGTATCGTCGGTGTGAAGCCGGGCTGGACGATGGGCGCATACCGCGAACAGGCTGTCGAAGCGATCCGTAAGCAGGTCGGCAGCGGAAAGGTCATCTGCGCGCTTTCCGGTGGCGTGGATTCCTCTGTTGCAGCCCTTCTGGCCCACGAAGCCATTGGCGACCAGCTCACCTGCATTCTCGTCGACCACGGCCTGATGCGTAAGAACGAGGCGCAGCAGGTCGTTGAGATGTTCCGCGAACATTACAATCTGCCGCTGATCCTCGTGGATGCTTCCGACCGTTTCATCGGTGAACTGGAAGGCGAAACCGATCCGGAAAAGAAGCGCAAGACGATTGGACGCCTCTTCATCGAAGTATTCGAAGAAGAAGCCAAGAAGCTCGGCGGCGCAGATTTCCTGGTGCAGGGCACACTTTATCCGGACGTTATCGAAAGCGTTTCCTTTACCGGCGGACCTTCGGTCACGATCAAGTCGCACCACAATGTCGGCGGTTTGCCCGAGCGCATGAAGATGCAGTTGGTTGAGCCGCTGCGCGAACTGTTCAAGGATGAAGTGCGCCTGCTCGGCAAGGAACTGGGCCTGCCGGACAGCTTTATCGGTCGTCACCCGTTCCCTGGGCCGGGTCTTGCGATCCGCTGCCCCGGCGGCATCACGCGCGAAAAGCTGGAAATTCTGCGTGAAGCGGATGCGATCTATCTGGACGAAATCCGCAAGGCTGGCCTCTACGATGCCATCTGGCAGGCTTTCGCGGTTCTGCTGCCGGTTCAGACTGTCGGCGTGATGGGCGATGGCCGTACCTATGAATTCGTCTGCGCGCTGCGCGCTGTGACTTCCGTAGACGGCATGACCGCTGATTTCTATCACTACGACATGAACTTCCTTGGCAATGCGGCAACCCGCATAATCAACGAAGTGCGGGGCATCAACCGCGTCGTCTACGACGTGACGTCAAAGCCGCCGGGTACGATTGAGTGGGAATAATTCGCGCCTACCCAGACGCCGCCAATAGCCGCCTATCTCCCTCTATAACGCACTCAAAATAAACACTTTTCTTTCCGCCGTCTTTCGCCGTCAATCGCCGAGCCAGCCTCGCTATCGACGGCGGAGTTGACGGTATGGGTGTCTTGTGACATCGCGGAATTGCATATACCGTCATGGCTTAGAGAGCTTGTGACGGTATTTTTTTGCCCCTTATTCCATTGAGAATAAAGGAAAATTCGGCGACAGGATTGGTCGATTTTGGCCTGACGGTATTTTCAGGGGCTCTCTGGCGTTTTTTGAACGATCTAGGAGGGGCCGATGCTTACCGATGCGGCAATCAAAGCACTGAAGCCAAAGGACAAATTATACAAGGTCACTGACCGTGACGGTATGTATGTCGTCGTGAACCCGTCGGGCGCCGTCGTGTTCGGCTATGACTACCGTATGCACGGTCGACCCGAGACCTTGACCCTCGGCCGATACGGGCCAGCGGGCTGGCGTATTGGCTTCTCCTGTCCGAATGTTGGATCAGTCCCGGTTTTGGTTGCCGGATTGCAATAGCCTTCTTCAAAGCACAGATAGCCAGATCCTTTTTCATCCGATCGCGCGCTTCCCAGCCGATGATGCGACTAGAATAGAGATCGACAACGATTGCCAAGTACAGCCAGCCTTCTACCGTCCATATGTAACTGATATCGACACCCCATTTCTGATCCGGTCCGTCACAAGTGAAGTCCTGATCCAGAAGATTGGGAGCGACAGGCTCGCCATGATTGCTGTCCGTCGTGCGCTTGAAACGCGTCTTTTGTCGGGCTTTCAAACCATTTTGACGCATCAGTCGCGCTGTGCGGGGACGACCTGCCCGAATGCCCCTCTTCGTTCAGCTCAACATGCATGCGAGGGCTGCCGTAAGGTTCGCGTGATAGTACAAACTGGTTACGAATGTGAGCCAGGATAATCATGTCATCAAGCTGGCGACGACTGGGTAAACGACGCTTCCATACATAATAGCCGCTGATGCTGACACCTGCGAAAGCACATAGCCGTGACAGAGACATATGGGCCTTCTCCGTGTCGATGAACGCAAACTTCATCGACTTGTCTCCCGCGCGAAAAAGGCCGTCGCTTTTTTTAATAATTCTCGTTCCTGTCGTAGAAGCTCATTCTTTTCGAAGACGGGCAAGCTCCTAGTTCATGTCCTCATGGGGCCAGAAAGCAAATCTTTCTCAGCAATATTACGCCGCCAACGGTCAAGTGTTGACTTGCCAATGCCAAGGTCCTTGGCGACCGATGAAATGCTTAGACCACTCGTCGTTAAAATACGAACGGCTTCGCGTTTGAACTCTTCTGTAAATTCTCGCCGCTTCAATTTTAAGTCTCCTGTCAGTCTTATCTAACAGAAGCCCTTCACCTTTGAAGGGGAAGTCCAGCATCTTCAATGCGGGCGGCGATGGGGCAGTGCCCCGACATGGGCCGGTGTTCTCTGCGCTCGGTAAGCTGTCTTTAGGGTTCTACGATAAGCCGAATGCCGCGCTGACCGCAGACGCCACGGAGAAGCTGAAGGGCTACACCCAGTTCTGGGGATAGCCGGAGAAGGGCATTGAAAACGTCCTGCTGAAACAGATGCCCATCCAGGTGGTCCGTCGGTTTCTTGATGAGGTAAAGAGCCGTTCGGACTATCCGCCGGTCGGCGCCTATGATCCGGCGGCCGGAGACGCCGATGTTCTCACGCTGGCCGGCAAGGTGCTGAAGGCGCGCAAGGGCGACGCTTATGGCTACGCCGCCATGCTGATCGCACAATGCCAGGACGCCAACGAACTGCCGGCGACAGTCCGTGAGATTTTGGAGACGATCCACAAGGCGCTGAGCGCGGTTCCGGAAGACATTGCTGTACCGTCACCGCCGCCAGATGACTTCGTGGACCTGCTCGAATGAAGGTCGATCTGTGCGACAAGCGTAAGGCAATCATCGCGCACGACGGGCACCTTCTGGTGTTAGGCGGTCCGGGTTCCGGAACAACCACCATCGCCTTGTTCAAAGCGCAGAAGCGGTTCGCCGAGTTGAAATCCGGTCAGGAAATCCTTTTCCTGAGTTGTTCGCGCGCGGCGATCCGCCAGGTTCTCGGCGTTGCAAGGAAATCCTGTCGCCAGCGGAACGACGCGCGGTGACGGTGCAAACCTATCACGCCTTCTGCATGGAAAAAGCGCACGGTCGCTTACTGAGCGGCAAACCCGTGCGCTTCCTCTACCCCGGCGATGAGAGGCTTCAGAAGTCATCTTTCGACGGCGATTGGAACTTGGAGCGCCAACGGCAGGCGGCCGAGTCTGGCCTTCATTGTTTCGATCTTTTCGCTGCCGGAACTGTCGAGTTGCTCGAACGCTGCGCCGCGTTGCGCGAGCTGATTGCCGACCGCTTTCCGATGATAATCGTCGATGAATTCCAGGACACGGACGACAATCAGTGGGGGATCGTACGGGCGCTGTTGGGCGTCACGAACGTTTTCTGTCTCGCCGATCCTGAGCAACGCATCTTTGATTATCGAGATGACATCGATCCACGGCGGCTCGACATTCTACGCGAGACGATTAAGGTCACGGAATTCGATCTCGGTGGCGAGAACCACCGTAGCCCGAACGCTGGCATCCTGAAGTTCGCCGATGCTGTGTTGAGAAACCAAAGTCCGTTAAGCTAACTTTGCGTGGGGCACGACTCGTCATAGGTGTGTACATGTGGGCAAGTTCAGATAATGCTTCATGATCAGAAGAGACCGAGGGGCCTCAACAAGCCTTCAAATGTATGTTGATGGTAATCTTTTATAACTCCTCGCTCAGCAGGAGGAATTTGATCTACAATAGAATTTTTCCTGTATACGCTGCTAGGGCTATAACCGAAATACGGTGTAAAGGTGCGGCTGAAATTGGCCGAGGATTTGATGCCAATCGCCAGTCCGATGTCTGCAATTTTCTGGCTACCCGCAGGATCTGCCAGCATGGCATGAGCAGTGAGAAGATGACGCCGGCGAAACAGTCGGCCGAGCGAACGAACTTCCATCATGCCCGGCTCATTTTGTGCAACATGGCCGTCCACTTCGGTCCAATTACGACCTGAGTGGAGGAGTGCGATGCGCCAATGATCAATCGGACTGAATCGAATCTTTTGAGCAAGGCATACAGGCATGTTATCAGCATTTGCCGGAAGCATCTTCCAAACGCGCGATATATGTGGTCACCGCGGGGAGATGCCCAGTTGGAAGCCTATTATCCGGGTGACGAATATCTCGATATCATCGGTCTGTCGGTGTTCGGCTACCAACCCTATGACAAGCTGGTTGTAGGGCGAGATACGACATTCGTCGAGCGCACCGAGCCGGGATATGATCGTGTGGCAGGTTTTGGCAAACCAGTTGCCATTGCCGAGCTCGGTTATGAAGGCAGTGACAGCTACGTACGGGATTGGGCGGCGGAAGCCAACAAGCCCCACGCCGAGTTTCCGGCCCTGACCGCCGTCATCTACTTTAACGACCGTGAAGTCTACCCATGGCCGCGTGGTGTCGGACGCCCGGACTGGCGCGTCGCAAACCATCCGCTCGATTGACCCGGGTAATTCAACCGGAGCGGCTTGTTATTTGTGAAAACGCCGCCGCTCCTTTCTTTGCATTCTTGCAGTTCCGCCAAGCCAGCTTGCCGGAACTGCTCGATCAACAGGAAGAAGAAAATGCTATTGAAGCATTTCGTCATTGCGAGCGCTGCGATGTTAGCGCTCTCGCTGGCAGGCAACGCCAGTGCAGCGCCAAAGCCAGCGACGGATAATACCGTCACCCAACTTGCGGCCGCCGCCTCACCGATGAAAGGCCCTGCGCTTGAAAAGCTCTATGCCGGCCGCACCTGGAAATGGAAAACCGGCGGCGGATTCTTTTCAAGCAAGAAAGCCCGCAGCTGGATCCTTTCTGGCGAACAGAAACAATTCTCCGCTTGGTCCGGCAAAGGCGCGGCCACAACCCATGCAACAGGCTATTGGTACGTGACCGATGGCGGAAAGCTCTGCTTGCGCGCGCTCTGGAGTAGCCAAGGCGACAGCAGCGGCGCAGTCACCTGCTTCCTGCACCGCGAGAAAAATGGCGTGGTCTACCAGAAACCCGCTCTTGGCGGAAAATGGTATGTCTTTGCGCACAATCCAGTTCGGAAAGACGATGAGATACGCAAACTGGTCAAAGGTGACCGGGTGGGCGCAGAAGTGGCGCGGCTGAAGGCTAATCGCCGGTAAAGAACGATAGTGCGGGAGGCTTCTTGAGGGTTGCTCGGGAGAAGGCTGTAAATCGCACCAACTCTGGCCTGTCGTTAATTCAAGAGATGTAAAGTTTCACGTAGAGGGCGAAAACGATGTTAAAGACCAACGAATTCCAACATTTTACATCACGTATCGGAAAGACCTGCATGGCAATCATGGCCGCGTCGGTGGGCGTGATGATGGCGTGGTCCTCAGCCGTGGCTGACGAATTAACCTGTAGCGCTCCGGAAAATGGCGAAGCGCGGGTCAGCCTGCGTTTGCCGGAGAATGCACGGCCAATGACCGCAGTGGAACTTCATGAACTCTACCGCGACAAGAGCTGGAAATGGTGCGATGGCGCCGCTTACATGCAGGACAAGGAGCGGATATTCAAGGGATGGGCAGGCTCGGGTGCCCGTGCTTCCTGGGCACTGGGACATTGGACCGTGGCCGACACCGGACGGATGTGCCTTGAGGCCGACTGGCATGCTCCAAACGGCACATCCAGCGACAGGACGTGTTTCGAGCACATGATCGATGGCCAGATGATCTACCAGAGGAAGGAACCCACCGGCGGCTGGTACGTGTTCAAGCATTCCGAACCGCAGGATGGTGATGAATTCGCCAAACTGGTCGCTGAGGACCTGGTTTCGGAGAAGCTGGAGAAACTCCGCAATCAATAATTGCGGGACATATTGAACGCAGAAAAAAGCTGCCGGACTTTCTGATCGGCAGCCTGCGATAAAAAGCCGGTCTGGCGGATGGTATCTGCCACCGGCAGCGCGTCTGCTCCTTGATACAACAGTCGCTATTTTCCCTTCCAGACAGGATCGCGCTTTTCGGCGAAAGCTCTGGCGCCTTCCAAATTATCCTCCGATCCATACAGAATGTCGACCGTCGCCAACTTGCGCCGCATGATGAGGTTCATCATGGTTTGGAAGTCCTCGCTTTCCGCGCGCCGGACTGTCTCCTTGATCGCGGCGTAAACGAGTGGAGGACCGGAGGCGAGCAGACGGGCAATTTCCCAGACACGTTCTTCGAGCTTCTCCTGAGGCAGGACCTCGTTGACGAAACCCCAGCGATGAGCTTCGTGAGCGTCGATCCAGCGGCCAGTCAGCAAAAGTTCCATGGCTATGTGGTATGGAATGCGTTTCGGAAGCCGGATACTTGCCGCGTCTGCAATGGTTCCGGAGCGAATTTCGGGAAGCGAAAAGGTTGAATGCTCCGAGGCATAGATCAGGTCACAGGACAGCGCCAGTTCGAAGCCGCCGCCCGCGGCCATGCCGCTGACACAGGCGATGACAGGTTTGTTCAGGTCTCGCAGTTCCTGGATGCCGCCGAAACCGCCAATTCCGTAGTCACCATCGATAGGCGCGCCTTCTGCCGCGGCTTTCAAATCCCAACCGGCAGAAAAGAAACGGTCGCCAGCGGTCTTGAGGATGGCGACACGCAATTCCGGGTCATCGCGGAAGGCGGCAAAAGTTTGACCCATCGCGCGCGATGTCGGCAGATCGATGGCGTTGGCCTTGGGCCGATCCAGCGTAACTTCCAGAATAGCCCCGTCCCGGCGGGTTGTTATGGCGTCTTCGGCATGTGCGCTCATTTCATCTGCCTTTCCATACCGGATCGCGCTTTTCGACCGCTGCGCGCGGTCCTTCCAGTGCGTCTTCGCTTTCGATCAGCAATTTGAACAGCGGGAAATTACCGGCCCGCATGGCGGCGTAACTTTCGGCCAGACCCATATGTTCGGCCATACGCGCTGTCTGTTTGGCTGCGGCAACAGAAAGCGGTGCGGAGCGCAGGATACGGGCAGCGAGCGCACGGGCTGCGCTCATCAGCTCCGCCTGCGGCACCACGTCATTGACCAAACCCCAGCGGAGGCAGTCCTGCGCGCTAAAGCGCCGCCCTCCATAAAGAACTTCGTTCGCTATAACCTTGGGCAGGAGCTTGGGCAGAACGAATGAGCCGATATCCGGCAGAACCCCGAGCGAAGTTTCCGGCAGCCAGAATTGCGCGTGGTCGGCGGCAATGATGAAATCGGCAGTAAGGAGAATTTCGAAACCCGCGCCGATGGCATAACCGTTGACTGCGCAGATGATGGGCTTCTCCAATCCGGGCAATTCGGAAAAGCCATAGATTCCGCCCTGACCATAGTCGGCGATATAGCCATCTCCGCCGGTCGAAGCCGCTTCGTTCAGATCCCAGCCGGCGGAAAAAAACTTCTCGCCCCCACCTGTGAAAATAGCAACGCGCAGATCCGGGTCGTCGCGAAACATGGCGAAGGCATCGCCCAGCTTTCGGCTGGTTGGCTGGTCGATGGCATTGGCCTTTGGCCGGTCGAGCGTGATCTCCAATATCTGACCGTTGCGAACGGCCTTTACCTCGTCAGTCATCAAGCTCTCCTGTTGCGTATCAGGGCATCGACGGCGATTGCATTGTCCGCTGTGACAATGAGCGGGTTGATGTCGAGTTCCTCAAGTTTCCCTGCCTGTTCGAGCGCATAGTTGCCAACCAGCCACGCGGCCTCGACGGCGGCTTCGATATTGGCTTTTGGCCTGCCGCGAAAGCCGGTGAGAAGGGGGGCGGAGCGCAGGGTAAGAAGCGCCTCGCGGATTTCATCGCGGCTCGCAGGTAAGAGCAGCGACCGTGTATCGTTCCAAAGCTCAACCATCACGCCACCTGCGCCAATGGTCAGATAAAGCCCGAATTGCGGGTCGCGCGCGATGCCGATAATCAGTTCAGCCACACCACCCTGAACCATTTTCTCGACCAGAAAATCGCATTTCAAAGGGGCAAGCGAAAGGGCGGCAGCGCGTACTGCTTCGGCATTCGCCAGATTGAGGCACACCGCCGCCATTTCCGTTTTGTGAAGCAAGTTCTCACCCACCCCCTTGAGGACGACGGGGTAACCCAGCTTTTCGGCAAGGGCGACAGCATCGTCGATAGTCGATACTACGCCGCCCGTCGGGGTGATGAGGCCGATTTCGCGCAAGGCGGATTTCGATGACCACTCGTCCAATGCGGTGGCTGCAGATGGCGACGCCGGCGCTTGGTCAGCCAGCATTGGAGATTGCGGTTTCGACCAGATTTCGCCAATCCAGGCAGCATTGGCTGCTGCCGCAAGCGCAGTTGCAAGCCCCATCATCGGGGCTATTCCAGCTGCTATCAGACGTTCGGCGTGGGCTTCCGTCATATTCTCCGGCAAACTGGCAACCAGCGCAAAGCGACCGCCTCCAGCTTCGTGCGCCGCTATCGCCGCTTCGAGCGATGTTTCGCAACCATTGTCAACACAACGGTCCCCACGGGGGAAGTCGAGCACCAGTATGGTCAGACCGAAATTGCCATCGAGCATAGCGCGATAGGTCTCAGTCAGCGACGGCCCGTTTCCCCATGTAAAGGTGTGATAGTCGAGGGGGTTCGAGATGGTAACCATCTCGGGCAGGGTGGCGCGAAGCCTGTTTGCCTCGTCCGGCGCCAACGGTCTGAGATCGAGACCAGCGGCGCTTGCAAGATCGCCGACGAGTGAAGCTTCGCCGCCCGAACAGCTCATAGAGCCGAGGCTGTTGTCCGGTGAGGGGCCAAGCACATGAAGCAGCTTCAGCGTTTCGACAAATTCGTCGAGCGTTCCAACACGCAGGACGCCACATCGCGCAAAGAAAGCGTCGGCAAGCGTGTCGGCTCCAGCTAGCGATGCCGTGTGTGAGAGGGTCATCGCCTGTGCCGCGGCGGAAGTTCCGACCTTGATGGCGACAACCGGTTTTCTCATCTCACGTGCTCTGGCGAAAACACGTTCCAACCGTGAAATATTGTCGAAGCCTTCTATATGCAAACCTAGAACGGTAACCCGCGGGTCTTCGAGCGCGGCTTCCGCCAATTCGGAAAGACCGGTCTGTGCCTGATTTCCGGCTGTCAGCACATAGGCTATGGGAAGACCCCGACGCTGCATCGTAAGATTGATAGCTATATTGGACGATTGCACGACGATGGCGGCGCCGCTTTCCACCCTCTTGCCGCCATGCTGATCGGGCCACAGCAAGGCTCCATCAAGGTAGTTGATGAAGCCGTAGCAGTTGGGGCCGAGGATCGGCATTTCGCCTGCCGCCGCCAGCAGGGCCTGATTGCGTTCGGCGCCGTCGGATACTTCGTTGAAGCCAGATGCAAAGCACACCGCGCCGCCACTTCCTCGCGCCGAGAGCTGGCGAACAATTTCGATTGTTCCGTCGCGGTTGACGCCGATGAAGCTTACATCCGGTGCGCCGGGAAGGTCGGCGACAGATCGATAGCAGGGAATATCGTCGATAGTATCGCGGGTGGGGTGGACAGGCCAGAGTTCTCCCTCAAAGCCCATTTTGCGGCATTGCCTGAGCACAGCCGTAGACCATCCTCCGCCAAAGATGGCTATGGAACGGGGACGCAAGACACGAGACAGGTTCTTTTTGCTCACGGTCAGGCTCCGAGCGGGCGAAGGAGGTCGCGGGCGATGATATGGCGCTGGATTTCGCTTGTGCCGTCCCATATCCGCTCGACACGCGCATCACGCCAGAAGCGTTCCAGCGGGAGGTCGTCCATCAGGCCCATGCCTCCATGCACCTGAATGGCCCGATCGGTGACGCGAGCCAGCATTTCCGATGCGTAGACTTTCGCCGAGGCGATCTCGCGGTTTGCGGGCAATCCCTGATCGAGACGCCAGGCCGCTGCCAGCGTCAGCCAGTCGGCGGCATCGATTTCGGTGACGGAATCGGCAAGCTGGAAGCCGACGCCCTGAAAGCGACCGATGGGCTGGCCAAATTGCTTACGCTGGGCGGCGTAGTCGACCATCATGTCGAATACGCGGCGCGCGCGCCCCACCGCCATTGTCGCAACTGTTATGCGGGTAGCGTAAAGCCACTCATTCATGACCGCAAAGCCACCATCCACCTCTCCGAGCACCTGCGCATCGGGAAGACGGCAGTCGTCGAATTCAAGGATCATGTTCTTGTAGCCGCGATGGCTGACGGATTTGTAACCCTCGCGGATGGTGAAGCCCGGTGTTCCACGATCCACCAGAAAGGTCGTGATTTTCTTCTTCGTTCCGGCGGAGGACTGTTCCTCGCCCGTCGCCATGAAGACAATGACGAAGTCGGCGTGCTCGGCGCCGGAAATGAAATGCTTGGTGCCGTTCAGTACCCAGTCGTCACCATCGCGGCGCGCATTGGCTTTCATGCCCCGAATGTCGGAGCCGGCGTCAGGTTCTGTCATGGCAAGTGCATCCATCCTTTCGCCGCGCACCGCTGGCAGGAGATAGCGCTCGATCTGCTCACCCTTGCAGGCCATCAGGATATTTTGCGGGCGTCCGAAAAAATGGGTGAGCGCCATCGACCCGCGTCCCAGCTCGCGCTCCACCAGCGCGAACTCCAGATGGGAAAGTCCGGGGCCACCCGCCGATTCCGGGAAATTGCTGGCATAGAAGCCAAGTTCGATGGTCTTCCGCTTGATTTCGTCACCGATTTCCTCCGGCACGTAACCAAGCCGCTCGACGGTCGTTTCATGCGGATAAATCTCGTTCTCGACAAAGCTTCGAACTGTCGAGACGATCATTTCCTGTTCTTCAGTCAGTCCGAAATGCATAGCGTTCCTCCCAGTCGCTTTGCCAGACCGTCCCGGCCTATGGCGTCGTTATTTCTATAAGTGCGGGCCCCTCGACCGCCTGGGCGCGGTGAAGCGCACCGGCGAGTTGCGCAAGGTCGAGGGCGCCTGGATGAAGCGCATCCTGATTGTGTTGATTAGTCAGACGGATATGTTCCCCCGGGATGCCATAGGCCTGCGCGAGCTTGAGAAAATCGGGAGGTGTCGGGCGCACGCCCACGGGCTCGATACCCCGAGAAAGCATGTAATCTTCGATTTCCTGATAACCGTGATTGTTCCAGACGACGAAAATCACAGGCGCTTTTTCGTCTGCGGCAGTGCCGAGGGTGCCGAGACAGAACTGGAATCCGCCGTCTCCCACCAGGCAGACCACCGGTGTGTCAGCCTGCGCAAGACTGGCGCCCACTGCGGCCGGGGGACCAAATCCGAGCGCTCCGTACCCGGTCGAAGCATTGAACCAGCTTCGTGTGCCATCGGCTTCGAAGAAAAGGTTGCCGGCATAGGCGAGCTGCGTGGAATCCCCGACTATGATACTGCCGGGCAGGGCATCCCGAATGGTGTCCAGAACTCCGGTCAAAGCCTGCATCTTGGGAGAAAGGAAGTCGTATGCTGCAGCCTTGGCCGCCGTTGCGCGCTCCTTTCCGTCCTCACGTGGTGCCTGAGGAAGAAGCTGCAGAGCAGAGATGAGCTCTGCCGTTATTGGGGCGGCATCGCCCACGATCATCAGGCCAGCCGGGGCGCTGGTTGCCTCCGCATCCGGGTCTATGTCGATGCGGATCATTCTGGCAGGAGGCTCGAAACCTCCATCTACATACATGTCGTAATCGGTCGGACCGAACTGGGTTCCTATCGCAATGACGAGATCGGCATCGGCGATCAGCTGGCGGATAGGCGGCAGGCTGGGGCTTGCCTGCACCGCGAGCGGATGACGGCCAAGCAAACCACGGGCGTTCGTTGTGGTCACCACCGGGGCGTCAAGCATCTGCGAAAGGGTGGAAACCGCATCACCCGCCCGGTTGGCGCCCCCGCCTGCGAGGATCAAAGGACGGCGGGCTTCGGCGCAAAGTGTCGCGGCGGCTTTGATTTTTCCGACATTGGAATCCACAGCCGTAGCGCTCGCAGTTGCCGGGGACTTGCGCAAATTTCCTTCAAACGGAGCTTCCATAAGGTCCGTCGGGATTTCAATATGGACAGGGCCCGGACGTCCGGATTTCATACGGGCGAAGGCACGGCCAACCAGTTCTGCAAGGTCGCCGGGCTGTTCCAGTCGCTCTGACGACAGGGCGATTGTTCGCATGGTCGCGGCCTGATCGGGAAGCTCGTGCAGGTGTCCCTTATATTGTCCAAGCGTGTGGCGCGCGTTGACGCCTGAGATGACGAGCATCGGTATGGAATCGGCTCGCGCTTGGGCCATCGGGGTTATCGCATTGGTAAGTCCCGGACCGGTAATCAGCAGGCAGACACCCGGCTTGCCGGAAACCCGCGCATAGCCATCTGCCATGAAGCCCGCATCCTGTTCGTCGCGCGGGGTAACATGCCGGATGCTCGATCCGGCAAGGCCACGATAAAGTTCGGCTGTGTGCACACCCGGAATGCCAAATACTGTATCGACATCGTAAGCTTCCAGAAGGCGGATCAGCGCTTGCCCGACCGTTATTTCGCTGCTCATGAAACCAGACTTTCCGCTCTGTAGTTGAGGCTGCGGGCAAAACGGGCGATGCGGTCACATGCCTCGATTATGCTGTCTTCAGGAACGGTGACGCTCATGCGAACCAGATTCTTCGCGACCTGACCGAAAGACGTGCCGGGCATCATCGAGACGTAGTGTTCCTCAAGCAGCCGGCTGGCGAATTCCTCCCCATTGAGGCCAGTGCCGCCAATATCCAGCAGCACGAACATGCCCGCTTCCGGCATCAGGGGCTTGATCCCCGCAACGTCTTGCAAACGCTCCACGATCAGCTCGGACCGCGCCTTGTACTGCGTGCGCATGATTGAGGCTGTCGGCAGATCATGTGTCAGCGCATAGGCTGCCATGTCGGCGATGAACGGCTGTCCACCGAAGAGCATGGATTCGGAGAAAGGCAGCAATCTCTGGCAAAACTCCTCGGAACCGACCGCCCAGCCTGCACGAAAGCCGGGGGCTGCGTGTGACTTCGATATGGAGGAGACCACGATGGTGCGATCAGCCATTTCGGGAAGGTCGAGCGGCGACGCAAATGCGGCGCCGAAAGTAAGATCTTCATAAACCTCATCGCAAACGATCCAGAGATCGTGCTTGCGGCAGACTTCGCTGATCGCGGCAATTTCGGGTTTTGTGAGAACCGCTCCGGTCGGATTGTGAGGGTTGTTGAGAAGCAATGCCCGGCAGCCGGGCGTGATTGCCGCTTCCAGTATTTCCGCTCGAAGATGAAAGCCATCTTCGGCCCGCAGTGGCACCGGGACGATATCGGCTCCGGGCGCCCGCACCACGCCTTCATAGGTCGCATAATAGGGATCGGGGACGAGAACCTTGTCGCCGTTCTCGACCAATCCTGTCAGAACGGCATAAAGCGCTGTTTGGGTTCCGGGAAAATAGAGGACATTACTGGTGGTGATGGCACGGCCGGTGCGCTTTGAATATTTTGCCGCCAGCGCCGCCAGCACCGCCGGTTCGCCGCGACCGCTGGAATAGCGTGTGCGTCCGGCGCGCATGGCGTTATTGCAGGCTTCGAGCAGCGAGGCATCGGGGGCAACGTCGGGTTCACCGATCGTAAATTCTATGACGGGATGGCCAAGCGCGCGCAGTTCCCTGCCTCGTGCATGAACCCGCCATTTGTCCGAACCCAGCCCTGAGAGTCTATCGGTGATGGAGGCGTAATGCATGTCATTCTCTCGGAAGTGGTGGCGCGTCAGGAAGCTCGATGCCGAGAAGAGCGCCGATTGAGCTTAGTCCGATGCCAATTTGCGTGGTTTCGTCGATTTCATCCGCGCTGAGACAGCCTTCGATCCAAAGGCCGTCAATCAGGGCGTTGACCGCGATGGCAAGGTTCCGGCACGATTGCGGGGTCGGTTCCCGGCCTTCTGCCGACAACACCTCGGCAATCAAGGTCTCCGTCGCCCGCCGGAAAGCGAGATAACCTTCGCGATGTTCGTGCTCCAGATCCGGATCAAGATGAACCTGGCTGACGAAAGTCGCCCAGAGCGAAAGCATCCGGGGATCGGCCACGGCTCCGCCAAGGCTGGCTGCGATGAACCGCGTCAGCCGGTCGTGGGGCGTGCCACCATCCGATTCCAGAACGCTCAACGCGGGCAGGGTCATCATTTCGATCATGCGCTGGTAGGCGGCGGCGATGAGATTGGCCTTCGATGCGAAATGATGGCGGATCAGGCCATTGCTGACGCCTGCACGCGCCGCAACTGCACGAACCGTTGTCGCCTGTATTCCGAGATCGGCAATGCAGTCGAGCGTAGCCTCTATCATGTCCGTGCGACGATCGAAGTCCGGCGCACGTCGAAACGATGCGGTCATCCTCTCCTCCCCTCGATGTCTGACTATGCACTTGCGCAATACTTATTCAAGTGTATAGTCAACGTCAAGGGAACGGTTGGCCGCTTGTCGAGAAGTCGAAAAAACTCCGAAGTGGCTGATAATAAAGCAATATCCAGGTGGCTTGCGACAAACCGTAAAGGTGTCGGGCCAAGGGAGGTTTGTGCTGCATGAGTCAAGGCGAAGAGGCGATCTCCGTCGTCGACCTTCACAAGCGTTTCGGTGATCTCGAGGTGCTTAAAGGCGTTTCACTCAGGGCGCGCGAGGGCGATGTTATCGCCATTATTGGCGGATCGGGCTCCGGCAAATCGACATTTCTTCGCTGCATTAACATGCTGGAACTGCCAACATCGGGGGCGGTCAGCATCCACGGTGAAACCATCGCCATGCGAAACGCCGGCAATGGCGGCCAGATACCTGCGGACCGAAGGCAGATCGAGCGTATTCGCACGCGGCTTGGAATGGTCTTCCAGAGCTTCAATCTCTGGCAGCACATGACCGTTCTGGAGAATGTGATCGAAGCGCCTGTGCATGTGCTGGGCGTGCCCAAGGCCGAAGCGACAGAGCGTGCCGAAGCGCTTTTAAGGCGCGTCGGACTTTACGAGAAGCGAGACGTCTATCCTGCATTCATGTCCGGTGGCCAGCAGCAGCGCGCCGCGATTGCGCGGGCGCTGGCGATAGAGCCATTGGTGATGCTTTTCGACGAGCCGACATCCGCGCTGGACCCTGAACTGGTAGGCGAGGTTCTCACTGTTATCGGTGATCTGGCCAAGGAAAAGCGCACGATGATCCTGGTTACGCACGAGATGAAGTTCGCGCGCAAGGTCGCCAATCATATCGTTTTTCTGCACGATGGCAGGATCGAGGAAGAGGGACCTCCCGAAGAGGTCTTCGGGGCGCCCAAATCCGAGCGATTGAAGAAATTTATCAGTTCAACACACTGAAATGGGAATGGGAGGAGTACCAATGAAGTGTCTTTTAGCTAGTCTGTGCGTGGGTGTAACATTTGCCCTTGCGGGCGTGGGGGCGGCAAGTGCCGAACAGGTGAAGCTCGGTATCGCAGCCGAACCTTATCCCCCTTTCACGGAACCGGACGCCACGGGAAAATGGCACGGCTGGGAAATCGATTTTGCGGATGCAGTCTGCAAAGAGGCCAAGCTTGATTGCGTGATAACGCCGGTCGCCTGGGATGGCATCATCCCCGCACTCACCACCGGCAAGATCGACATGATCGTCGGCTCAATGTCGATGACGCCTGAACGCCTCAAGACGATCGATTTCTCGGACAAATATTATAATACGCCAACGATCGTCATCGGCACCAAGGATCTCAAATTCGACGCGACGCCGGAGGGATTGAAGGACAAGACGATTGGCGTGCAGGTTTCTACCATCCATCAGGCCTATGCGGTGAAGCATTTCGCGCCCGCCGGTGCCACGATCAAGGAGTATCAGACGCAGGACGAAGCCAACAACGACCTCACCGCCGGGCGCATCGATGCCGTGCAGGCGGACTCGCTGGCTCTGCGAACGTTCCTTGCGACGGATAACGGCAAGGCATGCTGCGAGGAAAAGGGAACCGTCGCTAAGGATGTTGAAGTTCTAGGGCCGGGCGTGGGCATCGGATTGCGCAAGGGCGATACGGAACTCAAGGACAAGCTGAACGCCGCGATCAAGGCCATCCGCGCGAATGGAACCTACGATACCTTCACCAAAAAATATTTCGATTTCGACATTTACGGCCAGTGAGTTTGCTGGCCAGCCGGTATCTCTTCGGCTGGCCTCCCTGATTTCAGCATGAACGGAACTGCCCATGGACGCACCACTGATCAACTGGAGCCTGCTTGCTCTCAATCCGCCGGGTTGGGGAGGGGTGCTTCTGCAGGGTTTCTGGCACACGCTGCAAATTGCCGTTGGCGGTTATTCGCTCGGTCTGCTGATCGGCATGTTCGGTGCGCTGGGCAAGCTCTATGGCGGCCCGATCATTCGCGACCTTCTGGAAGTGTATACAACCGTGGTCCGCGCCGTGCCGGAACTGGTGCTGATCCTTATCCTGTACTACGCGGGCACCGACCTGTTGAACCAGCTGCTTGCTCTGTTTGGCCATGGCAAAGTCGATATCAGCGGGCTTGCGGCCGGTATTTTTGTCATCGGTGTCGTGCAGGGCGCATATTCGACGGAAGTCCTGCGCGGTGCGATCAAAGCGATCGCGCCCGGCCAGATCGAGGCAGCGCGCGCATTCGGCATGCCCCCGTCCAAGATGCTCAGACGCATCACGATACCGGCCATGCTGCCCTTCGCCATACCTGGCATTGCCAATCTGTGGCTTATCTCAACCAAGGATACAGCCCTTCTGGCGGTTGTCGGCTTTAGCGAACTGACGCTGGTGACGAGACAGGCAGCGGGCACGACCAAGCATTATCTGCTGTTCTTCATGGCGGCTGGCGTGCTGTACCTCGGGCTTACCCTGATTTCGAACGTCTTCATCGGCATTGTCGAGCGGCGCGCGCGCCGTGGTTTCGCACGGATTGACTGAGATGAGCACATCTTCAGCAGTATTGGAAAACCGGACATCCGCCAGAAACTGGCTCGAACCGCACCGTCTTGTGCTGATTGTCATCGCTATCGCACTGTTTGCCTCGGCGGTGGTGTTTGGCCGCTGGGACTGGCTGCCGCAATACCTGCCTCGTCTGGGTTCCGGCATCGTGGTAACTCTGTTTATGCTGTTCGGGTCTGCAATTCTGGGGTTTATGCTGGCTCTTCCCCTCGGATTGCTTCAGGTGACTGGCCCATGGTGGTTGAGCTGGCCAGCGAAGGCGTTCTGCACCGTCATCCGGGGAACACCATTGCTGCTGCAGCTTTGGCTGCTCTATTACGGCCTTGGTTCGCTATTCCCCTCCATTCCCGGCATTCGCGGCTCCTTTATCTGGCCTTATCTGCGCGAGGCATGGCCATATGGACTTGCCGCGCTGACGATCTCTTTCGCGGCCTATGAGGGAGAGGTCATGCGCGGTGCGTTTGCCGGTGTGCCGTCCGGTGAGCTGCAGGCCGGTCGTGCATTCGGCATGTCGCCCTGGAAAGTGTTTCGCCGTATCTGGCTGCCGCGCGCGATCCATCGCGCCCTGCCGACACTGAACGGCGAAACGGTCCTTCAATTGAAAGCGACGCCGCTGGTGGCAACCATAACCGTCGTCGATGTCTACGGCGTTGTTTCGCGGGTGCGCCAGGAAACCTATCTCACTTATGAGCCGCTTCTGCTGCTGGCCTTGATCTACATGATATTGACCGCTGGTCTGGTCCTGGTCTTCCGGCGTCTTGAGAACCGAATTCCGACAAGAGGTGCTTGAATGCGCGATTTTTCAACTGCTATTAGCAACAACCTTCCAGAGCTGACAGCACTGCGGCATGACCTTCATGCCCACCCTGAACTGGGGCTCGAGGAGAAACGGACTTCCGAGATCATTGCGCGGCAGCTCGAGGCTCTGGGATACAAGGTCACGCGAGGACTTGCGAAAACGGGGATCATCGGGACTTTGACGAATGGATCGGGCCGGAAGTCGGTCGGCATTCGGGCCGATATCGACGCGCTTCCCATTCATGAGCAGACAAATCTGCCCTATTCCAGCAAGTCCCCGGGTCTGATGCATGCTTGTGGACATGATGGCCATACGACGATGTTGCTCGGTGCTGCCAAGGCTCTGGCTGAGCGGCGCAATTTCGACGGAACCATTCATCTGATTTTCCAGCCGGCGGAAGAGAATTTCGGCGGCGCCAAGATCATGATAGACGAAGGATTGTTCGACCGTTTTCCTTGTGATGCTGTTTTTGCCCTTCATAACGATCCCGGCATTCCCCTCGGCAAGTTTGCCTTCCGCGATGGGCCGATCATGGCTGCGGTCGATGAGGCATTTATCAGGGTGAACGGCTACGGCGGCCACGGTTCGGAACCGGAAAAAACTGCCGATCCCATAACAGCGGGCGCTTCGATTGTGGTGGCCCTGCAGACCATCAAGTCGCGTAACGTGCCAGCGCTCGACCCGGCGGTTGTGACCGTTGCCGCATTCCATGGTGGTTCGGCCAGCAATATCATTCCGTCGACGGCAGAAATCGTCGTCGGTGTTCGCACTTTTTCGCCCACCATTCGCGATCAGATCGAGCAACGCATCAAACGTGTTGCAGCGCATCAGGCAGAGAGCTTCGGACTCACCGCTGAAGTGGATTATCTGCGCAGTTATGATGCGACGATCAACCATACCGCGGAAACTGATTTCGCGCGCTCCCTGGCGGTGAAGTCGTTTGGCGCGACGAATGTGATCGATCTGGAGCGGCCTTTCATGGGCAGCGAGGATTTTGCCTATATGCTCCGTGAGCGACCCGGAACGTACTTCTTTGTGGGGGGCGGCAAAGGAGAGAACGATTTCCAGCTCCATCATCCGTCTTACGATTTCAATGATGATCTGATCCCCCTCGGCGCGGCCTTCTGGACCGAGCTTGCTGAAGCCTATCTCAAACCCGAGTGATTTCCATGACCGCCGTTTATCAATTCAATGCAGCTATCGTCCGCACGCCGGGGCGATCCGTCGTCAATGGTTTGCGCGCCGATGACAGGGGTAATCCGACCTACGAAGGTGTCAGGGAAGAACACGAAGCCTATGTGCAGGCGTTGCGAAACGCTGGTGTCGAGGTGACGGTTCTGCCGCCGATGGAAGATTTTCCGGATTCGATATTTGTAGAAGATCCGGCGCTGGTGTTCCACGAAGGCGCGGTTCTGCTGCGTCCCGGCGCACCATCGCGCATGGGTGAGACGGCTGAAATCGAACCGGTTCTGCGTTCGCTCTTTGAGAATGTCGTGTCGCTCCCTTCGCCGGGTTTCGCCGATGGCGGTGATGTGCTGGTGACGCCCAAGGTGGTGATGATCGGCCTGTCGGCGCGTACCGACAATAGTGGCGCCGAAGGGCTTCGGGCTGCACTGGCAGGGCTCGGACGCGCCGCTGAAATTGTCGAGACGCCGAAGGGTGTACTGCACTTCAAGACCGACTGCTCGCTGCTGGACGAGGAGACGGTGCTTGCGACGCACAGGCTGGCGGGTTCCGGCTTCTTTCGAGGCATGCGTGAAATTGTGACGCCGGAAGGTGAAGAGGCAGCCGCCAATGCGCTTCGGGTCAACGATGTCGTTTTCGTCGGCGCGGACTATCCCCGCACGATCGATAAGCTTGATAAGGAGGGATATAAGGTTGTCCCCCTCAAGACAGGCGAAATCGGGCGGATCGATGCAGGCCTGTCATGCATGTCGCTCAGGTGGCGGCGATAGTCAGAAAAAGGTTCCGAAAAATGGATCGGCGCGGTAATACCGCGCCGATTTTCGTTTGATGTTGCTTCAGGCCCGACGCCTCTATGATGACGCGTTCAACGCACGAGAGAACGTTTGAAGCGAGCTTCGAGTTTCGCCTGGCCATATTCCAGAACGACGGACAGGGCCCAGTAGATCATCGATGCGGTTATGAGCATTTCGATGTGCCGGAACTCGGTCTGGCCTTGTGTGCGGGCAAGATACATGAGTTCCCATACGCCGATGACGGAGACCAGCGACGAGTCTTTCAGCATGGCTATGAACTGGTTGCCCGTTGGCGGAATGATGATGCGCATTGCCTGAGGAAGAATGACCAGCCACATTGTTTGTGATGGTCCGAGGCCCAAGGCCGCAGCACCCTCCTGCTGTCCGCGCGGGATGCTTTCGATGCCGGCACGAAAGATTTCCGTCATGTAAGCGCCGTAGCACAGCGACAACGCCAGAATACCGGCGGGAATCGGCCCGATGACATAACCCACCTGCGGCAAGCCGAGGTAAATAATGTAAATCTGCATCAGCAATGGCAGGCCGCGGAAGAGCGAGGTGTAGAACGTCGCCAGACCGTAGACCAGACCGTTCTTGGAGAGTTTGGCCACAGCCCCGATGAGCGCCAGAACGGTTGCGAAGAAGATGGAGGCGGTGGAAATATAAAGCGTCGTGACGACGCCCTGACTGATGAGAAATCCGACCTTTCTGGCGATGAATTCAAACGAGAGATTGAATGAATAAAAGAAGATCATCAGCAGCAGGAACAGTTCCGTCCAAATGGCGATGATCTGTGCCCAACGCGGAAAAAGTCTCAGAAAGCTCCAATTGGCGAAGATTATGAGACTGAGCAGAACAGAGGAAAGCAACGTCGCCTTGGTGAAACCCGCCTTCGCGACTTTGGGATCGATCCCCAGCCAGTTTGTTATGCCCGAGAACCGGACATTCATGAAACAGAAGAGCGCTGTCAGGATAACAAAAAGAGCTACCTGAACAGTTCGTTTAGCGGCCTCCGGCCGTGTCAGAAAAAACCTCCCGAGCATATTCTCTCCCCTGTCAGCCTGCTTTTCGCTCGGCAAGCCAATCCTGCATCTGCAATTTCCAATAGGTCAGCTGGGCAGCTGCGAGACCCGCAGCTCCTCCGGCCCAGACCAGCCCGAATTTCTCGAAAAGCTTGTACCGGTCACTTTGTCCGCAGATGGCTTCGGCGACGACCTTGCCGCCGATGGCGGTCGTGTTGAGCCCGTGGCCGCCAAATGCCGTGCAATACCAGGTGGCGCGGTCCAGCTTGCCGATCTGTGGCATGAGATGTCTCGCATAGGACATAAGGCCCGACCATGCGAGTTCCGTCTTCAGCGAAGCGAGCTGAGGGTAGGTCCCCTCCATTTCGCTGCGCAGTTCCCGCACGACGCCGGGCGTATCCGCTGCTCTTGTCGTGATGCGTCCGCCCCACAACAGTCTGCGGCCGCCGTCGATCACGCGGTAATAGTCGCCCGCCCGCCGGTTATCACCGATGGCGGATGTGGTGCGAATTGCCGACGCAATCAGTTCGGGCGCTTCCTCGCTTACCATTACATAGGTTGCGATGGGCAGGTAGGCCCGCTTGATCTGCCCGACGAGCCCGTCTGTATAGCCGCCGGTGGTTATCAGCACGGCGCCTGCTTTGACCTGTCCCTGGGCCGTCTTTACAAGCTTGCCATCACCGTGGTCGAGCAATTGAACGACACGGCTGTGCTCGACTATCCGCCCGCCAAGCCGCTCTATCTCGCGCCCAAGCGCCCGCAGATAATTCAAGGGATGGATATGAAAGGCATTGGGGTCAGTGACAGACTGGAAATAGCGCCTGGAATTCAAAATGTCGCGGGTTTCGGCTGTTGTATGGAAATCGAGCTTGTAGCCGTAGTCGCGGTAGAGTTCGTCGGCGTAGTGTTTCAGGCTGTCGCCATCATCATAGCGACGAACGCTCATGATGCCGGGTGATAGCTGGGCTTCCTCGATGTTCAGCGAGGCAATGTTCTGGCGAACGAACTCGACGCCTTCGATCGACATTTCGTGAAGCGTTCTGGCGACATTGCCCCCGGCGCGGGCGGCAATCGCATCGCCGCCGGTCGCAAAACCGGGGCTGACAAATCCGCCATTGCGCCCTGATGCGCCAAAGCCAATGCTTTCGGCTTCCAGAACAGCTACTTTCTTGCCGGCGCGCGCCATCTGCAAGGCCGCCGACAATCCGGCAAGTCCGCCGCCAATCACCGCGACATCTGCTGTTATCTCACGCTCCAGCGTCGGACGTGCGAAGTCGTCTGCCTTGGTACGGCTGTAGTAAGTGACGGGATATGTCATCGTAACACCAAAATAGGGGTATCGGATGAGCCACCGCATGGATGGCTCATTTCAATATCGAAGCAAGGGAAAGGTCAGTCGGCGCTGTAGTCCTTGCCGTACCACTTTGCGGTGAGTGTCCCGAGAGTGCCGTCGGACTTCATCTGCTTGATGATTTCGCCAATCTTGGCGGTCCATTCGGGATCGTTCTTCTCGGCGATAACGACGAGCGGCTCACGGAAGGCATAGTCGCCTTCGAGGATTTTTACGGGATAGCCGTTCTTGATGGCGTTCTGGGCCGTCTGCTCCGGTGCGACGATCGCATCGATACGCACGCCATCTCCCAGTCTCAGGTCGTCGAACGGCAGCATGGAATCCGCGAAGGTGCGAATTTCACCCGGTTCGAGCTTGTATTCGATCGGGGGAAGGCCGGGTGCGTCGATCTCCAGCTGGTGACGCGCATAATCTTCCGACGTGGTGGCTGTCTCGACGCCGATAACCTTGCCTTTGAGGTCAGCGACCGATTTCGCTTCGCTGTCCTTGTGCACGACATACACATATGGGCTGTAATAATAAATGCCGGCAAAATCGATGACATTGGCGCGCGCCTTGGTCGGCGTGACCGATCCGACGCCTACGTCATAGCGCCCCTGCCAGCGCCCGCCGGTCAAGGTTGCCCAGTCCGGTGTCTCGAAGGATACGGCGACGCCCAGACGCTTGCCGATCTCATTGGCAACGTCAACGTCGAATCCCACGAGCTGATTGGAATCGTCCAGAAAGCTTTGCGGAGGCCAGCCTGCATTGGTTGCAACAACCATGGCCTTCTTTTCCATGACGCGATCCAGCGTCTCTCCCGCATGAGCCGTGAACCCCGTTGCCAGAATAGCGCCTGCAATACCCATTATTGTTATGATTTTTCTCATCTTATCGACCCCTCCACTGGTCTGACGCACGAGCATTGCATAAACACGCAAGCGTCGGCTAGGCCGCTCGCAGAAACGAATTATGAAATTAGCGTATGATTATATGCTAATCCTGCAGGATTCCGCTCAGGGAGTCACAAGGTCGGGGCCGTTCATGTCCCACGGCCCCGATAAGGCGAGTAACGCCGTGTGTCGGCGGCTACTGATTGCGTACCGCCATAGCCGTGACTTCGACCCGCATCTCCGGCGTGGCCAGCCCCGCCACGCCGACAGCGCAACGAACCGGAAAAGGTTTCTTGAAGAAGCGCAGGTAAACCTCGTTAAAGGCAGGACGTTCGTTGATATCGGTCAGGTAGATCGTCAAATGAATGACGTTTGCCAGGCTGCTGCCTGCCTTTTCAAGTGAAGTCCTGAGACTGTTGAGCGTGCATTCGCTCTGAGCGGTTATATCGCCGGTTTCCATTGTGCCATCTGCCCGGATGGGAATATGCGTGGTTACCAGCAGGTTGCCGATACCTGCGACATCGGAGGAAATCTCGCTCTCATCCGTGTCTTCAAGGAAATAGGGCGTCGTGCTGTTTGTCATGGTCATTCTCCAAGTGTCTCAAAAGTGTGAAGCGTTGTCGGACAGGTTGCCTGTTAAAACAAGCCGCATCGTGATGGACAAACCGCTCGAGAGCCGTTCTGGCACGCCTGACCGCTGATAGGTGGACACATGGTAGCAATAATGTGTACCGATCGGGGCGGGCAACCTATTGCGGTGGTGATCGGGCAGGTCTAAGAAACAGGGTTGGGAGCGAGGAGGCTTCCCCTCAACGACGACCGTTCCGGTCTGAAGGCAATCCATGACAGAAAAACATTCTCATCGCGGGCTCGTTGTTGCCGCGATCATGGCAAGCATGGCCATGATTGCAGTCGAGGCGACAATCGTATCGACCGCAATGCCGCAGATCGCTGCGCAACTGGGCCAGCTCAATCTCTATTCCTGGGTTTTCTCATCGTTCCTCTTGACCCAGACCGCGACGACCGTCGTGTTTGGAAAACTGGCCGATATATACGGTCGCAAGCCAGTGCTGATTTTCGGCATCGCCCTTTTCCTGATCGCGTCGATACTGGCGGGCTTTGCATGGTCGATGCCTTCGATGATTGTCTTCCGGCTATTGCAGGGCATTGGGGCAGGGGCGATCCAGCCCGCATCCATGACTGTTGTCGCTGACCTTTTTCCGGGCGCACAGCGCAGCAAGGTTCAGGGATACCTCGCCAGCGTGTGGGCGCTGTCAGCCGTTGTCGGCCCGCTCCTTGGCAGCCTGATCATTCACAATCTCAGCTGGGCGTGGGTGTTCTGGATAAACGTGCCGGTCGGTATGCTGGCGGCGTCGGGCTTTCTCCTCTTCCTGCATGAAGAAAAACGCTCCAAGCCCGTATCGGTCGATGTGCTTGGCGCAGCGCTTTTTGCGGTCTCGATTTCATCCCTGATGATTGCGCTTACCCTCATGGAAAGCGCTGTCTCGCCGGAAGCGGTTCTGGCATTGGTTCTCTTCGGCTTTTCGTTGGTTGCCTTCATCTGGCAGGAACGGCGCGCAAAGGAACCCATGGTCGCGCCCGGCTTGTGGCTGAAGCGACCGATAGCATTTTCCAATCTGGCGGTTTTCCTTGCCAGCATGTCGATCATGGGACTGACGACGTTTCTGCCGATGTATGTGCAGACGGTTCTCGACCGTTCTCCGGTGGTCGCGGGCTTTGCGTTGACCATGCTGCTGCTCGGCTGGCCTTGCGGAGCGACGATTGCTTCGCGACAGTTTACGCGGTTTGGATTGCGTCCGATCATGATTGTCGGAAGCATTTGCATTCCGATCGGAACCTCCTTGCTGGTCATGCTTGACCCGTCAAGCTCGGCCACGATGGCGGGCGCCGGTTCGCTGATCATGGGTTTCGGAATGGGCCTGCTCAACATCGGGGCGCTGATCCTGACGCAGGACAGCGTGAACTGGTCCGAGCGCGGCAGTGCCACTGCATCGAATGTCTTTTCGCGCAATCTTGGCAGCACGCTCGGAGCAGCCATTCTGGGCGCGGTGCTGACCTACGGTCTTGCCAACGCCAATCATGACCAGGCTATTACGTCAGACCAACTGCGGGATCTCCTGAATGGCGCCGACATGCTCATAGATCAGCAGGAACTTCGGCTAGCCCTTCAACATGCGCTGCACACGACTTTCATAGCGATGATGCTTATTGCCGTGTTGATCGTGCCAGCTTGTCTCTGTGTGCCGGGGGTTAAACGGACATACGAAGAAAACGTGGTCACCTGATGCGTCGCTTTATTCACAGGTCGAGGATTCAGCTGGCGCTTGGCGCTGGCTGAACAGGTGACCTTGCAGAAATCGTATGGAAATACACCTGAAAAAGCAAAAATCCCGGACAAAGCCGGGATTTTGTTGCCTGTACTTAACGGAAAACTGGAGCGGGCGAAGGGATTCGAACCCTCGACCCCAACCTTGGCAAGGTTGTGCTCTACCCCTGAGCTACACCCGCTCGCGCCAGTCGTTTCCGTCAGGCAGGCGGTATATGAACTAACGCTTCTGAGATTGCAACAGGGAAATTACATGAAAATGTCATTTCGACGAAATTGGCTGTGAGGCGTTGGCTAACTATCTGTATTCATGTCGTTATTTTGAGGTGCAGGGGCTGGTTTCAGCTGTGATTTCTTCCCCGGACAGGAGACAGGCGCCTGCTCGGGGCGCTGAATTCTGTAGGATTGGTGCGAGTCAGACCGCAGTGCTTCGGACAAGCAATCCAATTTGTTTTGCGTGGTTTCTAAGCCTCTATCCTTGGTCTATAAGCTGTGGTGTGTCGCCGAAGCGTGAGGAGCGCGGCGACATGTGCAACATATTCAATGCCGAACAGAATGGGGTGGGACCATGCCTTTGTCGCCGAGCGAACTGCACGACTATCTTGATAAACTCGGTATCGAAGTAAAGACTGTTGAACATCCTCCCTTGTTCACGGTTGCCGATTCCCAAAGCCTGCGCGGTGAAATTCCGGGCGGTCACACGAAGAATCTCTTCTTGAAAGACAAGAAGGACAATTTCTTTCTCGTGACGGTCGAGGAGGACGCGGTGGTCGATCTGAAATCGATCCATCAACTGATCGGTGCGGCAAGCCGTGTTTCGTTCGGCAAGCCGGAAAAGCTGATGGATTATCTGGGTGTGATTCCCGGTTCGGTCACCGTATTCGGCGCTGTCAACGATACCGCACACAATGTGCAGGTGATCCTCGATGCCGATCTCATGAAGCATGATGTCATTAATGGGCATCCGCTGACCAACGAAGCCACGACTTCCATCAAGCGCGACGATCTGGTTGCTTTCCTCAAGTCCACAGGACACGAACCGCGCATTCTGGCCGTTTCCGAGCGTGCCAAGGCTGATGCTTAGGTATAGACTGGTGGTCGGAACGGCAGTTTTCCCACGCGGCGATTGGCGATTGAAGTGGGAAACAGAAGCGCTAAGTTACAGCGCAACTGCTGAATCGACCGTCTTGAAATTGGCTTTCGAAGATACGAACTGAATGAACGACGCGGGCTTGCATGCGGAGCGTTGCATCGACCGGAAAATACGAAGGAATTTCTTATGAGCAGCCAAAACAATCCTTATGCTGGCGCGGGTGGCCAGATGACGGCGAATGTCTCTTTCGGCGCGCCGCAGGCCGCTGCTGGAGGAGCGGATCTCGTCAAGGACACCACGACGGCAGGCTTTCAGGCGGATGTAATCGCAGAATCCCGCAAGCAGCCGGTGCTGGTGGATTTCTGGGCGCCATGGTGCGGTCCCTGCAAGCAGTTGACCCCGATCATTGAAAAGGCGGTCCGCGAGGCTGGCGGCGCCGTCAAGCTGGTCAAGATGAATATCGACGACCATCCGGCGATTGCCGGCCAGCTTGGCATTCAATCCATTCCGGCAGTCATTGCTTTCGTCAACGGTCAGCCGGTTGACGGTTTCATGGGAGCTGTCCCTGAATCGAAGGTGAAGGAGTTCATCGCCAAGGTTGGTGGGCCGAGTGACGCGGAAACTGCAATTGCCGAGGCAATCGCGGCGGCGAACGAACTGGTTGAAGCTGGCGATTTCGTTCAGGCGTCGGAGATATTCTCGTCGATCCTTCATGCAGTCCCGGATAATGTCGACGCAGTCGTCGGTCTTGCGACCTGCCTTCTGGAATCCGGCGACGCGGAAAAGGCGCGGGAAATTCTGGCCCAGATTCCGGCAGACAAGCAGAACGCGCCTGCCGTCCGGGCGCTGGAAGCGCGCCTTGCACTGGCCGACCAGGTCAAGCTCATCGGTGATCCGATTGAACTCGAAAAGCGAATTCAGGCTGATTCCAATGATTATCAGGCCCGGTTCGATCTTGCGCAGGTGCGTAACGCGCAGGGGCGGCGTGAAGATGCGGCCAATGAGCTGCTTTTCATCATGAAGGCCAGCCGCGAGTGGAACGATGACGGCGCGCGCAAGCAGTTGCTCCAGTTCTTCGAGGCATGGGGCAATGCCGATCCCGCGACGCTCGGCGCACGGCGCAAGCTGTCGTCGCTTCTGTTTTCCTGACCGCAAGCGGTCGGGAGCATGGCGGACAAATTGCGCTTTGCCCCGCCATGCGGATTCCAACTGTTAGGGCGCATGTCGCGTGAGCCCTAAAGGGAGGTTGTAATGCAAGTGGGCAATGCCCGTTACAGGACGGGCGCGGATATTCCTGAGACTGTGCCGGTTTTCCCGTTGAAAGGGGCGCTGCTTCTGCCCGGTGGCCAGCTTCCGCTCAACATTTTCGAACCGCGCTATCTGGCGATGGTCGAGAATGCTTTGGCCGGCAAGCGCATCATCGGCATGATCCAGCCCAAAATCGACGGCGAGGATGATGAGCCGACCGACGAGCTGGACGAAAGCCTTCGCCCGCAGTTGAGCAGTGTCGGTTGTCTTGGCCGTATCACCACTTTTGCCGAAACCGGCGATGGCCGGTTGCTGATCACCTTGCAGGGCATCTGCCGTTTTCGCGTGCGCGAGGAGATCAATTGCCGCCAGCCTTATCGGCAGTGCCGGATCATGCCGTTCCTTGCCGACCTGGAGCAGTCGCGGGAGTCATCGGAGATCGACCGTGAAGCCTTGCTGGGTGCGTTCCGGGATTATCTCGAGGCGCACAATCTGGAAGCCGATTGGGATAGCATCGCGCGGGCAAACAACGAGACCCTCGTCAATGCGCTCTCCATCATGTCGCCTTTCGGCCCGGCTGAAAAACAGGCGCTTCTGGAAGCCCCGGATTTGAAGACGCGTGCAGCGACGTTGATCGCCATCACCGAAATGGTGCTGGCCCGAGTGAAGGACGACGATTTCGGATCGCGTTTACAGTAGATTTCAGGAATAGGATCATGGACGACAAGACGGAAACCGGCAATATCGACGTGCGCCTGCTGGAACTTCTCGTATGCCCTATAACCAAAGGGGCGCTGGAGTATGACGCGGAACATGGGGAACTGATCTCGCACAAGGCAAAGCTTGCCTATCCGGTCCGGGGCGGCATTCCCATCATGCTGCCGTCAGAAGCGCGCAGTTTGACGGAGTGATCGCGGGCCTTTCTGGTGCTGGCTGGAGGCTTGACGCGCCGGGCCATGTCTGCTTTTTCCGCTGTTATATAATTTCCACACAAGCCCCTATCTTTTTCATTAGTTTCAGCCACGCGCATTATTGCTTGTCGGACAACGGGGCTCTATAACCCTCGCGGAACTTGATAAAGATGATGGCGGACGGCCTCCTGCTGTTTGTTGTTGTCGTGAATTTGAACGTGATATTCTTGAAAAAGCGGATCTCCGTTTTGCGGAATATGCGAAATAAAACAGAGGCTTGGCATTATGGCATCCAGAAAACTCCTTCTCCTGCCCGGCGACGGCATCGGCCCAGAGGCGATGGCGGAAGTCCGCAAGATCATCGCTTTCCTCAACTCAGGCCTCAATCTCGGTTTCGAGACGGAAGAAGGTCTGGTTGGCGGTTCCGCCTATGATGCGCATGGTCAGGCGATTTCCGATGCGGATATGGAGAAGGCTCTGGCCGCCGATGCCGTGCTTTTCGGTGCCGTTGGCGGTCCGAAGTGGGACAGCGTGCCCTATGAAGTGCGCCCTGAAGCCGGTCTTCTGCGTCTGCGCAAGGACATGCAGCTTTATGCAAATCTTCGCCCGGCCATCTGCTATCCGGCGCTGGCCCATTCTTCCTCGCTGAAGCCGGAAGTTATCGAAGGTCTCGATATCCTCATCCTGCGCGAGCTGACCGGCGGCGTCTATTTCGGGGAGCCGAAGGAAATCATCGACCTCGGCAACGGCCAGAAGCGCGGCATCGATACGCAGGTCTACGACACCTACGAAATCGAACGTATCGCTGATGTCGCCTTCGAGTTGGCGCGCACGCGCCGCAACAAGGTCACGTCGATGGAAAAGCGCAACGTGATGAAGTCGGGCGTCCTGTGGAATCAGGTCGTCACCGCGCGTCACAAGGAAAAGCATGCCGACGTGGAACTGGAACATATGCTGGCCGATGCTGGCGGCATGCAACTCGTGCGCTGGCCGAAGCAGTTCGACGTCATCGTCACGGACAACCTGTTCGGCGATATGCTGTCGGACGTGGCCGCGATGCTGACCGGCTCGCTCGGCATGCTGCCGTCGGCTTCGCTCGGTGCGGTCGATTCCAAAACCGGCAAGCGCAAGGCGCTTTACGAGCCGGTTCACGGTTCGGCACCGGATATCGCCGGCAAGGGCGTTGCCAACCCGATTGCGATGATTGCTTCGCTTGCCATGTGCCTGCGTTATTCGTTCAATCTCGTCGACGAAGCGGATCGTCTGGAAGCAGCGATTGCACAGGTTCTCGATGATGGCCTGCGCACTGCTGACATCTGGTCGGAAGGCAAGTCCAAGGTCGGCACCGTCGAAATGGGTGACGCAATCCTCGACAAGTTCTCCAAGCTTTCCGCTGCATAAGCGCGACAGGATCGCTTGATATATGGCCCGTCATGCAATCTGCGTGGCGGGCTTTTCTTTTTTGAATAAGTGCCCGATTTGAGGCTGTAAATTCCTGCTTCGCTGCATAAGAATAGCGGCATGTTGTTCACGCTCCCTGATCAAAACAAACTTTACGATGCACTTGTCGCCCGCGATGCCGCTTTTGAGGGCAGGGCCTATGTCGGCGTTATCTCGACTGGAATTTTCTGCCGCCTGACCTGTCCGGCGCGCAAACCGAAACCGGAAAACTGCCGTTTCTTCGCATCGGTTGCCGAATGCATGGCCGACGGATTCAGGCCCTGCAAAAGATGCCATCCGTTACAGCCCGCCGCCGAAGCGGAACCAGCCGTCAGGAAGCTTCTCGACGCCCTTGAAGCCGAACCGGAGCGGCGCTGGGGCGAAGAGGATGTGGCCCGGCTGGGGCTTGATCCTTCGACCGTCCGTCGCAGTTTCCGCCGCCATTTCGGAATGACGTTTCTCGAAATGGCGCGGCAGGAGCGCCTGCGGCACGGGTTCCAGGCGCTTGCCGATGGCGGGCGTGTGATCGATGCGCAGATCGACGCGGGATTTGAATCTCCCGAAGCTTTCCGCAGCGCCTTTGCGCGTATTCTCGGACTGCCGCCCGGAAAATTGCGCGGCGATGGCTTGCTGCGGGCCGATTGGATCAGGACGCCGCTCGGTACGATGATCGCCATCTGTGACGCGCGAAACCTGCATCTTCTCGAATTCGTCGATCGCAAGGCGCTGCCCGCTGAGCTCAAGAAACTATATGCCACCTGCCGCGGCGATCTGGGGATTGGCCGTTTCGACACGCATGATCTTGTCGAGCGACAGCTGAATGCCTTTTTCGAGGGCAATTCCCCGACGTTCGACCTGCCGCTGGTTCTGCATGGCAGTGCTTTCACGCAGCATGTCTGGCGCGAACTTCAGAATATCCGGGCAGGGGACACGCGTAGCTACAGCGAACTTGCGCAGGCCATGGAAAAGCCGCTTGCGGTGCGCGCGGTGGCGCGGGCCAACGGGGCGAACCAGATTGCCATCATTATCCCTTGTCATCGCGTGATCGGCGCGGACGGATCGCTGACGGGCTACGGTGGCGGTCTGTGGCGCAAGCAGAAGCTGATCGAAATCGAGGCGCAATACCGCCGATAGTACACCATACGAACATGAAAACGCCGCCCCTGGAGGCGGCGTTCCGTTTTTTGCGGTTGACGATGGTCAGTCGAGCTTGTGCAGGTCGACGCCCTTGGTTTCCTTGACGAAGATCATGCCGATCACAAAGGTGATGGAGGCGATGATGATCGGATACCAGAGGCCGTAGTAGATATCGCCCTTGGCCGCGCTGAGTGCGAACACGCCAGCCGGAAGCAGACCGCCGAACCAGCCATTGCCGATATGATATGGCAACGACATGCCGGTGTAGCGGATGCGGGTCGGGAACATCTCGACGAGGATCGCGGCAATCGGGCCATACACCATCGTCACATAGATGACGAGGACGGTCAGGATAGCGATTGTCAGAACCCAATTGACCTCTGCGGGGTCGGCAACCATCTTGAATGCGCCGGCGCCCGGGATCGTGAAGACGGCTTGCGGCGTGCTGACGCCCAGTCCGTCCGCCTCAGTCTGGGTCAGAAGCTTCTGCTTCACCAGATCGGCAGCCGGAACCATGGCCTTCTCGCCGCCGCGGATCGCTTCGGCATTCAACTGAAGTTCCGGATTGGCGGCGACAAATGCGTCGAGCTTGCTGTCCGGGCACCTTCGCGGGATCGCGAACGAGCGGGAAGCCAGCCTTCTGCAAGGCAAGGTTCACGTCGTGAGACAGAGCCGACTGCTTGGCCGCAGCGTCGGCGCCGGCCTGAACGGCGTCGTAAGACGTGATCGTGCTGTCACCGAGCGTAATGGTTGCAGGCGTTCCGGCTGCTGCTGTCTGCACGATCTCATAAGGCACCGAACTCTTGGCGAGGAAGCTTGTCGCAACATCGCAAGACGTGGTGAACTTCGACGTGCCGGTGGCGTTGAACTGGAAGTTGCAATCGCCGGGAGCAGCCGTAACGGTCGCCTTGATCGTCTGTTCGGCCTGGGCCAGAGCCGGGTTTGCGGCATGGGTCAGCGCCTTGAACAGCGGGAAGTAGGTTACGGCGGCCAGAAGCAGGCCCGCCATGATGATCGGCTTGCGACCGATCTTGTCCGACAGCCAGCCAAAGAAGACGAAGCCGCTGGTGCCGATCAGGAGTGCGATGGCGACCATGATATTGGCCGACTGGTTTTCGACCTTCAGAACGTTCTGGAGGAAGAACAAGGCGTAGAACTGACCGCAATACCAGACCACGGCCTGACCGGCGGTGAGGCCGAAAAGGGCGATGAGCGCGATCTTTGCATTCTTCCACTGGCCGAAAGCTTCAGAAAGCGGTGCCTTGGAAGTCTTGCCTTCTTCCTTCATGCGCTTGAATGCGGGCGACTCGCTCATCTGCATGCGAATCCAAACGGAAATGCCAAGCAGAAGGATCGAGACAAGGAACGGAATGCGCCAGCCCCAGGCGGCGAAGGCTTCCTTGCTCATGATGGTCTGGATGCCCAGAATGACCAGCAGCGACAGGAACAGGCCGAGTGTCGCCGTGGTCTGGATCCATGACGTGAAGAAGCCACGGCGATTGTTCGGAGCATGTTCCGCAACATAAGTTGCCGCACCGCCATATTCACCGCCGAGTGCGAGACCTTGCAGCATGCGCAGGGCGATCAGGATGATCGGTGCGAAAATGCCGAGCGTGGCCGAGCCGGGCAGGATACCCACGAGGAACGTGGACGCGCCCATGATGACGATGGTCACAAGGAATGTGTATTTACGCCCGACGAGATCGCCGATGCGTCCGAAAACAAGGGCGCCGAAGGGGCGCACGAGGAAGCCTGCCGCGAAGGCGAGCAGAACGAAGATGTTTCGGGTTGCTTCCGGATATTCGTTGAAGAATGCCGCGCCGATGAAGGCTGCAAGCGTTCCATAGAGATAGAAATCGTACCATTCGAAGACGGTACCAAGCGATGACGCAAAGATCACCTTGCGTTCTTCGCTCGTCATTTTCTGCGTGCCGACCTCGGCACTTGACGAGACTGCCATTAATCTGTCCTCCCAAACAGAGCCCTGCGGGCAAATGTAGGGCGATACTTCTTCACCGGGTAAATGAAGTTCGCCTGGTGCGCCGGGAACAGTTCCTCTCAACTGTCCGGGCGCTCTCCTCACACTTGCATGATGAACCGAAAAAGGGGATTCGTGCAGTAGTCTTTAGTATGAGACAGAACTGACGGCTTGAAATACTGAAGGGAAGCAATAAAGCGCCAAAAAATGCGCCCCTTGCGGGGATGGAGAATTGACTCCATCTATAAACCGCGTAAAAGCAGTGGCGAACGAAGGAGAACCCGCGTGGATCGCGTCAACGTAGCGTCAGTTTCGCTTGGAACTGCCGGCATTCTTGCCGGGGCAGCGCGCATGCCTTCGATTTCCAAAACACTCACGGCCATTACCAAAACGACCACGAAAACGGTCTGATTCCCTTGGCCTGCTCGCCCTCTCCCCGGGTCTGGCCCGGGGGCGGAAGTCCCGCGTGGCCTGCGGGGTTCCGAATCTGGAAGCGGAGAGGGACAGGAGACGAAAAATGGGTTTCAAGGTTGCAGTTGTCGGCGCCACCGGAAATGTCGGGCGCGAAATGCTCAATATCCTCGAGGAACGCGGCTTCCCGGCTGACGAAGTTGTCGCGCTTGCATCGCGCCGCAGCCAGGGCACGGAAGTGTCCTATGGTGACCGGACGCTGAAGGTCAAGGCGCTCGACACGTATGATTTCTCCGATACGGACATCTGCCTGATGTCTGCCGGCGGCGAGATTTCCAAGGAATGGTCGCCGAAGATCGGCAAGCAGGGCTGTGTCGTCATCGACAATTCCTCGGCCTGGCGTTATGATGCAGAAGTGCCGCTGATCGTGCCGGAAGTGAACCCGGACGCAATCGAAGGCTTCCGCAAGAAGAACATCATTGCCAATCCGAACTGCTCGACCGCCCAGCTCGTCGTGGCCTTGAAGCCGCTGCACGACGTCGCCAAGATCAAGCGCGTTGTCGTGTCGACCTATCAGTCGGTTTCGGGCGCGGGCAAGGAAGGCATGGATGAGCTTTTTGAACAGTCACGCGCTGTTTTCGTAGCCGATCCGGTTACGGCGAAGAAATTCACCAAGCGCATCGCGTTCAACGTGATCCCGCATATCGATGTCTTCATGGAAGACGGCTACACCAAGGAAGAATGGAAGATGGTGGCCGAAACCAAGAAGATGCTCGATCCGAAGATCAAGCTGACGGCAACCGCTGTCCGTGTTCCGGTCTTCATCGGCCATTCCGAGGCGGTCAATATCGAGTTCGAAAACCCGATCACGCCGGAAGAAGCACGCGAAATCCTGCGCGAAGCCCCGGGCTGCCAGGTTGTCGACAAGCACGAGAATGGCGGCTACATCACGCCTTATGAATCCGCTGGCGAAGACGCGACCTATATCAGCCGCATCCGCGAGGATATCACCGTCGAAAACGGTCTTGCCATGTGGGTGGTCTCGGACAATCTGCGCAAGGGCGCTGCTCTCAACACGATCCAGATTGCTGAACTGCTGGTCGCGCGCGGCCTCATCAAGCCGAAGGCGCTTGCGGCCTGATCTGCTTTCTCAGCACTGAGATTGAAAAGCGCCGGGAAACCGGCGCTTTTTGTTTGATGCGGGTGGCGGTCCCTTAAGCTTCGGGATAAGAATTGATCGGGATGGGGGCGATATGAGTTTGATACACAACGAACGAACCAAGTTGCTGGCGAACAATCTTGATCGCCTTTCCACGGCGTTTCTCGCTGTCGGGGTTCTGGGCAACACCTTTAATTTCACGCCGGGGAGCGGCCTGGTCGTCTCTTTTCTCGGCGTCACAGCTTGGATTTTGCCGGCGATCGTATTACATCTCATGGCAAGACGCGTTTTAGGGAGATTGAAGCCATGACTTCCGGGGTCTTCTTTTGGTACATTTTCCCGCTGATCGTAGCGGCCGCCGGTCTTGGCTGGCTTTGGTACGACAAGCGTTTCAACAACCATTATCGCTGATCTGCGTAGCCTTATCAGAAGTCCAAGCGCCGGTTTTCCGGCGCTTTTTTGTTAGCGGCTGAGGGTGTTGACGAGATTGCCGCGTATATAGAGCAAGCGTGCGCGCAGATCCTGCAACTCATCGACAGGCTGACCCAGCGCGCAGAACACCTGCTCCGGGATGTTCTCGGCCTGCTTGCGCAATTCCCGGCCTTCGTCGGTCAATGTGATGCGCACCTGCCGCTCGTCCCGCGGATCGCGTCGCCGCGCAATGCGCCCGGCTGCTTCGAGGCGTTTCAGCAGCGGGGTCAGCGTGCCCGAATCCAGATTGAGTTGTGCGCCGATCTCCGAGACGGTCCGGTCGTCCTGTTCCCACAGCACGATCATCACCAGAAACTGCGGATAGGTGAGGTCGAGTTTGTTGAGGATCGGCTGATAGGCGCGCGTCAGCGCATTTGCGGTCGAATAGATCGCAAAGCAGACCATGTTGGAAAGGTCGAGATTCGAATCCTGATCGTCGCGCTTCATTCAGACAACTCCTTGGCAAAACATATACAGCATACGCAATTGGATTGTGCATCATATAATTGTGATATTATGTTTTGCAAAATTAGATTGCGCACAATTTAATAATCTGCGAGTTTGGCTGCGAAGACAAACCAAAGGAGAAACCCAGATGCCAATTCTGTACACCACCCAGTCCACAGCCACCGGCGGCCGCACGGGAAGCGCCAAAACCGCTGACGGACGGCTGAGCGTCGTTCTCGATACGCCGAAGGAACTGGGCGGCTCGGGCGGCGAGGGCACCAATCCGGAGCAGCTTTTCGCTTCCGGTTATGCGGCCTGCTTCCTCGGTGCGTTGAAGTTCGTTGCCGCAAAGGAAAAAGTTTCCATTTCAGCCGACAGCACCGTGACCGCGACGGTCGGTATCGGTCCGCGCGAGGACGGCACCGGCTTTGGCCTTGATGTCGCACTGCAAGTGGCATTGCCGGGCGTGGACAAGGCGAAGGCCGAAGAACTGGTTCAGGCAGCGCACATCGTCTGCCCCTACTCGCATGCAACGCGCGGCAATATCGATGTCCGCCTGAGCGTGGCGTAACAGGAAATGGAAAAGGCGCCCGGCGAGGGCGCCTTTTTTATGATACTTTCCGAATTTCAGCAGGAAGCCATTTCGATGAGTATAAAACCGGATATTCGCGAACTCCGCTCGACTTGTGAAAGAATGGAAGCGCGCTACCTTATGAATCCGGCAATTGACGCTTCATATCGCAGACTTGCGGATCGCTTTGCCGCCGACCTTTCAGATGAACGAGATATCTTGCTCAGCCGATGCGCTGCGCTCATGGCGATCAAATTCCTGAAGGAAGATGGCGCGTTTTAAGTCGCCAAAAATCCGCGGCGGCTACTCCGCCTGAGCCTCGATATTTTCCATATCGTCGTCCGACAGGCCGAAATGGTGGCCGATCTCGTGAATCAGGACGTGGGTGATGATATCGCCCAGCACTTCTTCATGTTCGGACCAGTAGTCGAGGATCGCGCGACGATAAAGCGTGATGCGGTTCGGGCCTTCGCCGGTCTGCAGGCTGAAACGTTCGCCGATGCCGCGTCCTTCAAAAAGGCCGAGCAGGTCGAAAGGCGTTTCCAGCCCCATATCCTCGATGATCTGGTCGTCAGGAAAATCGGCGATCTGGATGATGATGTCGCCGCACAACGCACGAAACTCCTGCGGCAGATGCGCAAGAGCTTCAATCGCGATGGATTCGATTTCGTCCAGCGAGGGCGAAAGACGTCCCGCCCAGTCGCCGCTTTGATCTTCTCGGGCCATTCCAGCCAATCGTGTCCTATTCACTTGTGCAGGCCGCCAGACCTGCAACCGGGCGTTCTGGCGGGCATTCTGGCCGAGTATATATAGCGCATGCCGTCATTATGCCCAGGGACGCTGTTCGGCGCGCTTGGCCTCAAATGCGTCGATGCTGCCAGCCTTTTCCATGGTCAGGCCGATATCGTCCAGACCGTTGAGCAGGCAATGGCGCTTGAAATCGTCGAGGTCGAAGGAAATCGTGCCGCCGTCGGGCCCGTGAATTTCCTTGGCTTCGAGATCGATGGTGAGGGTTGCATTGGCGCCGCGCGAAGCGTCGTCCATCAGCTTGTCCAGGTCTTCCTGGCTGACCTTGATCGGCAGAATGCCGTTCTTGAAGCAGTTATTGTAGAAGATGTCGGCGAAAGAAGTCGAGATCACGCAGCGGATGCCGAAGTCGAGCAGGGCCCACGGCGCATGCTCACGCGACGAACCGCAGCCGAAATTGTCGCCTGCGACGAGAATCTGCGCGTTGCGGTAGCCCGGCTTGTTCAGGACGAAATCCGGGTTTTCCGTGCCATCTTCGTTGAAGCGCATTTCGGCGAAAAGACCCTTGCTCAGACCCGTGCGCTTGATCGTCTTCAGGTAATCCTTCGGAATGATCATGTCCGTATCGATATTGACGATCGGCAGGGGGGCGGCGACGCCCGTGAGCTTGGTGAACTTATCCATGTCCTGAACCTGTCGGTTGGGAATTTGCAATTTGCAAACTGGTTTACATCAGCTTGACCGAGAGTCAACGTTTGAGGCCGAAACTGCCCAATAGGTCGCAACTCCCGACCCGTCTTGCGACTTATCCGGCGCGCTTGCAAGCACGCCGGATAGTTCGACTGTCGGGTTATGCGCATAATCCTGTCTGTAAACCGCGTCAAGGTTTGCGGATCATGCGTATGCGATGCAATTTCAGCAATTATCCGACTTTCAACGCGATGCCGCCGGTCTCGCTGCCGGTCAGGCGGCGGGATTTCCCGTCGGTGCCGACAACAGCCGTGACGCGCCTGCGCAGCATCGAAAGGTTGGGCGAAACCGCCACATCGATAGCCGGATCGAACTGAAGCGTGATACGCCACAACTCCGGCTTGATCGTTTCCTCGACCGCGATAATGCGCGCATCGAACGGCGTGGTGTGAAACAGGCCGGTAATGCGCTGGCCGACGCGGTAAGGCGCGGTCTCGTCCTGCGCGGATGCGGCTTCAACCTTGCTGCCATTGGCGGCAAGTGTGTTCCAGTCGCGCGTGCCGGACTGGCGCGCCACAAGGTCGAGGGCCTTGCCGTGGCTGATGGCGATGCCTTCCTCGCTCAAAGCCTGCCGCAGACGGCGGGCCTGATGTTTGAAGTCAACGTTATTGGTCCCAGCGATGATAGCTGTGGTCATTGTTTTCGCTCCTGATTGTGAGCGGCGTTTTCATGAACGGGTGCCCGCATTGCCGTTTCTGCCGTCACCGGAACAAAAACGAAGTTTCAGAATGCTTTACCATGGCTTGGAAGCCGCGGGCGGCAGGTGCATTCAACCGAAGGCCGGAAAATAGGCAGCCGTGATGCGGATTTCAAGTCCCTTTCCGGGAAGGCTTGCGGGACCACGCCGAACGCTTCGGGACCTTGCGCGTTTACACGGTTCGGTGCACAAATCGGGACATGAAAACCATTGTTCGCCCCCGCCGTTCCGTCCTGTTCGTTCCTGCTTCCAATGCCCGCGCCCTGGAGAAGTCGCTGACGCTGCCGGCGGATTGTGTGATCTACGATCTGGAAGATTCCGTAGCGCCCGATGCAAAGGTTTCGGCGCGCGATGCGCTGGCGGCGCATTTTGCAAGCCATCCGAAGGCAGGCTTCGAACGGATCGTGCGGGTGAATACGGCAGAAACCCCGTGGGGCAAGGATGATGTTGCGACGGCTGCGAAGATGGGCGCGGATGCGATCCTTCTGCCCAAGGTCGAACGTCCGCAGGATATAATCGACGCAGCCAACCGGCTTGACCGCCATGACGCCGATCCGGCCGTTGGCGTCTGGGCGATGATCGAGACGCCAAGGGGCATTCTCAACGCCGACGAAATTGCGGTTCTTGGACATCGTTCGGCAGTTCGGCTTGCCTGTTTTGTCGTGGGGCCGAATGATATAGCGCGGGAAACGGGCGTGCGTCCGCAGCCGGGGCGACCCTATCTGATCCCCTGGCTGATGCAGATCGTTCTTGCCGCGCGCGCTGGCGGGATCACCGTGCTTGACGGCGTTTATAACGATTTTCGCGACAGCGTGGGTTTCGAGGCCGAATGCGCCCAAGGCGCTGCCATGGGTTTTGACGGCAAGACGCTCATTCATCCGGGGCAGATCGAAGCGGCCAACCGGGCATTCTCCCCGAGCGAGGAGGAAGTGGCACAGGCCCGCCGCGTCGTTGAAATCTTTGCCCGCCCTGAAAATGCCGATAAGGGTGTCGTCTCGCTGGACGGGCAGATGGTCGAGCGCCTGCATCTTCAGATGGCCGAGCGCGTGCTCGCCAGAACCGGCGTGAAGTTATAACAGAGGAAGTTAAAGCATGAAGTTATACCGTTTCATTACAGGCCCCGACGATTCCGCTTTCTGCCATCGCGTCACGGCGGCGCTCAACAAGGGCTGGCAGCTTTACGGCTCGCCGACCTACGCCTTCAATGCCGCCACGGGTGTCATGCATTGCGGCCAGCCGGTGGTGAAGGAAGTTGACGGCGTCGATTACACGCCGGACATCAAGCTCGGCGAATACTGATGGCTGTGCGCCGCATCGTTGCCAATATCGCAGCCGGCGACCCGGCGGCGGCAAAGCGCTTCTACGGCGACTTGCTGGGCCTCGATGTGGCGATGGATTTCGGCTGGATCGTCACCTATGCCGCGGATGCGCAGGCACGGGTGCAGGTGAGCATAATGAGCGAAGGCGGGGCCGGCACGCCGGTGCCCGACCTTTCCATCGAGGTCGATGACGTCGACGCCATGCTGGAGCGCGCGATCGCGCTGGGATTTCCCGTAGAATACGGCCCGGCGGATGAGGAATGGGGCGTGCGCCGTTTCTTCACGCGTGATCCCTATGGGCGGCTCGTGAATATCCTGACCCACAAGAATTGAAAAAAGGCCGATTTCCCGGCCTTTTGTTCTTGGTTTTAATTCAGCCCACGCTTTTCGATCATCGCGTCCGGTGTCGGCATCTTGCCACGGAAGGCCTTGTAAAGCTCTTCCGGGTCGCGGCTGCCACCGGCGGCATAGATATGCTGCTTCAACTTCGCTGCCAGTTCGGGGTTGAAGGCGTCGCCGGTTTCCTCGAATGCCGAAAAGGCGTCTGCGTCCAGCACTTCCGACCACATATAGGAATAGTAGCCTGCTGAATAACCGTCGCCGGAAAAGACGTGGGTGAAGTGCGGTGTGCGATGACGCATGATGATCGCATCCGGCATGGAAAGCTTTTCCAGCGTCTTTACCTCGAAGGCGAGCGGATCGGCGATCTTTTCCGTGCCGGTGTGGAATGCCATGTCCACCAGCGCGGATGAGGTGAACTCGACCGTGTTGAAACCTGCATTGAAGGTGCGGGCTGCGAGAACCTTGTCCAGAAGCGCCTTCGGCATGGCCTCGCCGGTGCGATAGTGCACGGCGTATTTTTCGAGGACGGCCGGAACGGTCAGCCAGTGTTCGTAAAGCTGCGACGGAAGTTCCACGAAATCGCGCGAAACGGCAGTACCGGAAACAGCGGGCCAGGTCACATCCGAGAGAAGCCCATGCAGCGCATGGCCGAATTCGTGGAACAGGGTGCGTGCGTCGTCGAGCGAGAGCAGGGCCGGTTCACCGGCCTTTGGCTTGGCAAAATTCATAACATTGTAGATGATCGGCTTCTGCCCGCCATCGAGCTTGTGGCTCGATTGCAGCGAACTCATCCATGCGCCTGAACGCTTCGATGTCCGGGCGAAATAGTCGCCAAGGAACAGGCCGCGTTCGCTGCCATCAGCATTGAGCACCTGAAACACGCGCACGTCCGGATGCCATGCTGCGATCCCCTTCTTTTCCTCGAAGCGGATGCCGAAAAGGCGGTGAGCGACGTCGAAGGCGGCTTCGATGATCTTTTCAAGCTGCAGATAAGGCTTCAGTTCCGCTTCATCAAAGGCGAAGCGTTCGGCACGCAGTTTTTCCGCATAGAAACGCCAGTCCCACGGCGCGACCTTGTGATTGCCGCCATCGCCTGCAATTAGCCGTTCGAGTTCGACTTCTTCCTCACGGGCCTTGGCGCGGGCCTTGTCCCAGACCGGTTCCAGCAGGTCCATGACTGCCTTGGGCGTCTTGGCCATGGTGTCGTCAAGCTTGTAGGCGGCAAAGTTGGCGTAGCCGAGCAGATGCGCCTTGCGCTCGCGCAGTTCCACCATTTCGCGCACGATGTCGCGATTGTCGCTTTCACCGCCATTTTCACCGCGCTTTGCCCAGGCGTTGAACGCCTGTTCGCGAAGCGCGCGGTTTTGCGAGAAGGAAAGGAATGGCTCCACAATCGAGCGCGACAGCGTGACGGCCCATGCATCCGGTTTGCCGCGCTCGGCGGCAGCACTCTGCATAGCGTTTTTCAGGAAATCAGGCAGGCCCGCGAGGTCGGCTTCATCGGTGATGAACAGCGCCCAGCTTGATTCATCCTTCAACACGTTCTGGCCAAAGCGGGCGCCAAGCCCGGCGAGCTTTTCATTGATGCCGGCCAGTTCCGTCTTGCCCGCTTCATCGAGCTTCGCACCCGAGCGGACGAAACCTTTCCAGGTCTTTTCAAGAACCCGTCTGGTCTCGGTGTCGAGATCCAGCATGTCGCGGTTTTCATAAAGCGCGTCGATGCGGGCGAAAAGCGCCGGGTCCATCATGATGCGCGAATAATGACGCGACATTTTAGGCGCGATTTCGCGCTCCAGCGCCTGGATCGTGTCGTTGCTGTGCGCACCGGCGCGCAGCCAGAAAATGGCTGACACGCGGTCGAGCGCCTTGCCAGTCAGTTGCAGGGCTTTGAGCGTGTTTTCGATGGTGGCGTCTTCGGTCGCCCCGGCGATGGCTTCCACTTCCGCGAGGTCCTGCGCCAGCGCCACATCGAAGGCGGGTGCGAAATCCTCGTCGCCGAACGCGGTGAAATCCGGCAGGCCCAACGGTCCGCTCCAGTCTGTCAGCGCGTGATTGTGGGCGGTGTTGTCGGACATGATGAACTCCGGTTCGGATGGTGTTGATAAGCTGAACCAGATTTAGGCGCTGCCTTGCATGCGGGCAAGGGCAAGTTGTCGTTATGACAGGCTGCGGGAAAACCGTTCTACATTATCCGTCAGGGCTTGACTTTATGGGCGACCAAGCGCAAATCACGCCCGCAGCCGAATTTCTGCGGCAGCATTTTCAACCGGAGTTTTATTCTCTTATGCCAAGCGACAGTCACAGTCGATTGTTTCAGCCGTCAAGGCAGTTCGTGATCTGATCGCTCGCGGTCGGCTTGCACGGTCTGCCTTTGACGGCGGATCGACAGAAAGGCAAGCCCATGACCGACAACAACTTCTTCCCGGAAGTACTCAATGTTGCCGACCTCCCTGCTGCTGCCATCGCAAGCCGCATTGCGGACATGCGTACCGGCGACGCAGTGGAACTCGTTAACGAACTCGATGCCGATGATGCAGTCGCCGTCATCGCACAGCTTTCGCACGAAGATGCCATCCGTCTGCTCGACCAGCCGGAACTGCACCGTGCCACCGAAATCATCGCCATGCTTCCGCCCGGCCTTGCAAGCCTCCTGCTTGACGGCATGTCGGCGGACCGTGCAACCGACGTTTTTCAGGAACTGGAAGACGATGACCGCGCGGGCCTGTTTCCCATCCTCGCGCCTGAAACCAAGGTCGCACTGAAGAAACTGATGGGCTATCCGCCGAACACGGCGGGCTCGCTCATGACCATCGAATTCATCGCGGTGCCTTCCAACTGGAACGTCGGCCAGACACTGGATTATATCCGCAAGGTCGAGCGCACGCGCGAAACGGTTTATGCCATTTATGTGGTCGATCCGGCCAGTCGCGTCCTGTTGGGCGTGGTCAGCCTTCGCCGTCTCATCATCCGCCAGCCGGACGAGCCGATTCTGTCCATCGCGCGGGATGACGAGCCGATCACGATTTCGCCGCTGGCAAGCCGCGAGGAAGTCGCCAGGCTCTTTCGCAAGCATGACCTTTTGGCCGTTCCGGTGGTGGATGAGAGCCGCCATATCATCGGCATCGTGACCGTCGATGACGTGCTTGACGCCATGACCGAAGAGGCAAGCGAGGACGCTTACCGTTTCGGTGGCATGGAGGCGCTGGACAAGCCCTATATGCGCATCGGCTTCGGCGAGATGCTGAAGAAGCGCGCCGGCTGGCTCGGCATCCTGTTCCTAGGCGAAATGCTGACGGCAAGCGCCATGCAGCATTTCGAGGCGGAACTGGAAAAGGCGCTGGTGCTGACGCTCTTCATCCCGCTCATCATGTCTTCGGGCGGCAATTCCGGCTCGCAGGCAACGTCGCTGATCATCCGCGCGCTTGCCTTGCAGGAAATCAGGCTGAAGGACTGGTGGCGTGTCGCGCTGCGTGAAATCCCATCCGGCCTTGCGCTGGGCAGCTTTCTGGGCTGCATCGGCATTCTGCGCATCATCGCCTGGCAGACGCTCGGCATCTACGATTATGGCGAGCACTGGATGCTGGTGGCGCTCACCGTGGGCATGGCGCTGGTGGCCATCGTCACCTTCGGCTCGCTGACGGGCTCCATGCTGCCATTCATCCTGCAAAGGCTGGGTTTCGATCCGGCCAGCGCATCGGCGCCGTTCGTCGCCACACTGGTCGACGTGACGGGTCTCGTCATCTATTTCAGCGTGGCGATGGTCATTCTGTCCGGTACGCTTTTGTAAGGCCAGCCATGGGCGTAACAACGACATGCCCTAATGAGTACAAAAAACTGTCAAATTGACAGTGTAAAAACGCAATGAAATCCGGGTTTTTCGGGTTAATTGAGGGGCAGTTTCGTGCTGCCCCTTTCTAAAATGCAAAAAAACCTGTAAGAGCGCTGCATTGTTTTTCCGCGCGGGTCTGTTGGCGCGGCTCCCAACTCATATAGAAGTGATCTCCATATGGAATTGCGTAATATCGCTATTATCGCACACGTCGATCATGGCAAAACAACTCTGGTCGATGAACTCCTGAAGCAGTCCGGCTCGTTCCGCGACAACCAGCGCGTTGCAGAACGCATGATGGATTCCAACGACATCGAAAAGGAACGCGGGATCACCATTCTCGCCAAGGCCACTTCGGTTGTCTGGAAAAATACGCGCATCAACATCGTCGACACGCCGGGCCACGCCGATTTCGGCGGTGAGGTTGAGCGTATCCTCTCGATGGTGGACGGCGCTATCGTTCTCGTCGACGCTGCCGAAGGCCCGATGCCGCAGACGAAGTTCGTCGTCGGCAAGGCGCTGAAGGTTGGTCTGCGTCCGATCGTTGCGATCAACAAGATCGACCGTCCGGATGGCCGTCATGAGGAAGTCATCAACGAAGTGTTCGACCTCTTCGCCAATCTCGACGCGACCGACGAACAGCTCGACTTCCCGATCCTTTACGGTTCAGGCCGTAACGGCTGGATGGCGCTGAACCCGGAAGGTCCGCAGGACGAAGGCCTGGCTCCGCTGTTCGACCTCGTGCTGAAGCACGTTCCGGCACCAAAGGTTGCTGAAGGCCCGTTCCGCATGATCGGCACGATCCTGGAAGCCGATCCGTTCCTGGGCCGCATCATCACCGGCCGCATCCATTCCGGCTCGATCAAGCCGAACCAGGCCGTCAAGGTTCTCGGTCAGGATGGTTCGCTGCTCGAAAATGGCCGTATCTCGAAGATCCTCGCTTTCCGAGGCATCGAGCGCCAGGCCATTGACGAAGCCCATGCAGGCGACATCGTCGCTATCGCCGGTCTTTCCAAGGGTACGGTTGCCGACACGTTCTGCGACCCGTCCGTAAGCGAACCGCTCGCCGCACAGCCGATCGATCCGCCGACCGTGACCATGTCCTTCATCGTCAATGACAGCCCATATGCGGGCACGGAAGGCGACAAGGTAACGAGCCGCGTCATCCGCGACCGCCTGCTCAAGGAAGCTGAAGGCAATGTCGCGCTGAAGATCGAGGAATCGAACGAAAAGGATTCGTTCTTCGTTTCCGGCCGCGGTGAATTGCAGCTTGCAGTTCTGATCGAAAACATGCGCCGCGAGGGCTTCGAGCTTGGCGTTTCGCGTCCGCGCGTCGTCATGAAGGACGGCGAGAACGGCGAAAAGCTGGAGCCGGTGGAAGAAGTCGTCATCGACGTCGATGAAGAATATTCCGGCACGGTCGTGCAGAAGATGTCCGAACGCAAGGCCGAAATGGTCGAACTGCGTCCTTCGGGCGGCAATCGCGTTCGCATGGTGTTTTACGCTCCGACCCGTGGCCTTATCGGCTATCAGTCGGAACTCCTGACTGATACGCGCGGCACGGCGATCATGAACCGCCTGTTCCACGACTATCAGCCCTACAAGGGCGAAATCGCTGGCCGCAACAACGGCGTTCTGATCTCCAACGATCAGGGTGAAGCTGTTGCCTATGCGCTGTTCAACCTTGAAGATCGCGGCCCGATGATCATCGACGCTGGCGTCAAGGTCTATCAGGGCATGCTGATCGGCATTCACAGCCGCGACAACGATCTGGAAGTCAACGTGCTCAAGGGCAAGAAGCTCACCAACATCCGTGCCGCAGGCAAGGATGAAGCCGTGAAGCTCACCCCGCCGATCAAGATGACGCTGGAACGCGCCCTGTCGTGGATTCAGGACGACGAGCTGGTGGAAGTGACGCCGAAGTCCATCCGCCTGCGCAAGCTCTATCTTGACCCGAACGAGCGCAAGCGCTTTGAAAAGAGCAAGTCGAGCGCTGCATAAGCCCGACAGCATAAAGAAAACGGCGCCTTCGGGCGCCGTTTTTATTTGAAAATTATCTCGTCTAAACCGCGCTGCCGCACGGCATTGCCGCCCCTTGCCCTTCGAGACGCCCCCTGCGGCGGCTCCTCAGGATGAGGGGCTTGCGTAGCGGCCAATCTCAAGCACAGGTTCGTCGCCCTGTCGCCAAGCTCAGGGCTCAGGGCGCGCGTGGGGCTGACCTTAGGGGGCTGGTGTGCGTGCAGCGCTTACCGTTCCCCGCGACGATAGGGCTGCATCAGCGCCTGCGGAACACGAGCGCGCCGCGCCATGACGATGAGCGCCACGATCGACATGATGTAGGGGATCATCAGGAAGAGCTGGTAGGGCACGGCCTTGCCGTAGACTGTCTGCAATCGAAGCTGGAATGCATCGAACAGTGCGAACAAAAGCGCGCCGACAAGCGCGCGCGCCGGTTTCCACGAGGCGAAGACGACAAGCGCGATGCAGACCCAGCCGCGCCCCTGCATCATGGTCGGGAAGAACGAGTTGAAGGCGGAGAGCGTAAGAAATGCTCCGCCGACTGCCATGAGCGCGCTGCCGAACATGATCGTGAAAATACGCACACGGATCGGGTTGATACCCTGCGCTTCGGCTGCATGCGGGTTTTCGCCGGTCATGCGGATGGCAAGGCCGAGCGGCGTGCGGAAAAGCACGTAACCGAGCAGAAGCGCCAGCGGAATGGCGATCCAGGTCAGCGCCGTCTGCGTGCCAAGCACCTGTCCGATGAACGGGACTTCTGCAAGCCAGGCCGGATTGAGCGGCTGGAAAGGCGTGATGGACGGCGGTGTCGAGGACAGCGGGACCAGAAGCCGGAACAGGAAATAGCTGAGGCTCGATGCAAACAGCGTGATGCCGAGGCCCACCACATGCTGCGAGAGGCCGAGCGGCACGGTGAGGGCTGCATGAAGCAGGCCGAACAGTGCGCCGGAGGCTGCCGCAACCGCCACGCCGGTCCACAGGTCGGCGCCGTTGAACACGGTCAGCCAGCCGATCATTGCGCCGAAGGTCATGATGCCTTCAATGCCGAGATTGAGTACGCCCGCCCGTTCGCAATAAAGCGCGCCGAGCGTGCCGAAGATAAGCGGTGTTGCGATGCGCAGGACCGAGACCCACAGGCCGGCGGAGAGAAGAATATCCATCAGCTCGTTCATCGGGCGATCCTGTATTGTGTGAAAAACAGAGCGACCAGCATGGTCAGGAGCGACAGCGCGACGGTGACATCGGCGATGAAGCTCGGAATGCCGATGGCGCGGCTCATGCCGTCGGCGCCGACAAACATGGCGGCGGCAAAAAGTGCCGAGAAGATCGCGCCGATGGGGTTCAGATTGGCGAGCATGGCGACGATGATGCCGGAATAGCCGAAGCCCGGCGAAAGATCGGTCGTGACGTAGCCTTTCACGCCCATGACCTGTATCGCGCCTGCAAGCCCCGCAAGGCCACCGGAAATGCAGGCGACCTTCACCAGCGTCCTGGCCAGCGGGACGCCGGCAAAGCGCGCGGCGCGCGGATTGAGGCCCGCAGCCTTGGTTTCAAGGCCGAAGACGGTTCGCTTCTGCACATAGGCGATGATGAGCGCCAGGGCGATGGCTATCGCGATGCCGATGTGAAGCCGCATGCCGGACATGATTTTCGGCAGCACCGCCGCGTCCGGCACGGGCTCGGATTGCGGCCAACCAAAGGCGAGGGGGTCCTTCATCGGCCCTTCGATCATCATGGATACGATAAGCACCGCCACGAAGTTCAAGAGCAGCGTCGTCACAACCTCGTCGACACCGAAGCGCAGGCGCAGCCCGAGCGGGATGAGAAGAAAGATCATGCCTGCAATCGCACCGACGATCAGCAGAAGCGGAATGAGAATGGCGGCCGAAAGCTGCAACTGCGTGCCGCAGGCGACGACCGCCAGCGCACCCATGTAGAACTGGCCTTCGGCACCGATATTCCAGAGTTTGGAGCGGAAGGCGACGGCAGCGGCCAGTCCCGTCAGCATCAAGGGCGTTGCGCGGGTGAGCGTTTCGGTGATCGAAAGCTTGTTGCCGAAGGCACCGATGGCGATCTGGCGGAAGGATTCCAGAACCGGCGCACCGGCGGCGGCGATCAGCAGGCCGGAAAGCACGAAGGCGGCCAGAACCGCGATGACCGGTGCAGTTGCCACCAGTGCCACGGGCCGGGTTTCGCGTCGTTCGATACGCATCAGTTCAGCCCCTTCAATTGCTTGAGCATGATCTTATCTGAAAACCGCTTCACACTTTTCGGGATCATGCTTTGCCCCATTCACCTGCCATCATCAGGCCCAGTCGTTGCGCGTTTGCTTCCCCAGCATCGATCGGGGGCGAGAGCCGGCCTTTGACAATCGCTTGAACACGATCCGCCAAGCCAATGATTTCATCCAGATCTTCGGAGATGAGCAGCACCGCAGCACCCTTGGCGCGTGCTTCCAGAATGCGGGCGTGGATAGCCGCCACTGCGCCTTCGTCAAGGCCGCGCGTCGGCTGTGCCGCGATCAGGATACGCGGAGCGGTTTCCAGATTGCGGCCCAGAATGAGCTTTTGCATGTTGCCGCCGGAAAGCAGGCGGATGCGGCTGTCAGGCGTGCCGCCTCGCACATCGAAATCCTTGATGATACGATCGGTAAACTCGCGCGCTGCCGCGCGGTTGACCAGAAGAGCATTGGAGAATTGCCGGTCGCGCACGCGCTCCAGCACAGCATTCTCCCAAAGCGTCAGATCGCCGATTGCGCCTTCCGCATTGCGGTCTTCCGGAATGCGGCCAACACCTTGGGCCACGAACTGGCGGGGGTCGAATTTCGTCACCGTCTGCCCGAACATGACAAGTTCACCGCTTGCCGGCTGGCTGAGGCCGGAAACGAGACGTCCAAGCGCTGCCTGCCCATTGCCCGAAACACCGATGATCCCGAGCGTCTCACCGGCGCGAACGTGGAAATCGAGGTCTGAAAGACGGGTTGCGCCGTCCTCCACAACCGTTGCATTCCTCGCTTCCAGCAGGGTTTCGCCGGGCGTGGAAGCGGCGCGGGAAGGGCGCGAGACGCGGCGGCCGACCATCAGTTCGGCCAGTTCCTCCTTCGAGGTTTCGGAAGCCTTGCGCTCGGCCACAAGCTTGCCGCCGCGCAGGACGACCACGCGGTCGGCGGCGGACATGACTTCATGCAGCTTGTGAGAAATGAAGATCAGCGACAGGCCCTGCCGCGCCATCTCTTTCAGCGTCGCGAACAGGTTTTCGGCTTCCTGCGTGGTGAGAACCGCCGTCGGCTCATCCAGAATGAGGATATCGGCGTCGTTATAGAGCGCTTTCAGAATTTCGACGCGCTGTTGCTCGCCTACCGAAAGATCGCCAAGTCGCGCATCGGGATCGACCTGCAAGCCGAAGCGTTTCGCGATTGCGGCGATCTTGGTGCGTGCGGGGCCGTGCGCGGATTTGAGCTTCCAGAGGCTTTCCGTGCCGGTGATGATGTTTTCAAGCACGGTAAGATTGGGCGCGAGCGTGAAATGCTGGTGCACCATGCCCACCCCCGCCTCGATGGCGGCGCGCGGCTTACCTTGCGGGATTTCCTCGCCCTTGACGAACACACGGCCTTCATCCGGCACATAATGGCCGAACAGGATGTTCATCAGCGTGGTCTTGCCAGCGCCGTTTTCCCCGAGGAAAGCGAGAATTTCGCCGCGCCCGAGCTTCAGCGAAATATCGTCATTGGCGGTCAGGGGACCAAAGCGCTTTGTTATGTTGCGAAGTTCGAGGACGGTTGAAGACATGAAGCGGGCCTGAAAAGCGGGAGCCGGTTTTGCGGATTGTTATCCGAACCAGAAGGCGCGCCGGTGCTGGAACAGGTGTCAGGCACCGGCGCGAGGCGTGATTATTTCGGCTCTTCGGCGTTGAGCTTGAGCGTGAATGCGCCCGATTTGATCTCGTTGCGACGTGCTTCCATCTTCGCTTCGGCTTCAGCCGGTGCGACGCCCTTGACGTAGATGATGTCGTTGCCGCCTTCCTTCATCATGCTGAAAGGCGTGTAATCCTTGCCTGCGGGCTTTCCAGCCTTCACGTCTGCGATTGCAGCATTAAGGATCGGCCCGAAGTTCCAGATTGCATTGGCAAAAACCGTGTCGGGATAACGCGGCGTATAGTCGGTCAGCGAGCCGATGGCCTTGATGCCGCGCTCCTTGGCCGCGTCCGCCGTGCCGATGCGCTCGCCAAACAGGATGTCCGCGCCGGAATCGATGGCCGCAAGGCCTGCCTCGCGTGCTTTTGGCGGGTCGAAGAAGGTGCCCATGAAGGACGCGACGAACTTCGCGTCCGGACGCGTTTCGCGCACGCCGTCCTGAAAGGCGTTGATCAGCATGTTGATTTCCGGGATCGGCACTGCGCCGACGGAGCCGAAGATGCCGGACTTGCTCATCGCGCCCGCCAGCATTCCGGTGAGATAGCCTGCTTCGAAATTCCAGGTGCCGAAGACGCCGAAATTGTCGCCCTGCGGCTTGCCGGAAGAGCCCATGACGAAAGCCGCCTGCGGATAGTCGCCCGCAACCTGACGCGCTTCGCGTTCCACGGCATAGGATTCGCCCACGATCAGCTTGATGCCCTGTTCGGCATATTCGCGCATGGCGCGGGGATAGTCGCTCGCCGAAACACCTTCCGAGAAGACATATTCGATCACGCCTGCATCGTTGGCCTGTTTCAGGGCGTCATGCAGGCGCGAGTTCCAGGCATTTTCCACCGGCGAAGCGTGGATGCCTGCCACTTTCAGTTTTTCATCGGCGGCGAAGACCCGGCTGGTGATCGCCGTTGCGCCCAGTGCCGCCGACATTGCGAGAATATCGCGGCGGGTGAAGTTCGATGTCTTGATGATTTTGGTCATTTGGTCTGGGACCCCTCATGTGTGTTTTCGGCGCGCGGGTGCGCGCAGCCGGTTGCTTCGTTTTGACGTGCGGATTTGATGAGCAACGATTTCCATCATTGCCCAAACCGCCTTTAATTCAAGAAGATTCTAAAGCTGGCCGACTGGTGCGTAGTCAGCTCCGTCAACCGAAGACGGGCGGCCTTCGAGGTTGAGTGCGCTTACACGCTGCGGGGTTTCGGCGATGATCTTGCCGCGCTTCACGACCTTGAGGCGGTTCGCCTTGAGGCGCAGCGCTTCGATCGGATCGCGTGCCTGGAGAACCACGAAGTCGGCGTTGCAGCCCTTGGCGAGGCCATAACCTTCCAGGCCGAGCGCCTTGGCTGAGTTGACGGTCAGCGCGTCGAAAACCTGCCGCTTGCCCTCGATGGACGTCATCTGCGCGACATGGATCGCCATGTGGCCGACTTCCAGCATATCGCCGGAACCCATCGAGTACCACGGGTCCATGACGCAGTCGTGGCCGAAGGCGACGTTGATGCCGGCAGCCATCAGCTCCGGCACGCGGGTCATGCCGCGGCGTTTCGGATAGGTGTCGGCGCGTCCCTGCAGCGTGATGTTGATGAGCGGGTTCGGAATGGCGTTCATCTTCGCTTCCGCGATCAGCGGAATGAGCTTGGAGACGTAATAATTGTCCATGGAATGCATGGAGGTGAGATGCGAGCCGGAAACCCGGCCCTGCAGTCCGAAGCGCATGGTCTCAGCCGCCAGGGTTTCGACATGGCGGGACATCGGATCGTCGCTTTCGTCGCAATGGATATCGACCGGCAGGCCGCGTTCGGCGGCGATGCGGCAGAGCGCTTCCAGCGAGGCTGCGCCATCGGCCATCGTGCGCTCGAAATGCGGGATGCCGCCCACCACGTCGAGGCCCATGTCGAGCGAACGGTTGACGAGATCGACCGCGCCCGGCGAACGGTAATAACCGTCCTGCGGGAAGGCGACCAGTTGCAGGTCGATGTAAGGCTTCACCTTCTCGCGCACTTCGATCATCGCTTCAGCGGTGAGGAGGCGCGGGTCGCTGACATCGACATGGCTGCGGATCGCAAGCAGGCCCTGGCTGACGGCCAGATCGCAATAGCGCAGCGCGCGTTCGACCATGGCTTCCACGGTCAGCATCGGCTTCAATTCGCCCCAGAGCGCGATGCCTTCCAGAAGGGTGCCAGAACGATTGAGGCGCGGCAGGCCGAGCGACAGGGTCGCGTCCATGTGGAAATGCGGATCGACGAAAGGCGGGGTTACGAGCCGGTTTGTCGCATCGATTTCCTGAGCCGCCTGATGCTCTCCAGTGGAAGGCACGATATCGGCAATCTTGCCATCCTTGACCAGAATGTCCTGCCTCTCGCGACCGTCGGGGAGATTGGCGTTTCTCACGATCAAATCGAACATCGGCGGGACCTTTCATCTGGGTATGCAAGAACCGAGCCCAAAAAGAAGGGCTCATTTTTGAATTGCCTTATACCCTATAACCGGTGGGCGCAATGCCGGGAAATGCCAAAACCCAAGGAGTTTGGCTCAGCGAGTTTTGGGCAAGCGTGTGTGGCGATTGCGCATTTTCCGGGCGTGATGCGTCAGCATCCCGGCGCCGGATATAAAGCCGGCAGGGGTCGTCATCCTCAAAGGAAAATGTTAGGGCGCAAAGGATATTATTTTCGGGATTGCCATGTTCACGATCAGCCGCGTTGAAACCTTCAGTCAGGAGATCAGGAAAAGCCGGTTTCTGGCCATTGCCGCGCCTGTTGCGAACGAGCAGGCGGCGAAGGAGTTTTTGAGCGAGCATTCGGACCTTGCCGCCAACCACAATTGCTGGGCGTGGCGCATGGGGCAGAACTACCGGTTCAGCGATGACGGCGAGCCGAGCGGCACGGCGGGCAAGCCGATCCTGCAAGCCATTGACGGCCAGCAGCTCGACAATATCGTGGTGGTGGTGACCCGCTGGTTCGGCGGCATTCTGCTCGGCAGCGGCGGCTTGATGCGCGCCTATGGCGGCACGGCCGCGACCTGTCTGCGACAGGCCGAAAAGACCGAAGTCATTCCGCTGGTCGGCTTTCGTTTTGCCTGCGATTTTTCCGACCATGCGCTTTTGAAGGCGCGTCTCACCGCGGTCGAAAACCTCGCCATCACCGACGAAAACTTTACCGGAACGGGCGTCGAGCTTGCAGGCCTCATGCCCATTGCCGCGCAGAACGATCTTTCAAGGCTGGTGACCGACCTGACACGCGGAAAGACCGTCATCAAGTTTGATGATTAGCACCTAGAGCGGTTCCTGTTCTAACAGAATCGCCGGAACCGCTCTAACTATTTGTTTTGTCGCATTATCCAACGCAAAACCGTTTCACACTTTTGCTGGAAATGCTCTAGACCCGGCTCGTATATTGCTGCCGCTTGTTCTCATACATCAGCAGGTCGGCGCGTTTCGCGACGGTTTCCAGCTTTTCGCCGGGCATGCTGGTGGCCGTGCCGATGGAAAGATTGAGCTTCAACTGGGAATAATACTGGTTGTTGATATCGACCAGCCGCTGGATGTCCTCGACCATGGCTTCCGCACCGCGCTCGTCCACATAAGGCAGCACGACAGCAAATTCGTCGCCGCCGATGCGGGCTGCATGGCCGGGCTGCCTTACCGCTTCGTTCAGCACTTCGCCAAGGCGCCGCAACAAGCCATCGCCTGTCGCATGGCCCCATTGATCGTTGGCGGCCTTGAGGCCGTTGAGATCGATGATGATGATCGAGATCGGCGCATGGCCCTTGCGCTCGAGCCGGTTGAGTTCGTCGACATAGAAGGCGCGGTTGTGCAGCTTCGTCAGCACATCGTGCTTGCCGAGATATTCCAGATAGGCTTCCGCCTTTTTGCGGGCCGTAATGTCGGTGAGCGCGACCTGCACCAGCGACCAGTCCTGCTCATGCCCAGGCAGGACAGAGAATTGCAGCAGCACATGCCGCTCCGTGCCGTCGAGCGCATAATTGACCACTTCGCGGCGCTGGAACAGCACGCCGTTCCACAGGTCGATCAGTTGTTCGCGGAATGATGCCTCCATCTCGTCCTTGAAGATGTGCGGCAGGTTTTGCAGCAGCGTCTTCTTGTCCGGCGCGAGGAAGAGGGCGAGCGTTTCGGAGTTGATTTCCAGCACGCGGATCTCGCTCATGCACTGACGCACGAATTCTGGATGCACGTCGGTGAACACGCGGAAATCGACGATCCCGCGCTGGCGCACATCGTCCATCAAATGCTTGATGCGGCTGAAATCCTCGACCCAGAGCGAAACCGGCGAATGCTCGAAAAGCCCTTGCGCATGCTGCTTGTGACGGTCCTGTTCGCGGCGGGCATCCTCGCGGGCGGTGACGTCCTCGATGGCAAGCAGGACGCGCTCCCAGGTGTGTTCATAGCCGGGCAGCACGACGCCCTTGAGCTGGATATCAAGCCGCTTGCCCTTGAGCGTATAGTTGATGGTATCGCTGGAAAAGGCGTTGCCGCCCTCCCAGAGCTGCACCATCTCTTCGATATGCGGGTCCAGCATGTCGTCGCGGAACACGCGTTCAAGATTGGTCACCAGATGGTCGACGCTATCGGCCTCGAAGAGCGAAAGCGTCTTGCGATTGACCTTGAGAACGCGGATATGGCTGGTGCAGATGCGCAGCCGGGTCGTGTCCTCATGCAGGAAGGCCCTGAGGTCGGTAACGCCAAGCGCACGCCATTCCTCGAACTGCTCGCGCAGGCCGCTATAGTCCTCAAGCCACAGGGAGATTGGGGCGAGGTCAAAAATATTGGCGCTGTCGCTCAGGGCAGACTCGATATTCATGGATTCCGTTCCAACTTTTTGCCGAAACACGTGTCCAGATGGAAAGCCGTCTCACAATGTCCGGGATGCGTTGTCCGTCCCATCGGGAAAAGCCGCGATGGTTATTGGGAGGGCCTTATATTACGGTTATCTTGGATAGACTAGTGCGGCAAATCCGAATTTCGTACAACTTTGGAGCAGTGTTGCTAAGGAATTTCGGTTTCAAAGCCACCGCACTGGCGGCTTCCTGAGCTTAAAAAAGAACGGGCGGCCCACTGGACCGCCCGTCATAAAGCGTCAAACTCGATTATTCAGTTGCTGATCGGCAGCCGGTGACGGACGAGCGTCGTCCAGTAGGAGCAACCCCATGCGATCACATCATCGTTAAAGTCATATTTTGGATGATGCAGATTGGCGCTCTGGCCGTTGCCGATATTGATCATCGCGCCCGGCACTTCATTGAGCATGAAGGCGAAGTCCTCGCCGCCAAGCGTCGCCGGCATGTCGCGGGTGACGCGTTCCGCGCCGGCCACCGCTTCGGCGGCAATGGCTGCGAGTTCCGTTTCCTGCTCGTGATTGACCGTCACCGGATAATTGCGCTGGTAATCGAGCGTCGCCTTTGCGCCGAAAGCATCGGCAATGCCCTGCACGGCGCGGGTCAGCTTTTCCTCGATATGGTTGCGCACTTCCTCGCGCAACGTGCGGACAGTGCCGGTGAGGCGGATTTTCTGCGGAATGACGTTGAACGCATCGCCGCCCTGAATGGTGGTGATGGAAATCACCGCGGAATCCAGTGGGTCGATGGTGCGCGCCGTCAGCGTCTGGATCGCCTGAATAAGCGCCGCGGTCACCGGGATGGGGTCAATCGTCTGGTGCGGCGAAGCGGCATGGCCGCCAACACCCTCGATGCTGATGTCGAGAACATCGACCGATCCCATGATCGGGCCGGAATTGATGGTGAAATGGCCCACTGCGAGGTTCGGACGGTTATGCATGCCGTAGACTTCATTGACCGGCCAGCGCTTGAACAGGCCGTCATCGATCATCGCCTTTGCGCCCGCGCCGCCTTCTTCGGCAGGCTGGAAGATCACGATGACCGTGCCGTCGAAGGCGCGGCTTTGCGCCAGTTCGCGGGCAGCGCCCAGAAGCATGGTCGTGTGGCCGTCATGGCCGCAGGCATGCATCTTGCCCGGCACTTTCGACGACCATTCGGCGCCGGTTTCTTCGAGGATCGGCAGCGCATCCATGTCGGCGCGCAGGCCGATGGCACGGCCCGAGCGGTTCGACTGGCCGCGAATGACGCCGACGACGCCGGTGCGCCCGATGCCTGTCACCACCTCGTCGACGCCTGCGGCGCGCAGCGCTTCGGCCACCTTTTCGGCGGTACGGTTGACGTCATAGAGCAATTCCGGATTCTGGTGCAGGTCGCGGCGGAATGCGACCAGTTCCTCGATCTGGTTTGAAGTCCAGTTTTCAACCGGCATGTCAGGCTTCCCCGTCTTTCGTGTCGTTCTGTTCCAGGCGATAGCGGAAATCGCAGTGGCTGGCGCCCTTCATGATGGTCTGCGTGCGCTCCAGCTTCATGGCCGGGTTGTAGCCGATGCAGAAATCGCCATCGCGATTGCACGACAGCAGATGACCGATATGGCCAAGCCCCATGTCGCGATACATTTCCGAATAGCGGCAGCGCGTGACGTTGAAATCGAAATGATCTTCGCCCTGCGAAATTACATCGATTTCCAGCGCGTTTTCCTTCGTCCACAGCGGCTGGATATCGGCGAAATCCTGTATCGTCGGCGTGCGGCCCAGTTCATCGGCAAAGCTCTTGCCCTGTTCGATTGCCGAGCGGCTGACTGCCTCGCCGATTGCGGCTTGCGCTTCGTCCTCACCGGAACGCTCGCGAATGACTTCGTAGACGTTCTTGAGAACCAGCGCTTCGATGCGGCGACGTTCGAGAATTGACATTTGATTCATGGACCTGACCTTTCACATGAACATTGAAGAAGCGGATTACAGATTCGGTTCCGAGAGATCCTTGCGCCGAAGCCATGCGAGATAGAACGGCGCAATCTTCCGTGCGACCTTGTGAAAAGGCAACGGCGCCGGTTCCGAGACGGGAAGCGCAAGCTCCTGCACCGGCTCGCCATCCAGCGCGCGTGCAAACTCCCGGCCAAGCGATGTGCCAAGCGCCACGCCGCGACCGTTGCAGCCGATCCACGCCCAGCCATTGGGGCCGAGCTGATGGACACGCGGGAAACGATCCCACGTCATGCCGATATAGCCGCTCCACACATGGGTGATTTCCGGCTCGCCCAGCGCTGGAAAGGCTTCCGCCATGTTGCGCGCCGTCTTGCGCCTGACGCGCTCCGCCACGTTGAAATCGCCCATCACCACGCCACCGGTAATGAGCCGGTTGCGGGCATCGTAGCGGAAGAAGCGCAGGTCGCCGCGTGTATCGGAAACCGCCTGCCGTCCGGGCAAGATGGTTGCGCGCAGATTGTCGCTGACGGGCGCTGTCGCCATCTGCCACGAGAGAACCGGCACGATGGTGCGGGCAAGGCGCGGGGCCAGCCCCTCGCGCAACTCGCCGGTATAGGCGTTGGTGGCGAGCAGGAAGCCCTTGGCGCGCACGGTGGCGCTTGCGGTCTTCACCTCCCAGTGGTCGCCCGCTCGGGCATAGGAAATGACCGGGCTTTGCTCGTGGATGATTGCGCCGTGGCGCTCGGCGGCGGCTGCAAGCCCGCGAGCAAATGCCAGCGGATTGATATGACCGCCGGTAGGGTTGAACATGCCGCCATACCAGAAATCGCTGCCCAGCAGACGCGATGTCGCGGCGCGGTCAAGAAATTCTGCCGGGAAGCCGAAACGTTTCCATGCTTCCACGCGGGTTTGCGACAGCTTCACCCGGCCCGGCGAATGGGCAGGCTGGAACCAGCCGTTCTGTTCGGCTTCGGCATCGATATTCTCATCGCGCACGATGGAGAAAAGAATATCGGCGCTGTTGCCGATCAGTTTGGCAAAACGTTCGCCTGCGGCACCATAGCGTTTGGCGATTGCATCAGGTTCCGCCGAGGTCATGGTGGGGATCACCTGGCCATTATTGCGGCCCGATGCGCCCCAGCCGACGGCATTGCCTTCCAGCAGGATGACGCGCTTCCCGCGCTTTGCCAGATGGAGTGCAGCCGAAAGCCCCGTAAAACCGCCGCCGACAATCACTACATCGGCTTCCGCGTCCGTTGTCAGCGGCTTGGCCGGGGTCCGGGCCGGGGCGGTTGCAGCCCATATGGAGGGTGGAAATTCTACTTTTTGCATGGCTTCACGCATGTTCCAAACGAGGCGGTGTCCAGCCCTTGCCGGGAATGGAGGCAAGCAGGCGCTGTGTATATTCATGTTGCGGATTGGCGAAGACTTGCGCCGTTGGCCCGGCTTCGGCGATCTCGCCCTTCGACATGACGATGATGCGGTCGCAAAGCTGTGCTGCAACGCGCAGGTCGTGCGTTACGAAAAGCAGCGACAGGTTGAGCCTTTCGCGCAGGTCGGCCAGAAGACGCAGCACCTGTGCCTGCACCGAAACATCGAGCGCGGAGACGGGTTCGTCCGCGACGATGATGCGGGGTTCAAGCGCCAAAGCACGGGCGATGCCGATGCGCTGGCGCTGCCCGCCGGAAAACTCATGCGGGAAACGGTCGGCGGCAGCGGGCGAAAGCTCGACCAGTTCCAGCAATTCGCGGGCTTTCGCGTGTGCCTGTTCCTTCGGCACGCCATGGACGATCGGTCCCTGCGCGATGAGGTCCACGACACGGCGGCGCGGGTTGAGCGAGGCCATCGGGTCCTGAAAGACCATCTGGATATCCTTGCGCATGGCGCGGACTTCCCGCGGGCTGGCGCTCAGAAAATCCCTGCCATTCACATCGACCTTGCCGCTATCGGCTTCCAGCAGGCGGGTGACGATCCGCGAGACGGTCGTCTTGCCGGAGCCGCTTTCACCGACGACGCCCAGCGTTTCGCCCTGGCGCAGCTCGAACGAAAGGTCCTTGACGGCGGATACGGCGCTGCGTTTGCCGGTGAGCAAGCCGCCGCGCGCCTTGAAGGTCTTGCGCAGGGCGCTCGCCCTCAGAATGACCGGCTGTTCAAGAGACGGTTTGGCTGGCGGCGGAGTGAGCGCCGGAACAGACGCGATCAGCGCCCTGGTGTAAGGGTGCTGCGGGTGGTTCAGCACTTCGTTGGCCGGACCTTCCTCCACCAGTTCGCCAAGCCGCAGCACGGCCACGCGGTCGGCGATTTCCGCCACCACGCCGAAGTCGTGCGTGATGAACAGAATGCCGGTATTGTGCTCGCGTTGCAGGTCGCGGATCAGCTTGAGGATTTGCGCCTGCGTGGTCACATCGAGCGCGGTTGTCGGCTCGTCGGCGATGATGAGGCGCGGTTTCAGGATCAGCGCCATGGCGATCATGACACGCTGGCGCTGCCCGCCGGAAATCTGGTGCGGATAGGCGTTATAGGCGGATTCCGAGTCCGGAATCTTCACTTCTGCCAGCATGTCCAGCACGGCGGCGCGGCGCTCCTTGCGGCCGAGTTTCGTGTGCAGGCGCAGCACCTCATCGATCTGCCAGCCGACCGTCTTCTGGGGATTGAGCGCGGTCATCGGCTCCTGAAAGATCATGCCGATGCGGTTGCCGCGCAGCTTCTTCATATCCGCTTCGCTGAGCGAATAAAGATCGGTGCCTTCGAGCCTGATCGTGCCACGGGTCACGCGCACATGCGGTTCCGGCAGGAGGCGCATGATCGCACCCGCCGAAAGCGATTTGCCGGAGCCGCTTTCGCCGACGAGGCAGACGATCTCGCCGGGATTGATGGTTAGCGACAGGTCCTGCAAGGCAAAAGGCCGGTCGGAGCCTTTCGGCAGCGCGATTTGCAGGTTTGTGATTTCAAGAACAGGTGCGGCGGTCATTATTTCTTCTGCCTCGGATTAAGCGCGTCGTTGAGGCCCTCGCCGAGCAGGCTGAAGGACAGGACGGTAAGCAGAATGGCGATGCCGGGAATGACCGAGCAGAACCAGTCGGTGCGCAGCACGGCGCGACCCTGACCGATCATGTTGCCCCAGCTTGCATAGTTCGGGTCGCCGAGACCAAGAAAGGCGAGAGCGCTTTCCATGAGGATGGAGGTTGCCATCACCACGGATGCGAAGACGATCACCGGCGGCAGGGCATTCGGCAGGATTTCGCGGAAGATGATCGAGACATTGCCGACGCCCAGATTGCGCGCGGCGTCGATGAATTCGCGCTTGCGCAGCGCCAGAAATTCGGCGCGCACCATGCGGGCAGGCGCGGTCCATGAAACAATGCCGATGCAGATGATGATGTTCTCGATGGACGAGCCGAAGATCGCCACCAGTGTCAAAAGCAGCACGAAGCTCGGCACGGTCTGGAAGGCTTCGGTGATGCGCATCAGAACGTCATCCACCCAGCCGCCGTAATATCCGGCAAGCGCGCCGATGATGATGCCGATCACGATGGAAATCAGGGTAGCCACCACGCCGATCAGCAGCGAGATGCGCGCGCCATGGAAGATGCCCGCCATGATATCGCGGCCAAGCTGGTCGGTGCCGAGCGGCGTTGCCGCGTTGAGGAACGGCCAGACGAGCGGATCGCCAGCGCGCCGCAGCGGATCGCCGGGCGCAATGATATCCGCCAGCAGTGCGATCAGGACCACGGCGATGAAGAGGACAAGGCCAAGCACGGCGGCGCGGTTGCGGCTGAAACGCTGCCACAGAATTTTCGTGCGGGAGACCTGCGGGCGAGTGAGGGAGAGGTCCTGGGAAGTCATGACAGTTCGATCCTGGAATCAAGCCGCGCATAGATGAGATCGGTGATGAAATTCACGATCACCACCAGCACCGAGCACAGGAAGATGATGCCCATCAGCGTGTTGAGGTCGCGCTTGATCACGGAGGTGTAGGCAAGCTGGCCGAGGCCGGGCAGCGAGAAGATCGTCTCGATCACGACCGAGCCGCCAAGCACGGTGGAAAATTGCAGGCCGAGCAGCGTGACGACAGGCAGGAATGCGTTGCGCATGATGTGATGAAACATCAGCCTTGCGCCGCTGGCGCCCTTGGCGCGCGCTGTGCGCACATAGTCGAGGTCGGCCACTTCCAGCACGCTGGTGCGCATCAGGCGCATGTAGAAGGCAAGATAGATGAGCGAAAGCGCCGTCGTCGGCATGACGAGGTGGACGGCAATATCCCAGACATTCTTCCAGCCGGTATAGAACCCGCCCAGCGTCTTGTAGCCGCCGACTGGCAGCCAGCCGAGCTTGACGGAAAAGATGAACATCAGGATGAGGCTGAGGAAGAAGCTTGGCATGGCATAGAAGACCAGGCCTAGCGTGGAGATCGCATTGTCGGTGAGCGAATAAGCCTTGCGAGCGGCGAAAGCGCCGAGCGCAATGCCGAAAATGAAAGCCACCGAAAGCGAGGAAACCATCAGCAGGAGTGTCGGCACGAGGCGAGCCATCAGCACGTCCAGCACCGGCTGTTCGTAGACATAGGACCACCCGAAATCGAATTGCGCCAGCTTGGTCATGTAGATCCAGAGCTGCGTCCAGACCGGCTGGTCGAGGCCATATTCGGTGCGCAGATTGGCGACGAATTGCGGGTCAGCGCCGCCCATGTCGCCGACAAGCGCGTCCACCGTGTCGCCGGGGGCAAGCTTGATCAGCAGGAATGACCCGATCATGATGAGGAGAATGACGGGGATCGCCTGCAAGATACGTCGCAGCGCAAAGGTCAGGATCGGGGGCAGGGGCATTGCGGATTATCCTGCAAGATATTCATTTCGGCATTGATTTAAGAGAGAAGCCGCTGCCGGATGACCGGCAGCGACAGCTTTTGGCTTATTGGTCGATCCACAGGTCGTACCAGCTGGAAGAATCCCAGCGCGGCGTGTTGTGGTGGTTCTTCAACACCTTGTTGGTCACGCCGACGAACGGATGTTCGATGGCGAAGATGACCGGAAGGTCCTTCATCTCAAGCTGCTGGATCTGATGATAGAGATCGGCGCGCTTGGCCGGATCGAGTTCCGACGCGGCCTTGTCGATCAGGCTGTCCATTTCGTCGGACTGGTAGCCGAACTGGTTGGACCATGCCGTGCCGACCGGAGCGCCGGAGCGCAGCCACACAGTGGTGGAAACCGCCGGGTCCGAGCGGAACTGGTGCCAGCCATTGGCGGTGTCGAAGTCATGATCGCGATAGACGCCGTTCAGGAAGCCCGGTGCATCATTGGTGAGGATTTCGACATCGATGCCGACTTCCTTCATCGCCTGAGCGTAATATTCAGCCCAGAGCTGCGTATATTCACCCCATGGGGCCGGGCGATGGCGCAGCTTGAAGCGGATGCCGTTTTCCTTGACGGGATATCCGGCTTCATCAAGCAGTTTCTTCGCCTTTTCCACATCGTACGGGTAAGTCTGAACCTGATCCGTGTAGTTGGCGCCGCCGGTGCTCGGGATCGGCCCACGACCCGGCTTGGCATAGCCGCGCATGATCGTCTTGATCGCGAAATCGATATCGAGCGCGTGGTAGATCGCCTGACGAACCTTCAGATTGGCAAGGATCGGATTGCGCAGGTTGAACTCGATGGTCGAGTGGGCGACGTTGTTTTCAAAACCCTTGGTGCCGGTATCGAAGCGGCCATCCTTCTGGAGGCGCTCGGTATCCGACATGGAAATGCCGTTGAAGGCGGTTTCCATCATTTCACCGGCTTCGAGCGCCGCCGCAGCCGCTGCCTTGTCCGGCATGAAGCGCCAGATGATGCGGTCGAGGTAAGGATATTCCTTGCCGCGCCAGTAATCTTCGTTGCGCTCGGCAATGATGTGCTGGCCGCGTTCATATTCGACGAACTTGAACGGCCCCGTGCCGACCGGCGCGGCGTTGTACTTGTTCTTCAGAACATCCGTGCCTTCATAAAGATGCTTCGGCACGGGGTGGCCGAGATCTGGCATGGCCGCGACCAGAAGGTCGAGCGGCATCGGCTTGGAATAGCGGAACACCGCCGTGTGCGGATCGGTGCAATCCACGGCTTCGAGATTGGCCTGAAGCGTCGTCGAATAGTTGAGCAGCTTCTTCCAGAGGTTCATCGCGCTGTACGAAACGTCATCGCAGGTGAAGGGCTGGCCGTCATGCCAGCGCACATTCTCGCGCAGCTTGAAGGTGATGGCCTTGCCGTCTTCCGAGGACGACCAGCTTGTGGCCAGAACCGGCACATAACCCTCATAGGTGCGGTCGATCAGCGGCTCCATGATGCGGCCGGTGATCTGATAGACGCCGGTGGAAGCGCGCAGCGCAGGGTTGAGCACACCCTGTTCGGTGTTCATATGGACGATGACAGTGCCGCCGCGCTTGACTTCTTCGGCGTGCGAAGACACCGCCGCAAGCGAAAACGCCGCAACAAACAGGCCAAGGCCAGCTTTTCTGATATGCATTCTCTGTTCCCCTGAAGGACGTTGAGGGAGGGCTTTCCAGCCTCTTTTCCCGCACGTCCCAATATTGTGCAAGCCCCTGAAATTGCAACGAAATGCCGCTTCAGAGGGTCGTTATTGTATGCAAGCATTGATATGCTAGATTCCGTGGCGATATTGTCAAGATAAACTAATATGCGTCGCAAAATTGGTAAAAATTCTCGGCCAGCCTGCGTTATTAAATGTCGATTTTTTACGACGGAGTTTGTTGATGAGCCAAAATTCTCCCGAGCTGAACGCCAATTCGGGCAAAATCGTACCCGGTACGGTCTGGATTACCGGGGCCGGGTCGGGCATCGGCGCTGCCATGGCGCGGCGCTTCGCTCGTGAGGGCTGGCGGGTGGCGCTTACGGGCCGCAAGGCGGATGCGCTGGCAGCAATTGCCGGGGAAATTGCTTCCAATGGCGGCGAGGCGCGGATTTTTCCGGCGGATGTTCTCGACCGGGAGGCAATTGCTGCTACTGCCGGAGCTATCGTCGAATGGGCGGGCCGTCTGGACGTGCTCTGCAACAATGCCGGTCTCAATATTCCGCGCCGCAGCTGGGCGGATATCGATTTCGATTCCTGGGACGATGTCATCGATATCAACATCAAGGGGGCGATCAACGTGATTGCTGCCGCCCTGACGCCCATGCGCGCGCAAGGCGGCGGGTTGATGATCCACACTTCGTCATGGGCAGGGCGGTTTTCGTCGCCCGGCGGCGGCGTTCCCTATGGTGCGTCCAAACATGCGCTCAACGATCTGAGCGCCAGCCTCAATGCGCAGGAAGGGCAGAACGGTATCCGGTCGACCGTGCTTTGCCCCGGCGAGGTGGCGACGCCGCTTCTGGCGCGCCGTCCGGGTTTCGATCTTTCCCGCATGGATGAGGTCATCCAGCCCGAGGATATGGCTGAAACGGCACTCTATGTTGCCAATATGAATCCCAAGGTTACGATCCACGAGATCGTTCTGGCTCCGACCAAGAAGTAAAAGGAAGTTTTGCATGTCTCATCCGGTCAAAGGCGTCGATCATATTTTCCTGCTGGTCGGCGATCTGGAGAAAAGTGCCGAGCAATATCGCCGTTTCGGTTTCACGCTGAGCCCGCGCGGGCTGCACAGCAAGGAGAAGGGAACCGGCAACTACACGATCATGTTTCCGGAGGATTATTTCGAGCTGCTTGGCATCGTCGCCGAGACGCCGGGCAATCTGCACCAGCGCGAGAAACTGGCGGCGCAGGGTGAAGGCCTGCATGCCATTGCCTGCCGGATCGACAATGCGCGCGACGCCAAGGCGGAACTGGGCGCGCTCGGCCTAGGGACAGGTGAGGTCGGCGCGTTCCAGCGTCCGGTTCAACTGCCGGGTGGCGGCGAGGGTATCGCGGCCTTTGAAACCGTATCCTTCGCGGAAAGCGAAGTTCCGCAAGGCATGGTGTTCATGTGCCAGCACAAGACCCGAGAAACTGTCTGGCTGCCGGAGCTGATCGAACATGCAAATGGCGCGAATGGCCTTTCCGCCATTATTGCCATTTCGTCAGACCCGGAAACAGCCGCCAAGGGGTTTGCCCGCCTTTTCGCGGACGGCAAGGCCGGCGCGCAGGATGGCGGATGGAAGGTTTCGACCGGCACGCGTTCGGCAGACATATGGGTTGTAACCGCCGAGAAAGCCGCCGCACTCTATCCCGGTGTGGATTTCGGCCAGACGCCGGGCAAGGCTTTTGCCGCCCTGCGCATTCGCGTTGCGTCGCTGGACAAGGCGCGTGGCGTTCTCGATGCCAACGGCGTTTCCCACGTGACGACACCGGCAGGCATCGCCGTGTTGCCGGAAAATGCCAGCGGCACGGTTCTTGAGTTCTCGGAACAGTAGGAACTGGAGCAGGCGGGGCCGTGGGGCCCCGCTTTGCTGATCAGCGCGGAAAGCGCTGGTTTTCTTCCAGCACGTTCAGGTCCATATGGTTGCGCATATAGCGCTCGGACGCCTTTTGCAGCGGCTGGTAATCCCATGGATAATAGGCGCCGTTACGCAGCGCCGGATAGACGACATGGCGGCGCGCCTGGCTGGCGCGAACGTCGGCATCGTAGCGATCCAGATTCCAGCGCTGTTCCGCCTTGGCCAGAAGATTGTCCAGAACTGCCTTGAACTCTGGATTTTCCGCCAGATTGCGCATCTCGTCCGGATCGTCGGCAAGGTTGAAAAGTTGCGGCGGGTCGGCGCGGCACAGGTTGAGCTTCCAGTCTCCATCGCGCAGCGAAACCATCGGCGCGACCGTGCCCTCGGCGGCATATTCGACAGGCACCGCGCCGCGTTCGGCGGAGCCCGAAGCAACACCTGCCAGCGCAACGCCATCGGTCCATGGCATGATGCCCTTGAGGTCTATGCCGGCAAGGTCTGCCAGTGTCGGCAGAACGTCGAGCGTGGAGACCGGCGCGTCCACGCGGCCAGCCTGCAATTGCGGCGCGGCAATCATCAGAGGAACGCGGGCGGAACCTTCAAAGAAGCTCATCTTGAACCACAGGCCGCGTTCGCCCAGCATGTCGCCATGGTCGGAAGTGAAGACGACAATCGTGTCGTCCGCCATGCCGCAGCGCTCGATCACATCGAGCAGCGCGCCGATCTTCTCGTCCACATAGGAAATATTGGCGAAATATGCCTGCCGCGCCGCGCGAACCTGTTCGCGGGTGAGGTCGTAGTCCTCCGCCTTGCAGGCCCGCAGCAGCCGCTCGGTATGCGGGTCGATCCCGCTTTCATCAAGCGGTCCGATTTTCGGATCGAGTTCGGGAATATCCGCATAAAGATCGAAGAAGCGCTTGCGCGCCACATAGGGATCGTGCGGATGGGTGAAGCTGACCGTCAGGCACCATGGCCGCTGGTCGTGGCCGCGAGCCAGATCATAGAGCTTCGCTTCGGCCTGATAGGCCACCTCATCGTCATATTCGAGCTGGTTGGTGATTTCGGCGGAACCTGCTCCGGTGATGGAGCCGAGATTGTGATACCACCAGTCGATGCGCTCGCCGGGCTTGCGATAATCGGGCGTCCAGCCGAAATCCGCCGGGTAGATGTCGGTCGTAAGCCGCTGTTCAAAACCGTGGAGCTGGTCCGGCCCGACGAAATGCATCTTGCCGGAAAGCGCCGTCTGGTAGCCGGCGTTGCGCAGGTGATGCGCATAGGTCGGGATTTCCGACGAAAATTCCGCCGCATTGTCGTAGACGCCGGTGCGGAACGGCAACTGGCCTGACATGAACGATGCGCGCGCGGGAGCACAAAGCGGGCTGGCCGTGTAGCAATTGGCAAAACGGGCAGAGCGTTCGGCAAGCTTTCTCAAATGTGGAACGTGGAGAAATTTGGCCGGGCCGTCCGGAAAGAAGGTGCCGTTCAGCTGGTCGACCATGAGGATGAGGATATTCGGCTTTTTCATTGTGCGGAACCGTTGGCAGGTGTGGAAACGCGAAATGGCGGGCGCCGAAACGCCCGCCTTGCTCGTCGTGCTTGTCAGGATCAGAGGCCGAGGCTTGCCTTGACGGCTTCCGCGCCCGGTTCGCCCTTGAAGGTGGTGACGCCTGCAAGCCACTTGTCGATCTGGTCGGGATGCGCCTTCAGCCATTCCTTCGCGGCTGCGGGACCTTCCGCACCGCCATCGAGAATCTTGCCCATCAGTTCGTTCTCGATGTCGACGGTGAAGACGAGGTTCTTGAAGAAGCTTGCCGCATTCGGGCACTGTGCTGCCCATCCGGTGCGGCCAAGCGTGTAGACTTCCGCGCCACCGAAATTCGGGCCGAAATAGTCATCGCCGCCTGCCAGATATTCGATGTTCAGCTTTGTGTTCATCGGGTGCGGTGCCCAGGCGAGGAACACGACCCAGTTCTTGTCCTTGTTCTTGCGGTCCACCTGCGCGAGCATTGCCTGCTCGCTCGATTCCACCAGCTTCCAGCCGGCGAGCTTGAATTTCTGGTCCTCGATGATCTTCTGGATGTTCTGGTTGGCGGGCGCGCCCGGTTCGATGCCGTAGATTTCCTTGCCGAACTTGTCGGCATGGGCGGCAAGGTCGGTGAAATTCTTTACGCCTTCGCTTGCCACATAGTCCGGCACGGCCAGCGTGAACTTCGCACCTTCGAGGTTTTTCACGATGACTTCGGCAGCCTTGGCCTTGTCGAGATCGTCGCGGAATTTCTGTTGCGCGGGCATCCAGTTGCCCAGGAAGACGTCCAGATTGCCGGTTTTCAGCGCCTCATAGCCGATCGGCACGGACATGGTCTTCACATCCGGCTTATAGCCGAGCCCTTCCAGCAAGACGCTGGCGATGGAGTTGGTGGAGGTAATGTCGGTCCAGCCCGGATCGGACAGGCGGATGGTTTCGCAAGCCGCCGGATCGGCAGCGGAAGCCGTTCCCGAAAGCCCCGCCAGTGCCGTGAACGCCAGTGCCGCAATCTTGAAGTAGCGCATTTGATGACCCCTCTTATAGATTAAAACCGGTTATGTCTCGCATTCCTACTTTAAGGAAAACATCATTTAGGCTAAGGAAAAACCCATTCATTTTTTATCGAAGCTATAGAAAGTTTTTATGGTTTCTCCATCCTGGGATCTTGGCAGCCTTGGCGTTTTCGAAGCGGTGGGACGATTGGAAAATCTGACCCTCGCAGCGCGTGAACTGGGCATGACGCAACCGGCGGTGAGTTATCAGATAAAACGCATCGAGGAGCGTCTGGGTGTCGTGCTGTTCGCCCGGCGCGCCCGCGGGGTCGAAATTCTGCCCGAAGGCCGCATTCTTTACGATGCGGTGCGCAGCGGTCTGGATGGAATCGATGAGGCGGTGCAGCAGATCAGACGTCGCCAGCGTGCGCCGGGATTGCGCATCGCAACCGATTACGGCTTCGCAACCTTCTGGCTGATGCCGCGTGTCGCGCAGTTCCGCCCGAAACATCCGGAAGTGGATGTGCGCATCACGGCATCGTCCATGCTTCAGCCGCTCGACCGGCGTGACGCGGACATTTCAATCCTCTTCGGCGGACGCGGGGACTTCCCGAAGGACGCCATAGCCTTCATCGGCGAAAAGGTCGTGCCGGTGTGCTCCCCGGCCTATCTTGCCGCGCATGGTCCCTTTCCGGACGGAAAACGGCTCGGCGCGGCCTCGCTCCTGCATCTCGACACCTTGCAGGGCGACCGCTGGTTCACATGGCAGTCATGGCTCGATGCTATCGGTGAAGATATTGAGGACGGCAATTACGGGCTGGTCTTCAACACCTATAACCTGGTGATCGAGGCAGCGATTGCCGATCAGGGCGTGGCGCTCGGCTGGGCGGGGCTGATCGACGGCGCGGTGCAGCGCGGACAGCTTGTCCATGCCTGCGAGGTGTCGCAGACGAGCGACAAGGGCTACTGGCTGATCTTCAATCCGGATATTTCCGCGGGCGCACGGAGGCTTGCGCTGGAATTGCTCGAGGCGACAGAGGCAGGCTGATATTGCAGGAAAGCGGTCGCGTTCCTACTTTTGCACATCATTCAATATCTCTCGCGCTTGTCAAAGGCGCGATGTTTTTTAAGAGGGTATCCGCATGATTACCTGGAAACGGATCGATGAAACGAATTGAACTCCTGATCGAAAACATCATTCTGGCGTCGCGCTGGCTGCTGGTGGTCTTTTATCTCGGCCTTGCCGTGGCGCTGGCGATCTATGCCGTATCCTTCGTGGGCAAACTGTTCGATTTTGCCACGAAAGTCACCGCGCTCAACGATACCGACACGATCCTGAAAGTCCTCGGGCTCATCGACGCGGCGCTGATTGCGAGCCTCGTGGTCATGGTCATCATTTCGGGCTATGAGAATTTCGTCAGCCGCTTCGATCAGGCGGGCGACGAGGTGCACTGGCTCGGCACCATCGATGCCGGTTCGCTCAAGATCAAGGTCGCCTCGACCATCGTTGCGATCTCGTCGATCCACCTGCTGCAGATATTCCTTAACGCGACCAGCTATACGTCGGGCCAGCTGATGTGGTTCACTATCATCCATCTGGCATTCGTATTCTCGGCGCTGTTCCTCGCCTATATCGACAGGCTCACCGCTAAGGACAAGGGCGGAGCCAAGAGGAAGGGCAAGATCGAGCCCAATATCTGAGCTTCACGATATAATTCATTGAAAAGCCCGGCTTTTGCCGGGCTTTCTGATTCAGGCCTTCGCCTTCAGGGACTTGTAGCCCTTGACGACGATCACCACGACAATGCCGATCAGGACGGCAAGCACTGCCTGCAGGAAAGACGTTGCGATCCATTCGAAGGCGGCTGCAAAACGGGTACCTTCGGTCGGCAGGTGCGAAACGAGGGAATGGATGAAGGCTTCGACGCTGTGGACGCCGATGGAATCCAGCCCGTGAACGATGATGCTGCCGCCGACCCAGAGCATGGCGACGGTGCCGACGGTGCTCAGAACCTTGAGGATGATGGGCATGCCCGCGACCAGTCCCTTGCCAAGCTGCCTGCCGAAAGCGGTATGGCTGTTGCGTACCAGCGAGACGCCCACGTCATCGAGCTTCACGATGATGCCGACCACGCCGTAAACGACGAAGGTGATCAGTATGGCGACGCTGGCGAGGATAGCCGCCTGCGTATAGATGCTTGAAGGGGCGAGCCCTGCCAGCGTCAGCGCCATGATTTCCGCCGACAGGATGAAATCGGTGCGGATTGCGCCATTGACGGTCGTTTCCTCGATCTCCTGCGGCGTGCCGGCCTTGGTTTCCTCATGTGCATCTTCGCTGTGCGGAATGAAGAATTCCACCAGCTTTTCCGTTCCTTCAAAAGCCAGATAGACGCCGCCGATCATGAGAAGCGGCATGATGAAGGACGGCGCGAAATAGCCGAGGATGAGCGCCAGCGGCAGCAGGAAGACGAGCTTGTTGCGCAGCGATCCCTTGGTGATCTTCCAGATGACCGGCAATTCGCGTTCCGGTTTCAGCCCCACGACATATTTCGGGGTGACGGCCGTGTCATCGATGACGATGCCCGCCGCCTTGGCGCTGGCCTTTGCCGTCTGTCCTGCGACATCGTCGAGCGAGGCTGCCGCCATCTTCGCAATGGCCGCGACATCATCGAGAAGTGCGAACAAGCCGGATGCCATGGGAAACCTTTCTGTGTTGGGTTAGCGGTAGCTAAACGTTCAAAGAGTGCTGCGTCCAGATGGAAATCGCGGTTGCCCGCAACTGTATCTGAAACAGATACAATCTGTGTAGCACCGTCAATATTTCAAGTCCCATGACGATGGTTATATTAGCGGCAACACAATAGGAGAGATCGCCATGCTTAACCAGATCAAGGGCCTCCACCACGTCACCTTGCTTGCCGCCGATGCGCGCTCCAACAACCGGTTCTTTACCGATGTCCTGGGGCTGCGCCGCGTCAAGAAGACCGTCAATTTCGACGATCCGAGCGTTTACCACCTCTATTATGGTGACGAAGTTGGCACGCCCGGCACCGTCATGACCTATTTCCCGTTCCCCGGCATACCGCGCGGACGCGACGGCACGGGCGAGGTGGGGACGACCGTCTTTGCCGTGCCGCAGGGCTCGCTCGGTTTCTGGAAGGACCGGTTCGAGCAGTCTGCCGTCAAGGTGGATTCGGAAGACGAGGCGTTCGGTGAAAAGCGTGTCCATTTTCGCGGGCCGGACGGCGACAGCTTTGCGCTGGTCGAAGTGAAGGACGATCCGCGTGCGCCATGGGCGCATGAAGGGATCGATCCCGACCATGCAATCCGTGGCTTTCATTCGGTCTCGATGCGGCTTCGCGACGAGGGCGCTACAGCCGAACTGCTGAAATATATGGGATACCAGAAGCTCGACGCGAAGGACGGCGTCAGCCGCTTCCTCATGCCGGAGGGCAATGGCGCGGGCGTCATCGATCTGGAGACACTTCCGGCAGTGGGCCGCAACCAGCAGGGCGCGGGTTCCGTGCATCATGTGGCTTTCGCCGTCGAAAATCGCGAGAAGCAATTGGAAGTGCGCAAGGCGCTGATGGATACGGGCTATCACGTCACGCCGGTCATCGACCGCGATTATTTCTGGGCGATCTATTTCCGCACGCCGGGCGGCGTATTGTTCGAGGTGGCGACCAACGAACCCGGTTTCGACCGCGACGAGGACACGGCGCATCTTGGCGAAGCTTTGAAGCTGCCGACGCAGCACCAGCATCTGCGCAGCTATCTTGAAGAACATCTCGACAAGATCTGAGGCGCAGGGAGGAAACGAACATGACCACTCAAACCTATGAGCACCGGCTGAAGGCCGGTGCAAAGGGTGCGCCGCTCTTCATCGTGTTTCACGGCACAGGCGGCGACGAAAACCAGTTCTTCGGACTGGCGGAACAGCTTTTGCCGGACGCGACCATCGTGTCGCCGCGCGGCGACGTGTCGGAATATGGCGCCGCGCGCTTCTTCCGCCGCACGGGCGAGGGCGTCTATGACATGGAAGACCTTGCCCGCGCCACCGACAAGATGGCCGGGTTCATTGCCGCCCTTGCGGCTGAACACAAGCCGTCCGAAGTGATCGGGCTCGGCTATTCCAACGGGGCCAACATCATGGCGAACCTGCTGATCGAGAAAGGCAGGGTCTTCGACAAGGCAGCGCTTCTGCATCCGCTGGTCCCGTTCAGGCCGAAGGATAATCCGGCGCTTGAAGGAGCGAAAATCCTCATGACCGCCGGGCGGATGGACCCCATCTGTCCGCCGGACCTGACGGAAGCGCTGGCGCAATATTTCGAGCGCCAGAAAGCCGATGTCGAGCTTGTCTGGCATCCGGGCGGGCACGAATTGCGCCAGACGGAACTGGCCGCAGTCCAGTCGCTTCTCGCATACTGACTTTGGTGCCGCCGTTCGGAAATGAACGGCGGCATCATTGTTCCGGCTTCCTCTTGCAAAACTCAATATATATTATATTTAATTGTATATTGTTTGTGAGGTGACGAGATGGATGCGATTTCGGGCCGTGCGCCCGCCAATGCAAAGAGGATGACGCGCGCGCAAATGGAAGGCCGGGCAACAGAGGTTGCCGAACTCCTCAAGACGTTGTCGCATCCGGCGCGGCTCATGCTGGCCTGCACGCTTGCAGAAGGTGAATATTCGGTCGGCGAGCTGGAGGAAGCGCTAGGCATCCATCAGCCGACGCTGTCGCAGCAACTGGGCGTGCTGCGGGAGGCGGGCGTGGTCGAAACCCGTCGCGAGGCGAAGCAGATTTTCTACCGGCTGACGGAAGCGAGGGCCGCGCAGTTGATCGAGGCTCTCTACGGCATTTTCTGTGCATCGGAGGCCAGGACATGATCGCCACCTATCTGCAATCGCTGGCGGGCGGAATGCTGCTTGGCCTTTCCGCGGTCCTGCTTCTTCTCATGAACGGACGCATCGCCGGTATCAGTGGCATCGTCGGGCGGCTTCTGGGTGGCCAGCAGATCCCGGCCAATGCGGTTTTCGTCGTCGGCCTCGTTCTGGGTCCGATTATCTATGCCGCGATTTATGGCTCCTTTCCCCCCGTCACCATGGCCATGTCATGGCCCGTCATCGTCGTGGCCGGGCTTCTGGTCGGTGTCGGAACCCGCATGGGTTCGGGCTGCACGTCAGGCCACGGCATTCTCGGCATGGCGCGGTTTTCCTGGCGCTCGATAGCGGCGACGCTCACTTTCCTCATAACCGGCATCGTGGTTGCCACCATTTCGGGAGCGTTCCTATGAAACAGTCGGCATTCGCGCGCCTCTCCGTGACCTTGCTTGCCGGTGCGATCTTCGGTTTCGGCCTGTCGCTGTCGGGCATGATCGATCCCGCCCGCGTGACGGGATTCCTGAATATTGCCAGCGGCCATTGGGATCCGAGCCTTGCCTTCGTGCTGGGCGGTGCTCTGCTGGTGGCAATCCCCGGCGTCCTGTTGCAGCGGCGCATGGCGCGGCCCGTGCTCGGCCAATCCTTCCATCTGCCGGAAAAGACAGAAATCGACCGGCGGCTGATCGCCGGTTCCGCGATATTCGGCGCGGGGTGGGGGCTCGCCGGCTTCTGCCCCGGTCCTGTCGTGTCGGCGCTCTCGATGGGCCTGCCGCAGGTCTGGCTCTTCGTCGCGATGATGTGTCTGGGAATGCTTTTCCACGACCGCATTCTCAACCGGATGGCAACGGTGGCGCCCCAATCTTGAACTTTGGGGTCAGATTACCCTTTTAATAAGGAGATGAATGAGTTAGGCACCCTGTGATTGATTTCGAGGGAGCCGCATCATGGCTGGGTTGCTGAAACGCTTTGCCGGATATTACCGTCCGCATCGTGGGCTGTTCGCGCTGGATTTTTCCAGTGCGGTGGCATCCGGCCTGCTTGAGCTTGCCTTTCCGGTCGCCGTCACGCTTTTCATCGACAAGCTGCTGCCCACCGGGCAGCTCGGCGTTATCGCCATCGCTGCGGTTGGCTTGCTCGCCATCTATGTTCTCAATGCCTTCCTTCAGGTCATCGTAACCTATTGGGGGCATATGCTCGGCATCAAGATCGAGACAGAGATGCGGCGCAAGGCTTTCGATCACTTGCAGAAGCTCTCCTTCGGCTTCTTCGACAACCAGAAGACCGGCCATCTGGTCGCGCGGCTGACCAAGGATCTGGAAGAAATCGGCGAGGTAGCGCATCACGGCCCCGAGGATGTCTTCATCGCGATCATGACCCTGATCGGCGCCTTCATCCTTATGCTGTGGGTGCATCCGCCGCTGGCGCTGATTACCGCCGTCATCGTTCCGCTGTCGGCCTATGTCACCACCCGTTACGGCGGGCGCATGACCAACACATGGCACGCGCTTTACCGGCGCGTCGGCGATTTCAACGCCCGCATCGAGGAGAATGTCGGCGGCATCCGCGTCGTTCAGGCCTTTACGAACGAGGACCATGAGCGGCAGCTTTTCGCCGAAAGCAACGACAAATATCTGACCACCAAGCTTGCTGCCTACAAGATCATGGCGGCGTCCATGTCGCTCTCCTATCTGTCGATGCGCTTCGTGCAGGTCGTGGTGATGCTGGCGGGCGCGTGGTTCGTGGTGCGCGGCGAACTGACGGCTGGCGGGTTCGTCGGCTTCCTGCTGCTGGTCAACGTGTTCTTCCGCCCGATTGAAAAGATCAATTCGGTCATCGAGACCTATCCCAAGGGCATTGCCGGTTTCCAGCGCTATACGGAGTTTCTCGACACGCGCCCGGATATTGCGGACCGCCCCGGTGCGCAGACGGTTGCGCGCCTCACCGGTGATATAGAATATCGCGGTGTGAGCTTCGGCTACAACGCCGCGTGTCCCATTGTCGACGGCCTCGATATTTCCATCCGCGCGGGCGAAACCATTGCCTTCGTCGGTCCATCGGGTGCGGGCAAGACCACGATCTGCTCGCTGCTGCCGCGCTTTTATGATGTGACGAAGGGTGCGATCCTTGCCGACGGCATCGACATTCGCGATATGACGCTGAAATCCCTGCGCTCCAACATCGGCATCGTCAGCCAGGATGTTTTCCTGTTCGCGGGAACGATCCGGGAAAACATAGCCTATGGCCGTCTTGATGCGACCGACGCGGAAATCGCCGAGGCCGCGCGCCGCGCGCGGCTTGATGGTGTCATCGCCAGCCTGCCGGACGGCTATGACACGATTATCGGCGAGCGTGGCGTGAAGCTTTCCGGCGGGCAGAAGCAGCGCCTGGCCATTGCGCGCATATTCCTCAAAAACCCGCCTATCCTTATCCTCGATGAAGCGACGTCGGCGCTCGATACGGAAACCGAACGCGCCATCCAGCAGTCGCTGGCCGAGCTTTCGCAAGGCCGCACCACGCTGGTGATCGCGCATCGCCTCGCAACCATCGTCAATGCCGACCGCATTCTGGTGGTGGAGGGCGGGCGCATCGCCGAGCAGGGCAGTCATGCCGCGCTTCTGGAAATGAAGGATGGGCGCTACAGGCGCCTGCATGTCGCGCAGGCCGGACTGGATCAGTCCTAGAGCGGTTTCCGTTCTGACAGAACGCCGGAACCGCTCTAACCATTTGTTTTATCGCATTATCCAACGCATCGAAGCGGGATAGAAATCAGTCCAGTGAACTGATTTCCCCGCGTGGACGTTGCACACTTTTGCTGAAAATGCTCTGGGCGGCGCAACAGGCCCACCCGCACAACCGCTCCCATTTTGCTGCCGGTTTCAGGCCGGAGCGCACCCGTCTTTTGCAAGAGGCTTTCCGGGAAAGACGGCGTTTCGCCATCTTTTTACCGTCTGCCAGTCTGCGGGTCAGTTTCATTTGATATCTGATGTATCAGATATTGACATATCAGATTCGCTGTTTCAGGATCAGAGCCGAAAGTTCGTGACAAACAGGTGCTGCCTTGGGTGATAACGTTTCCCCCCTTTCTCCGATCAAGGTGAAGAGCCTCAGAGACCATGTGCATGACAATCTGCGGGAGGCGATCATTTCCGGACGCATCAAGTCTGGCGAGAAGCTGAACGAGAGGCAGCTGGCTTCCGATCTGGGCATCAGCACGAGCCCGTTGAAAGAGGCGCTGCGCCAGCTGGAAGGGGAAGGGCTGGTCAGGACCGAGGCGCGGCGCGGGACGTTCGTATCGTTCAATGCGCGGCAGGCCGAGGAAATGACGCTCGCCCGTGCCGCGCTGGAAAGCATCATTGCGCGGCAGGCGGCCAAGCATGGCGGCGAGGAGGCGTTCGGCTTTCTTCGCGCGGTGATCGAGGAAATGCGCGCGGCGGTGGAAGCGGGCAATGTCGATCTGCTGATCGAGTTGAACGAGAAGTTCCACGACGGCATCCATGAGGCATCGGGCTGCGAATATCTGCGCCGGTTGCAGAATGCGCAGCGCATGTACGACCACGCCGCAAGAGTGACAGTCCTGTCGCGCGAGGATGTGCGCCGCCAGTCGTTCAAGGAACATGAGGCTATCATGCAGGCAATCACGGCCCGCAACGGCGATCTGGCCGAGCGGCTGATGCGTGAGCACATCGTGAAAGCGGGGGATACGCATATCGAACTGGTCTTCTGACCGGTACATTGGGAGGAAATAATGGATTTAGCGGGCTACCGCCGGGTGCTTCGCGGCATTTCGGGCGTGCATGCGACTGCCTATGACGCAAGGGGCGAGATCGATGCCGGACTGACGGGTGAAATCGTCGGGCGCATCGCGCAGGCAGGTGTTCATAACATCGTCACCGGGGGGAATACCGGCGAATTCTACAGTCTTACCGAGGATGAAGTCATCCGGCTTCAGGCGATTGCCATTGCCGCGGTTGACGGAAAGGCTGCTGTAACGGCTGCCGCCGGGCGTTCGGTGCGCGAGGCGATCCGGGTCGCGAGCACGGCAGGCAAGGCGGGGGCCGATGGCGTGATGATCCACCATCCGCTCGATCCCTTCGCCGCGCCCCACGCGCAGGTGGATTACTTCATCGCCATTGCCGAAGCCATCGACCTGCCCATCGTCGCCTATATCCGCTCGGATTTGATCCCGCTCGATGAAATGGTGCGCCTTGCCACCCATCCGAAGGTCGCAGGCGTCAAGTTCGCATCGCAGAACACGATGCTTTTCTTCGAGTGCTGCCGGGCGACGAAGGGCATGGAAGCGACTTGGATCTGCGGTCTGGCGGAAAGCTGGGCCTTGCCGTTCTATGCCCTTGGTGGGCGCGGTTTCACCTCCGGCCTCGTCAATGTCGCGCCGAAGCGCTCGCTTGCCGTGTGGAACGCGCTGGAGGCGGGAGATTTCGCAAGGGCGCGGGCAGTGGTCGAAAGCGTTGCCGATTTCGAGACCATGCGCACCAGATACCGCAACGGCGCCAATGTGACCGTTGTGAAGGAAGCCTTGCAGATTCAGGGGCTCGATGTGGGCAAGGTGCGGCTTCCCGGATTGCCGCAGCTTGAAGCGAATGATCGGGGGACGCTTCGCAAGATCGTCTCCGGCTGGGAGAGCGATGGCATTGTCTGACAAATGAACCCGGGCGTCCTGACAGGGAGAAGAGGGGCGCACCGGATAACCAGAAAGTGGAGGAGAACATGAACAAGGGAATTTCACGCCGCACATTCATGGCGGGGGCCGGGATTGCGACCGGCATGGGGCTCATGCTGCCGAAGGGCGCATGGGCGCAGTCGGCGAAACTGCCGTCCTCGCCGGTGGCGCTCAACGTCATCGATGCCGCTGGCAATCTGGCGCTGACACAGCCGATCTTCGATAATTTCGCAGCCGGGCAGAAGGCGCTTGTTTCGCGCTTCACCTTCAACAAGGCACCGGCGCCGGAACTGCCGGGAAAGATCAAGGCGCAGCAGCGCGCCAACCGCATCGACATCGACATGGTGATCGTCGGACCGGACGCGCTTTCCGCCGGGCTTGCCGACGACATATGGACCGACATCATTGCGCTGCCGGACAATGGCCTGCCGAAGTTGCAGGATATCTATCTGGAACCCGCCTGGCGCATGCAGGAAATGTCGAAGGGCAAGGGCGTCGTCGTTTCCTATTATCCATCCGGCCCCCTGCTTGAATATCATCCGGACAAGGTGAAGACGCCGCCGAAGACCGCGGAAGAACTGCTCGCCTGGGCAAAGGAAAATCCGAACAAGTTCATCTATGCCCGCCCGGCCAATTCCGGTCCGGGGCGCACCTTCCTGATGGGGCTTCCCTATCTCCTGAAGGACAGCGACCCGAAAGACCCGGTCAAGGGCTGGGACAAGACCTGGGCCTATCTGAAGGAATTGCACAAGAACATCGAATATTATCCGGCAGGCACGGGCGCGCTCATGAAGGAACTGGGCGAAGGCACGCGCGACATGACGGTGACGACTACCGGCTGGGATATCAATCCGCGTGCGCTGGGGGTGGTGCCGAAGGAGATGGGCGTCAGCAAGCTCGACGGCTTCCACTGGGTTTGCGACGCGCATTATTTCGCGATCCCCAAGGGCGTACCGGAGGAAAAGGTGGCGGTGCTGATGGAGTTCATCAAGTTCGCGCTCAAGCCCGACCAGCAGGCCTATTCCTATGACGCTGGATATTTCTATCCGGGCCCGGCGGTGAAGGATGTCACCATCGAGATGGCGCCGAAGGAAAGCCAGAACATCATCGCGGAGTTCGGCCGTCCGGAATATGCCGACTGGATCGCCAATAATCCGATCGAGCTGCCGCTTGAGCCGGAGGCGCTGGTCGCCGCGTTCCGCCGCTGGGACGAAGAGGTCGCCGGGGGCTGAAGAACCCACGGCTGCGTGACGGGCTGCAAACGGCCCGTCGCGGGGCGCCGATACTCGCCAATTCCAAACCATGGTGCTTGCGTCAATGTCATTTCAAGAACTCCGGCTCGACCGCATGAGCCGTTCATTCGGGACTTTCGCTGCCCTGAGGGATATCAACCTCACCATCCGCAAGGGCGAGTTCATCGCGCTTCTGGGGCCTTCGGGCTGCGGAAAATCGACGGCTCTCAACTGCATCGCCGGACTTCTCGGCACGACGGGCGGCGGCATCTATATCGACGAGCGGCGGGTGGACCAGCTGAAGCCCGAGGATCGCGGCTTCGGCATGGTGTTCCAGAATTATGCGCTGTTTCCGCATATGAACGTTTTGCAGAATGTCGGCTTCGGCCTCAAGATGCGCGGTCTGGCGAAAAGCGAGATCGAAAAGCGCGCGCGGGCCGCATTGGCTCTGGTGCGACTGCAAGGGCAGGAGGAAAAACTGCCCGGACAGCTTTCCGGCGGCCAGCAGCAGCGCGTGGCGATTGCCCGCGCCATCGTCATCGAGCCGCCGCTGGTTCTGATGGACGAGCCGCTGTCCAATCTCGATGCCAAGCTGCGCCTTGAGATGCGCGCCGAAATCCGCCGCATCCATAATCAGCTCGGCTCCACGACGATCTATGTGACCCATGACCAGGACGAGGCCCTGTCGCTTGCCGACCGCATCGTGGTCCTGCGCGATGGCGAAATCCGTCAGGTGGGCAAGCCGCACGAACTTTACGAAGAGCCGCGCTATCGCGACGTTGCCGCCTTCATGGGCTTCCGCAACGCCTTGCCGGGCAAGGTTCTGCGCGTCGAAAACGGGCAGGCGGACATTGCCGTGGCCGGAAGCGAACTCGTCGGGCGCGCCATGGACGAGCTTCGGCCGGGCGATGATGCTGTGCTCATGGCGCGCGGCGATGATGTCGTGTCCGGTTCGGGCCATCGCAACGACTTGCAGGCCATCGTCGAGACCATCGAATATCGCGGGCGCGAGTATGTCGGCACCGCCCGCACCGAAACCGGGATGGAACTGATCTTTCACGGGCCGCACGGCGTTGAACCCGGCAGCCGCATCGTGCTCGGCATCGATGCCGGCCATGCGCTGGTCTTTCCGGCGGAGGGCTGAGCGATGGCAGTTGAAACTTATGCAGACGCACCGCTCAATCCCGCCTTGCGGCCCGGCCTGCGGCAACGCCTCGCCAATCGCGGCTTCGATGGCGTCACCCTTTTGATCCTGCCCGCGCTGCTTTTTGTGGTGGGCGTGTTCATCTATCCGTTTCTTTACGGGTTGGTACTGTCCTTCAACCCGCTCGACGGAGGCGGAGCGCTTGCCAATTACAGCAAGTTCTTCTCCGATCCCTACCTCTACAAGACCATCGGCGCGACGCTGTGGCTGGCAGTTCCCGTTACCCTCATCAGTGTCCTTTTCGCGGTGCCCATTGCCATGCGCGTGCGGCTGATGCGCCGCCAGCGCCTGCTGACCACGATCCTCGTCCTGCCGGTAACGCTTGGCACCGTCCTGATCGCGGAGGGGCTGCTGAACTATCTGGGACCGCAAGGCTGGTTCAGCCGCACGCTGATCACCATCGGCCTTATCGACAGCCCGTTGAAGCTCACCAACAACTACTGGGGCGTCTTCGCATCGCTGGTCATCACGGTGTTTCCGTTCACCTTCCTGCTGACGCTTTCCTATATCACGGGTATCGATCCCGCGCTGGAACGCGCCGCCGCCACCCATGGCGCAAACAGCTGGCAGCGTTTCCGCCATGTCATGCTGCCATTGCTGGTGCCGGGGCTGGTCGTCGCGGCCTGTCTCACCTTCGTGCAGGCATTCGCCGTGTTTCCCTCCGCCGTCCTTCTGGGCGCGCCGTCGGGTCCGACGCGCGTGATCTCGATTGCCGCGGCACAGGCGGCGTTCGAGCAATATGACGACTCCATGGCTTCATCCATCGCGATGATCATGGCGGGCGTGCAGTTGCTTGTCGTCGGCGCGCTTCTCGGCGTGCGTTCGCTCTTCTATCGCGGTTCCACCGCCGGCGGAAAGGGATAGACCATGATCCGCGATACTTCCGTCCTTTCCAAGCTCTGGATCACCCTCGTCTGGCTCGTGACCGGCTTCTTCGTGCTCAATGTTCTTGCGGTCATCACGGCTGTGGTGGTTTCGAGCTTCGGCACGCGCTGGCTCGGCACCTGGTTGCCGGAAGCGTTCACCACACGCTGGTATGCGGCGGCCTGGGCCGAATTCCAGCTCGATCAGGTGCTGCTGGTCACGTTTCAGGTCGTCTTTGCCGTGGTGATCCTGTCGGGCATTCTGGGCGTGACCGCAGCCTATGCCATGGCGCGCCGCGATTTTCCCGGCAAGAAGCTGGTGCTCCTGATCTTCCTGCTGCCGCTTCTGGTGCCGCCGATAACCTTCGGCATTCCGCTGGCGACCGTGCTCTACAAGTTCGGCGTGGGCGGCACTTTCTGGGGTGTGGTGCTTGCCAATCTCGTGCCGACGGTCCCCTTCGTCATTCTGGTGATGATCCCGTTCATCGAGCAGATCGACCCGAAGGTGGAGGCGGCGGCGCGCGTGTTCGGCGCAGGCACGTTCAAACTCTTCATCCATGTGCTTCTGCCCATGCTGATGCCGGGCGTTCTCGCGGCCATGCTTCTGGTTCTGGTGCGCACGGTGGCGATGTTCGAACTGACCTTCCTCACCGCCGGGCCGACATCGCAAACTTTGGTGGTCGCGCTCTATTATTCGGTGTTCGCCGCCGGGGTCCGCTCGGTGCAGTCCATCGATGCCATGGCGGTCATCTACATGGTCACTTCGCTGGTCTGGCTGCTTCTGGCGCTGCGCTTCGTCAATCCGACGCAGATCGTGGCACGTAACCGTCAACCGTCCGCGCATTGAGGCTACAGGATGAAAATCACCGCAATCGAAACGGTGCAGCTTCCGCACCTCAACAACATCTTGTGGGTGCAGGTTCACACCGACGAAGGTATCGTCGGGCTTGGCGAAACATTTCGTGGGGCAAATGCGGTTGCAGCCTATATCCACAGCGATGTTGCGCCGCTGCTCCTTGGCCAGAACCCGCTGGAGATCGACCGCATTTCAAAACTGCTGCTGGAACCCTATGTCGGCTTTCGTTCCTCGGGCGTGGAAATCCGCGCCGCATCGGCAATCGACATCGCGCTTTGGGATATTTTCGGCAAGCTGACCGGCCAGCCGATCCACCAATTGCTGGGCGGCCTGTCGCGCCAATCGATCCGCACCTACAATACCTGCGCCGGTTACACCTATAACAAGAGCGGCGCGCGCCGCTATATCGGCGATGCGGACGAAGCGAAGGAGGGGCCATACGAGGACCAGCTCGCCTTTCACAGGGATGCGGGCGCGCTTGCCGAAAGCCTTCTGTCGGAAGGCATAACGGCCATGAAAATCTGGCCCTTCGATCCGTTTGCCGTCGCTTCCGGCGGGAATTTCATCCATGCCGGTGATCTCGACAAGGCGCTGCAACCATTCCGCCAGATACGCGATGCGGTTGGCGACCGGATGGAAATCATGGTCGAGTTCCACTCCATGTGGGACCTCACATCGGCGCTGGCCATTGCGCGCGAGCTGAAGGCCTTCCGGCCATTCTGGTCGGAAGATCCGATCAAGATGATGAACCCGCAGGCGCTTGCCGTTTATGCGCGCCAGTCCGGCATTCCGGTCTGCGCCAGCGAAACCATGGCGACGCGCGCGCAGTTTCTCGATGTGCTGCGTGCCGATGCTTCCGACTATGTGATGCTCGACATTTCATGGTGCGGCGGGCTTTCCGAAGCCAAGAAGATCGCCACCATGGCCGAGGCCTTCCAGCGACCCATCGCGCCGCATGACTGCACCGGCCCGGTGGTGTTCGCCGCTTCCATTCACCTGTCGCTCAATGCGCCGAACGCGATCTATCAGGAGTCGGTCCGCGCCTATTACACGTCCTGGTATCGCGATCTGGTGACGGTGATGCCGCGCATCGAAAAAGGCGTGATCTATCCATTCGAAGGCGCGGGCCTTGGACTGGAACTCTCCGGTTTCGTGCTCGATCACCCTGACGTTGTCAGGAGAAAGACGGAGGCTGAATGATGGAGCCGTTTCGCTGCATAGCCGATCTGCGCGGGGAATTGATGGAAAGCCCGGTCTGGGATGATCGCAGGCAGACACTCTTTGCCTGCGATATCGAGGGGCGACGCATATATGAAATCGACCTTGACCGGGGGCCGCTTCGCGAATGGTCTTTCGACAGCAAGGTGGCAAGCCTCGGATTGACCGAAAGCGGGAGGCTTGTCGTGGCGCTATCGCGCGAGGTCGTGCTGTTTGATCCTGAAACCGGCAGTCAGGAAGCGTTATGGTCCGCCTTTGACGAGCCTGCAACGTCCCGCCTTAATGACGGCAAGGTCGGTCCCGACGGCGCGTTCTGGGTCGGCAGCATGGATGGCCGTCCCGAGCGCGAGCCCATATCGCGGCTTTATCGGGTGACGGGGGATGGCAATGCATCCGTGAAGGCCGACGGCTTCAGGATTTCAAACGGCCTCGCCTGGACGGCGGATGGCAGAACCATGTTTCATACGGATTCACGCGGGCCGTGGATCGACCGCTACGACTTTGACCCGGAGACGGGTGGCGTCAGCGGGCGCAAGCGCATCCGCGATCTCGATGAGCAGAGCGGCAGGCCGGATGGCGGGGCTTGCGATGCCGGGGGCGCTTATTGGAGCGCGGGCGTATCGGCGGGTGTCCTGAACCGCTTCGACCGTGACGGCAATCTGCTGGAAAAGATTCCAGTCCCGGTTCCAGCCCCGACAATGCCCTGTTTTTGCGGACCGGACCTCACACTTCTGGCCATCACTTCGCATCGGCAGGTGCCGGGCGCGGCACTGGACGCAGCGCCCCTGTCGGGCGGCGTGTTTCTGGCCGCGGCTTCGGTTGCCGGTGCCGCGGTGCACCGGATGAGGGGCGTGTGACGTGACCGCCCGGCTGCTCCCAAACCAATTATTTCTCCCGGAAGCCGCTTATGCCTTTCGGGATGCGCTCTGATCGGGAAGGTAGGAAATGACCAGAAAGACCTATGGTGATCTGCGTTCGGCGCGCTGGATGCTGCCGGACGACCAACGTTCATTCGGGCATCGCTCGCGCACCATGCAGATGGGATATGATCCGGTCGACTGGGAAGGCCGTCCGATCATCGCCGTCATAAATACATGGTCCGAGGCGCAGCCGTGCCATATGCATTTCAAGGACCGGGTGGAGTGGGTCAAGCGCGGCATCCTGCAGGCGGGCGGCTTCCCGATGGAGTTGCCTGCACTGTCGCTGTCGGAAAATTTCGTGAAGCCGACCACGATGCTCTACCGCAACATGCTGGCGATGGAGACCGAGGAACTGCTGCGCTCGCATCCGATCGACGGCGCGGTGCTGATGGGCGGCTGCGACAAGACCACGCCGGGCCTCGTCATGGGCGCGGTCAGCATGGGCCTGCCGTTCATCTTCCTGCCTGCCGGGCCGATGCTGCGCGGCAATTATGCCGGTAAATATCTGGGCTCCGGCACGGACGGCTTCAAATATTGGGACGAGCGCCGCGCAGGCACCATCTCGAAGGAGGAATGGCAGGGGATCGAGGGCGGCATCGCAAGGTCCTACGGCCATTGCATGACCATGGGAACCGCATCGACCATGACCGCGATTGCCGAAGCCATGGGGCTGACGCTTCCCGGTGCGTCGTCCATCCCGGCCGCGGACGCCAATCACCAGCGCATGTCCACGCAATGCGGCCGCCGCATCGTGGAGATGGTCTGGGAAGACCTGACGCCGGAAAAGATCATGACGCCTGCCGCGATCACCAATGCGGTCACGGTTGCGATGGCCACCGGATGCTCGACAAACGCCATCATTCATCTGATCGCGATGGCGCGCCGGGCGGGCGTGCCGCTGGAACTGGACGATCTCGACCGCATCGGCCGCACGACGCCGGTGATCGCCAATATCAGGCCGTCCGGCACCACCTATCTGATGGAGGATTTCTTTTATGCGGGCGGGCTGCGAGCATTGATGAAGCAGCTCGGCGGCAAGCTCGATCCGTCCGCGATAACCGTGACCGGCAAGCCGCTCACCGATGGTCTGGAGGACGTCAAAATCTGGAATGAGGACGTGATCCGTCCGCTGTCCAATCCGGTCTATCACGAAGGGTCGCTTGCGGTGCTGAAAGGCAATCTCTGTCCCGATGGCGCGGTGATTAAGCCTGCTGCCTGCGATCCGCGCTTCCACCGCCACACGGGACCGGCGCTTGTGGCCGACAGCTATCCCGACCTGAAGAAGATCATCGATGATCCGGACTACCCGATGACGCCGGACACGGTGCTGGTGCTGCGCAATGCCGGTCCGCAGGGCGGGCCGGGGATGCCGGAATGGGGGATGATCCCGATGCCGAAGGCGCTTTTGAAGCTTGGGCTGCGCGATATGGTGCGCATTTCGGATGCGCGCATGTCGGGAACCAGTTTCGGCGCCTGCGTCCTGCATGTCGCCCCTGAATCCTTCATCGGCGGGCCGCTCGCCCTTTTGAAGACCGGCGACATGGTGGAACTCGATATTCCGGCCCGCAGCCTCAACATGCTGGTTTCGGAGGCGGAACTGGCGGCGCGGCGCGCAGCCTGGCAGGCGCCGCCGCCCAAATATGAGCGCGGCTACGGGTTCGTGTTCTCCAAGCATGTCGAACAGGCCGACAAGGGCTGCGATTTCGACTTCCTGAAAACCGATTTCGGCCGTCCCGTCGACGAACCGGTCATCTATTGAAAGGCAGCTTAGATGTCAGATTATGTGCTTTCCGACGAAACGCGGGCGAAGCTGAAGGCGGTTTCGACGGCTTCCGTCGCGACCGCGCTTTACAAGCGCGGTCTGCGCAACCAGTTCATCCAGGGCGTGCTGCCGGTGGCGCGCAAGCGCGAGAACATGGTCGGGCAGGCCTTCACGCTCCGCTATATCCCGGCGCGTGAGGATCGCAATCCCATCACGGTTTTTCGCAATCCGGACCACAAGCAGCGCGTTGCGATAGAAACCTGCCCGCCCGGTTGCGTGCTGGTGATGGATGCGCGCAAGGATGCGCGCGCGGCGACCGCCGGGTCGATCCTGGTGACGAGGCTCGCCCTGCGCGGCGCGGCCGGCATCGTTTCGGACGGCGGCTTTCGCGATGTGAGCGGCATCGGCGAGCTGGACATGCCCGCCTATTGCGCAAAGCCCTCCGCGCCGACCAACCTGACGCTGCATGAGGCGGTGGACATCAACGTGCCGATCGCCTGCGGCGATGCGGCGGTGTTTCCCGGCGATGTGCTGGTCGGCGACGCCGATGGCGTCATGGTCGTTCCCGCCCATCTGGCCGATGAAATCGCCGCCGAATGCACGGCCATGGAAACCTATGAGGATTTCGTGCTGGAAGAGGTGCTGAACGGTGCCGCCATTGTCGGCCTTTATCCGTGCACGAAGGAAGAGAACGAGCGCAAGTTCCAGAACTGGCGCGAAAGGAAGGGCCGTTAGAGCAGTTTCGATCCGATTGGAACGCGCATCATTTCACAATTTTCGGGATGCGCTCCAACAAAAAAGGGAGGCGTTGCGCCTCCCTTTCGAACATTTGGGACTGCCGTGGTTTAATAAAGCACGTTCTTGGCTTCCGGCTTGTCGATATTGTCCTTGGTGACGACAACAGCGCCCGTGTCGACGAACTTCTCGACCTTTTCCTTGTTCAGCACCTTCAGCAGGGTTTCGATGCCCTTTTCGCCCATCTGGTAGGAACCCTGAACGACGATGGCGTTCAGCGTGCCGTCCTTGACGAATTCCTGCAGGTCCTGATTGCCGTCGAAGCCGATGGCGGTCAGCTTGCCGGACTTGCCTGCCTGCTTGATCGCGCGGCCCATGCCGATGGCGGTCGGTTCATTGGCGCCGAAGATGCCGACGAGATCGCCATTGGCCGCCAGAACGTCGGTGGTCTGGTTGAGCGCGGTCGCCATCTGCGACTGCGAGTAATAGGGGCCGACGATTTCCAGCTTGGAATTGGCCTTGATGTAGTCCACGAAGCCGCCGACGCGGCCGATTTCGGACCCTGCACCCGCGACATAGGACATGACGGCGATCTTGCCGGTGGTGCCTGCCTTGTCGATCAGGGCCTTGGCCGCGGCTTCGCCGGCCTTGCGGTTATCGGTGGCGAGGAAGGACTGGTAATATTTGTCGCCGCCATCGGCGAGCTGCGAGTCGATGATGACGACCGGAATGCGGGCTTCCCATGCCTTCTTCACGGCGGGCGTCAGCGCGTCCGGGTCGGAAGGGGCAAGCAGGATTGCGTCCACTTTGCGGTTCACGGCATTTTCCACCATGTTCACCTGATCGGCGATGGCCGATTCAGCCGCCGGACCCTGGAAGGTCATGGTGTGGTCCTTGGAATCCTTGATCGCGGCTTCGGCGCCCTTCTGGACGTTTTGCCAGAAAGTCGAATTCACGGTCTTCACGATAACGGCGATTTCGCCAGCCGAAGCGCTTGCCGCCCCGGCAAGGACGAAGGCCGAAGCCATCAATGCAGACACCAGTTTACGCATGTTTTCCTCCTGTTATCGAGCTCTTGGCTCTACCCTTGCCGGAATGCCTCGCATTCCGTCTCCCCTCTCATCGACGGTTGCGCATCTGGTCGATCCATACGGTGACCAGAATGACGAGGCCGATGATGATCTGCTGCGTGAAAGCGGAAATGCCGTTCATGTTGAGGCCGTTCCGCAGGATTCCGATGACGAACGAGCCGATGAACGTGCCCGAAATGGTGCCGACGCCGCCAATGAGCGACGTGCCGCCGATGACCGCGCTCGCAATGGCGTCGAGTTCGTAGGCGACGCCCTCATTGGGCTGCGCGGTCACGAGGCGGGACATGAGAACGCAGCCCGTAAGCCCGGCAAGCGTTCCCGAAACGATATAGGTGAAGGCCGTCACGCGGGCGACATTGACGCCGGAAAGCCGCGCTGCCTCGGCGTTCGACCCGATGGCATAGATGTGGCGGCCAAGCACCGTGCGGTTCAATACGAGTGCGGCCGCGATCGCGATCACGATCATCAGCACCACCGGGTAGGGGATGCCGGGGAAGGTGACGACCGGAAAGCCCTGTTCGTCGATGCTCTCGATGCGGAACAGCGATCCGTTGCCGAGCACGCCGAAGGATTCGCCAAGGCCGGAGACGGCGCGCGCGCCGGTGATCTGGAGCGCGACGCCGCGCGCGATCAGCATCATGCCAAGCGTGGCGATGAAGGGCGGCAGCTTGAGCCGGGTGATGACAAAGCCGTTGATGAGACCGCAGAGCGATCCCGTCAGGATGCCGAGCAGCATGGCGAGCGGGATCGGCAGTGAAAGTTCCTTGACCGCAAGCGCTGCCACCACACCGGCAAGCGCCAGCACGGAGCCGACCGAAAGATCGATGCCGCCGGTGATGATGACATAGGTCGCGCCGATGCCGAGCAGCGCGATGGACGTCACCTGCAAGGCGATGGTCATCGCATTGTTGACGGTCATGAAAGCGCTGCTGGTGACGGAAAAGATCGCCGCCAGAATGATCAGGCTGCCGACGGCCGCAAACTTCTGGATGATATCCTTCTGGCGGTCGCTGAGCCCTTTGGATTTTGCCGCCTGCTGGGGCTTGTCCGTGGTGATTTCGGCCATTACTGCGTCCTCATTTGTCCTGCCGGCCCCGACCGGAGGCATAGGTCATGATTTCTTCCTGCGTTGTCGCAGCCGTATCGAGGACCGCGGTGATGCGCCCCTCGTGAAAGACCGCCACGCGGTCCGAAAGCCCCAGAATTTCCGGCAGTTCCGAGCTGATCAGCACGATGCCGATGCCTCTTGCGGCCAGCTCGTCCATGATCTGGTAGATGGCGAACTTCGCGCCCACGTCGATGCCGCGCGTCGGTTCGTCGAAGAACATGATGCGCGGCTCGCGGAACAGCCACTTGCCGATGATGATCTTCTGCTGGTTGCCGCCCGACAGCAGGCGAACGGGCTGGGCCAGCCCCGGCGTCTTGATGTTGAGAAGATCGACATAGCGCTGGCTTGCCTGCCGGTGGCGCTCGAAATCGATAACGCCATAGGCGCTGCTGACGGCTTCCATATTGGCGAGGGTCAGATTGGCATCGACCGGCATCTTGACAGCCAGTCCCTGCGCCTTGCGGTCTTCCGACAGGTAGGCGATGCCTGCCTCAATTGCGTCGCGCGGGCTGGTGATGGAAAGCGTATCGCCTTCGAGCACGATGGTTCCGGCATCATGCGGATCGGCGCCGAAGATCGCGCGCGCAACTTCGGTTCGTCCCGCGCCCATCAGCCCGGCAAAGCCAAGGATTTCGCCGCGCCTGAGTTCAAAGCCGATATTCTCGAAGACACCGCCCCGCGTCAGCCCGGCGACGGAGAACATCACTTCCTGCGTCGGCTTTCGCGTCGGTTCGGGAAATTTCTCGTCCAGCGAGCGCCCGACCATCCCGGCCACGATCTCATCGACGGTGACATCGTGGAAATCCTTGGTCCAGACATAGCGCCCGTCACGCAGGATGGTGACGCGGTCGACAATCTCCGCCATTTCATCGAGGCGATGCGAAATATAGACGATGCCGGTGCCCTGCGCCTTCAGTTCGCGGATGACCCTGAACAGAAGCTGCGCTTCCTGTTCGGTCAGCGAGGAGGTGGGCTCGTCCATGATGAGGACGGAGGCATTGAGCGAAAGCGCCTTGGCGATCTCGACCATCTGGCATTGGGCAACGGAAAGGTTCAGCACCTGCGTGGACGGGTCGATCTTCACGCCAAGCCGGTCAAGGCAGTGCTGCGCGTCTTCCTTCAGCTTGCGGCGGTCGACAAAGAAACCGCGTTTCGGTTCGCGGGCAAGATAGATATTTTCCGCAACGCTCAGGTGCGGAATGAGGTTCAGTTCCTGATGGATGATGGCGATGCCTGCCGCTTCCGATTCAAGCGTGGAGCCGAAGCGGACCGGCTGGCCGCGATAATGGATCGTCCCGCCATCGGGCTGATAGACACCGCTGACGATCTTCATCAGGGTCGATTTGCCCGCGCCATTTTCGCCGCAGACGGCATGAACCTCGCCCGCCCGCAATTCAAAGCTGACGTTCGACAGGGCTTTGACGCCCGGAAATTCCTTGGAAACGGAATCCAGCTTCAGCAATACAGGCGCAGCATCCGCGCGCGCTGACGCTGACGGTAATCCTCCCATCGCGCTTCCTCCTCGCGCAAAGTTTCGTCAACTATTGACAGAAGAAGTAGAAGGCACGCGGTTTCTGGTCAAGCCAATTTTGTGCAGGCAGCAAAAAACTCGTTAGGATCGGTTGGCTCGGCCCCTAATTGCTATTGTTAGACCCAATTGGCCTGACCAAACTTCTGTTTTGTCGTTTTGCCTGAATTGTGAATCATTTATTGTGAGGACAACAAATGGCCGCCGGTCCCGATCAGAAGCGAGCCAGAAGAAAGCGCATCATGACTGTTATTGTGACAGTATCGCAGTATTTTATGCGGGCCGCCTCTGGAAAGAGGGGGCGTTCCTTTCTATTATTAGAACATTTCCAGCAAAAGCGCGAAGCGGTTTTGCATAGGATAATGCGTAGACAAAAAGAGATGGAGCGGTTCTGCGAACCCGTTTTAACTGGAAACGCTCTATATTCCGATCATCTGATCCCGAGGGGCAGTTTTGTATTTTGAAATAATTACGGTCGTGCTGCTGACGATCCTCAATGGTGTTCTCGCCATGTCGGAACTCGCAGTGGTTTCCTCCCGCCCGGCACGACTGAGGGTAATGGCGGACAAGGGCAGCCGCGGCGCCCGCATGGCCATCGAACTTGCCGATAATCCAGGCCGTTTCCTGTCCACCGTCCAGATCGGCATTACGCTGGTCGGCATTCTGTCAGGTGCGTTTTCGGGTGCGACATTGGGTGCCCGTCTCTCCGGCTGGCTTCTGGCGCAGGGCATATCGCCGGCCCTTGCCGATGCGCTCGGCGTCGGTTCGGTCGTGGTGGTCATCACCTATCTGTCGCTGATCGTCGGCGAACTCGTGCCGAAGCAGATCGCGCTGCGCGAACCGGAGGCGGTGGCAAGCCGCGTCGCCCCGACCATGACGCTCCTGTCGAAAATGGCTGCGCCGCTCGTCTGGCTTCTCGATACGTCGGGCCGTCTGGTCCTCAAGCTGCTCGGTCAGTCCGGCAAGTCGAGCGACAGCGTGACCGACGAAGAGATCAAGTCCGTTCTCGCCGAAGCGCATAGCGCGGGCGTGATCGAGACGGAAGAATCCCGCATGATTGCAGGCGTGATGCGCCTTGCGGACCGGACGGCGCGCGGGCTGATGACGCCGCGCATGGACGTCGAAATGGTCGATATTGAAGACAGTTTCGATGAAATCCGCCAACAGCTTCACAATACGAGCCGTTCACGGCTGCCGGTACGCGGCGAGAATTCCGATGAAGTGATCGGCGTCCTGCAAGTGCGTGATTTCTTCAACCAGCTTTCCTCCACGGGCAGCGTCAATCTGCGCGAGATCGTCCGGGACGTTCCGGTCGTGTCGGATTTTTCCGATGCGCTGGACGTGGTGGAGGCCATTCGCGGCACGCCGACGCATATGGTGCTCGTTTATGACGAATACGGCCATTTTGAAGGGGTGATTACTGCGGGCGATGTGATCGAGGCAATCATCGGCGCCATGCAGGAAGAGGACCATATCGAGGAAAAGGCGATCGTTCGCCGTGCGGATGGTTCCTATCTCGTCTCCGGCTGGATGCCGATTGACGAATTCTCGGAATTCCTGCGTTTCCCGATTGACGAGGACGCGGAATACAACACTGTTGCCGGACTGGCGCTCGAGGAAATGAAACACCTGCCGGATGTGGGCGAAACCTTCGTCAAGAACGGATGGGTGTTCGAGATCGTCGACCTTGACGGGCGACGCATCGACAAGCTGCTGCTGACGGCGGAAGAACCCGCGACCGAGTGACCCGGCTTTCTTGAGACCACGCTGGATGGGGCTTGCCGGGTGGTATGCCCCATCCACCGAAGTAATTGTATCGATTGATCCGCTGGACCATTGGCATTTTAGATAAAGTGCATGTTATACTTGGCAGTTGGGGGCAGGTTTTCTGCATTCCTTTCTGGTCGGAAACTCGGGGGCGTCCCGATCGGGAAAAGCTGAACGTGCTCTGGCCGGTGGTTGCGTATCGATGGGGTCGAAAACTGCATATTGGCTTCAACTGGTCAGGTCGGCATATGGCAGCCACGACAGTCCGATAGCCGACAAGATACTGGCGGACCAGCTTGGCGAGATTTGCGAGGGCGCTCGCTTCTCGATGCCCATAAGCACGATTCTCTCGGTGCTCATCGTGCTGGTGCAGAGCGCCGCCGGGCATTTCTGGGAGTCGATCGTCTGGTTCGCGCTCGTCAATATCGTCAATGCGCTGCGCTTCTTCGAGGCAATTGCCTATAGTCGCCGCCTGGCGCCGATTGAAAATGTCGCGGATTTGCAGCGTCAGATCAGGCGGTTCCAGTTTCTCGCCGCCCTGTCCGGCTTTTTCTGGTCCGGCGTCGCCGTGCTTTCCAGCGGGTTCACCGACCCGCAATCGCCGGTCTATCTCGTCATCCTTGCCGGAATTTGCGCGGGCGCCGTCACCTACGGTTCGTCCTATGCTTCGATTGCGATCAATTTCATAACCCCGCCGCTCGTCGTCACGGTGATATGTCTGGCCGTGCAAGCCGACCTGCAACGCGGCGTGATCGCCGTTTCCGTCGTGCTGTTCTGGTGCGGGCTTACGCGCGGCGCGCTTCTGGGGCAAAACCGCTTCATCCAGACAAGCAGGCTGAAGCACGAGGCCAAGCAGCTGGCCGACGAAATGGCGCTCAAGTCGCAGGAAGACCCGCTGACCGGCCTCTTCAACCGGCGCGGGCTGGAAAATTCCATCCGGCTTTTTCCCGTCGCGGAAGGCCCCTTCATCGTCATGCTGATTGACCTCGACGGGTTCAAGTCCGTCAACGATACCTACGGACACAAGGTGGGGGACGATCTCCTCGTCGCCATCGCGCAGCGCATCCGGCAGATTTCACCTGAGCGCTCCGTGCTGGCGCGCATCGGCGGCGACGAGTTCGTGCTCGTCTATCCCGAACCATCGGCGACCATCGAGGCGGGGCTGGTCGCGGCGCGCATCATCGGCAGCCTGAGCGCGCATTACGAAGGCATCCTGTCGGTCGAGATCGGCGCCTGCGTCGGCATCTGCCGGCTGGAGCGGCTCGACCCGGTCGAAATGCTGCTGCGCGCCGATTTCGCGCTTTATGCCGCCAAGAGGCGGGGCCGCAACGAATATTACTTTTTTGAAAAGCGCCTGCATCACGAGTGGGAGCGCAAGCAGAGCATCGAGCGCGATCTGCGCATCGCCATCGAGACCGGGCAGATACAGACCTATTTCCAGCCGGTGGTGGAACTTTCCAGCGGGAGTATGGTGGGATTCGAGGCGCTGCTGCGCTGGGACCATCCGCAGCACGGCACCATCGCCCCGCCTGAAATCATCGATGTCGCCTGCGAAGTGGGCGTGGTGCGGCAGCTTACGAAGAATGTCTTCTTCAATTGCTGCGAGATGATCGACAAGCTCACCGAAAGCGGTCGCTGCGATCTGACGGTCGCCATGAACCTGTCGCCGCGCGAAATGGCGGGAGGCCGCATTCCGCACGAAATCCTGTCCCAGATGGAACGACGCGACCTGCCTGTTTCCATGCTGGAAATCGAGATCACGGAGGAGGCGCCCTTCGACCAGCGCGGGATGAATGACAGTCTGGATGCGCTGTCGAATGCCGGTGTTTCCATCGCGCTCGACGATTTCGGCACCGGCTTTGCGACCTTTGCTTCGTTGAAGAAAGGTCTCATCGACAAGATCAAGATCGATCAGGTGTTTGTGCGCGGCATCGCGGAGTCGGAAGGGGACCAGCATATCGTGCGGGCGATGGTCGCTTTGGCCGACGCCCTCGGTGTCAAGGTGACCGCCGAAGGCATCGAGACCGAGGAAGACCGGGACATGCTGTGCGCGCTTGGCTGCAGCAGCGGGCAGGGCTTCCTGTTCGCCCCCGCCCTGCCGATGGGCATGGCGCTCGCAGCCCTTGCCCGGTCGAGCGCCGGTTCAAGGGTCGATCAGGCTGTCCGATAGCCGGGGCGGATAGTCCATCTCGATCTCGTCCCGGCCATAAATGGGGGCCTTGAGGTTGGGGCCGGTCACGACAGGGCGGATTCTGTATTTCCCGGCGGGAAGCCCTTGCGGAAAGAACGGCGAATAGGCGTCTTCATCGCCAACCGGATGGTAGATGACATATTGGCCGTCGCGCTTCTGAACGGGATTGTCGTCGAGCGTTTCGCTCTTTCCCGGCTCAATGGTCTTGTTGAAGAGGTCGTAAAGCTTGTGGGTGGTCTGCTGGCCGTCGGCAGATGTGAAAAGCAGATGCAACTCGGCATAGCTCAGTTCCACCGCTTCGCTCCCCTTGTTCGCCAGCGTCAGGGTGAACAGGTGCCTGTAGTAATCCCGGTCCTTGTCGACATCGCTGTAATCCGCGAGACCAAGCTGCAGGGATTGCGGCTTCTGCCCGTTTTCGGCCTGCCATTCTGCAAGGTCATAGGCTTCGCTCAGCGATATCCAGCGTTCCAGCCGCCCAGTTTTGTCCTGATAGGCGATCTTCATCCAGTCGCCACCGGCAAAAGCGAGCTTGCGCGCCTTGTCGCCCCGGACCAGATGAGAATTTGTGGCGCTTTCCCGGTCGGGATTGCTGTAAAGAGCCAGCTTTTCTATCGGAACTTCCCAGCCCTGTTCCGTTTCATCGGGCGCCAGCGGCAGTTCGAGGACGATATTCCCCTGCGGGTCGTAAGTGACCATGCGCATGGGTTTTTCCATATAGGGCCAGCCGGACATCTGCTCCTCCGGGCGCGACTGTTCCACAAGCCGTGGCGACTTGTCAGGGCCGATCGACAGGATATCGACCCGGCTGTAATGCCCGTCGCGGCTGCAACTGCTTTTGATCAGCTTTCGCTCCGCAAGGCGCTCGACGTTCCACAGTTCGCCGCAGTTCAGTTTTCCGCCAAGTTCGTCCTCGATGATCAGGGGAGAAAAAGATCTGGATTTCGGATCGTAGAGATAAAGCGCGACGCCGATGTCGAGGCTTCCGGCCTCGCGGGCACGCAAGGCGAGGTCCGTGTAACCATCGAAATCATAGTCGGCGGTGTCAAAGCCGACAGGTCCGTCGAGCCCGGTGAGCCAGTCGGAATCCAGCAAGACGAGTTTCGATCCGTCGGGCAGGATCAGAACATAACCCTCTTCGCGCCTTTCGATATGCGCGCTCACGCCCGGTTCCGGCAGAAGGCGAGGAAGATCCTCTTCCGCGAAAGCGCGATTCATCTGGCCCGGCGACAGAAAGGCCAGCGCAAATCTGAGTGCCGAAAGATGGAAAAATCGTCTCATCGCCATTTTCTCGTTTGATATCGTGCGTCTGGCTTACAGGAGGCCGGGCAGAAACGGGAGTCGTCCTTTCCACTCATCCGGGGCTTGGGCGCAAGCCGGGCCAGATGTTATGGTCCTCGTTGGAAAAGGTGGAGGAAGCATCATGGCCGACAAGAAACCTGACGGCCCGGTACTTTTATCGGGCGGCAACCCGCAGATCGCCAAGGGGGAAGGGGACGGGCCGGTGCAGGCCTATATCGCGGCCATGCCGGGCTGGAAGAGCGAAGTGGGCCGCCGCCTCGATGCCCTGATCGTGCGCACGGTGCCGGATGTGCATAAGGCGGTCAAATGGAACTCGCCGTTTTACGGCATGAAGGGAGAGGGCTGGTTCCTCAGCTATCATTGCTTCGAGAAATATATAAAGGTTGCGTTCTTTCGCGGCGCAGGGCTGAAACCGATGCCGCCGGTCGGATCGAAGAGCAAGGACACGCGCTACTTCCACATTCACGAGCATGACGCGGTGGACGAAGCCCAGCTTGCGGACTGGATCGGACAGGCGAGCCGCCTGCCGGGCGAGAAAATGTAGATGCAGTTTCGTGATGCGCCACGGCCGGACGAATTTGCAGTTTAGACTACGGGAGGACTTCATGGCAGACGATAACGAGGCGTCCAAACTGATTGACGGGCGCATTGCGGAACTTGGCGACTGGCGCGGCGAGACGCTTGCCAGAATGCGCGCACTCATTAGGCAGGCCGACCCGGAAGTGGTCGAGGAATGGAAATGGCGCGGCGTTCCGGTCTGGTCGCATGACGGCATCATCTGCACCGGCGAGACCTACAAGAAAGTCGTGAAGCTGACTTTCGCCAATGGCGCGGCGCTGGACGATCCCGCCCGCATCTTCAATTCCAGTCTCGAAGGCAATACGCGCCGCGCGCTGGATATAAGCGAGGGTGAAACGGTCGATGAAGACGCCTTCATCGCGCTCGTTCACGCTGCCATCGCGCATAATCAAGCAAAAAAGACGCGGAAAAAATCCAAGGCGTGAAGATCAAGCGACCCGAGACGACAGAGGCGATTGAAAAGCCCCTCGTTTTCAACGTAAGGAAGCCCCGGCATCAAGCTGGGCGAGTGTCCGGACGTAATCAAGTTCGATGAGCTGGATGGATGGCGCTGAATAGCGGGCCAATAATATTGTAATGTAGAATGAAATGAATAATGGAAGGCACTAATGATACGATTAAGGAAGTTGTTTTACATCGCTCTAACCTCTGCTGTCTTCGGCTTTATATTTCTTGTTGGATACAAGATTCAGGCGGGCGTGAATATCTCCGATGGCGGATATCATGGGATTATGAAAATTGTCGTAGACATTCTCAGCGTCTTTGTAGAAGTGTTTGGAGCCGCTTTAGCCGGTGGTGCTATTATGATTGTCGCGCTCTTTGCAGGTATTTTTGCTGCGGTTACGATCTGGCGTGACAAGTTGTATTTCTATTGATGTTACAAAAGATCGTGCTTTAAACCGAAAAAGGAGCAAGGCTGTATCTCCAGTCTTGCAGCTTCGCCGGTACGCACAACGGTCGCCGCCATGCGGCGGACGACCGTTTCAAACACCCATCACACTGAACGGCTCAAGCCGCCATCCACGCGCAGGTTCTGCCCGGTGATATAGGCGGCGCCATCCGATGCGAGGAAGGAGATCGTCGCGGCGATTTCCTCGCTCTTGCCATAGCGCTGCAACGGAACGCTGGCGCGGCGCTCTTCCGTCTTCGGCAGGCTGTCGATCCATCCCGGAAGAACGTTGTTCATGCGGATATTGTCGGCGGCATAGGTGTCGGCGAAAATCTTGGTGAAGGAGGCAAGCCCGGCACGGAACACCGCCGAAGTCGGGAACATGGCGCTCGGCTCGAAGGCCCATGCGGTCGAGATATTGATGATGACGCCGGATTTCTGCTTCTGCATCGTCGGCACGACAAGACGGGCCGGGCGAACCGCATTGAGGAAATAGGTGTCCATTCCCTTGTGCCAGTCTTCATCGGTGATTTCGAGGATCGGCGCGCGCGGGCCGTGGCCTGCGCTGTTGACCAGCACGTCGATACGGCCCCATTTTTCCAGAACAAGGTCAACAAGGCGCTTCAGATCATCGTTCGACTGGTTGGAGCCGGTGACGCCGATGCCGCCCAGTTCCTGCGCCAATGCCTCACCCTTGCCGGAGGATGAAAGGATTGCAACCTTGAAACCGTCCTGCGCAAGCCTGCGTGCGGCGGCGGCACCCATGCCGCTTCCGCCAGCCGTCACAATCGCTACTTTTTCTACTGTCATGATGCTTTCCTTCCGGGAAAATGTTGCACGAGCGGTCAACCGCCGATAACCATTCTTTGCAGTTATAGCCGAGAGCCATTATCCTGACGAACGAAAATGCGTAACGTCAGGCAATAGAAAATCTATCGGGTTCAGTTCATGAAGAGACTTCCCTCGCTCAATGGTCTGCGTGTGTTCGAAGTCGTCACGCGGCATCTGAACTTCCGTCTGGCGGCGGAGGAGCTTGGCGTGACGCAGGCGGCGGTGGCCCAGCAGATACGCGGCCTCGAGGCGGAGCTTGGACTGAAACTCTTTGAACGCCAACCCCGCACGCTGGTCATGACCGAGGCGGCCCGCGCCTATATCGCCAGTGTGCGGCGGGCGTTCGACCTGCTTTCGGAAGCGACCGAAATGCTGCGACCCGAGCCGCAGCACCTGACCGTGAGCGTGACGCCGACCTTCGCGTCGAAATGGCTGATCCCGCGACTGGCAGAATTTACGCAAGCGCATCCCGATATAGAATTGCGCATTGTCGCCAGCGACAAGGTTGCCAATTTCCAGACAGATGCCGTCGATCTTGCGGTGCGGTATGGCGAGCCGCCTTTCGGGCCGGGGCTGAATGCGGAGCTGCTTTTCGAGCATGTGATCGTTGCCGTCGCAAGTCCGGTTCTGGTCGAGAGGCTGGGCGATCCGGGCCTGCCGGAAAATCTGCAGCGCTATCCGCTGCTGCACGATGCGCATAATTTCTGGCCGCGATATCTGGAAAAGGCGTTTCCCCGCGGCGTGTCGGCTTCACCGAAAAATACGCGCTTCAACCAGACTTCGCTCGCCATCGATGCGGCAATTGCCGGGCACGGGCTGGCGCTGGCAAGCCGCTTTTTCGTGGAAAAGGAAATTGCCGCGGGCAGTCTCGTCCAGGCGCTGGCCACCGAATTGCGGGTTGGCGCGGATTTCTATGCGGTTTCGCTGCGAAAACCGCGCCATCCGGAATCCGTGGAGGCCGTGAAGGGCTGGCTGAAAAGCGCATCCCGAAAAGTGTGAAACGGTTTTCGGAAAAGATGCGCGTCGATACAAACAAGACGCATCCCGAAAAGTGTGAAACGGTTTTTGGAAAAGATGCGCGCAATGCAGATAAAGCGCGAGCCCATCAGGTTGATGGCTCAGGCACTTCCAGCGGATTTTTGCGGCTGCGGGCCGGCATGGTGATGCAGACGAGGCAGATGACGACCAGAAGGACGCCAAACCAGCCGAGGGCGGACAGCCGCTCGCCGACGATCACCACCGCGAAGAACGCGGCGACGACCGGCTCGAACAGGGTGATCGTGGTCGCCACGCTTGTTTCCACGCGGCTCAAGCCGTAGCCGAAGCAGACATAGCCGAGGAACATCGGCACGAAAGCCATGTAAAGTCCGACGGCCGCATTGTTCCAGGAGGCGAGAAACGGCCCGCCGGTCGCGATCAGAACCGGCATCAGCAGAATGCCGCCTATGCCGAAGGTTGCGCCCATGGCGGTCGTCGACGATATGCCGCCCTGCATCAGCTGGCGCGCGCAGGAGGAATAAAGCGCATAGGTGAAGCCTGCCACGAGGCCGAGCAGCGAGCCGATGAGTGGTGAGCCGTCAGCGGAGACGGCGTGACTGCCGCCATCCTCCGATATGCTGAGCAGGACCATGCCGATGATGCCGATCGTGGCCCCTGCCAGCCAGCGGAGCGATGGACGAAAGCCGCTTTGCCTGTATTCGATCCCGGCGGAAAGCAGCGGGGCGGAGCCGAGCGAAATGACCGTCCCGATGGTTACGCCCGCCATCCGCATGGAGGCATAGAAGGCGAGGGGATAGATGGCAACGCAGATCGCGCCCAGCATCAGAAGGCGCCATTGATTGGCGAGCGCCTTTCGCGAGGCGATGATGCCGCGCCAGGCGATTGCCGCCTGTGCAAGCCCGCCAAGGCCCATGGCGGCGGCGCCGATTGCAGCTGCGCCGACTTCGGGCGCGAAAGTCGCCGCAGTGCCGGTTGTCCCCCAGATCGTGGAGGCGGCGATGATGGCGGCCACGCCCAGAAAATAGCTTTTCGATGATTGCATTTTTACACGGGTTTCAAAATCGTTGCGACCATCGCCCTGGCTTCGCCAAGACGCGCACTGTTGCCCTCGAGCCCGGCCCGCATGATCGCTCCTTCGAGTATGAAGGAGAGCTGCACGGCCAGCTGGCGGACGCGTGGCGGATCGTCGGGGATCAGGCCGGTGAGGTGGGTCACGAGCAGGCCCTCGACCTCTTCCTTGTGCTTTCTCACCGCCTCGCGGCCCGGATCGCCAGCGGGCAGTTCCGCCGCCGCATTCAGAAGGCCGCAGCCGCGAAACCCGTGTTCATAGGCAAATTCCGCGTGATCGCGATAGGCGTCGAACACCGCCAGCAGCCCGCCCATCGGGCCTGTTGCCTTCTCCAGCCGCTTTTCATAGAGGCCCAGCCATTCGGCGTGGCGATGCTCCAGATAGGTTGCCACCAGCTCCGCCTTTGAGGTGAAGTTGTTGTAGAGGCTCTGCTTTGCCACGCCTGCGCGCTGGATGATCGCGTCGATGCCGGTGGCCGAAATGCCCTCGTCGTAAAACAATTCCGCCGCCGCTTGCAGAAGCCGCTCGCGCGCCGGTTTTGAAGTTGGTGTGGCAGAATCGTCCATAATACATGCCCGGATGATTAGGTAGACCAGTCTACCTAATCGAAGGATGGAGTCAATCCGGGGTCAGCCTTGACGTATTGACCCGAACAGACCTGTCAGTTGTCAGGGAAAGGCATATCGAAACACGTCGTTCAAATAGGCCTGGTTCTGAATCCGGAAATGCGTTGTTCCAATTCGTTCAAAGCCTTGGGACGTGTAGAAGTTGATTGCGGAGGTATTTTCGGAGTTCGTGGTCAGCCATACGGAAGGAACCTTCGCATCGCGCGCGTGGCGCAAAGCTTCTTGCAACAGTGCTCGCCCGATTCCGTTTCCCTGATGTCGCGGCTGGACGTAAAGGGTCGAAATTTCCATTGTCGAACAATTATCTATCGGAGCGGAACTTTTGGAACTGATCCGGGTGAAGCCGTCCAGACCGTCTTTATTCTCCGAAACGACAATATGTTCATCGGCGTCTTCGATGAGGCTCCGGAATTTTTCCTCCGTGAACTCGCTTAGAACGTAATCGGCAAAAAATGCGTTCACGCCCCGGCGGATGTAGGTGCTCAGCCAAACCTGAATCGAGATGGCTGCGAGAACAGAAGCGTCAGAAATTTGTGCTGTTCGCAAGCCCATGGGCAACTGCACTCCAACAGGAAAAATAATAATCAGGAATAAAGGGTTGGCTCAATATTTACAGCACATATAAACGTTGATGGGTTGTCGTGACAAGTTTGGCACTATCCCCCTTGTCCCCCGGGAGAGATTCACGTATCGGCTATGTGAGGCAGATGGAACGGGAGGTCGTCCGGTGCCGCAGAGAATTTCCCCCCTCGCGCCTTTCCAATACAAGACATTCCGGGCGCTTTGGTCAGCTACACTGGTTTCCAACCTTGGCGGTCTGGTGCAGACGGTCGGCGCTGGCTGGATGATGGCAACCATCGCCCATTCGGACGATATGGTTGCTCTGGTGCAGGCTTCGACAACCTTGCCCGTGATGATCTTTTCGGTCGCCGCCGGTGCCCTGGCCGACAATTTCGACCGCCGCCGCATCATGCTCACCGCGCAGGTTCTGCTGCTGGTCATTTCGGTCGCGCTGGCGGCTTTCGCCTATCTTGGCATATTGACGCCCTGGATGCTGCTGAGCTTCACATTCCTCATCGGCTGCGGCGGGGCCTTGCACAATCCTTCATGGCAGGCGTCGATGGGCGACATCGTGCCCCGCACCGACCTGCCTGCCGCCGTGGCGCTCAACAGCATGAGCTTCAATCTCATGCGCAGCATCGGTCCGGCAATCGGCGGTATTATCGTTGCGGCGGCGGGTGCTGCTTTTGCCTTCATTTTCAATGCGTTCAGCTATTGTGCGCTTATTCTGGCGCTCTGGCAGTGGAAGCCGGAAACGGTCAAATCCACCTTGCCGCGCGAAACGCTGGGACCGGCCATGATGGCGGGGCTGCGTTACGTCGCCATGTCGCCGAACCTGCTGAAAGTGATGTTCAGAGGCTTTCTGTTCGGCCTGTCCGCGATCGTCATCCTGGCGCTTCTGCCGCTGGTCGCCCGCGATCTCGTCCACGGAACGGCGCTTACTTACGGCATCATGCTGGGTTTCTTCGGGCTTGGCGCCATTGGCGGTGCCTTGCTCAGCGCGCGGCTGCGCGAGCTTCTCGGCAATGAATGGCTGGTGCGCGGGGCTTTCGTCGCCTTTGCGGTCAGCTGCGGCCTGCTGTCGATCAGCCGGAACATGTGGCTCAGCTGCATTTTCCTGCTGCCTGCCGGTGTGTCGTGGGTGCTGGCGCTGTCTCTGTTCAACGTCACCGTGCAGCTTTCCACGCCGCGCTGGGTGGTGGGGCGCGCGCTGGCGCTTTACCAGACGGCGACCTTCGGCGGAATGGCTGCGGGCAGTTGGCTCTGGGGTGCCGTGGCGGATGAATATAACGTGCCGGGTGCGCTTCTGGCTGCTGCCGTGGTGCTGATGTTCGGCGCGCTGATCGGCCTTCTCCTCCCGCAGCCCGAGTTCGAATCCCTCAATCTCGATCCGCTCAACCGTTTCAGCGAGCCGCAACTTCGGCTTGATCTTCGCTCGCGCAGCGGCCCGATCATGATCATGGTTGATTACAAGATCGCGCAGGAAGATGTTCCCGCATTCCTTTCCGCCATGGCCTTGCGTCGGCGCATGCGTATCCGCGACGGTGCCCGGCAATGGGTGCTGCTGCGCGATCTGGAGAACCCGGAAACCTGGACGGAAAGCTATCACGTGCCGACCTGGGTGGAGTATGTCCGCCATAACCAGCGCCGGACCAAGGCCGATGCCGAGGTGTCGGAAAGGCTGCTTGCCTTGCACAAGGGAGACAAGCCGCCGCTGGTCCATCGCATGATCGAAAGGCAGACGGTTCCGGTGCATGACGACATGCCGCTCAAGGCGCATCTCGACCTGTCTTGAGCAGCGATTTCAAATTGAGGCAGAACCGCGAATTCCGCGAAATCGGCAGCGAAACGCTGTTTGCGGAACGAAAGTGTGCGTTTTTCGCATCGATTTTTGTGGCGAAGGACCGACTAAATCATGGCGAAATCAAGGCTAGAAGCCCATTCGCTCCCGCAGAGGCTTCCGATAGGATCGCGAAACCGGCCATGACTGATCCACGCCGCGCATCCTGATCAGCCATTTGTCGATCGTGCTTCTGTCTATGTCCGAAACATGCAGGACATTGATGAATGTCGTGCGGTGAATGCGCAAAAAGAGACTTGGCGGAAGAATGCCCGCCCATATGCCAAGCGGTCGGGAGTCGAGAACCTTGGAACCGTCGCCAAGCCATATCTCGCTGTAATTGCCTGCCGAGCGGACCCCGATTATTTCTTCCGGTGAAACACCGCGCATCACGCCGCGTTTGCTGACATAGATCACCGAAGTCGGGTCGGTTTCCTCATGCCTGACGGGATCGTCTTCAGGCGTCGCATATTTGGCCTGGGCGATCAGGCTTGCGCACTGGAACATGGCCTTGATCTCGGCCCGCGACCATCGTCTGGCTTCCACTGTCGTATCGAAGCCGATGATCCCGCGTAGCCGGTCGTGATGAAAGAGGGGAATGCTGAGAATGCTCTGGTTTCCCTGCCGCAGGAACTCCGCCTGAAGGGCGCGGGCGGTGCGTGGCAGTCCGCGGACGTCGTGAACCGCGACGGCCTGTCCCCTGGTCAGATAGCGGTGCAGCCATGCGATCACCGTCGTCGGAATTTCCTGAAGCTCGGCAATATAGGGCGTCGTACTACCCTTGCACCATTCATGCAAATTGCGAAACCGCAGGAGATCGGGCGTATATTCGATCATCCATGCCCGGTCCGCCCGCGATGCATTGCCGACGGCGGCGAGAAATTCCGAAATGGCGTTTCCGACAGGTTTCCGAAGCAGATGCAATGCGCAGACATAGGGCCAGTCGAGTGCCGGCGCCTCCGCGCACTCCGTTTCGGAATAGATCCGATAGGCCCCAACCGCACTATCCAAGCCGCCTCCCAAAATGTCGCGTGATCGAAATCCGTCATCCAGTAATAGCAGGACAGTATATTGAATATAATTGCCCGCTATTTGCAATGGAATTCACGCCGTCCATGCAACCGACGTTACGGGCGGCTTGTTCGGTCGGGGGGAGGGCATAATTGGCGAGGGGATGGCGGAAAGCCGGTCGATAGCCCCAAAAAGCCTCGGTATGTGTGGTAATAGCATAATCATACCGAGGCTGCGCATTTGCCTGATTCCGCCGAAGCGGTGCGCGAAATCAGATTAGTGATCATTGCGACAGAAAGAAGTCTTACTTCGTAGGCGCAAGGAATGGCTGTGGATCAATTAATCCGGACCCGGATTAATTTCAAATCGCACAAATTTTATTTCAAATACTTCGCACGGCCATGCCTTTGATTTGACTTCCATTCAGCCGATATCTTCGACCTGATCGAGATACTGGCCATATCCTTCAGCTTCCATCCGGTCCTTCGGAATGAAGCGCAGCGATGCGGAATTGATGCAGTAGCGAAGCCCGCCGCGATCGACCGGGCCGTCAGGAAAGACATGCCCCAGATGGCTGTCGCCATGGGCCGAACGCACTTCCGTCCGCACCATGCCATGCGAAACATCGGTCAGTTCCGCGACATTGGCGGGTTCGATGGGCTTTGTGAAGCTGGGCCAGCCGCAATGGGACTCGTATTTGTCGGCAGAGGCGAAAAGCGGTTCGCCCGAAACGATGTCGACATAGATTCCCGGCTCCTTGTTATAGAGATATTCGCCGGTTCCAGGGCGCTCGGTGCCGCTTTCCTGCGTGACGCGATATTGCTCCGGCGTGAGCCTGGCAATCGCTTCCGGGTTCTTGCTGTAGGTCATGATGTGCGCTCCCTTGAATTGTCTCCAGAATCTAGGACGACGAGAGCAACTATTCCAGCCCGCCGCAAATGACGAACTGTTGAAGAACTGCAAAACCGGAAACCCGGACCTACCGGCTGATCCGGACGCGGGGAAAAATTTCCATGGTCAGATAGTGCTCGTCGAAACTGGAAATATGGACGAGGGCGGACCGGTTGAGGAACTCCACCTCATTGTTGCGGAACACCAGAAGTTCGTCTTCGCGAAGTTCGCGCAGCATGCGGTTGATATGGATCGGCGTCAGCCCGAGCGCATCGGCAAGTTCGCTCTGGGTCAGCGGGCAAAAGAAGCTGTTCTCGTCGCCCGTGCCGTTGATGCGCGCCCGGTGGCCGAGTTCCAGCAGAAGATGGGCGATGCGAACAAGTGCGCTGCGGCGGCCGATGCTGATGAGATGTTCGATCAGGATCGCACGCTGCCGGGCCATCAGTTCCATGAACGTCATGGCGAGGCGGGGCGACTTCAGCAGGCTTTCGGTGAGATGGTCCAGCGAGATTTCGAGAACGGAAAGCTCCGTAACCGAAATGAGCGTGTAATAGTTGAAACCGAGCCCGGTGCGGAAACCGAGAAAATCGCCTTTCATGGGAAAGTCGAGTATCTGGCGGTCGCCATCGGGAAGATCGCGATAGATACAGCCCCAGCCGCTCTTTATGATATGGACCGAATTGGCCCAGTCTCCCTGGCTGCTTACCACGGTGTGGGCGGCATAGGTCTTGGAAGCCATGGGCAGGGCGGCGAGCACGCTGAGATCGCTTTCTTCAAAAACCGCGCCTATGGGCGCGCTTTCCAGAAAATGGCGCAGCGATTTTGCTTCGTCGGCATTTACCACCATTGAGCCTACCTGCCGTTTCGCCCAGCAAAGGAAATATAAATTTTAAGTCAGGTGTCCCCGCATTCGTTTTTCCCCGCTCTCGCCCGGAAGCGGGGCATCGCAAGAGTTTTATCGAGGGCGGTTGTTTTGGCAAGGTAGTAATTTCTACCACTAATTGGGTATATATCCGCGCTTCTTCTAAACCATATTTTGCTGAAGCCCTTAATCTAGGTTAATGACACTGTAGAAAATTTCAGGCAACTTTCCAGACTAGTTTCCCCCGTTGGTTGTCTATATATCACAAAGATCAATAAAACAGGGTAACCGATGCGCATGCTTGATTGTCATGCGCAAGAAACGGAGGCGTGTAATTAAATTGGGTTAGAGGGCGAACAAATGAACATTTCACCAAAATTCAGCAACAGAACCACTGAAATAAAGAATAATGGCTTCGGAGCGACAAGAGATGCTTCCTTCAAGCCTGAACTGCCCAGTGACAGCGTGTTGCCGTTGCTGGTTATCATAGACAATCGTGCGCTGGATCGCGAGTGCCTGGCACACGGATTGACCAATCACAGTATCGAAATGTCGATTGCCACATTCAGCTCGTTCGAGCAGTGGCAGCATCAGCGTCGGGGCCGCACGGCGGGCGCGGTGCTTTTCAATATCGGCGGCCAGAAGGTTTCCGACCCGGCGGTCGGCAATTATCTCAATCGCATCGTTACGGACTGCGCCCCGGCGCCCGTCATTCTTCTGGCCGACAAGGAAGAAATCTCGCAGGTCCTCAAGGCGCTCGACCATGGAGTGAAGGGTTATATCCCCACCTCGGTCAATGTGAATGTCTGCGTCGAAGCATTGCGGCTTGCCATGGCGGGAGGAACCTTCGTTCCGGCCAGCAGCGTGCTCGCCCTGCGGCATGCCACCGATCCGAATTCGCAGCGCCTGCAGCCTCTCGGCGGAATGTTCACCCAGCGCCAGGCCGAAGTGGTCAATGCGCTGCGCCGGGGCAAGGCGAACAAGATCATCGCCTATGAACTGAAACTGCGGGAAAGCACCGTGAAGGTTCATATCCGCAACATCATGAAGAAGCTGAAGGCATCCAACCGCACCGAGGTGGCTTGCATCATCAATGAGCTGTTCCCGTCGGAAACATCGTTTTCCGACCTGCAATAGGGCGCGACCCGACGCCCGCTTTAGGGGCAAGGGGACATTCAGCGGACTGAACTATTCCGTGAAGGAGAATTTGGGTGATTATCTCCGACGTTTCGGCAGGAAACGGGCGGCAGCCGGTGGCTGACCTGCTCGACATTATAAAACGCAGAAAAATGATGCTGATCGTGCCGGTGGTCGCGGGCATTGGCGTCGGTTTTGCAGGCTATCTCACAGCGCCGGTCAGTTATGTGTCGGAGTCCGTGCTGGTGCTGGATATGCGGCGGTTGCAGGCGCTTCCCAATGAAAGCGCCATCACGCCGCTGCCGCAGGACAGTCCCGTTCTGCGTTCGGAACTCGATATCATCAATTCCCGCATGATGGCGCGCAAGGTCATCGACATATTGCAAGCGGAGAACATAACCGTGCCGACGCAATTCCGTTCGCGCACGGTTTTATCGTCCGCCTCGGATGCGGCGTCGCAGGCCAAGGGCGCGCGCGAGGTCGATCCGGCCCTGCGTGAGCGCCAGCAGATAGACCTGCTTCTTTCGCGGTTGCGCGTCACCAATGACGGGCGGTCATACACGATCTTCATTTCCTATCGCGCATCCGACCGGGTCTATGCGGCGCAGGTCGCCAATGCGTTCGCCACGGCCTATCTCGACCACCAGATCGACGTGCAGCAATCGGCAACGCGGCGCATCAGCGAGTGGCTTGGCGACAAGCTTGGAAACCTGCGCAGCGACCTTGAAAGCGCGGAACGTGCGGCGGAAGAATTCCGCCAGAAGTCGCGGCTTGCGGGCGATCAGGGGCAGATCAGCTTTCAGGCCCAGCGCGTTGCGGCGCTGAACAGCGAGATCGTCGCCGCAACGGGCGCCGTTTCGCTTGCCGAGGCGCGGCTGCGCACGGCGGAAGAATTGAAGGATAAGGATGAAGCGCCCGCGCTGGCGGAAGTTTTGGCGTCGCCCGCGATCCAGACATTGCGCAGCGAGCAGGCGCGCGTCGAGCGGCAGCTTGGCGAATTGCAGTCGAATGGTGCGCTGAAGAGCGCCGAAATTCCCGTGCTGAAGGCCGAACAGGAAGCGTTGAAACAGCAGATTTCCAGCCAGGTCGGCGATATCATCAAGAGCCTTGGCAACGAAATCCAGATAGCGCGCCAGCGGCGCAGCGGACTGGAAGAAGCGTTGAAGAAGGCGGAGGCCGACCTTGCCGAGGCCAATCAGGCGCAGGTGAAAGCCGTGCAGCTTGACCGTGAAGCCAATGCCAGCCGCACGGTCTATGAAAGCTATCTGACGCGTTACAAGCAACTGATCGAGCAGGACGGCATGGCTGCGCCGGAAGCGCAGATGATTTCTCCGGCGGAACCGGCAATGGCCAAGGCCAGCCCGAACCTGCCCAACTGGCTGTTGCTGGGGCTGGGGCTTGGCGGGCTGGTTGCGCTTGCAGGCACGATGCTGAAGGAAACATTCGACAAGATCAGGCCCGCACAGACGGCATCGCTGGTGCTGCCCGGCATTCCGGCGGCGACGCTGCTGCCGGTCTCGCCGCAGATGACCGTGCCGCTTCTGGTCAATCGCGGTCTCGATCCGGCAAGCCCGTTCGGTCGCGCCATCAAGTCCGTGCATGATCGTGTTCGGGCGCTGACGCGCGGTCGGGATTCGCTGGCGCTTTCGGTGGTTTCCCTGTCCAGCGGCGAGGGAAAGACACTGCTGATCACCGCGCTCGCACAACAGATCGCCGCCACCGGCCTGACGGTTGCAGTCATCGACGCGACCAACAGGCGGTCGGGGCTGGCGGAGGCCTTCGGGCTGCCGCACAATGATCTGGGCGGTGTGTCTACCGGACGGCAGCTCACCGGCGCGACGCTCGTGCACGACCATGGCTCCGGTATCGATATCATCAAGCCGAACAGCCTGATGCGCGAGGGTGACTGGCTGGCCGAACTGATTGCCCAGCTTCGCGCCGATCACAAGATCATTCTCGTCGATCTCCCGGCGGTCATGGAAGACAAGCGCTCGGTTCTCCTTTCGCGGGCAACCGATACGGCGCTGCTCGTGGTCCAGTCAGACCGCCAGGACCAGCTTGCAACCAATGCGCTGATACAGACGATGGCCTCCTTCGGGCGCAAACCGGCGCTGGCGGTGGTGAACCAGAACATTGCGTCCTATCGAAGCTGGATCACGCTTCCCGTCGCGCTGTGCGGGCTGGGCCTGCGCAAGACGGGGCAGGCTTTAAGCGGCATTTTCTCGCGGCGGCGAAAGCCGGTCGCAGGCAGCGTTCAGGAACAGGCGTGAGGGCAAGCCAATGGCACACAGGATCATGAAAAACCGCATCGCCGCCCATCTGCGGGCCACCATGCTCGCAGGGCTAATTCTGGCTGGCGGAAGCTTCGCCGCGCTTGGCGAAGGGCAGGCCTACCGGGTCGGGGCCAACGACGTGTTGCAGGTGACAGTTTATGGCCAGCCGTCCCTGACGGGTCTTTACCCGGTCGATGTGGACGGCAATATCGGCTATCCGATCGTGGGCAATATTCCGGTGAGCGGGCTCACCATCAACGAGATCGGCGAGAAGATTGCCGGGTCGCTGTCGCAGCACATTCCCGGCCTGACGGTTACCGCAACCATCAACCAGTACGCGCCGGTGTTTGTCGTCGGCGACGTGAAGGCGCCGGGAAAATACCAGTTCCGGCCCGGCATGGTGGCGCTTGAACTGATGGCGCTGGGCGGCGGGGCCGGCAAGGCCGAGACGCCGGCGCTGACCGCCGGGATGCAGCTTATCACCGTCCAGCAGGAATATGTGGATCTGCAGATGCAGATCACCGCCATGACGATACGGCGCGCCCGCTTCGAGGCGGAACTGAACGGCACGGAATTCAACTATGTCCTTCCGGAACAACCCGCCGCCAGCAAGGAAACGGCGGCGCTGACGCAGCAGATGCTGGACGGGGAAAAGACCGTCTTCAATGTCCGCCGCAACAATCTCGCCGCTGAACGTCAGGCGCTGGAAGCGCAGGCCGCGAGCTATGGCGACGAAATAGAGACCTTGCAGCAGAGCATCAAGCTGCACGACACGGAAATCGGGCTGTTGCAGGAGAATGTGGATTCCAGCAAGTCGCTGGTGGATCGCGGGCTGGCCGCCAAGTCCAACCTGCGCGACATGGAGCGCGATCTGTCGGCGACCCGGCGCGCCGCGCTGGAGCTTGCCTCCTTCCTCGCGCGTGCGAGGCAGAACCAGCTTGCCATGCAGCAGCGCATTGCCAATCTGGACGAAATCCGCAAGAGCGAGGCTGCGACGGCCTTGCAGGACATAGACCTCAACATTGCCCGGATGGAGCGCCGCAGCAATGCGCAGCTTCAGACCATGGCCGAAATCGCCAAATCCTCCGGCAATATCGCCTCGTCCACGCTGCGCCAGAAGCTGATCTTCTCGATCAGCCGCATCGTCGATGGAAGTTTCCAGGATATCGTTGCCGATGAGCGCACGGAGATCAGGCCCGGCGATATCCTGCGCGTCGAGCTCGACATGAGCAGGGTCGGCGGCTCGCCCTCATAGGGCGAGCTTTTTCTCCAGTCAGGATTAGGAATTTTCAGCGCCGGTTTTCAGGCCGCGACAGGATCGGCGGTTTCCCGCAGCCAATCGCGATAGACGTCACGCAGGCCGTCTTCCAGACGGATGCGCGGTTTCCAGCCAAGCGCCCGCATGCGCGACGTGTCGAGAAGCTTGCGCGGCGTGCCATCAGGCTTGCTGAGATCATGCTCGAAGCGGCCCTCGTAGCCGACGGCGCGGGCGACGGTCAGCGCCAGGTCCCTGATCGAAATCTCGTCGCCCGTTCCGATATTCATCGGCTCGATGCCGTCATAAAAGCGCAGCATGTGCAGGCAGGCATCGGCAAGGTCGTCCACATGCAAAAATTCCCGCAAGGGCTTGCCGCTGCCCCATAGCGTGACGTGATCGATGCCGCGCACCTTGGCCTCATGAATCCGCCGGATCAGCGCTGGCAGCACATGCGAGCTTTCGGGATCGAAATTGTCGTTCGGGCCGTAGAGATTGGTCGGCATCGCCGTCATGAAGCGGTTGCCATATTGCCGCGCGCAGGCCTCGGCATATTTCAGCCCGGCGATCTTGGCGATGGCATAGGCTTCATTTGTCGGCTCCAGAGGTCCGGTCAGCAGTGCGTCCTCGGTGAGCGGCTGGGCCGCGTCGCGGGGATAGATGCAGCTTGAGCCGAGCCATAAGAGGCGCTCGACGCCGTTCTGGTGGGCGGCGCGGATGAGGTTCATCCCGATGGCGAGATTGTCGTAGAGAAAATCCGCCGGATATTGCGAATTGGCCAATATGCCGCCGACGCGGGCGGCGGCGATGATGATGACATCCGGCTTGCGGCCGCTGATGAAATTTTCCGTCGGTCCCTGCCGGGTCAGGTCGAGCGTGTTATGCGCGGCAGTGATGATGTCGCAATCCGTGCCTTGCAGGCGGCGAAGGATGGCCGAACCGACCATGCCCGTATGCCCGGCAACGAAGACCTTCTTGCCTTCGAGCGAATAGAGAGGGGCGATCTCAGCCGTAGAAGTCATTGCGTCCGACCTCCCGCATGATGTTGCGCAAATCCCAGTCGACCATTTCGGCGACGAGATTGTCGAAGCCGGTCGTATGCTGCCAGCCCAGGCGGCTTTTCGCCTTGGAGGCATCGCCGAGCAGGAAATCGACTTCGTTCGGGCGAAAATAGCGCGGATCGATCTCGATCAGGCAATTGCCGGATTTGCGGTCGCGGCCAATCTCCTCCACGCCGTCGCCCTGCCATTCGATCTCCTTGTCGACCGCCTTGAATGCGTGTTCGACAAATTCACGCACCGTATGCGTCTCGCCGGTGGCAAGCACATAATCGTCGGGAACATCTTCCTGCAGGATGCGCCACATGCCCTCGACATAATCGCGGGCATGGCCCCAGTCGCGGCGGGCATCGAGATTGCCGAGACGAAGCCTGTCCTGAAGGCCGCGTTCGATTGCCGCGACCGCCCGCGTGATCTTGCGGGTGACGAAGGTTTCGCCGCGTAGCGGGCTTTCGTGATTGAACAGGATGCCGTTGGAAGCATGGAAGCCATAGGCGTCGCGATAATTGACCGTTGTCCAGTAGGCATAGAGCTTCGCGGTCGCATAAGGACTGCGCGGCGCAAAAGGCGTCTGTTCGTTCTGGGCCATGGGCGAGCTGTTGCCGAAAAGCTCCGATGTGGAAGCCTGATAGAAGCGGCATGTCTTGCCGAGCCCCAGAATGCGCATGGATTCAAGCAGGCGAAGCGTGCCGAGCGCATCGGCATTTGCCGTATATTCAGGCGTTTCAAAGCTCACCTGCACATGGCTCTGGGCGCCGAGATTGTAAATCTCGTCGGGCCGCACTTCCTGGATGACCCGGCACAGATTGGTCGCATCCGTCAGGTCGCCGAAATGCAGGCGAAAGCGAATGTCGTCTTCGTGCGGGTCCTGATAGAGATGGTCGATGCGGGCCGTGTTGAACGAGGAAGACCGCCGTTTCAGGCCATGCACGCGATAGCCTTTCTTGAGCAGAAGCTCGCTTAGATAAGCGCCGTCCTGTCCGGTCACACCGACGATGAGAGCTGTTTTCTCCTGCAAGACCCTGCCTCCGATCAGAAACTCGATGGAGCCATGTTAGCGATTTCCGGCGCGGGCAGAACGGCTCCAAAACGGCAATCGCGGGCGGGAACCTCCCTCTTAGGATGAGGCTTGCGGCGCGACCGGCATGGCCTGTTTCACCCAAAGAGGTAGGCGGTTCGCCCGCTGTCGGTGCCTGCCATGCCTTTGTGTTTCTTGCGGGTTCGGCTGCGCTGTTGCGATCCTCTGTTCAAGAGAAACATGCACAGGAAGCGAAATCATGCGTGTGGTGCTTGCCAATCGTTACTACTATCCGGACCAGTCGGCGACGAGCCGGATGGTGACGAGCCTTGCCCATACGCTGGTGCGCGAAGGCATCGAAACGACGGTGCTGGCGAGCCGCAGCTATCACGACAGGCGAAAGGACGTGCTCCCGGCGCGCGAGACCATCGGCGGCGTGGATGTGCACCGCATATGGACCTCCGGCTTCGGTCGCGGCAGGCTCGTGGGGCGTGCGGTCGATTATGCGACCTTCCATCTGTCCGCTGCCGCATGGTTCGCATCCAACGCCAAGAAGGACGATGTCTGCGTCGTCTGCACCGATCCGCCGCTTCTGTCGGTTTCGGCTGCGCTGCCCGTCCGTCTTCGCCGGGCAAAGCTGGTCAACTGGGTAATGGACCTTTTTCCCGAAACGGCGATGGAACTAGGGCTCATCAGGTCCAATACGGTTTCCGGCAGGCTTGCCCTCATTCTGCGCAACTGGTCGATGCGCCAGTCGGCGCTGACCATCTGTCCGATCGAGCGCATGGCGCATTATCTTTCGACGCGGGACATTCCGGCGGAAAGCCTGAGCGTGGTTCACCACTGGGCCGACCGCAACGAGATCGTTCCGGTGGAACCCGCGCATAATTCGCTCCGTCGTGCCTGGGGCCTCGGGCGCAAATTCGTCATCGGCTATTCGGGCAATTTCGGGCGCGCGCATGAGTTTCAGACGGTGCTCGATGCAGCCGAGCGGCTCAAGCACATGAAAAGCATCGTCTTTTTGATGATCGGCGAGGGGCAGCAGCGCGGTTTCGTCGAAAGCGAGGTCAGGCGGCGGGGCCTCACCAATGTGATGATGAAGCCGTTCCAGCCCGTGGAAAAGCTTTCCGAAAGCCTTGGCGCGGCCAATGTGCATCTGGTTTCGCTGAAGCCGGAACTGGAACATTGCATCGTTCCCAGCAAGTTCTACGGCGTGCTGGCCGCCGCCCGCCCGACGATCTTCATCGGCGACACGGAAGGCGAGATCGGCACCATTGTCCGCGATTTCCAGTGCGGCATGGCGCTGAGGCCGGGCGATGTCGATGCGCTGGTTGACGCGATCCTTCATCTGCGCCACTCGCCGGTCGGACGCATGTCGATGGGCAACAATGCCCGCTATCTCATGGAAACCGCCTATTCGCGGGAATATGGCGCAGCCGTCTGGCAGTCTGCCATCTCGCGGCTTGAGGAAAAAGTGGTGCCGCAGGCCATGCCGGTTCTCGACCGCCAGTTCCAGCCGAGGGAACTGTGATGGAAGGCTCGGTCGTTGTCAGCCAGCTTGGCGCGCGCCGGCATTATGCGGTCCCGCGCATTTTCGCAAACAATCAGAGGCTGGCGCATTTTTATACGGATATCTGCGCCTTTCAGGGATGGCCGCGTCTGCTCGGCAGCGTTCCGTCCAATGCGCTCCCATCCTCGGTGCGCCGGCTGGTCGGGCGCAAGCCGCAGGGAATCCCGCTGAAGCAGATGACGACCTTTCCGGTTTTCGGACTGCATTCCGCTATCCGCAGGCTGGCGAACCAGACCGGACCGAAATCCACCGCCAATGCGATCTGGGCGGGCGAAACATTCGGCAGGCTGGTGGCCGAAAGCGGTTTCCACGGCGCGGGCGGGGTCTATGCGTTCAGCGGCGAAGCCGTGGAAGTGCTGTCGGCTGCGCGGAAAGCGGGGCTGTGGACCGCTGTCGATCAAGTCATCGCGCCCCGCGCGATTGTCGATCGGCTGGGGCAGGAAGAGGAATTGTTGAATCCGGGCTGGCAATTGCCGGTCGAAGACGATGGCTATTGCGAGGTTTTCGCGGAACGTGAGCGAACCGAATGGCAGCTCGCCGATCTGGTCGTGTGTCCGTCGCCTTTCGTTGCCCGTCATGTTGCCGAGGAAGGCTGCGCGCCCGAAAAGATCGTCGTGGTTCCAACTGGTGTCGATACACGCTTCCAGATCGAACGGAAGGCGCGGGTGCCGGGCAAATTGCGCGTGTTGACGGTGGGCGCGGTGGGGTTGCGCAAGGGCTCGCCCTATGTCGGCGCGGTTTCGAAGCTGCTGGCGGAGCAGGCGGAGTTCCGGATGGTGGGGCCGCTGGAACTCCTGCACGAGGCACAGGCAAAGCTGGCTGCAACAGTTGAACTGACCGGCCCCATTCCGCGCAGCGAAATGCGCAAGCAGTTTGAATGGGCCGATGTTTTCCTGCTTCCGTCCTTGTGCGAAGGGTCGGCGATTTCCGTTTATGAAGCATTGGCCGCGGGGCTGCCCGTGATCTGTACCGAAAATACCGGCAGCGTGGTTCGCAACGGTGTCGATGGTTACATCGTGCCGATCCGCGACGTGCGGGAGACGGCCGAAATCTTGCGGGAGCTGGCGGGCAATCCGGCGGCACTGGAACGGATGGGGGAAAATGCACGCGAGCGTGCGGCCGATTATACCCTGTCACGCTATGGCGAAAGGCTTGCTGCGGCGATATTTGGGGAGAGGGCGGCATGAACATCGTCCACGTCATCGGCTCCTACGATCCTGCGAAGGGCGGGCCGCAGGCGGTCGTGGTGCGGCTGGCAGCGGCACAGGCGGCCCTCGGCCATGAGGTGACAATCGTAAGCTACAGCGACGACGAGGTGAGCAGGCGCGCTGTCGCGGCGACTGCTGCAATTCCCGGGTTCGACAGGGTGCGCACCCTGTTGCTGCCGATGCCCGATCTGCGCGAAACGCTGTCTGGAAGCGCCGCAGCGAAGGCGATGGAGGCACTGTTGCGGGCCACGGATTTCGTGCATCTGCATGGCGTGTGGGAAACCAATCTGTTGCGCGCATCGATGCTCTGCCGCCGCTTTTCCGTGCCCTATTGCGTGTGCTGCTGCGGAATGCTCGACGTGTGGAGCATGCAGCAAAGCGCGTGGAAGAAGAAACTCGCCATGAGGCTGGGCTTTCGCCGGATGCTCGACGGCGCGGCCTTTATCCATGCGCTGAATGCGGATGAGATCGAGCTGATGCGGCCCCTTCGCCTGACGGCTCCGCCGGTGATTATCCCGAACGGGATTTTTCTGAACGAGGTGGAGGGGGGAGAGGCCGATGTGGGGGGCTTGCCCGGACGGCCCTATGTGCTGTTTCTGTCGCGGCTTCACTACAAGAAGGGTCTCGACATTCTCGCCGATGCCTTTCGCCGGGTTGCACCCCTGTTTCCCGATGTCGATCTGGTGGTGGCTGGTCCCGATGGCGGGGCGGAAGACGAATTTCGCGGGCGTATCCGTCAATACGGGCTGGAGGAGCGCGTGCACATGACCGGCGGGCTTTACGGCCCGGCCAAGATCGCCGCCCTCAAACGAGCGGCCTGCTTCTGCCTGCCCAGTCGTCAGGAGGGGTTCAGCGTCGCCATTACCGAGGCGCTTGCCTGCGGCGTGCCGGTGGCGATTACTGATGCGTGCCATTTTCCGGAGGTGGGCGAGGCTGGGGCCGGTATTGTTTCCCCGCTTGATCCGATGGCGGTCGCTGCGGCGCTTGAGCGGATTCTGGAAGACCCGGATCGCGCGGCGCGGATGGGCGCCGCCGGTGCAAAACTGGTGCGCGACAATTACACCTGGCCGCGCATCGCGGTCCAGACGATTGCGGCCTATCAGGATTTTCAGTCACAAAAGCCGGACGCGGTTGCAAGCCGCAAGGCGCTCCGGTCCGTTACTGCAAGCTGAGGGTCAGGGCTTTCGCCGTGGCCGCACCGGCTTGGCCGGATTGCCCGCATAGACCATCCAAGGTTCCATGTCGCGGAAACTGACCCCGCGTGCGCCGAGAACCGCCCCTTCACCGATATTCACCCCCGGCCCGACGAAGGCTTCCGCCGCAACCCAGCCATAAGCGCCGACATGAATGGGCGCCGCCGTCAGCGGAAAGTCGGCCTGATCGATATTATGTCCGGCCGTGCACAGATGCGCGCGCTGCGAGACGATGGCGAAAGGCGCAAGCGTCACATGGGCCACGTTGTAGCACAGCGCGCCGGGACCAAGCGATGAATGCGCGCCCATGGTCAGGTTGCCCGGCCACCAGATGCGGGCGCTGCCGCGCACGATGGCCGTCTTGTGCAGCCTCGCACCGAAGGCGCGCAGCACCGCGCCGCGCCAGCGCCACAGGAAGGACGGTGTCCATGCGGCGAGCAGCAGCCAGCTTGCCTGCCAGCACAGGCGCTGGACGCGATGCCCGAGAGTGAAGGTCGCCCCGCCCTCAAGCGGACGCGAGGCATTCATTCTGCCCCTGATGCCTTCTCCGAGTGCATTGTGGTTCGACGTTACGGTCATGATGACCATCCTTCCTGAAGCTTGCCGCTATGCGATGCCGGAAGCGGCAAGTGAATCGATCGATTGCGGATCACGCAGAACGAAAGAACGGGAATGAGGAACAATGACATGTGAATCCAGACCGGCACGACCCAATCCGTGTGGTGGGAAATGGAATGCATGGCCGGGACGATGGAAAGCATGTAAACCAGCTGCCCCAGCATCTCGCCTGCCATCGCGGTTTCCCAGAGCCTGCGCATCGCCCAGGCGAGCACCAGGAATTTCAGCGCGCCGAAATACCAGAATGACGAAAATGCGTCGACCAGTCCGGTCTCGGTGGTGCCGGTCAGCGGATTGTAATCGCGGCTGGGTTCGGGGACGTTGAGATAGAGCGCTTCCTTGACGTCGCCGCCGACGAGCTGCGCCGGAACGAATGTGAAGATGATCCGGTTCCAGTGATATTTGCCGTAGTCGAATTCCAGCCGCCGGTCGATTTCATCGATGCGCTGCACGGCATTGCGCATTTCGGGGCCGCCGCGCTCAAGGGTGCTGCGGAAATTGGCGGCATAGTCGATTTCGAGAATCTCATCGAGAACGAAACTCGCATCCGTGCGGGTGACCTGACGATAATCGCCCATGCTGGTCATTAGGAAAGTGCCGGCGAGGATGCCGATCGCCATGACGGTGCGAGGCACGACGATCCGCCGGTAGAACCAGAAGGCGAGAAGGAACATGAGGACGAGCTGAATTGTCTCTGCCCGTTTTCCCGTCACCAGAATCCGGTCCAGATAGAAAACCAGATCGAACAGGATGATCGCCAGCGCCGACCATGAGGGACGCCGCGCAAAACACAGGACGGCGATGGCAAGACCATAGGGCATGAGCTGCGCGAAGAAGAGATAGACAACCGGCATTCCGGTCATCTGCATGCCGATGGAGACATCTCCGGGAAGGCGGCTCAGGAGAAAATAGAAGACGGCGCCGAAAGCCGACAGCCCTGCTGCGGCCCAGATCAGCCGCCGCTCGCTGAAACTCATGCGGAGAAACCGGATCGGCTTTTTCGTCATCCGCCACCCGATCACAAGCATTGCGAAGGACAGGATGCCCATGATCATCGTCTTGGCATAAGCGCCGGAAGGCAGGAACTGGTCATAGACGAGGGCAGGGAGCTGCGGCAGCAGGAAACCGAACGTCATCACCCCGGCAAGGAAGGGAAACTGATACATGCGCTCCGGCCGGGAGAAGAGGCCGCCAGCCAGGAGGTAGAGGACGAAGCCGACAAAGATCCATGTGAGCGACAGGTTCATTGCGTGACCCCCGCCGCAGCGCATGTGTCTGAAAAATCGGGCGCGGGTTCGCCCGCGGAAAGATCGTGCGGGAAAATGCGGCCCGAAACCAGATACCAGCCAAGCTTCACATATTCCTTGGCGACGAGTTCCATGTCTGCGGGCGTTGCCGGAAAGCCGGGGCGTCCGTCATCGCCGCCGATGGGTGACGAGATGAAGCGCATCTGCGGGCAGGCGGCGCGAAAGCTCGCTATGGCCCGGCGCGAGTGATACCAGTTGGTCACGACCAGTGCGCTTCTGGCCCGGATTTCGCGCAGGACGGGAGCGGAAAATTGCGCATTCTGCCAGGTGCTGCCCGACTGGCATTCGACGAAGATCGCCGACGGGTTCACGCCGTTGCGCACCATGATCCGCTTGTTATAGAGGCAGTCGCCATCGCCGGTAACGAGGATCACCGGCGAGCGACCTTCCTTCCACAGGCGGGCGGCCTGCGCCGCGCGGGGCGGGCCGTCTCCTCCCGGTACGACGATGACATCCGCCCTGCCGCCATCGTCCTGCAAGGTCAGGACCGGTTGCGAGAAGAACATTGCGGCAATCCCGAACAGGATGGCGCAGGGCAGAACGACGAGAAGCATCATACCATACGCCGTTCTGGTGCTTCGGTTTCCAGCGGTTGCCTCGCCGGAGCGTTTTCCGCGAGGGTGGCCAACCGGCGCTGGCGCTGCTCTTCCATCTTGACCACGATCATGAACTCGTAGGCCGAAAGCAGGCGGCAATAGAGATAGCCGGGCTTGCCGTCCAGAAAGCCGCCGCGCAGCAGGTACATGTAGAGAAAGCGCAGGCCCGGCCTGAACGGCATGTGATAGGAAAGCGATTTCAGCGCCCGCCGCCGCCGCTCCGGCACTGCCGAAAGAATGCCGCCCCAGTCGATCTTGCGTTCGAGCTGGCGCGAGGCGGACAGATCAGCCTCGGCGGAAGAATAGCGGTTATGCTTGTCGTACCAGGCTTCGAGGCCCTTGTTGAAGCTGTAATGGATGAAATGGGCCTGCAAGGCACCTTCCGGCCCGCCGCTGGCGCGCGAATGCACCGAACGTTCGAACCGCACGCGGTCCGGCCTCACCAGCCGTGTGATCCAGGTGGGGTAGAGGCTGGCATGACGAATCCAGCGCCCCATGAACATGTTCTTGTAACGCGCCTTGAAGAACACCTCCGGCCGGTCGGGGTCGGCGGCGATTGCCAGCATTTCGTCACGCAGGTCCGGCGGGGTGATCTCGTCCGCATCAGGCGTATAGACCCAGTCATGCTTGAATTTGATTTCCGTCAGGCCATACATGCGCTGGCGGTCCTCGGTGTCGTAGGCGCGCTGGAAGACGCGGGCGCCTGCTGCCCTGGCGATTTCGACCGTGCGGTCGCTGCTGAAGGAATCGAGCACGACGATATCGTCGCACCAGTCCAGCGATGCCAGGCAGGCTGGCAGGTTGGCCTCTTCGTTCAGCGTCATGATGAGTACGGAAACATTCATGAAGTTGCCCCGGGATAAGTGATTTTCGGTTTGGTGGCCGGATTGGCCTCGGCCATTGAGGCGGCGACGGCCTGACGCGGACCTCTGGTCATGTGCAGTACGAAAAGCGTGTGTGTCGCAGCGGGGATCGCCAGCGCCAGAAGCATCGGCCAGACAGGCATGTCGAAACGTACGGCGACATAGGCGACGGCACCGGCGATGAGGTTGAGCCCCATGATGGCGACGGCTGTTTGCCCGCAGGAAAGTCCTGCATCCATCAGCAGATGATGCAGATGCTGCCGGTCTGGCGAGAAGGGGCTCCGGCGCGCCGACATGCGGCGCACGATCAGGCTCAGCGTATCGATGACCGGCACGATGACGATCCAGATCAGGACGGGAAAGGGGACGGCGGCTGTTCGGCTTGCGAGGATGAGGATAAATCCGGCAAGGGCTGCGCCCAGAAAGGTGCTGCCGCCATCGCCGAGGAAAAGGCTTGCCTTTGCGCGCCAGCGGTGCCGCATGTTGAAGACCAGAAAGCCGAGACAGGCGGCGGCAATGGCGAGAGCCTGCAGGCCGAGGCGATGCTCGCCCACGCCGAAGCCGATGACGGCCAGCCAGAAGAAGGCGGCGGCGCTTGCCGATCCCGCCAGTCCATCAACACCATCGCTCATATTGACCGCGTTGACGAGGCCGACAATGAAAGCAAGCGCGATGAAGAGGAAAAGCGGTCCCGTAAGAAGCTGGATCAGCAAGTCTGTGGGGCGCGCTGCGGGCGTTGCCATCCCGTCCGGGGCAAGGCCCAGATAGATCTGCCAGACCCCGGCCATGCCCAGCATCAGGAAGGCTGCCAGCAGCTGAATTGCAAGGCGTGGCGCTACGGGCAGATTGAAGCGGTCATCGAGAACGCCCGTAACGAGGATCAGCACCAGCCCCGGCAGCAGGGTCACGGCGTTGGCTTGACCGGAAACGCCGAGCGCCAGCAGCGCGGCAACGGAAAACGACAGAAAAATGGCGATGCCTCCGCAAAGCGGGACATTTCCATCATGCGTCTTGCGGGCATCCGGGACGTCGATGAGATACCATTCGCGTGCCAGCCCGCGAAAGCCGAGGCAAAAGGCCACGGAAAGGACAAAGGCCAGAAGCGGGATCCAGGAAAGACTCGCCATGTCTCCTCCAAGGCGTGTGCAAAAGGGCGCGTGCAAAAGATAGAACTCGGCAAATTTTTACGCATTGCGACCCGGGTCCACGACTTGGCTTTAGAGCGTGCCGCATACTCCTTTCAGGTCGGGTGCTAACACCAAGGGCGACATTTCGTGCCTGTCGCAAAAGACTATTCTGGGCGGAACCGGGAAGATTGCGCCTGCGGGCGCTGCTGCCGGATTGCAATGAATGGGGGACGAAAAGGTGATACGAAAACCGCCGGCCGCGCCGGGGAATACCACTTGTTGGAGCGCATCATGAATGGCGGTCGCAGAGGCTTTCTCATGGCGGCGCTGGAGCAGTATGCGGGGCTGCTCTTCAACTTCGTGACGGTTGCTGTGGTATCGCGCTTTCTGGGGCCTGCGGAAACCGGAATGGGTGTGATTGGCCTCAGCCTTACGGCAATCGTGTTTTCACTGCGTGAATTCGCCAGTCCGGAGTTCCTGATCAAGATCGACAAGGTGCGCGATCAGGACATCCGGACTTCGCTTACGTTCCTGATGAGCGTGACGGTCCTGCTGTCCGCCGCTCTCTATCTCTCGCTGGGCTACTTCGCCGAAACCTATAATGATCCGCAACTGAAGCTTTTTCTCAGCATCACGATTGTGGCCGCGCTGGTCGAAAGCCTGTCCTTGCCGATCGTTGCGCTGTTGAGGCGCGAAATGGCCTTTGGAAGACTGGCCCGCATTCGTACCGCAGGCTCCGGGCTCGGCGCACTTGTAACCATTGCCATGGCCTTCTGCGGGTTCGGGCATATGTGTTTTGCCTTCGGCCTGCTGGCAAGCGCGCTGATGACGACGGGGCTGGCGGTTGCGATCCATCCTTTGGGCACCTTGCTGCGCCCATCGCTGGCCAGTTTCGATACGGCCTGGCGGTTCGGAATCTTTCTTGGCGGCAATGCCGGGCTGAACAAGATCTGCATGACGCTTCCGCAGCTCCTCCTCGGGCGCTTCATGCCGATATCGGCGGTCGGAATCTACAATCGTGCCGACACGCTGAGCGGCCTGCCGGATCGCATCATCCTTTCCGCCGTTTTCACGGTTGCGTTTCCGATGCTTTCGGCACAGGTCCGTGAAGGAGCCGATATCAGCCAATCCTATGTACGGGCCTTGTCCTATATCACCGTCGTCTACTGGCCCGCGCAGGCATTGCTTGCGCTCCTTGCCTATCCGGCGGTGCATATCGTTCTCGGTCCCGGCTGGTCCGAAGCGGCGCCCATCGTCGCGATCCTCAGCCTGGCCTGCCTTTTCTGGTTTCCGTCCATCCTGACCTATCCACTGCTGATGGCATTGGGCCAGAACCGCGAGGCATTCCTGTCCAACCTGATTTCGCGGCTGGTGGCAGTCACCGTCATCGGCACCGCCGCTTTCTACGGGCTGCTTGCCGTCGCCCTCGGCCAGTTCATCAGCCTGCCGATCCAGATGGTGATAGCCATCGTGTTCGTGCGCAGGCATGTGGCCTTTTCCTATGCGGTGCTTGGCCGGGCCTTGCTGAGAAGCGGGCTCGTTACCCTGATCACGCTCGCCATACCGCTTGCAATGGTGGCGGCGAACGGCTTTTCGCTCGAAATTCACTGGTCCCGCGGTGTTGTGATGGGCCTCATCGCGGCATTCAGCTGGCTTGGCGCGCTGTTCGTGGTGCGGCATCCCTTCATCATCGAGGTTGAACCGATACTGGGCTGGCTTGCCGGTAAGATCCGGACGCGGAGCGTGCATCCGCCAGCTTCCAGGCTTGCGGAATAGGGCGGCGGGTCATGGGCGAAAACAGACTGCCGGCGATCGACGTTGTCATCCCCAATTTCAACTATGGCCGCTATCTTTCCCTCTGCGCCAACAGCGTTCTGGGGCAGACAGGCGTCAATGTCCGCCTGCTCATTATCGACAATGCCTCGACCGACAACAGCGTCGAGGTGGCAAAGGGCCTTGCTGCCGGGGACAGCCGCGTGGAATTGCTTCTGCGCCGGAAGAATCTGGGGCCGCATGCTTCGTTCAACGAAGGTATAGACTGGGCCGCATCGGACTATTTCCTGATCTTGTGTTCGGATGACCTGCTGGCAGGCGGCGCGCTGGAAAGGGCGGCAGGTTTGCTTTCGCAACAGGCGGATGTTCATCTGGCGCACGGTGCGACCGGAAGGATGAAGGCCGATGACGGCGAGCCACCTCTGGCCGTTGCAGACACCGTGCCGGATGATTGGCGAATACGGTCCGGGGAGGAATTTATTGAATTTGCATGCCGGTATGCGATTAACCCGGTGATCGGTCCGACGGCGGTGGTACGGACCGCGATCCAGAAACAGGTTGGATATTATCGCACGTCGCTGTCCCATACGGACGATCTGGAGATGTGGCTGCGCATCGCCATGCGTGGATGCGTTGCATCGACGAACCGGATACAGGCTTTCGCGCGCTCGCACCCGCAGAACCAGTCGGCGGCGGTGAATGGCATCCTGAACTGGAATCGGGAATTCGAGGCCGGTTTCCGGTCGTTTTTCGAGCACGAAGGCGCCAGCCTGCCGCAACGGGACCGGTTGTTCGCGATGGCGCGGGATTGCCTGACCAAGCGCGCCTACTGGTCTGCGATCTCCAGTCTGGCGCGGCAGCCGAAAGTGGCGGGTTCGCTAATGGCGTTCGCGCTGAAGCGGGAGCCCTTACTGGCAGTCATTCCCCCGTTCGACTACCTGTTGAAACGATCCGCCTGGCGAAACGGACGCGGTGCATGATTGGGCCGCGCAATCAGCCTTCTGCGGTGCCGGATCGAGAAAAAGGGCGCGAAGGATTTCTTCCTGTCCTGCCAGCCCGCTTCGATAGCGCTCCACGCCCGCCTCGACTTGTCTGGTCAATGCCGTTCGCTCCGCAAAGGCAAAATCGATCTGGGAGAGGATGGTTTCGGGGTCGAAACTATCGATCCGGTGGCAGAATGCCGAAAGCCCGGTATCGTACAGCAAGGCATCGTTCTTGCTCGCATAGGCCAGTGAAATTGCCGGACGCCCCATGGCAAGGGCCGAGACGATATTGTGGTAGCGGCTGGCGACCACGATGTCGGTCCTTGCGATCTGCTGCATGAGGTCGTGCAGGGATGCGGAGGGTTCAAATATAACCTTGCCCGCTTCCGCCGGGCCAAGCTGCTCCAGTATATCGCGCGCCGCCTCCATATCGCCCTTGTCGCCGATCAGCAGCCGGACCTGCCGTCCGTCACCAAGAAGTCTTCTTGCAAGTGTGGTCATTTTGGCGAGGTAGTCGGCGTAAACGGCATCCCCGTCACTGCTCTTCTTCTTCCACCCGCGATAGGACATTACACCGATGCCGACACATTGATCCCTTACGTCCTGTCGTCCATCGGGAGCCGTCGGCAGCGCGAAGGCGATATCCGCGCTGACGAAATCGCCGGAAGGAGCGACGCCGAGCTGCTTCATGAAGTCGTGCGAAACCTGATCCCGGTAGGAGCGGAAAGCTGCAAGCGTCGAGGCCCAGCGAACGAAGCGCCGGCTCAATGGATGACTGACGGGCCCGGCGCCGATCGACACAAAAATCATGCGCGTGCCGGTGAGCCTCGCTGCGAGGGACCACCGCAGCACCGCGAAAGGCCAGCCGAACGGGTTCTCGTTGAAGTCGTCCAGAATGCCCGTTCCCGGTACGACGATGAGGTCGAGCTGGGAAGCGAGCAGCAGCGCGCAGCAGAAGCCGACCGCTCTGCGGGGAACATGCAGCATGGCCTTGTTGACGGCGCGCAGCAGCCAGTTGGACGGGTAGGGCTGGGAGACCGGACGGGCCGTAAGATCGAACTTCTGCGCAACGATGTCGGGTCTGGAACAGATACAGACAAGTTGTGCGCCGGGGCAATTGCGTTTCAAGAGCTGCAACATGGCCTCCAGCGAACCGTCATTGCCGGTATTGCCGGAACCAAACTGCCCGAAAAGTCCAATTCTCATGCGCGTGTCTCCCGCTACAGCTAGAAGCTAATGCCGGACGCGCTGTCGGGAAAACTGGCAGAAGGGTGAACACCATCCTCTATTGTAGGAGGGCATGTACCCCTCATAGCCGAAATGCGCAGCGTTGCGATTTCGATACACTGGCCTGCGGTATATCCATTGCCCCCCGATATACCGGAGTAAGGCTTCGAGGGAGTTGTTCCCTCGAAGTCTTGTCTCCCTTGCAAGGTGGGCAACAAGGTTCTGGCCATGAAATGTGCTTACTTTGTCCGTCCTCACATCGGCGGGACCTATTCGGTCTTCACGCGGCTGCGTTCGTCGCTCGGCCAGTCCGGGATCGAGCTTCGCTGGCTTGCGGCGGGCGCTGCTGGCGATACGGTCAACGTGCCAAGCGGGCAGGGGCTTGAGGATGCGCTGCGCAAGGGCGATGCGATCGACCGCATGGGGCTGCTGGACGAAGAAACCCGCGCCCGGCACATGATCGGCTTTCTGCGCGACAATCGCTTCGACGCCGTTTTCGTCAATGTTCTCGCGAACCGTTTTGAAACCAATCTGGTGCGCTATCTGCCTGCCGATATCCTGCGCGTCATGATCGTGCACAACATCACGCCCGGCACCTATGCGGCGGCAAGGGCGATCCGCGATCATGTCCATGCGACGGTTGGCGTTTCAAAACGCTGCCGCGACGACCTCGTCCGCCAGCACGGTTTCGATGCCGCCCGCACACTGGTCATCCCGCACGGTTTGAACCGGGATATTCATCTGGCGCGCAATGTGACGAAGCAGGACGAAAGCGGGCCGCTGCGCCTGCTTTATCTCGGGCGCATCGAGGACAACTCCAAGGGCATTTTCTGGCTGCCGAACATATTGCGCGAGCTCGACTGCCCCTATCACCTGACAGTCGCCGGTGACGGCCCCGATCTGGCCGAACTGCGCCGCCGTCTGGCGCCGTTTGGCGATCACGTCAGCTTTACCGGCTGGGTTGCACCTTCCGATGTACCGTGGCGGGTGAGCCAGCATGACGTGCTGGTCATGCCCTCGCGCTTCGAGGGGTTCGGCCTGACGCTCATCGAGGCGATGAGCCAGGGTTGCCCTGCGGTTGTATCGAGGATCGCAGGCGTGACCGATACCATCGTCACCGATGGCGAGGACGGGCTCTTGTTCCGCGTCGGCGATTTTCGCCAGGCTGCACGCCACATCGAACGGCTTGCCCGCGACCGGAAACTGCTTGCGGGCATGGCCGCCGCCGCCCGGCAGAAGGTGGAAACGGTGTTCGACAATGATGTTGTCGGGCGCGCCTATGCGGGCCTGCTCGAACATCTGGCGGCGGAACGCCCTGCCATCGCCCCGCCGCTGGCGCTTTCGCAATGGGCGATGCCGAACGCGCTTCATTCCAGCCTGCGCAGCCGCCTGCCGAAGCCCGTGAAGAACTGGCTGCGCCAGATGCGCGAGCGCCTGCATGCGGGATGGTCGGCAGCATGACCCGTGAATAGAAAGGAGAAGGGGCATGAACCTTTTCACACCGCAGTTCCGCAATTCGCAATTGCTCGCCAGCAAGGCGCATGCGCTTATTCCCGGCGGCTGTCACACCTATGCCAAGGGCGACGACCAGTATCCGGTTCTGGCGCCCGGCTTCATCCAGCGCGGCTCCGGCTCGCATGTCTTCGATGTCGATGGGCATGAATATATCGAATACGGCATGGGCAATCGCGCCGTCGGGCTCGGCCACGCCTATCCGCCCGTCGTGCGCGCGGTGCGCGACGCCTTGCAGGATGGATGCAACTTCACGCGCCCGAGCGCTATCGAGGTCGAATGCGCGGAGAGCTTTCTCGAGCTGATCGACAGCGCGGACATGGTGAAATTCTGCAAGGACGGGTCCGATGCGACTTCAGGCGCGGTGCGGCTGGCGCGCGCCTATACCGGGCGCGACATGGTTGCCTGCTGCGCCGATCATCCATTCTTCTCGACCGATGACTGGTTTATCGGAACCACGAAAATGAATGCGGGCATTCCCGCATCGGTCTCGGCCCTGACGGCGACGTTCCGTTACAACGACATTGCAAGCGTGCAGGCCGTGTTCGACGATTATCCGGGGCGGATCGCCGCCATCATTCTGGAACCGGCCAAGGCCGATGAGCCGCAGGACAATTTCCTGCGTGAAGCAAGGCGCATCGCCCATGAAAACGGGGCCCTGTTCATTCTGGACGAGATGATTACCGGCTTTCGCTGGCATCTGCGCGGGGCGCAGAAGCTTTACGATGTCGAACCCGATCTTTCCTGTTTCGGCAAGGCGCTGGGCAACGGGTTTGCCATTTCGGCGCTCGCGGGCAAGGCGGAATATATGCAGCTTGGCGGTCTGATCCAGACGGATCACCCCCGTGTGTTCCTGCTTTCCACCACCCATGGCGCGGAAACCCATGCAATGGCGGCGGCGATTGCCACGATGACGATCTATCGCGACGAACCGGTGATTGAAAGGCTCTATGAGCAGGGTTCCAAACTGGCGGAGGGGGTGAATGCGGCTATTGCCGCCCATGGACTTCAGAAGCATGTCCGCCTCTTCGGGCGGCCTTGCTGCCTTGCCTATGGAACGCTCGATGAAGCGGGGCAGCCGTCGCAGGCTTTCCGCACGCTGTTCCTTCAGGAGACGATCCGGCGCGGCGTGCTGATGCCGTCGCTGGTCGTCAGCTACACCCACAGCGACACCGACATTGCGCGCACGGTGGATGCAATCGACGGTGCGCTCGGCATTTATGTTCGCGCGCTCAATGACGGGGTGGGTTCCTATCTGACCGGGCGTCCCTCGCAGGTGGTCTATCGCCGCTTCAACGAAGCGCCGACTTATCCGCCCGCGATGCGATGAAGCGCCTCGCGGCGGTTCTGATCGCAACGATCCTGCTGTCGATGGGGGCAGGGTCGTCGCATGCGGCTGGCCAGTTTCCGATCAGGGTCGCTGAGGACGGACGCATTTTCGAGGATGCGACGGGCAAGCCCTTCCTGTTGCAGGGCGATACGGCATGGTCGCTGATCGCCGAATTGAAACGGGAAGACGTCGAAATCTATCTTCAGGATCGCAGGAAGCGCGGCTTCAACGCCATTCTGGTCAATCTTCTCGAACACCGGTTTTCCAGCCATCCGCCTGCCAATGCCTATGGAGAGAAGCCCTTCGAGGGCGATGCGTTCGGTGAGCTCAATCCGAGATATTTCGACCATGCCGCCTGGGTGATCGGGCGGGCGGAGCAACTGGGAATGGCTGTCTTTCTGGCGCCAGCCTATCTGGGCGTCAACGGCAACAGTCAGGGCTGGTTTTCCAAGGTTCAGGCTGCCGGACCGGCGAAAATGCGTGGCTATGGCGAAGCGATTGCCCGGCGATTTGCCGGATTTCACAATGTCGTCTGGGTTCTGGGCGGTGATTTCAATGCGCCGGATCGCCAGCTCGTCTCTGATCTGGCCGATGGCATAGCGCTGGTTTCCCCCAATGCGCTCCAGACCGTACATTCCGGTCGCAACACCGATACGGCGGAACTCTGGGCCGACCAGCCATGGCTGAGCCTCGATACGGTTTATACCTATGACGATGTTCATGCGGCGATTTCTGCCCGGCGGCAAGCGGGCAGGATGCCCGTCATCCTGCTGGAAGGCGCCTATGAGTTCGAGCGAGAAACCACGGCGCGCATGATCCGCCGCAATGCCTATGGCGCGCTGCTGGCCGGTGCCGCCGGACAGTTCTTCGGCAATAACCCGATCTGGCATTTCACCGGACCCGGTATCTTCAACGCTGACCGCAGCTGGCAGGAAGCGCTCGGCAGCCCCGGCGCGCGATCGATGACCGTGATGAAGAAACTGTTCGACAGGCTGCCATGGCCGCAATTGCGACCGGATCGTGAAAAGCGCGTCGCATTGAAGCCGGAAAGCTACGCCTCGTCCCTGCCTGATGGCACGCTGTCGGTCATCTATGGCGACGCCGACGGCTTTGCGGTGGCAGAGCAGGCGGTCGGGCAAGCGAACTGGCAAGTGGTCGGGCAAGGCAGGAAGGCAATCTGGTTCGATCCGGTTTCCGGCATGTTCGCGGATGCGGGCCCGCCGAAGATCGAGGGAAACCTTGCGACCTATATGCCCGCGCAGGCAAAAAACGCGGGCGGCGGAACCGACTGGCTTTTGCTGATCGGCAGCGCCGAGCGCCTGCGCTGCATCCGAAAGGAGTAGGCGATACGCCCTTTTCCTCCTTTCATAAACGCTTGTCCTAACCGGACATGCCTTCGGTCAAGTCGTCGCTCCCGCCCTCCATCGCTAACATGCATTTATCAAAGCTTGAGGAGTCGGACATGAAGGTACTGGTTACGGGCAATCAGGGCTATATCGGGTCGGTCATGGTGCCGGTCCTGATAAATGCGGGGCATGAAGTGTCCGGCTATGACATTGGCCTTTACGAACATTGCCATTTTGAAGAAGGCGGCGCGGTGATGAATGTGCCGACCATTCGCAAGGACGTGCGCGATGTGTCGCCGCGCGATCTTGAGGGTTTCGATGCGGTCATTCATCTTGCAGCACTTTCCAACGATCCGCTCGGCAATCTCAATGAGGAACTGACCTACGACATCAATCACCGGGCGAGCGTTGCCATGGCCAAAGCTGCCAAGCGCGCCGGTGTGGGGCGTTTTCTGTTTGCCTCATCCTGCAGCAATTACGGCATCAGCGATGCCGACCTGATTGATGAAACCGGCGACCTGAAGCCGGTAACGGCCTATGGCCGGTCCAAGGTGCGGGCGGAACAGGAAATCCGGGAACTCGCCGATGCAAGCTTCTGCCCGGTCTATCTGCGGCCCGCGACCGCCTACGGCGTTTCGCCCTTCCTGCGCTTCGATATCGTGCTCAACAATCTGGTGGCATGGGCGGTGACGAAGGGACTGATCTATCTCAAGTCCGACGGCACGCCCTGGCGTCCCATCGTCCATATTCGCGATATTTCCCGCGCCTTCATGGCGGCGATGGAAGCCCCGCGCGAGAAGGTCTGGAATGAAGCTTTCAATGTCGGCTCGACCGAGCACAATTACCGCATCCGCGATATTGCGGGGATCGTTGCCGAGAATGTCCCCGATTGCCGCATCGAATATGCGGATGATGCGGGGCCGGATACGCGCTCCTATCGCGTCAGTTTTGAAAAGCTGGCGCGGGTGCTGCCGGAAGCCAAGCCGGAATGGGATGCCGTTGCCGGCACGCGTGAACTGCTTGCCGCCTATAGCCGCTCGACCCTGACGCTTGAGGAGTTCGAGGGGCCACGGTTCCAGCGCATCGCCCATATCCGCAAGCTGATAGCCGAAGGCGTGCTGGATGCCGATCTGCGGCGTGTCGAAGAACAGTCGCAACCTCTGCGGGCCACGGCATGATGGATACAGGGGCAGGCAGAAGCACCGAATGGGCCGTTCCACCGCCAACGGACGGAACAGCTATATACGAACTTGCTGCCCGCCTTTATCCGCTTTGCCGCAGTCTGGCGGGCGACGGCGTGCGCGAGACGCTCGCCATCATCGGCGAACATCTGCCGCTGACGGTCCATCAGGTGCCGAGCGGCACGCCCCTTTACGACTGGAAAGCGCCGCAGGAATGGATCATTCGTGAGGCCTATATCGCGGATATGAACGGCAATCGCATCGTCGATTTCGCCCGGCACAATCTGCATGTGGTGAATTTCAGCGTGGGCGTGCGGGCGCGCATGCCACTCGGTGCGCTGAAGGCGCATATTCATACGCTGCCCGACCAGCCGGACCTCATTCCCTACCGCACCTGTTATCATGCGGAGGGGTGGGGTTTCTGCATGGCGCATCGTGAATTTCTGGCGATGCAGGATGGCGATTATGACGTTGTGATCGACGCGGAGCGGCGCGACGGCTTTCTGACCTTCGGCGAGTTCATTCACCGGGGAGAAACCGACGAGACCTTCATCCTGTCGGCCCATCTCTGCCACCCATCGCTCGCCAATGACAATTGTTCAGGGCTGGCGCTGCTGGCCCATCTCGGCGAAGTGCTGCAATCAAGGCGCACGCGCCTGACCTATCGCCTGCTTTTCGGTCCGGCGACTTTCGGCGCGCTTGCATGGCTTCAACAGAACGAGGCGCATCTGGGATTGGTGCGGCATGGGCTGGTCCTGTCCTGCGTCGGCGATGCGGGCAGGCCGAACTACAAGCGCAGCCGTCGCGGCGATGCCGAGATCGATCGGATCATGGGCCATGTGCTTGCCGGCCGCGCCGATGCGGTGCTCCATGATTTCTGGCCCTATGGATATGACGAGCGCCAGTTCTGTTCGCCGGGATTCAACCTGCCGGTCGGCATGTTCCAGCGCAGCCTTTATGGCACTTTTCCCGAATACCACACATCGGCCGACAATCTCGATTTCATCAAACCCCAATATCTCGATCAATCTTTCAATGCGGTCATGCAGGCCATTGAAATCGCTGAACGAAACTGGCGTCCAGTAAACCTTTCTCCAAAGGGAGAACCGCAGCTTGGAAGGCGCGGGCTCTATGGAAGCGCGGGCGGCGACAGCCGCTCGGCACAAAACGCAATGGCGCTGTTATGGGTGCTCAATCTGGCGGATGGCGAGCATTCCATCCTCGATATGGCAGAGCGGGCGAAATTGCCCTTCGCAACCCTTGCCGATGCGGCTGACCGGCTCCGCGATGCGGGCTTGCTGGCGGCGACCTAAAGAAGCGGCCACGCCAGATCCTTGTCGGAAATGACGCTTGGTCTGTTCGGCCAGGGAATGCCCAATGCGGGATCATCATAACGCAAACCTGTTGCATAATCAGGCGCATAGGGCTTCGAGATCATGTATCGCACGAGCACATCAGGCGTCAGGGTCTGGAAACCGTGCGCGCAGCCTTCCGGGATATAGAGCTGCACGCCGTTTTCGGCTGAAAGCTCCACGCCGGTCCAGCGCCGATAAGTTGGCGAATGCGGACGCAGATCGACAAGAACGTCCCAGATCACGCCTTGCAGGCAGGTGACAAGTTTCGTCTCCGAGTGCGGCTCGCTCTGGTAATGAAGGCCGCGCAATGTTCCTTTCTCGCGGGAAAAGGAGAGGCTGTGCTGCGGAAAATGCGTTTCCATCTGCCGCTCGGCGAAGGCGCCTTCGCAAAAGACGCGTGCGAACCAGCCGCGCTCGTCCTTAAGCCTTTCAGGCTCGATGGACCAGGCGCCGTCAATATTGAGCGAAGTGAAACGCATGTCGTGCCCCGATTTGTGCAAGCGTCATTCTGCCAGCGGGTTTTTCGGGCGATAGGACCTTCTTCGACGCATCCGGCAGGCTTGCGGATGAGCCGACCTTGTCCGAAAGAGGTACGCGCCTACGCCCCCCTCGCCATTGGGCGAAGATCGGGTATCTACGCTTCATAGTCCATCCGGTGAATGTTGCGCCCGATCGTATGTACGGCTCGCCCCTGATGACAGTCTCGGCAATTTTTAGACCGCTTAGTAGTTTTGGCTATCCGACGCGGATCGGAATTCAACCCTACAGAAGACCCGGCCATATAGGTTTAAAAGGCGAGGAATGACGTATGACCATCCAGACGCCGGATATTTCGCGGAGCACGAGCATGGCGCAAGAGCAGACCGGCTGTCGGCTATGCGGTAAACTACTCAAGCATAGCTTTGTCGACCTCGGTATGTCGCCGCCTTGCGAAAGCTTCATTACCGCGGATCGCCTCGACCGTATGGAGCCATACTACCCGCTCTATGCGCTCGTCTGCGACCATTGCTATCTGGTGCAGCTGAAGGAGTATTTCTCGCCTGGCGAGATATTCACCGAATATGCCTATTTCTCATCCTTCGCCACAAGCTGGGTCAGCCATGCGAAGACCTATTGCGACGAGATCACCGAGCGGCTGGGGCTGAATGAAAACAGCTTCGTGGTCGAGATCGCCAGCAATGACGGCTATCTGCTGCAGCATTTTCTGCCGAAGGGTATTCCGATCCTTGGCATCGAACCGGCGGCCAATGTGGCCGAAACGGCAATCGCCAAGGGCGTGCCGACGCGCGTGGATTTCTTCGGCTCGACGCTTGCCGCCGAACTGGTCGGCGCAGGACGCAAGGCCGACCTCCTGATCGGTAACAATGTTCTGGCGCAAGTGCCTGATCTCAATGACTTTGTCCGTGGCCTGCAACTGCTGTTGAAGCCGGAAGGCGTCATTACGCTGGAGTTTCCGCATCTCGCCAACCTGATCGAGCAGAACCAGTTCGACACCATCTATCACGAGCATTTCTCGTATTTCTCGCTGCTGACGATCCGCTTCATGGCGCATCGCCATCACCTCAAGGTCATCGACGTGGAGGAACTGCCGACCCATGGCGGGTCGCTGCGGGTGTATCTTGCGCATAACAGCAGCAAGCGGAAGGCGGGACCGCGTGTCGCGGCACTGCTGAAGCGCGAAGAGAGTTTCGGCCTCAACGAGATTTCGACCTATGAGCAGTTCGCCGAAAAGACCCGGCGTACCAAGCGCGATCTCCTGTCCTTCCTGATCGCCGCCAAGAATGCGGGCAAGCGCATCTGCGGCTATGGGGCGCCCGGCAAGGGCAATACGCTGTTGAACTATTGCGGCATCGGCACGGATTTCCTGGATTTCACGGTGGATCGCAACCCGTACAAGCATGGCCGTTTCACGCCGGGCATGCACATCCCGATCTATGATGTATCGGCAATCGACAAGTACCGGCCCGATTACATCCTCATCCTGCCGTGGAACTTCAAGGATGAGATCATCCGACAGATGCAGCACGTGGTCGAATGGGGGGCCAAGTTCATCATTCCCATTCCGCACGTCACGTTGATTGACCCGGCACTACTCACTGAGGAGCGGTAATCATGAAAGTCGTTCTGTTCTGCGGCGGTCTTGGAACCAGAATCCGCGAATATTCGGAGAATATACCGAAGCCGATGATCCCGCTCGGCCATCAGCCGATCCTGCATCACGTCATGGAATATTACAGCGATTACGGGCACAACGAATTCGTTCTGTGCCTCGGCTACAAGGCCAATGTCGTGAAGGATTTCTTCCTGACCATCCGCCCGCAGACCTTTGCGGACTGTGTGGTTTCCGATGGCGGGCGCAATGTGCAACTGCTTGAGGAAGTTGATCGCGACTGGAGTGTCACGCTGCTCGATACCGGCATATGGCGCAATATCGGCGAAAGACTGTGGAGCGCCCGGTCGCATGTGGCGAACGAGGACATGTTCCTCGCCAATTACAGCGATGGTCTCAGCGATGTGGACCTCGACGACATGACGGAACGCTTCCGTGCAAGCGGCAAGATCGCCTGTTTTCTCGCCGTCCGTCCGCCGCTGACCTATCACCTCGCCGATATTGCCGAAGGCGGCGACGTGCGTGCTTTCCGGACGTCGAACACTTCGGACATCTGGATCAATGGCGGCTACTTCCTCTTCCGCAAGGAAATCTTCGACTATATGCGCGAGGGTGAGGAACTGGTGCTGGAGCCGTTTGGCCGCCTGATCGCCGAAAACCAGCTGATGGCCTATAAGTATGAGGGCTTCTGGCGCTCCATGGATACGCTGCGCGACTGGCAGACGCTTGAGGATATGGTGGAGAAGGGCGACATGCCCTGGAAGCGGCACAAGGCCGAAGAGGCCAGGCGCCGCGCCACCAATGTCGCGATAGCGCTATGATCGACCTGCGTTCGCTCGCAAATCACAGCCGTCCGCTGCAATTGCTTTGTCTGGGCGCGCATTCGGACGATATCGAGATCGGCTGCGGCGGCACGCTTCTCAGCCTGATCGAGAGCGGCGCGCCGCTGCATGTGGAATGGTGCGTGCTTTCGGGAAATGAGGAAAGGCGGGCGGAGGCGGAAGCTTCAGCCCGCGATTTTCTGCGTGGGATAGACAGTTTCAATATTCATCTCGCCTCTTTCGAGGATAGCTACTTTCCCGCGCAGGGCCGCGAAATCAAGCAATGGCTGATCGAACAGCGCGGGCGAAGGGTGCCGGACATGGTGTTCACCCACCGCCACGGCGACGCTCATCAGGATCACCGGACGGTCAATGAACTGACATGGAACCTGTTTCGGGATCAGGTGATCCTCGAATATGAAATTCCGAAATGGGATGGCGATCTGGGTCAGCCCAACGCCTATTCGGCGCTACCGGCCGCAATCATGGATCGCAAGATCGAACTGTTGATGAAGCACTTCGGCACCCAGCGCTCCAAGGATTGGTTCGACTCCGAAACATTTCGCGGTCTGGCGCGGCTGCGCGGCATGGAATGCCGTGCGCCCGAAACTTATGCCGAGGCTTTCCATGCCAGAAAGCTGCGGTTGTTCTAGTTTGCAATCGGCTCCGCATTGGTGTCGACACGGACGACCACCGACATGCCGGGCGCCAGACGTGCCGCATCCGGCTGATCTTCGTCGATGGCGATGCGAACGGAAAGGCGTTGCGTGATCTTGGTGAAGTTGCCGGTGGCGTTATCGGATTTGATCACGCTGAACTCAGAACCGGCGGCAGGAGCGAAGGCTTCGATACGTCCGGTCAGCTTCGCATGGCGCAGCGCATCGACGGTGAACGTGACCGGCTGGCCGACCTTCATGCCGTAGAGCTGTGTTTCCTTGAAATTGGCCATCACCCATTTGGACTTCGGCACGACGGAGACGAGCTGCGTTCCCGCTGTCACATATTGACCGAGACGCACGCCCACTTCGCCGAGCGTGCCGTCACGCGGGGCGATGATGTGAGTGTTCTGAAGGTCGATCCGCGCCAGCTCGACAGTTGCTTCCGCATTGGCGATATCGGCATTGAGGCTGTCGCGATTGACGATGATGGATTGCAGGTCCTGTTGCGCGACGGCCAGTGCGGCCTCCGCTTCCTCCACTGCGGCCTGTGCCTGAAGCAGACTGCCATGCGCCGTATCGGCGGAGCTTTGTGTGGTCACGCCGCGCGGCAGCAAGGCCTCGACGCGCTTTGCATTGGCTTCGGCAACCTCAAGTGCTGCCTTGGCGCCGGAAATCTGCGCCTGCCGCGACTGGATCGTCGCTTCGGCCGAGCGCTGGCTCTGTTCCGAATTGGCAAGCGCTGCCTTCTTGCTGTTGAGCGCGGCCAGCGCCTGATCCAGCTTCTGCTGATAGCTGCGGCTGTCGATCTCGAAAAGGAGGTCGCCCTGCTTCACGGACTGATAGTCGTTCACATTGACCTTGGTGACGTAACCGGCGACCTGCGGGCTGATAACGGTCACCTGACCTCGGACATAGGCATTGTCGGTCGTCTCGACGCTGTGCTTGAACGGCGGCAACTGCCACGCCCACAGTACCATCAGGACACCTGCAAGGCCGATGATGAGGGCGAGACCGCCGCGAATATACTGTTTTCCAACTAACATCTTCATTACTCGTCGATTTAACCAGCCATCGTCGCACTATGGCGGCGGGCCTGCATTTTTTCATAGAGGCGATAGGCGATCAGGCATGCGAGCGAGAGGAGCGCAATGACGGAGATCGCGAGAAAGGCATCGTTATAGGACAGCACCGTCGCTTCCTTGGTGACCTGTTGCCCGAGAAGCGCCAGCCCTTCGGCCCTGGTCAGTCCCTGATCGGCCAGAACCTTCGCATAGGTGCCGGATAGCGCCTGAACGCGCTGGGCAACTATGGGATTGGACATGACCAGTTGCTCCACCAGATAGGCGGAATGGTATTTCTCCCGGATCGTGATGAACGTGCTGAACACGGCAGAACCGATAAGCCCGCCGATATTCTGCGTGAAAAGGAAGATGACGATGAAACTCGTCATATAGGTCGGTCCCTGTTTGAGAGCCTTGGTAATGCCCGCAAGCATGGCCGGAGGCAGGAACAGGGCGCCGCCGAAGGCGATCAGGCCCTGGCTGAGATAGGCGTTGTGCGGGCGGGTAAGGTTGGTCGCATGGCTGTCCAGAAAGGCGCCGACCGCGATGAAAACCAATGCCAGCCCGAAGATGAACGATACACGTTCCAGCTTCATCCACATGCCGCAGGCAATGCCGCCCGCCAGCGAAGCGACGAGAATGACGAGATAAAGTCCGCGGCTCTGGCCGTCCTGCAGGCCGAATGCCTGAAAGAGGCCAACCGCGCCCGTCGTCTGCTCGGCAAGCACGATGCGGAAGATGAAGAGGATCAGCGTGAAGCGCAGGATTTCGGGCGAGAACAGCCAGTGCAGGTTCATCAGCGGCTGCTCGCGGTTGAGCTCGAGCGCGGCGGCGCAGGCCAGCGCCGCTATCGAGATCGCAAGGCATATGCCGATCCATGGCGCTTCAAACCACCAGTAGTTCTTTCCCTGAACCAGAACCACCGCGAGAAGGCCGAAGCCGATGGCAATCAGCCCATAGGCGACGAAATCCAGCCAGTGCAGCACCTTGGCGCGCGGCGCCTGTGTCATCGGCAGAATATAGACCACGGCGAAGGCGGCGAGCGACAGGCCGATCTCAACCATATAGAGCTGCTGCCATTGCCCGATGTCGAACAGCAACGGCGAGATGACGCGCGCCAGCGGGCCCGCCGCAGCCGAACAGGTGAGCGCGAGGCTGAGGCCCCACGTCATCTTCTTGGGCGGAGGAAAGGCTTCGAGCATATAGAGAAAGCCGATCGTCGAAACCGGTGCCGCAGCCGCACCCGCGATGAAGCGGATCGGGATCGCCGACCAGATGTCGTAGACAAGCAAATGCAACAGCGAGGACACCAGAAAGACGGCGATGGCGATTTCCGCGAAGCGGCGCAGTCCGAACTGGGTGCGGATCTTTACGAGAAGGATCGTCAGGCTGGCATAGGGAGCCATATAGGCCGCGATCAGCCATGAAGTTTCCGTCAGTGTTGCGCCGAGTGACCCCTGTATCTGCTGCGTATTGGCGGAGATGAAATACATGCTGAGACCGCGCGTCGACCACATGAGGACAGATGCGGCGATATAGATGGCCGACATGTAAACCGGCATATGCGGAGCGGGCGGTGCCGCAGCCGGTTGCGCTGCCGGGGGTGTCTGGTCTGATTGATTGGCTTTGTTTTCTTCCGACATGGTTCTAGCGGTCTTTATCCGCGAGCGTCGTCTCTACCGTCTGGCTGATTTCCTGAAGCACCGATAACGCGGCTTCCAGCGTGGGCCTGTCGATGCGCTGCAAAAGCTCCGACCGGATGCTGCGGGTGATTTCCTGCAACTCGCGCACCTGTGCCTGCGCTTCGTCGGTCAGTTCGATACGTTTCGCGCGGCGGTCGCCTTCGACTGCGGCACGATAGATCAATCCCTGCTTTTCAAGGCCATCCAGAAGGCGCACCACCGATGGGTGCTCGATTTCCAGCGCATCCGCCAGTTCTCGCTGGTTCCAGTCGCGCTCCTGGGCCAGAAGCAGGAGCACGCGGGCGCGCGCCAGCGTCAGCCCGCGTTCGCGAACACGGGAATCGAACAGGTTGCGCATTTTGCGCGCGGCCGTGGACAGCTCCATCGTGAAGGCCGCTTCGAGATCGAGTTTTGATTGAGACATTGTATAGCTATCTATTATATGTGTAGCTATACATAATAATTTATTGCCTGCTAATCAATGCCGTGTGTGGCCCTGCAAAGCACGGAACCGAAAAAAATCTGCGCCTGCGGGAATAAATCGCGGTTGCCGATTGTCTTACCTCCATATCGCATGTCGCGATTGGAACCCTGTGAGGCAAATCATGAAAACGTTTGGTTTTGTGGCCGTACTGGCAATTGCAGCAGTCGCGGCGTCCGCTGCTGTCGCAGCGCCATCCGTCAAGACGATGGAAAGCTCGAAGGGACAGGTCCTGGCAGGCGCCAAGGACATGACGCTTTATACTTTCGACAAGGATAGCAAGGGCGAATCCAGCTGCTATGATACCTGTGCGAAGAACTGGCCGCCCTTCAAGGCAATGAAGGGGGCGAAGGCTTCCGGCGCATATACGCTGGTCAAGCGCAAGGATGGCAGCGAGCAATGGGCAAAGGATGGAATGCCGCTCTATTACTGGGTGAAGGACAAGAAGCCCGGCGATGTGACCGGAGACGGCGTTAATGGGGTCTGGCACGTCGCAAAGCCATGAGGCCGATGTGAGCCATCCCGCCCCGGAAACTTTCGAGGGCCAGCTTCTGGCCCTCCTGCCGGTCATGCGGCGCTATTCGCGCAGCCTTGCAAAGTCCGATGCGGAAGGCGAGGACCTGCTGCAGGACTGTGTGGCCAAGGCACTGGCCCGTCGCGGCCAGTGGCGCGGCCTCAACCTGCGTGGGTGGATACTCACGATGATGACCAACCTCTATCGCAACGGCTATAAAAGCCGCGCGCGCACCCGGCACGAAACGCTGGACGCCGCCGAGAATGTCAGCGTTGCGGCCTCCGAAACCGATCCGTTCCAGTTGCAGCAGCTGGAAGAGGCGATAAACACCCTGCCGGAAGATAACCGCGCGGTGCTGATGCTCATCGTCGTCGAAGGCTACAGCTATGGCGAGGCGGCGGAAATGCTGGGCATACCTGTAGGAACCGTCATGTCGCGGCTGTCGCGAGCGCGCAATCGCCTTGCCGAACATATGAACGGCTCAAATATCGTAACGCTTCGGAGAAACCGATGACAGCCTCCAATTCTCCCATAACCGAAGCGGAACTGCTTGCCTTTGTCGACGGACAATTGTCCGAAGAAGAGCATATGCGCATTGCCGGGCTTCTTGATGAAAACCCCGAACAGGCGGCGCTGGCCGAAGAATGGCGCAGGCAGAACGAGGGGATCAGGCACTTATTTTCCCGCTATGCCGAGCCCCGGAACGAAGACGCCGGAATGATCCGGCAGGCGGAAACGCGCCAGTCGCGAACCTATCGCGGAGCCGTTGCTGCTGCCGTTCTGGCCGCCTTGCTGATCGGCGGTGCGGGCGGCTTTGCAGGTTCGCGCCTGTTTTCGGAAAATGCGCCGCAACTCGCCAGCGTGCAGACCCTGCCGGAGCAGGCTCAGGCGGCCTATCTCATCTATGCCAGCGAAGTGCGGCATCCGGTCGAGGTCTTTTCCAACGAAGAAGCACATCTGGCGGCATGGCTGGGCAAAAGGCTCGACATAGCCGACCTTAGGCTACCCGATCTCCGCTCGCTCGGCTTTCAGCTTGTCGGCGGACGCCTCTTGCCGGTCGGGGGCAAGGCAGGCGCTTTCTTCCTGTATGAAGACGAGACGGGAAAGCGGCTTTCGGTGATCGTCGGGCGCAATCCGGATAACCGAGACACGAGTTTTCGCTTCGCTTCGAGCGACGGGGTCGAAACCTTCTACTGGATCGACAAAGATCTTGGTTATGCGGTGAGCGGCGAGATATCGCGGGACCGGCTGCGGCAGGTGGCGGAAGAATGCTATCGCCAGTTTCCGAGCTGAACCGCCTTTATCGATAGTCGCTGAAAGCCTGCACCATGGCCTCTCTGGTGCTGCCGCTGGCGATCAGCGCGGCAAGCAGGATGCGGGCCTGACCGGGACGAAGCGTGCTCGCATGGATGGCGCCCGCTTCTCCCAGATCGTATCCGCCGCCGCCGCCGCCATAGCCGGGAACCAGCTGGCCTTCCGGCACGCGGCTTGAAACCACGACCGGGATATTGCGGCGGGTACACTCGCGGACGGCTTCGACGATGCATGGCGTGGCGTTGCCCGAGCCGAGCGCCGCAAGCACGATGCCGCTTGCACCGGCTGCGATGCTCGCTTCAATATGGAGGGCGTCGCAGCCCGGATAAATGGCAATCAGGTCGACGCGGCGATCGCCGACCGGGGCAGGGAACACCGGGCTCTGAACAAGGAGCGGACGGGCGGAGCGGAAGGCATCGCCGTTGCCGCTGCTGAATTTATAGGCTCCCCACGCCGGGATGATGCGTCCGCCGAAGGCGATCTGGACGCCTTTTTCCGCATTGGACGGATCGCTGGCAAGGCGAATGGCGGCGGCGATGTTTTCCGGGCCGTCCGCGTCGGGGTGGTCGGCGGTAAATTGCGCGCCGGTGAAAATCACCGGCTTGCCGATGCGACACTGCAACTGCACCAGCAGCGCGGTTTCTTCCATCGCGTCGGTTCCGTGCAGGACGATGATGCCGTCGACCGCGCCATCCTCGAGTTCGGCTTCGACGGCACTGCTGATGCGCTGCATGTCGGAAAGGGTGAGGCTCGCGGAATCCTTGGCCATCAGGTTGACGGCGCGAAGCTTTGCTTCGGGACCCGGCACCAGTCCCATCAGGTCGCCACCCGACAGGACCGGCGTGCTTGCTCCATTTTCCCCACGCTTGCTGGCGATAGTCCCGCCAGTGGTGATCAGCGCTATGGACGGCGTTGCAAGCGACATATTTCCGAATCCTCTTACTTATCAGGAACGCTGGCGTCTACAGCACGTTCGGCGGCAAGTCGATGGATGCGTTCCCGCATCATATACCAGCCGACGATGAGGGCCGGGCCGATAATAGCCAGCGAAGCGATCGTCCAGGTGCCGACAGGATAATCGAGCGCCATCAGGACGAGCACGCCCAGCAGAAATGCCAGCGTGAGGATACCGGTATAGGGCGCTCCGAACATGCGGAAATCCGGACGCGCGATTTCACCAAGGCGCGCGAGATGCCAAAGCTTGAGCTGGCAAAGGACGATGACGCCCCACGCCGTGATGATGCCGAGCGCGGAAAGATTGAGCGCGATTTCAAACGCTTCCGCAGGCACGACCGCATTGAGGACGACGCCGATCACGGTGACGACGGCGGTGACGGCAATGCCCATATAGGGAACGCCGTTCTTGTTCATTCTGGCCAAAGACGCCGGTGCCGAGCCGGATATCGCCATGGAATGCAGGATGCGGCCCGTGGAATATAGGCCCGCATTCAGCGACGACAGAACCGCTGTCAGGACCACGAGGTTCATGATGATATCCGCCCCCTCGACGCCGATCTTGCCGAAGAAGGTGACGAATGGGCTCTCGCCTGCGGAATAGGCCGTATAGGGGAGAAGCAGCGACAGCAGCAGGACCGAACCCACATAAAAGACCAGCAGGCGGAACACGACGGTGCGGATTGCGCGGGGGCATGACCTTGCGCGGGTCTTCGGTTTCTCCAGCCGTGGTGCCCAGCAACTCGATGGATGCATAGGCGAAAACGACGCCCTGTATGATGATGAAGGCCGGCAATATGCCGTTCGGGAACAGGCCACCGCTGTTCGGGATGATGCTGAAACCCGCCGGATGGCCATCAATCGGCGTTCCGGTCACGACGAAATAAATGCCGACCACCAGAAACGTCACGAGCGCGATGACCTTAACGAGACTGAACCAGAATTCCAGTTCGCCAAACACCTTCACCGACATGAGGTTCATCGACAGCACGATGACAAGCGCCGTCAGCGCGAATATCCATTGGTCGATGCCTTGCAGCCAGGGCACATAGTGCTTGAAGAAATTCATGTAGAGCGCAACCGCCGTTACGTCGGCGACCGAGGTCATGGCCCAGTTGAGCCAGTACATCCAGCCTGCCACGAAAGCCAGCTTCTCGCCGTAGAACTCGCGGGCATAGGAGACGAAGGAGCCGGAGCTGGGGCGATGCATGATGAGTTCGCCCAGGGCGCGCAGCACCAGAAACGCAAAGAATCCGCACAGGGCATAGACGAAGACGAGAGCCGGACCCGCCAGCGCCAGACGTCCGCCAGCGCCGAGAAAGAGCCCGGTTCCGATTGCGCCGCCGATGGCGATCATCTGGATCTGCCTCGGTCGCAGGGCCTTGTGATAGCCGCGCTCCTCTTCGATGAACACTTCGCGTGGGGCCGGGACGGCTTTCATGGTTTCAGTCGGCATTGCTCCTCCCTGAGAGCGCGGTTTGCGGGGACGGCCATTGGGCGTGCAAGGCCACTTAGGGCACGCCGCCAGCCATTCAATGAGGGACGGATTTCATCCCGTTTGATGGGTTATTCTGTAAAGCTGCATGACAGGTTTTGGGCGGTTTTAACGCATATCGCAGAACGCGCGTCAAGTATTGCGCGCCAACTGACGAGGTTCGCTTGTGGCGCTTGAACTATGTTGGCGGTGAAAAATTCAGCGGGAAGAACGCTTTATCGGCATTTGCTAAAACGACACGAAAGCAGCGTTCCGGTCCGGTTCGGCATGACTGGCACGCTTCGATCCTGTGGAAATATCAGCTGACCCTATCCCTGCCGATGATGGTGGTCACCGCCGTCTTGACCTTGCTCAGATGCGCTTCCATGGCAGCGCGGGCTTCAGCTTCCGATCCGGCCTCGATGGCTTCCGCGATACGGCGATGCTCGACATTCGATGCTTCGCGGCGGCCCGTCATGAAGTTGACGAGTTCGGATTGCTGGATCAGCGCTTCACGCGCATCCGCCACGATCTTGGTAAAGACCGAATTTCCGGAGGCTTCGGCAATGGCGCAATGAAATTCGGAATCGAGCAGCTCCCACTTCTGAAGGTCCGTCTGGCGGTCCATCTTGTCGCAGAGTTCGAGCAGACGGGCGAGCTGCCCGGCGTCGCGGCGCTTCGCTGCCCAGCCCGCCGCAGGGACTTCGATGAAGGGGCGCGCCTCGATCAGATCGCGGGCCGAATAGCTGCCGTAATTCAGTTCGCTTGCGGGAGAAGCATTCAGGACATAGGTGCCGCTGCCTGTCCGCGTGTGGGTAAGGCCGAGCGTCTGCAGGGACCGCAACGCTTCCCGCACGATGGGGCGGCTGACGCCGAACCGGCCCGCCAGTTGCGTTTCGGATGGGAGGCGGGTGCCGACCGCCAGACGGCCGGACGTAATGGCGGAACGAATGTCGTCGAATACGACTTCCGCCGCATTCTTGCGCGTAACCGGATGGGTATCCGATAGCCAATCGGCCAGTTCGCTCATGTCCGCACCTCCGTCGATCGCCTTGCTCCTGTCAAGCAGCTAGGCAATTTCCAAAAGGATATCAATCCCGAACCGGTTACGAAAGGCTATCCAGGCAAACACAACTGCCCTGCGGTCCGGCTGGATCGCAGGGGCTCTGTCTGGACGATATCAGGCAGCGGTGGCTGCTGTGTTCAACTTGTTGGCCGACAGGATGCTGATAAACGCGGCCCCGTAGGCCGTGAGCGGCGCCATCTTTGCAAGTGCGCTCGCAATGGCGTCGTGGCGGCTCAATTCTTCCTCGGAATCGTGGCGGAAGGAAACGCAGACAGTTTCACCATCTTCACCGATGAATTCGACCTGATAGGAATTTTCCTTGCCGCATCTTTTGACCAGAGCATCGACGATTTGCATGCAATAATTCTCCTTCCGAGCCGCATGAACGCGCCGTGGAGGATATGGTTCCATAAAATTTTATCTTTTTGCCTGCCGTCATTTCCGCCGGGAGAGACGGGCCGCACCCAGCGCCGCTGCAAAGGCAAGGGCGAGCATGACGAAGGTGAATTCGGCGACCGCGGACCATCCGTTTGCAGTCCAGAAATAGCCGCCCGCCGCCCCGGCAACGCTGGAACCGAGATAATAGGCCAGCAGATAGAGCGATGAGGCATGACCCTTTGTTTGGAGCGCCAGCCTTCCAACCAGCGCACTGGCGACCGAATGGCTGACGAAGAAGCCGACAGTGACGAGGATGATACCGGCGACGATGACGGGGAGCGGCGCAAACAGGGTCAGAAGACAGCCCGCGGCCTGGATGGCAAGACCGATGGGAAGAACAGTGAAATAGCCAAGCCTGTCACCCATTCTGCCAGCAAGCCAGGAGGCTGCGATGCCGAAGAGATAGACCGTGAAAATAGCGCCAAGCGCCGTCTGGCTAAGGCTATAGGGCGCGGCAACGAGGCGGAAACCGATATAATTATAGATGGTGACGAACGAACCCATCACCAGAAACCCGATGGCGAAGAGCAGCGGCAGCGCCGGGTTGCGGATGTGGCCGAGCCATGCGCCGAGGTGGAATCGTGCGTTGAAGCCGGGACGCGCAATGAAGTTCTGCGATGGGGGCAGAAGGAGGAGAAAACCGATCGATGCCGCCAGTCCAAGCAAGCCCATGCCCGCGAGTCCGACGCGCCAGGAGAAATATTCGGCAAGCGTTCCGGCAATGACCCGGCCTGCCATGCCCCCGAAAGCGTTCCCGGCGATATAGAGCCCCATCGATGCGCCAAGGCCGCGTGGGTCGATTTCTTCCGCAAGATAGGTCATGGCGACTGCCGGAACGCCGCCCAGCAACAAGCCCTGCAATGCGCGAATGGCGAGCAGCATATGCCAGTCCGGCACAATCGCGCTGGCTATCGTGCAGAGCGCGGAGCCGAGAAGCGAGACGAACATCAGCGTCCTGCGTCCGAAGCGCTCGGATATGGCGGCGGCACAGAAAATTGCGAAGGCCAGAAAACCCGTCGAAACGGAAAGCGACAGCGAACTGGCCGCAGGCGTGATGTTGAAATCATGCGCGAAAAGCGGCATCAGCGGCTGGACGCAGTAGAGCAGCGAGAAGGTTGCAAATCCTGACAGGAACAGCGCGATGCTTGCATTGCGAAACGCCGGGGTTCCCTTGGTGAGATAATGTCTTTGTTCGGACGCAGCGGGAGCTGAAACGAGCTTGAGCTGGCTTTCCGGTGTTCTTACGCTGTCGAGGCTGCGTTCTGCGAGGCGTGACATGACTTTGCCTTTTCAAATCCTCCCGCTTTTCGATCTAGTCAAAGCCATTCCATTTGTCCAATATATGGAAGTGACGATTTTAATAGCTTTTGGATATAGCGATGGAACTGCGTCATCTACGGTATTTTCTGGCGGTGGCCGAAGAGGGTAATTTTACCCGAGCGGCTGCCAAGCTCGGGATCGGCCAGCCGCCGCTCAGCCAGCAGATACGTGATCTCGAAAACGAGATTGGCGTGGCGCTGTTTCACCGCGTACCGCACGGCGCAGAATTGACGGCGGCAGGTACGGCGTTTCTGGATGAAGCCAAGGCTTCCCTTGCCGCCGCCGAGAAGGCGAGGCTTGCGGCGCAAGGCGCTGCGCGCGGAGAGACAGGAAGGCTTGCATTGGGCTTCACCGCATCATCCGCGTTCAATCCGGTGGTGAGCGGTACGATCCGAAAGTTTCGGGCCAGATGGCCCGAAGTCCGGCTGACCCTGACCGAGATGAACAGCCATCTCCTGATGCAGAGCCTGCTGCGGGGCGAAGTGGATGCAGCTTTTATCAGGCCCGGTCTCGAAAACCCCAAGGATGTGCGCGTGAAGCGGCTGGCCGACGAGCCAATGATGATCGCCCTGCCAAGCCATCATCCGCTTGCGGTTCATCCTGAGCTCCCGATTTCAGCACTGGCAAACGAAGCTTTCGTGCTTTTCCCACGCATAGTCGGGCTAAGCCTTTATGACGACGTGGTCGAGGCCTGCCGGAAGGCAGGCTTTGAAATGATCGTGGCACAGGAAGCGCCACAGATGCCGTCCGTCGTCAATCTGGTCGCAGCCGATCTCGGCGTCTCGATCGTTCCCGCCGCCATTGCGCAGATCAGGCTGGCCGGTGTCACTTATAGGCCGATCAAGGGGGGGCCGCTTCTGGCACGGCTGGGCCTGGTTTCGATGAAGAATAACCGGTCCCCGCTGATCGACAATCTGATAAGCCTGTTGCCGGATCAGTGATCCCCATGGCACGGACTGAGCAGAGTGGAGCGCGGGCGGCGTTGACCGTCACCATCTGGCATGTATGATGGCCAGAGCGGCGAGATGCCTGGGAGGGGACGCTGCTTTTCCATCCATAGGATTACCGTAGGCGAGGGCTGGTGGCCGCAAGCCGAACGGTCGAATTATGCCCTATCCCGTCCGAATGGAGATTTTCGTGAAACGACTTCTGATTACCGGTGCTGCGGGTGGACTGGGGCGCGTGATGCGCGAAAAGCTGATCGGACAGGCCGAGCGGTTGCGCCTTTCCGATGTTGTCGATATGGGCGAGGCCAGGCCCCATGAAGAGCTTGTGCAATGCGACCTTGGCGATCTGGATGCGGTCATGCGCCTTGTCGAGGGCTGTGACGGCATTCTGCATCTTGGCGGCATTTCCACCGAGGCGTCCTTCAGCAAGATACTGAACGCGAATATCGTCGGGATGTACAATCTCTACGAGGCAGCGCGGGCGCATGGCCGTCCGCGCATCATTTTCGCCAGTTCCAATCACACGATCGGTTTCTATCGACAGGACGAATATATCGACGCAAAGGCGCCCACGCGACCGGATGGCCTTTACGGCGTTTCAAAATGCTTTGGCGAGTCCATCGCCAGCCTTTATCACGACAAGTTCGGGCAGGAGACGGCAATCGTTCGCATCGGTTCCTGTTTTGAGGAGCCGCGCAACCATCGCATGCTCTCCACCTGGATGTCCCATGACGATTTTGCCAGCCTGATCGACTGCGTTTTCCGGGCACCGATGCTGGGATGTCCCGTCATCTGGGGCGTTTCCAATAATGATTCGATGTGGTGGGATAACAGCCACGCCCGTTTCCTCGGCTGGCATCCGAAGGACAATGCCGAACGCTTCCGCGCCGGACTGGAGAAGACGACCCCGCGGCCCGCGCCGGATTCAGCGCTCGCGGTCTACCAGGGCGGCGCATTTGTCGATGAGCCCATCCATCAGGACGACTGACGGACTTTTGCCCAAAGACGGATGATGTGAGAGAACGCGTATATTTTGCTTTACGTACCTCAAAACGAAAGCTAATCTTTTAATCGTGATGCTTTGGGAGGAGTTCACGTGCAGCCACAAACAGCGGCGAAAGCTTTGGAAAAGACTGGGCTGAAAAAGCGCCGGAAGTGGCGATTCGCCGTGGGCGGCTGCCTATGAGCGCGCCGGGAGAAGATGGCAGGCCAGCGCTGCTGGAGGCCGTGTCGCTTTCCAAGTCATTCGGTCCCGTTCAGGTTCTGAAAAACATTGATCTGCGCATTTTCGGCGGCGAAGTCCACGCGATCATCGGTGAGAACGGTGCCGGAAAATCGACGCTGATGAAGCTGCTAGCGGGCAATGAGCGTCCGACGGGCGGAGAAATCCGCATTGACGGCAAGCCGGTGTCCTTCTCGGGGCCGGTCGAGGCCGAAGCGCAGGGCATTGTGCTCGTGCATCAGGAAATCCTGCTCGCACCCGATCTGACCGTCGCGCAGAACATTTATCTGGGCCGTGAACTGAACCGGGGCGTCGTGGTCGACGACAAGTCGATGCGCGAGGGCGCGCGCAAGGCCATCCGTGATCTCGGCGCCGATATCGACCCCGATACGGTCGTCGGTTCCCTGTCCATTGCACAGCGCCAGCTGGTCCAGATCGCCCGCGTGCTTCTGGTGCCGCATCGTGTTGTGATCTTCGATGAGCCGACCGCCTCGCTGACGCCTTTCGAGACGGAAGCGCTGCTGAAAGTCATTCGCGATATTCGCGCCAAGGGCGTAGCTGTCCTCTATATTTCGCATCGCCTGCCGGAAGTTAAGGAAATATCCGATCGTGTGACCGTGCTTCGTGACGGGAAACTCGTTTCGGCGCATCTGGCTTCCGAATTGCAGCCATCCGATATGGCCCGCCTGATGGTTGGCCGCGATGTCGCAAAACTCTATCCTGACCGCGCAAGCCAGCATGACAACGCTGCCATTCTGGAAATCGAGAACTTCAGCGTGCCGGGTTACGTGCAGAATGCGAGCTTTCACCTGAACCGGGGCGAAATACTCGGCTTTGCCGGCCTGGTCGGTGCAGGGCGCACGGAACTGATGGAAGGCATCGTCGGCCTGCGGCCCGGCAAGGGCGATGCGCGCCACAATGGAAAGCCGGTTCATTTTCGCAATGCGCATGAAAGCCAGAAGGCGGGGATCGTTTATCTCAGCGAGGACCGCAAGGGCAAAGGGCTGCTGCTGACCAAGGACCTGGGTGTCAATCTGACGCTTGCTTCGCTGAAGAAATTCGTGCGCGGTTTGCAGATCGATCGCAACAGGGAACGCACTGCGCTTGATGATGCGATCCGTGAGTTCGATATTCGTACGGGCCGCAAGGACATTCTTGCAGGCCAGCTCTCGGGCGGAAACCAGCAGAAGCTGCTGCTCGCCAAAATGATGATGCTCGATCCGTCCATCGTCATCATCGATGAACCGACGCGCGGCATCGATGTCGGCACGAAGGAGCAGATTTATCAGTTCATCGCCAATCTGGCTGACGAGGGGAAATCGATCATCGTCGTTTCGTCGGAAATGCCGGAACTGATCGGCATCTGCGACCGCATCGTCGTGATGCGGGAAGGGCGGGTCGCCGGTGAGGTGTCCGGCGACCGCATGACGGAACATGACATCGTCGTGCTTGCAACCGGCGTTGAAGCCGAAGACGCCGCATAAGAACAATAAAGTGGGAAATAGATGACACAGGTTGCGACCGATAAAAGCAGAGTGCCGAGGACGTCCAAGGATTGGGATCTGCGCGCAATTGCGCCTTTTGTAGCGCTCGCTTTGCTGCTTGTACTTGGCGCGATTGCCAACCCGAATTTCATCAGCATCGACAATCTTCTCAACGTCGCAACGCGCAGCGCATTCATTGCCATTATCGCGCTCGGCGCCACTTATGTGATTTCCTCTGGCGGGCTTGATCTGTCGGTGGGCGCAATGGTGGCGTTCGTCGCCAGCATCATGATCCTTTTCATGAATAGCGGGATGATTGCCGATCCGGTAATGATGCTGATCGCAGCCGTTATGCTGGCGCTGATCGTCGGAGCGGCCTGCGGCCTGTTGAACGGCCTCATAACGACAGTTGGCGGCATCGAGCCATTTATCGCCACGCTGGGTACGATGGGTATCTATCGCGGCCTGACGACATGGCTGTCGCAGGGTGGTGCGATCACTCTGCGCAACCCGGACATTCAGGCGATTTATCGCCCCGCCTATTTCGGGTCCGTGCTTGGTGTACCGGTTCCGGTTATCGTGATTTTCGTGACGGCGGCGCTTGCGGCATTCGTTCTTTACCGGACACGCTATGGCCGTCATGTCATTGCTGTAGGATCGAACGAGGATGTGGCGCGCTATTCGGGCATTTCTGTTAAGAAGGTGCGCACCATTGCTTTCGTTATTCAGGGACTTTGCGTGGCCGTCGCGGTGCTCCTCTATGTGCCGCGTCTTGGCTCCACCTCTGCCACCACTGGCCTGATGTGGGAATTGCAGGCCATTACGGCGGTCGTTGTCGGCGGCACGGCGCTGCGCGGCGGCGTCGGTCGAGTGTGGGGCACGATCTGTGGCGCGTTCATACTGGAGATCATCGGAAACATCATGCTGCTGTCGAGTTTCGTCAGCGAGTATCTGCTGGGAGCCATTCAGGGTGCGATTATTATCATCGCGATGCTGGTGCAGCGTTCGCTGGCGCGGAGATAGGTTTTGGAGATTGGCGGGATTGGTGGGGCGATTCCAGCCAGAGAGGAATGAGAGCCCCGCGTTTACTGGGAGGAAGACTATGCGAGGGAATTTGATGAAGCTTGCTTTCGCCGCTCTGACGGCGGGTGCGCTGGCCTTTGGCGGCGCGGCAAGCGCACAGGACAAGAAAGTGACGATCGGCGTGTCGATCCCGGCTGCCGACCACGGCTGGACGGCGGGCGTCGTCTATCACGCCGAACGCGTGGCGAAGCTCCTGATGGAAGAACATCCGGGCCTCAATGTCATCGTCAAGACATCGCCCGATGCGGCATCGCAGGCCAATGCGTTGCAGGATCTGGCCGTACAGGGCCTCGACGGGCTGGTCGTTCTGCCGACCGATCCCGATCCGCTCGTCAACGCCATCAAGGAGATCAAGGACAAGGGAACCTTTGTCGCTCTGGTCGACCGCGCGCCGAGCAGCAACGACAACACCATCCGCGATCTCTACGTGGCCGGCAACAACCCGGCGCTCGGACAGGTGGCTGGCGAATATATCAAGAAGACCACGCCCGACGCACAGGTCGTCGTCATTCGCGGCCTGCCTATCCCGATCGATCAGCAGCGTCAGGACGGTTTCGACAAGGGCATTGAAGGCTCCAACGTGAAGGTTCTGGACCGCCAGTACGGCAACTGGAACCGCGACGATGCCTTCCGCGTCATGCAGGATTTCCTGACCAAATATCCGAAGATCGATGTGGTCTGGGCACAGGATGACGACATGCTTGTCGGCGTTCTCGAAGCCATCAAGCAGGCGAACCGCTCCGACATTCAGTATGTGGTAGGCGGCGCAGGCTCCAAGGATATGATCAAGAAGGTCATGGACGGCGACAAGCTCGTGCCGGTCGATGTCCTCTATCCGCCAGCGATGGTTTCGACCGCGATGCAGCTTGCCGCCGGACATTTCTACGACCAGATTCCGGTGAGCGGCAATTACATCCTCGATGCGACGCTCGTGACGAAGGATAATGCCAAGGACTTCTATTTCCCGGATTCGCCGTTCTAAGGTGAACAGATACCGTGCGCCTGCGGGAGTGGGCGCACGGCTTTCTTTTTCAATCCCGAAATGCAGCGCGAAGCGCGCTCTCAAATTGCTCGATGGCGGGGTCCGAGCATATTCAGGAGAAATTTGATGAAGACGATCAAGGGGCCGGGCATTTTTCTCGGGCAGTTCGCAGGCGATGAAGCGCCGTTCAATACATGGGATGGCATCACCAAATGGGCCGCCGAAAAAGGCTATGCCGGGGTGCAGGTTCCCACATGGGCGAGCCAGCTGATCGATCTGAAAAAGGCTTCTGAATCGAAGGATTATTGTGACGAATTCGCCGGTGTGGCGCGTCAGAACGGTGTCGAAGTCACGGAGCTTTCGACGCATTTGCAGGGCCAGCTCGTCGCGGTGCACCCGGCCTATGATGAAGCTTTCGATGGCTTCGCGGTGCCCGAAGTGCGCGGCAATCCCAAGGCGCGCCAGCAATGGGCGGTTGAGCAGGTGAAGATGGCGATCCGTGCATCGCGCAATCTCGGCATCGGCGCGCATGCGACCTTTTCCGGTGCGCTGGCATGGCCGTTCATCTATCCATGGCCGCAGCGTCCTGCCGGCCTGGTGGAAACGGCATTTGAGGAACTCGCCCGCCGCTGGAAGCCGATCCTCAATCATGCCGATGAACACGGCGTCGATATCTGCTATGAAATCCATCCGGGCGAAGACCTGCACGACGGCGTGACCTTCGAGATGTTTCTGGAGCAGGTCAAAAACCACCCGCGGGCCAATATGCTCTATGACCCGTCCCATTATGTCCTGCAATGCCTCGATTATCTCGACAATATCGACATCTACAAGGACCGCATCAAGATGTTCCACGTCAAGGATGCCGAGTTCAATCCGACCGGACGACAGGGCGTCTATGGCGGCTATCAGGGCTGGGTCAACCGGGCTGGCCGCTTCCGGTCGCTCGGTGACGGGCAGGTTGATTTTGGCGCGGTGTTCTCCAAGATGGCTGCAAACGACTTTGACGGCTGGGCCGTCGTCGAGTGGGAATGCGCGCTGAAGCACCCGGAAGACGGCGCGCGCGAAGGCGCGGAGTTCGTCAAGGCGCACATCATTCGGGTGACCGACAAAGCATTTGACGATTTCGCATCCGGCGGCACCGATGACGCCGCCAACCGACGTATGCTTGGATTATGAGGACGCAATGACCATCGAAGCTAAAACCAAGGAAACCGCCGTTCCACGTATTCGCCTCGGCATGGTGGGCGGCGGCGCGGGAGCGTTTATCGGCGGCGTTCACCGCATGGCGGCGCGGCTCGACAACCGGTTTGAACTGGTGGCAGGCGCCTTGTCGTCGTCAGCGGAAAAGGCGCAGGCCTCGGGGCGTGAACTGGGGCTGGCCGAAGACCGCATCTATTCGAGCTACAAGGACATGGCCATTCGCGAGGCGCGCCTGAAAAACGGCATCGAAGCCGTTTCCATCGTGACGCCGAACCACGTTCACTACGAAGCTGCCAGGGAGTTTTTGCGACGCGGCATCCATGTTATCTGCGACAAGCCGCTGACCTCGACCCTTGCCGATGCGAAGAAACTGAAGAAGGTCGCCGATGAAAGCGGCGCATTGTTCGTCCTGACGCATAATTATACCGGCTATCCGATGGTGCGGCAGGCGCGCGAGATGATCGCCAATGGCGAACTTGGCGATCTGCGCGTCGTACAGGTGGAATATGCGCAGGACTGGCTCACCGAAGCGGTTGAGGCAACCGGAGCCAAGGGTGCTGTCTGGCGCACCGATCCGGCGCAATCCGGTCTTGGCGGCGCAACGGGCGATATCGGCACGCACGCCTTCAATCTCGCCTCCTTCGTGACCGGCCTCACGCTCGATAGTCTCGCTGCTGATCTCGACAGTTTTGTCGAGGGGCGTCGTCTGGACGACAATGCCCATGTGATGCTGCGTTTTGCAGGCGGCGCCAAGGGCATGCTCTGGTGCAGCCAGGTTGCGCCGGGCAATGAAAATGCACTGCGCTTGCGTGTCTATGGCACAAAGGGCGGCATTGAATGGGCGCAGGAAGACCCGAACTATCTCTGGTTCACGCCTTTTGGGGAACAGAAGCGGCTTATCACGCGGGGCGGTGCAGGCGTTGGCAATGCTGCAACCCGCGTGACCCGTGTGCCGGGCGGTCATCCGGAAGGCTATCTGGAGGCTTTCGCCACCATTTATTCTGAAGCGGCGAGCGCCATCGAGGCCCATCGTAAGGGGAAGAAGCCGGATAGCGCCGTGATCTATCCGACAGTCGATGACGGCTTGAAGGGCGTTGCCTTCATCGATGCCTGTGTGCGTTCGTCACAGAAAAACGGCGGCTGGGTCAAGCTTTAGAAATTGATAGGGGAATAACGAAAGGGCGCCAGTGGCGCCCTTTTTTGTTATCGTCGCTTTGCCGGTTCAGACATACCGATTGACGACGTTTTCGAGATATTCCTGACGGCCAGATTTCGGCTGCGGATTGATGTCCTTCGCTTCGACTTCCGCCGTGATCTGGTCCAGCGAGAGGCCGGTCAGAAGTTTCCTGCCGAAATCGCCGTTCCAGCCCGCATAACGCTCATCGAGCGGCTTGGACAACGCGCCGTCCTCCAGCATTCCGGCGGCTGCCTTCAGCCCGCGTGCACAGCAATCCATGCCCCCGATATGGCCGATCAGCAGATCCTGCGGATCGAGCGACTGGCGGCGCAGCTTGGCGTCGAAATTCGTGCCGCCGGTCGTGAAGCCGCCTGCGAGCAGGACCTGATAATAGGCGAGCGCCATTTCCGGCACATTGTTTGGGAACTGGTCCGTGTCCCAGCCGGACTGGTAGTCATTTCGGTTCATATCGATGGAGCCGAAAATGCCGAGTGTGCGGGCAAGTGCCAGTTCATGCTCGAAGGAGTGACCAGCCAGAATGGCGTGGCCCTGCTCGATATTGAGCTTCACCTCGTTTTCGAGGCCATAGCGCTTCAGGAAGCCATAGACCGTCGCGACGTCGTAATCGTATTGATGCTTGGTCGGCTCCTGGGGCTTCGGTTCGATCAGGATCGTACCCTTGAAGCCGATCTTGTGCTTGTACTCGACCACCAGATTGAGGAACCGCCCCATCTGGTCGAGTTCACGTCCAAGATCGGTGTTGAGCAGCGTTTCATAACCTTCGCGACCGCCCCACAGCACATAGTTCTCGCCGCCGAGCCGCTTGGTGGCATCGATGCAGCTTTTCACGGTCGCCGCGGCAAAGGCGAAGACATCCGGGTCAGGATTGGTTGCGGCCCCGCTCATATAGCGGCGGTTGGAGAACAGGTTAGCCGTGCCCCAGAGAAGCTTTACGCCGGTTTCGGTCTGCTTCTTCTCGAATATGTCGACAATCTCGTTGAGATATCGGGTATTTTCCGCAAAGTTGCGCCCCTCGGGCCGCACATCTGCATCGTGGAAGCAGTAATAGGGCGCGCCAAGCAGGGAGAAGAACTCGAAAGCCACGTCGGCCTTGAGCTTTGCCGCATCCAGCTCGTTGGAATACCACGGGCGGTCGAAGGTGCGACCACCGAATGGATCGCCACCCTCCCAGGCAAAGCTGTGCCAGTAGGCGACCGCGAAGCGCAGATGATCTTCCATGCGCTTGCCCAGCACGATCTCATCCGGATCATAGTGACGGAATGCCAGCGGGTTGTCGCTGTCCGGCCCCTCATACTTGATCTTCTGAATGTCGCCGAAAAATCCGGTGCTCATTGTTTCCTCCCGTTCGAATGTCGTCATGTCTGATTGGTTGAGGCAACGTCACTGACCGGCGAGGGCGTGAAGTGCCGGATAATGGGCGCGATAGCGCTGATAGGCTTCCTCATAGGCCGGGGTGAGGGCGGCTTCCGGCTCTATGGTTCGCTCCGTGCGCGGCGGCGTGCAGACAGCCAGCGGGTCGACGCCGGTAGCGGCGATGAGACCCAGCCGCGCAGCGCCGAAGGCTGCGCCGAAATCGCCTTCTTCCGGCAAGGCAATCGGCACATTCAACGCGGTTGCGATCGCCTTCAGCCAATAGGTGGAGCGCGAGCCGCCGCCGACCGCGGTAAGGGAACTGATCTCGGTACCGGCAGACTGGAGCGCGGCGAGATTGTCGCGGATCGCGAAGGCAACGCCCTCCAGCACGGCTTGCGTCAGGGCGCGCTGATCGGATTCATGTTCCAGACCTGAAAACACGCCGCGTATCTTCGCATCGTTATACGGAGTGCGTTCGCCCGACAGATAGGGCAGGAAGGTCGTGCTGCCCGGCGCATTGAGCCTGTCGCCGAGTTCCCTATCAAGCTCATGCGCCGTCTTTCCGACAAGCCGCGCATACCAGTCGAGCGCGCTTGCTGCGGACAGGATGACACCCATCTGGTGCCACGTATCGGGCAGGGCATGGCAGAAGGCATGAACCGCGCTTTCTGGCTTCGGCTGATAAGCACCGTTTGCAGCAAACAGCACGCCGGACGTCCCGAGCGAAACGAAGGCATGGCCGGGTTTGACCGTACCCATGCCGCAGGCCGATGCCGCATTATCGCCTGCACCTCCTGCTACCACCGGGAGTCCGGCAACGCCCCATTCGGCGGCCAGTTCCGCCCGCAGCCGTCCGGTTGCGTCCGTGCCTTCGGCAAGACGCGGCATCCGGCTTTCATCGAGGCCGGTCTTGTCCAGTAGTTCGCGTGACCAACGGCGTGCGCCGGTGTCGAGCCAGCTTGTGCCCGCCGAATCCGACATGTCGGAGACATACTCGCCGGTCAGCCAGAGGCGAAGGTAATCCTTCGGCAGCAGCACCTTGCGGGTACGTGCGAAAATATCGGGTTCGTTATTGGCAACCCAGACGATTTTGGGCGCGGTAAATCCCGGAAAGACAATATTGCCGGTGATGGCGCGAAAAGCCGGGTCGGCATCGAGTGCGGCTGCTTCGCGATAGCTGCGCGTATCGTTCCAGAGGATGCAGGGACGCAGTACCTGGTCCCGTTCGTCCAGCAGGGTAGCGCCATGCATCTGACCGGAAAGACCGATACCGGCAATCGCCGAAAACTCCTTCGGGTGCGCCGTGCGCAGGCCGTCAATCGCTGTCCGGCAGGCGTCGATCCAATGTGCGGGGTCCTGTTCGCTCCAGCCCGGATGGGGTCGCGAAACATCCAGTTCGCCATGGGCCGACCCGATGACGGTCTGTGCGTCATCGATCAACAGCGCCTTGACACCGGATGTTCCTAGATCGATCCCGAGATACATATTTGCTCCTGTTGGAAAGGCCTTGTCGCCTGCGCTTCAGTCGAGATGCGGCAGGTTGTCTTTGAGGAAAATTTCAATACGGATGTGCTCCTGTCCGGGCACAATAGCCAGACGATCGGCAGACGCCTTCAGGACCCTGATGGCGCTGCGGATCTCATGGCCCGCATCCTGCGCCAGCACAGCGTGGATGATGCCATCCGTCAGCGCCTTGGACGTCACGCTATCGCGTTCATGGGCGATGACGAGCGGCCGATTGGAGTTGTGCCTAGCCAGCGCCTTGACCAGACCGCTATTGCCCGCGCCGAGGCTGTAAATTCCGGCGATATCGCTGCGCTCGTCAAGCAACTCGGCTACGAGTTTCTGCACGCGCGAGCCCTCATCGAAGCCTTCCAGAACGGGCAATATCTCGCGGCCAGGAAAGTCCGCTTTCATGGCAGCGGTAAAACCTTCGAAACGTTCCTGATGGTCGCGAACCTTCAACGAACCGGCGACGACCGCAAGCGCGCCTTCGGTTCCGTTGGCGAAAAGTCCCAGAAGCCGCGCCGCCGTGCGTCCCGCCGCACCGTTGTCGACGCCGACATAATGCGTCCGCGTAGAATGCCCGAGATCGGATACGAGCGTGACGGCGTGGACGCCTTGCTCTCCCAATCGGTCGCAGGCCGCACGCACGGGGTCAGTATCGACCGCGACGAATGCTACGCCGTCAGGCTTGCGTGTGGCGCAGTCATCCAGCGCCGCCACGAGCGCCGCTTCATCGAAGGCGGGGACAAGGACGAGATTGATCAGCACACGCTCGGCCAGCGCCCGCTCGGTCGCGGATTGCAGTTCCGCGCGCAGGCTCAGCATGAAGGTGTTTTCATTGTCCGGCAAAATAAAATCGAACTGATAAAGCCGTCCGCGAGCAAGGTTGGCAGCACCCACATCGCGCACATAGCCAAGCGTGTTCATCGCAGCCATGACCCGGTCGCGCGTCTTCGCTCTCACACCTGGACGTTCGTTCAGCACACGGTCTACCGTGGCGAGGCTGACGCCCGCTGTTCTGGCTATATCATGGACTGTAGGTTTCATCCTCGCTCCTCGACGCGGACCATAAGATCAAAAATGAGGTACGTAAATCAAAAAATGCTTGCTATTCATTTTTCTTCACGTATCAATGGTGTCCGAGGATGGGGCAGTGTCGCTTTTGCAATGCTGTCCGATGGAGTGATCTTGGCGCGTGGCGCCTTCGGGAGGATCAGCCATTCAAGAAATAAGCAGCTCCAAAGTGGGCTGTTTTGTCGTGCCGAACTCCGGGGGCGGAATACGTTCGGGGGCGCGGATTGGTATCAGCCGGCAGCAAGCCGGTGTTGTTTGGAGGAGATTTGCATGAAACGTCGTAATTTTCTGACCGGCGCGCTGGTTGCTGCGGCTTTGGGCATCGGCGCCATGGCGTCCACGCCGGTCTATGCTTCGCCGGAAAATCCGGTTATCGGCTTTTCCATCGACGACCTGCGTGTCGAGCGCTGGGCGCGCGACCGCGACTATTTCATCGAAGCTGCCGAAACGCTGGGCGCCAAGGTCAATGTGCAGTCGGCTGACGGCAATGAGGAAAAGCAGGTCAAGCAGGTTGAAAACCTGATTGCGCAGGGCGTTGACGCCATCGTCATCGTGCCGATGAACTCCAAGGTTTTCGACGCCGTCGTGGCTGACGCCAAGGCTTCCGGCATCAAGGTTCTTTCCTATGATCGCCTGATCCTCAATGCCGATATCGATGCCTATATTTCGTTCGACAATGAACGCGTCGGTTTCATGCAGGCGGAAGCGGTCCTGAAGGCCAAGCCGGAAGGCAATTATTATCTCCTCGGCGGCTCGCCGACGGATAACAACGCCAAGCTTCTCCGCGCCGGTCAGGAAAAGGCCCTCAAGGAAGCCATCGATTCCGGCAAGGTGAAGGTCATTGGCTCGCAGTGGGTCAAGGAATGGAGCCCGACGGAAGCGCTCTCCATCATGGAAAACGCGCTGACGGCTGCGCAGAACAAGATCGATGCGGTCGTCGCTTCGAACGACGGCACCGCCGGTGGCGCCATCCAGGCGCTTGCTGCGCAGGGACTGGCCGGAAAGACCGCCGTTTCCGGGCAGGACAGCGACCTTGCTGCCGTCAAGCGCCTGATCGACGGCACGCAGACCGTAACGGTCTACAAGCCGCTGAAGCTCATTGCTTCGGAAGCCGCCAAGCTGACAGTCCAGATGGTCAAGGGCGAAACGCCTGAATTCAATTCCAAGCTCGACAATGGCGGCAAGCAGGTCGACACGCTTCTGCTGACGCCGACCGCCGTGACCAAGGACAATATCGACATCTACGTTCAGGACGGCTTCTATACCAAGGAGCAGATCTACGGAAAGTAAGCCTTTCCGGCGGGTGTCGCCGGAGTTGCTCCGGTGAGCCAGCCCGATGTGAAACAGTGGGGCCGGAAGTCTGGAAATCATGATCCAGCTTCTGGCCTCGCCGACTTGTCGATGCTGTCGGTGACAGCGTTGTCTGGGAGGAGTTCCGCCGGAATGTCTCGAACCCGGCGGTCCATTCTCTACGTTACTGCAAGGTCATATGCGATGTCCGAATATCTTCTAGAGATGCGCAATATCGGTAAGGACTTCAACGGCGTGAAAGCGCTGGACGGAATTTACCTGAAAGTGCGCGCGGGCGAGTGTGTCGGCCTTTGCGGTGAGAACGGCGCGGGCAAGTCCACGCTGATGAAAGTGCTTTCCGGCGTTTATCCCCATGGCACCTGGAGCGGGGAAATTTTCTGGGAAGGCCAGGAATTGAAGGCCACGGGCATCCGCGACACGGAGGCGGCGGGCATCGTCATCATCCATCAGGAACTCATGATGGTGCCGCATCTGTCGGTTGCGGAAAACATCTTTCTGGGATCGGAGCCGACAAGCAGAGGCTTTATCGATTACGACCAGATGAATGCGCGTGCGACGGAACTTCTGGCGCGGCTCAATATTCACGATATCAATGTCGCGCTTCCGGTCTACCACTATCCGGGCGGCAAGCAGCAATTGATCGAGATCGCCAAGGCGATCAACAAGAATGCGAAGTTGCTCATTCTCGACGAGCCGACATCGGCTCTGACGGCGTCCGAAACGCGCGTCCTTCTCGATCTCATCAAGGACTTCAAGGCGCAAGGCATGGCCTGCGTCTATATCTCCCACAAGCTGGACGAAGTGGCAGAAATTTCCGATACTGTGACGGTCATCCGCGACGGGACGCATATCGCCACGAAGCCGATGACGGAACTCACGACGCCAGCCATCATCACCATGATGGTGGGGCGCGAAATGAAAAACCTGTTTCCGCGCGAGCCGCATGATATTGGCGAGGTCATTTTCGAAGCGCGCAATATCAATTGCTGGGATGTGACGAACCCCGACCGCAAGGTGGTCGATAATGTTTCGTTCGCTCTTCGGCGCGGGGAGATTCTCGGCATTGCCGGGCTGGTTGGCGCGGGGCGGACGGAACTGGTGTCCAGCCTGTTCGGCGTCTGGCCAGGCGCTCATGACGGGCAGGTGTTCCTGGAGGGCCGGGAACTGAAGATCCGCACCCCGCGCGATGCGGTTCGACAAGGCATCTGCATGGTGCCGGAAGACCGCAAGAAGGATGGCATCCTGCCCATCATGCCGGTGGGCTATAATATGACGATCTCGGTGCTGGATCGGTTTTCCCTGCGCGGACTGCTCGACAAGGAAGCGGAACTGGCAACGATCCAGCGCGAAATTCTGCGTCTCAAGGTAAAGACTGCCGACCCAATGCTGGAAATCGCCTCGCTGTCGGGCGGCAACCAGCAGAAGGCCGTGCTGTCGAAAATGATGCTGCCGGACCCCAAGGTGCTCATTCTGGACGAGCCGACCCGGGGCGTCGATGTTGGCGCGAAATATGAAATCTACAAACTGATCTTCGCCCTTGCGAAGCAGGGCGTCGCGGTGCTGATGGTGTCTTCCGAAATGCCGGAAGTTCTCGGCATCAGCGACCGTGTGCTCGTGATCGGCGAGGGCAGGCTGCGCGGTGATTTCCCCAATGAAAATCTGACCCAGGAGAAGGTGCTTGCCGCTGCAATCGGCAAGCCGACAAGCAATGCGGCCTGATCCGCGATCAACTCTTTGTTTTCACGCATTTCCGAACGCAAGAACCTGTCTCGCCTTTGCTGGAAATGCTCAAAATATGACCGGTGCATGATATGACGATGACGGGCAAAAGCCTTCGAAAGTTTCTGGCGGAATACAAGATCGTCGCTCTGTTGATCGTGGTTGCGCTCATATGGGCATTTTTCGCGATCCTCACCTATGACCCCGAAATGGGGCGATCGCAGTTCCTGACCGCACGCAATTTCTCCAACCTTCTGCGCCAGATGGCGATCACCGGAATGCTCGCATCCGCGATGGTGTTCGTCATCGTTGCCGGTGAAATCGATCTTTCGGTCGGGGCGCTTCTGGGGCTCCTTGGCGGCATTGCCGCCGTCCTCGATGTGCTCCTTGGATGGCCGTTATGGGCTACGATCAGTACGGTATTGGTGCTCGGCGTGGCGCTCGGCGCGTTCAATGGCTGGCTGACTGCCTATCTCGGCATACCGTCCTTCATCGTGACGCTTGGCGGCCAGCTTGTCTTTCGCGGCATCGTGCTGGGCATCATGGGCGGCGTCACCATCGCGCCCATCTCGCCGGAGTTCAAATATATCGGGCAAGGCTATCTGCCGGGATGGCTTGGCAATCTCTGTGCCATTGCGCTGTTTGGCGTGCTTATCCTGATGACGCTGCGCACGCGGGCCAGCAAGCGCAAGCATAATCTCCAGTTGCTTTCATCCGGCATGGAAGTCGCGAGGCTTCTTGGTATCGGCGTCCTGATCCTCGGCTTCATCCTGATCCTCAACAGCTATCAGGGCGTGCCCGTGCCTGTGCTGATCCTGCTGGTAATCCTTGGCGTTTTCACCGTCATCGCCAAGCAGACCGTGTTCGGTCGCCATATTTACGCGGTCGGTTCCAATACCGAAGCAACCCGCTTTTCGGGTGTGAATGTCAACTTCGTCAAGATGGCCGTCTTCGCGCTGATGGGGCTGATGGCGGCGGTGGCCGGCCTGACGACGACCTCGCGCCTTGCCGCGGGTACGCCATCGGCGGGCATGGGCGGCGAACTCGACGCCATCGCTTCCTGCTTCATCGGCGGCACGTCCATGCGCGGCGGTGTCGGCTCCGTGCTCGGCGCACTGGTCGGCGCGCTCATCATGTCGAGCCTCGACAACGGCATGTCCATGCTCGGCGTCGATACGTTCTGGCAGCAGATCATCAAGGGCAGCATTCTTGTGCTGGCGGTCTATCTCGACATCGTATCCTCGGGCGCGCGGCGCGGATGAATTCAGGCGCATCATGATCTGATGCGCCTGAAACAGCAATTTTTGCCTGAACAGGAAATGCTCCAACCGGGCTTGAGCGGTTCCTGTTCTAACAGACGCGCCGGAACCGCCTAACTATTTGTTTTATCACATTATCCAACGCAAAACCGTTTCACACTTTTGCTGGAAGTGCTCTAACCTTCCTCCACGAATACTTCGTCGCGCTTCTTGCGTACCGATGGAAGCAGCACGACCACGAGTACGGCTGCCGCTATGGCAAGCAGAATGGCGCTGATCGGTCGGGTGAAGAAGGTTGCCGGGTCGCCACGAGACAGGATCATGGCGCGCCGCAGATGTTCCTCCAGCAATGGGCCGAGAACGAAACCGAGCAGCAGGGGAGCCGGTTCGCAACGCAGCTTGGCCAGCAGGTAGCCGATGAATCCGAAGAATGCGACCGCATAGAGGTCATAGACATTCGAATTCACACTATAAACCCCGATTGAACAGAACGTCATGATAATCGGGAAGAGCACATAATAAGGCACGGTCAGAAGCTTCACCCAGAGGCCGATCAGCGGCAAATTCAGGACGATGAGCATGAGATTGCCGATCCACATGGACGCAATCACGCCCCAGAACAGGGCAGGCTGTTCCGTCGCTACGTTCGGCCCCGGCACGATGCCCTGGATGATCATCGCGCCTATCATCAGTGCCATCACCGGATTGGCAGGAATGCCCAGCGTCAACATGGGAATGAAAGATGTCTGCGCCCCGGCATTGTTGGCGGATTCCGGTCCCGCAACGCCTGCGATCGCACCTTTTCCGAATTCTTCGGGCGTGCTGGAAATGCGTTTTTCGACCGTATAGGAAGCAAAGGATGCGAGAATGGCACCGCCTCCGGGCAGAATGCCAAGCGCCGAGCCGATGACGGTTCCGCGCAGGATCGGTGCCGTCATGCGTTTGAAATCGTCACGTGTCGGCATCAGTCCTGTGACCTTTGCCATCAGCACTTCGCGCGTATGTTCGCTTTCGAGATTACGGAGGATTTCCGCAATGCCGAACACGCCTACGGCAACGGCAACGAAATTAAGCCCGTCTGCATATTCCGTGATACCGAGCGTGAAACGCGGCGCGCCGGTGTAGATGTCGGTGCCGACAAGACCGAGCAGGAGGCCCAGGACGACCATCGCCAATGCCTTGACAATGGAGCCGTGCGCCAGTGCTACGGACGACACCAGACCCACGACCATGAGCGAGAAATATTCAGCCGAGCCGAACTTCAGCGCGATTTCAGTCAGTGGCGGAGCGAACACCGCTACCAGAAATGTCGAGACAGTGCCCGCAAAGAACGAACCGATTGCCGCGATGGCAAGTGCGGCGCCAGCCCGTCCGCGTCGCGCCATCTGATAGCCATCGATGGCGGTGACGGCTGATGAAGATTCACCCGGCATGTTGATGAGGATAGCGGTCGTCGACCCACCATATTGGGCGCCGTAATAAATACCGGCGAGCATGATCAATGCCGAAACCGGATCGCCGATCTGGAACGTGACCGGGAGAAGCATGGCAATTGTCGCTGTCGCCCCGATGCCGGGCAATACGCCGATCAAGGTGCCGAGCAATACGCCGATCAGGCAGAAGCCGAGATTAGCAAGCGTCGATGCGGTGGAGAAACCAAGCGCAAGATTGCTGAAAAGTTCCATGTCCGACCTCCTAGAACGGCCACCACGGCCCGAAACGCTGGTACGGCAGCGCGAGGGCGTAGCTGAACACGATGACGGAGAAGACAGTGATTGCAGCCGCAAGAACCAGTGCTGCGAGCGGCTTCATGCGCATCGAGGCGAAAGAGGCAATGAGGCAGGTGAGGAACAATGACGGTATGAAACCGAGGCCGCGCACCGTGAGGCCGAAGAATATGGGCGCGGGCAGAATGAAGAACAGGCCGCGCCATGCGATCGGGCCCATCGGCTCACCGGAGACCCGCGTCGCCTGGATAAGTATGACCAGTCCAAGCAGGACCAGTACGCCTGAGAGAACAAGCGGGAAATATCCCGGTCCCATGCGTAGCGATGTGCCCAAGTCCAGACCCAGCGCCTGATAGGCGAAAAAGGCGCCGGTCAGTGTGAGAAGGGCACCGCATAATCCGTTGGTCGGATCGATAGAAAATTTCCTTGAGGGCTCATTCATGGGCTAATCATCTTTCGGATTTGCCGTTGAAAGGGCTATGCCGTGGCTCGGCATGTGAATGGGATCAGCTATCCCGAGGCTGCGGTTGCGAGGCGGCCTCAGGGACATGACAATCAAGGCGCGCCAGATAGCGCACCTTGATTGAAGGCCGCGACGTCAGTCCGCGTATTGTCCGGCAGCCTCGATGATCGGCTTCCAGCGTGCGACTTCGGATTCCAGCTTTGCCTTCAGCGCGGCAGGCGTGGCGTCGGATTCCGATGACGGCTTTGTGCCGAGTTCGGCGAAGCGGGCAACCACATTCGGGTCTTTCAGGGCCAGTTGGAGCGATTTCGACAACCGCTCGGTGATTGCCGCCGGGGTTCCCTTGGGGGCGTAAATGCCGTGCCAGATGCCCACTTCCATGCCGTCAAGGCCGGCTTCCTTGGTCGTGGGAAGGTCTTTCAGCACGTCCAGACGTTCGGGAGAGGTGACCGCATAGGCCTTGATCGTGCCTGCCTGAATCTGCTTGGTCGTGTTTGTGGTCTGGTCACACATGATATCGACCTGTCCGCCGAGCAAGTCAGTCATGGCCGGGCCGGTTCCCTTGTATGGAACTGTGACGAGTGGAGTTTCAATAGCGCTCATGAACAGCATTCCGCACAGATGCGAGGCAGCCCCGATGCCCGCATTGGCGACCGTTACGGTATCCTTGTTGGCCTTGGCATATTCGACCAGCCCCTTCAGATCGGTCGGCTCAAGGTCCTTGCGCGCAACGATGGTCATCGGAACTTCCGTAACCAGCCCGACATATTCGAAGCCATTCAATGTATCATAGGCAAGCTTGCGATAGAGAGTGGCGCTTGTGGCCATGCCGATATGGTGAAGCAGGAGCGTATAGCCATCCGGGTCCGCGGTTGCGACGCGCCCCGCGCCAAGTGTTCCCCCCGCGCCGCCCACATTTTCGACAATGACCTGCTGGCCGAGGTCCTTGGACATGGATTCCGCGACAAGACGGGTCACGGTGTCGGTAGGCCCGCCTGCCGCAAAAGGCACGACCATGGTAATCGTCCGTTCAGGATAGTTTTGTGCCTGTGCGGTGAAAGTTGCAGCGGAAATGGCAAGTGTCGTCGCCAGAGCGGCGATAGTCTTCATCATAGCGTCCTCCCAGACTATGTTGCGGCGGGCAAGCCCGTATTCTGAATTCAGTTCCCCACGCCTCTTTGGGCGCTTCGGGCAATCAGATGCGATATTATCAGGTCACTGCAGTAATCGCTTCCGCACCGGACTTGCTCTTGAATCGGCAATGATTTCCGGCGCGCTTCAAACAGAATGTAGATGCAACCCGGCGGCTTGCCAATGCCTGAGCTTCAACGAAAGCGCTTATACTACCAAAGTCTGGGTAGCTCGCTCTTCGGCCAGATGGTCGACGAGGGATCTGGCGGCGGCGGTCAGTTCCTCACGGGACCGCACGGCGATTACAAGATTTCTTCTGGCCCAGGCATCGGAGATCGCAACAGTCGCGATTGGCAGCGTCTTTCTGAGACGTTGGGCGGCTGTCTGCGGAATGATTGCAATCCCTGCACCGGCAGCCACCATATGGCCGACTCCTTCAAACGTGCGAAGCCTCGTCCTGATTTTGAGCCTGCCGCCCAGACGGCTCGCCTGGCTCTCGATGTGCTCCTGCAAGGCACCGGCTGAAAGGCCGATGAATTGCTCCTGCAGGATATCCGGAAAACTCACCCGCCTATAGCTGGCGAGAAGATGGTGCTTGGCCGTGATCAGCACCAGTTGATCTTTAGCAAACGGAACCCTTTCCAGACCGGTTGTATCTGCCGCGTCCGATAATATCCCGATCTCGACAAACCCGCGCAGGACGGCCCGGGCAATATCGGTGCTCTGCCGTTCCTTCAGTTCCACATCGATGCGCGGATTTTCCGCCATCCAGACGGCGAGTTTTGCCGGAAGATACTCCGTAATCGCCGCCGTATTGGCCGCAACACGGATTGCTGTACGCATGGCTTTGGCATGCAAACCCAATTCGCTATGCATATCCGCCATCTGCCGCATCACTGTTCTGGCATGATGGACAAGGGCTTCGCCCGCTTCAGTCAAGGTTACGCCCCGCCGCCCGCGCTCCAGAAGTATAACCTGTCCCGCCGCTTCCATATCGCGCAGACGCTCGCTTGCCGCTGGAAGCGAGAGGCCTACTTCCGCCGCGCCATGAGTGATGCTGCCGGTGTCGGCTACCGCAAGGAAGAGGCTAAGGTCGGTAAGATCAAAGCGCATGCCCGATGTTAGCGCGAATCCTGCCTATGGGAAAGCCGAAGGCTGGATGAGGAACTTCCGCATTCCGCCCGCTGGCCATGTCGCTATAGCAGGGACATGACTTATTCCTTCTCCCTGATCCTCACGATTGCGATTACGTTTCTCTGCGCCGGCTTCGTCAAAGGCGTGACCGGAATGGGACTGCCAACCGTCGCGATGGGCATATTGGGCGCGCTCATATCTCCGCTCGCAGCCGCGAGCCTGCTGATTATTCCCTCCTTCGTCACCAATCTGTGGCAGCTTGTGGCAGGGCCGAGTTTCGGTGCGCTCATGCTTCGCCTATGGAGCATGATGCTGGCAATTGTGGTGGGGACCATCACAGGCACCGCGGTTCTGGTCGGCGGAAATATTGCAATCACCACATCGATGCTGGGTTTTTCGCTCGTCGTCTATGCAGCCTATACGTTATTGGCCCGCCAGCTACAGGTGCCGGAAAAGCTCGAGCGTTTGCTATCCCCTGTCATCGGCCTCCTGACGGGGTTGATTGCAGGGGCAACGGGAATATTTGTCATTCCGGCAGTGCCCTATCTGAGTTCTCTGGGGCTTAGAAAAGACGATCTTGTGCAGTCGCTCGGGCTTTCCTTCACTGTTTCGACTGCCGCACTGGGCGTTGGGCTTTCAAGCAGGCAGGCCTATTCGGGCGATCTCCTGTTGATCTCCGTCCTGGCCATCGCTCCCGCACTGGCCGGGATGTTCCTCGGGCAGTTCTTTCGCCGCAAAATCCGGCCGGAAAGCTTTCGCCGTTGGTTTCTGATAGGCCTCATGGTTCTCGGACTTGAAATGGCATTGAGACCATTGTTCTCGTTAAGTTGATGAATGGAGAAGGATTTTTCCGTTCCTGCAAGCGGATACGGATTTGCTTTCTTGTTCGAATCCGGCAAGGGCAGGATATTGTTTCACCCCCAAGAGAATAGCCTTCAGCTTCAACGGTTTTTTGCTGAAGCCTCCCTATCATCGGCCTGATTGACGGAATGACCCAAAGAGATACCGAACCAAACCAGTCGCGCGCTTTCCGGCTGTTCAAGCCGGTTCTTGCCGGCGCTACGCTGCGGGAACGATCCATTGCCTGCCTCGGCGCCCTGATCGGTATCGCGCTGACCGGCTTCATTTCGAGCATGTTGCTGGGAAATGGGCCGCATCTTCCTTTGATCGTAGCACCGATCGGCGCTTCGGCAGTTCTGCTCTTTGCCGTTCCGACCAGCCCGCTGGCCCAGCCCTGGTCGATCATCGGCGGCAATACGATTTCGGCCTTCGTCGGTTTGGCCGTCACGCAGTTTGTCGATGATCCGGCGCTGGCAATCGGCCTTGGCGTGGCTCTGGCCATCGCTGCCATGTCCGTCACCCGCAGCCTTCATCCGCCCGGCGGCGCAGCCGCGCTGACCGCGGTTCTGGGGGGATCGGCGGTCGCCAAATGGGGCTTGCTGTTCCCGTTGGTGCCGGTTGCGCTGAATTCCTGCCTTCTTGTCGGACTGGGGATCCTGTTTCACAAACTGTCGCGCCGGAAATATCCGCATGTGGCTGCTGCCGCGCCGGTTAACAAGCACAGCACGGAAGACCTGCCGCCTTCGGTCCGCATGGGCATCCGCGAGGAAGATATCGACCGCGCCTTGTTGGCGTTGGATGAAAGCTTCGATATTGATCGCAACGATCTCGGACGTCTGCTGCGGCAGGTGGAGCTTGAAGTGTCCACTCGCTCGCGCGGGGATCTGACATGCGCCGATATCATGTCGCGGGATGTCGTCAGTATCGACGAAGGTGCAACCGCCAGCCAGGCGCGCGAGCTGATCCTGCGGCATAATCTGCTGACCCTGCCGGTGCGCACATCCGATGGGCGCCTGAAAGGCGTGATCGGTTTGCGTGAGTTGATGCATCCAGGCGATGATTTCAGAAACTACATCGTGGAGGCTCCCACCGCGTCACAGTCTGATCCGGTGATGAGCCTCGTGCCGAGCCTCACTGATGGTCTGGCGCATGCCGTCGTCGTCATCGACGAAATGCGCCGCATCATCGGGCTCGTATCGCAAAGCGATCTTCTGAGCACGCTTGCGCGTTCGCGTCCGAATGAAAAGCTGGTGCCTTTGAGAGCGGCATGATCGGCTGGCCCGTGCTTCCCTATTGAATTGGAACGGTTTTCCGGGCAGGGTTTGCCGACCCGGAAATCTGCAGCAGGTGTTCATGTCCGTCCAGCGCGCGAGCTTCTATATTCTTCTGGCACTGGTCACCATCGCCTTTGCGTGGTTGCTGCTGCCCTATTATTCGGCAGTCTTGTGGGCTGTTATTCTCGCCGTGGTGTTCTCGCCGGTGCAACAGCGTCTGGAACGTTTGCTCGGGGGCAGGAAGAACATTGCCGCCCTGCTTTCCGTGTTGATGTGCATCTGTCTGGTCATCATTCCGATGCTGGCGATTTTCGGTTCGCTGGTTCAGGAGGGTAACTCCCTTTATCAACGCCTGAGCAGCCGCGAGTTTGACCTGAACAGTTATATTTCCCGCATCCTGGGTGCCTTGCCGGATTCGCTGGAGGAGTGGCTGACCCGGTTTGAATTGGGTGATTTCGCGGAATGGCGCTCGCGCATTTCCTCCGCCATCATGCAGGGCAGCCAGCTTTTCGCCGGAAGGCTGGTGAGCTTCGGCCAGAATACACTGCAATTCTTCATCGGTTTCGGCATCATGCTTTACCTGCTGTTCTTCCTGTTTCGCGACGGTGCGGAGCTGGGGCGGAAGATCAGGCAGGCCATTCCGCTCAACGACGATTACACCCGGCAGTTTCTGGAAAAGTTCACAGCCGTCATCCGGGCGACCGTGAAGGGAAATATCATCATCGCCATCATTCAGGGAACGATAGGCGGGGTGACTTTCTGGCTTCTCGGCGTGGAAGCAGCCTTGCTCTGGGGCGTCATGATGACGTTCCTCTCCATGCTGCCGGCCGTCGGCGCTGCTCTTGTCTGGATACCGGCGGCGGCCTGGTTCTTTGCAAGCGGGGAGTGGATCAGCGGCGCTGTTTTGATCTTCGTCGGCGTATTCGTGATCGGACTGGTCGATAATCTCCTGCGACCGCCGCTCGTCGGAAAAGGCACCCGCATGCCTGATTATGTCGTGCTGATCTCCACGGTCGGAGGAATTTCACTGATCGGGATCAACGGTTTCGTGGTCGGCCCGCTGATTGCCGCGATGTTCATCGCCGCATGGTCGCTTCTGGCAGAAGAGCAGAAGGGCAACGGTCCTGCCCAACTGCCGAAGAGCTGAACTCACGCGACCTTCAGTTCCGCGATGGGAAGCCCGGTTTCGGTCATCTTGTTGTGGACGCCGTTTTCATCGAGAAAATGCTTCATCTCGGCATAGGTCTCGAACCAGGCCCGGTTGTATTTGTCGAAAAGAGACTGGTCCCAGTAGTCTTCCAGCCGGAAGGGCTTGTCGCTGAAGACGTCGTAACTCGGTATCTTGAAGGTCTCTGCAAATTCTGCCGTGCGGCTGTCATAGGTGAAGTAGATGGACGGAACGCCGTTGGCCAGCGCCATCAGGTTGCCGTGCAGACGATAACCAAGGACGAGTTGCTGCTTGCGCACCAGTTCCTCGTAATCTGCGACGACATCCGAGTAGAACATGCGATGGCGATAGAGGTTTTCCACCGTTTCGTCGAAATACCAGTCTGCTGTCCAGCGATGCGCCTTGAGGGCCGCAATGGCCTCTTCCTTCTGCTCCGCTGTCCCGAGGACCATCTTCTTTTCATCGATCTCGCCCTGCGCCATCAAGGTTACATCGAAGCGTTGGGCCATGGATTTGATGAGGTCGCGGTGCCGGGTCAGATATTGCTCGATGTCCTGCGCATAGGCAGGCGACACCTCGCGGCGAACCGTAACGCCGACCTGGGCAACGTTTTCCAGCGGCGGCAGTTTGATGCGCAGATGCTGGTTGTTGCGGCGAAACGCGGTCGGGCAACCGATGACCCGCACATTGCGGATGCCAATATCGTTGAGCACCTGGGCCGTATAAGCACCGCGCACACCGATGGATGTTGTGGAATCCGCGATGATGCGCAGGACCGCCTTCGTCTCTTCTGAAAGCTGTATTTCCCCTCTGACCGGCGCCTGCGCTCCAACGCCGAATGCGATGACCGGCAGTTTCAGCCGCTGCAATACCGGGATCGTGTCGCGCCAGTTCATATCCTTGTTGATATAGTTCGAGCCACGCAGGATCACATAATCATATTCTTCGCGCAGCTGATCGATCTTTTCCGGGGAAAAATTGGTGATCGGGAGTTCGGAAGCCTTCTCGTAATCCATGAGCTTCAACGATGACTCGAAGACGAAGGCGTCGCCGATATTGTGATAATGATTGATGCTGCCCTGAACGTCGGTATGACGATACCAGCGGACATTGTCGTGATCGTACACTTCTCCCGCAGGGATCATGACGAGGGCGCGTGCCATACGGTTTTCCTTCTGTTTCAATAAGGTCAAGCCAGGCTCAGCTTGCCTGTGAAAGAGCAGTTTGCGTAACTGCCGGTTTCTGTCTGCGCGGTTTTGACTCCCGCAACCGGTTATAGAGATCGAGGTGCTCCTTCGCACAGTCGATATAATGGACCGGATTGCGGATGGATTGATGCAATCTGTCCCACACGCCCGATTCGCTCAGCACTTCCGTAAAGCGGTCGGCCAGATCCTCGGCGCTGCGCACCCGGAAATGCAGGCCGTCTTCGCCGTCGCGAATCTTCTCCGCCATGCCGCCGATGTTCGAGCAAATGACCGGGCGTCGATGATGCAAGGCCTCCTGAATGACGATAGGTGAGTTTTCCCACCAGATCGAAGGCATGACCACCCAGTCCACAGACTGCATGAGGCGTGGCATTTCGGCATTCTGGTAAGCGCCATAGAAGCGCACGCGCGGACCAGCCTCCTCGATCAGTTTGTGCATGCGCTCCTGAAAGGCGGGTGGCTGCTTCTCCAGATTGCCTCCGAAGATCATCAGCCGGGAATCCTCACCCCAGACCTGTTCCGGGACACGGGATACCGCATCGACCAGCACGTCTATGCCCTTGAAAGGATTGATCTGACCGAAAAAGGCAAAGCGGTTGCGGCGCGGGTTCGGCCCGGTCAACTCACGTGGAGGGGTGACATCGCGGATGGCTATGCCGTTTTCGATGACTTCCATCTTGTCCGGATCGAGGCCCCATTCGAGATAGCGATTGGCGAGGAATTCGCTCGGTGAAACGAAGGCGTCGGCAAGTTCCAGCATGCCGCGCACAAAGCGTTCCCGCTTGAGAAAGCGCGCTGGCGGTATCTGCGGAAAACAGGCGTGGCAATCGATGGGGGACGCCTCGCTGCACAGCTTCGATGTGCCGGCTTTGACCATCTGGCCGTCATTGTTGCAGATGGACAGAAACTCGTGAAAAGTCACGAGAATGATCCGGTCCGGCAACGCTTCGCGGATGGCGTAGAGGGTCTCCAGCCCGAGGCCCAGGACATGGTGGAAATGCACGATGTCGGGGTCGTAGTCTCGGACGAAGCGCAGCAGGTCGCGGCGGATTTCATCGGTATTCTTGTTCGACAGATAAAAATGGTCGTATTCGTCGGCATGAAACAGGATTTCATCGCTGGCGCGCCGCATGCTCATGAGCGCCGTCGTGCCATGTCGCGGGATCGGATGGGCCGCACGCGCCAGATAGACCGACTGCACCTCGGGAATGCTGTTCAACCCCTTGTGCAGATTGTAGGAAGCGATTTCACCGCCCCCCAGAGAGATCGAGGGGTGGGCGTGCGAGATGACGAGAACCCGGAGTTTATCGCTCATGCAAGTTCCTCCGCCTGAGCCTTGCGCCTGCCAGCGAGAATGGAGGACCAACGCGCATCGAAGACCTGCCGGTCAATGCGCTCGATGAGTGCGATGGTCGATGCCCTGTCGGTAACGGATGTGTCGTCCGCTCCAAGCATCTGGGCCGAAGGCAACCAATAGGAGCGCAAGCCTGATTGTTTCAGTTTCAATCCGAGATCCAGTCCCTTTTCGTGGGTGCCGAGATAGCCGCGCGTGAAGCCGCCGACCGAAAACAGCGCTTCGCGGGGAAGGATGCAGCACTCGAACGTCGCCGTTGCGACTTCCGTCAACGACATTCCCGATACGGCGTCGATGGGATAACCCGCATAGCGGCTGATCAGGGCCCGATCCGCCGACATGCCGGAGGGCGGACCCGCAACCCAGGTTCCAGCCCAGCGGATTGAATCATCTTCATAGGCAAGGGTGGGTGACAGGACGCAGTCCTTGTGCGCTTCATAGGCGCTGATGAGCTTGTTCAGCCATCCGGCGCGGCGCGGCAGCAGCGATCCGGCCAGGAATATGACCTGATCCGTTGTAACCGTGCGGGCGCCGACTTCCAGCGCATCGTAGAGGTCCTCGGAACCGGTCGCTGAAACGAGCCGGATGCGCAGGCGGTAGAAATCGGCAAGGCGTCTGATCTGTACGCCGATGCGGTCGATGATCTCGCTTGCCGCCGCAATCACGATCGGGGCGATCCGGGTTTCCGGATCGAGCGCGAGCAGTGCAAGCAAGGCTTCGATCTCCTCGACGCGTTCATCGATGCCGATGATGATCGCAGGCCCTATCGCATCCTCGAAGGGGCCGAGATCGACAACGCCGAAGACTTCAGGCGCAGGGCGGCTGACGCCGCGCAGCAATGGAACGAGTTGCTGGTCCACGATATGGCGCAGAGCCCATGCGTTCGGATCGGTTGCCCTGATTTGCCGGACGATGGCTTCGCGGGACGTGACGCGGGTGGGCGTCAATGGAAAAAAGGCGCGTCGCCCATCGCTGATCGAAAGTTCGAGGTAGAACGGCGAGGTGCTGTCACCGGCAAGTTCCGGGGCGAAGGCCACGAACCCATGGGCGTGACGGCTGGGGTCGAGCCCGGCATTGAACGGCGGCTGATTGTCGAATTCGCGGGTTACATCAGGCCTGTCTATACGGGTCCAGCTTGTGTCGATCTGGATTTCACCGCGATGGCGGCGGAGTTTCACGCTTTCCACATGGCTGTCAGGATCGAGCAGCCAGCCGGAAACAAGCATGCCACTTCCTTCCACACGGAAGGCATTGTCTATTCCCATCCGGACGGGAAAGGGGAGGCCGGATACCGTGTCGGCGCCATCGAAGCGGTTGGCGGCAGACCGCATGCGCAGCAGAATGTCTGTCGAGCTGCGTACCCGTGGCAGGATCGCCCGTATGTGGCCCGGCGTCTCACGCGAGCCGGACAACAGCCTGCGGTCATAGACTTCGGTAAAACGCCAGCCCCGCCGCCCGCGAAACAGAAGCCGTTCGATATCGGTCGGTTCGACCGGCTCATTGGCAACCAGAAGTCCTGCAAATCCTGATGCTTCATCATTCAGGTCCGGCCGTGCAAAGACGCTGATCGCGCACTCCGCGAGGGATGGATTTTTGCCGCTGATCAGCAGCCGGGTAACAGCAGGCGTCAGGTCCTGTGCCCAGCCCTGAACAAAAATTTCGCCTTCGTCGCTGCCGCCGATGAGTTCGATACAGCCGTCGGAGCGGGCTCCCGCCTGCAACAGAACGGTGATCGCCGAAAGTTTCTTCCGGCTGATAGGGCCGGAGATCAGCCCTTCCACCAGTTCATCGATGACGCCAGGCAGGCTCGGTCCGGCCAGATCGCCAATCATGGCGACAAAATCCGCGATAGAAGCAGAACGCGACGCGAAATTGTAGCGAGCGACCTTCGCCCGATGCTGGAACATGATGGTCTTCAGGACGCCACGGCGCAGAGCAGCCGTTGGCACGATGGCGACGAAACCATGGGTTCCCGCAGGGGAAGGTTCCTTGAGCGGCCATGTGATCAGGCTTGTTTTCACGCTCATGGCAGGATCGCCGTTGAGAAAGGCCGTGACCTGATCGTTTGCGGCGCTGCCGATGCCAAGCACCAGCACCAGCATGTCTTCGATCACGCTGCCCACGACCATTTCGCCCTCCATCATCATGGGAGGACGATCCGGAGACCGGGAAGGTCTTGCAGCCGGCTGCTGTGCGACAGGTCTTTCGTCTTGCGCCATGGACGTCCCCTCAGGGCATGACTGCAAGGGTCAGAAGGGCACCGGCGACGAAACCAGCCAGCACGAACATCAGCATGAACAGAAGCTTGATGTCGCCGCTGCTGCGCTTGCGCACGTCTTCCATGCGCTGTTCCAATCCGGCGACAACACCGTCCATGCGCATAATGTGCACATCAAGCTCGGTCATGCGCTGATGAAGATCGGTGCGCAGGCCATCAACGGAACTGGCAATGTCCAGCAATTCGGCGGGGGCTGCATTGCCGGATGCGTCGAGGGTCGGCGCGACGCGTTGCAGCGAACGCTGGTTGACCTGCAACTGGCGTTGCGCCGCCATCAGCATGTCGAGCTTGTCCAGAATGCGTGTCATGGGTGCTGCGATAAGCGCTTCGGCGGCCTGTTCGTCGGGCTTCGGCACGCGCAGTTTTTGCTCGCCGCCTGCGGCGTTGGCGGCAACGACGACAAGTTCGCCAGCCCGTGCAGCGGCGAATTGCGGCAGCATCACTTCAAAGGCGTGCTTGCCATCGCCGATACCATTGCGCTTCAGGTCGGGGCGATCCTTGTCGGCCGGAGCTTCAGCGATAGGCTTGTCATCCAGCAGAACCCGGATCAGAAGCCGTTCGGTCGGGACCGAAGGATCGAAGGCCCAGCCATAGAGGCGGCCTTCCTCGATGGCGTCAACGCGTCCTTTCATGGCTTCGGTCCTTTGAGGTCCGGCGGCGGCATTGGGTGTTGCTGCCTGCTTTGCTTCCCCCTCGGTTGGAACTTTGGTCGCGATGTTCATGATTTACCTCTCATGCTGCCTCGACACGCGCGATCCGCAATGTCCCGATCAGATCGAGATAGCGTGCTGCCGTGGTGTCGATGGTGTCCGGATGACGTGCATTCGCGCTGAGCGACTGGCGCAGATCCGGGTTTTCCGCCATTCGACGCATCGCCTGGGCGAGCGCGAGCGGATCGTTCGGCGGAACGGTGAGGCCATTGACCTCATGTTCAATCATTTCGGCCATTCCACCGATATTGCTGCATATGACGGGACGGTTCTGTCCCTGCGCTTCCTGAATGACAAGCGGAGCGTTTTCCCACCAGATCGACGGCATTATGGCGCAATCGACGGTCTGGATCAGTTGGGCGATGTCATCGCGCCGATAAGCACCCCGACGCTGGACGAAAGGATATGTCTCTGCAAAGAGCCGCTCGATTTCACTGACGAAGCTTTCGCTTTGAAATGGCGCTGCACCATGGACCCGCAGTTCGAAATCGAAGTCTTCCGATATAAGCTGCCGTGCTGCTTCCAGCAGCACTGTTGCGCCTTTCCACGGATTGAGATTGCCAAAATAGCCAAAGACCGGCTTGCTGCGCTCGATTTGCTTTGTTTCGAGGGAAGGGCGCTCCGGTTGACCATTGTGAATGACGCTGATCAACTCTTCCGCGAGACCCCATTCCACATAGCGTTGCTTGAGAAACTCGCTCGGTGAAACGAACGCATCGACAGCGCTCAAGAGCGATTTGATATGCCGTTCGCGCAGCACGAATTTATCGAGCGCAATGTCCTTGAAACAGGCATGGCAGCGGTCGGGACTTGCACCATGGCAAAGCTCCTTGCCCGTGGTGCGGACCATCAATCCATCATGGTGGCAGATGGGATAATAGTCGTGCAAAGTCAGTAGGATACGGCAATCCGGCAACGTGCGGCGCACAATATGCGGGAATTCGGCGCCGAGCAAAAGCAGATGGTGCAGATGCACGACGTCGGGCCGGAAGTCCTGCAGCAGTTCGACAATGTCGGGAACAATCCCGTAAAGGTCGATCTGGCTCATGTAGAAGAGGTCGAAATGACCGGACCAGAGCAGGATTTCATCGCCGCCATTGCCAATGCTCTGGAAGCTTGTTCCGGGGCGGGCCTCGCGGTGCACCTTGTTGGTGGCGCCTATGAACATGGCTTCGCAACCGGCGCGCTGATAGGCGCGAAACAGGTCGTGCGCAAAAATTTCCGTTCCGCCGGGATGAAGCGACGGGTGATTATGAGCCGCGATGAGGACGCGTTGGGCCATCAGGCAGCACCTCGCGAAGCGATGAAAATATCCTGATAATGATCCGCCTCGATGCCGCGCCAGTGACCGAAGGATTTTGCTTCGAGCGACAGTTTTGCACCGGCAAGCGCACGGTCCAGAAAGCCATTTTCAAACCCGACTGCCGCCAGCGGCGGCAGTTCCGGCACAAACCAGCATGGTCCGCTTCCATGACGCTCGAATGCTAGTCGCTTGTCACGTTTGCCGTGACGGTCGCGTGCGGCCACATCGTCCACGACGAATGCGGTCATGAACAATTTTCCGCCAGGAGCGAGAACGCGGGAAACCTGTTCGAGATAGGTTTTAACCTCGTCGGACGGCAGATGGGTGACTACCGACGTCATGATGACGAAGTCGAAACTCCTGTCAGCGAAAGGCAGGACGAGACTGAGCCCGTTGACCGCCCCTTTTGGATTATAGAGGTCATGGGCGATATCGATGTGGCGGAACTCGAAGTTCGGGTAGCGCGACGTGATGTTCTGGCGGCACCAGTTTACGCCACCTGACACGGGATCAATACCGGAATAAAGGGCTTTTGCCGGGTCGAGATATTGCGTCAGCGGCACTGCCATGCGACCGATGCCGGAACCGATGTCGAGCACGCGCGCGTCGGGCCGAAGGCCGCCCTTGCGAATGAAATGCCCGAGAAACTCTGCGCCGACCGCGCGATAATCGCCATCGCCGACGAATACGCTGTTCGGATCGGGCGAGGGCAAGAAGCGGTTTTTCAATACCGACTGCATCAGCCAGTCGATCTGCACATCCGGTATTGCTGGTTTGGCTTCAGGTTCTGGCTGTTTCAGCGCTACCACGTCCGTCAAGCGGCGCTCCTTTCAGATTTGGTCATGATGACATTCGACAGGTCGACAGTGCGCTCCTGTTCCTGCGGCAGAGCCATCAATTCGGTAATGTCGTCGTCCCAGCGCTGTGTATGGAGCCAGGAATTGTATTGGCTGGCGAGGCCGCGCATGTAATCCGCGCTGCGGCGGATCGAGCGGCGCTCGAAATGGTAAAGCGCTATGGAAGGCTCGTAGAATATCTGGAAGCCAAGCTGCCTGATCTTCAGGCAAAGATCGCTGTCCTCATAGTCGCCGATGACATAGTCTTCCGTATAGCCACCGACGAGATCGAAGATATCCTTGCGCGTTATAAGGCAGGCACCGGTAACGCCGGGCACTTCGCGCGGACGGAGTGCCGGTGGATAGTTACCCGGCATGCCTTTGTAATAGTGATGGTTGAGCCAGATGCCCTGACGGTCGCGGGCGAAATAAAGCCCGCCATGCTGAAGCGAGCCGTCCTCAAACAGGAGGCGAGGACCGATTGCCCCAAGCTTGGGCTGATCGAACAAAGGCTGGATCAGTTGCTGCAACCAGCCATGTTCCGCAGGCACGACGTCCGAATTCAACATCACGATGGTTGTTCCGGTCGCAATGCTGGCACCTGCATTGCAGGCACGCGCATAGCCGCCATTGCGGTTCATGATTGCCAGCTTGAACGACATATCGTGCAGGATGTGCAGCCCACCCAGCATGTGCTCGGTGTCGTCCTGAATTTCAGGAGAATCCAGCACGAAGATGAACTCTGCATTCTCCACCAGCCACGGGTCTGTCGCCATGGATGAAAACTGGAAACGCAGGAAATCAAGATTGCGATAGAGTGGAATAACGATGGACGCGAGCGGGGAGGCAGGCGTCGTTCCGAATTCCTTCACCTCGGCTATGTGCACCGTTGCAGCGAGCTTCTTTTCAACTTCGGTGAGGGCCGGTCCCAGAATATGGGAGAATACGTGTGGCCTTGCCTGTTGCGGCGGCACGGACCGCAAAATGCGGTTGCGCTGCGCGGATGGCTCGAAGGGCTGGGGTGCGGGCACCAGAGGCGCGGTCGCGCCGGAAGCAAGGCGCAACTGGAAACGTGGCTGCAGGAGGGGTCCAAGATTCTGCACCGAAGGAAGCCAGGCGACGAAACCCGTCACATCCTGCTGGGGTGTATCTTCGCGCTTGGCCACCTTGCCGGGAAATTTGTGGAAGTTCGGCTTCAGCGACAATGCGCTTCCGTTCTCCGGGAGATATTCGATATCCGCAAGCATGGCGGCGGGATCATGCATCCATCCACCCACGATCAGCCCGCCATCGAGCGCCAGAGCGAGATCGATTTCAGCGGCCGGATGGGTGGCAGACTGTGCAATCTGGCGGACGGGCAGGGGCGTGCGCGTTTGCAAATCAATGGCGACTGCCGCACCCGCAGGGCTTAGCTTGCCGAGCTGGCGAACAAGAAACTCCCGCAAGGCGCCATTGCCCTGCCATTTGGTCCACCATTTGGCAAAATCCGTTTGTTCACTAGCGCTCGCAAGCTTGCGAACGGCGACACCTTTCTGTCCCGTGAGCACCAGCAGAAGCGATGAGGGCAGGTCTTGCGCTGCTTCCAGCAGAAGATGGCATGGCTGCCAGGCGCTGCGCGCCTGCCTGCCCACCACAAAGCGTGGTGGAATGACCATCACGCTGCCGGAAGTGATGCCATAGATAGCCGAAATCTCGCCCAGCATCGGGTCGACCGCTGTTTCAAGGAGGTGATGTCCCTGAACAGGTTCGCCGCAATGCTGGGCCTCGCGCGGTTCCGGCGTCAATGCGAAAGTCAGGTCCCGCACGAGGGATGCGAAAGTCTGGTTTCGCGAAAGCCGGAAAGTGCTGCGCCACGTGGTCAGAATAGTGGTGAGAAGCTTGATATGTCCGGGGAGCGTCAGATCGCTTACGACATATTCGACGTCGAAAGGGGCAAGTTCCTTTGCCGGATATACGACCGCTTGCGCCGTCGGGCCAAGAGACCCTGCCGAGAGCGAAAGTTCCGCGGGTTCACTGCCGGTACGCATGGCCCAGAACATGCGCAGGCCCCCATTTTCAAGCGGAATGCCGACGCTCAGCAAGGGGACCGGCTGAACGGGCATTTCAAATGTGCATTTGGTGGTCGTGCGAGCCGGGCCTGGAATATCCCAGATGACCACAGCCACATCGGCGCAAAGACGGCAAATGGAGAGGTTCTCGGTTTTGCTTTCAATGTCCGCCGAATGGTCGAGGTTCAATGTGTGGCCCTTTCATTCTTGCAGAAAAGTTCAGCTTGCAGGAGGTCCGGACACCCAACGGGGAAGTTGGGTATCCGGCGAAGTCGAAACGTGCCCGGCGGGAGGATTGCCGGGCACGCTCTCAATTGTTCAATCAGTGAACAGTGAAGTACTGGTCGGGATGAGCCTGTACATCGTCTGCATTGGTGTTCACGAGGGTAACGGTGTCGCCATTGCCGAGGTCGACAACGACATTGCCACCAACCTGCGTGACACGGTCGGCAAGATCGTCTGCGGAAGAGATATCAAGACCATTGATACCCTTCTGAATCTGCAGAATGTCTTCGCCGGGATTGAAGTCGAGAATGACGTCGTTTCCGCCGCCACCATTGAACAGGAATGTATCGCTGCCATTTCCGCCGATGAGAACGTCGTTTCCAGCACCGCCATCAAGGATGTCGTTGCCGTTCCCACCGTAGAGAATGTCATTATGTGCGCCGCCATAGAGCAGGTCGGAGCCGTTGCCGCCCTGGAGAATGTCATCTCCATTGCCGCCATACAGCACGTCGCTGCCATTGCCGCCGCTCAGGACGTCATTTCCTTCATTGCCGAAGAGAATGTCGTTCCCGTTTTCGCCGAAAAGGGTGTCGTTACCCGTGCCGCCGAAAAGGATGTCATTCCCGTTGCCGCCGAAGACGGTGTCGTTACCATCGCCTCCGAATACGAGATCATCACCGCCATGGGCACGGATGAAATCGTCAAAGCGGGAGCCGAACAACACGTCGTCGTAGGCGCCGCCTTCTAGAGTGGCCATCTGCTTCTCCTTGTGTTCCTGTAGGGGTTTCCACAAGCCGGAATGCTCCGACCATTATGCTCTTAGTAGTCTGCTCTGCATTATGTGGAATTGCAACATCGTCATTTGGTATAATTGCGGCATGCGTAAGTAACAAATTATTACCGTTAATTTATATTGCAGTTCTGTAAACATAAATATGAAATCTATTTGCAGTGATTATAATTTATATTTGTTTTGTGTTTACGTAGAAATTGGTTCTAAATTTGAACTATCTGCCGAGAGGAGAGAAATGTGAAAATATTTCAACAAGATGACGCCGCACATGTCATTTCATGTGCGGCGACACTTCCTTCGGGAATTTCAACCTATGATCGAGTTTTACTTTGAAATTCTCTGGATATTAATCTTCGCGGAAGGCCCGGTTCAGGCTGTCCGTGATGGGGGAAACCAGATAATCGATCGCACGACGTTCCTTATGCACGATGATGATTTCAGCCGGCATACCGGGATAAAGTCGGGCGGTTGGATTTGCGGCGAGCGATGCCGGAGTGATTTCGGCACGTGCCACGAAAAATGCGGTATCGGTCTTCTCATCAAGTGACTGATCGGCGGCGATATAGGTCAGCTTGCCATCCAGCGGCGCCATTGACCGCTGATTATAGGCGGTCAGGCGGATTTGTGCGCCTGCGCCAACCGAAATGCTGTCGATATCACGCGGGCTGATTTTCATTTCGACGACGAGGGGTTCGTTTTCAGGAACGATATCCATGATCGCTTCGCCCGGCGCGATGACGCCGCCCGGCGTACGCAGCCGGATGTTGGCTACAATCCCGTCTTGCGGCGAGCGGACTTCCACGCGCCGCATCACATCCTTGGCCGCGACGATACGTTCCTGCACATCCGAAAGCTCGACCTGGCTTGATGTGATTTCGCCTGCAATTTCGGATTGGAGATCGCTTTCGATTCCAGTCAGGGCAAACTCCGCGCCGGCTTTCGCTTGCTCGGCTTTCGCCTTGTCACCGGCATACTCGCCTCTGTCGCCGGCGAGCTGGCTGAGACGCGTATCGATTTCCGTGAGCTTCGATTTCTGGGCAAAACCCTTTTCGACGAGGCTGGCAATCGCCTTGCGCTGATCGCTGATGAGTTCGATTTGCCGGTCCGTCGCGGCTATCTGTGCGGTCGATGCCTTGGCTTGCTCCGTATATTGCTCGATAGTTTTCTGCTGTATGTCGATCTTGCTCAGTTTCTGGGCAAGTCGCTTCTGGAAGAAGATGTTTTCGGCGCGAATGGCATTCTGCGCGTTTTCACCGCTCTCGGCAAAGCTGGCGGGAAAGCTGATCTCCTTCTCCCCCGCCTGTTCTGCGCGCAGACGAGCGAGTTTTGCGATCAAGCCGATGCGCCTGCTTTCAAGGGACTGGAGGTCGGAACGTGCCTTTGTGTCGTCCAACCGCAGAAGCGGTTGGCCGACCTTGACGATATCGCCTTCCTGCACCAGCAGGCGATCAAGAATACCGCCTTCGAGATGGCTGATGGTCTTGCGTTTGGAATCGACGATGACCGTGCCCATTGCTACCGCCGCACTTCCAAGATTGGCAGAATAGGCCCAGGCGAAGAACCCGCCGAAAGCGACGCCGATCGTTGCGAGGCCTGCAATGATCAGCCCACGCAGGGGCGATCTTGAATCCTCGCGCTCCAGATCGAGCGCCCATTCAGGTTTGACGCTGCCAAAACGGGTAAGAGCCTGGTGATCCGACGATTCCGCGCGCGGCGCGAGCAGGCTGGAAACACGACGAGGAATAATCGATTTGCCCATCATGCGTTTGCTGCTCCCATTTGCGGGCCATTACTGGCAGGTGTCAGTGAGGCGACCACATCCGTGCGCGGCCCGAACTGCGAGATACGTCCGTTTTCGAGCACCAGCAGCTTGTCGGCGACCTGCATGATAGATGGCCGATGTGCGATCATGATGACAATGGCGCCATCGTCGCGCGCGTGTTCGACCGCCCGGATGAGCGCGCGCTCGCCGACCGCATCGAGATTCGAATTTGGTTCATCGAGAACGATCAGGCGCGGGCGATTGTAGAGGCAGCGGGCGAGACCAATTCTCTGGCGCTGCCCCCCGGACAAAGTCAGGCGGCCGTCGCCCACCGGGGTATCGTAGCCAAGCGGCATGCGGCCGATCATTTCATGCACATCGGCCAGACGTGCGGCTTCCAGCACGCGATGCGGATCGCTGTCACCCATGCGGGCGATATTGTCCTTGATCGTTCCATCCAGCAGCGAGACGGACTGCGGCAGATATCCCGCAATCTCACCGAAAGAACCGCGTTCCCAGAGATAGACATTGTTTCCGTCAAGGAAAACGCCGCCGGAGGTGGGTTTGACGATGCCTATCAGCAGCCGGGCCAGCGTCGATTTGCCTGCGGCTGAGGGGCCGACAACCCCAAGGACTTCACCCGGCGAGATCGAAAAGGAGATGCCCTTGATGATCGGGACATCCACGCCGGGTGCGGCATAGATGAGCTTGTCGATCACGAGGTCGCCATTGGGGCGCGGCGTCGGCATGGTCTGGCGCACAGCCAGGTTTTCCGAAAGCAATGACTGGACGCGCTTCCAACTGGCGATTGCACTGACCCACTGGCGCCAGTTTTCCACGATTCGATCAAACGGCATCAGCAGGCGGCCGATGATGATGCTGGTCGCGATCATTGCGCCGGGCGTGATTTCCTGCTGCATGGCAAGCAGCGTGCCTATGCCGAGCGATCCGATCTGGATGATGAAACGCGCCGTCCGGGCAATCGAGGAGAGGGCACGGGCGCGGGTTCCGCCGAGATCGAGCACTTCAAGCGCCTGAACCTGCATCGTGCGCCAGCGGCGAGCGAGCGCCGGGGAGCATGCCCATGGCTTCGATGACTTCGGCATGCCGCAAGCTGCTGCCGATCTTGGACACCGCTTCGATGTTCGCCTGGTTCGCCTCCTGAATGAGATTTCGGGTAAGGAGGTCGGTCAGCACGCCGCATGCAATCAGGATAATGACGGCGACGAGGCCAATCACGCCGAGCATGGGGTGGAGCAGGAACAGGACGCCGAGAAAGATCGGCGACCACGCGGCGTCGAGTGGAGCATTGATCGCCGGTGAGGTGAGGAAACTGCGCAGCTCGTTGAGGTCGCGAAGCGTCTGAGTCGCTTTCGGCATGCCCTGATTCACGGATGCCTGCACCGCTGCCGTCAAAACCGCCAGATTCAGGCGGCGCACAAGTGCGCTGCCCATGGCCTGAAACGACAGGGAGCGGATGAATTCCAGCACCCCGAACACGAGCATGGCGCCGATGGCGAGCACGGTCAGCATGGTGAGCGTGTCCATGCTTCGGCTGTTCAGCACCCTATCATGAACCTGCAACATGTAGAGAGGTACAGTGAGTTGTAGCAAATTGATACAGGCGCTCAGCAGCACTGCATAAAGTAGTCCCGACAGGAAAACGCGGCGGGCCTTGAAAATCAGGCCTTTCGGCGTAGTTACCGAATCGTCCTGCCCCTTTTTGTGTGCAGGGCTCTTGCCAATCGAGTTGATTTCGCGAGTATCATTCATACGCTATCTGCCTTGGAATGGTCACAGGTGGCGGATATCCCTAAAAACTGTGTGCTAGTTCTCAAGATCAGTAAAGTAATACTGCAGAGAATGTGACAGAAAAAAGGTTCTTACGGCGGGGAAATGCGAAAGGAGCAAAGAAAATATAACTGCAAATTTCTTCAAAATTTGAAGTAAAATTGAAAATGGAGAGCAAAAGATGCAAAAACTTCTACACGAGGGAGTGGAAGTCGAAACATCAGTCGATGGCTTTACTGCCGTTGATTTTCCTGAAGTTACCGCCGAAAAACAGGAACGCAGACATCCGGTTCATACAGTCGTTATCACGCATTTCGAGCTGGCCCGGATGATAGAACGAGTGAACCGCCGCTTTGTAAGCTTGCTGAAAACCGAGCTGACGAAGTTAGGCGTGGAAGATATCGGTCCGGCCCAGACCCTGGTTCTGATGGCTATAGGCGATGTCGAGCTCACTGTGGGTGAACTATTGGATCGCGGGCATTATGTCGGTTCCAACATTTCCTATTATCTGAAACAGCTTACCGATGGTGGATATGTCGACCGTGTAACCTCGCAGAGAGATAAACGGTCTGCCCGTATTCGCCTGACGGACAAGGGTGAAAGGCTGTGTGCAAGCTTGCGGAATGCGAGCCGGTCCTACAACCATATCCTCACCCGCGATGATGACGATCTTCGCAATCTGGAGATTGCCTATCAGACACTGCACAGACTGGAACTCGTGTGGGGTAATGCCGCACGGTTTGGCATTTGATGGGTTGCGATTATTTTCGGCCGCTAGCCGAACACGTTTCGTAACATGCGTATAGCATTTGTGCACAGGCGCGGTTTCGGTCAGTTCGCTGCGTTAGCCGAGAATCTGGCTACGAGTGGACATGAGGTAAGCCTGATCTGCGAGACAGTGGACCGTCGCCTCCCAGCGGTTCGCGTCATTCGCCACAGAGTAGAATCTGGTCCTCGCACCGGCGGTGCGATGGCCAGATATCTGGAAGTACCCGATCATCACACGAGGATCGGGTACCGTGTGGCCGAAACCCTGGAATCCATGGCCCATCATGGTCAGGCACCCGATATCGTCGTCGGTCATATTGGCTGGGGCAGCATGATGTTCGTCAAGGACGTGCTGCCCTTAGTCCCCGCACTTGGCTATTGCGAGTTTTTCTACCGCGCGAATGGTGCCGATGTCGGTTTCGCACCGGGCGACCGGCCCGATATTGAAACCCGCAAGCGCCTGCGCCTGCGTAACATGGCGCAGTTGGTTACCCTTGAGGGTATCGACGGCGGATTCAGCCCGACGCATTGGCAAAAGAGCCTTTATCCGCGTTCCGTTCAGAACCGCATTGCCGTGGTTCACGAAGGGGTCGATACCAAACTCTTCTATCCGGATCGTCACGCAACGATCCAGTTGCCGGACGGACGGACGCTGAAGGCAGGAGAATCGCGCGTAATCACGTTTGTCGCGCGCGATCTCGAACCCTATCGCGGCTTTCCTCAAGCGCTCGAGGCTGCGGCCAAGGTCATCCGGCAGAACGATGACGCGATCTTCGTTTTTGTTGGCGGCGATGGCGTCAGCTATGGAACCCCGCCGCCCGGAGGCGGTTCGTGGCGCGAGCATCTCGTCGGGAATCTTGATCTGCCGCCGGATCGAATCGTGTTTCCCGGCACGATCCCGCATGTCCAGTTGCGGAAACTCTATCAGATATCGACTGCCCACATCTATCTGACGTATCCGTTTGTCCTGTCCTGGTCGGTCGTGGAAGCGATGGCATGCGGCGCGCTCATCATCGGTTCGGATACGCCTCCCGTTCGGGAGTTGATCCGCTCGGGCCAAAACGGGCTGCTTGTACCGTTTTTTGAGCCGGACGTGTTGGCGGAAGTGATCATGAACGTGCTTCGTGACCCCGATGCATGTCTCCAGATGAGAGCTGCAGCACGACGAACCGTGGAAACCCGGTTCAGGTTGTCGGATTGTTTACGGCAGCAAAAAACCTTGATCGAGGCAGTATTGAACGGGCGGTAGCTGGTATGTGGCGACAATCGGGCGTGCAAGTCCTGTAACGTAAATATAAAACTCCGTGTTTCTGCGTGTTTACGCTGTTATTGTAATATATATGAACATTGTTTCAAATTTTGAATTAAACTCGTTCCAAATATTCGTAATATTATCATATAGTTGATGCTATAAGACTGTTGACAATACATAGACTGTATTTTCTCATTGCAAGTGCAGGCCGAGACTCCCAAGTCGGCCATCACACAATGGATGATTATGTTGAGCACACCACTTCCTGCGATCTCGGCGCGGAAATCCCGCCGATATGCCATTGCTTCGATGCGTGATCGTGAAGCGCTGGAAGCGACGTCTCTGGGCGAGCTGACCACCTTTGTCGAAGGAGACGGAAAACGCCTTCGTCTGGCGAATACATTTCCACTCATTGCTGTCGCCGCTTCGCAAGAGGGCGAGAACGAACTCAAAACGGTTCTGCAGCAGATTTATCGTCTGAGCACCATTCCGGAACTACCCGTTGTGCGGGTCGATGAAGCATCCCCCGAAACGGCTCCGCTGCTGGTTACGCAGTTGCTTGAGAGCAGTCTGGATCGCCTTGTCGGCCATGTCAGCAAGGTTCACACCGAGCTCGCCATGCTGCGCCGCGAGCGCGAGACGATGTTTGAGAATTATCGGGCGATTGAAGACGCATTCCACGCCCGCAACTGGGATTCCTCGACGGAAATTTTCAGTCATGCTCCTCTGGTCGATCCAAAGGATGAGGGCTTTGCGCGCCTGCTGCGCGAATCGGAGATTGAACAGCTTTTTCCTGTTTCAAGCTATGCCGTTTCCGGTTTCGCCCTCCATTTCCGCGATCTGCCCGCCAACCGCAACGGCCAGCTGATCGTAACGCTGGACTATCTGGAAAACGGCGAGGGAATTGCCGAGTGGCTGGTTCCCTACAGCGCGCTGCAGTCGGAATGGAATTTCTTCTCGCTTCCCAAGGCATGTGATGGCAGCCATCGGACGCTCCGCCTGCGCATCTCCGCCTCGGGCGGCGTGCCGCCGGAACTGTCGCTGGGCAATGTGATCGCCAACGAACGCTATGCGGCGCGTGCCCGTATTCCGCACGCCGATCTCGACATGCGCCCTCTGGCATTGAGGATTTTCACCGGCTTGCCGGGTGTGCGCCCGGCATCGTTGCCGAACGCCATCGTGCCGACTGCGTTGATCAATGGCCGAAAGGTTGACGACTACCGTCTGCCGGTCGAATTACTGCGCAACGTGGCCAACGTGTCCGTTACGTCCATTACTCCCGATTTTCCGACTGTGCGTTTTCTGGAACATGAGGATGCCATCGGCTGTCATCCGCTCGAGGAGGGCGTCACTGCGGCTTCCATTCGCCGTGTGGTTGCTCCGGGTACGGTCCGCGTCTCCGCGCGGGCTGTGATTGACCATCCAGAGGGCAAACCCTGTGCCGTCGGTCTGTTGCTGGTCAATCTGGCATCAGACGTGAAGGAGGAAATCGACGCGATTTCCAATCTTGATCGGCGACGTCAGCAGGTTTTGTTCAGCGGTTGGTCGGAGGTCGCGCCCAATCGCCCGATCGATATCAATTTCATGCTTGAGGGACCGGTCGACCGGACGATGGATCTCGTTGTGCTGAGCAAGGCCGCTGCGGATTCCGTGGATTTTTCCTGGCTCAAGGTCTTCAACTTCCGGCTGGTCAAGCACATTGAGGCCGGGCCCGCTCAGGAATTAGCCAAAGAGGCCGCGAATGTACGATAGGTCCAAGGATTTGATCGTCGTTGCCATGCCGCTTTACGGCCACGCGGCGCTGGCGCTTGAAGCACTGGAAACCATTCTTGCATCAGAAACGGTTTTCCGTACCCAGATCGTGGTGTCGGTAGATGGCGATCCGCGCCGCGAAGTGTTCGACAGCCTGACGCTCTATGCGGCAGCGCATTCCAACATCCATATCATCTTTGGCGAAAACGCCGGTCCGGGCGGCGCACGTAATCGCGCTGTCGACTATATTCTTGAAGAAATGCCGGACGTGAAAGCGGTATATTTTGTCGATGCAGACAACCGCGTGCAGCCGCACACCATCGACACGCTCTATCGTCAGCTGCTGGCGTCGAACGCCGGCTGGGTCTACACCAATATCGACACTTTCTCGGTCAATTGGCGCGCACATTATGGCAACAGCTATTCGCGCCTGATCCACTGCATCACTGACAATATCTGCGATACGGGGTCGATGATTTCTGCGGATGTTTTCCGTAGCGGTGTCCGTTTTGATGATGATCGCCAGAATGGTTTTGAAGACTGGGAGTTCTGGCTTTCGGCGATCGAGGCGGGGTTTGTCGGGACGCCATGCCACGATACCGGCTTTGAATATCGCCTGCGTGCGGAAAGCCGTTTCAAGGAAGCCAATCGCGACCGCTCCGGCTCGATCAGCTTTCTGCGCAAGCGGCACAAGGCGCTATTTCGCCGTCCGACGCTTGTAGGTTTCGAGCATGAGGAATGCCCGCGTTATGGCGTGATCCGCGCAGGCGAGGGGACGGTCAGCCTTTTCACCGATCTTAGCCTTGGCACTACCGATCTCAAGTTCGATGATGCGATCCGTGCCTTCTGGGGCAGTGTGTCCGAGCCGGATAATTTCCATTTCCCGCCGTTTCTTGCCTCGTCCAACACAGAGACGCTGAAACTTCTGGCGCGTTCGCGACTGTTGCCGAATATCCTGTCGCGGCTTGAGAAGCTTGCGGAACAGGCCAACATCGTTTTTGTGGAACTCACCAATGTTGAAGATGAGCGTCGCATCGACACCGAAATCATGCCGTCGGGTACCAGGCAGCCACATGCCGACCTGATTTTCGTTTCGACCCGGCTCATAAAGGAAATCATTGAAAACGATGCGCTCGATTGGTTCGCTTCGTTGGGTACGCAGCAACTATGGCCCACGTCGGCGCGCATGAAGGTCCGCTTTCCGTTCCCGCGCGTTCGCCAGCGCCGCGCTCTCTCACGGCCAGAACAATCAATGCTCAATCTGGTGACGTCGATTGCAACAAGCCCGCTGAAGCAGAGTGCGGCCACACGCTGGACATGGCGTCCCCGTCGCCTGCCGGCCCTTTCCGAAATGTATCAGGTGCTGCGCAATGAACTTGGCGGCGGACCCGTTCTGCCGCTTGCGCATAACCCGGCAAGAAAAAAGACCGCGGCCGTTCTGGTGCCGAATGCTTCTTTCGGCGGGGCGGAAAAGGTCGCTTATGCCGCCGGGCGGGAGCTGAAGAACCAGGGGTTTGAAACCCATCTCTTCGTGCTCGGCAATGAGCGGATGGACGTGCTCGATGAGTTCGACCAGTCCTTCGACTACCTGCATTTCTGGAAGGATGGGATTCCCGCCTGGGGAGACACAAACCGCTTCCTCGGTCAGGACTTTATCACCGAAGATCATCCGCTCGACTGGAGTATCCTGCGCGGCCAGCTTTCCGGTTTCGATCTTGTCGTGAACAACCACGTCATGGCCGCTCATCCCCTGATGGGTAAGCTTCGGTCGGAAGGCACCCGCACCGCCTGCTATCTGCATGTGGTGGACGAAACGGTCTTCCGCCGTCAGGCAGGTCAACCCTATGCGGCGATCGCCTTCGAACATGCATATGACGCTTTTCTCACGTGTTCGGATCAATTGAAAATTTATCTGCACAGCTTTGGCGTACCGTATGAAAAAGTGTTTTCGGTGCCAAACGGGGCCAGTTTTTCAATCGATACAAAACAGCGGGCGCAAGTCACTGCCGCGCGCAAGCAGGGGCGCAAGGGCGAGCCCATGCGTATCCTTTACATGGGGCGCCTCGACCGCCAGAAGGGTATCGACCGTTTGAATGATGCAATCGTCAAGCTGAAAGAGCAGGGCATTCCTTTTGAAGCGCAGGCCATCGGCGGCGAAATTCTCTCCGACGATCCAAGCGCATCGTGGATGACACGTTTGAAGGATGCGGGCGTGAAAGTCTCGCCGCCGGTTTTCGACGGAAAGGACATTGCCAACCATCTGGCCTGGGCCGATGTTCTCCTGATGCCGTCGCGCTGGGAAGGCGCGCCGCTGATGATCGCCGAAGCGCAGCAACTCGGCTGCGTTCCGGTCGCCACGGCGGTCGGTGCCGTCGATGAGCTTATCAATCACGGACGCGATGGCATTCTCATCCGCAATGGCAACGATGCGCAGATCGTCTCAGACATGACACGCATTCTGACGATCCTTGCACAGGATCGCGAAGCCTTGATGCGGACCGCCGAAGGCGCTCTCGCTTCCGCAGCACATCGCACATGGAGCTCCGCGTTCTCCGAATTTACCGATTGGGCGAACGAAATAAGCCCCGTTTATCCGAAATCCCGGTCTTCCCAGCCGGATGTTGCAGACGATGCCAGCACGACCGCCGTTCTCCCGGGACGTGCAGTTGCCTGATTATACCAGAAAGGTCGACTTATGAGCCGCCCAACCAACCCAAGAATCCTTGTCACGGGCATTCCGAGCCATCTGACCCGCCTCATCCAGCGTGCGGATAAGGCGCAGGTCTATTATTCGGAGAAGCAGCGGGATTCCGAAACCCGGGATAATTTTATCCAGGAGCTGAAGAACATCAGCAATACCGGCAATTATCTGATCGGCGAAGGTGCGATGACAGCGCTTCTGCCATCTGCCAGGCACATTCCGTTCTGGCACCTCTACAATTGCGTGAACAACGGAACGGGGCTTGAGGAGGTCAACAAGGAGTTCGATATCTGCGTCTTCACCTGCGCAAACCTTCTCCGCAAGGGCTTGTCGGCGGATGCAGAAGCGCTTGTTCTGTCGAAACTCGACATGCCTGTCGTGATGCTCGGCATCGGCATCCAGAACCGCCCCGACATTGAAGGCGAGGACGGCCTGCCAGCTGGTACGAAGAAGCTTTTGGAAGTGCTGAAAAGCCGCGAACACTATTTTCTCACGCGGGGTGAAAATGCAGCCGGCTATCTCCGCGATCAGGGCTTTTCCTATGTCCGCCCGGTCGGCTGTCCATCGCTTTATTTCCGTCCGGACAATATGCGCAAGGCGATCAGTCGCCTGCCAGAGGTGAAGGTGGGCGAGGGCCGTACCGTCTTCACCGGATATATGGGAGCGGAACTCGAAACTATCGGCGATATGAACGCGCTCGGTTCGGATGACGGGCGTTCGGCTTATGTGGTTCAGGATGAGCTCTTGCATTTCGACATGCAGCTTGAATCGGATGCGAATGGCCGCGCCTATGACTCCACCACTGGCGAACTTGTCGGCCCGCTGACCTATAAGGGGTCGGGCGATCTGAAAAAGAAGGTGAGTGTTCACGCCTTCCTCGATACCAATCAATGGCGCGCCTGGTGCTCGACCATGGACTTTTCTTTCGGTCGCCGTTTCCATGGCAATATCATCTCCATGCAGGCGGGCGTGCCGAGCCTGATGGTCGCTGTCGATGATCGTATGCGCGAGATGCTGAATTTCGCCGGCCTGCCGAAGATCGATGCCCGCGATCTCAATGCCGCCAACGACAGGCGGGCTTTCGTCAGCGACCACATCGCTTCGATGAACATTCCCGAAGTCATCGAAACTTACTCGGCGCGAGAACGCAATTTCCGGAGCGTGCTTTCAGAAATCGGCATCGGCTGATCTCAGGCACTCTTCACCAGTTTCCTTAATTCCAGCGAAGATGGATCACCATGCGCATAATGATCACCGGCATCCCGTCATATCTGATGCGGACCGTCGAAAGCGTTTCCGGGGCAAGAGTGAAGCATCGCCCCTATTTCGAGCCCATCCGCACCAAGAAGGATGTGATCGATCAGGTCAAGAAGATTGCCAATACGGGCAATTATCTCATCGGTGAGGGCGCGGCCAACGCAGTGCGCGGCCACGATGTGACCTACGTTCCGTTCTGGCATTTGGCCAACAGCCTTAATTCGCCGGACACCTATGCAGAACTCAATGAGAATTTCGACCTGTGCCTGTTTGCCTCCGCCAATCTTTTGCGACCCGGCTATGCAGCGACGACGGAATCCTTCGTCTTTGAAAAGCTGAACATGCCAATCGTGGTCATGGGCATCGGCATTCAAAAGAAGGAAAACCTGAAGGCGGAGTTGCCGGAAGGCACGCGTCGTTTCCTCGAAATTCTGCGCCGCAAGGAAAGCTTCTTCCTCACGCGCGGGCATTTCACCGAGGAGTTTCTGAAAGATGCGGGCATGAAATATGTCCGCCCGACCGGCTGTCCGTCGCTTTATTATGCGCCGGACCAGATGAAACGCTCGCTGAGCCGCCTTGCCGATCCAACGCTTGCCGATGCGCAGAAAATCTCCTTTGGCGGTTATCTCGGCAGCGTTGCCGATACGATTGTGGACGCCCACGCGCTGCTCGAAAAGGATAGCGTTGCAAGCTATGTCATTCAGGACGAGGTGATCGTCTACAACATGAACATGGCAGGCGAAGACCATGCCGAAGCCTATGATCAGGCGGCAAGCCGCATCACCGCCCCCGTCGATTACAAGCATATGGAAAAATGGCAGCGCAAGAACGAGCTGCTGGTGTTCTTCGACACGCACAAATGGCGCAGTTGGATCTCCAGCCAGGATTTCGGACTGAGCCGCAGATTCCATGGCACGATCATCGGCATGCAGTCGGGTATTCCGGGCCTGATGATCGCAGTCGATGACCGCATGCGCGAGATGCTGGGCTTTGTCGGTTTTCCGCATATCGAAGCGAGCGTCTGGAACCGCGAGCCGCAGAAGAAAGCCTACCTGCGCGACTTCCTTTCCAAGATCGACGTGCCTGCGGCCATCAACCGTTATTCGGAATGCGAGGCCAATTTTAACGGCGCGCTGAAAGATATCGGCATCCGATGATGAAACTTCGCGAGAGCATCGGGGGCAGGAAAGGGGTAATGGCGGCTTTCTTGGCCGCTGCCCTGCTCGCGGTTGCGCCCGGTGGTGCTCTTGCGGATACGCGCTTTGGCGTCAACCGGGTCAATATGGCCTGGCTCAAGCCAGCCGAGCGTGAGCAGATATTCGATCAGATGGTGGAGAACGGGGTAGTGGCGGTTCGGTTGTCGCTCACCCGACCGCTCGATCAAAGCATCGATGCCGCACGCCTTGCTCACGAGAAAGGTCTGGCGATCCTGCTCGAAATCTCGCTCAACAATGCGGATTTTTATCCGGAAGGAACAAAACCCCGGTCGGGGCGCGGGCGTATATGGGACATGTATCGGCTTTCCGACATATCTCCTGAGCGGTTTCGGAATGCTATGGCGGATGCCTTGCAAAAGATCGATGCGCTGGGGGTGCCTCTTGTGGCGGTTGAACCCGGAAACGAGATCAACTGGGGCGCCTATAATGGCGACCTTGCCATTCTACCCAAGGAGAAGATGAAGACCGCGCGTTCTTTGGCCGAGATGGAGGAGCTTCCTTTGGTCGAAAGGGGGGCGGAAAAATACGTCGAACTTTTGCGCATCGTGCGGGCGGAATTGGCGAAAACCAGGCACAGCGCCAAGGCAAAGGTCATATCTGCGGGCCTATCCGATATCCCTTTCATCGATGCGGACCGGCGCGGGATAGACACTGTCGAACCTGCGGCCTTTACCGATCTTTTGAAGAAATATGGTCTGGACGACGTTGCTGACGGCTATGGTATTCATATCTATCCCGGCAGCAGCGGGACGCGCGCTGCTCGCGCAAAACACATCCACAATGCGCTTTCTTTTTGCGGTGGTGTGGACGGCAAGCCTTGCTGGATCACGGAATGGGGTTTTGCCAATACTTCAAAAGCCTGTCCAGCCAATGACAATAATCGCGAGCAACTGGTCGAAAAGACGCGCGACCGTTTTCGACAGATGATGGATAGCGGCCAGATCGCCGCTGCTTATTATTTTGATTGGGATGCAAGCACTTACGGTGTTTGGCGTTGCGGTGCGCTGACGCCAGCCGGTAAAGCTGCAACGGTGACGAAATGAAACTCAGGACTGTAATTATCGGTGGTTCGAACACCGTCATGCTTCCCGGCTATCTGCCCACTCTTCTGTCGACGATGGCGCGGCGCGGTGTGGAACTTGATATTGTTGCCGATCTTGCGGTGGGAGGCACGACGAGTGCGCTCGGCCTTTACCAACTCAAGCAGTTCGAACAGCTCGAAGATTGCGAACTGCTGTTGATTGAATATGCGATCAACGATGCCTTCGTATATGGCGATGAGCGGCGACCATTCCGCCATTGGGCCCGGTTTTACGAAGGGATCATTCGCTACGCGCTTGAACGCAATCCGAATTTGCGGATTGCAACGCTTGTGTTTGGCGCTCGCAATGGCTCGTTTCTGAATTCAGTTCCGTCCATTGATGCAGGTATCAATTATATTTCGCAATGGTATGGAACGATCTCGGTCGATGTCTCCCGAATGCTGATGCAGCAATATGGCCGCGATGTCGTGGGTAATCCGGCCTTCTATCTCGATCAGGGGCACTACGCGCGACCGGTTTCGACGACTATCGTTGCGAATTTGATTGCGGATGTTCTTGAACCGGCCCTTTCTGTTCCGCATCGCGCAAAAGCACTGCCATTCGCCATCGATCCAGACCATTTCGCGAATGCGCGCGCCTTGAGCGGCGAACAATTGTGCAAGCGGCTGGGGCGTGTTCCGGTTCAATACAGCAATCGCCGTTTCTCGATCTCGGCGCTCGATCTTGGCGCGGATAAAATGCGCTTCGAGGTTGAGGGCGGACAACTGCTTGCGTTGGGTTACGTCTGCGATCCCCGCATTCCGCCGCTTGACGTGGCGACGGGCGGGGAGGTTCATCGTGCTGCCATGATGAAGGGAGGCGTTCGCGACGGAACCTACAAATTCCTCGTTTCGATGCTGAGCTTCGAGTTTCTTTACGGCGCGAAACTGCTGGAAGCACGGGGGAATGTTGCGCTCACCCTGTCGGGTGCCGAAGAGGGCGTTGAACATAAGCTGCATGTTCCGAAAGACAGCACGCACCATGAGGAACTGCCCGAGCAACCGGTACTTCCGATCACCGGCATCCTGTTTTCCGGCAATTTGAAAGTCATGTCGCTTGAGAAGCAGGCTGCGGTAAACCCAGTGCTATCAGAAGCCGCCCAGTAGGTCGTTATTCAACAAAAATATTGACGCTAGCGGCCCGCCCCACTGCATCGACTACGGTCAGTGTCGAATATCCGGTTCCGTCCGGTTGCCAGTTTGTCGTCCTTCTCCGTTCGATCTCGGCGATCGGCTTGCCATTGGCGAGCCAGCGAAATGGTGCGCGCCCGCCCTGCAATTTTAGCACCAAGGGTGACGCATTGTCCGTCAGCGCTTTCAACTCAACATGCGCGCCATCCGGTGGAAACACTATGCGCGGCGCAGGCTCAATCGAGGCTTTGAAAACCGGCAGGGGATCGCTTGCCGATGAAAAGCGTATTTGCGTCACCGGAAGTTCGGCACGTGCAGTGCGAAACGCGCCGGCTGGCGCACGCGGAAGCGGTACGGAAGCGATGCCTGAGCGCACAAAGGCGTCAAACAGGATGGGTGCCGCCGAAACATAGCCTGCAAGGCCCTGCACCGAACCGCCATCGGCCCGGCCGACCCAGACCCCCAGCACATAGCGACCGTCGTAGCCGACCGACCAAGCATCGCGATAACCATAGGATGTGCCGGTTTTGTAAGCGATGCCTAAACGTTTCGCCCCTTGCGGCGGCACGACACCGGCCAGAATATCGCCAATCTGCCAGGACGCCTGCTCGGTGAGAATGGGGGCGGAGGGCTGCACAGGCTCCGAGCTTTCGGTGCCATCACGCAAGGCCGTGCCGCGACCCCCATTCGCAAGCCCGGTATAAAGCTGCACCAGATCGCGCAGGCTGATGCCCGCGCCGCCAAGGCCGATGGCAAGCCCCGGCGCTTCGCCCTTAGGCAGTTGCAGATTGACACCTGCCTGACGAATGCGCGTCGTCAGCCGTGCCGGACCAACCGCATCGAGCAGGCTGATAGTCGGCACATTGAGGGACATTTGCAGCGCCTGACGGATACTGACATCGCCCTGATAGCTCATATCGAAATTGCGCGGACGATAGCCTGCGAAATCCTGCGGGCGGTCTTCGATGATGGTTTCCTGCGCAATCAGTCCCTGCTCGAAAGCCAGTCCATAAATGAAGGGTTTAAGCGTTGAACCGGGCGAGCGCACGGCGCGGGTCATGTCGATCCAGCCCTGCCGATCGCCATCGAAATAGTCAGCGGAACCGACTTCGCCCAGAATGTTGCCATTGCGGCTGTCAGCCAGCACCATGGCAACCGAGACTTTTGACCCAAGTTTCGCTGCGGCTTCCCGCGCAACGGCTTCCAGTCCTGCCTGCACGGATTTTTTGAGCGTGAGATTATGGCGTGCTTCGGTGGGAGCCTGCTTCAGCGCAAGATCAGCAAAGTGGGCGGCCAATGAAGGCAAGGGATGACGAGTAGCGGATATGCGCTCACGCGATGCGCGGTCAGCTTCCTCTTCCGTAAACACGTCCGCCGAAACCATGCGTTTCAATACACGATCACGTGCTGCAACTGCATTATGCATCTCCCGATCCGGGCGGCGGCGCTCCGGCAATTGCGGAAGGGCCACAAGAAGCGCTGCTTCCGATATGGTGAGGCGCAGCGGCTCTTTGCCAAAATAGGCTAACGATGCCGACCGTACGCCTTCCAGATTGCCGCCATAGGGCGCGAGTGTCAGATAGCGTTCGAGGATTTCGGATTTGCTCAGCCGCCGTTCGATCTGGATAGCGCGGGCCAACTGCCTGAATTTGGAACCGAAGCTGCGGCTTTCGCGCGGCTCGATCAGGCGCGCAAGCTGCATGGAAAGCGTCGATCCACCGGATACAATGCGGCCGCTCCCTGCAAGCTGATACGCGGCCCGAAGAAGCGCTGTGAAATCAATGCCGCCATGATCGTAAAAACGCTTGTCTTCATAAGCGATGAGCATTTTCAGGAATTTTGGATCAACGTCCTCAATCCGGGTGTTAAGTCGCCAGTATCCGTCCGGCGTCGCATAGGCGCGCAGCAGCGAGCCGTCGCGATCCATGACCTCGGTGGAAATGGTCAGCCGTTCCGGCAAAGGCGGAGGATATGCGCGGTCGAGCCAGTCCAGCCCGACCACGGTTCCAAAAGCGGCGATGCAGAGGAACACGGCACCGCCAATGGCTGTTTTCCATCGCCTTTTCATCTCTTTGGCCATGATTTATGTCTAGCCATGATCTTGTCCGAAAACCGGTCCCACTTTTGGGATTGCTTACGGCGCTGCCACCTCCATCATGCCGGTTGCCGTGCGCGCTGCGAATTGCGGACGATACATGTCCTCAACCGTGGCCGCCGGATGGGTGTAAAGACCCGGCGTCACCGCACGCACCACATAGGCCAGTGTGATCGGCCTCTTCGTGCCTGCAGAGCGGTCGAAAGCCGCCACAAATCGATCATTGCGGAATTCGAGATGCGCTGCCTGCGTACTTTCAAGCCATGGAAAATTGCCAAGATTGGCACTGGAAACGAGGCCCGGATTATCGATCTCGAAACCCGCTGGCAGCAGGTCTGTCACGAGCAGACGCGACTGCCATTCCTGCAAATCGTCAATTTTCAGTACAACCACATAGCGCTCATTCTGGTTGACCCCGGTGACATTGGCTGGTTCACCGTCAAGCGTATAATAGGTGCGCCCGATTTTGAAACCTTCGCCACCCGCAGGAAGAGATTGGGCCGGCGGCGCAACGGCGGTCACGACTGCGTCGACCGAGCCTTGTCCTTTGTTCGTAACAATCAGCGGCTGCGCTTCCAGGGTTGCACCATTGAGGCGTTTTGAGAATGCACCTTGATGCACTGTGTCATTGATGTCGAGGCTGATTGCGCCATTGTCATCTTGCAGGCCGCGTGCGGCAAGCAGCATCCATGCCTGATCCTGCGTGCTGAGATGGCGCGCCTTTTCACGCTGGAATTCGACCAGTGTGATGAGCGACGGCAGCACTTTCGGCGCAGGCTTGGTTTCCGAAGCAAGCGCAAGCATTGCAGCACCGTCACGCAGCGGCGAACCGTAATCGGAGCGATTATAGTCGAAACTGGATTGGCTGGTCGCAAGCTGGAGCGACGTATCGAAGACGCGTTCGGAACGCGGCTGATCACCATAAAGGGCAAGTGCTGCGCCAAGCTGTGCGACTGCCATGGGGCTCGCGAAGTTTTCAAGCTGGGTATCGGCATAATAACGCAGATCTCCGACGGATGCCTTCTTGTTGCGCGCCAGAACGTAGAGCGCATAGGCAATGTCGTTACCGCGTTCTTTCACGTCGGTTGTATAACCGAGAGCGTTTTGCAGATTGGCGAGCGCAGAGAGCATTGCCTGCTGCGGCACGTCATAGCCCTTTTCACGAGCACGCGTGAGGAAGTCGGTCACATAGGCGTCCATCCAGAGATCACCCGAACCCGGCGACCACAGGCCGAACGAACCGCTTGAAGACTGGTTGTTCAGCACGCGGAAGATGGAATCCTGTACGCGCTTCTTAAGTTCTTCCTGACTTTCCAGACCCGCTGCCGCTTCCGTACCTGCGGCCATTTCGCTCAAGTAAAGCAGCGGCAGTGCACGGCTGGTGGTCTGCTCTGTGCAGCCATAAGGATAGCGGTCGAGCGCCATCAACAGGGCTGGGACATCAAAGGCCGCGCTACGCGTGACACCGACGCTGACAAAGGCACCGTCAAGCAGGCTCTCTGACAAAAGGCCGCCATCGACCTTCAGGCTCCCGCCATTGGCTGCGAGATTGACGACATGGCGGCTCGTGACCGGCAGATCGACCGGACGCACCGGCAATGCCAAAGCCTGTTCAACATTGAGACCCGCATCGTTGGAAAGCCGGATCGTCACACCACCGGCACCCGTTGCCATAGCATTGAGCGGAACGGTGATCGACTGTCGTTTGCCACCTGTAAGCGCAATGCTTTCAGGATAGGAGCCAACTTGAACCCCGAGATTATCGGTGGTCTCGAGGCTCACACGATAATCGCCGTCCGGCGCATCCGTGTTGGCAATATCGAAGCGGATATTGGCCTGATCGCCGGGCGCCATGAAGCGCGGAAGGCCAGCAGTGATAACCACCGGATCGCGAATGATGACATCGGTAACCGCGTGACCGACGGCCTTCTTCGACCATGCGACAGCCATGACACGCGCAGTGCCGTTGAACTGCGGTACGTCGAAGCTGATCGTCGCCTTGCCATCGCTGTCGAGTTCAACCGGACCGGAGAACAACGCTAGCAGCTTTTCGGTGGGCGGGCTGCCTTCGGCTGCCATATTGCCACCATCACCACCCGTGCGCAGCTTGCCTGTTACGCCGAGCGAACCATCGATCAGGCGACCATACATATCCCGCATTTCAAGGCCCAACTGCCGCTGGCCGAAGAACCAGTTTTCAGGGTTCGGCGGCTGGTAGCGTGTCAGGTTGAGAATGCCGACATCGACTGCCGCAACCATGACATAGGCCTGCTCGCCACCCGCATTTTCAACCGAAACCGGAATGGAAAGTGTGGAACGCGGAGCGATCTTTTCAGGCGGGGTCAGCTTGACTGCAAGCTGCTTGTCGGCAGGATCGACCTTCAGCCATTTAAGACCAATCGCCCGCGCAGGCATGCGGCTTTCAGCGGCCTCACCCGGCCGGAACAGGGTGGCCGTGACATAGGCGCCCGCACCCCAATCCTCACCGACCGGAATATCGATGGTCGTGCCACCTTCCGGAACGCTGGCCGTGATGGTCTTGAGCAGCTTTTCTGCACCGATGGTGATGAGCAATTCACCGGCAAAACGAGGCGAAACTTTCAGTTCTGCAGTGTCACCCGCCGCATAATGTTCCTTGTCGAGTGCGATTTCGAGCCCATCCGGTGTTTCGGTCGAGGTCGAACTTACATACCAGCCCGCATCGAATTCGTAGCTCGTAGCCGGACCTGAGGCGTCGGCAGTTTCGACTTCCAGACGGTACCGACCCCAATCGACCGGCAGGCTGATTTCAGCCTCACTATCGGTTTTCAGATCGATCTTGCCGTTGGCAATCGCCTTGGTGAAGGTGACCGGCTCATAGTTCCAGCTGTTGCCGCTGCGATACCATTGATAATTACGCTCAATCTTGACCAGCGACCATTGCGCGCCATCAAGCGCCTTGCGATCACCCTTGCTGTCAGAGGCGATCAGGCTGAACTTCGCGGTGCCGCCTTGTGGAACTTCATCGCGAGCGAAATTCGGGCGAATGCCGATGAGATCGGTTTCCGGCTGAATGGCAATGTCGATCTTGCGTTCAACAGCACGACCACCGGTTTCGCGCATGCGAATTGTCACGGCCGCGTTTACGAGACGCGTTGTCGACGGCATTTCGTCGACCGCAACCGGGAAAGTCGCTTTGCCATTGTCATCGACTTTTGACAGGCCATCGAGCGGAAGGCGTGTGGCTTCGCCCTGTTCTTCATCGGCGAGGCCGAAATAATAGCCCTTGAAGCGGTCCCATTGGCGCTTGGTCGAAAGCGTGACTTCGCCTTCGAGTGCAAGGCCCGCGGCAGGGGCGCCATAGAGGAAACGACCATCCACGGTGATATGGGCGGCTTCGCCTACTGCAATTTCCGGCTTGTCGGAGGTCAGATCGAACTCGATCCGGTCCGGCACGAAATCTTCAACCAGAAACATCTGCGTTGCGATGGCGGGCTGCTTGGGATCGGTATAGATCGAAACATTCCAGGTGCCGCGCATGGCGTTGGACGGCAAGGTCAGGTCGATGGCATGACCACCGGCGAGTTTGCTGTCGGAAACGAGACGGCGATCTTCCACACCATCGGGACGCGTGAAGATGAAGGTGAGCGGCAGATCGTCAATCGCCGTTGCGGTATCGTCACGCGCAAGCGCACCCACATGCACGACTTCGCCCGCGCGATAAATGCCGCGCTCCGTCCATGCATATAGATCAAGCGCTTTTGGCACTGCACGGCCCGTCACACCACGATCGGAAAGATCGAAACCAGCGCGCGCCATATCGAGGAATGTGAAATCGTCGTCATTCTGACTGGCCATCAGAACCGCTGGCACCATGCCGTTGATGCCGCGTGTCAGGCCAGGCGTAAACGTCGCACGGCCATCGCTGTCGGTGGTCGCTTCGCCCAGCACTTCATTGTTGCGTGCAAGCAGCGTCAGCTTCACGCCTTTAAGCGGTTCTGCGCTTTCCAGGGAACGGGCAAATACATTGATGCCGTCCTGTCCGGTATAGGTCGAAAGGCCGATGTCGGAGACGACGAACCACTGGGTTGCCTTGGTGCCATAAGCATCATCGGGCTTCTGAACCAGCGGCTCTGCAGTCAGTACATAGACGCCGGGCTTGCGTTCGGGCAGCGCCTCATCGACCGGGAAGCTTGTTGTGGCTTCCTTGTTCAGCTGATTGCCTGCAACCTCGATCTCGCCCTCCCAGACGGGTGCGCCCAACTGGTCGGATACCGTGCTGATGTCGTAGCTGTCGAGCTGGCGCAGGAATTGATAACCTGAAAGAAGTTGAGCGAGCGAACGGTCGCCGACGCGGTAGAGCTTGACCTTGGCTGCATCCAGATTGACGCTGACCAACGGAATGCCGCGACGCGCCTTGGCAGGCAGCACGAAGCTGTCGCCGGTAAAACGCACCGATGGGGCACGGTCCTGCACATAGATCGAAAGATTGACCGGCGCCGGCAGCACTTCGCCGACAGTCGACGGCAGACCCTGGCGGAACGTCACCGTATAATTGCGGCCATGCTCCAGTCCCTCGACGCAAATCTGGCGATCCTTGGCTTCAACTGCCTGCGGTGCGCCATTGTCGAGCGTGACGAAGTTCGAATAGTCGACTCCGCTTTTCACCAGTTCTTCAGAGAACTGCGCGCAGATGCGTGGCGCGGCATTGTCATTATCGACTGTGTTGTTGACGATACGGAAGCCCTTGCGGGCTTTGAGGTCTTCATAGGCCGCACGAACGGATGCGGAATTGACGAGATCAAGGCTCGCTTCATAGGCTTGCAAGGCCGGGCGCGATGCATCGCGCTTTTCGAGCGCCTGGGCCATGATGGCAAGCGCTTGCGCGCGCTCCTCTTTGGTGCGCGAAGTCTGGTAGGCAAACCAGGAGGCTGACGTCGCATCGCGTTGGAATTTTGAACGCTCCTGCCCGTTGGACGGCTCGGTCGCAAGCGCCGACAGCGCATATCCGGCCCAGATTTCGCTTTCATCGGGGGACATGCTGACAGCCAGGCGGAACTTTTCCATCGCCGTGCGAGGGTCGCCATTTAACGCTGCAGACGCGCCTTCGCTCTTCAACGAGCGAAGGCTGTCGGGGCTTTCAAGACCAGCCAGTTCGCGCTTCAAGCGACGGGCTTCGTCAATCAGATTGGCGGCAAAAAAGGAGATGGTTGGCGGAGCGCCAATGTCTTCAACTTCGCGGGCTGCTGTGGATTGGGTTACAACCTTGCCTGCGATGGAGCCAACGGACTGATTGAGCTTGTTGAAATCAGATTTCAGAAAGCACCATTTGACCTTCGGGTTGTAGGTGAAGGCGAGGCAGGCGTTGTCGCCCAGACAAATGCTTTTGCACTGGTCAAGGGAGACATTTTTCTCCGTCCGCAGGTCGAAGCCGAAATAATCGCTGTCTTTGGTTATCTCTATCTGCCGACTTTCGGCCGCTTGCGTGCTGTGCGGGCCTGCCAAAAGGCAAGCTGCGACTGCAAAGGCCCGTAAAAGCCGGTTGTAACCAATAAGCATTTGCATCCCCTCACAACGACCGATGCCAATTCCGATTTATTTAGAAAAGGCGAAAAGAATCCGGCTCATGTGAAGCCTCACCGCGACAAACTGTCAAGGCGAATAGGGATTATCTACAACTATTAGGATAGTTTTAGGGGAAATACGTTCTACGAGATACCTGCCTCGCAGAACATGTCCGTATTTCAGATGATCCCACCATTGGCGCGTAAGGTCTGGCCGTTCACCCAAGCGCCGTCGGGTCCCGCGAGAAACGCCACTACGCCTGCGATGTCCTCCGGTGTGCCGAGCCGTTCGAGCGGGCTCATCTTCGCCATGCGAGCAACCAGTTCCTCGGATTTTCCATCCAGAAAGAGGTCGGTCGCGGTGGGGCCGGGGGCGACGGCATTGACGGTGATGTTTCGACCGCGCATTTCCTTGGCCATGATAGCCGTCAGCGTTTGGACGGCGGCCTTGGTCGCTGCATAAATACCGTAATTTTCCAGTTTCAGGCCAACCACACTGGTGGAAAAATTGATAATGCGTCCATTGTCGCGCAGGCGCCTGCCTGCCTCCCGCATAGTATTGAATGTCCCTTTTAGATTGACCGATACAGTCTTGTCAAAATCCAAATCTTCGGTAGCGGCGAGGGGTGACAGGGACATGATACCGGCATTATTGATGAGGACGTCAACTCCTCCGAATGCGGTTTCGGCAGCATCGAACATTTTCTTTACTGCGACGGGATCGGCAACATCGGCCTGTGCTGATAGCGCGACGCCTCCCGCAGCCTCGATCCTTGCCACCACCGCGTTGGCCATCGCAGCGTTGCCGACATAGTTGACGATAACCGTAAAACCATCGCGCCCCAGACGTTCGGCAATGGCGGCACCGATGCCTCGCGATGCTCCGGTGACGATGGCAACCCTGTTTTTCATATCTGACATTCTGTGCTCCGATCACTTAGGTCCGTTTTGTAAGCACCAACAAGATCGCACTTTTCTCTAACCGTTTAATCGGCCATTATTTGTTATCACTATCCGAGAAGAGCGAACAATCAGATGGACAGGTTCGACGCGATGCGGGTCTTTACCCGCGTATTGGAACGCCGCAGTTTTACCCTGGCCGCTGAAGATCTCGGAATTCCGCGTTCGACCGTTACTGACGCGATCAAGCAGCTTGAAAGACGACTGGGTACGCAGCTGTTTCTACGCACCACTCGGCACGTCAATCCAACGCTTGACGGTCAGGCCTATTACCAGCGTTGCACAGCAATCCTGGCTGATGTGGAGGATGCCGAAGGTGGGTTTTCCGGAGCTGCACCCAAAGGCCTGCTTCGAGTTGAGGTTCAAGGAACACTGGCCCGCCATTTTCTTTTTCCCGAACTGCCAGCCTTTCTGGAAAAATATAACGAGATCGAATTCTATATGACCGAGGGAGACCGGTTCGTTGATCTGGTTCGGGAAGGTATCGATTGCGTTCTGCGCGTTGGTTCGCTGCAAGACAGCGACATGATTGCCCGGCGCGTTACGGTGCTGGATGAGATCACCGTCGCATCCCCTTCTTATATCTCGCGATTTGGACACCCCCAACACCCCGATGAGTTGGGCGAAGGTCACCGGATGATCGGCTTCAGGGCGAGCGGTAGTATTACGCGCATGCCGCTGGAATTCATGATCGGCGGAAAATTGCGAACCGTCTCGATCCCTGCGTCGGTCACGGTCAATGCCGCCGAAAGCTATACCGCTGCTGCCCGTGAGGGGCTGGGGATCATACAGATTCCCCGCTATCATGCGATGAAGCACATCGGCGATGGAAAACTGGTGCAGATACTCACTGCTTATCCTCCAACTCCATCACCAGTCTCTGTCATATACCCCCGTGACCGTCAGCTTTCTCCGCGGGTCAGAGTATTTATCGACTGGTTGGTGACGATATTTGCCCGTCAGGGCGTCGAAGCGCATTAACCTCCCATTAAGAATTTGAAACAGGACGGCCATTTCCGTGTTAGAATAGTGCCTGCAGAGATGCAGAACGCACATCGCTACGCACTATGGGAGAGGGCAGAGATGAGCAACATTCTATTCTGGACCGCTTTGGTAATCGTGCCCGTGCTTTTGGGTACGGCCTACGCCTATCTGCAATCCATTCGCCACCGGGATGACTTCTAGGGATTCACATCCCCGTTTGCGTCCGACTTGGCGGGTAAAGGGTCGCGCGCACGTGCGTCGACCTGATGTCGATTCTTCGCCAGTTTTTTTATTTTATCCATGCGTTGCTACTGCTCTCGACCCGAAAGCGCAGTGGGGCTCCATTCTTCCAGATAAAGTTAACCTTTGTTTCGTTTGGAATCTCTACAATTTAGATTTGATTGGCTTGTTAAACTTCAATTAAAGATAGTAAAATTTATGGGTGTTGGCATTCCCCTATTCAGGGGGATTCAAGCATATTTGATATTGAAATCAACCATTTAGCGTAAAAAGTATACAGGGAGTCTGTATACTCAACACCGGCATGTGCCATATTGGATCATGAATGAGGGTTGTTTGGTTATCCTTGTTTGGTTGAAGTATTTTTATTTTCCATCTGATATTTCGCGTTGCTTAATGTAAGAAAATGTCCTTCTATTGTTGCGGGCAAGATATGACCAATAGTTGAGGTGATGCGTCGCCGTAATCTGGGCTCTTGCGGCTTCATCTCGACCGACACAAAGCTCGCTCCGGATCAAATTGCAGCCCTCATCGAGTCGGGGGCGATCACCGGTTAAGGGTAAGGCCGTCTCGGGTTGAAACAGAACGATGAAAAACAATGGCGACCGAAACGGATCGCCAGAAAATTGGAGGAGGGAACGACGGCAATGGGTAGACGTGCATACGAAAAGCTCGCGAGAATCTGTGCATCCCTGAACACATCCGAGCAGGAACTGGCTCATTCTCTCGGTATTTCGCGAGTTGCCCTGAAGGCGATAGATCGGACTGATGCGCCTCTTTATCTGCGATTGGCGTTGGCCGCCCTGGTCTCGGAAATGGACCCGGATGAAGTGCTGAACCCCAAGCGTGGGAATTCGGAAATGGAAAGGCCGCTTCACCTCTTGTCGGCAGGATAATTGTCAGAAGTCTTGGGTTTCAACGGTGTTGTTGTGACAAAATCTTTCGCCTTGCTGCTTTGGATTGGACTGATTTGTTATCCGCAATTGGCTGCCGCGTCCTGCACGCGAGCAGCCGGCGCCGCGGATTTGATGACGCAACGCCAGCTTTCAGCCCTGCGCGCAATGGAGCGGAGCCGCGGCTGCAAGGGGGGCGACGAACGTGGAGGTTTCTTCAATCCGTGTCGTGATCTTGCCCAGCGTATTGCTGAAATCCAGCGGCAACTCGCGTCCAGTTCGCTTTCTTCTAGGGCGTGTGCCGAACAGCCGGTTGCGCCGCAAACTGCAAAAGTAAAACTCGACCGGCCGAAAACGTCTTCGGTCACCACGCCCGGCAAGCCGTGGGTTCCCAGCGGTGTGAAGGGCGCCTTGACCTATTGCGTGCGCTTGTCGGACGGTTATCTTTTTCCGGCTCCGCATTCGCAGTTCCAGAAATCCGACAATGTGACGGAGACATTGGCGCAATGCCGCTTTATCTGTCAGGGGGAGAATGTCGATCTTTATATTTTGACCGATCCGAATGGCGAAACAGCGGACATGGTTTCCGTTTCCAACGGCAAGCCCTACATCGAGCTTCCAACTGCCTACGCCTATCAAGGCGGCAGCGATTTCAAGAAGTGCGATTGGGCTGGTTATGTCAACAAGATCAGCGAATTGCGAGCCAATAGCAAAGGCAGTCGTGCATTCAAAAATGTGGTCGTGCCCATGCCGGACACGCGACCGACACGCAATGATGAGGTCGCGATTTCGACAACGTCTTTTGCTCCCATGAGTGACCGCAATGTACGTGTGATTGGTCCTGCATTCATTTTCGACGAAGATGCGGCGCAGGCAAAGTCCGCTACCTACTGACTGCCCGCAGCCAGTCTTCTGACGGTCAATTTGAATGAGACGTGTCGCGATTGGGACTGAACCACACGCGTTCTGTCTGTAACCTCCCAGAAACGGGCGTTCCAACGTATGCCCGGAAAACTATCGATCATTGCATTGTTTGAAATCTGTCAGTGTTGTTCGACCTGGAGGAGGTAGACATGAGCAAGAACCGTGGCGTCGTTTATTTGCGGCCCGGGACAGTCGAAGTACGCGATATTGAAGACCCAGTGTTGGCGGCACCGGACGGGAGGAAACTGGACCACGCCGTTATACTGAAGGTAATTTCCACCAATATTTGCGGCTCAGATCAACATATGGTCCGGGGACGCACCACTGCCATGCCCGGTCTTGTGCTTGGCCATGAAATTACCGGTGAAATTATCGAGAAGGGCAGCGATGTTGAAATGCTCGACGTGGGCGACATCGTTTCGGTGCCATTCAATGTCGCTTGCGGACGTTGCCGCTGCTGTAAATCCCAGGACACTGGCGTTTGCCTGACGGTCAATCCATCGCGTGCCGGCGGCGCCTATGGTTATGTCGATATGGGAGGCTGGATTGGCGGACAGGCCCGCTATGTCATGGTTCCCTATGCGGATTTCAATCTGCTCAAATTTCCCGATCGCGAACAGGCGATGGAAAAAATCCGCGACCTGACGATGCTGTCCGATATCTTGCCAACCGGTTTTCACGGTGCCGTCAAGGCCGGCGTCGGAGTCGGCTCGATTGTCTATGTCGCGGGCGCGGGGCCAGTCGGTCTTGCCGCCGCCGCATCCGCACGCATTCTGGGAGCTGCGGTTGTCATGATCGGCGACTTCAATAAGGAACGTCTGGATCACGCACGGAAAGTCGGGTTCGAACCGATCGATCTTTCAGCCAGCGACCGTCTCGGCGACATGATCGCAGAGGTCACCGGCAGTAACGAAGTCGATAGTGCTATCGACGCCGTTGGTTTCGAAGCACGAGGCCACAGCGGCGGTGAACAACCCGCAATTGTGCTTAACCAGATGATGGAGATCACCCGCCCGGCAGGGGCCATCGGTATTCCAGGGCTCTATGTCACCGAAGATCCGGGAGCCGTCGATAATGCCGCAAAGCAAGGTAGCCTGTCCCTGCGCTTCGGTCTCGGTTGGGCCAAGGCGCAGTCGTTCCATACGGGGCAGACGCCCGTGCTGAAGTACAATCGTCAGCTGATGCAGGCTATCCTTCATGGACGTCTCAACATAGCCGATATTGTCAACGCTCAGGTGATATCGCTTGAAGATGCGGCAAAGGGCTATGAGAGCTTTGATCAGGGCGCTGCCAAAAAGTTTGTTCTCGATCCGCACGGCTTGGTGACAAAGGCCGCCTGATTCAATCTGGTTTGGAAAAAACATGAGAAGGCGCCCAAACGGGCGCTTTTTCTGTTGAAATTGCTCGCATCTGTAACGTTACAGATTCTCCGGCTTCTGACACTTCGACGACCGTTCGTTCGGAAATGGCACATATTGGAATGCTTTGCTCCGAGAAAAACGCCATCAAAAAAATACGGTTAAAACAACAACTTATTTTCCTACAGATGCGGAATCCCTGAAGATGCGCACAAGAGGGGTTGCAAGTGAGACCTTTTTGACTACCATACCTGTAACGTTTCAGATTTGGGAGGAGATGGAATGTTGCTTCAAAGAGCAAAGACGCTCACCGCATCCGTTTGTCTGGCTATGACAGCGTTGACAATGGCAGGTTCGGCCTCGGCGGCCAATCTTGAAGTCACCCATTGGTGGACATCCGGCGGTGAAGCTGCGGCGGTCAAGGTTCTTGCTGAAAAATTTGATGCGCTCGGCGGCGACAAATGGGTCGATGGAGCGATAGCCGGTAGCGGCTCTACCGCACGCCCAATCATTATCAGCCGAATTTTGGGCGGCAATCCGATGGGGGCGACGCAGCTCAATCATGGACGGCAGGCTGAAGAGCTGGTGCAAGGCGGCCTGATGATGGACCTGACCGAGCTTGCTGAAAAGGAAGGCTGGGCTGATTTCATTCGCCCTAAGAGCCTCCTGGAATCCTGCACCTTTGAAGGACGTCTCTATTGCGTTCCGCTGAATATTCATTCCTGGGAATGGATGTGGGTCAATCCGCAAGCATTTCGTGATGCCGGAACAGAGCCGCCCAAGAATTGGAATGATCTTGTCGCTGCGGCTCCCAAGCTGAAGGAAAAGAACATCGTTCCTCTCGCAACCGGTGACGGCTGGCAGGTGAACGGCATACTGACGGTCCTGACGACTGCGATTGGCGGCAAGGACCTTTACCTGAAGGTCAACAAGGACAAGGATGCTGATGCGGCGCGGGGGCCTGAAATGAAGAAGGTCTTTGAAGCGCTGGCGCAGGCACGCGAACTGGCTGATAAGGGTTATGTTGGCCGCTCATGGAACGAGGCGACCAATATGGTGCTGACCGGGCGCGCAGGAACACAGATCATGGGGGACTGGGCGCAGGGTGAGTTTGGTACAGCCGGAAAGGTTGCAGGCAAGGATTATGACTGCTTGCCGGGACTCGGTGTCCATCCGTATCTGGATACTGGCGGCGACGCGATCTACTTCCCGAAGAACAAGGACCCGGAAGTTACGAAAGCGCAGCTAAAGCTGGCTAGCATGCTTGTTTCCAAGGATACGCAGGTCGCGTTCAATCTTGCCAAGGGTTCTCTGCCGATCCGTGGCGATGTCGACCTTGAGGCAGCCTCGACTTGCATGCGTGCGGGCATCGAGATTTTGAAGAACCCGGATAACATCGTTCCATCAGTAGAGCAATTGCGCGCACCGGACACGCAAGGGCAGATCGAAAGTCTGGCGGCTGAGTTTTTCTCCAATCCCGATATGACCGTTGATGACATTCAGGAACGTTTTGCCGAGATTATCGAGCAGGCACAATAGTCTCGGTCTGGTCTTGCGCCGTCCCTGAGGATGGCGGTGCAGGACCCCGAAAACCGGGATAGGGAGGAATATCATGGCCGTCATCGAAGAGGGCAATCGTCGAAAGCCGCCGGGAATATTTCGCAATCTGAATGCGAAAGTTGCAGCCCTTCCGATGATCGCGACGGTTCTCGTGGTCTTCATTGGCTGCACGCTCTGGACAGTCCTTTATTCCTTCACGTCTTCCAAATCGCTGCCGATGTTGAACTTTGTCGGCTTCGATCAATACACGCGCCTGTTCTCTGCCACCCGCTGGCATGTGTCGGTCCGCAATCTTGCGATCTATGGTGTCCTGTGCATGGGCTTTTCGCTCGTGACGGGCTTTGTCCTTGCGGCGTTGATGGACCAGAAGATTCGTTTCGAAAATACGTTCCGCACAATCTTTCTCTATCCCTATGCCTTGTCGTTTATCGTGACGGGTCTCGTCTGGCAGTGGATATTCAATCCACAACTCGGACTGGAGAAAGTGGTCCGCGATATAGGTTTCGAAAATTTCCATATGGCGATCCTGTCGAGCCGGACCTACGTCATTTATGCGATTGTCATTGCCGGGCTTTGGCAGATGACAGGGCTCGTCATGGTTCTGATGCTGGCGGGGCTGCGCAGTGTCGATGAGGAAATCTGGAAGGCCGCACGAGTTGACGGCATTCCGAAATGGAAAACCTATCTGTTCATCATCCTGCCGATGATGCGCCCCGTCCTGGTGACGACCATCGTGTTGATCGCGACGGGTATCGTCAAACTCTACGATCTGGTTGTCGCCATGACCAATGGCGGTCCCGGCATCGCATCGGAAGTGCCGGCAAAATACGTCTATGACTTCATGTTCGGCTGGGCCAATCTGGGGCAGGGGCTTGCTGCATCTACGGTCATGTTGACTACAGTTTTGATCATCCTCGTTCCGTGGACGATGTTTGAGCATAGCCGGAGAAAAACGCGATGACGGAAGCTGTTCTGAACGGGAGGGTACGAGCCGGAACCGAAGCTGCGACGGACCAGACGCGTCCTGCAGCGAAGCAGGTCTCCCAGCCCTGGGGGCGCAAACCGAAACGGCGCTTTGCCCCAGCAACCATCATGCTCTACAGCGTGCTGTTTGTTTCTGCCGTCTATTACCTGCTGCCGCTTTATGTGATGGTTGTCACATCCCTGAAGGGTATGCCTGAAATCCGGCTAGGCAACATCTTTGCGCCGCCGGTCGAAATCACGTTCGAACCTTGGGTCAAGGCATGGAGCCAGGCTTGCACCGGCCTTTATTGCGAAGGAATCAGTGCAGGATTCTGGAATTCCATCAAGATCACCGTGCCGAGCGTGATCGTTTCCATCGCGATCGCATCGGTGAATGGCTACGCGCTGGCAAACTGGAAGTTCAAGGGATCGGAAATCTTCTTCGCCGTGCTGCTGTTCGGGGCGTTCATTCCGTATCAGGTCATGCTCTATCCGCTCGTTATCATTACACGCGAGCTGGGAATTTTCGGCACCCTGACCGGCGTTGTCTTCATCCATACGATTTTCGGCATGCCGATCCTCACGCTGCTGTTCCGCAATTATTTCGCCGGTCTGCCGCCGGAATTGTTCAAGGCGGCGCGTGTGGACGGTGCAGGCTTCTGGCGAATTTTCTTTCAGATCATGCTGCCGATGTCACTGCCAATTTTCGTAGTTGCGATCATTTTGCAGGTGACCGGTATCTGGAACGACTTTCTGTTTGGCGTGGTGTTCGCCGGAACGAAGAATTTTCCGATGACCGTGCAGTTGAACAATATTGTCAATTCCATGCAGGGCGTGAAGGAATACAACGTCAATATGGCAGCCACGATCCTGACCGGTGCCGTGCCACTGCTCGTTTACTTCCTCTCCGGCCGTTATTTCGTTCGCGGTATTGCCGCTGGCGCAGTGAAAGGATGAGTTCATGAATTCAAGCGTTTCCATCCAGGACCTGTCGCTTGGCTTCGGCACGGTCAATGTGCTGCAAAATCTCAATCTGGAAATCGGGGAAGGCGAGTTTCTCGTGCTTCTTGGGCCGTCCGGCTGCGGAAAGTCCACGCTGCTCAATTGCGTGGCTGGTCTTCTCGATATTTCCGAAGGCAGCATCTTCATCAAAGGCCGTAATGTCACCTGGGATGAGCCGAAGGACCGAGGCATCGGCATGGTGTTTCAATCCTACGCGCTTTACCCGCAAATGACTGTCGAAAAGAATCTTTCTTTCGGATTGCGCGTGGCCGGTCTGCCGAAGGGAGAGATCGACAATCGCATCAAGCGTGCTGCCGAAATTCTCCAGATCGAACCCTTGCTGCAACGCAAACCCTCGGCATTGTCTGGCGGTCAGCGTCAGCGTGTTGCGATCGGTCGTGCATTGGTGCGCGACGTCGATGTGTTCCTGTTCGACGAACCGCTTTCCAATCTCGATGCAAAATTGCGCTCCGAACTGCGCGTCGAGATCAAACGCCTTCATCAGAAACTCGGCAACACGATGATCTACGTTACCCACGACCAGATTGAAGCGCTGACGCTGGCGGATCGCATTGCCGTGATGAAAGGTGGCGTGGTTCAGCAACTGGCCGACCCGCTGACGATCTACAACCGCCCGAAGAACCGGTTTGTCGCGGGTTTCCTGGGGTCGCCATCGATGAATTTCTTCGCTGGTGAAATTGCGGTCACAGAAGGAAAGGCCGTATTCCACATCGGACAGACAGCCGTAGGGCTGGACGGATATGACGGAGCGCTACAGCCGGGCCGGAAGGCAACACTCGGTGTTCGTCCGGAACATGTCAGGCTTGAGATCGAGGACGGTTTCGAGGCGACAGTCGATCTGGATGAACCGATGGGTGCCGATAGTCTGGTCTGGCTTCGGCTGAACGGGCATCCGCTTTCCGCGCGCGTGGAAGCTGGAAAGCGTTATCGGGCAGGAGAGAAGGTCAGGATCGGCTTCAAACCCGATACCCTGTCGCTTTTCGATGCTCAAACGGAGGAGAGGCTTTAGATGAACAGAGAACAACGCTCCCCTTAACAGCCTTCAGCAAGAGGCGACCATTGTTTTTGCTGACGGATCGGACACCGCGTCGATCCGCATGGGCGCATTTTGCTCAGAAAAACCAATGTAATTCTGGAACGAGTTCAAAGGATAAGGACATGAACGGATATTCCTATCAGCTTTACAGCTCTCGCAATTTCCAGCCGCTGGAGCGCACACTCACAATGTTGCGCGACCTCGGTTATCGTCGTGTAGAAGGTTACGGGGGGATTTATGGTGATCCCGTTCGATTAAAGAAGGATCTCGATGCTTTGGGGCTTTCCATGCCTACCGGCCATTTTGGTCTGGATATGCTGGAAAATGAAGTGAGCCGCGTTCTGGAGATTGCCAAGGTTGCCGATATGAAGGCGATCTTCTGTCCTTATCTCGATGCAGATCGCCGCCCGGATAGTGTCGCTGGCTGGCAGGAGTTTGGTAAACGCCTGGTCGCGGCTGGTGAGCCTTATCGCAAGGAAGGCTATGCCTTTGGCTGGCACAACCACGATTTCGAGTTCCGGCCCTTGGCTGACGGTTCCGTGCCGCAGGAACACATCATGAATGCTTCGCCCGATCTGGCCTGGGAGGCCGATATTGCCTGGATCATCAAAGGGGGAGCCGACCCGCTTGAATGGATCGAGCGTTACGGCGACCGGATACTGGCAGTTCATGTAAAGGACATCGCGGTGAATGGAGAAAAGGCCGACGAAGACGGTTGGGAAGATGTTGGTCACGGGACCGTCGACTGGCCTGCCTTGTTTACGGCTTTGCGCAAGACGCCTGCCCGCTATTTCATCATGGAACACGATAACCCGTCGGACGATACCCGGTTTGCGAGCCGTTCCATCGAAACCGTAAGAACTTTCTAAATTGGAGAAAGAAATGACCAGGAAACTTGGTGTCGGGATTATCGGCTGCGGCAATATATCAGCTACATATCTGCGGCTGTCACCTATGTTTCGAAGCATTGAAATGAGGGCTTGCGCAGATATCAATCTGGCGGCGGCAAATGCGCGGGCAGAAGAGTTCGGCGTAAAGGCACAGACTATTGAGGAACTGCTTCGGAATGATGACATAGACATCATCGTCAATCTGACAATTCCAGATGCCCACTATGCAGTAACCAAGCAGATACTGGCGGCAGGCAAACACGCCTATTCGGAAAAGCCGCTGGTTCTTTCAATGGAGCAGGGGCTGGAACTGAAGGCACTTGCCGACGGCCGCGGTCTCAAAGTGGGGTGCGCTCCTGACACTTTTCTGGGCGGTGCGCACCAGCTGGCGCGGCGCGAAATCGATAGTGGGAATGTCGGCCGTATCACTTCAGGCACCTGCCACGTCATGAGCCATGGTATGGAGCATTGGCATCCGAACCCGGACTTCTTCTTCAAGCATGGTGGCGGCCCCATTCTCGATCTCGGGCCTTATTACATCGCAAATCTCGTCAATCTCATCGGGCCTGTGAAGCGTGTCGCGGCTTTGACTTCCATGGCGACCCCGACGCGGACGATCAGTTCGGAGCCGCGCAAAGGCGAAACCATTCCCGTTGAGACACCAACCACCATTCACGCGCTGCTGGAATTCGAGCAAGGCGCAACAATAACGCTTTCAGCAAGTTGGGATGTGTGGGCGCACCGCCATGCGAACATGGAACTATATGGCACCGAGGGATCGCTCTATCTGCCGGACCCAAATTTTTTCGGTGGGGAAGTCCAGATAGCGAAGCCGGGTGAGCCAGCCGAACCAGTCGAAAACTGGGAACACCCCTTTGGCATCGCCAATGAGCAGCACTCGCAAGGTATGATGGCCAACTATAGAGCGGCAGGACTGGCAGATATGGCGGCCGCCATCCTGGATGGTCGCGATATGCGCTGTTCGCTGGAACGCGCCCTGCATGGGGTCGATGTCATGCTGGCCATTCTGAGATCAGGTGAAGAAAAGCGTTTCATCGACATTGAAACACGATGCACGCGCCCTGAAGCACTCGATATCGCTGCCGCAGAAGCCTTGCTTCAGCCGGAAGAAAACAGACAGAAACGGGCGGCAAACTGACTTTGCATCGCTCCTCCCGAGCGATTGGAGGCTATCCCGATCCCGCGGGATTGGGGTGGCCTCCACCCACCTAGCCTATCGTCTGCAGAGACTTGATGTCCTTGCCGTTGATTCGGCCCAGAATGGCTTTACCAAGTTGTTGGCCCGCGAGCTTGAAACTCTCCTCAACAACAATCAGGCCCGGACGAAACCAGTGCAAAATCTCGGTCGACTGTTTGGCTGCTACATCAACTTCATTGCCGATGTTCATTCCCGCATCTTCGATACCTGCAACAATTGCTAATGCAGCCGCACTGCCGGAGCAGATGATGCCGTCCGGCCGATCTGCTCTCTTCATCAGTTGAGCAACATGCAGCCGCAAGCCCTCAAGGGACGTATCGAGATCAACCCCTTCAAATGGTGATCCACTGCAATGAAAGGTCCGCAGCCCCTCATAAAATCCACCCACCATATGCCGGTAATAGGTGAGGTGCGCTGGCGGAGTCAGCAGGGCAAGCCGCCTCCGCCCGAGCGTCGACAGTTTGCCGACCATCTCGAGGGCAAAAGTGAAATTATCAAAGTCATGATAAGGATGTTCGATGCCCGTATCAGTGCGTCCGTGGGTGGCGAACGGGAAATCATGTTCGGTCAGATAATGGACGCGTTGATCGTCCGGTTCTGTGCGTGAGAATATAATTCCGTCGGCTGAACCTGTCTCGACGATATAGCGGATCGGCTCGATGGGTGCCCTTGAATGAAAATAGGGCGTTAGAATGAGATGGTATTGCGTTTCGGCCAGTACATCCGCAACACCATGAATGACCTGACTGGTAAAACCCATAATTTCATCTTGCGTATTAAGGACCAGCGCAATGACGTTTGTTTTACCGGTGCGAAGGCGTACACCTGCACGATTGGGGCGGTATCCGATCTGCCTCGCGATCAATTGCACGCGTTTGCGGGTTTCGGGGCCGATTTCAGGGGCATCCTTCAAGGCGCGGGAAACCGTGGTTACGCCCAGGCCAGTCATGAATGCTATTGTCTTCAGCGTGGGACGTTCGTTTTCGAGGAACGGTTTGGCTGGATTTGGCGGCTTGGAAACCGGCTGGCTCCGTTTTTCATTCATGCGCATTTCGTCCGGCGGCGAGGAACGATGTGGACAGGCAAACGATAGAAATCGCTTTATCTATCAATAGCTTGTTTTGATGGACTTGTCATCTTTTATGACCCGATATCGCTAACTTCCGACACAACTTCAGACCAACTATTCTGCGCGACAGGCGCCCACAAAGTCATATTCTCGGAAATTGTCGCAATGGTCCCCATCAGTTTGTATCGCTTCGTCCTCTGTGCTGTTTTGACTGGAATGTCATGGTATTAATTCAGTATAATATGACAATTCTCAATATGTCATGATGGAGTCGGTGGACGCATGTGGGAACCTATGTTGGAAATGCGCAAGGGCGTCACCAAGCATCGACTTCTGACAGAAAAAATTGTCGATGATATTGAAAAGGGCATTCTTCAACCCGCCATGCGTATGCCGACGCATCGGGACCTGGCTCACAAGCTCGGACTTTCGGTGCAGACCGTCAGTATCAGTTACAAGGAAGCTGAACGACGTGGTTATCTGCGCGGCGAGGTTGGTCGGGGAACATATGTCTGCAACCGGGTGACAGAGCGAGCGGACCGGTTCATGCTCGATCGTGATCCTAGCGGAACGGCGGATCTGTCGATCATTCGGGCGGTCTATACCGAAGCGCACGAGAATGCCTCGCGCCGTCTGCTGGAAGAATTGAGCCAGTCGGACAATGCAAGTTTCATGCGCCCCTGCCGTCCTATAGCTGGATTGGACAGACATCGTGCTGTCGCGCGGGATTGGCTGCGCAATCTGTCGGTTGATGTCGACCCGGGCCGGATCATCCTCACCAATGGTGCCGCGCATGGCCTGTTTCTCGCTGTTGCCGCCGTCGTTCAGCCCGGGGAAGTAGTGCTCACGGAAAGCCTGACCGACCATGGCATCATAGGTCTTGCCAATGTGCTCGGATTTACTTTGCGTGGACTCCCTATTGATGAACAGGGAATTCTACCGGATGCTTTTGAAACCGCCTGCAAGGCCGGTGATGTTCGTGCGCTCGTGATGATCCCGACACTGGGCAATCCGACCAGTCATCTGATGGGCGCAGGGCGTCGCATCGCCATAGCAGAAATTGCCCGACGATACGATGTCTGCGTTATCGAGGATGAGGTTTACAAACCCATCCTTGAAGAAAAATTGCCGTCCATGCCGGAGTTGCTGCCCGATCTTGGCTTCTTTGTTACAAGTTTCACCAAGACGGTAATGACGGGCTTGCGTACCGGTTACCTCGTCGTTCCAACGCAATATTCCATTCGGGTCACATCTATTTTGCGCGTTACAAGCTGGAGCGGTGTCAATCTTATGGGTGAGATGGCCAGCCGCTGGATCGAAGATGGCACGGCGGGGGAATTGATTGAAATCCAGCGCAGCGAGTTGCGATCCCGTCAGGCGCAGGTAACCGATATTCTGGGTTCGCATGTGGCGGGCAACAATCCGTTGTCGTTATGCGCCTGGCTTAAAATACCCCGCAACTGGTCTGAGGACGGGCTGGTGCGCGCGCTTGCCAATAAAGGCGTTGCGGTCACGCCATCGGACCCATTTGTGGCCGGTGCTGATCGAGGAAGTGGTGGTATTCGCATCTGTTTGGGGGGACGGCTTTCGCGCCCGGCATTGCAGACGGCACTTGAAACCATCTGCGAGACCTTTGCGCAATTGCCGCCTGTCTATGATGTGGGATCGATCGCCTGAAAGCCTGTTTCTAAAGCACTGAACGCAGGAACTCTTTGGTGCGTGCCTCGCTCGGGGTCTGGAATATCTGTTCGGGCGTGCCTTGCTCGCAGATGCGCCCCTTATCGAAAAAGCAAACGCGATCAGATACTTCCCGGGCAAATCGCATTTCATGCGTGACAAGGAGCATGGTCAGGTCATGCTCCTGTGCCAGCCCGCGAATGACGGACAGCACTTCGCCCACGAGTTGCGGATCAAGAGCGGACGTGGGTTCGTCAAACAACAATACGCGTGGGCGCATGGCAAGAGAACGGGCGATGGCGACGCGCTGCTGCTGGCCACCGGATAGCTGGGAAGGATAGTGGTCCTTCTTGTCGGTCAAGCCCACGAGGGAGAGCAGGTCAAGTGCGCGGGCCTCTGCTTCGGCGCGCTTCATGCCCAGAACATGAATCGGGGCCTCGATTATGTTTCGCAGTACCGACATGTGCGGGAACAGATTAAAGCTCTGGAACACCATGCCGACATGCGACCTGATCTTGCGCAAATGGCCTTCACTTGCCTGAAATTGTCCTTTGCCGTTCGGCTCATGATAGGACACGTCTGCAAGCTCGAGAGTACCTTCCTGAAACGGCTCCAAGGTCATGAGGATACGGAGAACTGTCGATTTCCCTGAGCCCGAGGGGCCGATGAGGGTGACCTTCTCGCCTGATTTGACGGAAAAATTGAAGCGATCCAGCACTGTCAGCGCTCCGAAGCGCTTGGTTACGTCCTGAAAGCGGATAATTTCCTGGGTCATTTGAGAGCGATCCCGTTTTTTGGAAGTGTGCGTTCGAGCAGGCGTATGAGTGCCGAGCAGATCAAGGTCAGCACCAGGAAAATCAGGCCTACCATCGACAGCGGAACCAGATATTCGAAAGTGCGGTCGCCGATCAGATTGGCGAGGTTCAGCATGTCGACGATGCTGACGACCGAGAGCACCGGGGTCTCCTTCAGCATGGAAACCAGGTAATTGCCCATGGCTGGGATGATCCGGGGTATGGCTTGCGGGATGACAATATCGCGATAGGTGCGCCAGGGCGTGAGATTCAATGCGCGTGCGGCTTCCCATTGTCCTCGCGGGATCGCTTCGATACCTCCGCGATAAACTTCCGACGTATAGGCCGAATATTGAAGACCAAGTGCCAGAGCGCCGGTCAGAAATGCGGGCAGAACAATGCCGTATACGGGCAGCACGTAATAGAGGAAAAACAGCTGCACCAGCAGTGGTGTATCACGCAGGAACTCAACTACAACCGTCGTTGGCCAGGATATGATCTTGTATGGACTACGGCGGAGAAGCGCAAAGACAAGGCCAAGGACCAGCGCAATTGCAAAGCCCGTGGCAGCGGCTTTCAAAGTCACGGTGAGACCAATCGCCAGAATTGGCAGAATGGAAATCGCGAACGAGAGTGTGGACGAGGTGTCCCAGGCATAACCGTAGATCATGCGAAGCCTCCGGCCATGGTCTGGCGTCTCAGACGCCGCTCCAGCCAGCGAATGGCCGCTGACAGCACGAGCGCCATTGCAAAATAACCGAGTAGGGTCAGCGAATAGATTGTCACGCTGTCGAGCGTCAGGTTTCGCAGGCGCTGGGCCTGGAAGGTGAGGTCGCTGATCGCAATGAGTGAGGCAAGCGCGGTGTCCTTGAGGTTGTGAATGGCAAGGTTACCGAAGGCCGGCATCATTTCGACTACCGCTTGCGGAAGAATGACATGAAACAAGGTATGACCCTTGCTGAAATTGAGCGCCCGAGCGGCTTCATGTTGTGCTTCCGGCACCGCCTGCAAGGCACCGCGAACCACTTCTGCGCCATAGGCACCGATGTTGAGACCAAGGCCCATGATGCCGGTTGTGACCGGATCAAACGAAATGCCGATCAGCGGCAGGGCATAATAGAGCCAGAAAAGCTGCACGAGCAGAGACGTGCCGCGGAATATCTCGATATAGATCACCGCAATCGTGGAGAGGATCGGCCCACCCGCAAATCGGGCAATTCCGGCGGAAAATGCCAGTATGGTGCCAATGGCCATCGAACTGAGGGCAAGAATGGCAGTGATTTGCGCTCCCTTGAAAAGGGCGGGAAGATATTCCGTCCAATGCATATAATCGTCTCCCGATTGAGATGAGACAATGCCCGCCGAGCCGTGAGCGGTTCGGCGGACGCAAATCAACTTACTTTGCGTTGCAGAGGTTGGCTGTATCCACTGTTCGTGCAGCTTCTACGCTCTCCTCGCTAAGCCCATAAGTCATCAGGATTTTTTTGTAGTCGTCTGTCTTCTTGAATTCGATGAGCGCCTTGTTGAAAGCTTCATAGAATTCCTTGTCTTCCGGACGGAAGCTGAACGCGCCGAAGCTTCTCGCAGATTTGCCGTTCACAACCGGATCGGTGAACGGATGCGCCTGTTCCAGCTCCGGTGAATTGTCGACCAGCTTGGCGACCGTCAGTTCCGTTGCAGCATAGGCATCAGCGCGCCCGGTCTGGACCGTCGAAGGTGCATCCGCATTGCCCTGGATCATGACGATCTGGGATTCGTCGATACCCATTCCATGCAGGAAGTCGATCTGGTCCGCACCGGAAACGATTGCGACTTTCAGCGATGGATCTTTCTTGATGTCTTCATAGGAATGAATGTTCTTTGGGTTGCCCTTGGGAACCAGAAGGCCTTCACCGTAACTCGAATTGGCGACGGTGAATTGGACCTGCTTACAGCGGTCCGGCAAGACATTCTGCTCCGCCGCGACGAACTCGAACCGCTTGGCCTTTAGACCGGGAATGAGCGAGCCGAACGGGGTAACAGTCCAGTCGATTTCCTCAATTCCAAGTTTCTTGAAGATTGCTGCGGCGACGTCAGGGCCTATCCCTTTGGCCGCGCCGCTCTCGTCCATGTAGCCGTAAGGCACCTCGTTGGCCGTTGCCCCACGAACAAAGCCCGCCCCCTTGAGATCTTCGATGGTGACAGCTTGTGACGGAAGCGTGAGAGACAAGACTGCAACTGCCGAAAACAGAGCGGAAATTGTAAGATGTTTCATGCGCATCGTGTTCACTCCTCTTTATGAACGCCGGTTGTTTTATTGTCCGGCTTGTCAGTTGGCGTTGATGATCGGCTTATCCCGGAGACGGCTCCTCACTGATCGTGGCAATGACCGCCAGGCAGTCCCCCATTTTGATGAGACCAGGAAAATGCCGGGCTGCGAGAATTCCATCGAGCGCGGCACGGTATTCCTGCGGAGCAACGCCTGTTCGGGTTACGGTATGAACCCGCGCAATGACGTCGCCTTTGCGTACCTGAGCTCCGAGATCAACCAACGGTTCAAGTAGACCCTCGGTGTCGGCAAAACCGAAACATTCCTGCGATGGCATATCGAGCCATGTTGTTGGCGACAGCTCGACCTCTCCTTGCAGAATGCCTGCATGGCGCAAAAGGTTGCGAATGCCGCGCTTGGCTATGGAAGCAGTGCGGGCGGAGATCGTACCGCCGCCGGAAAGCTCTGTCGTGACAAACACCTTGCCCGCTTCCTCTGCTATCGTGTCGTACATGCCCACAGCGTCAATCTCGATCATCCGCATCGAGAAAGGCGCCGAAAAGGCTTTGACCGCCGCAAAGCAGCGGAGTTCCTGTGCCGTATCCGGCAAGGCATGTGCGGCTGCGTAAGGCAGGAAATCGAGTGTTCGCCCTCCGGAATGGAAATCCATGACGACATCGGCCGCTGGCAGGAGGTAGCGGGTGAAATAGTCGGCAATCTTTTCAGTAACTGTGCCATCCGGACGGCCCGGGAAGCTGCGGTTGAGGTTGCCTTTGTCGATGGGAGATGTTCGCGTTCCCGCAAGAAAGGCGGGATAGTTCATGGCCGGAACAATGATGACGCGGCCCCTGATCTCTTCCGGTCTCAGATTGGCTGCGAGATCATAAAGAGCGACAGGCCCTTCATATTCATCGCCATGATTGGCGCCGGTTAAGAGCGCGGTCGGACCGTCGCCGTTGCGGATGACGCAGATCGGCAACATCAGCGATCCCCATGCGGAATCGTCTCTGGACCATGGCAGTCGCAGATGCCCGTGCTGAACGCCGTCGCGGTTGAGGTCGACAGTGGGCGTGATCGGGGAGGGACGTGAGGGAGGCGAGGTGTGCATCATCGCAACGTCCTAATCCTTGACCACGAGCTTGCGCGGTACATTCGAAAGACATTCCACGCCGGTTTCAGTGATAACGATGCTCTCGGTGATCTCCAGCCCCATGGTTTCCAGCCAAAGGCCCGTCATGAAATGAAAGGTCATGCCCGGCTGCAACTCGGTGCGGTCGCCAGGGCGCAGGCTCATTGTGCGTTCGCCCCAATCCGGCGGATAGGACAAGCCGATGGAGTAGCCGGTGCGGTTGTCCTTGATAATTCCGTATTTCTTGAGCACGGCGAAGAAGCCGTTGGCTATATCTTCGCATGTATTGCCGGGTCGAGCAGCCGCGAGACCTGCCTCCATGCCTTCGAGCGTGGCCTTCTCGGCATCAAGAAAAGCCTGCGTCGGCTTGCCCAAAAACACGGTACGCGACAGAGGGCAGTGATAGCGCTTGTAGCAACCGGCGATCTCGAAGAAGGTGCCTTCACCGGTATTCATAGGCAGATCGTTCCACGTCAGATGCGGTGCGGAGGCGTCGGGCCCGGAAGGCAGCAGAGGCACGATGGCTGGGTAATCGCCGCCGAAACCCTCAACGCCGCGTGTGCCTGCGTCGTAGATTTCCGCAACCAGATCGCATTTTCGCATGCCCGGCTCGATTTTGTCGACGATACGTCGATGCATAGCTTCAACAATCCGGCCAGCTTTGCGCATATAGTCGATTTCCGCCGGACTTTTGACGGCGCGCTGCCAGTTGACCAGTCCTTGCGCATCCCTGAAGCGAGCATTCGGCAGATGTTTCTGCAAAGCGTGATGGGCCGCAGCCGTGTACCAGTAATTGTCCAGCTCAACGGCAATGGTCTTGCTGCCCCAACCCTTTTCCTCCAATATTGATGCCAGAAGATCCATGGGGTGGCGCTCAAGCGACTGCACGTAATGATCGGGGTAGCCGATGATGTTGTCATGGCTGATCCACGCGGTGCGTTTCGCGCCATTTCCATCCTGACCGCGACCGTACCAGATCGGTTCCCCCTCCATCGAGAGCACAACGCATTGATGCACGTAAAAGGACCAGCCGTCATAGCCGGTCAGCCAATGCATATTGGATGGATCGGTGACAATGATGACATCGAAGCCTGCCTTCTCCATTGCGCGACGGGTTTTTGCTATCCGCTGATCATATTCCGCGCGGGTGAAGTTGAGTTCCACACTCATCGACTGGCTCCTGCAGTTTTGGTTGAATCAATTTTCGTGCCTGCATCGCGCAGGCTGGCGCGCTCTGTCGCAAGACGAGCGATGGCCGTGTCCTGAACGCCCGTCCCGGTGAGGTCACAAAAGGTTATGTCCTCTGCCTTTCGTTGGAAGGTGGGGGTATTGAGAGCGATCTGACCGAGTTCTGGAAAAATCGTATCCGCCGCGACAATTCCCGCCGAAATCGCATGATGCAACTCACCGAGCCTGCGCGTTTGTGAGAGGCTGTCCGCGACATAGGTAATCGGTCGCCGGAACAGCGCGGGATCGATCTCGTTCTTGTGTTCGGCATCCGAACCTATTGCGGTGATGTGCTGGCCGGACACAAGCCATTCGGCCTCTATAAGCGGCGTTTCCGATGGCGTTGTCGTCACGATGATATCCGCGTCCTGGCAGGCGTGTCGTGCCTCTGCGATTGCCGTCACCGGTATTGCGAACTTTTCTGAAAAGCTTCGCGCTGTTTTTTGTGCACTTTCGAAGTTGCGTGCCCAGATCCGTGCCTCGGAGATCGGGCGCACGAGGGTCAGTGCTTCAAGCTGCATTCCTGCCTGCATGCCTGCACCGAAGATCGCAGCGACACGGGCGTCCTCCCGTGCCAGGTGTTTTGCCGCAACAGCACCGGCTGCGGCGGTACGCACATCGGTCAGATAGCCATTATCCAGCAATAGAGCCTCGACAAGCCCGGTCTTCGCTGAGAACTGGATCATCAGCCCGTTGGTAGAAGGCAGGCCGATGGAAGGATTGTTGAAGAAACCGGGGCTCACCTTGATGGCGAAACTGCCAAGTCCGGGAATGTAAGCCGTTTTCACGTCAACTTCGCCACGTTGGGCGGGGATGTCCAGTCGAAGTATCGGCGGCATGTTGACACCGCCTCCGGCGAGTGCCTGAAAAGCATTTTCCACACACGCCACGCTTGCCATGTCGAGGGTAATGATCTGCCTTAAATCAGCTTCGGTGAGAATTCTCATTTCAGCCATCAGCCAGCCCTCCGATAGCGGTCTTCCACGATTGCGCGGTGCTGCTCAGGATCGATGTTGCCGCCGGAGATAACGACGGCGGCCGGTCCTGTTGGCTTGATCTTTCCGCTCAATAAGGCCCCAATGCCGACTGCCGCAGCACCTTCGACGATTTCGCCTTCCCGCGTCGCGGCATGTCGGATTCCTGCTGCGATCTCCTCTTCATCGAGCAGGACCACTTCGTCCAATAGCGAGCGGCACATCTTAAAAGTCCAATGATTATCGAGCCCGATACCGCCGCCCAATGAATCTGCAAGCGTCTCCAGCTCCTCGACATTGACCGGTCTGCCAGCTTTGAGGCTGGCATCCATGGCTGCGCCACGAGACATGGAAACGCCGATGATACGGCAATGAGGTCGACGGGCTTTAACAGCTGCGGCGATGCCTGCAGCGAGCCCTCCGCCTGAAAGAGGAACGATAACAGTCTCAATGTCCGGCTGCTCATCAAGGATTTCCAGACCGATTGTGCCCTGTCCGGCAATAATGCGCCGATCGTCGAACGGGGGAATGACATTCATTCCTTCTTCGCGGGCAAGGCGCGCCACCTCGTCCATCGCGTCATCCTGCGATTTTCCGACAATCCGCACATCTGCACCAAGATTGCGGATTGCATCGACCTTGTTGCGCGGTACCAGCGAGGAGAGGCAAACGGTCGCGATCAACCCTTGTTCGGAAGCGGCATGCGCAACAGCGCGCCCATGATTGCCTGTTGACGCGGTCACCAGTCCACGTCTGCGATCATCGGACGACAGACAAAGGACAGCGTTGGTCGCACCACGCAGTTTGAAGCTGCCCGTCGTCTGTCGATTTTCCAGTTTGAGATAAGCCGAGGTCCCGGTGAGTTCGCTCAGATGCTCGGAGCGCGTCAGAGGCGTTTTCGCGACGAGGCTTTTCAACCTGTCACGCGCTGCTTCGATAACCTCAAGGTCAATCGTTTCATTCGTCACTCGTGGCACGGCGCTGCCTCTCATAGCGTCATGACGACAGGGAATGCAGTGTTGAACTCCGTCAAACGCTGCGATGGACGAGCGGACAAAAGGCGCAATGATGCACCGCGTGCGAAACCGTATGTCCGCATCCTCGTTCCCCATATGTCTGATTTTTTGTTCTTGGCTCTATGTGTGAAAGACCATTCGGATCATGTCAATAATTATATTGGATCATTACAATTTTGATCTGTAACGACTTTTCTGCGCGGGAGCCTTGTCAGCGGCGCAGGGGCGTGCCAATGAAAACAGAAGTGTTTGCAGATGCTGGATCAAAAGAATGAAAGCCGCCTTGAAGCTCGACGCCGTCGATTTGCGTATTCTCGAAGCCGTTCAGGAGAATGCGCGGATCACCAAGCTTGCTTTGGCGGAAAAGGTCGGGCTTTCGGCGACACCTTGCTGGCTGCGGCTGCGCAAGCTTGAAGAAGCAGGCGTTGTGACCGGCTATCACGCGCACATCGCCTATCGAAAAATAGCCCCAATTGCCCATGTCATAGTCCAGATTACGCTGGGCAATCATCGCCAAAGCGATTTCGACCGGTTCGAGAGAGCCATCACAGCTGTACCCGAAATCGTGTCGTGCTGGTCGGTTGGCGGTGGGGTGGACTATTTCCTGATGATCGTTGCGCGCGACATTGATGGCTATCAGCGCCTGATTGACCGTCTTCTGGACCAGAATATCGGCATAGAACGCTACTTCACCTATATCGTAACCAAGTTGGTCAAGGACGAGAAGACAAGTGCGCCTTTGTCGCTGTTCAAGGAAGCCACGGACTAGCCCAAACAGACTGTCTGGCTTCTAAAGTTAGTCCATTTCGCCTGTCCGTGGAGATGAGTTTGGTCTGAATCCAGAACTATCCTGTGACAGACTTCTTCCTGAATTGGGAGAAGAACAATGAACGCCGTTCTGGATCATCCGATACGACATGACGGGCTTGGCACGCTCCGCGATAAACATCTTTTTCGTGAACTGGGCTATGTCGACGGGCGCTGGGTAGCAGGAGAGAAGGCTGAAACCTTTTCTGTTCTCGATCCTGCAACCGGTCAGCGGCTTGCGCGTGTGGCAAGCCTCGGCGAAACCGAGACTGCACTTGCGATTGATGCCGCTGTAAAGGCCTTTCCGTCCTGGCGGGATAAACTGCCTCAGGAACGATCAGCAGTTTTGCGGCGTTGGTTCGAGTTGATCACTGCACACCGTGAAGACCTCGCATTGCTGATGACGCTGGAGCAGGGCAAGCCACTGGCGGAATCGCGGGGCGAGATCGACTATGGCGCATCGTTCATCGAATGGTTTGCCGAAGAAGCGAAGCGGCTTAATGGTGAAACCATAGCAAGCCATCTCCAGAATGCCGAGATGCTCGTACGCCGCGAAGCGCTTGGGGTCGTCGCGCTTGTTACCCCGTGGAATTTTCCGCATGCCATGATTACCCGTAAGGCTGCTGCAGCGATTGCCGCAGGTTGCCCCGTTGTCGTGCATCCGTCTTCAGAAACACCGCTCTCCGCACTTGCCTTGGCCGAACTGGCCGAGCGCGCTGGAATGCCAGCAGGCATATTCAATGTGGTGACAGGCAAGGCTGCGCCTATCGTCGATGTTTTGTGCCGCGATGAGCGTGTGCGGGGGCTGAGCTTCACCGGTTCAACCGAAATCGGCAAGTTGATTGCTACCAAGAGCGCGAACACGATGAAGCGGCTCGTCATGGAGCTTGGCGGTCACGCACCTTTGATCATTTTCGATGATGCTGATGTTGAACGGGCCGTCGATGTGGCGATGGCTGCCAAGTTTGCAACGTCCGGTCAGGATTGCCTTGCTGCAAACCGTATCTTCGTCCAACGCGGTATTCTGAAATCTTTCACCGAAGCGTTTGCTACGTGCATCGCCGCCCTGAAAGTCGGCAACGGGCTTGATCCGGCATCGGATATAGGCCCTCTGATGCATAGTCGCGCGGTCGCCAAGGTCGAAGAGCAAGTGCTCGATGCCAAGCAGCGGGGCGCCAGAATAGTCACCGGGGGCAACCGGCTTGGAGAAGCCGGGCTTTTCTTCGAGCCGACTTTGCTGGTTGATGTGCCGGACGACGCTGCAATCATGCGGGAGGAGACATTCGGGCCGGTCGCCGCCGTCACGGCTTTTGACGACGAGGATGAAGTTGTCGCTCGTGCCAATGCCACGCAATATGGTCTTGTTGCCTATGTCGTGACTGCAAACGGCGCACGACAACTCCGGATGGGCCGTGTCCTCGAATATGGAATGGTGGCCATCAACCGCGCGAAGATCACCGGCGCACCGATCCCATTCGGTGGCTGGAAGCAATCGGGGCTTGGCCGTGAAGGCTCCCATCAGGGCATCGAAGCCTTTACCGAACTCAAATATCTCTGCATCGATACCGCCGCGTAAAAGCGTGGCGTCAGGAAAGGAACATACCCATGTTGAACAATAGCAATGAACTCACCGCCTGGGACCGGGATCATTTCTTTCATCCCTCCACCCACATGGGCATGCATGCCCGGGGTGAAACACCAACGCGCGTGCTGGAGGGCGGCGAGGGCGTCTATATTGCCGATGTGAACGGTCGAAAGAGCCTCGACGCTTTCGCGGGTCTTTATTGCGTTAATGTTGGTTATGGTCGCACGGAAATCGCGGATGCGATTGCAGAGCAGGCGCGCAAACTTGCCTATTATCATGCTTATGTCGGCCATGGCACCGAAGTGTCCATCACGCTCGCCAAGATGATCATCGACCGCGCACCCGACCATATGAGCCGTGTTTACTTCGGCCTTTCCGGCTCGGATGCGAATGAAACCAACATCAAGCTCATCTGGTACTACAACAATATTCTCGGACGCCCCGAGAAGAAGAAGATCATTTCTCGTTGGCGCGGATATCACGGCTCCGGCGTAATGACCGGCAGCATGACCGGGCTTGCGACGTTCCATAACGCATTCGATCTGCCGCGCGCGCCTGTCCTGCACACGGAGTCACCCTATTATTTTCGCCGTGCGGATCGCTCTATGAGCGAAGAGCAGTTCTCGCAACATTGCGCCGACAAGCTCGAGGAAATGATCCTTGCAGAAGGCCCGGATACAATCGCAGCCTTCATCGGTGAACCTGTTCTTGGTACCGGCGGCATCGTTCCGCCCCCGTCTGGCTATTGGCAGAAGATCCAGGCGGTTCTTGATCACTATGATATTCTGCTTGTTGCTGATGAAGTGGTCACCGGTTTCGGTCGTTTGGGCAGCATGTTCGGGTCCGAGCACTATGGCATGAAGCCCGACCTGATCACCATCGCCAAGGGACTGACCTCGGCCTATGCACCGCTTTCCGGCTCGATTGTATCGGACCGTATGTGGCAGGTGTTGGTTCAGGGATCGGACAAGATGGGACCGATCGGCCATGGCTGGACCTATTCGGCCCATCCCATCTGTGCAGCGGCAGGCGTGGCCAACCTCAAACTCATCGACGAACTGAAGCTGGTCGAAAATGCCGGTTCCACAGGCATCTATTTCCGCAAGGCATTGGCGGATGCTCTCGGTGAACATCGCCATGTCGGGGAAATTCGCGGCGAGGGGCTGATGGCGGCGATCGAGTTTGTCGAAGATCGTGACGACCGCAGGTTTTTCGATCCGTCGCTCAAAATCGGTGCACAGGTTTCGACGGCGCTCCTGGCCAACGGTGTTATCGGGCGAGCCATGCCGGAAGGCGATATTCTGGGCTTCGCGCCGCCACTTTGCCTTACGCCTGAGGAAGCGGACAAGATTGTTGCAGCTACGAAAAAGGCTGTCGACACCGTCTTTGCATGAGTGATTGTCCCCGAGGTCAGTCCTCGGGGTTACGGCCGCCAGACGGGCAAGTGCAGTTCAGCGATCAATCCGCCCGATGGATTGTTTTTCAGGAGAATATCGCCTGCATTGGCACGCGCTACGTTGCGGGCGATAGTCAAGCCGAGGCCGAAACCGCCAGAGTCCCGATTTCGGGACTTTTCCACACGGTTGAAAGGTTTGAACATTTCCTCGATCTGGTCTGTCGGAATGCCGGGCCCATTGTCCTTCACCCGCAGCACAAGCTCGTTATTTTCCTGGCGCAGCGACAGTTTCGCTTTACCGCCATAGGCAATGGCGTTGTCAATGAGGTTCGTGATGCTGCGCTGGACTGAGACTGGCTGGCAGTAAGCTATGGCGTCCAGCATGTCCGAGTTTCTTTCATCCAGAGTTGCGTCCGGATAATTGTCTGCAATGGAAAGGAGAAGCGACCAGAGATCGACTTTCTCCTTCTCTTCATTCGCTAGTTCTGACGTGGCAAAGTCGATCACGGAACGTGAAATAGCCTCGATATCGCTCAGATCCTTGGCCAGCGACTTTGCGAGGGCTTCATCTTCAACCAGCGCCAGGCGAAGCCGGATACGGGTGAGCGGCGTGCGCAAGTCGTGTGCAAGGGCGGCTGCAAGTTGCTCGCGTTCTGCCACATAATCGAGAAGCTTCGATTGCATCGTATTCACTGCTCGCGCGGCTGCCTTGTATTCCCTGCTGCCGTCTTCGGGCAGCGGAGAGCTTTTCAAGTCGCCTCCGATGCGGTGGACGGCATGTTCCAGCACACGGTAAGGTGCGGTGAGGCGTCGCGTTGCCCATATTGCGACAAGAACCACGCTGAGCGCCACAAGCGCGAAAAGTGGAATGGTTTCGGTCGTGATAATTGGATCAGCCGGGGTGATGCGCGTGGTAAAATTGATCCAGCGCCCATCGCCAAATTGCAGGGATGTCGTCAGGCTGGCGCCCAGATTTGCCGTTGCGGCAAGATCGTTGATCTGCTTTTCGACATCGCCGATGTCTCCGCTGTCAGCGGTCGGCACAACGGTGGCGTGCGGGCCGTGGGCAAGCTTGTCCCGTCGAATGCGGGCATCGATGACACCGTAGCGCGCCAGACGCGCGACAAGGACATCTTCCAGTTCCGCAAGATCTTCTTCACTCGCCAGCACGGTTGGCACATCGGGTTGCAGGGTGATGGTGAGGCCCTGACCTGAGCTTGCCAGGCGAGAAGCAAGGCTGTTCCAGTCGCTGACCGGCGTCGTGTTCAAGAGCTTGACGAGTGATGTCGCCCTTTCGCTGAGACGGAAAAGTTCAAGCGCATAGTTGGCTTCCTTCCGGTCCTGCGAAACGATCCAGAGCGTTGCTATCTGGGTAATCAGAAGGCCGCTGATCAGTATCGTGAGAAGCCAGCTCGGTAGAGAACGCGGAAAAGGGAACCTCATTCCACCTCGACCTCATGGCCAAACTGATAGCCGCCATTGCGAATGGTGAGGATCAATTTGGGAGAGCGAGAATCATCGTTCAGCTTGCGCCTCAGCCGGCTGATAAGGATATCAACGCTGCGGTCATAGCCGTATACCGCTTGATTTCCGGCCATTTCCATCAGTTGGTCACGACTAAGGATGTGCTGCGAACTTTTGACGAAGGCTTCGAGGAGATTGAACTCCGCCGTGGTAAGTTCCACTCGCACGTCGGATGGAGACGTAAGTCTCCTTCGCGCGCAATCGAGGGTCCAGCCAGCAAAGCGGTAGCTATGAGTGACGGGACGGCTGGGCGCCCGGTTGTTTTCCAGGCGCCGGAGTACAGCACGGATACGGGCCAGCAATTCGCGCGGATCGAACGGTTTGGCCAGATAATCGTCGGCGCCGATTTCCAGGCCCAGTATCTTGTCGGCAGCATCGGCAATTGCCGTAAGCATGATGATCGGCACCCGCGAATGACGACGGATATCCTGGCAGATTTCAATGCCGCTTTTTCCGGGAAGCATGACGTCGAGAATAATCAGGTCGACTGCCGTCCGGCTCATCACATCATGCATTTCTTCGCCGTCATGGGCGATTGAAACGCGCATGCCGCGCCGTTTGAGAAATTCATGCAGAAGGTCACGTATGTCCTTATCGTCATCGACAATCAGAACGTGGGCGTCTTCTTTCAATTTGAAGTATCCGTAATAGCCTAAGGTTACGAGATAGTAGCGCCCGGATTGCGACGATAAAAAGCCTTGGGCAATGGTTTTCAACCGGCAATTGGATAGCGCTACAATCCAGAAACAAATTGCAACAGATGCGAAAAACAAGGGCAAACAAGGCGTGTCATAACGGTTTCGCTGAAGAAACTGAAGTCCAATGAAAGATTGAATTCGTATGTTCAAGTCGGTTTTCATATCGAAAGCAGCAACGAAAGCGTCTCTTTCAACACTTTGTCTTGCGGGTCTGCTGTCCTTCCCGCTTCCCAACGGAGCAATGGCAGCGCAACTCGTAACACGTAGCGAACGGTGTGACAGGCTTCAGCATCAACTGCAAACCGCGCTTTCCGGTCGTGCCGAAACCCGGCAGGCCCGTCAGGCAGAGACCTTGCAGAAGCGGGGGATGAAATTCTGCGCAAGCAGAAGAGAGGCGCAAGGCTTGCGAGCCTATGCCGAGGCCCTCAAGCTTCTAGGGATCAAACCTGACATGGCCGATACGGGCGGACAGGAAAGTGCTTTACCTCCGGCGGGGAAGACCCCGAACGGAAAACCCAATTGAGGAACCGGAAAATGAAGAAGTCTCTTATTTCTGCTCTTGGTGTGGCCGCTGTTCTGGGCCTGTCCGCTCCTGTCCTGACGGCAAGCGCTGCTAACGCTGCTCCGGCTGCTGCAACGCACACGACTGTTGCCAAGCATCATGCGAAGAAGGCTAAGGCTCACAAGAAGCACCACACCGCGAAGAAGTCGCACAAGAAGGCCGCTCCGGCCAAGAAGATCTAAGTTTTCCGTTTCGTGCGATAGCCGGCGGCTCCCTCGCAGTCGGTTCTTGCCACCAAAGGCCGTTGCCTGTCGGACATGAGATGTCCGATTTGCAGCGGCCTTTTCTTTTGTTCACGGAGGTGGGTGGACTTGCCGAAACCGCCCCGACGGCCATATTTTCGGTTTTGCAAAGGGGAGCAGTTGCCGTGACGACAATTCATTTGAAGCGCATTTACGATGCTCCTTCACCGGAGGATGGCTACCGTGTCCTCGTGGATCGGGTTTGGCCTCGGGGCATGACGAAGGAAAAGGCAGATATAGATTTGTGGGCCAAGGATATTGCTCCGTCAGCCGAACTTCGCAAATGGTTCTGCCACGATCCGGCAAAATGGAGCGATTTTCAGAAGAAGTATCGCGAAGAGCTTGAACGCAACAAACCCGCGCTGAAAGAGCTAATGGCCAAAGCTGGCGAGAAAGGCGGTCGTCTGACGCTGTTGTTTGGTGCGAAAGACGAAGAGCATAATCAGGCTGTGGTTCTGCACGCGTTCATGCAGTCTATGTAGTTGCCCCACCAAACACGTTTCAATCCCGACCTTCTTCGGGCGCTCCGAGCGGGAACAGATGCCGGAATGGTCGTGCTTCATCCAGAGCACGGGCATAGCTGGGACGTGCAAGCAGACGTCTGCGATAGTTCCGCACATTGGTGAACTCTTCGGCAATGGCATAAGTCCAATCTGCGTAGAGCAGGGAGGGAGCCGCAGCGCAATCAGCCAGACTGAACTCATCGCCGGAAGCCCACTCGCGCCCAGCCATGTGCCCGATCCAAAAACGCATAGGCTGTATCGAGCATCGCTCGCCAGCGGTCGCTGCCATCATCATGTTCGCGGTCAAGCGCAATATAGACAAGGCGCTGTTGTGGGTAGTTTACATAGTTATCGAAGAAGCGATCCCACATGCGTACATCAGCGCTTGCAAGTGGTTCCAAGGGGATCAGGCGTCGGGAATGGGGATAGGCAGCTTCGAGATATTCGATTATTCCGGTTGCTTCAAACACCAGCTTTCCATTGTGCGTCAGGATTGGAAATTTGCCAAAAGGCCAGAGCGCGGCGAACTCGCTGGCAACCGGTTCGGTGCCGTCGAGCATTCTTGCTTCGAAGGTTATGTCCTTTTCATAGAAAGCTGTTGTGGCCTTCTGGCAATAAGACGAGAAGGGATGCAGGTAGAGTTTCAGCGACATCATGGTCCTCCCATATCGCTACAGATCAACCTCAATCGCGGTTGCTGCGATAGTCCGCACGATTGATGCCATGGCGCTGCATCTTATCGTAAAAGGTCTTCCTTGGAATACCGAGGGCCTCAATCGTTTCCTGAACATTGCCATTGTGCGCGGCAAGCGTCTCGCGAATTATCGTTTCCTCATATTGCTCCAGCCGTTTGGGAAGCGGCTCCTGATTGCTGCCCGTGAGCGTTGTCGAATGAACCGTTTTCTCAACCCCAAGCGCCACACGGTCGGCAAAATGGGCGAGTTCGCGGACATTTCCCGGCCAGTCATGACTCATAAGATAGCGGTGCGTAGAGGCTTCGATTGCGGGCACGTCGCGATTGAAGCGCTTTGCAGCACGCGACAGGAAATGCGCGAAAAGCAACGGAACGTCCTCACGCCTTTCTCTCAGCGGCGGAATGGAAAGGGTGACGACGTTCAGCCTGTAATACAGGTCTTCTCGGAAGTCGCCTCTCTGGGCAGGGTCCGCAAGATCGATCTTTGCGGCCGCCACGACACGAAGATTGACCGGACGAACTTCGTTCGTACCGAGCGGAGTGATTTCCCGCATTTCAAGCACGCGCAACAGCTTTACCTGCGTTGCAGCCGGCATGCTTTCTATTTCATCGAGAAACAGCGTGCCGCCACTTGCATGTTCGATCCGTCCCAGCCGCTTTTTCTGCGCTCCGGTGAAAGCGCCTGCCTCGTGACCGAATAATTCGCTTTCGATCACCGTTTCGGGCAAGGCGCCGCAGTTGAGAGCCACGAAATTGCCCTTGCGGCGACGGCTCCAATTGTGCAGCAATTGTGCAACCACTTCCTTGCCGCTGCCGGTTTCGCCAGCTACGAGCACATCCACATCGGTATCAGCTATATCCCGCAAGGTACGACGCAGGTTTTCCATTGCGGGTGTCTGGCCAATCAACGGCAGATCGCCCTCCACATTCTGCGCGGCTTCGCGTAAAGCGCGGTTTTCCAGAACCAGTCGGCGCGTTTCCCCGGCGCGGCGGATGCTGTGCACAAGCCTGTCGGCTGCAAACGGCTTGGCGATGAAATCATAAGCGCCGTCCTGAATGGCCTGCACGGCCATAGGAATATCACCGTGACCGGTGATCAGGATGACGGGCAGTTCAGCGTCAACCGCCTTGATCCGTGCAAAGAGCTGAAGGCCATCGATTTGCGGCATTCGCACATCCGTGACGACGACGCCGTCATAAGCAGATGTAACACTGTTCAGGGCATCCAGAGCGTTCGGAAAATCTGCAACATCGAAACCGGCCAGCTCGAGCGTCTGCCGGGTGGCGCGCCGCAGCGCCCTGTCATCGTCGACCAGAATAACGGAAGGTGATTTATCCATCATGCTTTTCTCAATTCGATGCGGAAAGACGTGCCGGCGGGGCCGCTTTCGGCAGAAATCGTTCCGCCATAATCAGTGACGATTTCCTTGACGATCACAAGACCGAGGCCGAGCCCCTTTTCCTTCGATGTATTGAAGGGCGAAAACAGATTGTCGCGAATATGCTGCGGCATGCCTGGTCCGTTATCGGAGACGGTGATGATGACCTTGTCATTCTCCACATGGGTTCGGACTTCTATCCGGCCATCATGTTCTTTTGCATCAACTGCTTCCAGTGCATTCTGAAACAGGTTTATGAAAACCTGTTCGAGCCTGATGGAATGCCCGATGACGCGTAGTTCGGGCGGTGGTAACACGACGTCGAGTTGGTCCATCCGTCCGGAAAAACGGCTTCGCAACAATACCAGGGCTCCCGAAATAACCTTGCTTAGCGAGGTTGGCGCGGAAGGAGAACGTCCTTTTCTCGCAAGCGCTTTCAAATCACCTGTAATCGTGCCGATTCGATCTGTCAGCGCCGCGATTTCGTTGAGATTGTCGGTTGCATCCGAAAGCTTCTTGCGTTCAATGAAGGTTCTTGCGTTGTCTGCATAAGCGCGGATGGTTGCAACCGGTTGGTTGATTTCATGCGCCACGCCTGCTGCGACCTGACCCATGATGGCGAGACGATTGGCATGAACAAGATCCTGCTGCACGCCCTGCAGCATCGTTTCGGTGCGGCGATGATCACTGATCTCCGCTTGCAGCCTGTCCCGCGCCAGGCTGAGGTCACGGGTGCGTTCTTCCACCCGCTCTTCAAGTTCCATCCGTGTGCGTCGGGCATCGGCAATGCGGGCCGCGAGCTTCTGTTTGCGCCGCAGGAGAAGTCCTGCAAAGCTGGCGATCGCTGTCAGAATGATAAAGGCGAACAGCCGTGCTTCTCGGACCGCAGCAGGAATTTGCGGACGAATTGGTGCGAGACTGTACATTTGCCAGGGAGTGGAGGGCACGGCAGAGCGGATTGCAAGAAAGTCGGTATTGCGCGCGTTGCCGGGGAGCAGGGCGTCAATTAGCAGAAAGTCCCCGCTATCAAATGAAGTCGCCGAAAGCGGCAAGGGTGCCAACGGTGCGTCTCCAAACTGCAGGCTATCGCGGATTGACTGGATCTGTTCCTGACCGATTGACCCGATAGTCATGAATCGCCACGACGGCAGGCTCGTAATCAGCACTATGTTGCGTTCGTCCGTTACGAAGGTTGGACGGCCGGCACTGTTCCAGTCGCTTTCGAGACGGTCGAATTCGAGTTTCACGACGATCACGCCCAGTGGACCGTTCGGGCCATCAATGCGGCGCGATATGTAGAGGCCAGGACGATTGCTGACATTGCCGAGTGCGAAATATTCGGCATCTCCGTTTCTCAGCGCGTTGTGAAAATAGGGGCGAAATTTGTAATCGTTGCCGACGAAGCTGTCCGGTTCGCGCCAGTTACTTGCAGCAATGGCGACGCCATCCATACCGACAAGATAGATGACCGCTGCCTGCGTGCCGCGCGCGAGCGCCTCCAGTTTTTCGTTCAGGGGAGTGATCGTAGCGGGCGTCTTGTCCTGCAGTGCAGCTTCCAGTGCCCGGTCCTTTGACAGCACCAGAGGCAAAGCGCGCTGCTTGTCGAGAACTGCGCGCAACAATGCCGTATTGAGGTTGGCGTCGATCCGGGCCTGCTCGCTCAATGCCAGCATGGCCTTGTCTCGCGCCAGGTCGCCGACGATCCAGAAAGCGAGTGCAAAAACCACCGCCCAAAACAACCCAAACAGCGCCCATGGGCGTCGGCTGGCGTTTGTGGGCCGGGTTAGAATGTCCATGGTGGAAGGGTGCGGGCTCATCACTTTATTGTGCAATATTTCAGACATGGGAGAAATAGAAATGTGCGGATAATCGCACTTTTTATCGAGGTTCGTCACCGTAAGGCATATTAAAATGCTTAAAAACAATAACTTAGGCCCGGCGTCGCAGACTGGCACGGAGATTGCAATCAAACAACTCAGCAGCGGTTCTGATCGCTGGAACTTGAGACTGAATGGCTCGGGAGGTTGGAACAAGTTCCAGGCTGGGCCGAACGGAGGACGTCATGATTGCAGTACCGACAGGCACCGCGGTTTCGCCGCGTGGTCCTATTCCCTTTTACAAGCACCTTTATGTACAGGTGTTGGTGGCGATTGCTGCCGGTATTCTCCTTGGTCATTTTTACCCCGAACTGGGAACGCAGCTGAAGCCGCTTGGCGATGCGTTCATCAAGCTCGTCAAAATGATTATCGCTCCGGTCATCTTTCTGACCGTTGCAACCGGCATCGCCGGTATGACTGACATGAAGAAGGTAGGTCGCGTTGCCAGTAAGGCGATGATCTACTTCCTGACATTCTCGACACTGGCCCTGATCGTCGGGCTTATCGTCGCCAATGTCGTGCAGCCGGGCGCCGGAATGCATATCGACCCGGCTTCGCTTGATCCGAAGGCCGTTGCCAATTATGCCGCCAAGGCACACGAGCAGACCATCACGGGTTTCCTGAGCAACATAATTCCAACGACAATTGTCGGCGCATTCGCTGAGGGCGACATCCTGCAGGTGCTGTTCTTCTCCGTCCTGTTCGGTATCGCACTGGCTTTGGTCGGCGATAAAGGCAAGCCTGTTACCGATTTTCTTCATGTCCTGACTGCACCGGTTTTCAAACTGGTTGCAATCCTGATGAAGGCAGCTCCAATCGGCGCATTTGGTGCCATGGCGTTCACCATCGGTAAATATGGTATCGGTTCGATTGCCAATCTCGCACTGTTGATCGGCACCTTCTATCTCACTTCCCTGCTGTTCGTGCTTGTCGTTCTGGGAGCGGTCGCCCGCTACAATGGCTTCTCGATCCTCGCGCTCATCCGCTACATCAAGGAAGAACTGCTTCTGGTTCTGGGCACGTCTTCGTCGGAAGCGGCCCTCCCAGCGCTCATGGACAAGATGGAAAAGGCCGGCTGCAAGCGTTCGGTGGTGGGGCTGGTCATTCCGACCGGCTACTCGTTCAATCTGGATGGCACCAATATCTACATGACGCTGGCCGCGCTCTTTATCGCACAGGCGACGGACATCCCGCTGTCGTTGAGCGATCAGATTCTGCTTTTGCTGGTGGCGATGCTGAGCTCCAAGGGTGCGGCGGGCATTACAGGCGCCGGATTTATTACACTGGCGGCGACACTGTCTGTCGTTCCCGCCGTTCCGGTTGCGGGCATGGCTCTGATCCTGGGTATCGATCGCTTCATGTCCGAATGCCGGGCATTGACAAATCTTGTCGGCAATGCAGTGGCGACCATTGTGGTGGCGCGTTGGGAAAATGAACTCGACACGGACAAGCTCGCCGCAGCGATGAACGGTGCGCCTCTCATCACGGATGTTATTCCGCAGCTGGAACCCGCTGAATAATAGTGACGACTTGAAAGGAAACGGCCCGCTTCTGGCGGGCCGTTTCATATTCATCGTTCGGCAGATTTGCCTTGGGTGATCAACCGGGCGCTATGCTGGCCGGAAATATAGGTCCACAGCCAGCTCCACGCGACAGCGGCACGGCTTCTTGTTCCAATCAGGAAGAAGATGTGCGCAATACCCCAGAACCACCACGCGATAATGCCTTTCAGCTTGAAGCGCCCCATATCGACCACAGCAGCGCCTCTGCCGATGGTGGCAAGATTGCCCTGATGCTTGTAACGGAACGGCATTGGCGGCGTTTGTCCTTCGATGCGGCTTTTTATGACCGTGGCAACGTAGGCACCTTGCTGTTTGGCGGCAGGTGCTATGCCCGGAACCGGTTTCCCGTCCGGTCCCTCGACCCAGGCCGTATCCCCGATGACGAAGATATCGTCATGCCCGGGAACATTGAGGTTTGATAGAACCTTGACGCGTCCGGCGCGGTCGCTCTCCGCGCCCAGCCACGTTGCGGCAGGGGAAGCCGCAACGCCAGCCGCCCAGATTGCCGTGCGGCACGGAATGAACTCTTCGCCGACTGTAACGCCCTCGGCTGTTATGTCCTTCACCGGAATCCCGAGCCGTACTTCCACGCCAAGTTTTTCCAGTGCTCTCAATGCATAGTCGGACAGATCTTCCGGAAAGGCGGCCAGAATGCGCGGACCCGCTTCGAGCAGCATTACGCGCGTTTGCCGCGTATCGATATTGCGAAATTCAGGCCATATGGTTTGCTTGGCGAGCTCTGCGATAATGCCTGCGAGCTCCACGCCGGTCGGCCCGCCGCCAACGATGGCAAATGTCAGCAGCGCCTTCCGTTTTGCTTCATCGGTTTCGCGTTCAGCGCGCTCGAAGGCGAGGAGCAGACGGCGGCGAATGGTTGTTGCATCCTCAAGCGCCTTCAGTCCGGGCGCCAGCGCTTCCCACTGATCGTTGCCAAAGTAGGCATGGCGTGCGCCCGTGGCGAGGACGAGCATATCGTATGAAATTTCTGTGCCGTTTTCGAGTTGCACCTGCCGGCGTTCCGTATCCACATCGGTGACTGTACCCAGCAGTGTGGTCACTTCAGTGCGGTCCCGAAACAGGTGGCGGATCGGCCAGGCAATTTCGGATGTGGCGAGGATGGTTGTCGCAACCTGATATAAAAGCGGCTGGAAAAGATGATGGTTACGCTGATCAATCAATGTAATCCGCACATTGACGTTCTTGAGATCGTGGATCAATTGCAATCCGCCAAAACCGGCACCGACAACGACAAGATGGGGGACACGCTCTTCGCTCATTACTTCCGCCTGCTTGCTGGATCAATCGGCGAGTGACCGGCCCGTTCCCAGCAGTACGCGACCGTTCGACATCAATGTATACCTGTAGATTGCGATTTCCAGACCGCTTGTCTGCGGGGGGTATTTCCGAATGGGGCACCAATCACACCGATGACATAACCAGCAGGTTGCGACGAACTTCGTCGCCATTGCCATTTACGAGCTGCTTCTCGATGTCCAGATGGGTAGCCTTCCAGATCGGCACGGCTGCCGCAAGAGTAGCTTTGCCCTCGGGTGTGAGTTGCAATAATCGCTCGCGCCTGTCGTCGGGATTCACGATGATCTCCACCCAGCCTTGCCGCTGCAACGGCTTCAGCGCCGCGGTCAGCGTGGTTTGATCCATGGCCAGAAGCTCCGCGACCGGCTTCATCGGGGGAGGCACGGGGCGATTGAGCGACATCATCAAGGAGAACTGGCCGTTCGTTAACCCCACCGGGCGCAGGGCATCGTCAAAGCGGCGGGCGAGGGCGCGGGCGGCGCGCTGAACATGCAAGCAAAGGCAGGTATCACGAACCAGAAGCGTTGTTTCAAAAGGTACATCACGGCTATTTGACATGATTTATTAATATTGATATCAATGTAAATCGTCAAGCAGGAACATTGATATCTACGGGCGGGAGCAAAAGCCGGAGGAGGGCTTGCACCATGAACGAGGTCGTATCCCGAGAAGTTTGGCTTGAGGCGCGGCGCGCGCTTCTGGCAAGTGAGAAAGAAGCCACCCATCTGCGCGACAAGGTCAATCGTGAGCGGCAAGCCCTGCCATGGGTGAAGGTTGACAAGAATTATACGTTCGATACGCCTTCGGGACGGAAAACGCTTTCCGATCTGTTCGACGGGCGCAGCCAGTTGCTGATCTATCATTTCATGTTCGGACCTGACTGGGATCAAGGCTGCACGGGATGTTCGTTTCTTGCCGACAATTTTGATGGCGCGGTGGCGCATCTCAACAATCATGATGTAACGCTCGTTGCCGTGTCGCGCGGACCGCTGGCAAAGCTCGAAGCCTACAAGAAGCGGATGGGGTGGCATTTCCCATGGGTTTCATCGCAAGGCAGCGACTTCAACTTCGATTATCACGTCTCCTTCACGAAGGAAGAGCTCGAAAACAATCGGGTGTTCTACAATTTCGACAAGCTTGCCGCAGAAGACGCCTTCGATGAACTGCCGGGCATGAGCGCCTTCTACAAGGATGAAAACGGCACGATCTATCACACCTATTCCAGCTATGCCCGCGGCATTGAAGAATGGATAGGAACGTTGATGATCCTTGATCGAGCGCCCAAGGGCCGCAACGAAAACGGGACGATGCATTTCGTCAAGCGGCACGATGAATACGAAACAAAGGCATCCGGTCATAGCTGTTGTGGCTGATCGTTCGAACAAAAGAGGGAACCAAGGGAGTACGTTCAATGAAACAGGGCTCATCTCCGTTCGTCTGGTACGAACTTATGACGACAGACACGGACAGCGCGCAGGATTTTTATACCAAAGTCGTCGGCTGGGCTGCGAAGGACGCCGGTGTTCCCGGCATGAAATATACGCTGTTCGAAGTGCCCGGATGCATGATCGCAGGCATGATGTCGATGGCGGACATGCCGAAGGAGGATTGCGGCGGCCAGGCGGGTTGGCTTGGTTATGTCGGCGTGGCGAATGCCGACGAATATGCGCGGAAAGTGGAAGCGGAAGGTGGCAAGGTTTTGAGGGCGCCGCAGGATATCCCGAATATCGGACGGTTCGCGATTGTGTCCGACCCGCAAGGCGGCATCTTTGCGCTTTTCGAACCGATGGGGGATATGCCGGCACCGGATGATTTCGGCTCACGCAAACCGGGACATCCGGGCTGGCACGAACTTCATGCGAAGGACTGCGAGACGGTTTTTCCCTTCTACGAGAAAGTGTTTGGCTGGAAACTCTCACGCAATTTCGACATGGGGCCTATGGGCAACTACAAGGTATTCAGCGTCGATGGCGCCGATCATGGAGGCATCATGACCGCGCCTCCCGGCACACCGGTCGGCTGGGGTTTTTACTTCATGGTGGAAGGCGTCAAGGATGCAGCCGACAGGGTCAAGTCTCTTGGCGGAACCGTCCTGCAAGGACCTATGGAGGTACCGAACGGGGAGTGGGTCGTTCAATGCAAGGATCCGCAAGGTGTGAACATCTCGCTTGTAGCGTCGAAACCTTAGGAAAGACTGCGCCCCGCGATTGACTGCCGGTACATTTGCGATGATTGGATGATACATCGAAACGTATCGGCGGAAGATCGACCATGCACCACAGAAGCACGCGTCAGTCTCAAAGGTCTGGAACTGTTCTCGCGGCAGATGTCGGTGGATCCTTCATTCGGCTTGCGCGCTCGACGCATCCGGGAAATATCGAGCTTCTCGAAAAGCTCCCCACTCCCGCTGACAGCTGGGAAGAATTTGGGTGCGCGCTGGAAACCGCGCTACGAACTCATGCGTCGAAAGAGGAGTGGCCGTTTGCCCTCTCGATCGCCGGATTGGTCGATCCGGATACAACGACTGCTCTGTCGGCAAATATTCCCTGCATTACAGGTCACAAGCTAAGTCTCGAACTTGGAGAGCGACTTCAGCGCCGGGTCATCGCGGCCAATGATGCCGATTGTCTGACGCTGGCAGAAGCGATTGAAGGCGCCGGTAAAGGCCACGATATCGTCTTCTGTGCAGTGCTGGGCACAGGCGTCGGCGGTGGGCTTGTTGTCGATGGCCGGCTCGTTCGAGGTAAGGGCGGATTGACTGGCGAGTGGGGACATGGCCCGATCCTCAACACATCGGTGGACCTCGATGGACAAACTGTGCTGGTCCCGCGCTTCAGTTGCGGTTGCGGGCAAAGCGGCTGTGTCGATACCATCGGCGGCGCGCGCGGGATTGAGAGGCTGCACCGTTTTTTGAATGCGGCCGATGCAACGAGCCATAGAATTATGCAGGATTGGCTCGACGGCTGTCAGATGGCCGGAAGGACAATCTCCGCCTATCTCCAACTCGTTGCCGATCCGCTGGCTGCCGTCGTCAACGTAACCGGCACATCGATCATTCCCGTGGGTGGCGGGCTTGCCACGGCGTCCGAGCTGATTTCAGCGATTGACGAGGCGGTGAGAGCCCGAATCCTGCGCAAAACGGAGCAGCCTATAGTCGTTCCCGGAATATTCGGCAGCGATGGCGGTTTGGTCGGGGCAGCGATATTGGGGCATCAGACGTGAGCGTGTTACTCGAAGTCTGCGTGGATAGCGCCGAAGGCCTATATTCGGCGATCGAAGGTGGCGCGGATCGCATCGAACTCTGTTCCGCCCTTGAACTGGGCGGTTTGACGCCCTCGCAGGCATTGATGGAGCTTGCTTCAGATGCGCCGATCCCGGTCTACGCAATGATCAGACCCCGTGCGGGCAGCTTTTGCTTTTCGGCTGAAGACGAAGCCATCATGGCGGCAGATATTGGCAACGCGAGAAATGCCGGCTTGGCAGGGGTCGTCCTGGGTGCTTCGCTCGCCGATGGTTCTCTGGATGTTACCTTGCTGGAAAGACTGATTGCGGAGGCAAATGTCCTTGGAACCACGCTCCACCGCGCCTTCGATCTCGTGCCTGACGCGGAGACCGCGCTGGAGCAGGCAATCGCGCTTGGTTTCGAGCGCATCCTGACGTCCGGCCTCTCCCAGACCGCGGAAGAGGGACTGGACAATCTGCGGCATTTGGCGGGAAAGGCCGGGAAGCGCATCAGCATCATGCCTGGCAGCGGCGTCAGTGTCGGCAATGTAGGTCGGATAATCGAAGCCACGGGTGCGACAGAAGTTCATGCTTCATGTCGCGTCGCAGTCGAAGAAAAGGATTCTCGTGCAATCGCGTTCGGTTTCGCTGGGGAACGATCATTTCGAACATCAGCCCAGCGCGTGAGTGAGTTGAAAGCCGCAATCGGACATATTTAAAGGCCGTTCATTCCAAATTCCGTGTCTGTGGCAGTGCTGATTTCGCGCAGTGGCCAGCCGCTGAAAAGGAAATTTCTCAAACAGTTCGAGGTGGCACTTAAACCCTATTGCCACCCTGAAAGAGTTTGAGTAGAAGTGACATCACATCAAGAGTTGGGGGCGACGCCCAACGCCAACCTGCCTCTCCGGGCAAGGTGGTACTCTCTGTAAAGGGAGGATGTGGCCCAACCGGCAAATATACGGATAAAGCCACTCGCGTCAGCTCCGACATAAACTAGGGACCGACGCGACATGCCGATTAAAATTCCTGACGATCTGCCAGCAACCAGTGTTCTCCAGGCCGAGGGCGTTATGGTCATGCGCGAAGCAGATGCCATTCGTCAGGATATTCGTCCGCTGAAGATCGGTCTTCTCAATCTGATGCCGAACAAGGTCACCACCGAGACGCAGATTGCGCGTCTTCTCGGCGCAACACCGTTGCAGGTGGAGCTGACCCTCGTTCGGATTACCAACCATGTGGCGCGCCACACGCCGGCCGATCACATGCTGTCCTTCTATCAGCCGTGGGAAGATGTGCGGGATCAACGCTTCGACGGCTTTGTCATCACGGGTGCTCCGGTCGAGCGTCTCGAATTCGAGGAAGTCACCTATTGGGACGAAATGCAGCGTGTTTTCGACTGGACGCAGACCCATGTGCACCGGACGCTGAATATATGCTGGGCAGCGCAGGCTGCCGTCCATCATTTCCATGGCATGGGCAAATATGAACTGCCGGACAAGGCTTCGGGTGTCTATAGCCAGCGCAACCTTGCTCCGTCTTCCCCATATCTCCGAGGATTTTCGGATGATTTCAAGATTCCGGTTTCCCGGTGGACCGAAGTGCGCAAGAGCGACATTCCTGCCGATAGCGGGTTGAAGGTGCTGGTCGACAGTCCGGAGACGGGGCTCTGTCTGTTGGACGATCCGCATCACCGCTCGCTGCATATGTTCAATCATGTGGAGTATGACACCACATCGCTTGCAGATGAGTATTTCCGCGACATTCAGGCTCAGCCCGACACGAAGGTTCCGGCAAATTATTTCCCCGGAGACGATGCGACGCGCCAGCCGGAAAATCGCTGGCGCAGCCACGCGCATCTTCTGTTCGGAAACTGGATCAACGAGATGTATCAATCGACGCCATACGACCTGGAAAAGATCGGGAAGCGTTAAGAGCACATAGCAAGGACAGTCCGACCAGAACAGACCCTGTCCAGGGCAGGGCCTGCAATGACATGTATTCAAACGCAAGCCCGCCTGTTGCTGTGCCGAGGGCCACGCCCACATGCATTGCAGACAGGTTGATCCCGACCCCGGCGTCCGCTGTTGCGGGATCGGTTGTCATGAGAAAACTCTGTACGACGGGCGATATCATCCAGCTCAAACAAGCCCAGATCATCAGCACCATACCGAAAACAGTGCTGGAGTTGACCGCGACAGGTATTGCCATCAACGCTGTTAGATAAAGGAGTGGCGTCAGCACGATGGCCAGTCGCGGCGATAGCTTGTCAGCAAGCAGGCCGCCGAGATACCCGCCCGTCATGCCAGCCAGACCAAAGGCCAACATCGCCCATATAATTCTCTGCGAAGAGACATGCACCGCTTCCAGAAGGTAGGGTGTGAGGTAGGCGAACAGCACGAAATGACCGCCGATCATCAGGATTGAAACCAGTTGCGCCGATACCAACCGGAAAGATTTCAGGTGCGGCGTGTAAGGCGGCAAGCCGCGCTGGCTGCGCCCCGCGCCGGACAATGCATGCATTGACAGAAGCAGAACCAAAGCTGCGGCTGATGCCAGGCAAAGGAAAACCGCGCGCCAGCCAAGCCACTCATTGACGATCATCCCCGTGGGAACACCGGCGACCATCGAACCACTGATACCCACGAATATGATTCCGATGGCGCGCCCGCGCATCGCCGGGATGACCAATTCCGTTGCCAGCATCGTGGCGATCAGGCAAACCGCCGCGCTTGCCATCGCCATCCCGATACGCGCGGCAAACAGAACCCCGTAATTGGGGCTCAAGCTCGCGACGATATTGCTTGCAATGAAAACACCCAACGCAGAGACCAGAATGGCTTTCCGCTCAAACCGCGTGGTGAGGACGAGCGCCAGCGGAGCGGCAAGCGCAAAGGTAATAGAGAAGATTGAGGTCAACTGACCGGCGGCGCTGACAGAAACATCCAGGCCGCGGGCGATGCCGGGAAGAATGCCTACAATAATATTCTCGGCGGTGCCGGTAACGAATGTCGCCAGTGCCAGCACAAATATGCGGGGGTCCATGTTTGCCGTTCCCTTTCATGGTAACACCATGCGGGCGACAAGCGACCCGGCCTGGCGATGTTGCATGCCGGGTTTCGAGGCAAAGCTTCGGTTATCCCTGATGTGATCTCATATCATTCAAACTGGTCTGTCGCTAGCTTTTGAGGGCAATCAACTGGCGGCACGCGCCAGCCATCTGTGCCAGTCGTCTTCCGAACCGTGGAACACATTCAGGTCGATCTTGCCATTCACGCCCTGTGACAGGCCCGATCCGGAATACTGCCAGAACGTCCACGGACGACCCGGATAGACCTTGGATGGGTGCTGTGCAACTGCGCGCAGCCAGAATGGATAATTGGTGAAAGCACCTTTCAGATTGTCGTCGTAGAAATCCGGAGCGGTATAGATGATCGGCCGCTTGCCATAATGCTGCTCCAGCTTGTCCATGAAGACCTGCATTTTTTCCCGCACCTGCGCCGGGGATGGCCGTCTCTTGCAGGACGAATCGCCATTCCATTCCACATCGATGACCGGAGGAAGCGCATCGGCTTCCTTGGGAACATTGCGGATGAACCAATCGGCCTGCTGGCTTGCCACGCGGCACCAATAGAAGAAATGGTAGGCACCGCGTTTGATGCCAGCGGCTTTCGCTTCGCGCCAGTTCTTGCGGAACATTGGGTCGAGGTGGTCACCCCCGTCAGTAGCCTTGATATAAGCGAAATTTGCGCCCTGCGTGCGCAGTTTCACCCAATCGATATCGCCCTGCCAGCGGGATACATCCACGCCATGCACCGCCAGCTTGCGCGGCGATGAACGTCCGAAATTGATTGGCTTCGCATCGCGAAAGCGGTGGCTATAGACTCTGGATCGTTCCTGCGGTGCAAGGCGCACGGGTGGGTAGGCCGCGACGTCCGGAGCCGGTACCGAAATGCGGGCTTGCGGCCGCTCCTGTGGCTGCGGTCGCGGTGCAACAGGTGCTGGGGGCTCTGCCTTGAATGGACCGGCATCTGGAATAGGGCCTGCCCATGCCAGTACTTCCTCCGGGCTGGCGGCAGGCATCGGTTGGGATGCGCTCGCCATTTCACTCAAAGGAGCGGGCGGAACCGGGCGGACCACCGAACTCGTGGTCTCGGCCGAGGTTTTCGACTGGAGCATGATGCTGTCGACGCCGGAGCTTGACGTACAGCCCGTCAAGGCGGCGCAGGCAAGGGCAATGACTGATACAACCGAAGAACGCATGAGCACCCGTAACGCAAAACAAATGGGCTGCAACGCTCCTCCCGAGCTAATTGCTAATCAAAGCTTACCGGGAAAAGCTGAATCCAAAGTTTATGAAATTGCTAATGCAAATTCTTTAATTCGACTGTTTGAGGATTTTTATCAAAGCTGTTGCAGAATTTTCCAGTCCGGTTTCATCAAATCCTGAGAAACCGAGGATAAGTCCCTGACGTGGCTTCAGTTTAGTAAAGAGCGTCGATAGCGGATGAACCTCGATATCAGCCTCTGCCAGAACGGACGCGAGATGTGTATCGCTTTGTCCCTCTGGTAAGGCCAACAATAAGGATAGTCCGGCAGGCGGGGCTTCAATCCGGAACAGGTTCGGTTCTCCGGGTGCAAGCGCTGCTATCAGTTTGCGGCGGCGCGAGGCATGGATGCGGCGCATGCGTCTTATGTGCTGCGCAAAGGCCCCGGTTTCGATGAACGCGGCCAGAGCTGGCTGCGCGAGCGGCGAGGGCGCAGGAAACAACGTCTCACGTAGTTCCCGAAATTGCGCCACCCTATGCGACGGCACGATCAGAAAGCCGAGCCGCAAGACGGGAGAGAAGACCTTGGAGAAGCTTCCGATATAAAGAATACGGTCCGAATCCAGCGACAGCAGCGCCGGCAGCGGCTGGCCGATATAACGATGCTCACTGTCGTAATCGTCCTCGATGATTATCGCATCACGTTCTCTTGCCCAGGCAATCAGTTCGAGACGGCGTCCCAAGGTCATGGTTACGCCTGTCGGGTGGTGCCGTGCCGGGGTAACAAAAGCACCGCGCGCATCATCGGCCTTGTTTCGTCCGCTGGAAACGTCGAGCCCTCCGCCATCAACCGGGACTGGGATGATGCCGAGGCCATTGACGCCAAGGATCTTGCGCGCCGGTGGATATCCCGGTTCTTCCATCCACAGCCTGTCGCCGTGGGTGAACAAGGCTTCCCGGATCAGTGAAAGCGCGTCTGCGCTGCCGCCGGTTATTATGATCTGCTCTGGCGACACGACCATGCCGCGCCATTCGTGCAAATGGCGGGCCAACGATGAACGCAGAGGATGAAAGCCGAATACATCGTCACTGTTCAACAGATCCGGGGAAGGCTTCCGCCAGATGCGGCCCAGTAGCTTTCCCCACTCATCGTGGGGGAAATGATCGCTGTCGAAGACGCCGAGACGAAAGGGCTTTGGATTCTCCCGATGAAAATGCTGCTGGTCTATCACATGAAGAGGCGGTTGATTTACGGTCAGGCTGCTGTCGGGAAGTTCAGCGGCGACGTGAGTGCCCGAACCCAGCCTTCCCTCCAGATAACCTTCAGCAATCAACTGATCGAATGCCGCAAGGACCGTTGTTCGCGACAAGCCAAGCTCCAAGGACAAGGCGCGGGTGGACGGCAATCTGGCATTGGGCTTCAGCCGTCCGGCTAAAACGGCTTGCCTTATCTGATCAACCAACTGGGCGGTAAGCGGAATATCGCTGCCGCGATCGATCCCGAACTCCGGAAGTGTATTGGAAATTGGCATCTTCGTGTTCGGTAAAAGTGGCTATTTTGTCAAAGCCACTATGCAGGCAGTTTGGCCAGATATAAAGGAGAAATATCGGCCATGACGAAAGCCCCCACCGACCGCAGTCGCGTAAAGCGCCTGCACGAACGCGGCGCCTATGATGCAGCCACGGTTCATGCAATCATTGATGCCCAACCTCTGGCACATGTGGCCTATGTGTTCAACGGAACGCCCTATGTCACGCCGACGCTTGTCTGGCGGGAAGGCAATTTCATCTATTGGCACGGCTCATCCGCCAGCCGAATGCTGGAAAGCTGCGACCAGGCGGAAGTCTGCGTCAGTTTTACCCTGCTCGACGGGCTGGTTCTCGCGCGTTCCGCGTTTCATCATTCCTGCAATTATCGCTCGGTCATGGCTTTCGGGACAGCGCGCAAAGTTTCCGACGTCGCGATGAAGGAGCATCACCTGCGCAGTTTCGTAAACGGCCTTTTCCCCGGTCGCTGGGAAGGACTGCGCCCGATGATGGCAAAGGAGTTGAAGGCCACCATGCTTCTCGAACTGGAACTGAACGAGGCTTCGGCAAAAATCCGTTCCGGCCCGCCGAAGGATGACGATGCCGATTATGCGCTGCCGATCTGGGCCGGTGTCATTCCCATGACTATCCAGATGGGCGCGCCGGTGGATGATGGTCGTATTCTGCCCGGCGTTTCGGCGCCGCAAGGCGTTACGCAGTTCGGTTACGTGGCGGAAGCCGCCGAATAGCCCGCCGGGACTTATGCGGGTCCGAGAAAGATGTGCGTCTCGGACTTCGCGATCCCGTCCATGGCACGAATGCCTGTTACCAGCCGGTGAAATTCATTCATATTGGGGACTTCGATCTCGGCGATCAGGTCCCAGGTGCCGTTTGTCGTGTTCACTGCGGAAAAGCCGGGATTTTTACGCAATGTCGCGATAACGCTTTTGATGTTTCGTCCAGTCAGTTCGATCATCATGATGCCACGGATCATGTCGGTAGACCCATGATCTTTCAGCCGGACCGTAAAGCCTGCAATGACACCCGATGCGATCAAACGCTCCATCCGGCTCTGGATCGTACCGCGCGCTACACCAAGGATGCTTGCCAGCGTCGGGATGGACGCACGTGCATTGATACGCAGTTCCGAGATTAATCGTTGATCCAGATCATCCATCGTCACACCGCCTTTTGACGATTTCGTCAGTTTGATTGCGTTTATCGCAGATTGTTGGACTTTTCTATACAGAATTGGCGTTTTCGTTGATCCTTTGCTCCGTTAGCGTGCTTGAAAACAAACAAGCCGGACAAGCAGCAACGCAACCGGCGGGGGAATTTCGGAGGTGGATCGATGAAACGTTTCGTTTTTTCGCTCCTGGATAACCAGGATGCGACGATCTTGCCTGTTCCGAATCTGTTTTCCCGAGCAATTTGCCGCCGCCATTCAGGCGTCGGTGGTCTGGAAAGATGCGTCCAGCCGGGCGCTCGGAACGGGCGTCGCCCGTGATCGCGTCACGATCACTTAGGAGAAAACGAAATGAAAACTCTTCTGTCTTCACTTGTTGCCGCTGGCATCGGTGCACTGATGATGCTCGCACCCGCGCAGGCGAATGACCTTGAAAAGGTCAAGCAGAGCGGTGAATTGCGCATCGGCATGAGCGGCGTTTTCCCGCCATTCAGCTTTGTCGACGGTCAGAACCAGGTTGTCGGCTTCGACGTCGATATCGGCACTGAAATCGCCAAGCGCCTTGGTGTGAAGCCGGTTGTCGTAACCACCGCTTTCGATGGCATCATTGCCGGTCTGCGCGCGGGCAAGTTCGATGTGGTCGTCGGCAGCATGAGCATCACGCCCGAACGTGAAAAGGCCGTCGATTTTGCAGGCCCGTATTATCGTGGTGGCCGTGGCATCTTCGTGACGGAAGCTTCCCCGATCAAGTCCATGGACGAACTGAAGCAGGGCAAGACCATCGCCGTTACGCTTGGTGAAACCAGCGACAAGTGGGCGCGCGAGCAGGGCGGCTGGACGGTTCGCACCTATAAGGGCATACCGGAATTGCTGCTGGAGCTTCGTTCAGGCCGCGTCGACGCCATTGCTTCGGATGATATTCCGATCCTGATCGCCATCAAGGAAAGCGGCGAGAAGGTTCGCCAGCTCGATACGCCGGAGCTTCAGGGCACCGACAATGTCGGCATCGCCCTGCGCAAGGGTAATCCCGAGCTGAAGGATGCCATCAACAAGGCCCTCGACGACATGAAAGCCGATGGCACCTACGAGAATATCTCGACCAAATGGATCGGCCGCGACATCCGCTAACTATTTGAAACCCCTTGCCGGGATGGCTGTTCCACAATTGTCCCGGCAACATGTCTTTCCGACTTGGTTCTCCAGACAGGAAAGGGGAGATGATGAATTTCTCTTTGATGGCGGAGGTCTTTCCATATTTTCTGGAAGCCGCCCTGGTTACCGTCGAAATATCGGCGCTGGCCATTCTTATAGGACTGAGCGTCGGCGCGCTTGCCACAGCAGCGAAGCTATCGCGCTTCTGGCCCTTACGTTTTATCGGAGCTGCTTACGTCAGCGTTTTTCGCGGCACCCCGTGTCTTCTGCAGCTCTTCGTTCTCTATTTCGGCGGGCCGCAGATCGGCATCAATCTCGAGCCTTTCGCAGCCGGTGCCATTGGCCTCGGCCTCAATATCGGCGCCTATTACGCTGAAGCCATGCGAGGCGCCATTCTGACGGTGGATGCCGGCCAGAACGAAGCTGCCCGTTCCATCGGTTTCAGCAGCGGACAGTCGATGCGCTTTGTAGTGCTGCCGCAGGCAGCCCGCCTGATGATCCGCTCGCTCGGCGTCAACACCGTGATGCTCATCAAGGGGTCCGCTCTGGTTTCAGCGATTTCGGTGGTCGAACTGACCTATACGGCCCAGCGCTTCATCGGCTCGACCTACCGGCCCTTTGAAATCTTCGGGATCGCTGCGGCCATCTACATGGTCCTCATCTATATCGTTGCACGCTTCGTCGATTTCCTCGAAGCCCGCTACGCACTCAAATAGGCGGTGACACCATGCAACTCGATTTCTCCATCGTCCCGCCTTATACCGAACTGCTGATGACCGGCGTCTGGTGGACGCTCATCATCGCTGTGTCCTCATCCATCGTCAGCTTCTTCGGCGGCATCGCGTTTGCCTTGCTCGTCCTATACGGCAACTGGCTGGTACGTTATCCGGTTCGTTTTTTCATCTGGCTGTTCATGGGCACGCCGCTGCTCCTGCAGCTCTTCCTGCTCTACTATGGCCTCTCGCAGATCGGCATCAACATTCCCGCCGTGTGGACCGGCGTTATAGGCCTTGGCCTGCATTTCGCGGTTTATAATTCCGATCTTTTCCGCACTGCGATCCTCACCGTCGATCCGGGGCAGAACGAAGGTGCCCGTTCGCTAGGCTTCGGCAGCGGTCAAACTCTGCGCTACATCATCGTACCGCAGGCCGTGCGCAATGCGCTGCCGCAGGTGGGCAACAACCTGATTGCCCTTCTGAAGGACACGGCTCTCGTGTCGGTAATCGGGATTACCGAACTGGTGCATGCATCGCAGCAGGCGATCAGTGAAACCTACAGCCCGTTTGAATTCTACATCACTGCTGCAGTGATCTTCTACGTACTCAATCTCATCCTGGAAGCCGGATTGCACTGGATGGAAAAGAAAGTCGAGGCTTACCGATGAGCAACAGCAAACCCATGGTGGAAGTGCGCGACGTCCACAAGGCTTATGGCGCACTCGAGGTTCTCAAAGGCATCAACCTGTCGGTCGAACGCGGCCAGATCATTGCCATTATCGGCCCTTCCGGTTCCGGCAAAAGCACGTTGCTTCGCTCCATCAACCATCTGGAAACAGTCAATTCGGGCCAGATTCTGCTTGACGGCGTGCAGGTGAACCAGTCGTTGAGCGGGCGTGCCTTCGAGCGGCATATCAATGCCGTGCGTCAGCAGATGGGCATGGTTTTCCAGCACTTCAATCTGTTCCCGCATCTCAATGTGATGGAAAACATCACGCTCGGGCCTATCAAGTTGAAGGGCAAGAGCAAGCAGGAAGCCCAGGAACTGGCCGTTTCCCTTTTGAAGAAAGTCGGTCTCGCCGACAAGGCTTCCATGTATCCGTCGCGTCTGTCGGGCGGACAGAAGCAGCGTGTGGCCATCGCCCGCGCACTGGCGATGCAGCCGAAAGTCATGCTGTTTGACGAAGCGACATCCGCGCTCGATCCGGAGTTGGTCGAGGAGGTCAATCAGGTCATGAAACAGCTCGCGCAGGAGCATATGACCATGCTGATCGTGACCCATGAAATGCGTTTCGCGGCTGAGGTCTCCGACAAGGTGCTGTTCATGGACAAGGGCGTCGTGGTGGAGGAAGGCAAGCCGGATGTGATCTTCACCAATCCGGAAAATGAGAGAACGCGTGCGTTCCTGAAAAAGCATCTCAACCAGTAAGTGACTTTTTAAAACAGATCATGACCCGCCTGTACCTAGGTACGGAGACGGGGAACTATTGAGCGAGGAAAGACCGTGGCAAGCCCAAATGAATGGAACCCGACGGAACGGGTGCGAGAACTCTCCTATCGCATGGTGAAATGGCCAAGTGAGACCGGAACACCTGACGAGGCATCGTTCGGCCCCAAGCTTGCCGAACTTTTGCGCGAGATTCCTTACTTCCAGGAAAATCCTGACGACATTGCTGTCATCGACAGTCACGGTTCGCCGATGACCAGGAATGTCGTCGCGGTCGTTCGCGGGACCGGGCGGCGGACTTTGGCGCTGGCCGGCCATTTCGATGTGGTGGAAACCGGCAATTACCGGGATTTGAAACATCTGGCATTCGAACCCGACGCCTTGCTCGAAGCGCTTCTTGCTGACCTTTCGAGCCGTCCGCTTGCACCGAACGAGGAAAAGGCTCTCGCCGATTTCAGGAGCGGAAATTACATTCCCGGCCGAGGCATGCTCGACATGAAAAGCGGGGTCGCCGCAGGCATTGCGGTATTGGAACGTTTCTCGCAACAGCCGGACCGGGAAGGCAATCTGATCCTGTTCGCTACACCTGACGAAGAACGCGGCTCGCGGGGAATGCGCAGTCTGCGCGACGCCCTGCCTGAACTTGTCGAACGTTGGGGGCTGGATATCGTTGCCGGTATCAATCTGGATGCAACAAGCGATCAGGGCGAAGGTGCGGAAGGCCGCGCCATCTATCGCGGCACCATCGGCAAACAGCTTCCCTTTGCTTTCGTGGTTGGCCAGCCATCCCATGCGAGCTATCCGTTTGAAGGTGTCAGCGCGCATCTCATCGCGTCGGAAATCATGCGAGCGGTCGAAGCCAATGCGACTGTTTGCGATACGGGCGACGGTGAGGTCTCGCCTCCGCCTATCTGTCTTGAAGCACGAGATTTCCGGGGTGGTTATGAAGTGACCACGCCGGAACGGACATGGGTCGCGTTTAACTGGCTGACCCATTCCGTCTCGCCCGACGCACTGTTTCAGCGTTTCAAGTCGATTGTCGGCGAGGCGCTGGATCGCGCAATCACACATTTCAATGTCGAGGCGGACCGGTTTGCAAAGCTGGTCGGCAGCGAGGCGAACGTCAATCACAAGGGCCGAATTCTGACCACAGCCGAGTTACGCGAGGAGGTTCGGCGCGTTGGCGGCGATGCAGCGCTGGAACGGATCGCAGTGTTGGAAGCTGAACTTTCAAGCAGCGACAACCCGCTCCTCATTACGCGCGAACTTGTGGATCGAATGGTCGCGGAGGCCCGCGTTACTGGCCCGACGGTGGTTATCGGCTTTGGAAGTCTCGTCTATCCGCATGTTCGCATGGGAGTTGAAACGGTAGAAGAACAGCGTTTTGCAGAAGCTCTGGAAACCGCACGTGTGGACGCGGAGCGCCAGTTCGAGACGACTATCCGGTATCGTGAGATATTTGCCGGTATCTCCGATATGAGTTTTTTCGGCCATGTGCCGGATGCGGCGGATAGTGAGGTCATTGCGGCCAATATACCGGCAGCTCAATTCATAGACCGTGCCAATCCGAAGGCGCTTTCATATCCTGTGGTGAATATTGGTCCGTGGGGCCGCGAGTACCATCAGCGGCTGGAACGGATCTACGCTCCCTATGCCTTTACCGTGCTGCCGCAGTTTCTCTATGACATAGCCGCGCGCTTCCTCAAGCCCTAGCTGTTGCGAATAGCGCGATGTCCTCACTTTGCCTGATTGACGGTTATAGCGATCATGTGGAGGACATCGTCAGCGCTGCAACCGCGGGAAAGGTCGTTGGCCGGTTTGGCCAACCCCTGAAGCACGGGACCGATGGCCTGTGCGCCACCGATGCGTTGGGCAATCTTGTAGCCAATATTGGCGGCCTCGAGATTGGGAAACACGAACACGTTGGCGTTGCCCTTCAGGGGTGAATCCGGCGATTTTGCGTGGCTGATCGCCTCCACAAAAGCCGTGTCGAATTGAAGTTCGCCGTCGATGCACAGATCGGGCTCCCGGTCTCTGACCGTCCGCGTCGCCTGCACCACCTTCGACACGCGCTCATGCGCGGCACTGCCGCCGGTGGAGAAGGACAGCATGGCGACGGCTGCGTCTTTTTCGGTAAGCTGACGATAAGAGTCTGCCGACTGGATGGCGATATCGGCAAGCTGTGCGGCATCCGGTTCCACCACGAGGCCGCAATCGGCAAAGACGAAAGCGCCTTTCTTCTGATGATAGGTCTGACATAAAAGCATCAGGAAAAAGCTTGAAACAAGCGATGCTCCTTCGCCCTTGCCGATGATCTGCAGCGCGTGGCGAACCACATCAGCTGTCGTCGCAACCGCACCGGCAACCGTTCCATCAGCATCGCCTTCACGCACCATCATGGCAGCAAAGCCGAGCGGCGTCTTCACCATCGCCTCGGCCTGTTCTTCCGTCATGCCCTTGGCCTGGCGCAGCTGGTAGAGCTTGTGCGCATAATCCGCGCTTCTATCCGATGTCTTGGGATCGATAACTGCAATTGATGATCCATTGCCGACAACGTTTTCGGACCCCAGAAGCGTGATGCGGGCAATGCCTTCGCGCTCCGCACGCAGCGCCGCGTCGATTATGCGCGGGTCTTCGCCCTCGGCCAGCACAATGTGACGCGGCCTTGAACGCGCTTTTTCAAAAATCTTTTCCAATGGCAGCATGGAAGTGTGTTTCCCCGGAGTGGCCGGGAGGAAAACCTCCCGGCATCATCGTCAAACCGGCATCTGCTGGCGCATGTCGGCCTTGTCGATGCCCGCCACGACAACCGGCTTTTTCATTGCATCGCGGCGGAACGGTTCGCCCAGTTCCTGGTTGAGCACCACTTCGATGAAGGTGGTCACACCCTTTGCCTGTTCGTCAATCGCCGTCTGCAAGGCTTCGGTGAGCGCCTGCTGGCTATCAACGGTCACACCCTTGAGGCCGCAGCCATCAGCCACCTTGGCGTAGCTCAGGTTCGGATTGAGCTCTGTGCCCACAAAGTTATTGTCGTACCAAAGCGTGGTGTTGCGCTTTTCGGCCCCCCATTGATAGTTGCGGAAGATGACCATGGTGATCGCAGGCCAACCCTTGCGGCCGATGGAGGTCATCTCGTTCATGGAGATGCCGAACGCACCGTCGCCAGCGAACCCGACCACCGGCGTGTCGGGCTGGCCGATTTTCGCACCGACGATGGACGGAAAGCCATAACCGCACGGGCCGAACATGCCCGGCGCCAGATATTTGCGGCCTTGCTCGAAGCTTGGATAGGCATTGCCGATGGCGCAATTATTGCCGATGTCGGTCGACATGATGGCGTTTTTCGGCATGCCGGCCTGAATGGCGCGCCATGCCTGTCGCGGCGACATGCGGTCCTTTTCGCGGTCCCTTGCCTCCGCATTCCACTGTGTGCCGGGATCGTCATCCTCATGATCCATTGCGGAAAGCTGCTGCAGCCAGGCGGACTTGCGCTGATGGATGAGTTGCTTGCGCTCATCGCGACCGGTGTTGCCCGCATTGGCTCCCAGTTGATCGAGTATCTGCTGTGCAACCTGCCTGGCATCACCGCAAATGCCGACCGAGATTTTCTTGGTGAGCCCGATGCGGTCCGGATTGATGTCAACCTGAATGATCTTTGCATCTTTCGGCCAGTAATCAATGCCGTAGCCGGGCAGTGTCGAAAATGGATTGAGGCGGGTGCCGAGGGCCAGAACAACGTCAGCCTTGGCGATCAGTTCCATCGCGGCCTTCGAACCATTATAGCCGAGTGGGCCTACGGACAGCGGATGGGTGCCGGGAAAGGCATCATTGTGCTGATAGCCGCAACAGACCGGCGCATCGAGCCTTTCGGCAAGTGCAATGGATTCCGGGATCGCGCCACCGATGACGACACCCGCGCCGTTGAGAATGACCGGGAATTTTGCTTCCGTCAGAAGCTTTGCGGCTTCGGCAATCGCCTCGCGACCGCCGCTCGGGCGCTCCAAACGCACGATTTGCGGCAGGTCGACATCGATGACCTGCGTCCAGAAATCGCGCGGAACATTGATCTGCGCCGGCGCACAGCCGCGCCATGCCTTTTCAATCACCCGGTTCAGCACTTCGGGAATGCGGGTCGCATCGCGCACTTCTTCCTGATAGCAGACCATTTCCTCGAAGAGCGCCATCTGGTCCACTTCCTGAAAGCCGCCCTGACCAATGGTCTTGTTGGCAGCCTGCGGCGTGACAAGCAGCATGGGCGTGTGGTTCCAGTAGGCCGTCTTGATGGCGGTCACGAAGCCGGTCACACCGGGGCCATTCTGGGCAATGGCCATGCCCATCTTGCCGGTCACACGCGTATAGCCATCGCAGATCAGCGCCGCATTCGTCTCATGCGCGCAATCCCAGAAGGTAATGCCCGCCTTTGGAAAAAGATCAGACACCGGCATCATCGCAGAACCGATGATGCCAAATGCATGTTCTATCCCGTGCATCTGTAGAACCTTAACAAATGCCTCTTCCGTCGTCATTTTCATGGCGCGTACCTTTCCTTGGAATTCAGAGAACTTCGTCTTTCAGCGCATACCAGCGATACATTGCGCGCTGGCCTATGCGCCTGAATGGAGTGAGCATGCCGTAGCTCGGCAGCTCGGAGGTGAAGATCGGCAGGTCCAGTCCCTGTCCGCCACCTGTCATCAATTGGGCGACGCGGCGTCCGGCCTGCGCCGAATACATCACGCCATTGCCGCCATAACCCATGGCATAATAGATTTCCTGCGACGGATCAGGCCGATATATGCGGGGCATCATGTCATGGCTGACATCGACCCAGCCCCACCAGGAATAATCGATCTTGATGCCTTTCAGGGCCGGGAATTTTCGGTAAAGGCCAGAAAGCAGAAGATCGTAGTGCTTCGGGTTTGGAGCATCAGCTCCTGTAATGGCGCTGCGGCTGCCGATCTGCATCCGCCCATCCGGCAGAAAACGGTAATAGTGGCGAAGCGTGCGTGTATCGGTCAGCGGGATGCCCGTTTTCGGACCGCATGCCTCGATTTCCTCCGCTGTCAGCGGCCGCGTGACGATGGAATTCGACAGCACGGGCATCAGCCGGTAACGGGTGAGCGGATGAAGACCGGGGGAAGTATAACCTGCCGTCGCAAAGCACACCTGTCGCGCCTTGACCGTGCCGTTCGGCGTGTTGAGGTGGAAGACATTACCGTTCTTGCGGCAACTTAGAACGGGGCTTGAAGTGTGTACCTTCGCTCCAAGCTTGCGGGCAAGCCGGAGATAGCCGAAGGCCAACTTTGCGGCGTGAATGCCCATCCCGTCCGGTTCGTACATCGCACCGCGTGCTTCCTGATCGCGGATGAAATCGCGATGAATTTCATCGCGGCTGACCATCCGTGTGCGATAGCCGAACACCTCATTCAGCAGGCGGGATTCCTTCTCCAGCGATGGGAGAACCTTGTCGCGATGGGCGATGTAGAGGTGACCGCCATCCTGCGGGTCGCAATCGATTTCGGGTTCGGCAATCAGAGACCGGAAGAGATCGAAACCTTCGGCGATTTCCCTGTGCAGCTTGCGGGCAACGTCCACGCCCCAACGCTCGATCCATTGCGATCGCTTGAGCCGTCCGGCGGAAATCTGCGCCTGTCCGCCATTGCGGGTGCTGCATCCCCAGGCCACGCCGTTCGCTTCCAGTACCGTAGCCTTGACGCCATGGTCGCGGGCAAGGTGGATCGCTGCCGAAAGACCCGTGTAACCAGAACCGACGATGACGACATCAGCGTCGACGTCGCCCCGAATGGGGCCGTCATCTTCCGGCGCGGACCCGGCGGTTCCGATCCAATAGGTCGGCGCATAGTCACGGCCTTGTCCGGGCGTTTTTGAGACCACCGGATCATAGGCGGGATCGAATGGTTCGGTTGCCGAGAAACTGTTGAGCGTGTGGGTATCCATATGTCGGTCCTCCAATTCACCGACGGACAATGTTGGGGCTTACGCCTTCAGCAAAGGCCGGTTCTTGCGGAATGCCTGCTTGCGGACGATCTTGCCGCCGCGCTGTGTGAAGAGATCGCAGCCTTCGGCCTCGACGCGCGCGCCGCTGGCATCGGTCCCGCGAAAGGTCCATTCGGATACGGCGCGGTCGCCGCTCACGAAATGCCGGTGTCCGTCCCACCTCACGTCGGGCATGGCAGCCCAAACCCCGGAGAAAGCCTTGGCAATGGCGTCCTTGCCTTCGAGGCGGGCGCCGTAGACCTCATCGCCGCCGATGGTAAAGAACACGCAATCGTCAGCGAAAAAGGCCATGATCGCGTCGATGTCGTGCCGGTTGAAGGCGTCGAAAAGATCGGAAAAATGTTTCTCTGTGAGTTGCCCTGCGGACATTCGGTTGCTCCCTGCCAAGTCTGGTATGCGTCTTGTTTTCGGGCAAAGCTTGCCCGTGGCGCGGCAGCACTGCCGCGCGGTTGATGTTGCGAACTGGATTTCGGACGGGCTGTTTAAAGCGGTCGAGGCATCGTCAGATTTTGCCCTTCCACGGAATAAGCACCTTTTCCAGATAGCGGATCAGGAGGTCGAAGGCGAAAGCGAACACGCCTATGACTATAATGCCCATGATGACGGTATCGCTTGCCAGAAACTGCGCGGCATTGAGCACCATGAAGCCAAGCCCGCGATGTGCTGCCACCATTTCCGCGGCAACCAGCGTCGTCCAGCCCACACCGATGCCGATGCGCATGCCGGTGAAGATTTCCGGCATTGCCGCTTTCATGATGACCTGGGTTATGACCTGGGTCCGGGATGCGCCCATGGCGTAGGCGGCATGGATCTGTTCCGTCGAGACCGAGCGAACACCGGCTCTCGCCGCAATAGCCATTGGCGCGAAGATGGCGAGGAAGATGAGGAACACCTTCGGAAATTCGCCGATGCCGAGCCAGATGATGATCAGAGGCAGATAGGCAAGCGGCGGCAACGGACGGTAGAACTCGATAATCGGGTCCAGCACGCCGCGAACGAAACTGCTCATGCCCATCATGATCCCGATCGGAATTGCCGTGACACAGGCAATCGCGAAAGCGCCCAATACGCGTCCAAGGCTGGCGAGCGTGTGTTCGGCCAGAGTGGAGTTTGCCACACCGTCTGTCATCGCCACCATGAACTTGCCATAGACCGCAAAGGGAGAGGGCAGAAACAGCGGCTTGACCCACCCCATTCCAGTTACGAGAAACCAGAGCCCCAGCAAGATCAGTGCGGTCACAAGGCTGATGAAGCCGCTGTTGCCATCGCCGGGGGCGCCATAGATTTTACCGGGTTTGACTGGTCGTGCCCGAGTGACGAACTCAAGCATGGACCAGTTCCGGGTTTCCTGATGCACGTTCATCGCCATAGATAATCCCCAGAATTGTCTCACGCATCTTGATGAAATCGGGACTGGACTTGACGGCGCGCGCGTCACCGCATTCCAGAAAGCGTCGGTTGAAATCCAGATCGTAGGTGTGAGTGATCCGTCCGGGACGCGGCGACATGACGATCAGGCGCGAACCGAGAAACAGGGCTTCTTCGACGCTGTGAGTGATGAAGAAGAACATTTTGTTGGTTACCTGCCAGACCCGCAACAGCAACTCCTGGATCGTCTCGCGGGTGAGGGCATCGAGCGCTGCCATAGGCTCGTCCATGAGCAGCATCGCCGGATCGCAGGTAAGAGCGCGGGCGATGCCCACGCGCTGCTGCATTCCGCCGGAGAGTTGGTAGATCTTGTGATTATGAAAATCCTGCAGGCCTACCAGAGCCAGGTTTCTTGTGGCGCGTGCGCGGCGTTCTGCCTTCGGCACACCTTGAAGCTTCAGGCCGAACTCGGTGTTGTCGATGACATTGAGCCAGGGAAGAAGTGCGTGTTTCTGGAACACGACACCTCTGTCGGCGCCGGGGCCGCGCACCTGGCGTCCACCCAGCGTGATTTCTCCGGATGACGGGATCATGAAACCAGCCATCAGATTGAGAAGCGTGGTCTTGCCGCAGCCGGACGCACCCAGCGCCACCACGAAATCCCCGCTGTCGATCCGCAGATTGACACCCTTCAGTGCAATCACGGCTTCTTCCACATAAAGACCGGGATAGGTCAGACTGACATTCGATACGTTCAAGGTTTCCATAACGTCACCTTTCGGGAACGAGAAAGCGGTTCCGGCATAAACCAAAGGTTGCGTCAATGCAGGAACCGTCTCGGTTCAGCGACTGTCCCTCAAAGACATGCGCTGGTGGAGGCGCTTGAATTACTTCACGTAATTACTTTGCGGCGGCTTCCGCAAAACTGCCGTTTACGTTGCCGCTATAGTCGTCCAGAGCCTTGTCGAGCTGTTTTTGATCGACGAGGAATTTTGCGCTCTGGGTGACGGATTTGAGCGCGCCGCTGTCCTTGCCGCCGCCGAGCCAGCTCGGTGAAGCCTGTTCTTCCACTGTCGGGAAGGACAACAGCGCGAGCGCGCCGGGTATGTCAGCGGCATTGCCGCCGATCAGCTTGACCATACCCTTCACCTGATCCGAATCTGCCGTCCACTGGCCACCATTGGCCTTGTAGTCGGCATAGGCATCCTTGAGCACGGCGGTGAAGGCGGTCATGAATTTCGGATTCTCGCTGGCGAAACTCTTGTCGACCACGAGCCCGTCGAAAGTCGGAACACTTTTTGCGCCAATTTCTTCCGAATTGGCAATTTCCTTGCCCGACTTGAGAATTTCGGAAAGAGCCGGGGGCCAGACATAGGCCGCATCGATATCGCCCCGCTGCCAGGCGGCAACGATTTGCGGCGGCGTCATGTTGAGGATTTCCGCATCGCGTGGATTGATCTTCCAGATGTCGTCCATGCCGACGAGAAGATGGAAGTGCGAGGTCGAGACGAACGGCACGCCGATCTTCTTGCCCTTGAGGTCTTCCGGCTTCTCGATGCCGGAACCTTCGCGCGCCACCAGTGCTTCCGACTTGCCGATATTATCGAGGATCCAGAAGAGCTGGAGGTCGACCCCGCGTGTGGCAGCTGCCGCGATGCCTGTCGAGCCGATCACGCCTACCGGCACATTGCCGGACGCAAGGGCCGTGGAAATATCCCCGCCCGACGCGAACTGGCGCCAGTCGATCTTGTATCCGGCCTCCTTGGCGGCCGCATCGAATTTTCCGTTGGCAATCGCAGTCAGAAACGGCCCTACGATCTGCTGATAACCGACCACGACCGTGGTTTCGGCATAGGCCGCAGACGTAGAAAGCGCTGCTGCGGCTGAAAATAACACCACCCGTTTTATGCTGTTGAAATAGTTCATGGAGTTCCCCTTCCATTTAAGAACCACGTCTGACTTGGTCATGACCGTTGGCGTTTTTCGCCAATCTCCAGTTCTGATTACAAACGATAGCCACGTCATCACATTTGCCTTATATCCAGTTGGAATAGTCAATAAGTCCAGTTTGACGGCGGAGAGGGTGCTGCCGGATATGCGGACATGCACACACTTTCGCCAGGCGCAATTATTCCATGGGGAAAATCAGAAAGAAGAAACGCTATTGCTAAGTGGAACATGAAGCGGAAAAACTGACGCAAACCGAGGCGCAGTTGCAGATTTACTAATGGAGCAGGGCTTTGGACGCCGTTTCGCCAACGATATTCTTCATAGACGGCAGCAGAAATACCGGATTGCAATCGCAGATCCGTGAAACCACTGTATCGGCCATTCTGTCTGGGGCCGTTCTTCCGGGCGCTCGCATGCCGTCGACGCGAGGGCTGGCTGGTTATCTGAAAGTCTCGCGCCTGACGGTAACGCTTGCCTATCAGGAACTTGTTTCCCAAGGCTATCTGGAAGTGCGCTCACGCAGCGCCTACCATGTGGCCACGACCCCGCCCATTAGTCATCCCGACAGGGATTTCTTGCAGACCCCCGACACCGCTGTCGACTGGTCGTCCAAACTGCGTCCCGGCTTCAATATCGCCAAGACCATTCGCAAGCCGCTGGATTGGCGAAAATACCGCTATCCTTTCCTTTATGGCCAGATGGATCAGACCCTGTTCGACCTGGCCGCATGGCGTGATTGCGCCCGGCGTGCGCTTGCTCGGGAAGATTTCATCCTCATGGCAGGCGATTTCGCCGCGGCGGACGATGTTGAACTTGTCAATTATATCCGCTCCCGGACGCTGCCGAGCCGAGGGATACGCGCGGAGCAGGACGAGATATTGGTTACGGTTGGCGCGCAGAATGCGCTTTGGATCATCAGCCATCTGCTTTTGACACGGCGTTCGCATGTCGTATGCGAGAATCCGGGCCATCCGGACATCAGCGCTACGCTCCATCTGACGGGAGCCCGCGTTACGGCACTTGATGTCGATGAAGGCGGCTTGCCGCCCGAACTTCTGCCGGACGGGATTGACGCGGTCTTCGTTACGCCAAGTCATCAATCCCCCACAGCCGCCACCATGCCCCGGGCGCGGCGTATCGCGTTGCTGGAGGCGGCGGCCGAACGAGATTTCGTCATCGTCGAGGACGACTACGAATTCGAGATGAGCTTTCTCCAGCCACCGACCCCGGCGTTGAAATCGCTCGACCAGTATGGTCGCGTTCTCTATGTGGGCAGCTTTTCCAAATCGCTTTTTCCGGGACTTCGGCTCGGTTATCTCGTCGCCCCGGCACCCGTCATTCGCGAGGCGAGGGCGTTGCGCGCGCTGATGCTGCGTCATCCGCCCGGACATCTGCAACGAACTGCCGCCTATTTTCTGGCGCTTGGCCATTATGATGCAGTCATTCACCGAATGCGGATCGAATATCACAAGCGTCACATAGCCATGATCGAGGCTCTCGATCGGGAAGGCTTGAAAATCGCGGGCAAGTCCGCGTTTGGCGGTACTGCGTTCTGGATCGAAGGACCTGAAGGCATGGATGCCGACAAGCTCGCACGTGATCTGCGAGAGGACGGCGTGCTGATAGAGTCCGGAGCGCCGTTCTTCTGGAGCGACGACCGGCCATGCCGTTATTTCGCATCGCCTATTCTTCAATTCCACTCAACCGCATCGCGGAAGGTATAGAACTTCTGGCTAAAAGAATGCGAAAAATCTCTCAATTCAGGAACGGTTGAGTTCAGCCTGCGTTCATGTGGATTGCGATAACGGATTTGTGAAATCGCCGGAATTTGTCCCAATTCAGTGGGTACCGCTGGCGACGTACGGCGTCCTTGCCTGCGAATCCATGGGCAGACGCACACCAATTCTGCCTTCCAGAAGGAGAAGGATATATGTCTATTCGTTCGAAGCTTCTTGCCACGGTTGCGGTGCCGGTTCTGTCGGCTTCCATTCTCGCGCAGCCCGTGCTCGCAGATACGCTGACGGCTCCAATCCTGTTGGCGCAGGAGAATGGGGACCAGCCATCCGACGAGCAATTGCTGCAACAGCGCGAGGCTGAGGAACAGCAAAAGGCGGCAGAGGAAGAAGCGCGCAGGGCTGAGGAGAAACAGCGCGCTGCCGACGAGGAAAATCGTCGTCAGGCGGAAGAACAACAGCAGAAAGCCGCTCAGGAAGAAGCCCAGCGTCAGGCGGAAGAGCAGAAACGAGCTGCGGAAGCGGAGGCGCAGCGCCAGGCCGAAGAGCAGCAGAAGGCTGCCGAACGAGAAGCACAGAAACAAGCCGAGGAACAACAGAAGGCAGCAGAGCGCGAAGCGCAGAAACAGGCCGAAGAACAGGCCAAGCAGGCGGCCGAGCAGAAAAAAGCCGAGGAGGAGGCGCAGCGCCAGAGCGAACAACAGCAGCAGAAGGCCGCTGAAGAAGCCCAACGGCGCGCCGAAGAACAGAAGAAGGCAGAGGAAGAGGCTGCTCGCAAGGCCGCTGAACCGCAGGAGCAGACAGCGCCCGCCGAAAAACCGGTGAAGGAAGCTCCGGCAAGTGAGCCCGAAGCGAAACCCGAGCAACCCGCACTCGAGAAGCCCGTGAAGGAAGCTCCCGCTCCGCAAGCGGAAAAGCCTGCCGAGCAACCGGCAGAAGCATCTCCGGCAACGCCTCAGCAGAAAGTACCTGCAGAAGAGTCCATCGTTGAGCATCCGGAAGAGGTTCCGCCGCAGGAGCCGAAAGCATCGGAAGCTCCACAGAACGAGGCGCAGCCTGCACAGCCGGTTGAACAGCCGCAATCGACCGACGGCCAGCAAAAGCCTGCGCCGGAAATAGTCGATCAGCGCTCGACCGAGGAAAAGCAGGAGATTGCCAAAGATCCCGCGAAGACCGACGACACAGTTGTCTTGCCGGTTGAAAATGGCGCCGCCATTCTCGACAGCGACAAGGATGCCGACAATTCCGGGGGAAGCCAGTCGCGTGAAGAGCGCCGCAAGCAGCGGGAGCAGCAGCGCTCAGCCGAGGAAAACGCCCCGCCACCCGCAAATGATGCGGCGGCGCAGGTCGCTATCCCGGAAGAGGTGAAGGCAGCGCTGCCGCAGAAGATCGAGGCCAATCTCAAGGAAGAGGGTACACGCATCAAGGAAGCGCCGGTCTTTGCCGTGCCGGAAACCACCAATATCGTCAACAACACGGTGGTGAACAACACGGTCATAAACAATACGACGGTCAATAACGTGACGAACAATGTCACGAACGTCAAAGTGATCGAGGAAGTCGACAACCGCGTCATCCTGGATGTCGGCGACCGTATCTTCGTTCGCGGCGATGACCGCCCGAGACTGCGCCGCGATGCCGAGCAGACTTATTATGATGAATTGCCGCGTGGACGCACCCGCGAAACCATCGTTCGTCCCGGCGGGAACCAGATTGTCACGATCTATGATCGTTACGGTGACATTCTTCAGCGTTCCCGTATCGACCGCGACGGCAACGAGTATCTGATGATCTATGCGCCCGAATATGACGACAATCCGCGCGCTTCGATTATCGATGTCGGCTACGAACTGCCGCCAATGCGTCTCACCATTCCGGTGAGAGATTATATCATTGACGTTGCCGACGATCCGGATCGCGATTTCTACGATTTCCTCGCCATGCCGCCGGTGGAGCGTGTTGAGCGCGTTTATACGATCGATGAAGTTCGTCATTCTGCCCGTCTGCGTGACAAGGTGCGCCGCATCGATCTGGATACGATCCACTTCGCTACCGGAAGTGCCGAAGTTTCGATGTCGCAAGCCAAGACCTTGCGCAAGGTTGCGACCGCCATGCAAAAGGTGCTGGCGAAGGATCCTGGCGAGACCTTCTTTATCGAAGGACATACTGATGCCGTAGGGTCGGACCGCTCAAATCTGGTCCTGTCGGACAAACGAGCTGAGTCCGTCGCCAGCCTTTTGACGGAAGTCTATGATATCCCGGCTGAAAATCTCGTGACGCAGGGTTATGGCGAACGCTTCCTCAAAATTCGCACACAGGCAGCGGAGCAGGAGAACCGCCGCGTCACCATCCGTCGCGTGACGCCACTTGTCCGCCCCGTTGCAAAACGCTGAACGAAAAATAACCGGATGCGAGCCTCGCATCCGGTTATCGCATGGAATTGATCTTGATCAGGCGGTTTTGGGTTGGGCCGCACTTACCTGTGCGAGCAACAGTTCGCTCATCGGACGCGGCTTCACCGCCTCGATCTGCACCATAAGTTCCGCGATTTTTTCGGCGTCGCAGACACCGCACTCATAAATCTGGATGATTTCGCGCGCCATTTCGTCCTTATGGGGAGAGGTGATCGGGCAACGCGCCATTGCTTCGCACGACTTCACATAAGCCGTTTGCAGCTCTTTCAACTCGGCGGGTTTGAAGCGCCCGAAGTAGTAATCTCTCGAAAATGGCATTCTATGCATTCCGCATATGGCTGGCCGACCGATCGTCCTGTCAGCCCATAAATCCGTGTGATCCACTATACTAAAATATAGCTGATTGCAAAACTTTATATCGAAGAATTGTTTACTTTATGTAAAATACTCTGTGAGGGCAGGGTGCAAAAGAATTACATGGCAGTCCTTAGTTCGAGCGCTTGCACAACCCCGACTGACTAGACACGCGCGATTTCGAGCTTGGCCACGATTTCTGCAATCTTGTCCGGATCATGTGCACCGGATTCATATGTTCGGATGATTGCTCGTGCGAGTATCTCTTTATCTTCGTGTGTTGTGGGGCAGCGATCCAGAACCGCACAGCAACGGTTATAGGCGACCTGAAGCACCCGAAGGTCCTCAGGTGCGTATGTTCCTTGATATTTGTTACCGCGAAATGGCATTGGGGGCCTCCCCTTCGACTGATTGAACCCCTAATTTAAGGGGAATGCAACTGATCGTTTTATGACAGTGACGCAAGCCACGTTGGATAGTGTTTTCGAAAGCCCCGTTTCATGGGATACAAACAGCGATAAAGTCTGTCTTCCACTTCGTTGGCCCCTAAATACCGCTGCAAGCGTGTTGAAAGCTGGTTGAAAGCTTGCCTGCGATATCCATTCAAGACCGATAGAGGAATCGGCATCAGGAGGGGCTTGGTTTTGCCGGGCCAGCAGGAGCACTCGGAGGAGCATAGATGAAAATCTCTATAGATTCATATCGCCATCTGTTTGGCGCGGCCATTATTGGCGGCGCGATGGTAATTGGCGCAAACGCGGCCCATGCCGAAAAACTGACGGTAATCGTTGGTGGCATGGAAAAGCAGATTTACCTTCCAGCCGTGCTGACGGAAAAGCTCGGTTACTTCAAGGATGAAGGCCTTGATGTCGAACTGATCAACAGCCGTGCAGGCGTCGATGCGGAAAACGAGCTTTTGGCTGGTGCAGCCCAGGCCGTGGTCGGCTTTTACGATCACACCATCGATCTTCAATCGAAGGGCAAGTTCATCCAGTCGATCGTACAGTTCAGCCAGGCGCCGGGTGAAGTGGAACTCGTTTCCAGCAAATATGCCGATCAGATCAAGTCGCCCGCCGATTTCAAGGGCCACACGCTGGGTGTCACGGGTCTCGGTTCTTCTACAGACTTCCTGACCCAGTACCTTGCCATGCGCAACGGCTTGAAGCAGGGCGACTATACGTTGCTGCCGGTTGGCGCTGGCAACACTTTCATTGCAGCCTTCAAGCAGGATGCCGTGCAGGCGGGCATGACCACGGAGCCGACTGTCGCCAATATGCTGAAGAGCGGCGATGCGAAGGTGCTGGTCGACATGCGCACGCCGGATAAAACCATCGAAGCCCTTGGCGGACCTTATCCGGCTGCTTCGTTCTACGTGCAGAGCGCATGGCTCGAGACACACAAGGAAGATGCGCAGAAACTTGCCAACGCACTGGTCAAGACCATGCGCTACATCGCTTCGCACAGCGCCGAAGAAATCGCAGACCAGATGCCCAAGGATTATTATGTCGGCGACAAGGACCTCTACGTGAAGGGGCTTGCCGAGGGCAAGGCGCAGTACACGCCGGATGGCCGCATGCCAAAAGATGGTCCTGAAACTGTTCTCAAGGTTCTCGCAACCTTCAAGAAGCCGCTTCAGGAAAAACAGGTCGATCTTTCGAAGACGTTCACGACCGAGTTCGTGGACAAGGCCAACGCGGCGCTTGACGCTGCGAAGTGACCAGCCTGCGACTGACGTTCACGTAGAACGTCAGTCTCACTGTTTCAACATATTCAGCCGCATTGCAGGCACGCGACAGAGCATTCCAGCAAAACGGAAAAACCGTTTTGGTGCGGGATGCTCGATAACGAAACTGTCGCGTGCGAGCGGTGCCGCATACCCGCGAGGAACCCATGCTGATGGAAGCCCCCAGTACCATTGCGCGTGAAACAGATGGCAACAGTGTGCCTGCAATCGCGCTCAACAATGTAACCCGCCGTTTTGTCACCCCCGACGGCAAGATGATGACCGCATTGCGCGACTTCACCATGAATGTTGCGCAGGGCGAATTTGCCTGTGTCGTCGGCCCGACCGGTTGCGGCAAGTCGACGACGCTTAATCTCGTGACAGGTCTCGCCAAGCCAAGTGCCGGTGAAGTTCGTCTGATGGGTAAGCCCATCGAAGGTATCAGCCCCGATATCGGTTTTGTGTTTCAGGCGGATGCTCTGTTTCCGTGGCTCAGCGTCATCGACAATGTGAGCGCGGGTCCGCGCTATCGCGGCATGGGCAAGGAAGAAGCCTATGCGAAAGCGCGCAGCTGGATCGCCCGCGTCGGTCTCGCCCGCTTTGAAAACCACTATCCACACCAGCTCTCCGGCGGCATGCGCAAGCGCGTGGCGCTGGCGCAGACATTCATCAACGAACCGAAAATCCTGCTCATGGATGAACCGTTCAGCGCGCTTGACGTGCAGACACGCACCTTGATGCAGGGCGAATTGCTCGATCTCTGGCAACAGTCTGGCGCGTCGGTCATCTTCGTTACGCACGATCTCGAGGAAGCGATTGCTTTGGCCGACAAGGTTTATGTGCTGACCGCCGGTCCGGCCACGGTCAAGAGCGTTTACGACATCGATATTCCACGCCCGCGCGTCATGGAAGACATCCGCTACGACAGCCAGTTTGTCGATATTGCCAAGGTGATCTGGGACGATCTGCGCGAGGAAGTGCAGATCGGTCAGAAGCGCGCGCTGGCAAGCGGCAACTAATCGGAGAAAATGAAATGACAACACAAACTCTCTCCGCGTCAGCAAACTTGCAGTCCAGTGCAAGTACGGACGAACTTGCACGCACCGAAGCGAAATTTCGCGCTGCAATGCGCCGCCGCCGTGCCGTGGTTATCCTTGTGCGCCTCGCCATTCTTGTCGCCGTTCTGGGTGGTTGGGAGCTTGGTGCACGGACGGGCCTGATCGATCCATTCTTCTTCGCAAGCCCTTCCGGTATCGCGGACCAGATATGGATATGGATCACGGAAGGCACCTCACAGGGGCCGCTCTCGGAGCAGATCATCGTAACCCTTGAGGAAACAGCGCTCGGCTTCCTGATCGGTGCGGTTGGCGGCGTCATTTGCGGCATTCTGCTGGGCCGCAACAAGTTCCTCGCCGATGTGTTCTCGATCTATATCAAGATCGCCAATTCCATCCCGCGTGTCGTGCTGGGTTCGATCTTCATCATCGCGCTTGGGCTCGGTATGGCGTCCAAGGTGGCGCTGGCCGTCGTCATGGTGTTCTTCGTCGTGTTCGCCAATGCGTTTCAGGGTGTACGCGAAGCTGATCGTGCGTTGATCGCAAATGCACAGATATTGGGTGCTTCCCGTTCGCAGATCACACGCACCGTCATCGTGCCGTCAGCCATGAGCTGGATTCTGGCAAGCCTTCACGTTAGCTTCGGTTTTGCGCTCGTCGGCGCCGTCGTCGGTGAGTTTCTGGGCGCGAAGAAGGGCGTGGGCCTGATGATCTCAACGGCACAGGGCACATTCAATGCCAATGGCGTCTTTGCTGCCATGGTCATTCTGGCGGTGCTGGCGCTCGTCGTGGAATATATTATCACGCTAATCGAAAACCATCTGGTGAAATGGCGTCCACAGGCGCTTTCCGAACAGGGAAGCTGACAGCCAGACATTTGAACAGCTCAGGCGGCGGGCAGGGTGACAGTCACCGTAAGCCCGCCGCCTTTCGTTTCGGAAAGCGACACATCACCGCCTGCGGCATCGGCCACTTCACGCACGATGGCGAGACCCAGCCCGCTTCCATCTGCCAGAGTGCCTGGAACACGATAGAAGCGTTCGAAAACGTGTTCATATTCGCTGACCGGAATACCGGGGCCGTTATCCTCGACCCGTAATTTGATTTTGTGTCCATCTTGATCGATCACAAGCGTGACCGTGCCGCCTTCCGGCGTATAGGTGAGGGCATTGTCCACCAGATTGACGATCATCTCGCGCAGCATGGTTCCATCGCCGGAAATGATCGGCTTTTTCGCTTTAAGCTCCAACCCGAGATCGATCTTGCGGTCGAACGCCTTGCCTGCGAGGCTTTCCAGAATTTGTTGTCCCGCCTCCGCCAGATCAACCCGATCAGCGCGGGGACGCCTGCTGCCCGGTTCGGCCCGGGAAAGCGTCAGCAATTGTCCGGCCAGCCGTGACAGCTGCATGGCCGTACTCTTGATGCCAGCAAGGACATCCTTGCGGTCATTTTCTTCGGTTGCCCGTTCTGCGAAGCTGGCCTGTGTCGAAAGCGTCGCAAGCGGCGTACGCAACTGATGTGCCGCATTCTGAATGAAACGGTGTTGCGCCGACATCTGCTTGCGTACGCGTTCCATATACTGGTTCAGCGCCGTGACGAGCGGTCGAAGTTCGGTCTGGACGGTCTGTGGATCGAACGGTTCCAGTTTGGATGTGCGATTGCGGACTTCATTGCGAAGCCGGATCAGCGGACGCAATACAAAGCGCAAGCCCAATAGCGAGAGAGCACCGGCAACGATGATGAGCAGCGATTGTTCCAGCACCGAGTTCAGCCAGAGTTCCCGTTGCATGGCGGTGTATCCCGCAAGGGTGACACCCACGACCACATCGACAGCTTGTGGCAGGGTGGAAGGTGCGGCAACAGGATGGCGCAACACAACCAGACGCAAGGGACGGTCGCGATAGGTGCCCTCATAATGAAGCGGATCGTAATTCGTGATTACGGCAGGCATGGGCAAGTCGGGAAATCCTGCCAGCAGTCGCCCATCGGACGTCTCCACACGATAATAGACTCGGTCCCCATATCCCGTTGAGAACATTTCGAGTGCGACCGGCGGAATGACCGCATCGATGGCATTGTGCGACGCGGCGGTCGCTTCGCCGATTGCGCGTGCAGACGCTGTCAGCATTCGGTCTGATACGATCCCAGCCATGTTTTCCGACGCGCGCCATGCTGTCCAAAGATTGATCCCTGCCACGATAATCAGCGGGATTACGATCCACGAAACGAGTTGGGCGCGCAGGCTTTGGGAGAGGCGGGTGAACAGCCGTTTCATCTCAACTCGCTTCGCGCAGCAGATAGCCCAGGCCGCGCAAGGTCACGATCTCGGCTCGGCTGCCCTCCAGCTTCTTGCGGAGACGATGAATGTAGATTTCGATGGCGTTTTCGTCAGTTTCGCTGTCGAAATTGTAGATGCCCTGTACAAGCGCCGTTTTGCTGACCGTGGTTCCGATGCGCCGCAACAGCTGTTCCAGAACTGCATGTTCCTTCGGGGCAAGTGAAAGCGGCTCGTCTCCAATCGAGAATAGCCGGGTATTGGTGTCGAAACGTAAAAGCCCGCAGGTCACAACGGGCGCTGTTCGCTGGCTGGCGCGGCGAAGATGCGCGCGGATACGCGCTTCGAGTTCGCTGAGCTCGAAGGGCTTTGCCAGATAGTCGTCGGCGCCGGCATCCAATCCACGGATACGCCCGTCAAGACTGGCATTGGCCGTCAGGATGATGACGGGTACTTCATTGCCTTTGCCGCGGACGTGTTCCAGCACATCGAGCCCGGTTTTGTCGGGAAGGCCGAGATCAAGAATCACCAGATCGTACTCTGTGAAGGCGAGTGCCTGTTCAGCATCAGCAGCGTCGTGCACGGTATCGACGCTATAGTTTGACTGTTGCAGGCTTTTTGCCAGCCAGTTTGCGAGGGTGAGATTATCTTCGACGAGCAGGATACGCATGGCTGACGATGATAGCGGTTTCAGTCCCGGGTCAAGAAGCTTGGCTCGTAAATCGATGAATCAGATGAATATCTTCGGGTTCGCGCTCGAAGAGCAGCGGATCCGGCCTGATTGTGACTTTCGCGCCCTGTTTCATATAAAAATCGATTGTCCGCCGCGTGGGCGTCGCGGAAATATAAAAGCCTTCCGCTCCGGCTTCCTTAGCAACGGCCATGCTGCGCCGATAGAGTTCGCCTGCAAGGCCCAATCCCCGGACGGCTTTATCGACATGCATGAAACCGAGCTGATGTAGTTCTGGATAGAGGCCGACAGGACGCACATCCGTAACCGTGACAGCAACCAGAGCACCATCCGCTTCAGCACCGAGAAAGATGCCGCCGTGGTCGTAGCAGTCGAGCAGGATGGGCGTGTAGATTTCCGCTTCGCCTTCCGGCCAGCCGCGCACATCGTAGAACTGCGGTTCCAATACGAGCTGAGCTTCTTGCAAGCGATACATTTCCTCAATGATTTCGCTGCGGTCGATTTGCCAGATGTCCGTCACTTCGCTTCTTGCGAGCGGACGTATAGTGAAATCTGCGAGCTTCTTTGTCTGTACCATGAACGTTGCCCCGGAAGTTCAGTTCGCGGAACGAACTATCGTTTCATCCATGGATACTCAAGGGCAGATACTCAAAGGCAACAGCCCCGTAAGAGGGACTTTTTTCCAATTTGCCACATGAAACGTGCCATATTGCAAAAACCGGCGATAATTTTGACCACTATCGCGGCTACTCCTCGCCATTCGTCTCGGGTACTGCTCAGTACAGGTGCGAGGAATATTGAGGCGTGTGGGAGGCCAGAAGCCAACTTCAATCGGATTGACGGGACCTGAACGGCAATAGAGGGCTGAAAACCGCCCGAAAATTTGCAATTTTGCGTCAACTCTTCGATCTGCCCTTGCGGGAGCGGGGCCTGAGTTCTATCAGCATCATCAAAAATTAGAGCACACGGAAGGATCGGCAATCGCGATGCCGAAACCTCCCGAAGCCCGCCAGTTTCTTACATGGCGGTGAAATGACCGATGGAGCCAAGTTGAAAAACCATCACGATATCTGGGATATTGTCGACGCCAAGAGTGCCGCATATTTCGAACTGAGCGATACGGTTTGGGATAATCCGGAAACCAACTACGAAGAATACAGATCGAGCGATGCCCACGCGGCGATGCTGGAAGCCGAAGGGTTTCGCGTCGAACGCGGCATTGCTGGATTGCCGACGGCTGTAATGGGCGAAGCTGGCGAGGATGGGCCGGTCATTGCCATTCTTGGTGAGTTCGATGCCCTGCCGGGTTTGAGCCAGGTATCGGGACTGGCAGAAGAGAAGCCTGTCGAAGCAGGCGGTCACGGACATGGTTGCGGCCACAATCTGCTGGGTGCGGGATCGCTGCTCGCTGCTGCTGCCGTGAAGGATTATCTTGCCGCACAGGGCATCAAGGGACGCGTGCGTTATTATGGTTGCCCGGCGGAAGAGGGCGGTTCGGCAAAGGGATTCATGGTTCGCGAGGGACTGTTCGACGATGTCGATATCGCCTTCTGCTGGCATCCTGCGCCATTTGCGGGCGTAAACGATCCAGTCTCGCTCGCCTGCAATGAAATCATTTTTCACTTCAGCGGCCGTGCGGCCCACGCTTCGGCAGCACCGCATCTCGGACGGAGTGCGCTTGATGCGGTCGAGCTGATGAATGTCGGCGTGAACTATATGCGCGAGCATATGCCGTCGACTGCCCGCATTCATTATGCCGTGACCGATACAGGTGGTTTTGCGCCCAATGTCGTGCAGGCCAGGGCAACGGTCCGTTATCTCGTGCGCGCCCGCAGCCTGCCGGAAATGCAAACACTTCTGGAGCGCGTCAAGAAGATCGCCGAGGGCGCAGCGCTGATGACCGAAACCACGGTGCGCAGCGAGATCGTTAGCGGCGATGCCGATCTGATCGGGAACACACCGCTGGAACAACTGATGCAGATGCAGCTTGAGCGTCTGGGCCCTCCGGACTTTGACGATCAGGACCGCGAAACGGCAAGCCGCTTTCAGAAGACGCTTTCCAGGGAAGACATTTCCGATGCCTTCCGCCGCTTTGGTGTTGAGCCCAAGGGCGGCCTTTCGCTTTGCGAAGATATCTATACGCCTTATAAGGGCGACAACACCCTCGTCGGCTCGACCGATGTGGGCAGCGTGAGCTGGGTAGTGCCGACCGTGCAGATGCGCGGCGCGACCTGCGCAATCGGCACGCCGCTTCATTCGTGGCAGATGGTGGCTCAGGGCAAGCTGCCGGCAGCGCACAAGGGCATGGCGCATGCTGCAAAGATCATGGGCAGCACCGCCATCGAACTGTTCCGCGATCCGGCACAGATCGAGAAAGCAAAGCAGGATCACGAGAAACGGCTCGGCGGAGCCGTTTTCGTCAATCCGATTCCAGACAGCGTTCAACCCGCTCTGCCCGAAACCGCAAAATGATGCAGCGAACAGACAGATTCTGAAAATAGAAATGACATTCATTCCCCCAATTCCAACAAGGCCTGACGCATCATGAAGCAGATGGGCTTTCTCGATATTCTGAGTTTCGGTCCTGACGGCTGGGGCTATGTGCTGATGATGGGCGCACTGGTGAGCGTAGCCTTGGCGGTTCTGGGCTTCCTGCTCGGCGCGGCCATCGGGGTGTTCGCTGCCTGGGCGAAGATTTCCGGCGGACGCACGCTGCGCACCGTCGCTGACGGCTACACCACGATCATTCGCGGCATTCCCGATCTCCTCGTCATCTATCTGTTCTATTTCGGCGGCAGCGCCGCCGTTACCGCCATCGGCAAATATTTCGGTGCGGAAGGCTTCGTCGGCTTTCCCGGCTTTCTGGCAGGCGTGCTGGCAATCGGCATTTCCTGCGGTGCGCATCATACCGAAGTGTTCCGCGGTGCATACCGGGCCGTCTTCAAAGGCGAGATCGAAGCGGCAACCGCCTGCGGCATGGGCCGGATGCTGAAATTCCGCCGCATCATCGCCCCGCTCGCGCTGCGCCACGCATTGCCGGGCCTTGGCAATGTCTGGCAGGTTTCGCTGAAGGAATCCGCTTTGGTCTCGGTCGCCGGTGTGGTCGAGCTTCTGCGCCAAGCGCAGATCGGTGCGGGCTCGACTGGCCTGCCCTTCAACTTCTTCCTCATTGCCGGAGCGCTCTACCTGCTGATTTCGTCGGTTTCCGGCGGGCTTCTGCAATTGGCCGAGCGTCACTTCTCGCGCGGCGTCAGGAGGGCAAAATGAACCTTGAATTCTATTCCGATGCATTCTTCCAGATGCTGGGCGGCGTGCCGCTGACCCTGAAGCTTGCGGCATCCTCCATCGTGTTCGGCGCTTTCCTTGCCCTGCTCTTTGCCCTGATGCGCCTATCGGGCCTCACGGTGCTGGACTGGATTGCCCGCCTTTACGTCTTCGTGTTCCGTGGAACGCCGCTTCTGGTCCAGATATTCATCATCTATTACGGCCTCAGCCAGTTTCCGGCCATCCGCTATTCCTTCCTGTGGCCCATCCTGCGCGAGCCCTACTGGTGTGCGATCATCGCGCTGACCTTGAACAATGCGGCCTATGCCAGCGAGATCATCCGCGGCGGCCTGCTGTCGGTGCCGCATGGCCAGATCGAAGCGGCGAAAGCTTGCGGCATGTCGTCCTTCACCTGCTTCCGCCGCATCGTCATGCCGCTTGCCATCCGCCAGGCGCTGCCGGGTTATGGCAATGAGATGATCTCGATGATCAAGGCAACCTCGCTTGCATCGATCATCACGCTCATGGAAGTGACCGGCATCGCGGCAAAGCTGATCGCCGAGAGCTATCGGGCGATCGAAATCTTCGTGATCGCCGGTGCGATCTACCTTGCCATCAACTTCGTCCTGACCCGTGTGCTGATGTTTGCAGAATACAGGCTCACCCCTTATCTGCGCCAGCCCGTCGTCAAGCTCTCATCCGAAGGACAAACATCGTGAGCAAAATCGTCTCTCCCAATGCACCGGTGGCTCTGAAAGTCGAAAACCTGCGCAAGAGCTTTGGCGCCAATGAGGTACTGAAGGGCATTTCGCTTGAAGCGCGCGAAGGCGAGGTCATTTCGATCCTCGGTTCGTCCGGCTCCGGCAAGTCGACATTCCTGCGCTGCATCAATCTTCTCGAGACACCATCCTCGGGCACGGTGACGGTTTCGGGCGAAACCATCCGCATGGCGAAGAATGCGAAGGGCGAAGCCTATCCGACCGACAAGAAGCAGGTTTCGCGCATCCGTTCGGAACTGGGCATGGTGTTCCAGAGCTTCAATCTGTGGTCGCACAAGACCATTCTGGAAAACATCATCGAAGCGCCGATCTATGTGCAGGGGCGTCCGCGCGCGGAATGCGTGGCGGAAGCAGAGGCGCTGCTGGCAAAGGTCGGCATTGCCGACAAGCGTGACTTCTATCCGGCGCACCTTTCGGGCGGACAGCAGCAGCGCGCGGCGATTGCGCGCGGACTGGCGATGAAGCCGAAGGTTATGCTGTTCGATGAGCCGACCTCGGCCCTTGATCCGGAACTGGTCGGTGAAGTGCTGCGCGTCATGCGCGGCCTTGCCGAAGAAGGCCGCACCATGCTGGTCGTGACCCATGAAATGGGCTTCGCACGTGACGTCTCCAACCGCGTCGTGTTTTTCCATCAGGGCCTGGTGGAAGAAGACGGAAAGCCCGAAGACGTCTTCGCCAACTCAAAATCGGAACGCTTCCGTAAATTCATCAGCCACGAGAACGCTGCCTGATTATCGAAATTCTGTATTCCGGCGCCAGCCGGACAGAAACACCCGCAATAGGATAACTGTAATGAAGACCATCGGACTTTTCAAAGCCGTGTTCATTTCCGCTCTCGCTCTGACGAGCATTTCGGCCCATGCCGAGGAAAAGAAGTGGACGAAGATCACTATCGCTACGGAAGGCGCATTCCGTCCTTACAACTTCACCAAGCCCGATGGCTCGCTGGACGGCTATGAAGTCGAACTCTACAAGGATCTCTGCGCTCGCATGAAGGTCGAGTGCACACTGGTCGCACAGCCTTTTGACAGCATCATCCCGGCACTCAATGCCGGCAAATTCGATGCGATCATGGCCGGCCTCACGGCAACGCCAAAGCGCGAAGAAACCATCAGCTTCTCGATTTCCTACGGCCTGACGCCGCAGACCTTCGCAACGCTGAAGGACAGCCCTTACGCAAAGCTGCCGCACACCGGCGAGACCCTTTATCTGGCCAAGGACGAAGCGGCCGCACAGAAGGCAATTGACGAAGTATCTGCCGAAATCAAGGGCCGCACCGTCGGCGTCCAGTCCGCTTCGCTCGGTCTGTCGCTCCTCGACAAGTACTTCAAGGACAATATCGACATCCGTGAATACAAGACCACGGAACAGCATGACCTGGACCTGAAGTCGGGTCGTGTCGATCTCGTCGTGGCTTCGCTCGCTTATCTCACCGACGCTGCCAAGAAGCCGGGTAATGAAGACATCGTCATGACCGGCCCGTTCTTCAAGGGCGGCATTCTGGGCCGTGGCGTCGCCGTCGGCCTGCGCAAGGACGATACCGAACTGAAGAAGATGTTTGATGACGCCATTGAAGCCGCGAAGGCTGACGGCACGATCAAGCGTCTGTCGGAAAAGTGGTTCGGCTTCGACGTCACGCCATAACTTCTGAGTCACGCCTTATGTAAAGCGCCGCCTCCGGGCGGCGTTTTCATTTGCGCGCAAACCTTCACATCAAACCGGCGAGCGCCTATAAGTCCGCCAGACGTTTATTGAGAGCCAGAAACTTGCTGTGAGAATGTGATGGTAAAGATCGGTTTCGTGACTGTTTCCGACCGCGCAAGTCGCGGGGAATACGAAGATCAGAGCGGCCCGGCCATGGAAGCATGGCTGAAAAGCGCAGTCGTCACACCTTATGAATCAGTCCGCCGGGTCATTCCGGATGGTATGGAATCGGTCCGCGACACGCTTATCGATCTTTGCGACAACGAAGCCTGTGATCTCATCCTGACGACGGGAGGCACAGGACCGAGCCCGCGTGATGAAACGCCGGAAGCCATGCAGGCCGTCCTGCACAAGGAACTGCCGGGTTTTGGCGAATTGATGCGCCGGGTCAGCCTTGAACAGACCCCGACCGCCATCCTGTCCCGCCAGACGGCAGGCAGTCGCGGCAAGAGCTTCATTCTCAATCTTCCCGGCAAGCCTGCTTCCATCGCCATGACCTTGCAGGCGATTTTTCCGGCGGTGCCTTATTGTCTCGACCTCATCGGGGCGGGACGTATCGAGACCGATCCGGCCGTCGTGAAGGCGCATCGTCCGGGCTGAACCATTGCTGGCAACATTTGCGCGGCTATTAGAACGCGTCATAGTCCTGCTGTCGCGATGAAAATGCGCAACCCAGCTTTGCGCTTTTGCATGATTTCCTGACTTGCTTTTCCCTGAGCCCGGACTGAATAATAGGGAAAAAGAAGGGGAAGTAAGTGAAGCCATTCGACGAGATGCTCAACCATGGCGGGAATGTCCGCCAGCCTTACGAATTTCTCAAGCAATGGCTCGACCAACAGGACCCGCACAAACTTCTGCAGAAGAGCGACGATGCCGAAAGCGTGTTTCGCAAGACGGGCATCACCTTCGCCGTCTATGGCGACCAGGAGGCGGGCGAACGCCTTATTCCCTTCGACATCATTCCGCGCATCATTTCAGGGCAGGAATGGCGGCGTCTGTCGCAGGGCATCGAACAGCGCGTGATGGCGCTGAACGCTTTTCTCGATGACATCTACCATCGTCAGGAGATCGTCAGGGCAGGGCGCATTCCCAAAGAGCTGATTTCCAAAAATGAAGCCTTCCTGCCGGAAATGATCGGCTTCCGCCCGCCGGGGAACGTCTACACCCATATTATCGGCGTCGATATCGTGCGCACAGCCGAAAACCAGTTCTATGTACTGGAAGACAATGCCCGCACGCCATCGGGCGTTTCCTATATGCTGGAAAATCGCGAAACCATGATGCAGCTCTTTCCGGAGCTATTCCAGAACGTCAAGGTTCGCCCGGTCGAGAATTATCCGCAATTGCTGCGCCAGTCACTGGCAAGCGTTGCGCCTCCCGGCACGCAAGATGTTCCGACCGTCGCGGTGCTGACGCCAGGCATCTACAACTCCGCCTATTTTGAACATGCATTCCTTGCCGACCAGATGGGCGTCGAACTGGTCGAGGGAAGCGATCTGCGCGTTGTGGACGGACGTGTGGCGATGCGGACCACGCAAGGGTATCGCGCCATCGACGTGCTTTACCGGCGCGTGGATGATGCGTTTCTGGATCCGCTGACATTCAGGCCGGACTCGACGCTCGGCGTTGCCGGTATCATGGATGTCTACCGGGCCGGGAATATCACGATTGCCAACGCACCGGGAACTGGCATCGCCGACGACAAGGCGATCTATTCCTATATGCCGGAAATCGTGGAGTTCTATACGGGCCGCAAGGCCATTCTCGAAAACGTTCCGACATGGCGCTGTTCCGAACCGGACAGCCTTGCTTATGTGTTCGACAACCTTGCCGAGCTTGTGGTCAAGGAAGTCCATGGCTCTGGCGGCTATGGAATGCTGGTCGGACCCGCTTCGACAAAGGCCGAACGCGACGTTTTCGCCGAGAAATTGAAAGCAAGGCCGCGCAACTATATCGCGCAACCCACACTGGCGCTTTCAACCACGCCCATCTTCACCAAGAGCGGGCTTGCACCGCGCCACGTCGATCTGCGCCCCTTCGTTCTGGTTTCAGACCGCATCCGCATAACGCCGGGCGGACTTACGCGTGTGGCGTTGAAGGAGGGATCGCTTGTCGTGAATTCCAGTCAGGGCGGCGGCACCAAGGATACGTGGGTACTCGACGACTGAAACAATTGGATTGACGTGCTGCAACTGACGGCAAGATCAGGGCGCGAAGAGGGGAATGATTTATGCTTCTTGGCCGTACGGCAAACGGACTTTACTGGATGTTCCGCTATATAGAGCGGGCCGAAAACATGGCGCGCCTTGTCGATGCGGGTCTTCGCATGGCACTGACGAAAACTTCAGATGCACCCGAAGAATGGTCATCGGTGGCGGTTTCGGCAGGCGCAAGTCAGGGTTTTTCGGCGAAATACGATGTCTATAACGCCGCCAATGTCGCCGATTTCCTGCTGCGCGATGCGGATAATCCGTCGAGCGTGATGACATGCTTTGAGACCGCGCGCTCCAATGCCCGCATGGTGCGCACGGCACTGACACGGGAAGCGTGGGAGAGCGTCAACGAAGCATGGATGTCGCTGAAAAAGTCGCTCTGCAAGCCGTTGAAGGAAAGCGACCTTCCGCAACTCCTCGACCAGATAAAGCGCGAAACGGCACTTATTCGCGGCTCTTTCCACGGCACGATGCTGCGCAATGAAATCTTCGATTTTGCAAGCCTCGGCACGTTCATCGAACGCGCGGACAATACGGCCCGCATTCTCGATGTGAAATATTATGTTCTGCTGCCTGCGATTTCCTATGTCGGCACCACGCTCGACAATTACCAATGGGAGTCCATTCTCCGCTCGGTGTCCGCGCATCGTTCCTACCGTTGGGTCTATGATGGTGACTATCGTCCGGCACAGGTCGCGGACTATCTTATCTTGAACGGTCGCATGCCGCGTTCGCTTCATTATTGCTATCGCAGCATCGCAGAACATCTCGACTACCTGTCGAAAGATTATGACAATCGCGCCGCCTGTCACGAGACAGCGGACAAAATCTATGCAAGCCTGCAAAATCAGGACATATCTGCGATCTTCGATATGGGCCTGCATGAATTCCTGACCGAGTTCATCACCCGCAACAACCGGCTCGGCAACGAGATCGCTGAAACCTATAATTTCTATTGAGGTCTTCGCTTGCTGCTCAATATCCGGCACGTTTCGCATTATCGCTACGACCACCCGGTTCCCTATGCGGTGCAGAGGGTGCGGCTGCGTCCGCCGACGGTGCCGGGTCAGGTCGTGAAACACTGGGAACTGAAAATTGAAGGCGGCGAGCCGGAGGTTTCCTATATCGACGGTTTTGGCAACAAGACCGATCTGGTCCAGCACGCCCGCAATGTCAGCGAGATCGTCATAACGGCAAGCGGTAGCATCGATGTGGAGGACAGGGTCGGTGTGCTCGGGCCCGTATATGGCTTTGCACCGCTCTGGCTTTTCGAGCGTGAGACACCGCTGACGATGCCGGGCGAGCGGATCAAGGCGCTGGCTGGCGACCTCCCGACAGGGCAGGAACGGCTTGCCCTGATGCACGATCTGATGAACGCCATACACAAGGCAGTTGCCTATATGCCGGGAACGACGAGCGTTTCCACGGATGCCGAACATGCACTGAACGCCGGCAAGGGCGTTTGTCAGGATCACACCCATATCTTTCTTTCGACGGCCCGGCTTATCGGCGTTCCCGCCCGATATGTATCGGGATATCTGATGATGGAAGGCGTCGAGGAACAGACCGCAAGCCATGCCTGGGCCGAAGCTCATATCGACGGCCTTGGATGGGTGGGGTTCGATGCCGCCAACAATATCTGTCCGAATGACCGTTATGTGCGGATTGCAACCGGGCTGGACTATCGCGACGCTGCGCCGATCTCGGGCGTCCGGCTCGGCGGTGCTGCGGAAAGTCTTGCGGTTCACATCAATGTAGGGCAGTGATCCCTCTGAATAGCCAGTTGCCTGCCGGATATTGCTTATGACCTATTGCGTTGGAATGAAAATCGATCGTGGCCTTGTGTTCATGTCCGATACGCGGACGAATGCCGGGCTCGACAATATCTCCGTTTTCTCGAAGATGCGAAGCTGGTCCAAGCCCGGTGAACGTGTGATCGTTCTGCTTTCAGCTGGCAATCTCGCGACTACCCAGGCGGTGGCAAGTCTTCTGGAAGAACGCATGAAGGCTCCTGCGGACCGGCACCCGTCGGTCTTTGATGCGCCCTCCATGTTCCAGGTCGCACGTCTTGTCGGCGATACGGTCAAGGAAGTCATCCAGAACTCCGCCACCGGCGGGCAGAACGCCGATGCATTTGGCGCCTCGTTCATTCTCGGCGGGCAGATCAAGGGCGGCCAGCCGCGCCTTTTCTATATCTACCCGGAAGGCAATTTCATCGAGAGTTCCGCAGACACGCCTTTCTTCCAGATTGGGGAAAACAAGTACGGTAAACCCATCCTCGTCCGCGCCTATCAGGAGCAGATGAGTTTCGAGGAGGCGGTGAAGCTGCTGCTCGTCTCGTTCGACTCCACGCTGAAAGCCAATCTTTCGGTGGGACTTCCGCTCGACATGCAGATTTACGAAGCCGACAGTTTCGCGCATGGCGCGCGCAAACGGTTCGAGGCTACCGATCCTTATTATCAGACAGTATCGGAAAGCTGGTCGGAAGCGCTGAAATCGGCGCTGGAGCAATTGCCGCCCTTCAGCTTCGAGGACGGGAAATAAGAAGGCCGGGCAAAGCGCCCGGCCTTTTCGCATCGCGTCAGTCCTTCGTTACGGTCTGGACATAGTTGGCGTCGGCAACCATGTTGAAATCGTGCACATTCGGAGCCGTCACAGCTGTTTCGATCTGCTGATAGATGATCGCGAACGGGCTGGTTTCCTGAAACTTCTTCTGGAGGTCGTGATACATCTCCTCACGCTTGGCCGTATCGCGCTCTTCAGCGGCAGCCATGGTTTCCGCCGTCAACTCCGGAATATCCCAATGGGCCTGCCAAGCGCTCGTGCGCATTGAGACGTCTTCGCCATTGTTGGGATTGTTGGTGAAGGTCACTGCATTGGTGTGCGGATCCCAATAATCCGGCCCCCAGATGCCAAGCGCCATCTGATGCTTGCGTGCGCGAACCTTGGTGGTCGTCAGCCGGCCGTCTCCCTGCAGGATTTCCACCTGAACGCCCGCCTTGCCCATGGTCTGCTGGATGCTTTCCGCGATGCCGACAAATGGCTGCGTGTTGCGCACGTCGAGTGTCACCTTGAAGCCGTCCTTGAGACCTGCATCTGCAAGCAGCTCCTTGGCTTTTTCGACATCATAGGAGAACGGCTTGTCACCGACAGCGCCGAACATGCCGAGAGGCAGGAAGGACTGATGCGTGCGGCCGATACCGTTGATGAGTTTCGCTTCGATCGTATCGTAATCGATCAGGTATTTGAGGGCCTGCCGGACTTCCGGCTTTGCAAGTTCCGGCACATTCTGGTTGGCCACCAGATAATAGACGCGGCCCTTTGGTGCGTTGAGGACGTGATACTTCTGGTTCTTGCTCAGCTCTTCAATGTCGCCGGGTTCCAGATTGCGCGCAATGTCGATATCGCCCGCCTCAAGGAGCAGGCGCTGTGAAACCCCCTCCTTCACATGGCGATAGATGACACGTTTCATCGCCGGTTTTGCATCGGCATAGTTTTCGTTGCGCTCGAGAAGCAGCACTTCATTGGCACGCCATTGCTTGAGCGCCAAGGGACCGGAACCGGCATAGTTGTTCTTCAGCCATTCGTAACCGAAGTCGGTGTCGTAGGGATAATCCTTGGTCTTTTCCGCTTTCTGCTCATGTTCCTTCACCAGCTTGCTGTCGACAATCGACGCCACGCTGGAGGTGAGACAGTTCAGGACGAAACTTGGCGCAAATGCCTTGCCCGTAGTGAAAACAAGCGTTTCGTCATCGGTCGCGACGATGTTCTGATCGGCGTTTTCGCGGGTGAGGCCAAACTGGCTCAGAATGAACGCCGGGCTCTTGTCCAGCTTGATGGCGCGCTGCAGCGAATAGGCGGCGTCCTGCGCGGTCAGCGGATTGCCGGAGGCGAATTTCAGCCCCTTGCGGATTTTGAACGTAATCGACTTGCCATCGTCGGAGAAGGTCCAGCTTTCGGCAATCTGTGGGACGATTTTGGTCGGGTCCTTGGTATCGGTCGTGATGAGCCGCTCATAGGTGCTGGTCAGGATTTCGGATGTGGTGATCTCGAAGATCTCAGCCGGGTCGAGTGAAATGACATCATCGATGCTCATCGCTATGACGAGCGTGTCGGCCGGTGTTGCGGCTTCCACCGCTTTTGGCGACGCTGACAGAAACAGAGTGATCGCGAGCGCAGCCGGCATGGATGCGCGCAGCAGCTTTCGTGCAACGCCCCGCTTGTTGTGGGTTGCCTTCGAGATATGAGCAAATGGCGGTATTACGGTTGTCATGCAACTTCCCCCTTCGGACCGCGCAATCTGCACATGTCGTGCAATTGCGGCCCGTTCTGATGAAGCTTCACGAGCTTGTCGCTTGGTTGCGACTCTCTTGAAGCATCCCCATTACATCCAGCTTTTGGAGAGGGGACAACGGCCTGATGAAATATTTTACCGCCGGAAAGAAAAAGCCGGAGGAAACTCCTCCGGCCCGGTCGTTTTCGATACAATGAACGATTAGAAGAAAACCTTGAAACGGTCGCCGTCGTCCATGAAAGCCTTTTCGCCGAAAGGCTGTTCGTTTGAGCCGAACGGCATCTGGGCGCGGAGTTTCCACGAGGCAGGAATGTCCCAGGTCTGGGCAACTTCCTGATCGATCAGCGGGTTGTAGTGCTGGAGGCTGGCGCCAATATTTGCATTGGCGAGCGCGGTCCATACCGAATGCTGTGCCATGCCGCCGGACTGTTCGGACCAGACCGGGAAGTTGTCGGCATAAAGCGGGAAGTTTTCCTGAAGCCCCTTAACAACGCTCTGGTCTTCATAGAACAGAACCGTACCGGCACCGGCAGCGAAGCTGTCGACCTTGGCTTCCGTCTGCGCGAAAGCGTCGGCCGGAACGATCTGGCGGAGCGTTTCCTTCACGATGTTCCACAGTTTGTCGCTCTCGGCGCCAAACAGGATCACGGCACGCGAGCTCTGTGAGTTGAAGGAGGAAGGGGTGTGCTTGACCGCTTCGCGGATCAGCTCGGCGACGTCTTCGTTCGACAGCGGAAGGGACTTGCCCAGAGCATACTGCGTACGGCGCTTCTTGATGGAATTCAGCAGGGAATTATTCATGACTGGGTCCTGTGTTTCAGCGGTCCGGCAGGCTGTCCGGCTTGGGTTTTTCGAGGCAACCTGCTGGGATAATGTTGGGCTAGATATTGTTATTCGGGCGGTTGAGGCCAGCCCGTGTTTCTGAAACACACTGTCAACGATACGTGGCTGGTTTCTCCTGACTGTTTACTTTCCCGCCATGCGTCTGGAGCGAATACGAGTTCATTGTGCACCAGCCGTACGGCAATTGGCCCGGTTTTGCGGGGTTTACAAGAGCGGTTCTTTATTGGAATCTAACTAAATTAGTGAGATTTATAGGGCGGGTTTTGACGGCGGTCTATTCGGGTCGTTGTCGGGAATTGGGATGAGGTCACGATAGTTTGAAGTCATTTATCATCATCGGCGCCGGGGCAAGCGGCATCATTCTGGCTGCACAGTTGCTCCGGCGTTCACCGGAATCGACTGCGCGAATTTTCGAGCGATCGGGCAGGTTGGGAGCGGGGATCGCTTACGCGACGGAAAATCCCAGCCATCTGCTTAATGTGCGCGCCAGCAATATGAGCGCGTTTCCCGACCAACCGGATCACTTCCTCAACTGGTTGCAGGAGAGCGGCGACCGGTGGGAACCGCACAGTTTTGCGCCGCGCAAAGTCTATCGCGCCTATCTGGAGCATCTGGTTGAGCCTTATCTCTCCGCCGGCAGCTCACGATTGACGATCGAAAGGACAGGCGTCGTCGATGTGGCGCTGAAAGCTGGCAGGCCGGCGGTTGTCACCGAAACCGGCGAAACCTTCGCCGCGGATGCGGTCATTCTTGCAACGGGCAATGAGGCCGCTATTGCGAAATCAGGCGGCCAGATTGCTGAATACTGGGCGAGCAACGGCTATTTCGATGTGCCGACAGATGCACCTGTGGCGATATTTGGTACAGGCCTCTCGATGATCGACAGCGTGTTGTCGCTGCTCGATAATGGACATCGTGCGGAAATATATGCCGTTTCGCGCCGTGGGCTTCTTCCGGCACGCCATGCCCCTGCGCAAGTTTTCCCCGTCGCAGCCGACGACCTTCCGGTCTCGCTCGGGCTTTCCAAGCTCATGCGACGCGTGCGCACCATGATGGCGGAAGCGGAAAGATCGGGTTCCGGCTGGCGCGGCGTGATGGACGGTCTGCGGCCGCATACACAGCATGTCTGGGCGGGGTTGCCGACCTCACAGCGTCGCAGTTTCCTCCGGCATCTGCGCCCATGGTGGGATGTCCATCGTCACCGCATGGCTCCTGCCGTGGCGGATCGCATCGAATCTGCCATGAAGCACGGACAACTCAAAATCACGGCCGGTCATCTCGTTTCAGTGCGCGACGAAGGGGGAGGGATGGAAATCCGTTATCGCCCGCGTCGCAGCGAGAAGATCGAAAAGCAGCATGTCGCGACCGTCATTGATTGCCGTGGCGGAAATCCGCGTTTCTCGACAACCCGCAATGCGGCATTGATCGGCCTCATGGAGCATGGGCTGGCCCGGCCGGATGTGCTCGATCTCGGATTGGATGTTACCCGCGACCTTCAGCTTCTCAATGCGCGAGGCGAACCATCAGGTCCGTTCTTCGCGATCGGGCCAGTCACGAAAGGCGCATTCTGGGAGGTCACAGCCGTACCGGATATCCGCGTTCAGGCCGAGCGGCTGTCAGCGATCTTGCTTGAAGGATAAGAACCTCTCCAAAAGCCATTCCTGCGGCAATCGTCCCAATAAGATCATGTCATTCGGCTGAAAGATATTCGGGGCAATATGTCCAATCGTCGGGCATCGCGGTCCGCAGCAACCGACAAATTATAGATTTTCCGGCAAGAGGAACCATAAAATGATTCAAATTCGCGCGATAAGCCATTGAAAGCTATTGCCATAATGTTCTGTGGCCCGTCATAATAACGCCATCGGAACATATGATTCCTCTCTACAACTTGCCGGAGCGATTCTGTTGCTGTTTTCTTGAGCGGTGCCTGCTTCGGATCAACCTTGATTTCGGCTAGGAGGCCTGTGGCGCATGACGATGGACGGCAGAATGCTTTTCCTGCTTGTCCTTCTACCATTTCTCGGCAGCGCCATAACCGGACTATTCAGGGGGGCGGATCGTAGCGGTTCGGCCTGGTTTACGGCAGCGATTGCGCTTGTCGCCTTTATCGTCACCGCCAGCCTTTATCCCATCGTGTCGGACGGCAAGGTGCTTCGCGGCACCGTGGAATGGCTCCCGGCCTATGGTCTCAACGTCACCTTCCGGATGGACGGCTTTGCCTGGCTTTTCGCGATGCTCATCACGGGCATCGGGCTTCTGGTCGTCATTTACGCGCGTTACTACATGTCGCCGGAAGACCCGGTGCCGAGGTTCTTCTCGTTCCTTTTGTCCTTCATGGGATCGATGCTTGGTGTGGTTCTGTCGGGCAATCTGATATTGCTTGCAGTATTCTGGGAACTGACCAGCATCTTCTCGTTTCTGCTGATCGGTTACTGGTATCACAATGCCAGCGCCCGCGATGGTGCGCGCATGGCGCTGACAGTGACCGGCATAGGCGGTTTCTGTCTGCTGGCAGGCGTTCTGATCCTGGGGCATATCGTCGGCAGCTACGATCTCGACAAGGTCCTCGCAGCGGGCAACCTCGTTCGCACGCATCCGCTCTACAGCGTGGCGCTCATCCTGATCCTGCTCGGCGCATTCACCAAAAGCGCGCAGTTTCCGTTCCATTTCTGGCTTCCGAACGCCATGGCAGCGCCGACGCCGGTATCGGCCTATCTGCATTCGGCAACAATGGTGAAGGCTGGCGTTTTTTTGCTTGCCCGCCTCTGGCCTGTCTTAAGCGGAACCGAGGAGTGGTTCTGGATCGTCGGCTCGGCGGGCCTGATCACGCTTCTGATCGCGAGCTTCTTTGCGGTTTTCCAGCAGGATCTCAAGGGTCTGCTCGCCTATTCGACCATCAGCAATCTTGGCCTCATCACCGTTCTGCTCAGCCTTGGCAGTCCGCTGGCAGCAGTCGCCGCGATCTTCCACATGGTCAACCATGCGATCTTCAAGGCATCGCTTTTCATGGCCGCCGGCATCATCGATCACGAAACCGGCACACGTGACATGCGCAAGCTGAGCGGGCTTCTGCGCCCCATGCCCTATACGGCGACGCTTGCCATGGTGGCGAGCGCGGCCATGGCCGGTGTGCCGCTGCTCAACGGGTTCATTTCCAAGGAAATGTTCTTCGCGGAAGCGGTCGAAACCCATATGGCGTCCTGGCTCGACACGATCACGCCTTACGTGGCCACCATCGCGGGCATCTTCACGGTCGCCTATTCGGTACGCTTCATCTATTCGACGTTCTTCGGACCGCCGCCGCATGATCTGCCCCATGAGCCGCATGAGCCGCCGCACTGGATGCGCCGTCCCATCGAACTTCTGGTTCTGCTTTGCCTGTTGATCGGCATCATTCCGGGACTGTCGATCGGGCCGTTCCTGCATTCGGCTGTGCTGTCGGTGCTGGGTCATGCGACGCCCGAATATAGCCTCTCGGTCTGGCACGGTTTCAACCTGCCGCTGATGATGAGTATCGTGGCCATGATCGGCGGCATTCTTTTGCACTGGATGCTGAAGAACTATCTCGCGACGAGCGAAGACGGCCCTCCGCTTTTCCGGCACTTGCAGGGACAGCGCATTTTCGAGCGTGTTCTGGTTACTCTATCGTGGAACTGGGCGCGCAAGGCGGAAGCTTTCCTTAGCACGCGGCGTCTGCAGCCGCAACTCCGTATCGTGGTCGCCGTGGCGGTCCTTGCCGCCGCCTGGCCGATTTTCGCCTCCGGCCTGCAATCCGGTTCGCTTGGTCCGCAGCCGGTGGACCCGATCTTCGCCGGACTTTGGATACTTGGCGGGGCCTGCGCCGTCGGGGCGGCCTACCAGGCCAAGTATCACCGGCTGGCAGCGCTTATCCTTCTGGGCGGGGCGGGGCTTATCACCTGCATCACCTTCGTCTGGCTGTCTGCGCCCGATCTTGCGGTAACGCAGTTGCTCGTCGAGATCGTAACCACCGTCCTGCTGCTGCTTGGACTTCGCTGGCTCCCGAAGCGTTGGGAAGATCCCGATCCGCTTCCGGTGCAGATCGGCCCGCGCATCCGCCGCTATCGCGACTTGTTGCTCGCCATCGGCAGCGGGGCTGGTGTGGCTATCATCGCCTATGCCGTGATGACGCGCCTGTCTCCCAGCAGCATCGGCGATTATTTCCTCGAAAACGCCTATTCGGGCGGCGGCGGCAAGAATGTCGTCAATGTCATTCTGGTCGATTTCCGCGCCTTTGATACTTTTGGCGAAATCGCCGTCCTTGGCATTGTCGGTCTTACGGTCTTTGCGCTGCTGCGACGTTTTCGTCCAGCGCCCGACACGACCGGATCGACCGCCCAACAGAAAATACAGGACGCCTATGACGAGGCAGCGCCGGACCGCAAGGCCGGTGAAACACTGGCCGATTATCTGGCCGTGCCGTCTGTCATCATGCAATGGCTTTTCCCGGTGATCGTCGTGCTGGCAGTGCATCTGTTCCTGCGTGGCCATGATCTGCCGGGTGGCGGGTTTGCGGCCGGTATCACGCTCGCAATTGCATTCCTGCTCCAATATCTGGCATCAGGCGCGCGCGTTGTGGAGGACCGCCTGCGCATCCTGCCCCTGCGCTGGATCGGGATGGGCCTGCTGTTGGCCGGTGCAACAGGCGCGGGATCGTGGTTCTTCGGCTATCCGTTCCTCACAACCTTCTTCCAGTATACGGAGATACCGCATATCGGAAAAATGCCGACAGCCAGTGCGCTGCTGTTCGATCTTGGAGTCTTCACCCTCGTGGTCGGCGCTACGGTGCTCGTTTTGATCGCTCTCGCGCACCAATCGCTCCGCAAACACCGTGTCGAGAAACTGGCCGCAACGAAGGAGGAGAACTGATGGAACTCGTTCTTGCTCTGGCAATCGGCGTGTTGATGGCATCCGGCGTGTGGCTGATCCTTCGCCCGCGCACCTTCCAGGTGGCAATTGGCCTGTCGCTGATTTCCTACGCGGTCAATCTCTTCATCTTTTCGATGGGGCGCCTCCGCACCAATGCGGCCCCCGTCCTCGATAACGGTGTTGACGTTCAGGCCACGCAATATACCGATCCTGTGCCGCAGGCGCTTGTTCTTACCGCCATCGTCATCGGCTTCGCAATGACCGCACTTTTCCTTGTCGTGCTGCTCGCCTCACGCGGGTTGACACGTACGGACCACGTGGACGGCAAGGAGAATTGATGTTGGACTGGAAAACACATCTCATCGTTGCGCCAATCGTCCTGCCGCTCGTCACGGCGGCCGTCCTGCTGCTGTTCGATGAGCGCAAGCGCAAGCTCAAGATGGCCATCAACTCCATTTCGACCCTGGGGTTGATCGCGATTGCCATCACGCTTGCAGGCATGGCGAGCGAAAGGGCGCCCGACGCTCTGGTCTACCTGATCGGCAACTGGCCCGCGCCATTCGGCATCGTTCTGGTGCTTGATCGTCTCGCGGCCCTCATGCTCGTGCTGACAAGCCTGCTCGGCATGGCATCGCTCAGCTTTGCGCTTGCCCATTGGCACAAGGCCAGTCCGCATTTCCATACGATATTCCAGCTTTTGCTGATGGGACTGAACGGCGCATTCCTGACCGGCGACCTGTTCAACCTTTTCGTGTTCTTCGAAGTCATGCTGGCTGCGTCCTACGGGCTGGCGCTACACGGCTCCGGTCCGGCACGCGTGAAGGCCGGCATGCACTATATCGCCGTCAACCTCGTCGCCTCGTCGCTGTTCCTGATCGGTGTCAGCCTGATCTACGGCGTGACCGGCACATTGAACATGGCCGATCTTGCGCAGAAGATTTCGCAGGTAGCGCCCGAAGATCGTATGCTGCTTGAAGCAGGCGCCGCGGTTCTTGGCGTAGCGTTCCTCGTCAAGGCAGGCATGTGGCCGCTCAATTTTTGGTTGGCGCCAACCTATACGGCGGCAGCAGCACCGGTTGCGGCGGTCTTCGCCATCATGAGCAAGGTCGGCATCTACGTCCTTCTGCGCCTGTCGCCGCTGATGTTCGGCATCGGTGCCGGTTCCTCCTACGGTTTCGGCAATGACTGGCTCTATTTCGGCGGGATGGTAACGCTTGCCTTCGGCCTGATCGGCGTCGTCGCATCGCAGGCGATGGGACGTCTCGCCAGCTACAGCATTCTAGTATCCTCCGGCACCTTGCTGGCCGCCATCGGCAGCGGCAACACCGCCATGACAGGTGCGGCACTTTTCTACATGGTCAGTTCGACACTCACCATTGCCGCATTTTTCCTACTGATCGAATTGATCGAGCGCGGGCAGGACGCAGCCGCCAACGTTCTCGCCGTTACCATGGAAGCCTATGGTGACGATGAGGAGGAAGAAGAAGAGGACGAGATCGGCGCGGTATTGCCTGCGACCCTTGCCGTCCTGGGCACGTTCTTCGGGATTTGCGCGATATTGCTGATCGGTCTTCCGCCGTTTTCGGGCTTCATCGCCAAATTCCTGATCCTGGCGGCGGTGTTCAATGGAGAAGGTGCCACCCCGCAGCTTGCAATGCCGGTCAGCCCGGCAAGCTGGGCACTGGTTGCACTTGTTCTCCTATCCGGCCTGTCGGCCCTGATCGCGATGACGCGTACCGGCATCCGTACCTTCTGGGCTTCGCTCGAAGGTAACGTGCCGCGTGTTCTGGTGCGGGAAGTCGTGCCGATCGCAGGACTTCTGGCAATCTGTCTGGCGCTGACGATCGCAGCCGGTCCGGCAATGCGTTACATGGATGAAACAGCGCGTTCGCTGCACAATCCTGCATCCTATATCAGCAGCGTTCTCAATGCGCCGCGCGCGGGCACGCAAACGGAGGAGGCACAGTGAAGAGAATCCTGCCTTATCCGCTTCTGTTCGCCTCGCTGCTTCTGTTCTGGCTGCTCTTGAATGGCTTCACCCGGGCGCAGTTCCTGCTCGGTGCGATCATCGCAATCATTGCATGCCTCATCATGACGGCCTTGCAGCCGCAGAAGAACCATATTCGCTCAATCCCGACCATGCTCTGGCTGTTCGGAGCCATAAGCTATGACATATTGGAATCGAATATCGCCGTTGCGGGGATCATCCTGTCGCGCAAGCGCAAGCGACGTCCGGGCTTCGTCGTCATCCAGCTCGATCTGGAAAACCGGACTGCGCTTGCCGTCCTCGCCTGCATAATCACCGCGACGCCAGGCACGGCATGGGTGGATTATAACGCCGCAAGGCGCGAACTGACGATCCACGTGCTCGATCTGGACGATGCGCAGGCGTGGCGGGATACGATCAAGGGACGGTATGAGCAGCCGCTCATCAAGATATTTACAGTCGCCGACACCGTCGAAGAGGAGAAATCCGCATGAGCGCAGTCATTATCTTCTGGTCCCTGCTTTTCGCTCAGCTGATGCTTCTTGGCGCCATGGCCTGCGCAGTCTACAGGCTTCTGGTCGGTCCGCGCGCACAGGATCGCATTCTTGCGACCGATGCGCTTTACCTCAACGCGTTGCTGCTCCTGATTACATTCGGCATACGCACGGGCAGCATCATCTATTTCGAAGCCTCGCTGATTATCGCTCTTCTCGGCTTTGTCGCTACCGTGGCGCTGTCCAAATTCCTCATGCGCGGGGAGGTGATCGAATGATCAATGCAGGCGAAATTCCCGTCTGGGCCGCTGTCATCATTTCATTTTTCCTGCTGGGCGGCGCGTTCCTGACGCTTGTCGGATGCATCGGCCTTGTTCGCTTCAAGAGCTTTTATGAGCGCGTTCATGCGCCCACGCTCGGCTCGTCGTTCGGAGCGGGCGGGATCCTGATCGCGTCGATTATATTTTTCTCCATCTTGCAATCGAAGCCGATTCTGCATGAAGTGGTCATTACCGTCTTTGTGGTTGTCACAACGCCGGTAACGCTCATGCTGCTCAGCCGCGCCGTGATCCATCGCGACAGAACGCAGGACAGCAAGGAGCTGCCTTCATCTTCCGACCCGCTATAGTCGGTTTGATGTTCGAGGGTGCGGAGAGGGCGGAAAGCCAGCGTTTTCCGCCGCACCAAATGGGGAAAACCGCCTGCTCCGACAGGAGACGGCGGCTGTCGCTTCCGGGCTGACCGGAGACCTGTTTTGGAGTTCGCTTCAAGACCGGCTATCCTGCCGACCGGAAACTTTATCTGCCATTTGCCGAATCCCCTGCATCAGTGCCCACCGACCGCGGAGCGGGATGCAACGGCCTATCGTCTTTTCGGGCATTTGGAGGAGTGTCCCGGGGCTGCGGCCAATTGTCCATTCGGGCCAGACCCGGGGACAAGCGGATTGAAGGAACAGACCATTTGAATTATCTGAATTTCAGTAATTTCTGAAAATTCAGAATTTACGGGAGAGAGAATTTTGGAATTGTCGCCAATCGTTCAATCGTTCGTGCTCCACTTCGGAGAAATGGGCAGCCGTTGGGGCATCAACCGCACCGTGGGGCAGATATATGCGCTGCTTTACATATCGCCTGACCCTCTTTGCGCCGACCAGATCGTCGACGCTCTCGGTGTGTCACGTTCGAACGTCTCCATGGGTATCCGCGAGTTGCAAGGCTGGAATCTGGTGTTGCTGAAGCACATTCCCGGTGATCGCCGCGATTTCTTCACGACGCCCGACGATGTGTGGCAGATTCTGCGCACGCTCGCCGAGGAGCGCAAGAAGCGCGAGATCGATCCCACGCTTACCGTTCTGCGCGAGATCCTGATGGAACAGCCGAAGGGCGAAAGCGATCTTTATGCGCAGGATCGCATGAAGGACATGTACGGCCTGATCGAAAGGCTGACCAACTGGTACGACGACGTCAAGCGGCTCGATACGGACCGTTTGACCAGTCTTCTGGCGCTTGGCGCCAAGGTGACCCGCTTCCTTGAAACCACGGACAGGATCGTGGCGCTTGGGCGCGGGCGAACATCGGCCAAAAAGGAGCCTAAGAGAGAGTGACATCCGTTGTCCCCCGAACGGAAACATTGACGGCAGAAGACGGCGAAGTGGCGGGCATCCGGCAAAGTTCGCGCCGCCCGCAACGTCGTCCTGTCCCGTCCTTGCTGAAGCGGGGGGCATATCTTCAGGCATTGGCCGCACTTTTGTGGCTGCCGCAGGCGGGCATCTTCGCCTATGCGATCGGGCGGCTGGCCGATACCGGCTTCGACAATTCCGTCTATTACAGCGCGGCAGGCATCTTCATTCTCGGCTGCCTGCGCAGCATTCTCGAAAGTGCAGGTGCGGCCAAGGCTTTCGATGCCGCCCGGCAAGAGCTTTCCCGGCTGCGGACCAATGCCGTTGCGGCGCTTGCGGAGCGTTCGCCCCTCGATGTGATGCGCCCATCATCCGGCGAGGCTGCAAGCATTCTTGCCGAACAAGCGGAAATGGTCGTTCCTTATCTTTCGCGTTTCGTGCCGGTGCGCATTCGCGTCATGCTGGTTCCATTGGCCATACTTGCAGTCGTGCTCTGGTATTCGTGGGCTGCGGCGCTTGTCCTGATGGTTGCAGCCCCGCTGATACCGATATTCATGGCGCTGATCGGCTGGCGCGCAAAAGCGGCCAGTGAAAAGCAGCTTATCGCTCTTGGCGGCATGAACGGTTTTCTGCTCGACCGTCTGCGCGGCCTTGCCACCATCCGCACATTCCATGCCGTGGATGCTACCGCGAACCGGTTGCGCGAAAATGCGGAAACCCTGCGCTCAAAAACCATGTCCGTCCTGCGCATTGCATTTCTGTCGTCCGCCGTGCTTGAACTTTTCGCGGCAATCGGCGTCGCCATGGTCGCGGTCTACATTGGCTTTCATTTGCTGGGCCAGCTCAACTTCGGAGCATGGGGCCATAAGCTGACGTTGGCGGAAGGTCTTTTCGTCCTGCTTCTGTCGCCTGCGTTCTTTGAGCCGCTACGCGATCTTTCCGCCGTCTGGCACGACCGCGCTGCGGGTGAAGCTTCTATCGACGCGCTGGAAAAGCTTTCCGAACATCCGATGACCGTTGTCGGAAAGAGCGAAAGCCAGACAGCAATGAGCGGAACTCCCACAGTAAGCTTGCACAATATCGGATTCAGTTACGGGACGGAAGCCAAGGTTCTCAACGAATTCAGCCTCAACATCGAGGCTGGAGAGCACGTAGCTCTGCTCGCGCCGAGTGGCTACGGAAAATCCACCATTCTGGCGCTTGTTGCCGGGCTGACGGCTCCGCAGGCTGGCCGGATCGAGATCGGCGGCGTGGCGCTGACAGATGAAACCGCAGCAGCACTTCGTGCAAGGATGAGCTGGATCGGACAGAAACCGCACATCTTTGCCGGATCGGCCCGTCAAAATATCACCCTTGGCCGACACACCGACGTGGAAGCCACCAGAGCTATTATCGACGACATGGCGCTGGGTCATGTTCTGGGCGTTACCGGCAACGGCCTGATTGGTGAAAACGGAGCAGGCATTTCCGGGGGCGAGGCCCTGCGGCTGGCGCTTTCCCGTGCGGCTATCGATGCGGGTGCAGATATTCTCCTGGCTGATGAACCGACTGCTCATCTTGATCAGGAAACGGCAACGCTCATTGCCGACAGTCTTTTGAAGCTTGCCAGAGGCAAGACGCTGATCGTCGCTACCCATGACGAAACTCTTGCCCGCAGGATGGATCGCGTCGTCCGTCTGGATGGCGGCGTGAGCAACGATCCCCTTTGGCAGAGGAGGGCAGCCGAATGAATGGTTTCCAGTCATTGCAGCCAATCCTCAGGCTCTTTTTCCGCACCAAGGGAACAGCTCTCCTTGCAGGTATCGCAACGGCAACCGTAACGGTCCTCGCCGGCATTGCACTTCTTGGCCTGTCGGGGTGGTTTATAACCGCAACGGCAATCGCAGGCATGAGCATCGCCACGGCGGTTGTGTTCGACGTGTTCGCGCCCGCCGCCGGCATTCGCCTGCTTGCGATCCTGCGGACCGGTTCACGCTATCTCGAACGGCTCGTCACCCATGATGCGACGCTCGCGATCCTCGCGGCCCTGCGCGAAAAACTGTTCCGCAGCTGGGCGCGGCCAAGCGCTGCAAATACGCTGCTAAAACGTCCGGCACGCCTTCTCTTCCGTCTGACCGCAGACATCGATGCGCTCGACTCGCTTTATCTGCGGGTGGTGGTGCCGGTTGGCGCTGCGCTTGCCACCGCCCTTGTTGCCGGTATCGCGCTCGGTCTGATGAACCCGGTTTTTGGGCTGGTGGTGGCGACCGTCCTACTTGCGGCTGGTCTTTGTATTCCGCTTGCAGCCGCCCGCCGTTCCGAAAAATCCATGCGCCAGCGTGTCAAGGGCACGGAAGCGCTGCGGGCCCGCACGGTCGATCTTGTAGCCGGTCAGACCGAACTTCTGATGGCCGGGCGGCTTGCAGATCAGAAGCTGGCATTGGCCCGCGCCGATGGTTACATCGCCGCATCGGATCGCAGGCTCAACCGCATAGAGATCGTTACCGGCGCCGGTTTCGGCATTGTTCACGCATCCCTGCTTGCAGGCGGCCTTGTCGCTGTTGGATTGTTGATGCGGTCCGAGACAATCGGAGCCCCCGTCGCAGCACTTGGAATGCTCGTCATTCTTGGCGCGATGGAGCCCTTTTCAGCATTGCGGCGCGGCGCGATGGAGCTCGGCCGCACAGTCCTCGCTGCGAAGCGCGTCGCGCCTCAACTGACGGATGAGGCCGAACCCGCAGCGCCGCAAAAGCCAGCGAATGGCAAGGCGGTTCAGCTGAAAAGCGGGTCCGTTCGCCATGAGGGTGCCGAACGCGATGCCCTCAAAAATATCACGTTCGATATTGCTGCCGGTGAGCGTGTCGCCATCGTCGGCACAAGCGGCGCAGGCAAATCGACACTGTTCAGTCTGCTCGCAGGAGAAATTCGAGCAACGCGGGGCAGTGTCGAGGTATTGCCGACACGCCTTCTCACACAGCGGACCGAGCTTTTTCAGGACAGTCTTCGCGATAATCTGCGTCTGGCGCGCGCCGATGCAGGCGATCATGAACTGATGGATGCGCTGGACGCTGCTGGCCTTGGGACATTTATCAGGGAATTGCCAGCGGGGCTCAATGCGATGCTGGGCGAGGGCGGTCTGGGGTTATCGGGCGGGCAGGCGCGCCGTCTGGCCCTTGCGCGGCTGTTTCTGACCGATGCGCCACTCTGGCTGCTGGATGAACCGACCGAGGGTCTGGACAGTGCGACAGCCGAGGATGTCCTTGAGCGCCTCAAGGCGCGGGCGGGTTCACGTACATTGCTGATCGCCACGCATATCCGTCGCGAGGCGCGAATTTGTGAACGGATCATTGTTTTAAATCAAGGCGCTCTAATTGAGTCCGTAGGTAAGGAGACAGGACGCTTTGACGAAATCCTCGAAAACATGAGGTGAGCGAACAGCACCGGGACGGTTAAGGCTCGTGTCGGTGGCTAAACCGGAACTTGGACCGGTAGTTGGAATTGAAGCGCGGGAAACGGGTTTTCAGGAACCCGCCCGCTTTCAAAGGGGGCAGCGCTGGAGCGCAGCTCATAACACCAGGAGGGCCGGATTTACCGGCTTAAAGAGATGGAACTCGATATTGTCTCCCTGTCGCGATTGCAGTTTGCGATCACGGCACTTTATCACTTCCTCTTCGTACCTCTGACCTTGGGTCTTTCCGTGCTGCTTGCCATCATGGAAACCGTTTACGTTATGACGGGGCGACTCATCTGGCGGCAGATGACGAAATTTTGGGGTACGCTGTTTGGCATCAACTTCGTGATGGGCGTCGCGACGGGCATCGTGATGGAATTCCAGTTCGGCATGAACTGGAGCTATTACAGCCATTATGTCGGCGACATCTTCGGCGCACCGCTCGCCATTGAAGGCCTCATGGCATTCTTCCTCGAAGCGACCTTCGTGGGCCTGTTCTTCTTCGGATGGGATCGCCTGTCGAAAGTCGGGCACCTCATGGCGACCTATGCGGTTGCGGCCGGTTCCAACTTCTCGGCGCTATGGATTCTGATCGCCAATGGCTGGATGCAGAATCCGGTCGGATCGGCGTTCAATCCCGAAACCATGCGCATGGAAATCTCCGATTTCTTCGCCGTGCTGATGAACCCGGTCGCCCAGGCAAAGTTCGTGCATACGGTATCAGCCGGTTATGTCACAGCAGCCATTTTCGTCCTTGGTATTTCCGCCTGGTATCTCCTCAAGGGGCGTTCGGTAGAGCTTGCCAAGCGTTCGATCACCATCGCGGCTTCCTTCGGTCTGGCCGCTTCGCTTTCGGTTGTCGTTCTCGGTGACGAAAGCGGCTATCTGGCCAATGAACACCAGAAGATGAAGATCGCCGCCATCGAAGCCATGTGGGAAACTGAACCGGCACCTGCGCCGTTTACGGTCTTCGGCTTCCCCAATCAGGAAGCGCGCGAAACCCATTTCGCGGTGCGTATTCCATGGGTCATGGGCCTGATCGGCACCCGCTCTCTCACGACCCCGATTCAGGGCATCAACGATCTGGTCCAGAATGCGGAAAACCATATCAGGAACGGTATCGTCGCCTATGACGCCTTGCAGAAAATCCGCGCGGCTGGCGATACTAACGCCGTTCCGCAGGAAGTGAAGGACGTTTTTGCCGATAACAGCCAGTGGATGGGCTATGCGCTTCTGCTGAAGCGCTATGTCGACGATCCGCGTCAGGCAACCGACGCGCAGATCACGCAGGCAGCCAACGACACGGTTCCCGGCGTGCTGCCCCTGTTCTGGGCATTCCGCATCATGGTGGGCATCGGCTTCTTCCTGATCCTGCTGACGGGCACATTCTTCGTGCTATCCGCCCGTCGCAAGCTCGACCGTTATCCTTTCCTGCTGCGGGTAGCCGTATTTGCTATACCGCTGCCGTGGATTGCAGCCGAAATGGGCTGGATCGTGGCCGAGTTCGGCCGTCAGCCCTGGGTAATCGAGGGCATATTGCCGACGGCGGTCGGCGTTTCAAACCTCGGGGCGTCCACAGTGCTGCTGACGATACTTGGTTTCGTGGCGATCTATACGGTTCTCTTCATCATCGAGATGGGCCTGATGATCCGCGCCATCAAGGCCGGACCTGAACCCGACAGCAAGCCGGAAGCAATTCTCGCCCCGGCCAGCATCGCACCTGCGGAGTAAGGATCATGATACTCAGCGAATTGTTGGACTATGAAACTCTGCGCATCATCTGGTGGGTACTGCTCGGTGTATTGCTGATTGCCTTCGCCGCGATGGACGGGTTCGATCTCGGCGTGGACATTCTCATGCCGGTGGTCGGCAAGACCGATGTGGAACGGCGCATCATCATCAACACGATCGGCCCGGTCTGGGAAGGCAATCAGGTCTGGTTGATTCTGGGAGGCGGTGCCATTTTCGCCGCCTGGCCACCGCTCTACGCGGTGTCCTTCTCGGGCTTCTATCTGGCGATGTTTGCCATCCTGTTCGCACTCATCCTGCGTCCGGTCGGCTTCAAGTATCGCTCCAAGCGGGACAGCGAAGCCTGGAGAAAGGGTTGGGACTGGGCGCTGTTCATCGGCGGTTTCGTGCCTGCCCTCATCTTCGGCGTTGCCGTCGGCAACGTCCTGCAGGGCATTCCCTTCCGGCTCGCAGACGACCTTCAGATATTCTACGAAGGTTCGTTCTTCGGCCTGCTCAATCCGTTCGCGCTGCTTTGCGGTGTGCTTTCAGTCACGATGCTCTCCATGCATGGCGCCTCGTGGCTGGTCCTGAAGACGACCGGGGAAGTACAGGCGCGCGCGCGGTTCTATGGCAGCATCGCGTCGCTTCTGACCGTTGTCCTTTATGTTCTGGCCGGGGTGATCAGCTGGCTCTGGATTTCGGGCTACCGCATCACAAGCGCCGTCGTCACGGACGGCCCGTCCAATCCGCTGCGCAAGACGGTGGAACTGGATCACGGCGCATGGTTCGCCAATTATGCGAGCTATCCAATCCTGCTGATTGCTCCGGCGCTCGGCATTCTTGGAGCGCTTGCGGTCTTCGTCGCGCTGCGCAGCCGTCGTGAAGTCGCGCCGCTGCTGTTTGGAAAGCTGTCGATTTTCGGCATCATTTCATCGGTGGGCGTGTCGATGTTCCCGTTCATCCTGCCATCGTCGCTCGATCCGCGCGCCAGCCTGACGGTATGGGATTCGTCTTCCAGCCATATGACACTGTTCATCATGCTGGTGGTGACGCTCATCTTCCTGCCGCTGATCGTGGTCTACACGTCCTGGGTCTACAAGGTTTTGTGGGGCAAGGTCGAAAAGGACATGATCGAAGACGACAGCAACCACGCCTACTAGAGCGGTTCCGGTTCAAACGGAGCCGCTGGAGCGCTCTATCTCTTTGTTTTACGCATTGTCCTACGCAAAATCGCTTCGCACTTTTGCTGGAAATGCTCTAATCGGAAAGGAAGCAAGATGTGGTATTTTTCCTGGTTACTGGGGCTTCCGCTTGCAGCAGCTTTCGCCGTGCTCAATGCCATGTGGTATGAGCTGATGGACGACCGGGCGCGCAGGCGCCTTTCGGCAGATCCGACTGCGGATATGGCGCGGGAAGGCAAGAAACATCATTGATAAAACCAAAACGGCCCGCAAACGGGCCGTTTTCATTTATAAACTCATTCAAGGCTGCGGTATCGTCAGCTCCGCCACGAAATCATAGGCATCGCCGCGATAGAGTGATTTTGTAAATTCGACCACGCGGCCGGAGGGCAGATAGGAAATCCGCTCGATGGACAGCCCGGCGTCTCCCTCCTTGACGCCGAGAATGCGTGCATCCGGGTCCTTGATGTTGCAGGCGGCGATGCGCTGGACAGCGCGAACGGGTCGAAACCCGTTACGGCTCAGTTCAGCATAGAGCGAACCCTTGACCGCATCCGGATCGGGCAAGATTTCACTCGAGAGGCTGGCCCGTTCGATGGCCAGCGGCAGATCGCTCGCCATGCGCAGGCGGCCAAGGCGGGCAACGCGGGTTTCCGAGGAAACGCCCAGTTTCATCATTTCCTCGGGCGAGGGATAGTAAAGGCCCCGTTCCAGCCATTTGGATTGCGTTGTGATGCCGCGTCGTGCCATGTCTTCGGTGAACGAAGTCAGCATGGAAAGCGACTGCTGCACGCGCTCGCTCGGACGCACGACGAAAGTGCCGGAACCGTGACGGCGCACCAGGAGCCCGGCCTTTACCAGATCGTCCACGGCCTTGCGCACGGTGACGCGGCTGATATTGGCATATTCGGCGATGTCGCGTTCAGGCGGCAGGGCTTCGCCATCAACCAGTTGTCCGGCGCGGATCGCGGCTTCGAGCGACTGGCGCAACTGCATGTAGAGCGGCCCTCCGGAAGAAGGGGCGGAACCTTGCAGGTTCTTGGGCAGGAAAGCGCTGAAATTTCCGCTCATTCGCGCGCCCTTCCATTTTGCGGCCCATATCGCTTGAGAGCGAGCTGAAGCGCGCCCGTCAATGCATCCGCCGCGGGGGCGACCAGAAGCGCCTGCTGATGAGGCGGCAGCCATTCCACATAGAGCGGCGCCATGCCGCCAAGCAGGCTGATGCGTTCGCCACCCTGATTGATCAGCATATCCAGCGTTTCGCTGATATAACCGGCGGAGCGCTCCAGCAGCATACGCGCCGTTTCATCGCCTTCACTGGCATATTGGAAAACACGCGGAGCATATTTGCCGAAGTCGCCGGGTTTTGCCGTCCACGCGAACTCGACCAGATTGTCGGGGTTATTGTCGAACTCATCGAGGAGATCGGTCGTCAGGCGCGTGCGCCGATGGATGCCGTCATGCACAAGCAGGCTTTCCTGCAGCAGGCTTTGACCGAGCCGCGCGCCGCTGCCGAGGTCGCCCAAGGGAAACCCCCAGCCGCCGACCGAATGGATGCGCCCGTGCCGCCGCGTGATATAGGCCGTACCCGTTCCAAGAATGGCGACGATGCCATCCTGGTCGCCAAGCGCGCCTTGGAGCGCAATCACGCCGTCGAATTCCACATCGGAGTGCGCAAAGGGCAGGCCGCGCTCTATCGGTACGCCCGCACCCTCGACGTTGCCGCCGGCAAGGCCAAGAACCGCGTGGCTGTTTGCATAGTGCGCCTTGTCCAGCCCGGCATCGTCAAAAGCGTTGTCGACCGCCGCGATCACATTGATCAGCGCCGTCTGCGGATCGGTGACGATATTGGCAGAGCCGCTGCGCCCTGAACCCAGAATCGCACCACCGCTGCCCGCCACAACAGCACGGCATCCGGTGCCACCGCCATCAACGCCAATGAAGAATTCAGTCATGAAGATACCTCCGGCTTGAAGATACCAAAAAAATACCATTAACCAAGCAGATTTGTCGGCTTGTGAAAAATTTGATTAATTTATTGAAAAAATTCAGGAAAAAAAGCCGCTCTGAATTTTTCTGCGCGAAAGTTGTAAACTTCTCTGGACAATTGGTACGTTTTTGGCATTAATTTCAGCAGAAGGGGAGCGCAGTACCGCTGAGGGCGTGGGTCACGCGGATTTGGGATGGAGACAACCGGCGGGGGCCCGGTACAATCCCGTAACGCGAGGAGCGATCGTACCGAAGCGGTCTGGCGTGCTTTCGCCTCTTTTGCGCATCCGCGCTCAAAAAACGGGAGAAGGTCAAATGGTTCGTAATACGTTCAAACTCATGCTGCTGGGTTCCACGCTTCTGGCGTCGGGATCGGCTGCGCTGGCCGAAGACGTTACGCTGACGGTTGAAAGCTGGCGTAACGACGATCTGCAGATATGGCAGGAAAAGATCATTCCGGCTTTCGAAGCCAAGAATCCTGGCATCAAGATCAATTTCGCACCGAGCGCGCCAACCGAATTCAACGCGGCCCTCAATGCCAAGCTTGATGCCGGTTCGGGCGGCGACCTCATTTCCTGCCGTCCTTTCGACACTTCGCTTGAGCTCTTCAACAAGGGGAAGCTCGCCGATCTCACCGATCTGGAAGGCATGAAGAACTTCTCCGACGTCGCCAAGTCCGCCTGGACCACCGACGACGGTTCCAAGACCTTCTGCGTGCCGATGGCTTCGGTCATTCACGGCTTCATCTACAATCAGGAAGCCTTCGACAAGCTAGGTCTCAAGGTTCCGGCAACGGAAGCCGAATTCTTCGACGTTCTCGAAAAGATCAAGGCAGACGGCAATTACATCCCGATGGCCATAGGCACGAAGGACATGTGGGAAGCCGCAACCATGGGCTACCAGAACATCGGCCCGACCTACTGGAAGGGCGAAGAGGGCCGCAAGGCGCTGATCGCCGGCACGCAGAGGCTGACCGATCCGCAGTGGGTCGAGCCGTTCAAGGTTCTTGCCAAGTGGAAGGACTATCTGGGCGACGGTTTCGAAGCGCAGACCTATCCGGACAGCCAGAACCTGTTCACCCTCGGTCGCGCGGCCATCTATCCGGCTGGCTCGTGGGAAATCGGCCTGTTCAATACGCAGGCGCAGTTCAAGATGGGCGCGTTCCCGCCGCCGGTCAAGAATGCAGGCGACACCTGCTATATCTCCGACCACAACGACATCGGCCTCGGCCTCAATGCTTCGAGCAAGCACGCAGAACAGGCAAAGGTGTTCCTGAACTGGGTTGCTTCGCCTGAATTCGCTGAAATCTACGCCAACGCGCTGCCGGGCTTCTTCAGCCTGAACTCGACCGCGGTGAAGATGAGCGATCCACTCGCGCAGGAATTCGTTTCCTGGCGCGAAAAGTGCAAGCCGACCATTCGTTCGACCTACCAGATTCTGTCGCGTGGCACGCCGAACCTCGAAAATGAAACCTGGGTTCAGTCGGCCAACGTCATCAACGGCACCGTAACGCCGGAAGACGCTGCGAAGAAGCTGCAGGAAGGCCTGGATAGCTGGTTCAAGCCTGCGAAATAAAAACGCGGGGCTTTATGGGCGGCGATCGCGGGGGCGCGCCGCCCATATCTTTTCGTCTGGCGCATCGACATGCCGTTTTGCATTCGGTGCATTCCGTGTCAGTCTAAAATGACGCGAGCGTGCGGGGAGGAGAAGGTCCGGCTTTCTCCGGTTTGCACGCTTTCTCGTGAGCGAGAACGCCAGCCATCGGTTTTATGCATTTCCGAATGCAAGCGGTTCATCCTCTGCTGGAAATGCTCTTGAAGAGCGAATGCCTATATGAGCCAATCTGCCGACATGACAGGTATTGTGCACAAGCGCCCGAGGCGCTGGCATATACTTGTGTTTCTTCTGCCCTGCGTCCTGATCTACACGGCAGTGATGGTCCTGCCGCTGATCGAGACCTTGCGGCAGGCATTCTTCAATGTCGTCGACGGACAGCGCACTTTCGTGGGGTTCGCGAACTTCCAGGCACTTTTCGGCGATCCGAACTGGTCGCGTGATTTCTGGAATGCCCTGAAAAACAACTTCATATTCTTCTGCATTCACATGCTCGTTCAAAACCCGATCGGCATTCTGCTGGCGGCCATGCTGTCGCTGCCGAAGCTGCGTTTCGCCGCCTTCTACCGCACGGCGATCTTTCTTCCGACGCTGTTGTCCTTCGTTATCGTCGGCTTCATCTGGAAACTGATCCTGTCGCCGATCTGGGGCGTGGCTCCATGGATGATGGATCTCGTCGGGCTTAAATGGCTGTTCGGCCCGTGGCTCGGCAAGGCCGATACGGCTCTCGTCACAGTGTCTCTTGTCTCCGTCTGGCAGTTCGTCGGCATTCCGATGATGCTGATCTACGCGGCGCTGCTCAATATTCCCGATGAAATCATCGAGGCGGCGGAATGCGACGGCATTACCGGCTGGAGCCAGTTCTTCAAGATCAAGCTGCCACTGATCCTGCCATCGATCGGCCTGATCTCGGTGATGACCTTCGTTGCCAACTTCAATGCGTTCGATCTCATCTATTCGATGCAGGGCGCGCTGGCGGGACCGGACAAGTCGACCGATATTCTTGGCACGTTCCTTTACCGCACTTTCTTCGGCTTCCAGCTGCAACTTGGTAATCCGTCGATGGGCGCGACCATCGCCGCCGTGATGTTCCTCATCATTCTGGCAGGCGTGTCGCTCTACCTGTTCGGCATCCAGCGCCGCATGCGCCGCTATCAGTTCTGAGGACGAGACCATGTCGAAAGCACGCACATCGCCCCTTCGCACCACGCTCGTCCATGCGGCCCTGATCTTCTACATGCTGATCGCCGTGTTTCCGGTGGCCCTGACGCTGATCAATTCCTTCAAGGACCGCAACGCAATCTTCCGCACACCGTTGCAGTTTCCGACACCGGAAAGTTTCAGTCTCATCGGTTATGAGACGGTTCTGAAGCAAGGCTCGTTTCTGACCTACTTCCAGAACAGCGCCATCGTTACCGTGGTCAGCATTTTCTTCGTGATCCTGTTCGGAGCGATGGCAGCCTTCGCGCTCGCCGAATATCGCTTCAAGGGCAATACGCTGATGGGCCTTTATCTCGCCATCGGCATCATGATCCCGATCCGGCTCGGCACGGTGGCCCTGCTGCAGGGCATGGTGGCGGCCGGTCTGGTCAATACGCTGACGGCGCTTATCCTCGTCTATACCGCGCAGGGCCTGCCGCTGGCGATCTTCATCCTGTCGGAATTCATGCGAACCGTGTCCGACGATTTGAAGAATGCCGGACGAATAGACGGCATGTCGGAATATGCCATCTTCTTCAAGCTGGTGCTGCCGCTGATCCGGCCTGCCATGGCGACCGTCGCCGTCTTCACCATGATCCCGATCTGGAATGACCTCTGGTTCCCGCTGATCCTCGCGCCAAGCGAAGCCACCAAGACGGTAACGCTCGGTTCTCAGCTCTTCATCGGTCAGTTCGTCACTAACTGGAACGCTGTTCTTTCGGCCCTTTCACTGGCGATGTTCCCGATCCTCATCCTCTATGTTCTCTTCTCGCGGCAGCTGATCCGCGGCATTACCGCGGGAGCTGTAAAATGAGTTCTGCAATGCAAAATCCTGTTCGTGTTCTTTCTGCCGGTCTCGGCAATATGGGCCGCAGCCATGCGCTCGCCTATCATCGCAATCCCGGTTTTGAGATTGTCGGCCTCGTCAATCGCACCAAGGTTGCGGTTCCGGACGAGCTGGCGGGCTATGAAATTCATCCTTCCTTTCTGGAAGCATTGAAGGAACTGAAGCCCGATCTCGCCTGCGTCGCCACCTATTCGGAAAGCCATGCGGATTATGCCGTCGCTGCGATGGAGCAGGGTGCGCATGTGTTCGTGGAAAAGCCGCTTGCAACGACGGTCGAAGATGCGCGCCGCGTGATCGACTGCGCACGGGCCAACGGGCGCAAGCTCGTCATCGGCTATATCCTGCGCCACCATCCTTCGTGGATGCGGCTTATCTCCGAGGCGCGCCAGCTTGGCGGACCTTATGTCTTCCGCATGAACCTCAACCAGCAGTCCAGCGGGGCGACCTGGGAAACCCACAAGAACCTGATGAACACCACGTCGCCCATCGTCGACTGCGGTGTGCATTATGTGGACGTCATGTGCCAGATCACCGACGCCAAGCCCGTGGAAGTGCGCGGCATGGGCTTGCGCCTTTCTGACGAGATCAAGCCGGACATGTATAATTACGGCCATCTACAGGTGCTGTTCGATGACGGCACGGTGGGCTGGTACGAGGCGGGCTGGGGCCCGATGATGTCGGAGACCGCCTTCTTCGTGAAGGACGTCATCTCGCCAAATGGCTGCGTCTCGATCGTCATGAACGAGGCCGTGACGAAATCCGACGATGTGGACGCGCATACCAAGACCTCGACCATCCGCGTTCACCGCGCCGAGCGTGGAGCCGATGGCAAGTTCCTGAAACCGGATACGGACCTCTCCATGGCAGACGAGCCGGGGCATCAGGAATTGTGTGAACGCGAGCAGGCCTACATGCTGAAGGCCATTCGCGAGGATATCGATCTCAACCGCCATATGGATGACGCGCTGCAATCGCTGCGCATCTGCCTTGCTGCGGATGAAAGTGTGCGCACCGGCAAGCCGGTCAAATTGTAAGGGAATTTGATACGTGGGATCGCTGCTACTCAAATCGGTACACAAGCGCTACGGTGCGCAGGAAGTCCTGAAGGACATTAATCTGGAAGTGCAGGACGGGGAATTCATCATCTTCGTCGGGCCGTCCGGCTGCGGGAAGTCAACGCTGCTGCGTTCCATCGCGGGGCTGGAAGACGTTTCCTCCGGGCAGGTGCTCATCAATGGTGAGGACGTAACCGTGACGCCGCCCTCCAAGCGCGGCATTGCGATGGTGTTCCAGTCCTATGCGCTTTACCCGCACCTGTCGGTCAAGGACAATATGGGACTTGGCCTCAAGCAGGCAGGCACGCCGAAAGCCGAAATCGAAACGCGCGTTTCGAAGGCTTCCGCCATGTTGTCGCTCGACCCATATCTGGAACGGCGCCCGGCGGAAATGTCGGGCGGCCAGCGCCAGCGTGTCGCCATCGGTCGCGCACTGGTGCGCGAACCGGAACTGTTCCTGTTCGACGAACCGCTGTCGAACCTCGATGCGGCACTTCGCGTCCAGACCCGGCTTGAGATTGCCAAGCTGCACCGCGAACTGAAGGCGACGATGATCTATGTCACGCACGATCAGGTCGAGGCCATGACGCTGGCGGACCGCATCGTCGTTCTCAATGCCGGTCGCATCGAGCAGGTTGGCTCGCCGATGGAGCTCTATAACAAGCCCGATAATCTCTTTGTCGCGGGCTTTATCGGTTCGCCGCAGATGAATTTCGTTGACGGCACCCGCATCGGCGACGCCGGGGCGAAGACGGTCGGTATCCGGCCTGAGCATATTTCCGTCAGCCGCGATAGCGGCAGATGGAAAGGCAAGGTCATCCATGCCGAACATCTTGGCGCCGATACGATCCTTTATGTTGAAACTGAAGCAGCAGGCCTGATCACAGTGCGGCTCTTCGGCGAGCATCATTACAATGAAGACGACGTGATCTTCATCACACCCGATGACGGCAAGGTGCATCGGTTCGATGCGAACGGCAAGGCGATCCGCTAGACCCAAATTTCTTAGTTTCTATTGAAGCCGTACCCTCGCGGGTGCGGCTTTTCTTTTGGAGAATCGGCGTCGTCCGGTGGCTGCAAATCGTGCCGGGCACATATGGACAAAACGCCTCACACGGTATCGTCAGGGATGGCGGGACGGCTCGAACGAGCCGGAATAGTACCAATGAGTACTGACGTTATCGTCAATCAAAAGCAATAATGTTGCGGTATTGGGATGCTAAACATTCGAGTTGAAATTCCTTTTAAATCGCGGAACTAAGCTTGTTTCGTCCAATGGAGTTCGCCCTTGGTCAGGCTAGGAGCGAACCCGTTTCACGAAAGAGTGCCAAGGGGCACGAAAAATAATCTTGCTTTATTTTTGAACCCGTTCCACCCTGAATGCGGATGGTGCCGAAGGAGGAAATCGGCGCCATGTCGCATGGGAGGAGCAAGATCGGCGGCGTGATATTCACGCGCCGAAAGCGGGTCCGGGGCTCCGGAACCAGTCTTAGATTTTCCCGTTCGACATTCCGTAAATTTGCGAGGCCAATGGCCAGGCCAGTTTCGAGGGTTCCCCGCATGAGCGATGATGTCGTACTATCCCTGCATGTTCCCGAGCCGGAATGGCGACCGGGTGACGCGCCGGATTTTTCCCATGTCAAAATCCCGCGCGCGGGCAGCGTTCGCAGGCCGGAGATCGATGAAAAACCGGAAGCGATGCGCGATCTGGCTTTCAGCATCATCCGCGTTCTCAATCGTGATGGCGAGGCGGTCGGCCCGTGGGCGGGAACGCTTACCGACGACGAACTGAAAGAGGGCCTTCGCCACATGATGATCCTGCGCGCCTATGATGCGCGCATGATGATGGCGCAGCGCCAGGGCAAGACGTCGTTCTATATGCAGCATCTCGGTGAGGAGGCGGTAAGCTGCGCTTTCCGTAAAGCGCTGCGCAAGGGCGACATGAATTTCCCGACCTATCGTCAGGCCGGGCTGCTCATCGCCGACGATTATCCGCTCGTCACCATGATGAACCAGATTTTCTCCAATGAGCACGATCCGCTGAAAGGCCGCCAGCTTCCGGTGATGTATTCCTCGAAGGAGCACGGCTTCTTCACCATTTCCGGCAATCTTGCAACGCAATATACGCAGGCGGTCGGCTGGGCCATGGCGTCGGCCATCAGCCACGATACGAAGATCGCCGCCGCATGGATCGGCGATGGCTCGACAGCCGAAAGCGACTTCCACGCGGCACTGGTCTTTGCTTCGACCTACAAGGCCCCGGTGGTGATGAATATCGTCAACAACCAGTGGGCCATTTCCACCTTCCAGGGCATTGCGCGCGGCGGATCCGGCACTTTCGCCGCACGCGGCCACGGTTTCGGCATTCCGGCGCTTCGTGTTGATGGCAACGACTATCTGGCCGTCCATGCGGTTGCAAAATGGGCGGTGGAACGCGCCCGGCGCAATCTCGGGCCAACCATCATCGAATATGTGACCTATCGCGCTGGCGGGCATTCCACCTCGGATGATCCGTCCGCCTATCGTCCCAAGGCCGAAAGCGATGCATGGCCACTTGGCGATCCGATCCTGCGGCTGAAAAACCATCTTATCAAGCGCGATGTCTGGTCGGATGAGCGTCACAAGCAGGCGGAAGCCGAGGTGATGGATCTGGTGGTGGCCGCACAGCGCGAGGCGGAAGCCATTGGCACGCTGCATGATGGCCGCAAGCCATCCATGCGCGACATGTTCGAGGATGTCTATGCTGAAACGCCGCCGCATCTTATCCGCCAGCGTCAGGAAGCGGGGTTTTAATCCATGAGCAAGATGACCATGATCGAGGCGATCCAGAACGCCCACGACATTGCCATGGAACGCGACAAGAATGTCGTCGTGTTCGGTGAAGATGTGGGTTATTTCGGCGGTGTTTTCCGCTGTACGGCTGGCCTCCAGAAGAAATACGGCAAGGAACGCTGCTTCGACGCGCCGATCAGCGAGCTTGGCATCGTGGGCACTGCCATCGGCATGGCGGCTTACGGCCTTCGCCCGTGCATCGAAGTGCAGTTTGCGGACTATGTTTACCCAGCCTATGACCAGATCGTTTCGGAAGCGGCGCGCCTGCGTTATCGCTCGGCGGGCGAGTTCACCTGTCCTATCGTGATCCGCATGCCTTCCGGCGGCGGCATCTATGGCGGGCAGACGCACAGCCAGAGCCCGGAGGCGCTGTTCACGCACGTGTCGGGCCTGAAAACCGTCATGCCATCCACCCCTGCCGATGCGAAGGGCCTGCTGCTGGCGGCGATCGAAGACCCAGACCCGGTTATCATGTTCGAGCCGAAGCGCCTTTATAACGGGCCTTTCGACGGGCATCATGATCGCCCGGTGACCTCGTGGAAAAAGCATGATCTCGGCGATGTGCCGGAAGGCTATTACACCGTGCCGCTTGGCAAGGCCGCTATCCGCCGCGAAGGCAGCGACGTGACCGTGCTTGCCTATGGCACGATGGTTCATGTGGCGCTTGCTGCCGCGGAGGAAACCGGCGTCGATGCGGAAGTGATCGATCTTCGCACGCTTTTGCCGCTCGACACCGACACCATCATGGCTTCGGTGAAGAAGACCGGGCGCTGCGTGATCGTGCATGAGGCAACGCTGACCTGCGGCTATGGCGCGGAGCTTGCCGCTCTCGTGCAGCGCGATTGCTTCTACCATCTGGAAGCGCCGATCATCCGCGTCACAGGATGGGATACGCCTTATCCGCATGCGCAGGAATGGGCCTATTTCCCCGGCCCGGACCGGGTGGGCCGCGCGCTTACATCGATCATGGAAGCTTGAGGGGGCGAAGCAAATGGCACATTTTACGATCAAGCTCCCCGATGTTGGTGAAGGCGTTGCCGAGGCCGAACTCGTCGAATGGCATGTGAAGGTTGGCGATGTCGTGCGCGAGGATGATCTTCTCGCAGCCGTCATGACCGACAAGGCAACGGTGGAAATTCCCTCGTCGCGCGCTGGCAAGGTTATCGCCATCAATGGCGAGGTAGGCGAGAAGATCGCGGTGGGGTCCGAACTGGTCCGTCTGGAGATCGAGGGCGGCTCGCCGGAGGAAAAGGCTGAGGAAAAGCCGGTTCCGGCGGCCGCGGAAGCGACCAAACCGCAACCGGCGCAAGCGCCTCAAACACCTGTTCTGTTGCAGACGCCGGTTCCACCGAAACCCGCTGCACCGAAGCGCGAAGCCGCAGGCAGTGCTTTCTCCGGCGCGGGGCCGGTTCGCCAGGAAGGTGAAAAGCCGCTTGCCACGCCTTCTGTCCGTCTGCGGGCTCGCGACGGGGGCGTCGATCTGCGCCGGGTTCGTGGCACCGGACCGGCAGGGCGCATCACCCATGACGATCTCGACCTTTATTTCCAGCAGGAAAGCGGCGCGGCTCCCGCACTATCCGGCTACGCGACCGACACCTCGGTCAACGAGATCAAGGTCATCGGCCTTCGCCGCAAGATTGCCGAACGCATGGCGGAAGCGAAACGCCACATTCCGCATATTACCATCGTCGAAGAGGTCGATGTCACGCAGTTGGAAGAACTGCGCAATGGTCTCAATAATGAGAAAAAGGAAGGCCGTCCGCGCCTGACCCTGTTGCCGTTCATCATCCGGGCAATCGTGAAAGCCGTGAAGGAACAGCCCGGCCTCAACGCGCATTTCGATGACGAAGCGGACATCATCCGCCAGTTCGGCGGCGTGCATGTCGGCATTGCCACACAGACGCCGAACGGCCTGATCGTGCCGGTGGTGCGCCACGCGGAAAGCATGAGCGTGTTTGCGGCGGCTTCCGAATTGTCGCGCGTGACCGATGCCGCCCGCAACGGCACCGCCAAGCGGGAGGAACTGACCGGTTCCACCATCACCATCACGTCGCTTGGGCCTCTTGGCGCAATCGCCACGACACCGATCATCAATCGTCCTGAAGTCGCGATTGTGGGCATCAACAAGATGGCCGTGCGTCCGATGTGGGACGGGGTGCAGTTCGTGCCACGCAAGATGATGAACCTGTCATGCAGTTTCGATCACCGCGTGATCGACGGATGGGATGCGGCGGTCTTCGTGCAGAAGCTGAAAAGCCTTCTGGAAGCGCCTGCGATGATTTTTGTAGAAGGCTGATCGAATGAGCGAGATTTCCTGCAAACTCCTGATCATCGGCGGCGGTCCCGGCGGCTATGTCTGCGGCATCCGGGCAGGCCAGCTTGGCATCGATACGGTGCTGGTGGAGAAGACGCGTCTTGGCGGCACCTGCCTCAATGTGGGCTGCATCCCGTCCAAGGCGCTGATCCATGCGGCCGACGAATTTCACCGGCTTTCCGTCTTTGCATCCAAGGGCGCGCTCGGTATTTCCGCCGAGAACCCGGCCATCGATTTCGCCAGAACGCTCGAATGGAAAGACGGCATCGTCAACCGTCTCAACAGCGGCGTTGCCGGTCTCCTGAAACGCTCGCGTGTACGGATGTTCCACGGACAGGCGCGTTTTCTCGACGGAAAGACCGTTCTCGTTGAAACCGATACGGGTCGCCAGACGATCCACGCCGAAAACATCGTGATCGCGACCGGCTCGGTTCCGGTTGAAATTCAGGCACTGCCTTTCGGCGGAAAGGTCATTTCATCCACCGAGGCGCTGTCGCTGGAAAAGATACCGGAAAAGCTCGCCATCGTCGGCGGCGGCTATATCGGGCTTGAGATCGGCACTGCCTTTGCCAAGCTTGGCGCGAAGGTCACCGTGGTCGAGGCGACCGACCGGGTGCTGCCGCAATATGATGCGGAACTCACGCGGCCCGTCATGGCGCGCCTGAAGGCGCTCGGCGTCGAAGTCCTGACCGGCACTTCGGCCAAGGGACTTTCAAAGGATGAGGCCGGGCTGGAAGTCCTGACCGCCGATGGAACCACGAAAACCATCGAGGCAGACAGGATACTTGTTACGGTAGGCCGCAAGCCGCAGACCGATGGCTGGGGATTGAGCGAAATCCGGCTGGATATGGATGGGCGCTTCATCCGGATTGACGAGCGCTGCCGCACCTCCATGCGCGGCGTCTACGCCATCGGCGACGTGACCGGTGAGCCGATGCTTGCGCATCGCGCCATGGCGCAGGGCGAGATGGTGGCGGAGATCATTGCCGGCGGCAATCACGTTTGGGACAAGCGCTGCATCCCTGCCGTCTGCTTCACCGATCCGGAAATCGTCACTGTCGGCCTGTCGCCGGATGAAGCCCGCAAGGCTGGCCATGAAATTCAGGTCGGCGTCTTCCCGTTCCAGGCCAATGGCCGGGCGATGACCGTCGAGCGTGAAGACGGCATGATCCGTGTCGTCGCACGTGCGGATAACCACCTGATCCTTGGTATTCAGGCCGTCGGAGTCGGCATATCCGAGCTTTCATCCTCTTTCGCGCAAGCCGTGGAGATGGGCGCAAGGCTGGAAGACATCGCAGCAACGATCCACGCGCATCCGACATTGAGCGAGGGTTTTGTCGAAGCCAGCATGAAGGCGCTCGGTCACGCCTTACATGTTTGATGATTTACGCTCGTGCCGCCAGAGAAAGATGGCGGCACCGGCAACCATGGCGGCAAGCGCGAACCATGTGATTGCATAGGAAAGATGGCTGTTGCGGAATTTCACGACCGTCAGACCGCCGATTGGCAGCGCTCCGGCAGCGGAATTTGCGTCGGCATCGATGAAATAGGGCGCGACCTGACCCAGATTGAATTTCTGCGCAAAGGCTGCGACATCGCGCGAGTTCCAGTCGTTACGCGCCGGATCATTCGGACGCAGGAAAAACCCGTCCGGTTCCGGCATGCGCAGTAGTCCGGTTACGGTCGTTTCCCCGGCAATCTGCGTTTCGTGACGCGAAGACGGATCGCGCCTGTCGCTCGGAACAAAGCCGCGATTGATGAAAGTCAGCGCACCGTCGGGCGAACGCATCGGGGTCAGAACCCAATAGCCCGCGCCGCGTTCGGTCAGCGCATGAACCAGTATTTCCTTGTCATTCAGATAGGTCCCGGTCAGCGTGACGCGGCGGTACTCGTCATCCTTCTGGTTGACATTGGCCCAGTCGTCCCGTCCGGGTGCGGCGACCGGCTCTGCATGGACCCGCGCATCGACCCGTTCGATAAGATCGAGCTTCCATTGCAGGCGCTCCACCTGCCAGATGCCGAGACCGATGAATAGAAGGAAGAAAACCGCGCCCAGCACCGAAAACAGACCGATGAAGAAACGCGAGGAAGACTTCTGGACGGGTTGTTCATTCTTGGGGGAGGGCATCATCCTGTCCTTCAATCACGGCAGCTACAAAGCCTGATAGAGAAAGTGGCCTTCTATAGCAAAAATGCAATGGCGAGAAAGGGCAGAACCACAAAAGAACGTGATCGCTGAACTTGTCATCCGCGAGCCGGATTTCCCATAGTGGCGGAAAGAGAATCGCACCATTTCTGGAAGTGGCTGAATATGACGGATTGCATCGTTGTGGGTGCCGGTATGGTGGGTGTCGGCACAGCGCTCGCCTTGCAGGAAAGGGGCTGGTCGGTGCTTCTTGTGGACCGAAGCGGTCCGGGAACCGAAACGAGCTATGGCAATGCTGGAATAATTCAGACAGAGGCCGTCAGCCCCTATGCCTTGCCACGCGCCCCTCTGGAACTGCTGAGGGCGGCGTTCGGCGCTAATAATCAGGTCGCATGGCGGCTTCGCGACATGCCCGGACAAGTCGGCCCGTTGTGGCGCTACTGGCATAATTCGGAAGCGGGCCGTCACCGCACGGCATCGCAGTTCTATGCACGAATGATCCGGCGCGCTGCCGATGATCATGCGCCGCTGATCGAAGCGTCAGGCGCTGAAAACCTTATCAGGCGGACGGGACTGCGCGAAATGCACCGGTCTGCCCGATCGTTCGACCTTTCCGCACGTGACGCGGAGCTGAAAAGGCAGGAATTCGGCGTTGCCAGCGTCATCGAGGACGGCAAGGCAGTCAGCGCTGCCGAACCATCCTTGAAGGCAAATCTGGCCGGAGCGATTCACTGGACCGATCCCTGGTCATGTTCCGATCCCGGTGCGCTCGTCCAGTCCTATGCCAACCTGTTCGTGAAGCGCGGCGGCACTTTCGTGCAAGGTGATGCGCGAAGCTTGCGGCAGGATGGTTCCGGCTGGCAGGTTGATACGGCGGACGGCCCGCATGCTGCGCGCCACGTCGTGCTCGCCCTCGGCCCGTGGAGCCCGGAAATCCTTCGCACTTTCGGCTATAAAATTCCACTGGTTATCAAACGGGGATACCATCAGCATTTCTCCGGTACGGGACCGAAGGTGCCTGTTCTCGATGTGAGGAATTCGACCGTCGCGACACCCATGCGCGCCGGATTGCGTATCCTGACCGGGGCAGAGCTGACGCCGCTCGGCAGCGTGGCGCGACACGAGCAGTTGAACAGATCAATCAAGGCCATAAGCGAGCTTTTCGACATAGGCGCACACGTGGAGCATACGCCATGGTTCGGCAGCCGACCCTGCATGCCGCGAATGCTGCCAGTCGTTGGGGAAGCCCCGCGACACAAGGGATTATGGCTGAATTTCGGGCACGGGCATCAGGGGTTCACGCTTGGGCCGACAACAGGGCGGATTCTGGCGGAGCGTATGACAGGGGAACCAGAGGACGCGAAGCTCTACAGCGCGCTCGCTCTTCCGCACTGAACAGCCTGGCCAAAAAATTACAGCGCCTGCCGCATTCGGGAAGAATGCGTGGCGCTGGGAAAAATCTCAGTATATCGCTTGGTTATCAGGCAAGTTTATGGATTTTACGTCTGCGGTGTGAATAGCCGCCCTTCGACAGGCGCAATACGTTGCAGACCTGTGTCTTGTCTTCGGAAGGCTTTGGCATCTGTTCATGAATGCGCCGCAGAATCTGCTGCGTAACTGTGCGTTCCTTATCGCTCGCTGCAGGACCGATAATAATGCTTTTCATCGATCATTCTCCCTATATTCTGGGCACGAGACGGCTTCCGAGGCTGCCTCGACCGATTATCAAGAATGTACGAATGAACTAAGTATTAACCAATTTTTATGTCTTGACAAGCGCATCGGCGCAACACTCTGCAACCCATTGCAAAGCATGAAGAAAAGCCGAATCGCGGGCGCGATCCGGCTTCATTTTGTCATGCCTCACTGGTCAGTCGCGGTTGCCGGTCAGTATCTCGCGCTTTCCAACATGATTGGCCGGACCGACCAGACCGTCCTTTTCCATCCGCTCGACGAGGGAGGCGGCACGGTTATAGCCGATACCGAGGCGGCGCTGGATATAGGAGGTGGAGCACTTCTTGTCGCGCATCACCACCTTGACGGCCTGCTCATACACGTCATCGCCATCTTCCGAACCCATCGCGGTTGCGTCGAACACAGCGGCTTCCTGCGCTGCGTCTTCTTCTTCCTCGTCTTCCGTGACGGTCGCCAGATAATCCGGGCGTCCCTGTTCCTTCAGGTGATTGACCACCTTTTCCACTTCCTCGTCGGAAACGAACGGACCATGGACGCGGACGATGCGTCCGCCGCCTGCCATGTGCAGCATGTCGCCCTGACCGAGAAGCTGCTCGGCACCCATTTCACCGAGGATGGTGCGGCTGTCGATCTTCGAGGTGACCTGGAAGGAGATACGGGTCGGGAAGTTGGCCTTGATCGTACCGGTAATAACGTCGACCGACGGGCGCTGCGTTGCCATGATGAGGTGGATGCCGGCGGCGCGAGCCATCTGGGCAAGACGCTGGACAGCGCCTTCGATATCCTTGCCTGCAACCATCATCAGGTCGGCCATCTCGTCGATGATGACCACGATGTAGGGCATTGGCGTCAGGTCGAGTTCTTCCTGAATATAGGTAGCTTCACCCGTTTCCTTGTCGAAGCCGGACTGGACCGTGCACATCACGGTTTCGCCCTTGCCCTTGGCGGAAGCGGCGCGGGCATTGAAGCCCTCGATGTTGCGCACGCCGAGGCGGGCCATCTTGCGATAGCGTTCTTCCATCTCGCGCACGGCCCATTTAAGGGCAACCACGGCCTTTTTCGGGTCGGTAACAACCGGCGTCAGCAGGTGCGGAATGCCGTCATAGATGGACAGTTCCAGCATCTTCGGATCAACCATGATCAGGCGGCATTCTTCCGGCTTGAAGCGGTAGAGCAGCGACAGGATCATCGTGTTGATGGCAACCGACTTGCCCGAACCGGTGGTGCCAGCCACCAGAAGGTGGGGCATCTTGGCCAGTTCCGCGATGATAGGCTCGCCGCCGATCCCCTTGCCGAGGCAAAGCGGCAGGCGATAGTTCGATGCCTCGAAGGTGCGGCTGTCGATCATTTCGCGCAAGTAGACGGTTTCACGGTTGGCGTTCGGCAGTTCGATACCGATGACGTTGCGGCCCGGAACGACCGCAACGCGGGCGGAAAGCGCCGACATGGAGCGGGCAATGTCGTCCGCCAGACCGATGACGCGCGAGGATTTGACACCGGGCGCCGGTTCAAACTCATAGAGTGTCACGACAGGGCCGGGGCGGACATGGATGATCTCTCCACGCACGCCGAAATCTTCCAGCACGCTTTCGAGAAGCCCGGCGCTGCGTTCCAGCATTTCCTGCGTGATGACATTTCCGTCCTGTTCGGGCGGCATCTGCAACAGGTCGCGCGGCGGGAACTCATAAGCGCCGTGCATGACGGGCGCTTCCGCACGGGGGAGGGGCTGCGGCTGGTAAAGCGCGATCGAAGGCGCGGCTTTTGCAACAGGCGCAGGCGCTTCAATCAACGGCTCGGCAATCTCCACGTCCTCGACGACATGTTCTTCCGCTTCCGGAACGGTCAGCACGATTTCATCTTCGGTGGCTTCGCCGGCGACTTCCGGCGTAATCTCCGGCTCGGCTGCGACAGGCTGGGGCGCAGGCGCTTCCACTTCTGTCACAGCAACGGGCTGCGGCGCGGCCACTTCGACCGGAACAGGGGCGACCGGCGTCTCCGCGACTGGCTCGACAGGGGCGGCAGCAACCGGCTCAGGTTGCTTGTTCCATTCGCGAATGCGGAACTGCGCCAGAATGGATTCGACCGTTGGCAAAGGCTTGCGCGGTTCAGCCGGAACAGCCGAAACGAGAGGCTCCGCAGGCACAAGCGCAGTATCGACGCCGCAGCCTTCCCAGAAGGCAAAGTCGGATAGATAGGTGAATGCCGACGGCTGCTCGGGAGTTGCAGGCTCGGTTACAACAGCAACCACTTCCGGGGCGGCTTCTACAGGCGGTGTGACGACAGCAACGGGGACCGCGGGCATTGCAGGGGGAACGGGCGCCACCGGCGAACGAACCATGCCCTGCGATACGGTTTTCTGAAGCTCGGCAACAGCCATGGGTTGCTCTTCGGCAACCTTTTCAACGCTGATCACTGGCGCCGCGTCGGCTGCATGCGCCTGCGTCCGCTCATTGATGCTCGGCAGTTCCTCGCCCCGGCGACGCATGAGCTCGACTTCCGGCGTGCGGGTAAAGCGAACATTCTCACCGAGCGAGAAATGGATTTTCCAGGCATCATCGCTGGCAGGATTGTGGCTTCCCGTCTGGCCGCGAGGCTGCTTCGGGTCCTGAGCGTTCTCTGCACGATTTCCTGTCGATGGGGGGAAATTTTCTCTCAAATTACGCATGATACCTGAACCATAGATACTGTCGCCTGAATGAGCCCAAGTAATAAAAAATGAAGGTTAACAACCCCCTTCCGAAACAGCCCAGACGACAGAAATTTCTTGCAGCCAAATCGTGCCGCCGGAAGGCAGTTCGCAACGCATATCACCATCGGTTGCAACACAAAACCAAACAATAACAGCTTGATAAAGACGTTTCTTATATTGATTTATTCGAATTCGAACAATTACAGGTAGCGACGGCGGCCTGTTAATTTTGCCATTCCACGCATCGCCGGAGGTAAATGCCGCTGACGCGGGCAGACTCACCCGTCAGTCCCGTGCCAGCGCGACGACGGGGTCGAGCCTCGAGGCATTTCGGGCCGGAATGAAGCCGAAACCGATGCCGATCAGGCTGGAGCAGACAAGCGCAACCACGATGGATGCCGGCGAATAGATGAGCTGGAACATCGAGTTGAACTGCGCGAACAGCAGGCCGAAACCGACGGCGATGAGTACGCCCAGAACCCCGCCGATCAGGCAGACCAGAATCGCCTCGATCAGGAATTGCTGCAGGATGTCGCTCTGGCGTGCGCCGATCGCCATGCGGACGCCGATCTCGTTGATTCTTTCCGACACGGCGACGAGCATGATGTTCATCACCCCGATGCCGCCAACGAAAAGCGATATGCCGGCGATGCTGGATACGAGAAGGGCAAGCGTCGCAGTGGTGGCCTGAATCGTCTTTTGCAGGCTGTCGGTGTTGAAGATCGAGAAATCCTTTTCGCCATGCCGCTTGGTCAGGAATGCCGTTATCAGCTTTTCCGCTTCAGACGGGTCCATCGTGTCAGCGACGCGCACAAGGATCATCTGCAGGGAACGCGAGCCGGTCATGCGTGTCTGCACGGTGGTGTAAGGGACATAGACTTCGAGCCGCTGCGCGCTACCCATGCCGCGTTCCTCGGCCTTGACCACGCCGACGATCCGTACCGGCACCTTGCTCAGAAGGATAGTCTTGCCGACGACCGAACCCGCTTCGTGAGGAAAGAGCGTCTTCCGGGCGGTTTCATCGACCACCGCCACCTGCGCCAGATCGTTGACGTTGCGCTGATCGAAAAAGCGGCCTTCGAGCAGCTTGCTGTTGCGGGTAACGAAATAATCTGCGCCGACCCCGCTCACGGAAACGCTGACTTCCTTGTCCTCGACGCGGATCGTCGAACTGGTCGAACTGGACGGCGTTGCCGCCAGAACGTAGGGCAGCTTCGCGATTTCGGTCGCATCCGCCAGATTGAGCGTGGTGATAAGCGCCGCTTTCAGGTCGCCAAATCCCTTGCCGGGGCTGATATAGAGCGTATTGGTGCCCAGATCGCTGATCTGCTCGAGAATCTGCTTCTGCGACCCCTGTCCCAGTGCAACCACGCAGACAACCGATGCCGTGCCGATGATAATGCCGAGCATGGTCAGAAAGGTGCGGAGACGGTGCGCGTTCATCGAGCGAAGCGCCATCGAAAACGCCTCGTTGAAGCGATCCCACATCCCGGCGAAAAGCCTTGGCCTGGCGGGGGCCTGTTCAACCGGCACGGACGTCGCAGGGCGTTCGGTTTCACCGTTTCTCGTATCCGAAATGATCTCGCCGTCGCGAATTTCGATGATGCGCTGCGCACGGGCGGCGACCTGCCGGTCATGCGTCACGATGACGATGGTGCGCCCTTCACGGTTGAGCTCCTGAAGGATGCCGAGAACTTCTTCACCGCTATGGCTGTCGAGCGCGCCGGTCGGTTCGTCGGCAAGAATGACCTCCGCATCGTTGATGAGCGCGCGGGCGATGGAAACGCGCTGCTGCTGTCCGCCGGAAAGCTGGCTCGGGCGATGATGCGTGCGTTCGCCCATCCCGAGTCGTTGCAGGATCATGCGGGCTTTTTGACGCCGTTCTTCCTTTTTCTGGCCTGCATATATGGCGGGAATTTCGACATTGCCCACCGCATCCAGCTCGCCCAGCAGATGATAGCGCTGGAAGATGAAACCGAAATGCTCACGCCGCAACTGCGCCAGTTCATCGGCTTCAAGTTCCGATGTGGCGCGGCCGGAAATCAGATATTCGCCTTCAGACGGCCGGTCCAGGCAGCCGAGAATGTTCATCAGCGTCGATTTGCCCGAACCGGACGCACCGATGATCGCCACCATCTCGCCCCGCTCGATGGTCAGGTTCACATGGTTCAGAACCGTCGTGAAGTCGTCGCCCGAGGGGTAATGCCGGGAGACGCCCTTGAGCGAGAGCAGCGGCGCATCAGCCATGTCAGCTACCAGCCGGGGCGGGGGCCGCGACCTGATTGTCGGTCACGACCTTGTCCCCTTCGTTCAGGCCCGAACGAATTTCTATATTCACCTTGTCGGTAATGCCGGTTTCGACGGTCCGTTCTTCGATCTTGCCAGCGCCGGTCACGACGCGCACCTTGGCCTTGCCGGGTTCGTCCGTGTCTTGCAGAGCGGTTACGGGCGCGATCAAGGCGTCTTTTGCCCGTGCGAGCACGATATGAACCTCGGTGGTCATATAGGTCCTGAGCAGCCCATCCGGATTGGGAACCGTGAAAATGCCCTTGTAATAAATGGCGGAAGCGGTGGCAGTGCTGGAGGACGAACTTACTGCCGTAGTCGTGAAGCTCTTGTCGCTGACGATGGAATCCGGTGCGGGTTCGATCTTTTCCAGCTCGGCATCGTAACGCTTCGAATTTTGTCCCGCTATGGTGAAATAAAGCGGCATCCCCTCGCGAACCTGCGTCACGTCCGCTTCCGAAATATCCGCCTCCACCCTCATGGTGTCGAGCTGGCCCAGAATGGCGATTGTCGGCGCGCTCTGCTGCGCGTTGAGGGTCTGGCCTTCCTGAACCACGGTCGCGAGGATCGTTCCATCGATGGGCGCGGTTATGCGGGTATAAGCGAGATTGGTCTCGGCGATCTGCACCTCGACCTTCGCGGCAGCGATTGCCGCTTCGCTGTTCTCGACCTGCGCTTCCTTCACCTTCACGGTGCTGACCGCCTTGTCGTAATCGGCGCGCGCTACGGCATTCTTGCCGATCATCATCTGGTTACGCGCCAGATCCTGCCGGGCCAGTTCCAGATCGGCAAGATTCTGGGCACGGGTGGCTTCGTTCTGGCGAAGTGACGCCTGGGCCTTGTTCAGTTCGTTCTGCTGGTTGGTCGAGTCGATCAGGGCGACGACCTCTCCGGCTTTTATCTGCTGGCCCGGTTTCACTTTCAGGGAAAGAATGCGGCCCGTCGCCTGAGCGCCGATTGCGACCAGATTTTTAGGCCGCAGCGTGCCGGTGGCAAGAACCGAGCTTTCAATCTCGCCGCGCCTGATCTCTGTCGTGGCGGGCAGGGGCTCTTCCTTGGTCAGCGCACGAACGACGAAATAGCCGACGATCAGCAACGCGATGAGGACCGCCAGCCACAGGCGCCAGCGAAAACGGCGTTTCGACTTGGGTTTCATAGTGGTCTCTTATCGGTTGTCAGCGGAGGAATCCGTGTCGTTTTGACGATGCGGGGGCCTGTATAGCTGTCAACGACTTCCGGCTTCGCAACGTCGATGATGCCGTTCCAGCCGCCGCCAAGCGCTTTCTGCAAGGCGACATAATTCAGCACAAGCTCGGTCCGCGCCTGACTGAGCTCGGTTTCCGCGCCGAGAAGATCGCGTTGCGCCGTCAGCACATCCACGAAGCTCTTGGTGCCCGCCCTGTACTGCTCCAGCGTCAACTCGTTGATCTTCCGGCTGTTGCTCACGATTTTCTGCAGTTGCGCAACGCGCAGACGGTTCTGGTTGAGCGATACGCTGGCATTTTCAACTTCGCTGAGCGCCGTCAGGATGACCTTGCGATAGGCGATGAAGGACTGGTCGCGCGCAGCGCGCGCGGCATCCACATCCGCGCTCAATCTCCCGCCCTGGAAGATCGGGACGGTCAGGCTTGGGCCGAAGTTCCAGCTGATCGTCGACAGCTTTCCAAGATCGCCGAAATTGGCGCCGCCCGTATTGATGGCCCCCGTGAGCGAAACACTTGGATAGAGCAGGGCCTGCTTCTGGCCGACGCTGGCATTGGAACTTGCATAATCGCGTTCGGCTGCACGGACATCGGGGCGGCTCAGCAACAGATCGGCCGGAAGTCCGGCTGATATCTTGCCCGGAATGGCCGGGACCGGACGCGGCTTGTCCAGAACGCTGGCCAGCGACGATGAAGACCGCCCGGTCAGGACGGACAACTGGTTCAGATACTGGGCATAGTTGATCCGCAGTCCCGGCACCTGGGATTCTGTCCTGCTGGCCTGCGTTTCCGCATTCAGAAGATCGACCTGAGAAATCTGGCCAGCTTCAAGCTGGCTGCGCGTCAGTGCAACGGTCTGTCGCTGGGAAGCGGCATTGCGCTGCGCAATGGCAATATCGGCCTGCGCACCGCGCAACCGGGCATAATTGGTGGCGATATCGCCGATCAGCGTGACGAGCGCCGCCCGCAATTGTTCATTTGCGGATTCGACATTGTAATAGGCAGCTTCCACGCCGCGCTTGTTGCCGCCGAAAAGATCGAGTTCCCACGTGGTGTTGAAGCCCATGCTCGACTGATTGGTGGCGAATGTCGCCGGGGTGTCAGATCGCTTGTAGCTCCCGTCGCCATCGAGCTTCGGATAAAGCGCGCCGCCCGCCGAAGTGTAATTGGCGCGAGCCTGCCGCACCTTTGCCTTCGCAGTCGCGACATCGGGGCTGCCTGCAATACCGTCCGCTATCAGCTGATCCAGAACCGGGTCCTTCAGCTTTTTCCACCAGTCGCCCAGTTGCGGGATACGGCTGTCAGCCCTGCTGTTCCAACCGGCAGGCGTCACCACATTCGGCGTCTGATAATCGGGACCAACAGTGACGCACGCCGCCAGCATTGGCAGGATGCTTCCTAATACGGTCAGGCGAACAAGCGATATCGTCAATAAATGGGTCCTGAAATTCCGGTGCTGTCCTCGGACGGTATTCACCCACCGAAAACAAGACGCCCTTATATCTGCAACGGCAGCACCCAGGCACCCCAAGCTCGTGGGAGTATACCTTGGGCCACGTCGAGTCGCGTTTGGGTGGCATAATGCCATCCTTCGCCTTCGACCATCAGCGGATGATCGAAGTCAATTGTGGCAATGCACAGGAAATATCAGGATTGTGTGTGGAAGCCGTCAGCTTCCGCCAAGGTCTAGCCTCTGTCGTTTTCCAGCCAGTCGGCAAGCGAGCAGCGGTTTGCGGCGCGCCCGCGCATCGGTTCGGCCATGCACATTGAATTGAGAACGGCTTCCTGCGTAGACTCCACTGCCGCGCGGAACAAGGTATCGATGCGGTTTTCATTGAGCACGGCGATCTCGACCACATCACGCGCTTCATCGTGATCGAATGTCACCGCCGTCGAAAAGCCGATGGCGATATCGCCGCTTCCATGGCCCCAGAAGGCGCCGAGACGCGCCAGCCCTGCGCCGCAGCGGCGCGTCACGCGCTTCAACTGGCGGTGTTCCATCGGAACATCGGTCGCAAGCACCAGAATGACCGAACCCTTTTCCGGTTGCGCTTCGGCCTTGGGCGAGGGCCTGCGTCCATCGGGAAGAACCAGATCACCGGCCCGACCGAAATTGGTGAGCGCCAGAACGCCGAGATGATGCACCTTGCCGCCCAGTTCGAACTGGCGCGAGGAGGTGCCGATGCCGCCCTTGAAGCCGAAACAGCTCATGCCGGTGCCTGCACCGACATTGCCTTCGCCAACAGTCGTTTCAGCAAACTTCAGAGCTTCCCTTGCGTCAGCTTCCGTAACGGCCATCGCCTGAATATCGTTGAGCGGGCCGTCATTGCATTCCAGAACGACCGGATTGACGGTTGCCGTGGTACGGCCAATATCGGGATTGGCCGCAATCGCCTCGCGGATCAATGCATTGGCGCAGGTTCCGACGCCGAACGTGTTGGTCAGCAGGATCGGCGTTTCCAGCGTGCCCAGTTCCTCGACCTGCACGAGACCGGTGCTCTTGCCGAACCCGTTGATGACATCGCAAGCGGCCAGCACCTTGCGGCGATACAGGTTGCCGTCATGCGGGATGATCGCCGTCACGCCGGTGTTTATATCGCCGCTGCGCAAGGTGCGGTGCCCCACGCGCACGCCCGGCACATCGGTGATGGCGTTATTCTCGCCCGGCTGCATGATGCCGCAAATGATGCCGTAGTCGCGTGCCTTGCCAGTCATGGTCATTTTCCGTTGATGCTAGAGCATTTCCAGCAAAAGTGCGAAGCGGTTTTGCGTAGGATAATCCGACAAAACAAATAGATAGAGCATTTCCAATGATTCAAGGAAACAGGAAATGCTCTAGGGGCAGGGCGTCAAAGACGCCCGGCCTCGATGATGCGTTTGAGGAAAGCCTGCGTGCGCTCCCCTTGCGGATTGCCGAAAATCTGCGACGGAGGGCCTTCTTCATAGACCTTGCCGTTTTGCAGGAAACAGACCTTGTCCGCAACCTCGCGGGCAAAACCCATTTCATGCGTGGCCAGAACCATGGTCATGCCCTTCTTGGCAAGATCGCGCACAATGTCCAGCACTTCCGACACCAGTTCGGGATCGAGCGCCGAGGTGATTTCATCAAGCAGCAGCAGCGTCGGGTCCATCAGCAGGGCGCGCACGATGGCGACGCGCTGTTGCTGGCCGCCGGACAGGCGGTCCGGATATTCCTTCGCCTTGTGATCGAGCCCGATGCGTGCGAGCAGCGCCAGACCTTTTTCCTGGGCTTCCTTCACCGGCATGCCCAGCACCTTCGTCGGTCCCAGCGTGACATTCTCCATCACCGTCATGTGCGGAAACAGATTATAGCCCTGGAAGACGATGCCGATCTCCCGGCGCAGAATGTCGAGGTCCACGCCCGGCCCGGTGACCCGGTCGCCGTGCAGCCGGATTTCGCCTTCGTCGATGGTTTCCAGCCGGTTGATGCAGCGCAACAATGTGGACTTGCCGCAGCCGGAAGGTCCGATCAGGCACACGACCTGATGTTCCTCGATGTTGAGGCTGATGCCGGACAGAACTTCCAGCGCGCCATAGCGCTTGTATGCCTTGTCGATTTCTACGAGTGCCATTGTCCGTCCCCTTACATGCTCGAGCGCATTTTTCTGCGATCACGTTCGATCAGGCGATCGACAAAGCGGGCCTGCGGAATGGTGATGACGATGAACAGGATGGCGACAGTGGTGACAGCCGACAGGTTGAAGTAGTTCGCCGCGATGATCTTCGACTGGTTGAAGGCATCGATGGTGCCGATGATGGCGACCAGTGCGGTATCTTTCTGCAGGCTGATGCAATTGTTCATCAGCGGCGGAATGATGCCGCGCACGGCCAGCGGCACAACCACATAGCGCATGGTGCGCGCATAGGAGAGGCCGAGCGAACGCGCCGCCGCGATCTGGCTTGGATGCACGCTTTCAATGCCTGCGCGATAGACTTCCGACGTATAGGCGCCGTAGGTCAGCGTCAGCGCGATGATGGCATAGGCGTTGGACGACAGGTCCTTGAGGATCGGCAGGCCGGTCAGCGGCAGGCCGAAACCGATGAGATAGATCGTGATGATGGCTGGAAGCCCGCGAAACAGATCGCTGTAAAGCGTTGCAAGCACGCGGATCGGCTTGCCAGCCTTACCCGGCAGGGTGCGCGCAATGGCGATGACGAGCGCCCAGACGAGGATGAGTATGGCCGAGACGAAGAAGATGACGATATTCGTGCCGAAGGCCTTCAGCACCGTGCCCGCCGATTTGGCGATCAGGCTGACGTCGAAGAAGGTCCGGCTGACGGCTGCGTCATTAACGATCATGAACCACGCGCCGGCGCAGATGATGAGGACCGCCACCGCATAGGAAATCACCTGCCAGGAAAGGTCGGATGCCTTTGCACCGAGTTCGCGGCCACGGTAAATGTCCGTGCTCTTTCCGGATTCGCCCGAAATCTGCACGGCGCGCCATGCAAACCACAGGACGGCGAGCGGCGCCAGCAGCAAGGCCGTGCCGACCGCGACGACGGGCAGTTCGGGCCAGCCCTGCGAAATCGTATAGGCCGAAACGCTATAGACCGTCTGGCCCGCAGCCAGAAGGGTGAGGAAGGAAAAGACGAAAGCGAACAGGGAACGACCGCCATGGGTGCGAACCTTGTTTCGGACACGCCATTGCCGCGCGCGTTCCGCGCCTGCATCCGGTGCCGGATAAGACATGATTTATTCTCGCTGAAACAGTATGGGGAACAGTCGGTCCGGGCCGCAACCGACGTTGCGGCTGCGACCCGGGAACCGTCAGATCAAGGCTTCCAGAGCGGAACGTCGGAAGGCGACGTACCCCAGGACGGAAGCAGGTAGGCGGCTTCGAGCTTCTTCAGCGTGCCGTCCTTTTCCATGTCCTCGATCAGCTGATCGATGACCTTCTTGTTTTCCGAACCCTTCGGGTAGATGCCTGCGGTCTGGCCGCCGGACTCATACTTGCCGACAACCGCCAGCTTTCCGTTGGAATTGTGCACCTGTCCGAGAATGATCGAAAGATCGGTCATCACGGCATCGACCTTGCCTGCGGCAAGGGCGGTGAACATCGACGCCGTATCGTCGAACACGTCGAGGCTTGCGACCTTCAGCGTGTCCTGTGCGAACTGAACCAGCGTCGTACCGGCCTGCGTTCCGATCTTCCCGGTCTTCATGTCGGCTTCCGTCACCGGCTTGTCGGCGCGCGCGGCGACACCGTAAGCGGAACTCATGTAAGGAACCGAGAAATCCACGACCTTCTTGCGCGGTTCGGTGACCGAGATCAGCGCGAGCGCGATGTCGTAATCCTTGTTCTGTCCGGCCACAATGGAATCGAATGAGGCGTTGACGAGCTTTACCTTGTCGAGGCCCAGACGATGCGCGATGTTGACGGCCATGCAGAATTCATAGCCGTCCTTGATGGTATCGGGCGTATCGCCGTTGAACTGGCCAAGGGCGGGCAGGTTGATGATGACGGTGAACTGTCCGTCGACCGCCGGATTGATCTTGGCCGAACCCTTTTCACCGGTCAGCGGGCAGTCGCCGTAACCTTCGGTGGCTGCCGATGCGGTTCCCGCACCTGCCAGCGCTGCCGCGCTGGCAAAAAGTGCACCATAGGCTGTCTGTTTCAGTAGTCTTTTTATTGTCATTTTCCCCTCTTGCTTTCATTTTTTGAGGTTAAGGTTGAAATACCGGCTCCGCTCCCGTGCGAGCCATGTCCATGTAGATCTCCTGCAGACGGCGGGTGAGTGGCCCGGGCTTGCCGTCAGAGACTGTGTGATCCTGAATGCCGATGATCGGCGTCACGAAGCTCGATGCGCTCGTGAGGAATGCTTCCTTGGCGGCCTTTGCCTCATCGACCGTGAACAGGCGCTCCTCGATGCGAAGGTTCTGTTCTTCCGCGATCTTGATGACGGCGCGGCGCGTGCAGCCGGGCAGGATGGCATGCGAGTTGGGCCGCGTTACCAGCACATTGTCAGCCGTGATGATGAATGCCGTCGAGGAGCCGCCTTCGGTGACGAAGCCGTCTTCGACCAGCCAGACCTCGTGGAAACCCTTGCTCTTGGCCTGTTTCTTCGCCAGCACCTGCGCCAGAAGCATGACGGTCTTGATGTCGCGGCGCGCCCAGCGCGTATCCGGCGCAACGTCCACACGCACGCCGTTCTGGACCGATGGCGCATTGGCGAGGTTCTTCGCCTGCGTGAACATGACGAAATTGGGCTTGATGTCATCCGTATAGACGAAATCGCGTTCGGCTTCGCCGCGCGTCACCTGCATATAGACGACTCCTTCGTGCATCTTGTTGCGGACGATGAGTTCGATCTGCGCGGCGCGGATCGCATCCAGCGAGGCAGGCAATGGTATTCCGAGTTCCTTGACGGAACGCTCCAGACGAGCCAGGTGAAGTTCGTTATCGACAAGACGGCCATCGATGACAGCGCTGACTTCGTAAATCCCGTCACCAAAAAGAAAGCCGCGATCGAACACCGACACTTTCGCTTCATTCTCAGCGACGAAAGCGCCGTTCAAATAAATTACCCTGGCCAAAACACGTCCTCGGACATCTGTGTGATTGATTGGTCGGGACGGTAGGAAAAAACTTTTGGAGCCGCCAATGCTATGTTTTGCAATAACTATGCAGAAATTGCATAAGGGGCAGAGGTGGGGAAACAAACGAGAACGGCAGTATGAGAGACGGAAGATCGCCTCTCATACTTCAGGCATCGGCGCGGCCCGCAGCCTTTCAAATCATTGCGCGGGGCGGGAGAGGGGGAGCCCTTTCTTGCCAGCGTAGAAGACCAGAATCGTGGCTCCCTCCTTGCCGGTATAACCCCGGTGAGCAATATCAACCGTTTCCGGCAGCACCTCTCCCGCCTTCAAGGTGCGTTTTTCACCGGTGGATTTTTTCTCCACGGTTAGAACCCCCTCCAAGACGTAGCCAACATTCGGGGCCGGATGTTCATGCCACGCCAGACGTGTGAAAGGTGAAATGGTAATTTTCAAAACAGAGAGCTGAGGCGTACCTTCCGGATAGGACTTGTAAACCGTCCCATCCCACGATTGTTCGGACTCCAGCAGTTTTTCACTCTTCACGCCGGGGGTGTTATTGGCATCCGCATGAGCGGACAAAGGAACGAACAGAGAGAAAGAAGACAAGAAACACAAACTATAAATATATAAACGCATTATCATCCTTCCACGGTGGAAAAATCGTTTCTCGGATCACGTGGTGATATATACATTCGGCATCACTTGCCGCAACACCTATATATTTGACTGGTATTTCAATTTTTACACTACCTATATTCAATTCCCACTATGACAGATCACCTGCATTTGAATTGAATAATCGCCTAAAAATTTCAAATCTATTTACATATATATTTCATGAGAACATCTGCGAAATCGGGTTTCGGCATGGTGAGCCGATGACGTTTTCATTTGCAATTAGTGTAGAAGAAAATAAGCGCTAATTATGATCATACGCATCACCTCCCCTTGAGAAGGCCCGCCCCATGGAACTGAAATGGCTGGAAGACTTCATCGCGCTGGCGGCAACGTCGAGTTTCTCGCGCGCGGCAGATACCCGTCATGTGACGCAATCCGCGTTTTCCCGCCGCATCAAGCAGCTTGAACTCTGGCTGGGCGTTACACTGGTCAACCGGGCGACGTTTCCGGCCGAACTTACCCGCGAGGGACGGACCTTCCTGCCTGTCGCGCAGGAAACCGTTCGCCAGTTCTACAACACGCGCAAGGCGCTGCAGCCGAGCCGCGAGGTTCAAAACCCCGTCCTCACATTTTCAGCGCTGCACACGCTGACGGTCACCTTCTTCCCCCACTGGCTGAAGCAGATCGAGAATGACATTGGCGGCATACGCTCAATGCTCAGTCCGGATCGCGGCGGCTTCGAGGACAACATAGCGACGCTGACGGAAGGGGAGGTACATTTCTTCCTGACCTATGCGCACAGTTCGGTGCCGATCCTCATCGACCGCACGCAATTTCCCTATATCGTGCTTGGCACGGAACGGCTGTTGCCGGTCTCGCGCCCTTCGCCGGCAGGGCCGACGCTCGACCACGCCATTGCCAGCGGAGAAGCGCTGCCATATCTGAGCTATGGCGACTTTTCCTTCTTCGGGGCCGTACTGTCGCAGAAATTTGCATCCGGCAACGCGTTCGAGCGTCAGGTAGTCCACGAGAACACCATGTCGATCGGTCTCAAGGCCATGGCGGTTGCCGACTGGGGCACCGCATGGCTGCCGGAGAGCCTCATCTACGACGAATTGCGGCGAGGCGAGCTCGTACCGGCTTCTGCCGATCCCTACTGGGACGTCACTGTCGAAATCCGCATCTATCGTCATGATGCAGCACTTCCGGCCCATGCAGAAAGCTTCTGGGAATATTTGCAGGCAAAAGATCGGGCAATATCTGAAAAGGGCGATTGACAGCACCCCGCTGTCAGCGCTGTAAAAGGCAACATATCTTCAGCCGGTAGCAGGGGACACATCGCGGCATGAAAGTTACCATTGAACAGACGCTCGATCAGGCAGGTACGGGCGCATTTCAACGCGGTCTTCTGGGCGTGTTCGGTCTGGTCTGGGCCGCCGACGCCATGCAGGTGCTGGCGGTCGGCTTTACCGGCGCATCCATCGCGCGGACATTCGGGCTCACCATCCCGCAGGCCTTGCAGACCGGCACGCTGTTTTTCCTCGGCATGCTGATCGGTGCTGCCGCATTCGGCAGGCTGGCGGACAAATACGGTCGTCGCCGCGTGCTTCTGATTACCGTCGCCTGCGATGCCGTGTTCGGGTTGCTTTCGGCATTTGCGCCAAATTTCGGCATTCTGCTTGCCCTGCGCTTCATGACGGGTGTGGCAGTGGGTGGAACCTTGCCGGTCGATTACGCGATGATGGCGGAATTCCTGCCCGCGAGGAACCGTGGCCGCTGGCTCGTGATGCTGGAAGGCTTCTGGGCGGTCGGCACGGTTATCATTGCGCTTGCGGCCTGGGCGACAAGTCTCGCGGGCGTCGAGGATGCATGGCGCTATATCTTCATCGTCACGGCAGCCCCCGCTCTTATCGGCATCTGGCTGCGCCTCTGGGTGCCGGAATCCCCGATGCATCTTCTCAAGTCGGAACGCCCGGAAGAAGCGAAATCAGTCATGAACCGCGTGCTTCGCCGCAACGGCAAGCCAGAACTGCCGCCGAAAGCCCGCCTCGAAGCGCCGCTCATGGTCACGAATGAAAAGCTGCTCTCGCCCAATCTGCGCCAGCGCACGCTGACGACACTGGCGATCTGGTTTCTCGTTTCGGTTTCCTATTACGGCATTTTCACCTGGATACCGGCAAAGCTCGCCGGTGACGGCTTCGGCTTTGTCCGCGGTTACGGCTTCCTTGTCGTGGTTGCACTGGCGCAATTGCCGGGCTACGCGCTTGCCGCCTATGGCGTCGAGGCGTGGGGACGCAAGAAGACGCTGATTGCCTTCCTGTTCATCAGCGCTGCCGCCTGCGCGCTCTTTACCGTCGCCAACAGTTCCGCAGTCGTGGGTGCGTCCATTCTCATCATGAGCTTTGCGCTGCTTGGCACATGGGGCGCGCTCTATGCCTTCACGCCGGAGCTTTACCCGACCGGATTGCGCGCAAGCGGAATGGGAGCGGCAGGCGCGATGGCTCGCCTTGGCGGCCTGCTTGCACCGTCCGCGCTGGCGCTCGTCATCAGCCAGAGTTTCTATGTGGCAGTAGCACTGTTTGCGGGGCTTCTGGCGCTGGCCGGCATCATCGCCTTCTTCATCGATGTGGAAACGCGGCAGAAGGCGCTGGACTGACGATCAGGCCCGGAAGCCAATCCGGCTTCCGGCTTATTCAGCTATACTGTATTCGCCAGCCACTGCCTTCGGTAGGCGGCATAGGCGTCGTTGCGTGGCTTGAATATCCTGCCATGTTTTTCGGGAACGGTTGCGCCTGCAAGCAATCCGGCGCCAAGCGCGGTGCCGGTCGATCCCGTGACCGCTTCAACATCGCGGCCCGTAAAGTTCGCGAGGGCTTCAAGATAGGTCACGTTTCCAGCAAACGGGCCTTCGACAATGACCGGGCCATCGGCACCCAGCAGCCGAAGACAAGTTTCCGTCATCAGCGCGGCATAGATGCAGGCGGCAACATGGCGCTCCGCATCGCTGGTCGTCTCCGCGTTGATCCAGCGAAGGCTGGAATGCGGGTAGGGGCCGCAGCCGGGAACGGCCGAAGGCTGCGCCATGATCCGCCGCTCCAGCACCCGCGCCACAATATCAGGCAATTCGGCGGCCGGAGGCACGGACAATCCCTCGGTCATGAGGTCGAACTCGCGCCCGCCCATGTAACGCGCAGAAGGCACCGCTCTTCCATAGGCATCGACATTGGCCAGAGTGTCTCGCGCCGGGTCCAGCCCGTCGAGATTGCCGCCAACGGCAAAGCTGACGACCCATGTCCCGGTCGAAACCACCGAAAACGAACCATCGCGATCCATCAGATGCGCCAGCAGCGAGGCGTTAGAATCGTGAATGCCGCAATGAACCGGCACAGACCGGCTCAGGCCGATTTCCTCGGCAATTTCAGGAAGCACATTGCCGAGCGCATCGAAGGCAGAGCGAAGCGGCGGAAATTTCTCGCGAATGTCCAGCCGGTCAACGAGGGGCGAGAAGGCGGATTCCTTCGGCAGCCATAGATCGGTGTGGCACCCGAGCGACGTCACTTCCGTGGCCGCTATGCCGGTCAGGCGCCACGCCCAATATTGGGGATAGGTGAATATGAAATGCACCTGCGCAAAATCGTCTGGAAACGTGGTCTTCAGAAAATGAAGCTGCGCACCAAGGTTGAGGCCGAGCGAAAGCGACGGGGAAAACGTATCCTTGAAATCGGGTTTGATGGCGGCATAGGCGGCACGGATTTCTGCCGGATAGTCGAGTTCATAATCGAGGACAGGCATCGCCAGAGTGCCGTCCGCCGCGACAAGGGCGGCTGATGCGCCGTGCGTCGTGATTGAAATGGCGTCGAAGCCCGGATCTCGGGCAAAAGCTGCAAGACTTTTCAAGAAAAAGCGCCACAGCCCGTCAATGTCATAATGCGGATAGGGACCATCGCGCAGCACAATATTGGGCATGCGGCTGGCCGCAATCTCTTCGCCGCTCGCCGCATCCAGCACAACGACCTTGGCGTTTGTCTTGCCTATATCCAGAATGGCAATGTGTTTCATGGGCGCTTCATGGCATATGAAAGACAGGCTTGAGGTCCACCGAAACCGGCGAATTGTCCGGATTGGTCGCCATGATGTCGGCCATATGCGCCCACCACTTTTTCATCACCGGATGATCGGGCAGGGCGGCCATGCCGTGATTGGCACTGCGCGTCAGCACGCCGAAGAGGGCACTGCTCTCCTCATCGAAATAGATGGCATAGTCCGACACGCCAGCCTTGTGCAAGAGTTCCACCAGTTCCGGCCATATCGCGTCATGGCGGCGGCGATATTCCGCTTCCATGCCGGGGTTCAGCTTCATGCGAAATGCATAGCGTTCACTGGTCATGCAGCGCGCCTCGCCCTGAGCTGCCTGACAAGGATGGGCAGTGAAATGGTGACGATCAGAAGCAGGCCGATGAAGATCGACATGACGATGCCCGGCACATTGAGAAGACCAAGGCCGAAGGTCACGAGGCCCATCACGAAAGCGGCGATCACCACGCCGACGATCGTGCCCGAGCCGCCGAGGATCGACACGCCGCCAAGCACCACCATGGTGACGATTTCCAGTTCCCAGCCCTGCGCGATGGACGGGCGCGTGGAGCCGAGGCGCGAGGTAAGGCAGACCGCAGCAATGCCGCTCATCACCCCGGTCATGAGGAAAAGCACAAACTTGGTTTTCTCGACCGGAATGCCGGAAAAGCGCGACGCAAATTCATTGTTGCCGATGGCATAGATGCGGCGCCCGAAACTGGTCCGGTGCAGGAGCACGCCAAACAGCAGGGCAAAGAGCACAAACAGCGCGAATTCGAACGAGATCACCCAGAACACATAGCCCTGTCCGAAATAGGCAAAACTTTCCGGATAGCCGCCAAAGGCCTGATCGCCGAGCACGATATAGGAAATGCCGCGAAACAGGCTCATCGTGCCGATGGTGACCACGATAGAGGGCAGTTTCAGCCCTGCAACCAGCCCGCCATTGATCGCGCCGCAGACAAGACCCGTGCCGATGCCGATCAGGACGAGGCCGGGAGTGCCGACGCCAGCCTGCGCCGCCGCGCCCATGGCCGTGGAGGCAAGCGCGATGATGGCGGCGACCGAAAGGTCGATCTCACCGGAAATGATCAGAAGCGTCATCGCGAAGGCGATCAATGCCTTTTCGGTAAAGTTGAACGTGGCGTCCGACAGGTTCCAGGCATTGAGGAAATAAGGGCGAGGCGAAGGAATTGGCGATGAAGATCGCAATCGCCACGCCAAGCAGAAGCATTTCCCAGCTTGCGAAGATGCGCGAGAAAGGCGTTCCGAGCCGGTCGGGAATGTGACGGCGCTGTTCGTTATTCATGCCGCAGCCTCCTCATAAGTCTTTGCGGCCTTGTCGCGCAGGATGATGCGTCCGCGCCGCTTTTCCTGCCGCGCATTGAAGATCACGGCCAGAATGATGACGGAACCGGAGATCGCCATCTGCCAGAAGGGCGATATGTCGATGACCGGCAGGGCGTTCTTGATGACGCCGAGGAAAAGCGCGCCCAGCACCGCACCGGCAACCGTACCGATCCCGCCAAGCGTCGAGATGCCGCCGATGACGCAGGCCGCGACGCTGTCGAGTTCGAACCCGGCTGCAACATCCACATAGGCGACGGCATAGCGCGACACCCAGAGATAGCCGCAAAGCCCGGCAAGCGCGCCCGACAGCACAAAGGCGAAGAAGCGCGTGCGCCCCACATCGATGCCGGTATAGACGGCGGCGGTCGGGTTGCCGCCCGAGGCATAAAGCGCGCGCCCGAAGAAGGTCCGCGTCAACAGCACATAGATCAGCGCGACGATCAGGATCGCCGTCCAGCCAAGCAGCGGCAGGCCGAAAACCACCGTGCGTGGCGTGTTGAGAAACGGCGCCGTCATCTGGTGCGCATTGACCCACGCGCCGCCGGAGAGCACGAAGGCCATCCCGCGATAGATGGTAAGCGTACCCAGTGTGACGACAATGGCCGGAATGTTGAGCTTCCAGACGAGAATGCCGTTGATCGCACCCAGAACCGCACCGATGCCAACGGCCAGCACGATGAGAAGCACCAGCGGCAGGCCGGGATAGGTCGCGTTCAGCATCGCGACCGCCATGCCGGTAAAGGCGAGATTGGCGGCGACCGACAGATCGATGGATTTTGTCAGGATCACCGCCATCTGCCCGAGCGCGATGATGATCAGGATCGACGTATCGTTGAAAATATTCGCCAGATTTCCGGCGCTGGCGAAGCCCGGCGCGCGGCTTGCGAACAGCCCCACCATAAGCGCGATGATAACGAGGAGCAGGAGTTCGCGCTGCTTGAGCAACTGTTTCATCGTCTACTCCGTGTTTCCGGTGGCGGCGCGCACCAGCACTTCCGCGTCGAGACTGGCGCGCTCGAACATGCCTTCCATCAGCCCTTCGCGCATCACCATCACCCGGTCCGACATGCCGATGATTTCCGGCAGTTCCGACGAGATCATGATGATGCTCAAGCCTTCTGCCGCCAGTTCGCTGATGAAGGCGTGGACCGCGGCCTTGGAGCCGATGTCGATGCCCTTGGTCGGCTCGTCGAGAATGATGACCTTCGGGCTGGTGGCAAGCCACTTGCCGATGACGACCTTCTGCTGGTTGCCGCCGGATAGGGTTCCGACAGGGACCGAAAGTGCGGCGGCGCGCAGGTCGAAACGCTCGGCATATTTGCGCGCCAGCGCCAGTTCTTCCGCCATGCGCAGAAAGCCGTTGCGTGACGTGCGGGCAAGCGAGGGCAGCGACACATTCTGGAAGATCGGCAATTGCAGCACGGCGCCGTGGCGTCCGCGCTCTTCCGGCACATAGACGATCCCATGCGCCACCGCATCGCCGGGGCGGCGGATGCTGATCTCGCGGTCTTCCAGCACGACACGGCCGCTCGAAGGCCTGGTGATGCCGAAGAGCGACTGCGCGAACTCCGAACGCCCAGCACCGACAAGGCCATAAATACCGAGGATTTCACCCTTGCGCAGCTCAAACGAAATGCCGCGAAATTCGGTCGGATGCGAATAGTTTTCAACCTTCAGCACGGGCTTGCCGATGGCGACATCCTGCTTCGGAAAAGCCTGCTCGACGGAGCGCCCGACCATCATGCGCACGATATCATTCTGCCGCGTATCGGCCAGTGCGCCGTGTCCGACAGCGTGACCGTCGCGGAAAACGGCATAATTGTCGGCGATTTCATAAACTTCATCGAACTTGTGGCTGATGAACAGGATGGCCTTTCCCTGCGCCTTCAGCCGCGCCACGATGCGGAACAGATCGTCCACTTCCTTGCGCGAAAGCGCAGCGGTGGGCTCATCCATGATGACGATGCGTGAATCCACCGACAGCGCACGGGCAATGGCGACCAGATGGCGCTGCGCGATGGACAGTTCCTTCAGCTTGATACGCGCATCGACCGTCGTTTCCAGCGACGACAGCAGCGCCTGTGAGCGCGCATAAACGGCCTTCCAGTTGACAAAGCCCAACCTCGTGCGCGGCGCATGGCCGAGATAGATGTTTTCACCCACCGACAATTCGTCGAAAAGCACGGTTTCCTGATGAATGGCCGTAACGCCGTGATCGGTTGCATCCTGCGCCGTCGCGAAGTGCACCGGCTTGCCGTCGATAAGGATTTCGCCTTCGTCGGGCTGGTAGATACCGGTGAGGATTTTCACGAGCGTGGATTTTCCCGCGCCGTTCTCGCCGATCAGCGCCGTCACCTTGCCGGGATAAAGCGCGATGTTCACGTCATCAAGCGCTCGCACACCCGGAAAGGTCTTGGCGATGCCGCGCATTTCCAGAATGGGCTGGTCCGTGGCGGCAAGCGCCGGCTCTCCGACGGATTGGCCGCCGGATTGGCCCCCGGATTGCCCGTTGGATAGAAAGGCTGCATTCATCGCAGATACCTAAAATCGGGTTTGGAAAGCGACAGGCGGCATTGGGTGCGACACCCAATGCCTCTTTTGTGCGCGCATCTTTTCCGAAAACCGTTTTCCACCTTTCGGGATGCGCTTTTCCGATCAGAAGACCTTGGAGAACTCGTCGATGTTCGACGCGTCATAGACGAACGGATCGCTCATTGCCGCTTCACCGTTATCGCCGATCTTGATCTTGCCCATGCGCCCGGCTTCGATTTCCGAACCCGGCTTGCCATCGGCATCGCCCTTGACGAGGTGATAGGCAATCTGGGTTGCCGAATAGCCGAGGTCGATCGGGTTCCAGATCGCGAATTCCTTGGTCGCGCCCGACTTGATGGCGCCCGCCATTTCGGAGGGAAGGCCAAGGCCCGTCACATAGACTTCGCCGATCTTGCCCGCATCCTTCACGGCCTGCGAGGCGGCGAGGACGCCAACGGTGGTCGGCGCCACGATGACCTTCACATTCGGGTTCGAGGTGAGAAGCCCTTGCGCTTCGCGGTAGCTCTTGTCGGCCAGATCGTCACCGTAAACAGTCGTCACCAGATTGAGGCCGGGAAAGTCTTTCAGCTGCTTCTTCATCTCGCCGATCCAGATATTCTGGTTGGTCGAAGTGGTGGTAGCAGACAGGATCGCGAAATCGCCCTTGCCATCCGGCAGGTGATCGGCGGCGAGCTTGAGGCACATCTTGCCGATCAGTTCGTTCGAGGACGGATTGAGGTGAACGATGCGGCCTTCAGGCGCGACGCCCGAATCCCACGAGATGACCTTGATGCCGCGCTGCGCGGCTTTCTTCAGGGCAGGGACGACCGCATCCGGGTCGTTGGCAGAAATGGCGATGGCGTCAACGCCCTGCGCGATCAGGGAATTGATGACCTCGATCTGGCCTTCCGCCGTCGTCGTGGTCGGGCCGGTATAGATGACCTCTACGCTATCCCCTCCCTTGGCCAGTTCCTTGGCGGCTTCCTGCGCGCCCTTGTTGGCAGCTTCAAAGAAGCCGTTGCCGAGCGACTTTGCGACAAGCGCGATCTTCATGTCGGCGGCCTGCGCGTGGGTAGCCATGAAGGCCACGGCCAGCGCTGTACCCAGTACAAGTTTCTTGAAAAGTTTCATGTCTCATTCCTCCCAGTATAAAGACATATGTTTCGCTTCGTCCGGTTCGGAACCGGAGTGTAGGTCAGGTCCGGCTCAGGCTACCTCGGCGGAACCTCCGCCTTCGTCACCCCTGCCTGCATTTGCGGAAACCTGCGCCACGATGAGCCGGATGCCCGCATTTTCCACCATGCGCCGCGCTTCCTCCGAAATGCCGTCATCGGTAATCAGCGTGCTGACCCGGTCGAGAGGGCAAAGGATGAGGCTGGAACGGCGCGTGAATTTCGTCGAATCGACCATCAGGACAAGTTCGTCCGCCTGGCCCATCAGCTTCTGTTCGCTCTGGATGATCAGCGCATCGGACTCCATCACCCCGAGCGGGCTGATGCCCTGACAGCCCATGAACATGCGCCGTCCGTAGAAATTGCGGATGACGTCGTTGTCAAACGGCGACAGGATAAGGCTCTGGTCGCGATAGATCGCGCCGCCGGGCACGATCACCGTGCTCTTCGACTGACGCAGAAGATGCTCCGCGATGGCAAAGGAATTGGTCAGCACCTGCAAGCGGCGCGGGGCAAGATAATGCACCATCTGGAAAGTCGTGGACCCGCCATTGATGATGATGCTGTCGCCTTCCTCGCAAAGCGCCACGGCCTCGCGGGCGATGGCGCGCTTGCGATCCGCATTTTCCGATTCCGAAACCTTGAAGGGACGTCCGGTCAGGCTGGCGAACTGCGGCGGATGGATTGCCTCGGCCCCGCCGCGCACGCGCTTGATGCGGCCCTGCATATGGAGCGACGCGATATCCCGGCGAAGGGTCGCTTCCGACGCTTCCGTCAGTTCCACCAGATCCTGAATGGTGATCACCGGCTTTTCCTGAACTGCGCTCAGGATGATGCGGTGGCGCTCTCTTTCGTGCATGGCTCCTCCTTTTTCTTGTATCAGGCAAAAAGCCTGCGCATGTCAATCACAAACAATCACAACAGCGCACAATAATCACATTAATGATTGAAGATGATTGTTTGTGATTGACAGCAATTCCTTTCATACGTCATATCTGCCGCTAACATGATCGCTGGCGCATCGGACGGGCACATGGCCCGGACATGCGGATTGCGATCCACCATAACAGCATTGGGAGGATGACATGGTGGCCCAGAGCAGGCTTCTCGAAAACCGGTGGGATGACGCCAGGGCGGCAACGATGGATGAGCCGGGCAAGCTGCTCTATCGCTCCAATCTGCTCGGTTCCGACAAGCGCATCACCAATTACGGCGGCGGGAACACCTCCGCCAAGGTCGAGGAAACCGATCCGCTCACCGGCGGGAAGGTGCAGGTTCTCTGGGTCAAGGGCTCGGGCGGCGATGTCGGCACGATCAAGCTCGACGGTTTCGCCACGCTCTATCAGGACAAGCTCAACGCTTTGAAAGGCATCTATAAAGGCGTCGAGGACGAGGACCGCATGGTCGGCTTCCTGCCGCACTGCACGTTCAATCTCAACCCGCGCGCCGCTTCCATCGACACGCCGCTGCATGGTTTCGTGCCTTTCAAGCATGTGGACCACATGCATCCCGATGCGATCATCGCCATCGCAGCCTCCAAAAACTCCCGTGAACTGACGGCCGAGATTTTCGGTGACGAAATCGGCTGGCTGCCATGGCGCCGCCCCGGTTTTCAGCTCGGCCTCGATCTTGAAGCCTTCGTGAAGGCAAACCCAAACGCCAAGGGTGTTGTCCTTGAAAGCCATGGGCTTTTCACCTGGGCCGACGATGCCCGCACCTGCTACGAAACCACGCTCGCCATCATCAACAAGGCCATCGAATGGCTGGACCGAAAGACGGCAGGCAAGGCTGTTTTCGGTGGCGCTGCCGCGCAAAGCCTGGCCGCTTCCGAGCGCCGCGCCATCGCCGCGCGGCTGATGCCGGAAATTCGCGGGCTGATCGGCAAGGACGAGCGCAAGCTCGGCCATTTTGACGATCAGGATGCGGTGCTGGAATTCGTGAACTCGAATAATCTGCATCCGCTCGCAGCACTTGGCACCTCCTGCCCGGACCATTTCCTGCGGACCAAAATCCGTCCTCTGGTTGTCGATTTCGATCCGGCGAAGCCCGATGTCGATGCCGTGGTTGCCGGACTTGAGGGGGCGCTGGAAGCCTATCGCGCCGATTACAAGCGCTATTACGAAGCGTGCAGGCATGACAATTCACCCAGAATGCGCGACCCAAATCCGGTGATATTCCTCATTCCCGGCGTCGGCATGCTGTCCTTTGCCCGCGACAAGGCGACGGCGCGCATTGCAGGTGAGTTTTATGTCAATGCGATCAATGTGATGCGCGGTGCATCCGGCGTATCGGAATATCAGGGCCTGCCGGAACAGGAAGCCTTCGATATCGAATACTGGCTGCTTGAAGAAGCAAAGCTGCAACGTATGCCGAAGCCAAAGAGCCTTGCGGGCCGCGTTGCATTCATCACCGGCGGCGCTGGCGGCATTGGTTTTGCGACCGCCGAAAGGCTGGCGGGCGAGGGCGCTTGCGTGGTTCTGGCGGATATTGACGCAGGATCGCTCAAAACCGCTCACGACAATCTCGTAAAGCGGTTTGGTGCTGATCAGGTTCGCAGCGTCGAACTGAATGTCACTGACGAGCACGGCGTAGCCAATGCCTTTGTCGAAGCCAGTGTCGAGCTTGGCGGCATCGACATTCTGGTGTCCAATGCCGGTATCGCTTCATCCGCGCCGGTGGAAACCACCGAACTTTCCATGTGGAACCGCAACATCGACATTCTGGCGACCGGCTATTTCCTTGTGTCGCGAGAAGCATTCCGCCTGTTCCGCCGCCAGAAGAACGGTGGCAATGTGGTGTTCGTCGCATCCAAGAACGGGCTTGCTGCATCCCCCAATGCTTCGGCCTATTGCGCTGCAAAGGCTGCGGAAATCCATCTGGCGCGCTGTCTGGCGCTGGAAGGCGCGGATGCGGGCATTCGCGTCAATGTGGTCAACCCGGATGCGGTTCTGCGCGGCTCCAAGATATGGGACGGCGAATGGCGTGAACAGCGCGCGGCGTCTTCCAAAATCGACGTTTCCGAGCTTGAGGAACATTATCGCAAGCGCTCCATGCTGAAGCTGAATGTCTTCCCCGAAGACATTGCGGAGGCGATCTATTTCCTTGCGAGCGACGCCTCGGCCAAGTCGACCGGCAACATCATCAATGTGGACGCCGGAAACCAGCAGAGCTTTCCGCGCTGATCCGGAAAAGGCGCGACAGCCCTTGCTTTCGCGCCTTTTGTCCATGAAATTCAGGACATTCTGGGAGGAACCATGTCCGAGCAACGCATTGCGGCAGATTTCATCGCCGAGCATAATTCCGGTTTTGAAGACGCCTTGAAAAGCGATTATCAGGCACTTGGCGAACAGCTTTTGCGCCGTGGCATCGAGATCGACAGGATCACCGACAAGGTGGCGGCCTATTTCGTCGCCGTGCCTTCATGGGGCACCGGCACGGGCGGCACACGGTTCGGGCGCTTTCCGGGCAGGGGCGAACCGCGCGGCATTTTCGACAAGCTCGACGATTGCGCGGTCATCAACGAGCTATGCCGTGCAACGCCGAATGTTTCCCTGCATATTCCATGGGACAAGGCTGATCCGAAGAAACTCAAAGCCCATGCGCAGGCGCTCGGTCTCGGCTTCGACGCCATGAATTCCAATACGTTTGCCGATGCGGCGGACCAGAAGCTTTCCTATAAATTCGGTTCGTTGACCCATGTCGACCCGGCAGTGCGGGCACAGGCCGTCGAGCACAATATCGAGTGCATCGAAATCGGAAAAGCCATAGGTTCCAAGGCCTTGACAGTCTGGCTCAGTGACGGTTCCAACTTTCCGGGCCAGCAGAATTTCACGCGCGCCTTCGAGCGTTATCTGGCTTCGATGGGCGAAATCTATAAGGCGTTGCCAGACGACTGGCGGCTGTTTTCCGAGCACAAGATGTATGAACCGGCCTTCTATTCGACGGTGGTTCAGGACTGGGGCACCAATTATCTCATCGCCTCGACGCTTGGGCCGAAGGCGCAATGTCTCGTCGATCTTGGCCATCATGCCCCCAACACCAATATCGAAATGATCGTGGCGCGGCTGATCCAGTTCGGAAAGCTCGGCGGATTCCATTTCAACGACAGCAAATATGGTGACGACGACCTCGACGCCGGCTCCATCGATCCCTATCGATTGTTCCTTGTTTTCAATGAGTTGGTGGATGCCGGCTATCGCGGCGTGGCGGATTTCCATCCCGCCCACATGATCGACCAGTCGCATAATGTCACCGATCCGCTGGAAAGCCTCATCTCATCCGCAAGTGAAATCCGCCGCGCCTATGCGCAGGCGCTGCTGGTGGACCGCGAGGCACTGGAAACCTACCAGCGGGAAAACGATGCGCTGATGGCTTCCGATACGCTGAAACGGGCCTACCGGATAGACGTCGAACCGATCCTTGCGGAAGCGCGCCGCCGCACCGGCGGGGCCATCGAACCCATCGCCGCATACAGGGCGAGCGGCTACCGCGACAAGGTTGCCAGGGAGCGCCCGGAGACCAAAAGCGATGGGGGCGCATTCAACTGAAACCCCGTCTGCCACAAAATAGCCACAGAAAGAACGGGCGTTCGCCGCATTTGAGAAGCGTTTTATGACGTTTTTTGTTCAAAAAATCGCGTTTAACGACGGTTAACGCGATTTTCTGAACGTCAGATTGAAGCGAAACGGACCCAGTTTTTCATGCTCGCCGCGCTTCAAGGCAAGTATGCCATGATAGAAGAGGCGCGACGGTCCGCCCCACACAACCACGTCGCCATGGTGCAGGATATATTTCGCGATCGGGTCGGTTCGCTTCAACCCGCCGAACCGGAAAGTCGCGGGCAGGCCGAGCGACACCGAAACAATCGGCTGGTTGAAATCCTGTTCATCCTTGTCCTGATGCAATGAAAGTTTCGCACCCGGTTCATACCGGTTGATGAGGCAGGCATCCGGCACGAAATCGGGATAACCGGCTTCTCCGGCGGCAGTCCGGGCAAGCGTGCGAAACGCTTCCGGCATGGCAGGCCAGGGCAGGCCGGTTTCCGGATCGTCAGTGCTGTAACGGTAGCCGCTCCGGGTCCGTAACCCAGCCGAAATTCCCGCAATTCGTCATCGCAACCGACATGCGATAACCGCCGGGCGTTGTCATATGCCGGAAGGGCGCGGCAGCGGAAACATCCGCCACCGCTTTCAGAACGGCATCCTCGCGGGAAAGCGCAAAGCCGCGCAGAAGCACGGCTCCGGGCGCAAGAACTTCACGCGGTTCGATCTGGTCGAAAAGGTCTCTCATGGGAACTTTCTAGCACAAGAACAGACGACAGCCTCCCGAAACCTGCTTTCAAACTGAAACAACTGCCGGAGCCGTGGAAACGGGGCCGAATCAGAGCGCATGACCGCACTTTCCGGTGCGTTCGCCCCCTGCCGGACCGCAGCTTTTCGCCGGTCAGAAGCCTTCAGGAGAGACTGGCCAAGTCTAAAATCCAATTTTGCTTATATATGTATAGACAACATATAAAAAAGATGGTCCTATGTCGGTGAGACCACAAAAAATTGCTAAACATTAGTGCCGGAACGAGTAGAAGTTCGGCAACAATATTGTTTTGCCAAAGGTCCGCAGGGGAACATGATGCAGGTTTTATCGCTTTTCGACCTCAGCGGGCGTAAAGCGCTGGTTACCGGTGCGAGCCGGGGACTGGGACAGGCCATTGCCGAAGCGCTTGCCTCGGCTGGTGCCGATGTCGCTATTACAGCGCGCAAGTCCGGCGATCTTTCCGAAACGGCATCCCGTATCGCCGCTCATGGGCGCGCCTCGGCAAGTCTTTCGCTCGATGTGCGTGATGTCGCCGGCTGCGCCTCCGCCGTCGCACAGGCAGCGGAAACGCTCGGCGGCCTCGATATCCTCGTCAACAATGCAGGTTATGAAGAAATCCGCCCTTCGCTCGATGTGGATGAGGCGCTCTGGGAGCGTATCGTTTCGACCAATCTCAAGGGCGCGTTCTTCTGCGCGCAGGCCGCTGCCCGCCAGATGACGGAGAACGGCAAGGGCGGTTCGATCATCAATCTCTGCTCGCTGACCTCCTATGTCGGCGTGCCAACCGCCGTGCCTTACGGCGCCTCCAAATCGGGCCTTATGGGCATGACCCACGCGCTTGCGGCTGAATGGGCGCCTTCCGGCATTCGCGTCAACGGGATTGCGCCGGGTTATTTCCGTACCGCCATGACCGATGTGTTTTACGAGAATGACGACTGGCAGAAGGCGATGCTGGCCAAAATTCCGCAGGGGCGTTTCGGCGCGATGGAAGATGTCGCGGGCGCAGTGGTGTTTCTGGCAAGCGCCGCATCGTCCTATGTCACGGGGCAGGTGATACCGATTGACGGAGGCTACCTCGCTTCGATCTGATTTTCCTGAAGTGGAATATCAGCAAGTCGCGAAACACGTCTGAAATAACATCATAAAGCATCTTCCGGTGCTTTGACTGAAATGGGAAACTGCGATGAATACAACCGACACCGGACCTGGCCGTAAAGTTTCAAACGGACCGGCTGCCGTATCGGTCAACAATGTCAGCATGATCTATAACGGCTTCCACGCCGTGCGTGCGGCATCTTTCGATCTCGCCAAGGGCCGCTTTCTGACCATTCTGGGGCCGTCCGGTTCCGGCAAGACCACGCTCCTGCGGCTCATTGCCGGTTTCCAGAAACCGAGCATCGGCGAAATCTTCATCAATGGTGAAGCCGTCAGCGCCGTGCCGCCGCACAAGCGCTCCATCGGCATGGTTTTCCAGAAGCTCGCGCTTTTTCCGCATATGACGGCGGCTGAAAACGTCGCCTTTCCGCTGAAAATGCGCCGTTTCGATGCGCGCTCCATCCCCGAGCGGGTGGAACGCTATCTCGACCTCGTTCGCCTCAACGGCCTCGGCGGGCGGCGTGTGCATGAACTTTCCGGCGGCCAGCAGCAGCGCGTTGCCATCGCACGCGCCCTCGTTTTCGAGCCGGACCTGCTTCTGCTCGACGAACCTCTGGCGGCTCTCGACCGCAAGCTGCGCGAGGAAATGCAGCTTGAATTCCGCCGTATCCAGCGGGAACTCGGCGTCACGACGATCAACGTCACCCACGACCAGCGCGAGGCGCTCGTCGTATCCGACGAGATTATCGTCATGGATGGCGGCGAAATCCAGCAGATGGCTGAGCCGTCCGAAACCTATCGCAACCCATCCAATGCCTTTGTGGCGAACTTCATCGGCGTCACCAATTTCATTTCCGGCAAGGCATCTTCAATCGACGGCAATCTGGTGCGGGTCGATGCGGGAACGGCTCTGGCAGGCACGGCAGGCGAGGGGCGTGGAGGTGTTGCCCACGGCGCGAATGTCTCCTGCGCAATCCGCGCCGAACAAATCCGCATTGGCGGCAGCGCCACAGCGCATGGAGCACTCGATACCGTGCTCGAAGGCATCGTAACCGATGCGATCTTTGAAGGCGAACGCATCGTCTATGAATTGCGAGTTCCTGCCCTGGGAAACGTGTTGATGCGCGTCTTCGACCACGATCCCATCGGCCACAGCCAGTTTGCAGAAGGTGAAACCGTGCATCTTGGCTGGAACGCCCGCGATCTCATCGTCTTTGCCGCATGACTGAAACATTACGGGGAAACTCCACAGGAGAAACAAAATGAACAATCTGAAGAAGCCTTTTCTGACCCTCGACCGCCGCCGCTTCCTGCAAAGCGCGGGCGCTCTTGCCGCCGCAGCCGGCACGACGTCGCTCGGCCTTTCGCGCGCCTTTGCCGAAGAACCGGCAAAGCCGAAGGAACTGATCGTGCGCGCCTGGGGCGGGAGCTGGGTGGATGCGCTGAAAGCTGGCGTGTCCGATCCGTTTACCGCCAAGACCGGCATTTCCATCCGCCACGACCTGACCGAAGACAACGAAATCCAGCCGAAGCTCTGGGCTGCGGTCGCGCAGAAGCGTGTTCCGCCGATCCACGTCAACTGGGATACGACCACCAATGCGACCAAATCGGCATTGCGCGGCGTGACGGAAGACCTTTCGGACCTGTCGAACCTCAAGAACACCACCGATCTTGCCAAGCCGGTTGGTCTCGACGGCTATCCGATCGTCAACACCTATGGCTATGTCTATGTGCTGGCCTATCGTCCGGAAGCCTTCCCGGATGGCCCGCCGAAGTCGTGGCACGCCCTGCTTGATCCGAAGTTCAAGGGCCGCATCGCGCTTTACAACGATGGCATCGGCTTCCACTTCCCGGCGCAGGTTGCCGGTGGCGGCAAGCTGGAAGACATTCCCGGCAATATGCAGCCCGCATGGGATTTCATCGCCAAGGTGAAGCAGCAGCAGCCGCTTCTCGGCGAAGACCCGGATTTCACCACCTGGTTCCAGAAGGGCGAAATCGATCTGGCCTGCACCATTTCCACCAATGCGCGCGAAGCCCAGAAGAACGGCGTCAAGATCGACTGGACCGTCCCGGAAGAGGGCGCGAAGTTCGACACGGACGGTCTGTGGATTCCAAAGGGCCTGCCGGAAAACGAGCTTTACTGGGCCAAGGAATATATCAACTTAGCGCTCACCAAGGATGCGCAGCAGGTCTGGCTCGATGGCCTCGGCCTGCCGGGCGTCGTGCCGGGCCTGACCCCGCCCGCCGATCTGGTGAACGATCCGGCCTATCCGACCAAGGACGAGGATTTCAAACACCTCATCCGCATTTCGGCAAAGGTGCAGGTGGAAAACGAGAGCGAATGGTTCTCGAAGTTCAAGGCCATCATGCAGGGCTGATACGCCCGTTATTGCAGGAGCTGCCTTCAGGGGCGGCTCCCCATTCAGATATTCAGGAATTGAGACATGCGAGCGGCACGCACTGCCTATCCGGTTGTCTGGCGCATCATGGATGCGCTGGAAGCAATCGCAGCCTTTCTGTGGCCTGCGCGGTTCAACCGCGCCGTGCCCTATCTGATGCTGCTTCCGGCGATTGTTCTGGTCGGGCTGCTGGTGCTGGGCCTGATCCAGATCGCGGATACCAGCCTGCGCACGCTCGACACTTCGACATTCCTGATGTCGGATTATTACACGCTCGCCAACTACAAGCGCGCGCTGACGGAAAGCCTCTTTGCAACCGTGGCATGGCGCAGCCTGTTCGGCTCGCTCGTCGTGACCGTGTTCACGCTCGTTCTGGCCTTTCCTTACGCCTATCTCATGGTGCGCACGCCATCGGCTGCCCTGCGCAAATTCCTGCTGATCGCGCTGTTCCTGCCGTTCTTCATCGGGCAGGTGGTGCGCGCCTATGGCTGGCTCATCATTCTCGGCAATCAGGGCATGGTCAACGAGGCGCTTGGCCTTGTCGGCATCGCGCCGATGCGCCTTCTCTATAACTATCCGGCGGTTCTGTTCGGTCTCATTCAATATATGCTGCCATTCGCCGTGCTGATGCTCGCACCCGCGCTCACCGCCATTCCGGAAGAAATGGAAGCGGCTGCAAGCTCGCTTGGCGCGAACTGGCTGCGGGCCTTCGCCCATGTCGTGCTGCCCATGGCGCGTCCGGGCCTGATCGGCGCGGGGCTGGTGGTGATGACGCTTTCGCTTACCGACTTCGCCGTACCAGCCATTCTGGGCGGCGGGTCGCAGGATTTCATCGCCAATGCGATCTATGACCAGTTCTTCCGCACGTCCGATCAGGGACTGGGCGCGACGCTGGCACTGCTTCTGGTCGGCGTCGGCTCCATCCTCGTCGGCATCGTATTCACGTTGTTCGGGGCAGGCACGCTTGCCATGGGGAGGGCGCGCAAATGACCTCGCCGCTGTCGAAATCCATCGTCATATGGACGTTTGTGATCGCCGTTCTGGTGCTGCTTTCCGCACCGACCATCGTGGTGCTCGGCGCTTCCTTCACATCCGGCAACATGATCACCTTTCCGCCGGAAGGGTTTTCGCTGAAATGGTATCAGAAGATCGCCGGAACGAGCGACCTCTGGGATGCATTCCTGCGCTCGCTCTATGTCTCCTTCATCTGCACCATCGTCGCCATTCCGGTCGGAACGCTGGCGGGCATAGCGCTCGCCAAATATGCAGTGCGGTTTGAAAAGACGATCCAGATTTACCTGCTGCTGCCATTCACCATTCCGCTGATTGGCTCCGGTATCGGCCTCATGCTGATCTTCGGTCAGGCGGGCATACTGGGCCAGCTCTGGCCGGTGGGGATTGCCGCCTGCGTCATCAATCTGCCCTTCATGATCTGGGCCGTCACGGCAAGTGCCGCCAATCTCGATGCCGATCTGGAACTTGCCGCCGCCAATTGCGGGGCAGGGCCGATCTCTACATTCTTCTTCGTCACCCTGCCGGTCGTTGTGCCGGGCGTCATCAGCGGCTCGCTTCTGATGTTCATTCTGGCGCTGAACGAATTTCTGGTGAGCCTGCTTCTGGTCGATGCCCGCATCGTCACCCTGCCGGTGCAGATCTACAATTCAATCCGGTCCATCATCACGCCGGACCTTGCGGCCATCTCCGTCGTCTTCATCGCCTGTGCCGCCGCCGCCATATTCCTGCTCGACCGGCTGGTCGGGCTCGACATCTTCCTCAAATCGAAATGACCGGTTGCATCTCCACCGCAACCGGCAAGGAGCCGATCATGTCCGATGTTTCTTTTCACGAACTGGCAAAACTGGACGATGCAGCGCGCGCCGAACTGCTCAAGCGTTCGGAAACCGACCTATCCGGTTTTATCGAGAAGGTGAAGCCGATCATCGAAGCCGTTCGCACGGAAGGCGATGCCGCACTCGTCCGTTTTGCACGCGATCTCGACAAGGCCGAGGTCGACCCGGCCAACATCAAGGCGACCGAAGCCGAGTTCGATGCCGCTTTCGACAAGGTGGAAAAGGACGTGATCGAGGCCATCCAGTTCGGTATCGACAATATCCGCCATTTCCATGAGGAGCAAAAGCCGGAAGCCATGTGGCTGAAGGAAATGCGTCCCGGCGCCTTTGCAGGTGATCGTTTCACGCCGATCCGCTCCGTTGCGCTCTATATTCCGCGCGGCAAGGGAGCCTTTCCGTCCGTCACCATGATGACCGCGGTTCCGGCCGTGGTCGCTGGCGTGCCTGATCTTGCTATCGTCACGCCGCCAACGCCGGATGGTTCCGTCGATGCTGCCACGCTCGTCGCAGCACGCCTTGCCGGTGTGGAAACCGTCTACAAGGTCGGCGGCGCGCAGGCTGTCGCTGCCGTCGCCTATGGCACGGAAACGGTAAAACCGGCGCTCAAGATCGTCGGCCCCGGTAGCCCGTGGGTGGTTGCAGCCAAGCGCCTGCTTGGCGGTGTGATCGATCCCGGCCTGCCTGCCGGACCTTCCGAGGCTGTGATTTTCGCCGATGATACGGTGAAGGGCGGGCTTGCGGCGCTCGACCTTTTGATCGAGGCGGAACATGGCCCGGATTCATCGGCATGGCTCGTCACGCACAGCCGCCGCGTCGCGGAGGAAGCGCTGGCCGCACTGCCGGACCATTGGGCGCGCATGACCGAACAGCGCGTCGGCTTCTCCAGAACCGTGCTCACCGGCAGATATGGCGGCATCGTCCTGACGTCATCCGTGGAAGAGAGCTACAGGTTCATCAACGATTATGCGCCGGAACATCTGGAGCTTCTTTCAACCGATCCGTTCGCGCATCTCGGCCACATCACCGAAGCTGCCGAAATCCTGATGGGACCGCACACGCCGGTCGTCATCGGCAATTTCGGCCTCGGCCCGAACGCCGTGCTGCCGACCAGCCGCTGGGCGCGCACCTATGGCCCGCTCTCTGTAACGGATTTCGTCAAGCGTTCGTCCATCGGCTATGTGACGGCATCCGCCTATCCGGAATTTGCAAAACATGCCCGCACGCTGGCACGTTATGAAGGCTTCTCCTCGCACGAGAACGCCGTGTCGGAAATCCGCAAGGATTACCTCTAAGGCCGGGAGGGGCTGCGATGAAGGCTGTCCGGCTTTATGCGGCAAAGGATTTGCGGGTCGAGACCATCGACCCGCCGGCGCATCCCGAGCCGGGCTGGGTCCGGCTCAAGGTGACGGCTGCGGGCATATGCGGCTCGGACCTGCACAATTTCATGACCGGCCAGTGGATCAGCCGGTCCCCTTCGGTCGCAGGCCATGAATTTGCAGCCATCGTGACCGCAACCGGCGATGGCGTGACCGGCTTCAAACCGGGCGATACGGTGATCGCCGACTCCCGTTACTGGTGCGGCGAATGCCCGTCCTGCAAAAGCGGCAGGCACAATGTCTGCGAAACGCTGGGCTTCATCGGTGAAGTCTGCGACGGCGGCTTTGCCGAGGAGACAGCACTTCCCGCCCGTCTGCTCGTTCATTACGACCCGGCCATCAATCCGGTGGTCGCCGCGATGGGCGAGCCGCTGTCGGTGGCACTGCACGCAATCCGCAGGCAGTGTGTGCCGTCGGGCGAAGCCGTTCTCGTTGTCGGCTGCGGGCCGATCGGCGGGCTTGCAGCGCTGCTGCTCTCACGCCTGCATGACGGTCCGGTGCTGGTCTGCGACCGCAACGACCAGCGCGCCAATCTCGTTTCAAGAGCTACCGGAGCGACCGCAGTGCCTCTCGACAAGGCTGCGATTGAAGCCGCAATCAATGGCCAGCCGATCCGCCATGCGATCGACGCCACCGGCAATATCAATGTCCTCAAGGCAGCGCTCGACGTGCTTTCCGGCGGCGGTTCGCTGGCACTGGTCGGCATATCCCATGGCAGGATAGAACTCGATCCCAACATTCTGGTGGAGCGGGAGACAAGCCTGATCGGCTGCCACGCCTATCAGGACGAACTGCATGAAATCGCTAGGCTTCTGCCCGATCTTGAGGCGCAGCTATTGCAGCTTGTCGACCGGGAAATCCCGCTCGATGAAGTGCCGGACGCCTATGCCCGGCTGATGGCCGGTGAGGCCAACGGCTTGAAAACGATCATACGCCCAGTGATATAACGGCGCCCTTGCAGGCCTGAAACAGCGGCATAATCAAGCCCGCGCCATAGCTATCACATTTATCTGATCCGGGGTTTTTCGCCGGGTGTGTTGACATTTGCCGCTTCTCGTAACATTTATAGTTACATGAAAAGAGACAGCAAACTATCGGGCGTCCTGCACGTCCTTCTCCACATGGCGGAACATAGAGGGCCGGTCACATCGGAGGTTCTTGCCAAGGCCATGACCACCAATCCGGTCGTCGTCAGACGCGTGATGGGCGGGCTGCGCGAGCAGGGCTATGTTCGCTCGGAAAAGGGACATGGTGGCGGCTGGGAAATCGCCTGCGATCTAAACAAGGTGACGCTGCGCGACATTTACGAGGCCATTGGGGAACCGACACTTCTGGCCATGGGAAACCGCGCCGAAAAGCCTGAATGTCTGGTGGAACAGGCGGTCAACGCTTCGCTCGGCAAGGCATTCAGCGACGCCGAAAACCTTCTTCTGGAGCGTTTTGGCGAGGTCACGCTCGCCATGCTGAGCGCGGATTTTCATCAACGCGCGCTGGAACGCGGCGCAAAGTTCGATCTGGAGAGCAGTCATGCGTCATGATGCGATCATTATCGGCGGCAGCTTCGCCGGCCTGTCTGCGGCAACCTATCTGGCGCGCGGCAGGCGAACGGTCCGCGTGATCGACGCCGGAAAACCGCGCAACCGTTTTGCCGAACATTCGCACGGCTTCCTTGCGCAGGACGGCAGCAACCCGCTTTCCATGCTGGAAACCGCGAAAGCGCAGGTCGAAGCCTATCCGACCGTGATTTTCACGCGAGGAAAGGCCGTTTCCGGCAGCGGCGAAATCGACAATTTCAGGATCGAACTCGATGGTGGCGAGATCGTCGAGGGGCGGCGACTGATCCTTGCCTTCGGCATATCGGACGAACTGCCGGATATTCCCGGCCTTGCGGAGCGATGGGGCAATACGGTCATTCATTGTCCCTATTGCCACGGCTATGAATTCAGCGACCGGCAACTTGGCGTCCTCAATCTGTCGCCCATGTCGGTGCATCAGGCCATGCTGATTTCCGAATGGGGACCAACGACCTTCTTCATCGACAAGGGAATGGAGCCGGATGCCGAGACATTCGCAGAACTGCAACGGCGCGGCGTGAAGATCGAACGCAGCCCGGTCCGTGCGCTCTGCGGGCAGGGGAAAGAACTTTCGCAAGTCGAGCTTGACGACGGGCGACTGGTGCCCGTCGACGCGCTTTACATCGGCCCCCGCAATCGCCTGAACAGCGAGATTGCCGGCATATTCGGCTGCGCAATGGATGAACTGCCGCTCGGCAGAACGATACGGACGGACGGTCTGAAGACGACCACGGTGCCGGGCATTTTTGCAGCAGGCGACATTACGCGCGGTGCGCACAGCGTTGCGTGGTCGGTTGCCGACGGGGTGACGGCGGGAACAGCGGCGCATCGATCCTTGGTGTTCTAGAGCATTTCCAGCAAAAGTGCGAAGCGTCTACGCGGGGAAATCAGTTCACTGGACTGATTTCTTATCCCGCTTCGATGCGGTGGATAATGCGACAGACAAATACTTAGAGCGGTTCCGACGATTCCGTTTTAACCGGAACCGCTCCAGGCTCCCAATTTGTTGCATTCCGGCTACATTGGCGCTCCCGTCTGCAGCCCTCATATATCAGCCTCTTGCTTATGGGCTCCAGTCCTGCAAATTCAGCGTTCGTGGTCCATCCCGCTACGGGATTCCTGGACCGGATCGGGGAATCCATGAATACCGGGTCAGTCAGTTCAAGACCGCTTGCAGGCATTGCCCTTGCTTGCGGCGGCTACGCTTGTTTTGCCCTTCAGGATGCAATGGTGAAATGGCTCGTCGCGACCTATCAGGTGCCGCAGATCTTGTTCATGCGCAGCCTGGTGATCGTGCTCATCACGGGCGTGCTGATCCGCTATCACCGCCATCCGTCGATTTTCAAAAGCCCTTATCGCAACACCATCGTGCTCCGCGCGGGCCTGATGCTCGGCGCGTGGTTGCTGTTCTACAATGCGGCTCGCCATCTCGAGCTTGCAGAACTGACCACGCTCTATTTCTCCGCGCCGATCATGGTCATGTTCCTGTCGATCCTCGTGCTGAAAGAGAAGATCGGGCCGGGGCGGTGGATCGCCTGCGCCATCGGTTTCATCGGCGTGACCGTGGCTGCGAACCCGACCCATTCGCCCAATCTCATTCCCGCCGCCATGTGCATCGTTGCAGGCTTCTGCTGGGCATGGAGCACGATCCTGATCCGGCTTGTCAGCCGCAGCGAAACCACGATGACGCAGATGTATGCGACCAGCCTGCTGTTCGGTCTGGCCTGCGCGCTTTCCTTTCCATGGACCTGGCAGGAGCCCGACCTTTCCGGCTGGGTGCTGATGATCTGTCTCGGGCTGGTGTCCACGCTCGGCCAGTTCCTTCTTTACGAAGGGTTTCGCCACGCACCAGCCTCCGCGCTGGCGCCGGTGGAATATAGCGGACTGATCTGGGCCTTTATCTATGGCTATCTGATCTGGGCGGAAGTTCCGGCAACAAATGTCTTTGCCGGTGCATTCCTGATCGTGCTGGCGAGCCTGCTGCTTATCGCCTGGGAACAGCGTCAGGCGAATTTGCGCAAGCGCCGCGCTCCCTGTTGAGAGCCGGCTGCCAAACACGCCCCGTGCGGCTGCATCACTCCTGAAGGGCGGTCAAACCGCGTGCGCGGCCTGACCGACAGGCAAGGGGAACAGCTTGTCATATGCGATATTGAATACAAACGCATAGACCAGATAGAAGACGACAATCGCTATATCCATCACAAGCGCGGCTACCAGCGAAATTCCCAGATACCACGCGATGAACGGGATCAGGAGCACGACCAACCCGCCCTCGAAGAGGATCGCGTGCAGCACCCGGACAATCATGCTCTTGCTGACGCTGCCGGTGAAGCGCAGCATCGCCTTGTCGAAGCCCAGATTGAACAGAAAATTCCACACGGTCGCGGTGGTAGCCGAAACAATGCCGATGACGCCCATCTCTGCCGCAGGCTTGTCCAGAATGAAGGCCGAACCGGGTATGAAGATCGCCAGACCGATGATTTCAAACATCATTGCATGGCGGACACGGTCCATAAAACTGCGCATTTCCTTTAATCCCTGTTGTTAACGGGCGTGCTTCTATCTTATTCTGGCGATAAGAAAAGTTAGATATTATCTGGATTTCAGATAGATGAGCATTGAACTGGAGCAACTCGAAGCTTTTGTGGCCTCCGCGGACCACGGCTCGTTCTCGGCTGCCGCACGGCACCTGCGCAAGGCGCAGTCCGCAATCAGCACGCTGGTTTCCTCGCTGGAAGACGATCTCGACGTCAAGCTGTTCAGCCGGGCTTCCCGCAATCCGATGCTGACGGAGGCCGGAGCGCGGCTGTTGCCGGAAGCGCGCCTGCTGCTTGCCCGGCGGGAGCACCTGGTTTCAGTCGCCAGAAATTTCGGCGATCACGTTGAAACCCGTCTCGTCGTCGCGATAGACGAGCTTTATCCTGAGCCCGCCATCGCCACGCTGTTTGCCGCTTTCGCGCAGGAATTTCCGCATGTCGAGCTGGAACTGAAATTCCCGCCTTCGACCGCGATAAGCGGGCTTGTGCTGGACGGAAAGGCGGACCTCGGGGTCATGTGGCGCGCCGAACAGATGCCGGATGAACTTGGCTTCCATACAATCGGCTGGGTGCCTCTGGTGCTGGTCTGCGGACGCACGCACCCGCTGGCGCAAACAGCGGTCAGTTGGGAAGATCTGCGTTCGTTTCGCCAGATCATGGCGCGAAAGCACAGCGATACGGCTGAAAGCCAGCGCCTGCGGGTCGGCGCGGATGTTTGGTGGGTGGAAAGCCACTGGGTCATCCTGCAAATTCTCACGCGAGGGATCGGCTGGGCGTTCATTCCCGAACATATACTGAAGGACTCGCCGCTGGCGCCGGAACTCGTCATTCCCCGGTTACAGTTCGACGAGGGCGCACATCCGGTCGCCTTGGAACTGATCTGGAACAAGCGGCGGCGACGGGGGCCTGCCGCCCAGTGGCTGCAGCAACGTTTTGCAAAGAGCCGTTTCTGAGCTTCGATAATGAAGTGCCAAGGGCAGGGATCATCCCTGCCCAAGCGCGATAGCGTGCAATGGAGCATGCCTCATTGGGTCTTGAGGGACAGCCAGCGGGTTGCGTGCACGTTCGTCAGATTGTCGCTATAACCTTCGACCCGTTCCGATACGAGCGCTTGCGACAAGGGGTAGAGCAGGGGAATGACCGGCACTTCTTTCAACAGGATGCGCTCGGCCTCGGCAAGCGTTTCCGCCCGCGCCTTGGCGTCGGTCATGGTTTCCGACCGGGTGATGAGGGCATCGTAATCCTTGTTCGACCAGTCGGATATATTGAAGGAATTGCCGGTGGTGAACAGGCTCAGGAAGGAATAGGGATCGTTGTAATCACCAATCCACGCCTGATAGGCAAAATCATACATGCCCTTTTCGTGCAAATAGTTGAAATAGGTCGTGCTTTCGACTTCATCCTGCGACGCCTCTATGCCGATATTCTTGAGCATGTCGGCAATGGCGATCATTGAGTTCTTGTTATTGATCGAGGTGGCATAACGCAGCTTGACCGAAAGGCTGCCCGGCGTGACGCCTGCCTCCGCCAGCAATTGTCTCGCCCTGTCTTCGCGATCAAGAATATCCTGGTCCTTATATTCCAGACGTGGCACATCCGCGACATAGTTTTGGGTGCCGGGAGGCACCATCGAATAGCCGGGCACCATCATTCCGCGCCTGATTTCACTGGCCAGAAAATTGCGATCGATTGCCATCGAGATGGCCTGACGCACCCGTGGATCGCGCAACTTGCCATCCGGTTCGCCTTTGACGCTGACAAAATAGATGCCGAAATAGGGGGCGACGCGCAGATTCTTTCCCAGATTTGCCTTGATATAGTCCATCTGCTCGGCAGCAACCGTGCCACAAATCTGTAACTCGCCGGCTTCAAAGCGGCGCATGCACGAGGCAGGCTCCTCAAACGGAACCCAGTTCACCACATCGATCCTGACGCTTCCGGCATCCCAGAAATACGGGTTCTTTTTCATGACGATCTGGGCGTTCGGCGTGAAGCTCACCAATGTGTAGGCACCGTTCGACACCATGTTTCCGGCCATGGTGAACTTGTCGCCGTATTTCTCGACCGCTTTCCGGTTGAGCGGCAAGGCCGTTTGATGGGCCAGTATGGGAAGGAAATAAGGGGTGGGGGAGGCCAGTGTGATTTTCAGCGTATGATCGTCCAGCGCCTGGACGCCCAGCTGATCGACCGGCAGTTTGCCCGTATTGATTTCCCGCGCATTTTTGATCGGATAGAGGATGCTGGCGTAACCAGCACCGGTTTTCGGGTCCATGATGCGGCGTAACGAATATTCGAAATCTCCAGCCGTGACCGGGTCGCCACTCGACCATTTCGCGTTTTCCCGCAGGCGGAACGTATAGGTCAGTCCATCGGACGAAATATCCCAGGACTGCGCAACGCCGGGTATCAGCTCTCCCTTGCCGTCTTCCGTGACGAGCCCTTCGTAAAGATCACGCAGCAGGGCGCCTTCCTGCGCCGTTGTTGTCCGATGCTGATCCAGCGATGACGGATCGCTGCCGCTGTCGCGGTTAAGCACGATTTCAGCCGATGCGGCACCAGCCAAGGAAAGCCAGCAAGCGCTTGCAAGAACGAAACGTAGATACATGAAACCCTCCCAATGACAAAGCGGCCCCAAGGGCCGCGAGAATAAGTAACTGTATCCGTTCAGTGTCAGGCTTACTATTTTAAGTAATTACCCCCGCTTTATTGCCACTTCCTCTCCAATAACGTGCAACTAATTGTGCGATACAATTAATGTAATACAACTTGCGATTAGAGAAAAATATTCCTTTCATCTATCATTCTCACGGATCGTAAGACGAAGCAAATCTTTGACAATAACTTTTTAAATATTTGTGAGGGGAAATGAGATTTACTTTATTATCGATGAGTTCCATTGCGACTCTGAGCAGCCTTTCCGTGGCATATGGTGCGGACAACATAGTCGCACCCGAGCCGGACGCAGCACAATATGTCAGGGTCTGCGATACCTATGGCGCTGGGTATTTCTACATACCCGGCACCGAAACCTGCCTGCGGGTGCATGGCTATGTCCGCTATCTCATGCAGGGCGGCGATGATGTCTATGGCCGCGGCTTTACCGACAAGGACGGTGCGCCATATCTGCAACGCTCCACCAAGCGCGACACCTGGGATATTTCCACACGCTTCACGCTTCGCGCCAGCACAGCATCCGAGACGGAGTTGGGTACGCTCAAAACCTATGCGGAAACCCGTTTCGAATGGAGCAATGGCGCGGATTCCAGCTCCACCGGGTCGTTGCGCGTTGCATATGTGGATTTGGGCGGGCTGCGTGTCGGTCTTGATTATTCGGTCTTCACATCTTTCGTCGGCTATCTTGGCGACGTCTTCAACGACGATGTTATCCCGGCTGGCGGCGCACGCACAGCCGCGATCAGTTATACCTATACCGGCAAAGATGGCTGGTCGGCTGTCCTGGCGCTCGAACAGGGCAACAATAAGGACACCGATCATGATTACGGCTATGACGGCACCATAAGCGACTACGCCCCGCATGTCGTTGGCGGCGTGAAATACTCCAAGGACTGGGGCGCCATCATCGCAGTCGCCGCCTATGATGCCCGCAACGAAGAATGGGCGGGCAAGCTGCGCGGCAATCTCAACATTACCGACAAGCTGTCCCTTTGGGCCATGGGAGCCTACAAGTCCAACAAGGACAGCTATATGGACGTCAAGGGCGAGGACGGACAGGTCGCGGGGCAGGTTCGCGCGATCAACAGTTTCTACGGCCAATGGGGTGGCGATTGGGCCGTCTGGGGCGGCGGCGCCTACAAGATGTCCAACAAGACCGTATTCAATGCCGAGCTTTCCTATGACGGCGTGAATACGTTCTACACGACCGCAAATGTCGCTTACGAAATGGTTCCGGGCTTCACGGTCACGCCGGAGATTTCTTATGTGCGGTGGCGCGACAAGAAGTCGGTCCTCAACGGGACAGACGCCTGGCAAGGCTTGATCATGCTGCAGCGGACATTCTGATGAGAGAGGAAGCGCCTGAAAAGGCGCTTCTTTCTTTGCGGGAGCAGGCCTGAGGGCCTCAGTGTAAATCAGATAATATGTATTATGGAACTATCCGATGTGAAGCGATGGACCCATCGCGATAGTGGTGGATATCGTCCCGGATGCGCGACGGCGATAAACGGCAGGATGCAGATTATAACAGGATCGCCGCTGAAACTGTGCATGTAAATTTCCAGCGAATCGAGCTGTTTTCAAGTGCATTCCAACTGACATTCAAATGTCGGAAATCGCGGGAAATGCGGCGTTTTCTGGGCACATCCAGATGGCGTTCCGGCTTTGTAAATCCGATGAAAACCCGTGACCCCGTACCAGAAGTTAAGCGCGCGAATTACTCAAAAAATTGTGAATATATTAATTAAGTCAAAGTGTTGATAAGTTCTCTTGCAAGTGGCGATCTTATAAATAAGATGCGGGGCATTTCAAAAATTTCAAAGGAGGGGTTCTCACATGTATCGTAAATTTCTACTGACAGGTGTATGTCTTCTGGCGCTGGCCGGTGCTGCTTCAGCCGAAGCCGTTCTCAATCGCGGCAACGACACCGACCCGGCGACGCTGGACCATCACCGCACCTCGACTGTGTCCGAAGGCAATGTTCTGCGCGACCTTTATGACGGCCTGACCATTCAGGACGCCAAGGGCGAGGCAATTCCCGGTGTGGCGAAATCCTGGGATATTTCCGAAGACGGCACGGTCTACACCTTCCATCTGCGCGACAATGCGAAATGGTCGAACGGCGACCCGGTTACCGCCGGCGATTTCCAGTTCACCTTCCGCCGCCTGATGGACCCGAAGACAGCCGCCGGTTATGCCAGCATGCTGTTCGTCATCAAGAATGCCGAAGACATTGCCGGCGGCAAGAAGCCGACCGACCAGCTCGGCGTCGAAGCCGTCGACGATCATACGCTCAAGGTGACCTTGAACTCCCCTGCTCCGTATTTCCTTGAGCTTCTGACCCACCAGACCGGCTTCCCGCTGCACCAGAAGAGCGTCGAGGCCAATGGCGACAAGTTCACCACGCCCGGCAAGATGGTGACGAACGGCGCCTATATGCTGGAAAGCTTCACCCCGAACGACAAGATCGTGATGAAGAAGAACCCGCATTACTACGAAGCGGATCAGGTGAAGATCGATACGATCAACTGGATACCGTTCGAGGACCGCGCAAGCTGCATGCGCCGTTTCGAGGCGAAGGAAGTGCAGATCTGCTCCGACGTTCCGGCCGAGCAGATGGACTATGTGAAGAAGAACCTTTCCAAGGAATTCCGCCTGGCGCCTTATCTCGGCGTCTACTATCTGCCGGTGAAGGGCAAGACCGCCGACAGCAAGCTGAAGGACCCGCGCGTCCGTCAGGCCATTTCGCTGGCCATTGACCGTGATTTCATCGCCGATCAGGTCTGGCAGGGCACGATGCTGCCGGGCTATTCGATGGTTCCTCCCCATATCGCCAATTATGTTGAGGATGCGCCAAGGCTGAAATATTCCGACGATATGCTGGAGCGTGAAGACAAGGCCAAGGAACTGTTGAAGGAAGCAGGCGTCGAACCGAATACGCTCTCGGTCGAACTGCGTTATAACACCTCGGAAAACAACAAGAACACCATGGCTGCCATCGCCGACCAGCTTGGCAATATCGGCATCAAGGCTTCGCTCAACGAAACCGAAGGCGCGACCTATTTCAACTACATGCGTGACGATGGTCCGTTCGATATTGCCCGTGCTGCCTGGATCGGCGACTACAACGATCCGCAGAACTTCCTCTACATCAGCCAGAGCGACGTGAGCTTCAACTATTCAAAGGTGAAGAACGCCGATTATGATGCGTTGATGGAAAAGGCGGCAAAAACCCTTGATCTCAAGGAACGCGCCAAGACGCTTGCCGAAGCCGAACAGCTGAAGCTCGATGAACTGAGCAATATTCCGATCCTCTATTATTCATCGCGCGCCCTTGTTTCGGACAAGGTCGAGGGTTGGACCGACAACCTGATGGATGTCCACAAGACGCGCTGGCTTTCCTTAAAACAATAAATTTTCAGCTTGGGCTGCGCTTATCGGCGCGGCCCATTTTTCTTCCGGCAGATCCGGAGGGCCCTTTTGCGGGGCAAACATTTTGTAAAAAAGTATATGGGAGTTTTTCATGGTTCGCGGAATTTTGATGACAGGCGTTTGCCTGATGGCGCTGGCAGGTGCCGCATCGGCAGAAACAGTGCTCAACCGGGGCAACGATACCGATCCCGCCACGCTGGACCAGCAACACACGACCACAGTTTCGGAAAACCGTGTCCTGCGCGACCTTTATGAAGGTCTGCTTGTGCAAAATGAGAAGGGCGAGGCCATTCCCGGCGCCGCATCCTCATGGGACATCTCCGAAGACGGCCTCATCTACACGTTCCACATGCGTGAGAACGCCAAGTGGTCGAATGGCGACCCCGTCACCGCTGGCGATTTCGAGTTCACTTTCCACCGCATCATGGACCCGAAAACCGCCGCGGGATATGCCAGCGTCCTATATGCCATCAAGAATGCCGAGGAAGTCGCTACCGGCAAGATGCCGCTGGACCAGTTGGGCGTGAAGGCGCTTGACGACAAAACATTGCAGATCACGCTCAAGAACCCTGCCCCTTATTTTCTGGAACTGCTCACCCACCAGACCGGTTTTCCGCTCAACCGGAAAGCGGTCGAGAAGTTCGGGGACAAGTTCACCCTGCCCGGCAATCTCGTAACCAATGGCGCCTATACGCTTGTCAGCTTCAATCCCAATGATAAGATTTCCATGAAGAAGAACCCCAACTACTGGGATGCTTCCAATGTGAAGATCGATGCAGCGAACTGGATACCGTTTGAAGACCGTGCAAGCTGCATGCGCCGTTTTGAAGCGAAGGAAGTCGATATCTGTTCCGATGTTCCGGCCGAGCAGATGGACTATGTGAAGAAGAACCTGAGCGGCCAGTTCCGCCTCGCCCCCTATCTCGGGATCTATTATATCGACATCAAGGGCGAGCCGTCGAGTAAGCTGCGCGATCCGCGTGTGCGCCGGGCCATTTCCATGGCTATCGATCGTGATTTCCTCGCCGATGAAGTCTGGCGCGGCGTCATGCTCCCAGCCAGTTCCATGGTGCCGCCCGGCATCGTGAATTACGTGAAGGACGCTCCGAAGCTGGATTTCGCCGATGCGGACGTTCTGGACCGTGAGGACAAGGCCAAAACGCTGCTGAAGGAAGCCGGTGTCGAGCCCGGAAGCCTTTCGGTGACCTTGCGCTACAACACTTCGGAAAACCACAAGAATACCATGGCGGCCATCGCCAATATGCTGGGCAATATCGGTATCAAGGCCACGCTCAACGAGGTCGAGGGTACGACCTTCTACAACTACCTTCAGGAAAAGGGGATGTTCGACATTACCCGCGACGGTTGGATCGGCGATTACAATGATCCGAATTCGTTCCTGGAGCTTTATACCACCGGCAATTATTTCAATTACGCCGAATGGTCGAACAAGGATTACGACGCGCTGATGGCGAAATCCGCCACGACGACCAATCTCGCTGACCGGGCAAACATTCTCGCAGACGCAGAGAAAATCCTCCTCAGCGAGGGGTCGGTCGTTCCGCTGATGTATTATTCGTCCACCGCGCTCGTTGCCGACCGTGTTCAGGGTTATGAAAACAACCTTATGAATTCGCACGGCACCCGCTGGCTATCCTTGAAGAACTGAAAACACAACAAAAACAAGGCCCAAGAAGCATTTTCCAGTCAAAGGCGCGAAGCGGTTTTGCATAAGGAAAATGCATAAAACAAAGAGTTTGGGATTTGCCGGACCGCTGCACGGCGGTTCGGCAAAGAAGGGAAAAGAACATGCTGGGCTATACGCTCCGACGATTGGGTAGTGCGATACCCACGATATTCATCATCATCACGCTGACATTCTTTGCGATCCGGCTGGCACCCGGCGGACCTTTCGACCTTGAAAGGCCCATCGACCCCCTGATCCTGGAAAACCTCAAGAAGGCCTATAATATGGATGCGCCGCTGTGGCAGCAGTATCTGATTTATCTGGGCAATCTTTTGCATGGCGATCTTGGACCGAGCTTCACGCGCCGCGACTTCTCCGTGAATGATCTTTTCGCTTCCGGCCTGCCGGTATCGATCGTTCTCGGCACGCTTGGCCTGACGCTTGCGGCAATCATCGGAACGTTTCTCGGCACGCTTGCAGCCCTGAAGCAGAACTCGACCATCGACTATTTCGTCGTGGCGCTCGCCACATTCGGCATCACCACGCCGAACTTCGTCGTGGCCCCTCTTCTCAGCCTTCTGTTCGGTGTCATCCTCGGCTGGGTTCCGGCGGGCGGCTGGTCCTCGGCCAATATAACCTACTGGATATTGCCGGTCCTTACCCTGGCACTGCCGCAGGTGGGCGTCATTGCGCGTCTCGTGCGTGGCGCAACGATCGAGGCGCTGCGCGCCAACCACGTTCGGACGGCGCGCGCCTATGGCCTGCCTTCCCGCGTGGTTGTCGGCGTGCACGCCTTGCGCGCCGCCATGCTTCCCGCCGTTTCCTATCTCGGCCCCACCGCCGCCGGCCTTCTCACCGGTTCGGTCGTGGTCGAGACGATCTTCGGCATCCCCGGCATCGGTCGTTACTTCGTGCAGGGCGCGCTCAGCCGCGATTACACCCTCGTCATGGGAACCGTTGTCGTCATTTCGATCTTCATCGTGGTTTTCAACCTGATCGTCGATCTTCTCTATGCATGGCTTGATCCGAGGGTTCGCTATGACTGATCTTTCCGTTCCGACCGAAACAGCCCGGCTGGAAGTTCCAAGCCGCTCCCTCTGGCAGGATGCATGGCTGCGCCTGCGCAAGAACAGGGCCGCCGCGGCGAGCGCCATCGCCCTTCTCGTGATGGCTTTTCTGGGCGTGTTCGGCCCCATGCTGAGCCCGCATCCCTATGACAAGATCTATCCGCAGTTCGTGCGCGTGGCTCCGAGCCTCGAAGCCTATCCGCGCGCGGATACGATCATGCCGGGCCTTGAACGCGAACTGGCCCGTGCACGGCTGAAAGCCGCTGGCGAACCGGAATTGACCGGCAACAATGTCGTTGTCAATTTCACCTCACAGCGCCCGACAGATGACCGCGTGCTGCGTTATTTCCAGCGTTCCGACCTGTTCAGCAATCCCAAGATCGATATCGCGTCCGATGGGTTGTCGGGCAAGCTCACCCTCGACGTGACGCGCAACTATTTCCTGCTCGGCACCGATAATCTGGGCCGCGATCTGATGACCCGCATCTTCGTCGGCGTTCGCATGTCGCTCGCCATCGGCCTGCTGGCTTCCGCCATGTCGCTGATCCTCGGCGTGTCCTTTGGTGCCATCTCCGGCTATCTGGGCGGGCGCATCGACAATGTGATGATGCGGTTTGTCGATATCATCTATTCGCTGCCCTTCATCTTCTTCGTCATATTGATGCTCGTCTTCTTCGGGCGATCCATTTTCATCATCTTCATCGCCATCGGCGCGACGGAATGGCTGGATATGGCGCGCATCGTGCGCGGGCAGACATTGAGCCTCAAACGGCAGGAATTCGTGCAGGCGGCGGAAGCGCTCGGCGCGACACGCAGCGGCGTCATTACCCGCCACATCATCCCGAATGCGCTGGGCCCCGTCATCGTTTTCGTGACGCTGCTGGTGCCCAAGGCTATCCTGCTCGAAAGTCTCCTTTCCTTCCTCGGTCTCGGCGTTCAGGACCCCCTCACCTCTCTGGGGTTGCTGATTTCCGAAGGTGCCCAGAACATGCGCGGCGCCAGCTGGCTATTGATCTGGCCTGCCATCACGCTGACCACAATCCTGTTTGCGCTGAACTTCCTTGGCGACGGCCTGCGCGACAGCCTTGACCCGAAGGATCGCTGAGATGACAAGTGAAAACATTCTGAGCGTGCGCGACCTGAAGGTCACTTTCGACACGCATGATGGCCCGGTCGAAGCCGTGCGCGGCATCAATCTCGATGTCAAAGCGGGTGAGACGATCGCAATCGTGGGAGAATCCGGTTCGGGCAAGAGCCAGACGACGATGGCGATGATGGGCCTTCTCGCCCAGAACGGCAGGGCTACCGGCCAGGCGCTCTATCGCGGGCAGGATCTGATCGGCATGCCCGAAAAGAAGCTCAACACCATCCGCGGCGCAAAGATCACCATGATCTTTCAGGAGCCCATGACATCGCTCGATCCGCTTTACCGCATCGGGGACCAGCTTGCAGAGCCGCTCCGCTATCATCGCGGGTTGAGCAAGAAGGATGCGCGCCCGCGCATTCTCGAACTGCTCAGGCTCGTCGGCATTCCCGAACCGGAACGCCGCATCGACAGCTATCCCTATGAACTGTCGGGCGGCCAGCGCCAGCGCGTCATGATCGCCATGGCGCTCGCCAACGAGCCGGATATCCTGATCGCCGACGAACCGACGACCGCGCTCGACGTCACCATTCAAGCGCAGATTCTCGACCTTCTGGCCAATCTGCAGAAGCGGCTTGGAATGGCGGTGGTTTTCATCACGCATGATCTCGGCATCGTGCGGCGCTTTGCCGACCGGGTTTACGTGATGCGCTCCGGCGAAGTGGTCGAAACGAACGAGACGGAAAAGCTATTCACCGCGCCCGAGCACGCCTATACGAAGATGCTGCTCAACGCCGAGCCGGAAGGCGAAAAAGCCCCTCCCCGCGATGATGCGCCGGTTCTCATTCGCGCCGATAATGTGAAGGTCAATTTTCTCATCAGCAAGCCGTGGCTTGGCGCCGCCAACTACCTCACAGCCGTCAACAATGTCTCGCTGACGCTGAAGCAGGGCCAGACCATCGGCATTGTGGGCGAATCCGGTTCGGGCAAGTCCACGCTGGGGCGCGCCATCCTGCGGCTGATAGCCTCCGAGGGCCGCATCGCCTATCTCGGGCAGGAATTGCCGCACGAGCCGCAAGCAATGCGCCCCAAGCGCCGTGAATTGCAGCTCGTCTTTCAGGACCCGTTCGGCTCGCTGAGCCCGCGCATGACGGTCGGACGCATCATTACCGAGGGGCTTCTGATCCACGAACCGAACCTTTCGGCAAAGGAACGCGACCGCCGCGCGCAGGAGGCGCTGAAGGAAGTCGGCCTCGATCCGGCCATGCGCAACCGCTATCCGCACGAGTTTTCAGGCGGCCAGCGCCAGCGCATCGCCATTGCGCGCACGATGATCCTGAAACCGCGCGTCATCGTGCTCGATGAGCCGACAAGTGCGCTCGACCGTTCGGTCCAGAAGCAGATCGTCACGCTTCTGCGCGACCTGCAAAAGGACCATGGACTGTCCTATCTCTTCATCAGCCACGACATGGCGGTCGTGCGCGCCGTCTCGGACTATGTGATCGTGATGAAGAACGGCAAGATCGTCGAACAGGGCGACACCGAACAGGTCTTCGACCGCCCGCGCGAAGACTATACCAGGGCCTTGATGGCGGCGGCGCTCAGCGAAGAACGCTTCGGCACATGACGAGCCAGAGGAAATGGGCCTGAAATTCAGGCCCATTTTCATTGCTGACCAGAGGGTTCAGGCGACGCTGTGCAGTTCGGTGCATACCTTGTTGCGTCCCAGATGCTTGGCGCGATAAAGCGCGGCATCCGCCCGGTGGAACACGGTCAGGAAATCACGGTCTCCCGGCGTACAGAATGCGATGCCCGCACTGGTCGTCGTGGAAAAATCTCCGGCCAGAGCTTCAAAAACTGTCGCCGCGAAGGCCTTGCGGATCGCATCCGCCATGGCGAGAACCTCGCTGTTCTGCTTCTGCCGCAGGACCAGGACGAATTCCTCGCCGCCGACACGGGAAATCAGCGCCTCGCATCTGACATGGCTGCGCAGGACATTGGAAAAGGTTCCAAGCACCTCATCGCCGATGATGTGGCCCGTGCGTATCGTTGATCGACTTGAACGCATCGAGGTCGAAGATCACGACGGAATCCCCGAGCTGCAATTCATTGTCGGTCAGCACATCGTAAAGGGCGCGCCTGTTCAGCAAACCGGTCAGGCTGTCGGTGCGCGCATCATTGGCATGGCGGCGCGCAATACGCGACTGGGTGAAATTCAGCGACAGGGCGCCCATGCCCGTAATCCCGATGATGGCCGTTATCGCATTGATATTTTCAGCCCAGTTGCTGGGAATGGCGGTCATCACCCATTGCCGTTCATAAAGGATCACGGCACCGCACAGAAAGAACGAGATCGCCGTCAGGACATAAAGCGCGATCATGCCTGTCACGGGCACCGGCGCCTCGCGATAGACATGGAAATATTCCTTCGCGGTCAGCAGGAGCAACAGGGCCGATGTCAGGTTGAAAATTGCCGTGCCGGTGCCCGTCTGTCCCGCCAGGATCGGCAGCACCGTCGCGCTGATGACGGCAATCGCCAGAACGATCAAAAAGCGGCTGCGAACCGCACGGCCCGAAATCTGCCGCGAACCGAGGATCAGCAGTATGAAGCCAAGGCTTTCGAGGGTGAAGGCAATGATGGAGGCCGTGGCCAGCGGCAACGGACCGGCATAATAAAGCACCGCCCCCGTGCCGAGCAGGATCATGCCAAGGCAACCCCATAACAGGAAGCTGTCGCGGGAGTTCTGGTACCAGACACTCAGGATCGTCAGGGCCACTGCCAGGGAGCAGATACCCGCCGCAAAAAACAGAGTATTCTCGTCAAAACCCAAGGATGCGTTCCCCCAACCGCAAGATGCTGCCCGACAGAGTGTAATTCAGCTCTTTGTAATAAGCGATAAGCAATGTGCCTGTGCGTCTCTCCTGGCAGCCCTTGTCATTTCAGGCGCCATTTCCATCAAATTGACAGGGTCCTGCCCCTAAACCCCAGAAGCTGAAAACTTTTTTATTCCGGCCACTTGAACGGCCGTGGCGGCTTACTAAATCGACGCCGTCACACTAACATTTTCGTTCGATCAAATGGAGGTTCTGATGAGCGACCGTTTGTTTGACAGCCCTGTATTTGTTAAGGATGGGCCCTATCTCATTCACGAAATTGCCTGCGTTGAAGATGCAATAGATTATCTTTATGAATGGCCGGAGCATGACCGCGATGTCATATATGAAATGACATGGAAGGCATGTTGTGATGCGCAGAACGGTCTCAAACCCCTGCACGTCGCGCGCCATGCGGTAGCAGGCTTCGCCCTCAAGCGAAATATTCTCGAAGAACCGCAAACAGCAATTCCGTGGGCACCGAACGTTCGATCTGGCGGCGGCAGAGTTCCGGCATAGGAGCTTCGCTCATGCACTGGTATTTTATAATAGAGGGTACGATCCTTGCGGCTTTTCTGACGGTGACAGCCGCGCTGGTATGGAAAAACCTGCGCAGGCACTGATTATCCAAGGCAAAACCCCGGCACCGATGGGCCGGGGTTTTGCATTTCTGGATAGACGTGCATCTCCAATGTTCGGTTGAAACGGGAAATGCCCTCTCCTCCAGGCTACATCATGCTGCCAGCGAAGCCATGTCGATGACGAAGCGGTAGCGCACGTCACTCTTCAGGACGCGTTCATAGGCTTCGTTGATCTCCTGGATATTGATCTTCTCGATTTCGGAAACGATGTTGTGCTGGCCGCAGAAGTCCAGCATTTCCTGCGTTTCCTTGATCGAGCCGATCATCGATCCCGCAAGCGACTTGCGGCCCGGAATGAGCGAGAAGGCATGCACAGGCACCATATGTTCCGGCACGCCGACAACAACCATGGTGCCGTTTACCTTGAGCAGCGCAAGATAGGCATTCCAGTCGATGGCGACGCCAACCGTGCAGATGATGAGGTCGAACGTTCCGGCCAGCTTCTGGAAGGTGGCAGCGTCGCTGGTGGCGTAATATTCATGGGCGCCGAGCTTGAGACCGTCTTCCTTCTTGGAAAGCGACTGGCTCAGCACCGTCACATGCGCGCCCATGGCATTGGCGAGCTTGACGCCCATATGCCCGAGCCCGCCCATGCCGATGATCGCGACCCGCTTGCCCGGACCTGCATTCCAGTGACGCAGCGGCGAATAAAGCGTGATGCCCGCGCAAAGCAGCGGCGCTGCCGCATCGAGCGGGAGATTGTCGGGCATGGAAAGGACATATCCTTCCTTCACGACGATATGGTCCGAATATCCGCCCTGCGTCCGTTCCTTTCCTTCGGCGTCGAAGGTGTTGTAGGTCTGGATGAGGCCCGGAAGATATTGCTCGTTGTCGACATCCCGGCTGGCGCAGCCGACGCAGGAATCCACGAAGCAGCCGACGCCGACCTTGTCGCCGACCTTGAATTTGGTGACCGCATCGCCGACGGCAGTCACGACGCCCGCGATTTCATGTCCCGGAACGATGGGATAAACGGCATTCTTCCATTCATTGCGAACGGTATGGATGTCGGAATGGCAGACGCCGCAATACTGGATCGAGATGACCACGTCATCCGCGTTGGGCTCGCGCCGTTCAAATGTGAACGGAACCAACGGCTCGTCTGCATCCGTAGCAGCATAACCTCTTGCTATGGCCATGATAGACTCCATTTATTGGATTGGGGAAGCAGGCGGAATATGCCGGAGACACGGGCAGATGCGGTAGACCGATCCTGCAAGCTTCTTGCACGATCCTGCAAAACTGCCTGTTTCGCGATTGCCGATACCGACCCGCTTGCGCAATAATTGCTCTATTCCACATCGTCTGAACCGGATCATCCATGACGTCATTGACAGAGACCTATAACGAGCTTGCCGCTCTCGCGGAGCGTTTCACCGCACAGGACGGCGAATACCGCATGCCGATCGAAGGTCTGTCGATCAGCAGGCGCACGACGCCAAGCATACCGTGCCACAGCAGTTACAGGCCCTGCCTCGCCATGGTGCTGCAAGGCGCAAAATCGCTGCGCCTCGGTTCCGAAACGATCAACTATACCAAGGGCGAATATCTGGTGACGTCGCTGGACCTGCCGGTCACATGGCGGGTGGTGGAGGCGAGCCCGGAAGCGCCGCATCTGTGCCTGGCGCTCGCCATCGACAGCGAGAAACTGACCGACCTGATCGGCCGTGTGGATGTTCGCAGACGGATGATGGCCGATGGCGATCAATGGGGAATAACCGTCAATGCCGCGCCTGCGGGCCTGCTGGATGCAGCCTTGCGCCTGCTGCGCCTTCTCGACAACCCCGACGATATTCCGGTGATGGCGCCCCTGATCGAACAGGAAATCCTCTATCGCCTTCTGACGGGTCCCGGCGGCGAGCGACTGATCAACATCGCCACCGCCGACAGCCAGGCCAACCGTATAGCGCGGGCTATCGCATGGCTTCGCCAGAACTTTGCCGCACCGTTGCGGATCGAACAGCTTGCCGAACACGTCAATATGAGCGCGTCGTCGTTTCATCACCATTTCAAGGCGATCACGGCGATGACGCCGGTACAGTATCAAAAGCAGCTCCGCCTTAACGAAGCCCGCAGGCTGATGCTGGTCGAGCGGCTGGACGCCGGTACGGCAGGCCATCGGGTCGGCTATCAAAGCCCGTCGCAGTTCAGCCGCGAATATAGCCGCTTCTACGGCAACCCGCCGATGCGCGACATCGAAGCCGCCTGAATGACAAAACGGCGGAACTTTCATTCCGCCGTTCTTTAAAGAGCATCCCGAAAAGTGTGAAACGGTTTTCGGGAAAGATCGCCCAAAATAAAGAGACAGAGCGCCGATCTGATCCAGTCAGATCGGCGCTTTGTTGTCAGTGGGTCTGGCTGTTGCGGACCGTTGCAACATCCGCCGCCTTCACCGGCCCGGCGCTGTTGCCCCATGCGGAGCGCACGAAGGTAGCCAGTTCGGCAACTTCATCGTCCGTCAGGCGGTCGGCGTAGCCCTGCATCACAAGGCGCATCGGACGCTTTGCCGTGGACGGAACCTCGGCGCCGTGCAGGATGATCGAGATCAGCGGCTGCGTTTCCGAACCTGTCACCAGATCATTACCGGCAAGCTCGGGGAAGATACCCGGAGCGCCCCTGCCCGTCACGAAATGGCAGGCAGCACAGTTGTCGAGATAGAGCCGCGCACCAAGCGGCATATCCGGAGAAGCTTCGGTCAGCATCTTTGTCGTTGCTTCACCGGCGGCATCAGCCGGGGCGGCTGGCAGCGCCTTGGACGCCTTCACGGCAAACTCCTGCGGCACTTCAACGGCAGCACCGTCAATCCCCTTCAGGAATGCGGCAATCGCCAGATTGTCGGCATCGGTGAGATGCTGAAGCGAATGTTCGACCGCAAGGCCCATTTCGCCATTGGCCGTGGAGTAGGAATTGCGGCCTGTTGCAAGATAGGTCGCCAGTTCCTCGATGGACCACTTCTGCGGGGCGGAATTTGCGCCGCGCAGCGACGGTGCGTTCCAGCCATCGACGACGCCGCCGGTGAGGAAGTCCTTGTCACCAACCTGCGTGCCGCTCTGCGCCATCAGCGGATTGCGCGGGCTGTGGCAGGCGGCGCAGTGAGCCGGGCCCTCGACCAGATACTGGCCGCGATCCTGTGCTTCCGACTTGCCTGCGGCCTTGAAGCCCGCTTCCTGACCGAGAGCCAGCCAGTTCCATGCACGAATGCCGAAACGCATGTTGAACGGGAAGCCGAGCTTGGTTTCCTGAACGACATTGTTCACCGGCTGTACCTGATGCATGAAATAATCATACAGCGCGCGGACATCTTCCTCGGTCAGCTTGCGATAGTTCTCGTAAGGCATTGCCGGATAGAGATGTGAGCCATCGGCACGAATGCCGTCATAAAGAGCGGCGCGGAACTGATCGAGCGTCCAGTTTCCGATGCCGGTTTCCTTGTCCGGGGTGATGTTGGTCGTCCAGATCGTACCCATTGGGCTTGCAATCGGGCGTCCACCGGCAAAAGGCTTGCCGCCTTCCGCCGTGTGGCAGGCCATGCAGTCCGATGCATACATGACATACTGGCCCTGCCCTTCGGCGGGTTTCCAGTCCGCCGCCGGTTCCCTGGTTGGCTTCGTCAGCTGTACCGGCACGAAGATGAAGGCCAGCAGCGCGACAATTCCGATGACGACGAGAGCGCCGATTATGCGAAGAAAAGTCTTCATCACCATTCTCCTCAGATCAGCGGACGCGGATTGGACAGGTATTGCGTGCGGATCGCATGCGCAGTCGAATAGGCAAGCCCGCCGAGCAGACCTGTCGGATTGTACTGCGTGTTCTGCACGAAATTGCCCGCGCCGGTCAGGAACACATTGTGCTTGTCCCATGCCTGCGAATAGCGGTTGACCACGCCCTCACGCGGATTGTCCGACATGATATGGCCACCCGTATTGTGCGTCGTCTGGTATGGGCGCACGTCATACTGCGCGCCTTCCTTCTTGAAGGACGACTGCATCAGGTCGGGGTTCATCGTCTTGGCCAGCGCTTCCATCTTGGTCTTCATGTACTGGGTCATCCGGATATCATTCGGATTCCAGTTGAAGGTCATGCGCATGAGCGGGCGACCGTGACGGTCCTTGTAGGTCGGGTCCAGATCGAGATGGTTGGTCCGGTAGGACATGTGCGAACCATGGCTGCCGATCGACATGGAATGGCCGTACCATTCGGCGATGGCCTTTTTCCACGCGCCGCCCCATGCCGGTGTACCGGATGGCAGCGCCATGCTGCGGATCGGCTGGCCGTTGGTCTGGCCGGCGCGCCAGTACGAACCGCCGATGAAGCCTTCCCGTCCGAAATCGATCTGGTTGACACCGAAATCGTCGATGCACATGCCGTTCGCGCCGGTGCCGATGAAGGGGTTGAATTCCTCATCCTTGAAGAAGAGCGTCACGCCGCCGTTCATCTGATAGGCATAATTGCGCCCGGTGACGCCCTCGCCCGTTACCGGGTCGTATGGCTGGCCGATGCCCGACAGAAGCGCCAGATGCACGTTGTTGAGCGAGAAGGACGCCAGGATGACGATATCGGCAGGCTGGAAGACTTCTTCCTGCGTCGCCTCGTCGAAATAGGTCACGCCCGTGGCGGTCTTGCCGTCCGGCGCCATTTCGACGCGCAGAACTTCAGACTCCGTGCGATAGGAGAAGTTCGGCATGCGCTTCAGCGCATCGAGGATGGCCGTCTGCGGCGATGATTTGGAATACTGGTAGCAGCCGAAACGCTCGCAGAAACCGCAGTGATTGCACGGCCCCATCTGCATGCCATATTCGTTGACATAGGCGGTCGAGGCAATGCCGCCCGGCGACGGGAACGGGTGATACCCCATGCCCTGAGCCGCATCGGCGAACTTCCGTCCATCCCAGGTCGTGTGCATCGGCGGCATCGGGTAGTCATTGGAACGCCAGCCCTCGAACGGATTGCCGCCTTCGACGATCTTTCCCTTCAGATTGCCCGCCTTGCCGGAAATGCCCGCGATGCGCTCGAAACGGTCGAAGAAAGGCTCCAGCTCGTCATAGTGGATCGGGTAGTCGCCGAGAAGCATGTCTTCGGGAATGATCTGCTCGCCCCAGCGTTCCTTGACATAGGAGCGCAGGCGCAGCTCTTCGGGCTGCGGACGCCAGTTCAGGCCGTTCCAGTGCGTGCCTGCACCGCCGACACCGTTGCCGGGCAGAAACGAGCCGAAGCTGCGGTAGGGCAAGGCGACTTCGTCGGCGTTGCGGCGGATCGTGACGGTCTGCTGGCTGGCGCGCTGCATCATCTTCAGGCGCACGCCGTATTTCAGCTCGTCGATCATGTTGGGATATTTGAAATCCGGGACCGTGTTCTGGTCATGCCCGCGCTCGAGCGCGACGATTTCAAGCCCTTCCTGCGCCAGTTCCATGGACAGGATGGCTCCGGTCCAGCCGAGGCCGACCACAACCACGTCTTTTTTCTTTTCCTGACGTGCCATCGTTAAGCCCTTTCGCCCTTGATCGAGACCGGGCCCAGCGGGTAGCGAACATTGTAGCGTTCGACCCATTCCTTGTAGCTGCCGCGCGCACCGGGGAAGCCGATATAGCTCCACGCCTGCATGCCGTGATTGCCGCCATACATCGGATCGGCGAAATAGCCTTCCTTGGTGTTCTGCAAAAGAAGCGTGAAGAAGTCGCGCAGTTCAGGTTGAAGGCCGACCTCCCCTTTTTGCAGCGAGGTCAGCGCCGCATCCTGCTGTTCCGCAGTCAGGGCGGAGAAAGCCGCGCCGTACTTCTGCTCGCACCATGCGTTGAATGCAGGAATGCCCTGACGGTAAATCTGCGCAGGGTTCAGCGGTGTCTGCCAGCCACGCGTCGGATCTGCGGACGGATCGTGGGGTCCGACCATGTACCAGTCATCCGCGCGACCGAAATCGCCGGCGAGCTGGAGATCGATGAATACGGGAACACGGGCTTCGATAGCGCCGGGGCCGTCGCCTTCGGACGGAATCAGTCTCGCCGTGGCTGCAAGAACGAAAGCCCATTCGACTTCATTGAAATATTGGCGTTCATATTGTTCGAGTGGAACCGGGGGAGTTTGCGGTTCCGCTTTTGCTGAGACAGCGAGCCCTGAAAGCATCACACTTGCTGCGGAGGCTTTCAGAAAACTGCGACGACTCGGATATCCGGGGAGGTCGGTCATTGTCGTTTCCTGCCGATCTGGTGGGTAAGACTTTTTGAGTGTTTCCGAGAAATTCCACGATACGCAGACGAGAAACATATACGCTGGATACACATACCTTCAGAATAGTTCAAATATCTTGTACCCTAGTTGTGCATAAACATCCCCAGGTCTCTATAAAACCGGGGCTTTAGCGCATTCGGAAAAGCCCCGCAGAACGACCGGAAATCCGCTTGCCTTGGCGGTTTTGCACCTCGTTTTCACAATCACGTGATTGCAGGCACGTGATTGCAGGATTTGCCCGCCGATATTGCCCGGCAACGCCCTTGAGCCCGCTTCCGCAGGGATAATTCGCCTCGCCCGACCGGAACCGGCCCCGGCTTTTCACGTTGAAAGCGGTGGCCGAAAGAGGTCATTATGGGCCGTCGTGGTTTGCGCACGACGGGAGTGAAACGAAGGGAGGTCAGAAAAATGAAGGCACGCACAGCGACTGTCGGTGATCTTGAAAGCGTTTTTCATGACCTTTCGAGGCGCATGGCGATCGAATATATCGCCGCCGGCAAGGATACCAAAGCCGCCTATGACAACCTGATGATGAACCTGCGGGAAGGTCGTGCACATGCCTTGCTGCAAGACGACAAGGTGGTGGCAATCATCGCGTGGCACGAAGCGGATGGCGCGACGGACACGCTTTTCGCCGCGAAGGAAGAATTCTTCAACCGCAACACCGTGCGCTTCTGCAAGCAGCATATCCGGCAGATTCAGGCGCTGGCGGGCGATCTGCCTGTCCACTCGCGAAGCTGGCTCGACCGTTCCGACATTGTGAAATGGTTCCGGATCATCGGCTATGAGGAAAAGGGCACCGAGAACGGCGCCCGGCTGTTTGAACTGCCCGCCCCCAACGACGCAATCGTCTCCGCATGATTTTCGCCACCGGAGCAATTCCGGTGGCGCCCACGGCAAAAGCAAAATCCGACTGCAAAGCGGCCGAACTTGAGAAGTCTGTTCCTTGATGAAGAAGACTTCGTAGCTCACCATCGCAGCATGGACACGAGCTATATCTATATCGCCATCGCCCTGCTTCCATTCCTGCTCTGGAGCACGATCATCGTCATACTGTCGGAGCTGGATATCGATGCCGGTCACACGGACCGCGATAGCATGAGCGATGATCGCCCTACCGACGACCAGATGGCCGATGTCGTGACCATTCCCTACGGCCTGATCTTCCCGCTTTATTATCACACGCCGACCGCATCCCGCGAGATCGGCTGACCTCTTCCAAGCGCCTGGCACAACCCTTGTTCGCAAGCTGCTTCACGCCCGCCATACAGGGTTGCGGCAGCGTGGGCAAAGTGTTGCAGATAGATCGCAGCCGCAAGCCTGACCTCACCCTTACCCTTCGATTGCCCCCTAATAATTGTTGACTCTCTTACTCCATTTTATAGTTGAGTAGCACACTCCTATTTAATGTCACGAGACGGGGAACTCTCGCGACAGGCTTATGAACCGAGGGACCCGCATGCGCTTCAATTCCCGTCACGGTCGGCTGAACCTGGCTTTGACCTGCTCCACCCTTCTTGCTTCCACTGCGATTTCGCTGGCGCAGGACAGCGCGCAACCGCTTGTTCTGGACACGGTTACGATCCAGTCGCAGAGCAACGACACGCTCGTTCAGGACGGTTATGTCGCCAAGAGAGATCGTGAAGGCACCAAGATCGACACGGATATCGTCAGGATTCCGCAGTCCATTTCGGTCATCACCCAGCGCCAGATGGAAGACCAGAAGCCTGTTACGCTCAACGATGCGTTGAGCTATACGGCGAGCGCCAATCCAAACAATTTCGGCTTCGACACACGGTATGACGCGTTCTATCTGCGGGGTTTTCCGGCCTATTACACAGGCATGTTCCGCGATGGCCTGCGCATCATCAACGGCCCGTCTGCGTGGCTGAAAACCGAGCCATACGGCATCGAGGGCATTACCGTGCTGAAGGGTCCGGCTTCCTCCCTCTATGGCGTGAGTGGCCCCGGCGGTATCGTCAACGTCGTCACCAAGCGCCCGAAGGAAGAAGAATTCCGGGAGGTCGAGTTGCTGTTCGGCAGCCACAATCGCTATCAGGCCGCTTTCGACCTGTCCGGCCCGGCCAATGAAGACAAAACATTCCTCTATCGCATTACCGGCCTTGGCCGCATTAGCGATACCGAACTACCCGGCTATCCGGACGACAAATATTACATTGCCCCGTCATTCACCATAAAGCCGGATGAAGACACGCGCTTTACATTCCTCAGCGAGTTTTCCCGCTCGGTGACCGGGGGCACGGCTGCGTTCTACAATCCGTCCTATGGCGAGGTTTCCAACCTCTACGAAGGCGATCCGAACTATAATGATTTCGTGCAGAAACAGGGCCGCGTTGGCTACGAATTCGAGCATCGTTTCAACGATCTGCTGACCGTTCGCCAGAATGTCCGCTACAGCGATGTCGATGCCGACCTTGAATATAGCGGCCATTATCCGCAGGAAGGCACCGCCGATCTCGCCCGCTACTGGGGCCACTACAAGGAGCGCATGAAGAACTTCGTTGTCGACACGATGGCGCAGTTCGATTTTGAAACCGGAGCGCTGACCCACAAGGCAATCGCTGGCATCGACTATGCCTGGTCGGACTACAAGGCCTATAGCGGCCTGTCCTACGTGTCGATTGAAGACATTCGCGCAATGGACGTTCCGTTCAACGGCGCCCAGAAGATGAATCAGGTCGGCATCTACGCGCATGACCAGATCGAGTGGGATAACCTCACCGTGTTCGGCAGTGGCCGTTATGACTGGGTGAAGTCCACGACCACGGATGTCGACTATACCGATACCAGGCAGAACGACAGCGCGTTCTCGGGACGCGTCGGCGTGGCTTACAAGACCGAATGGGGGGCTCATCCCCTACGTCAACTATTCGACCTCCTTCTCTCCCAATATCGGCTTCGTTTACGATGACGTCGCGAGCGATGACAGGCACGTCGCCAAATCCGACCATCGGTCGCCAGAAGGAAATCGGCGTCAAATACGAAATTCCCGGTTATAACGCCGTCATCAGCGCTTCATTGTTCGACATCGACCAGAAGGACGGCATCGTGCTCGATGCGTCTTCGGGCATGAACAAGCAGCGCCAGCTCGATCTGAATTCGCGCGGTTTCGAGCTTGAAGCCAATGCCACGCTCGATAACGGCATCGGCATCATCGCTTCCTACACCCACTTGCGGGTCAAGATCGACAAGGGCGCGGAAGGCACCGTCGGCAACGAACTCTCCGGCACGCCGAACGATGTCCTGTCGCTCTGGGGCAACTACAAGATCGAGAACGGCGTGCTTGCCGGTCTCGGCCTCGGTTCCGGCATTCGTTACGTCAGCTCCAGCTATGGAGACGATCTGAACAGCTTCAAGAACGAATCCCGCATCATGGTCGATGCCGCCGTTTCCTATGATTTCGGTTATCAGGATCCGAAGCTTGAAGGCGTTCTGTTGCAGGTCAACGCCAAGAACATCTTCGACAATCGCGACCCGGTCTGCACGGCAGGCTATTGCTATCAGCAGGAAGGCCGCCAGATGTTCGGCAGCCTCCGCTACCGCTTCTGATGGCCCAAATGGAGCGGATGGACAAAGCACCCTCGCCGGTCGCCGTGTTTGCGACGATCGGCGGCCTCTACATCGCCCAGAGTGTCATTGGCGGCATGACGTGGACGGGTTTGCCAGCGATCATGCGCGACAATGGCGTATCGCTCGACCAGATCGGCCTCGTTTCGCTCATCATTCTGCCCTGGGCGCTCAAGTTTCTCTGGGCGCCCGCGGTAGAGCGTTTCCGGCTGCCTCCGGCGGGCAAAACCCGCACCGCCACCATTATTCTCGGCGGCGGCTTTCTGTCCGTTCTCTGCCTCCTTGTCATCGGCTTTGTCGATCCGGGACAGGTCTATCTGCTGCTTGCGATCCTGGCCGTCGTCGCCTTTGCCACGGCCACCGTGGACATCGCCTGTGACGGCTATGCCGTGCAAAGCCTGTCGCCCGAAAACTACGGTTGGGGCAATGCAGCGCAGGTCGGCGGCGCCTATCTCGGGTCGGCCATCGGCGCCGGTGCCTTTCTGATCCTCGTGGACAAAGCGGGCTGGCAGGTCGCCATCTGGACCATGGCCGCAGTCCTCGTGCTGCTGGGCCTTCCTTTCGCGGTCTTTTCGCGCGGCCGAGACAGGGTCGAGGATCGCCCTCACACCCCTTCCCTGCTGGCCGCATGGCGGCGACCGGAGATGAGACGCGGCCTTGCGGCGGCTGCGGTCTATGTGATCGCACAAAAGGCCGGACTGGCAATGCTCGGCCCGTTTCTCATCGATGCAGGGCTTGACCTCACCACAGTCGGCATTCTGAACGGAGCAGGCAGCATGTTCATCGGCCTTGCGGCGGCGCTGGCCGGTGGCTGGCTGGTTCGCGCTTTCGGCGTTCGCGGCATTCTGGTCGCGGCCCTGCTGCTGCAGGCTTTCTGCTTCCTGTTCTTTGCTCTCCATTCCTCGGACAAGAATGCAGGCGTCGTGCTCATTGCGGTTGCAGTGGCGAGTTCCTCCGGCGTTGTGGCACTTGGTTTCGTCGCGCTTTATGCGCAGTTCATGCACTGGTCGGACCCGAGACAGGCCGGGGTGGACTTCACCCTGTTCCAGTGCATGGATGCTCTCATCAGCATGGCGGGCGGCGTCGCATCGGGCTACGTGGCGCAATATTTCGGATATGGACCGTTCTTCGCAGGCGTCGGGGCCATCGCAATTCTCGCAGTGCCACTGATATGGAAACTCTGCCGCCCGCGCCTATCGCATTAGTTGCACGGGCGGCCGATTTCGCCCCGCACCTTAACCGATTTCTGACGATTAGCCGCTATCTGATGGGTGGCAGCCAATCGGGGGAAATCATGGCTTGGAAATTGATGTTTGCGAGTGCCGTCCTTGCTGTAGCTCGGACAATGCCAAGGGTCTTCGTTGCGCCCCAGGGGCCCGCCGTCGTCTCCGACAATGCAATGGAAATGGAGTTGAAGCCCGCGCCGATCAATCCCGACTGGGTGCTGGATGGCAATCCGCAGGCCCGTTCCAGCGAGCAATCGGCAAGCGCGGACGGCGCCGCCTATACCGCTATATGGGATTGCACCGCAGGCACCTTCCGCTGGTATTTCGGCTGGGACGAAACCGTCTATATCCTTGAAGGCGAAGTCCACGTCACCGATGCGGACGGCGGCACCCGCATCTTGCGGGCGGGCGACGTCGCCTATTTCCGCGGTGGCACATGGGCTACCTGGAAAATCGAAAACTATTTGCGCAAGGTCGCCTTCATGCGTCGCACCTTGCCCGCACCCGCTTCATTCATTTATCGCGCAAGCGACGCCGCAAGACGCCGTCTGGGTCGGCGCAAAGGCGGCGCTCTCAACTGATTACCGTTTTGTGATCGGCACGGGCGATGGAGCCGCGCCCGTCAGATTGACGGGCGGTCTCGGTTTTCAGTATAAATCCCCCATGGCCTTTGCCATACGTGATGGGAATGGGGTTCTCCCGAAACTGCCAGCAATTGGCTGATGACTCCTGCTTGAATTGAAACAGGAGAAGAGCGCGTCGCAGTGCCTCGTGAAGCAGGATACTTATCAAGCTTCCGGAAGCAGACGGCGAAGCCTCTATCCATTATTGAATGGACACAGAACAATGCAAGCTACCCTCGTTGTAGCGCTCGGCGGAGCGATCGGAAGCGTCGCGCGATACTGGCTGGCCCTCTTGATGCTCCCCGTAAGTCGTGAGCTTCCCTGGGGCACTATCGTCGTCAATATTATCGGTTCGTTTGCAATCTCGTTCTTCGGCGCATTGACGCTGGAACAAGGCCGCTTTCCCATCCCGGAAATCTGGCGCATCGCCTTCATGGTCGGCGTGTGCGGTGGCTTCACCACTTTCTCGTCATTCAGCTTGCAGACAATGGACCTCCTCCGGGCTGGCCAACCGGGCAAGGCATTGTTCAATATCGGTTTTTCGGTCGTGCTATGCCTCATCGCCGTATGGCTCGGACTGCTGGCCGCCGAACGCTTCAATGGCGGCATCGAACAGGTCGCACAGAATGTGATCGAAGAAGAAGCTTCTTGAGCACCGCTCCGGGCGCGAAACCTGTCGCGCCCTTCTCATTTTCGCACCCCTGAGCGAAAGTAATCTCGAGTATTAGCGCAATAAAAAAGCGTACCTCTCCAATCGAGAATCATCTTCTGGCGTGTCAAGTAATTTTATGCTAGTCTATACAATATTATATTCTAGGATTAATGAATATGGAAATTGATACATTCTCTATTCTCCAATCCCTTGCATTATTCGGGGTCGTCATAGTGATAATGTTCATGATTTTTATTGGCATGAACACCAATGGGACTTTGTAGTATATTTGAGTCCGCTTTTGCAAGGATTGCAGCTTGGTGGCACCGTGGCCTTCCACAGTTGCACAAGCTCGGCCGTCCTTGGGACCGAGAAGGAGGGAGGCTTTCAATACGGGCGTCGTAGCCCGCAACGCGCGCACCCTTGCAACCGAATACCGCTGATACTTATTGAATTCGATGAAAATGGCGGAGGGGGTGGGATTCGAACCCACGGTACAGTCTCCTGCACGCCGGTTTTCAAGACCGGTGCCTTAAACCGCTCGGCCACCCCTCCAGGCAATTGATTTCTCGTGCTTTTCCCGATTCCGGTAAAGCAGCAAACCGCAGCAAGCTACCGATTTGCGACCAATCGCTCAGCGAGTGACTTCTTAGCAGCTTTTCTTTTCACGTCAACGTGCACTGTTTCATTTGCCAGCATTCCGAATAGCGAAGATCAAAACGGCGGCAGGTTGAGAGGACAACAGTTCGATCCGGCGCTCGAAATGCAACTTTCGATGTCGATGCCATGGCCAGCGCCCGGATGCGCACTAGGTTCTTGCGAGCAAGCCTCTATCACAGATCGCCATTTCGGCAGAATTCAACACGGAGAAATCCCATGCAGCACGAAATCCGCGAAAATATGGAAGTAATCGGAGCCGATGGCGTTCATGTCGGCACGGTCGACCACATTGAAGATAACCGCATCAAGCTCAAGAAGACCGATAATTCCGGCCAGCACGCCGACCATCACCATTATATCGAACTTGGCTTCGTTGCCGACGTTGAAGGCGACAAGGTAAGACTTTCCGCCAATGCGAATGTGGCGGTCACCCTGGAAGAAGAAGCCTCCGGTCGCCCGGTCGATCTTTGAAGCAGCCCGAACGCCAGTTCATAACACGGCGCGGCGGGCTGCCGTGTTATGAGGCGCGCTGCCGTCTCCAACACCTTCATCATTTGTTGCAGATCCGGACGCCGGTCTGATAGAGTTTTTATGCAAAAATGCCGCAATGAAGCGACCGGACTTGTCCTTTGTCATAATGCGGCTTAAACTTGAGTGTAATAATCAAAATAAGAAAAGGGAAGCTATGAGTCTGGATTCCGTAAAGGCCTTTTTTGCGGCCAAAGCGCCTGAAATCGAAGTGATCGAACTGCCCACCAGCACCGCCACCGTTGTTCTCGCCGCCGAAGCGCATGGCGTGGAACCGGGGCAGATCGCCAAGACGCTTTCCTTTTCGGCCAAGGAGCAGACCATTCTCATCGTTACCCGTGGCGATGCCCGCATAGACAATCGCAAGTTCAAGGATCAGTTTGGAACGAAGCCGCGTATGCTGGATGCCGAGACTGTCCTTGCTGAAACCAGCCATCCCGTCGGAGGCGTTTGCCCGTTCGGCCTGCCGAGCGCCCTGCCCGTCTATTGCGATATTTCGCTGAAGACCTATGAGGAAGTCGTGCCTGCAGCCGGGGCTACCAACAGCGCCGTGCGCATCGCTCCGCACAGGATGGCCGAACTCGTCAGCGCCGAGTGGATAGATGTTTGCCAGTGACGCCAAAATGGACGTTTGCGGCCGGTCTGGGAGGAACTCGCAGCGAATTGATGCCGGCAACAACTTTTCCCCTTTAAAGGTGAGAAAAGACTTCATATATTTTAAGAATGATTCTAAAGTGGGTTAAGAAACAGATACTCGCTTTAGCGCATGTTCCGATCGCGCCTTGAACCTTTCGGAAAAGCAGATGCGACAGGACCAGAATTTAAAAGCAGTTCCGAAACAGGGATGAACGTTTTCGGTTGGAGCTGCAAACTCAAGGATTGGAGCATCGCTGCCTCTGTGGAGGCGAGATTGCTTCAAGACGTGTTGAAAGGAACAGTGATGCGTCTTACCCGCCAGACGAATTATGCCGTTCGTATGCTCATGTACTGCGCTGCCAATGACGGCAAGCTCAGCCGCATTCCGGAAATTGCACGCGCATACGGCGTTTCTGAACTGTTTTTGTTCAAGATTCTTCAGCCGCTCGTCGAGCATGGGCTGGTAGAAACGGTGCGCGGTCGCAATGGCGGCGTGCGGCTCGGACGCGCGGCACAGGACATTTCACTGTTCGACGTCGTGCGGGTGACGGAAGAAAACTTCGCCATGGCCGAGTGCTTCGAAAACGACGCCACCGAATGCCCGCTGGTTGATAGCTGCGCACTGAATTCGGCGCTGCGCGAAGCGCTCAATGCCTTCTTTGCCGTGCTGATGAAGTACAGCATTGCCGACCTCGTCAAGGCGCGCCCGAATGTGCGGCACCTGCTTGGTCTCGATGAGATGGAACCGGAGCGCGTCGCGAGCTGACGGCTCGGCGCCAGGGTGCGAACGAACAGGTCCGGCTTGCTGCCGGACCTTTTTTCATTCTGCGGCGGCGCGATAGGCGGATTGCGGCAGTATGAAAGGCACGCCCTTTTCGGGCGGAACGCCGACCCGTAACGAGCATTCGTAGACACGTTCGAGCCGCTCGTCAGTCAACGCTTCGCGCGGCGTCCCCATCACGTCGAGCTTGCCCTTGCTCATCACCGCTATACGGTCGGCGAACATGGCGGTCAGGTTGAGGTCGTGCAGGATCGCGATCACGCCGCCGCCTGCCGCCGCGAAATCCTTCGCAATCTCCATCACGACGATCTGATGCCGTATATCGAGGCTTGAAATCGGCTCATCCAGAAACAGATAACGCGCCTTGCCGCCCACGACGGGCTTCCAGACCTGACACAGAACACGGGCAAGCTGCACACGCTGCTGCTCTCCGCCGGAAAGCTCCTGATAGAGCCGCCCGCTGAAACCGGCAAGATCAACCCTTTGCAAGGCGAGATCGGGCAGCCGCTTTTCTTCATCGCGAGAAACACCGCTGTAGCCGCCCGTAAGCCCGATCTTCACGATTTCCCGTACCGTGAAGGGAAATGACAGGGCGCTCGCCTGCGGCAGCACCGCGCGGCGCGCCGCCATCTGCCAGGGCTTGATTTCCGCGAAGGACTTGCCGTCCAGACAGGCTGTTCCCGTATAGGCGATATCACCGGAAAGCGCACGCAGCAGCGTTGTCTTGCCGGAGCCGTTCGGCCCGACGATTGCCGTCACCTCGCCCGGTTTGGCGGAAAAGGCAACGTCGCTGATGATGGTCTTGCCCGACAGGCTTACGCCCAATGAAGTTGTTTCAATCATGACAGCCTCACAGATCGAGCAGGCCGCGCTGGCGCAGCAATATCCAGAGGAAGAACGGCGCGCCGAAAAGCGCGGTGATGATGCCGATCGGCAATTCCGCCGGAGCCACAATCGTGCGGCTTACCGCATCTGCGAGCAGCAGAAGCGTCGCGCCCAGCAGGGCTGAGGCCGGCAGGAGATAGCGATGATCCGGACCGATGCCAAGGCGCAGCATATGCGGCACGACGATACCGATAAAGCCGATCCCGCCTGCGACGGCGACCGTCGCGCCGGTGGCGGCAGCGACCGTGACGATGGCGATGTTCTTGACGCGCTGCACCTGAATACCAAGATGGCCAGCGGCAGCTTCTCCGAGAGCCAGCGCATTGAGACCGCGTGCCAGCAAGGGCGATACGGCGAGGACGACGGCAATGATCGGACCTGCGGCGCCGATCTTCGCCCAGGTGGAACCGGCAAGGGAGCCAAGGCCCCAGAATGTCAGGTCGCGGAGCTGGCGGTCATCGGCCAGATAGATAAGCCCGCCGGTGGCAGCGCCCGCCAGAGCCGCCAGTGCGATACCTGCAAGCAGCATGGTCGCCACAGAGGTCCGCCCCCGCCTCGTCGCAACACGATAGAGCAGAAACGTGCTGCACAGCCCGCCAAGGAATGCCGCCAGCGGCAGAGCATAGACACCAAGAGCAGCTATGACCGGCGCAAGAACGGTGCCGCCCAGAACGATCATGGAAACCGCTCCAAGGCTCGCGCCAGCGGAAACGCCGACGAGGCCCGGGTCGGCAAGCGGATTGCGGAAAAGCCCCTGCATGACAGCCCCGGAAACCGCGAGCCCCGCCCCTATCAGCATGCCCATGACGATACGCGGCAGGCGGATTTCCATGATGATCAGATGATCGCGGCGAAATGCATCCGCGCCCTCGGTTCCAGCGGAGGTCAGAGTGCGCAGAACCGAAAGCACGGACGCATCCGAAGCGCCAGCCGTGAGGCTGAACAGAGCAGCGAAGCACAAGGCCGCCGCGAGCAATATGATGGTGAGCCGTGCGCGTACCGCGCGGTCTCCCGTGTCATTTTCTGAATGACGCGCTGTAATGCGCTGCATGCGCGCCACGCGACCCTGGATCGTCATTTCCAATAATCCTTGCAATCGGGCCTGCGCTGGAACCGCGCAAGCCCGACCATGTTACTGCCCCGCAGGAGCGCCATAGAGTTTTGCCGACAGGTCACGAATGGCAGCGCCGGTTCGCGGCCCGAAACCTAACAGATAGGACGCCTCCATAGAAACGATGTTTCCGTTCCGCCCCGCCGGTGTTGCCGCGATAACCGGGTTTTTCATGAGCGATTCCGGCGTCATCCCATCCGCGCCCGTATCCATGATCAGGATCATGTCAGGCGCCGCCTTCTCAACGGCCTCGTCGGTCAACTGCTTGTATCCGTGATATTCGCTGATGACGTTTTCACCACCGGCAAGCTTGATCATGCCATCAGCCGCCGTGCCGGTGCCTGATGCCATCAGGCGTCCGCCGGGAGCCGACAATACGAAAAGCACACGCCTGCGTGGGTTATGGCCTGCCGCAGCCTTTTCGGCCGCCTCAATGTCGCTGGATATTTCTGCAGCAAGCGTCCGGGCCCTGTCTTCCAGACCGAGTGCCTTGCCCACGATCTCGATTTTCCTGACGACGCTTTCGCCTGTAAAGGTCTCCGGCACGACGATCATCGGCACGGACGCTTTTTTCAGGACATCGAGTGTATCCTGCGGGCCACTGCCTTCGAGGAGCAGAATGCCGGTCGGGTTGACCGAAAGCACGCCTTCGGGGGCAAGCTGGCGCATATATCCCACATCTGCCAGCTTCTTGACGGCTTCGGGATAAACGCTTGTCTGGTCACGACCGGCAAGCATATTTTCCGCCCCGAGAGCGTAGACTATTTCCGTCAGCGATCCGCCAACGGAAACAATGCGCGACGTATCGGTGAAACGATCGACAGTGTCGGCGCTCGCAGCGCCGGTCGCCAGCGACAGTGCGATGGCGACAAGGGCGGCTCCGTGCCTGAGGCGCAAGGAAATGAACGACATCGCCGTCACCCTATGCAGCGGAGGATTGCGGCAGACGTGGAAGATTTTCCACGATCATGCGCCAATCGGCCAGTTCCGCTTCGCCCTCATGACGCTCACCGAAGAACTGAACAATCAGTTCGCCCCTGGCATCATAAGCTTCGAGCGAGGTCACATGCCCGTCCTTGGTCGGCTTGCGCACAACCCAGACGTCAGAGATGTGATCGAGGCGCAAATGCATATGGAAAGTCGGGTCCAGCACGTTCAGCCAAGGGCCCATCATCTTGATCTCGTGGATCGGCCCCGTGTGAATCTGGATGCAGCCGCGGCTACCGACAAAGCACATGATCGGAAGCTTTTCCTGCACCGCATGGTTCATCATGGCCTCGACTGACGACGTGTCGACCCGCCAGGCGAAATCATGACCGGCAAGATGCACGGCCTGATGCCGGTCCACGCCGAAATCCTTCAGCAGGCCGACAAACTGGTGCACATCGGTGAGAGCGCCCCAACGCTCACGGAAAGCGTCGATATCGAGAAGCGACACATCCGCCTTCGGTCCCTTGGGAGCGAGGATGCTTGTTTCGATGACCGGAGACTGATCATCCAGCAGCATATCCCTAACGAGCGCCTCATAGGCATCAACGTCGGAAGCCGGGCGCAGATGTATCTTGAAGACCGCCTCGCCCGTGGCGTCGAAGAACTGCAGGCTGCGGCGCGTTGCTTCACCGTCCCGCTTGGCGACCGCAAAACCGTGAACCCAGTGCTTTGGAAAAATGCGAAGATCGATTTCCTTGCCGAGCGCCAGCGAAGCGTGCGCTCCCCAGACAGTCTTTTCAAAAGGTCCGATCTTTTCATGAACCACGCTTTCATTGCGCGTCAATGCCATGATCTCGCCGACAGACGCGATGCGGTTCAACAGCGTTTCAACATCGGCACGAATGCGTCGCGCCGAAATCGACGCCATCTCGGGCTGTCCGCAATGCGCTGCAACAAAATCGGCTTCTGATATAGCGAGACTCTGCGCAAAATCGCGTTCGCGCATTTTCGGATTATCAGCCCGTGCCTTGAGAATCTCCTCTGGGGAGGGCTTGGTATGGGTCGTCATCTGATGTTGCCTACTTGTTTAGGATGAGCTTGCCTTGGCGGGTGATCTTGAGGCGATAGAGCGAGCCGCCGTGCTCTATGCCCACTTCCCGGGAGCCGTCGAAAAGTTCGCGGCTGCCATAGGTTTTCAGTTGCGGCTCAAGCGCACTCTCGCCGAAGCGAGGTCTTATCTGAGCCGGAACAGATCCGGTCGAATCGCTGTGAAGCTGGCTTTCGGAAATGCGATCTGCGGCCCGCTCGGAAACGGGTCCGCGCGGCAACCGCACCTGCATGTCGATATGGATACGCCTGTTCATTTTCTCGCCTCAGCATCGACTTTCCACACGGTGATGACAGCAAATTTGTTTTGTTGACATCAATACTCATGTTTATTAATCACTGCATTACTGGAATAAACGAGTCAAGTTTAAATCTCGCTTTTTCCACGCAAGCCAGGGAGATGTTTTCTTCCCAGCCAGCACGCGGCCTTCTCTTGAGGGGGAAGTCATAAACAATTGAAATTTTTCGGTTTCTTCGCTGTCCAAAGGACTGGCGAAGCGTGTCTGGTCATGAAGGAAACATTGGAAATGCGGGCGACTGGTGGGGTTCATAGAAGGTCATTTAAGGCGAGCACGGGACTTGCCGTCATTCTGGCGGCGATGACGTCGCAAGCATTCGGGCAGGAGCAGAAAGCGGCTGACGACGAAGCCGGCGTTGCGCTGAAGACGATCACCATTCGCCGCGCGAACGACACACAAGTGCCGACCTCGGTCACGGCGCCCGTGGGCAAGGTGAACCGCGAAGAGATCAATCGTTTCGGTGGCGCGAAACTGGACGATGTGCTGCGCGGAACCGCAGGCGTCTTCACCCTCCAGAGTGGCTCCAATCCGGGCGTGGCGGTCAATATCCGTGGCTTTGAAGGCTCCGGCCGCGTCAACATGATGATCGACGGCGTGCCGCAGAGCTATCGCAACACCGCGCATGACGCGCAGGGCTATGCCTATATCGACCCCAATCTGCTGTCTGAAATTGACGTGGCGCGCGGCGCTGTTACGACCGAAGGCGGTACTGCGCTTGCCGGCAGTGTGAATTTCCGCACGCTCGGCGTGGACGATGTCATTCTCGACGGCAAGGACAAGGGCGTTCTGGGACGTGCTTCCTGGGGCAGCAACGGCACCGGATTCTCCGAAATGCTGGCGGGCGCGGCACGCGTCAATTCGATCGGGCTTGTCGCGGCCATCAGCCGCCACGATTCCAACGACTACAAGAACGGCGACGGCGTGACTGTCGAGAAGACCGGCGAGGAACTGACTTCCGGCTTGTTCAAGGCCGAGTTCGGCCTTGGCGAAGACCAGAAGCTGACGCTTGGCGGCGTTCTCTACAACAACCACTATGGCACATATGCTGCGGGCTATCGTCCGGGAACCTATACGATCTACGATATGTTCCTGCAGAACCGCACGTTCTTCGCACAGTATAACTACAACCCGTCCGACAACGATCTCATCGGCATCGACGTCAACCTCTACCACAACAGCACATTGCAGAACTGGGTGGATGGTAATGGCGGCTTCGTCGGGCGGCAGGTCTCGGCCGAAACCACCGGCATGACCGCCTCGAACACGTCGCGCTTCACCTTTGGCGATGTGGCGGTTGCATGGAAGAACGGCTTTGAAATCAACCGCGACAATGCGGGCGGCACCAAGACGGGCGTCAACCCGACAGATGCCACATCCAATCGTGGTGCGGTCTTCTCGGAAGCGACCTGGAATTATCAGGCGCTGCAAGTCGTTACAGGCCTTCGCTATGATTACTTCAAGCTCGAAAGCGAAGACAGTTCGATCTCGAACAGCGACAGCGAGTTCAGCCCCAAGGTCACAGTCGCCTACAACGTAACCGACTGGTTGCAGCCCTACATTACCTATGCGCATTCCATGCGTTCGCCGACCCTGCAGGAAACCTTCCTTGGCGGCATCGCCCATGCCGGAACCGCGGGGCTGCATGGAAACCCCAATCTCCGTCCTGAAAAGCAGCGCGGCTGGGAATTCGGCGTCAATATCGCTCGCGATGGCATCCTGACCGCAGAAGACGGCCTGCGCATCAAGGCCAACTATTACATGATGCGGGTTGAGGACTATATCACCGCCTCCAGCACCAACAGCCAGTTCATCAATGTTGACGGCACGTCCGATGTGAAGGGCTTCGAACTCGATGCCCGTTACGATGCCGGCTTCGCGTTCGGTGGCATTGCCTATACGCACTCCACTTCCGAACTGCCTGAGCAGACGGCGGGGCTTGGCGCCAACCAGTATCTGCCGGAAGATGTGGTGACTGTTACCGCCGGCGCGCGCTTCTTCGAACGCAAGCTTGAAAGCGGCCTGCGTGTCCAGCACGTTTCAAGCGGGCGGACCATCAGCGGCAGCGATACCGATCCCTACACGCTGGTGGACGTGTTCGCGAAGTACAAGTTCACCGATACGGTCGATCTTTCGCTTCAGGTGCTCAACATTGCCGACAAGGAATATACCCCCGCGCTGAGCACCTATGGCTCCGGTCGCGGGCGCACCTTCCTCGTCTCGACACAGTTCCAGTTCTAGAACTGCGGGAGGCGTTCCCGCCTCCCGTTTAAGATCGTCACATCTGCTAAGGCCGACCAACCTGACCGCGGCGGCCTTCTGATCCCGAGATGTGACGCGGCGAGTGCAGCCCTACCGCTGCACTCGCCGAAAACTATATAGTTAGAGCATTCCGCTTCGCACTTTTCGGGATGCGCTACAGCCAGTCCCAAACCTGATGGAAAAGGATCAGCAATGTTCATAGCCATGAATCGCTTCAAGGTTCGCGTCGGCAGCGAGGCCGATTTCGAGACCGTCTGGAAGAATCGTGACTCCAGATTGTCGGAACTTCCCGGCTTCGAAGGCTTTCATCTGCTTCGCGGCGCGACCAACGAAGAAGAAGGCTACACGCTTTATGCTTCGCACACGGTCTGGCGCGATCGCGAGGATTTCGTCGCGTGGACCAAATCCGAACAATTCCGCGATGCGCATCGCAATGCCGGGGATAACAAGCCGCTCTATCTCGGTCCCCCGCAGTTCGAAGGCTTCAGCGCCGTGCTTGGCTCGTGATGCCGCAGGCCGCTGCCTATCCACAAGGTGCGGCGAAATGGCGCATAATGTCCTGGCGGCGCATTTCCCGCGCCGCTATGGCAAACGCAGTTGCCAATTGTCCTTTAAAGATGGGTAGTTAACTCATATTTAGAATGATTCTAAGCTATTGATTTTTAGAACATTTCAAAAACATAAAAATTGACAGAACTGAACCCGAACGGCCATAACCTGACTTAATTGGGTGGGTTTTATAAACACCGCTTAAGTAACGCCTTTAATGTTCGGGCCTTTAACCCTTGCAGTTGGAGGAACCATTGACCGGTTCAGTTCGGCCTTGCGCCATGAGTGAAATAAAGCTGCCAGATTTTCTGCGCAGCCACACAGTTGAAGTACAGTTTGAGCCGGTAAAGTCCCTCCCTTCGGTGCTTTTCGCATCCGACTTTTTCTGCGCGCGCTTGGGAGATAGTTCCTCATGCTAGTGTGCAGCTGCAATGTTATTACCGATAAGGACATCGAAGCCGTCGTTATCGAGCTTCTCGATCAGGATTGCTGGCAACTTATCGTTCCCGGCACCGTCTATAACATCATGTCCAAGCGCGGCCGTTGCTGTGGCTGCTTCCCAAACGTCGTGGAAACGATCATAAGGGTGACTGAAGAGTATCATCTTCGTCATAACCAAATGGACGAAAACGTGATCCAGTTCATGGATCGTGTACGTTCTCTACGCGACAAATTCGGGAGTTCATGGAATGAAAGGCGAACCAAAGGTCATCGAGCGGCTTAACGAGGCACTTTTCCTCGAGCTTGGCGCTGTAAACCAGTATTGGCTTCACTACCGCCTCCTCAACGACTGGGGCTTCACGCGTCTTGCCAAGAAGGAACGTGAAGAGTCTATCGAAGAAATGCATCACGCCGACAAGCTGATTGACCGCATTATCTTCCTGGAAGGTTTTCCAAACCTGCAGACCGTAGCTCCGCTGCGCATCGGCCAGAACGTCAAGGAAGTTCTGGAAGCCGATCTTGCAGGCGAATACGACGCCCGCGCTTCCTACAAGAAGTCCCGCGAAATCTGCGACGAACTCGGCGACTATGTTTCCAAGCAGCTTTTCGATGAGCTTCTGGCCGATGAGGAAGGTCACATCGACTTCCTCGAAACCCAGCTCGACCTTCTCGCCAAGATTGGCGAAGAGCGTTACGGCCAGTTGAACGCGGCTCCGGCTGATCAGGCCGAGTAAGCCAACCTCACCAAGTATCAAGAAGCCGGAGCCCTGCGCTCCGGCTTTTTTTGTCATCTCAACTTTACCGTTGCCCCTTTATCGTGATATTGCGCGCGCAATTTCCGATATTTGCAAGGTTCTCCCAATGAGCGCACCGCGCGTCAGTTTCGTTTCCCTTGGCTGCCCGAAGGCGCTTGTCGATTCCGAACGCATCATCACCAGCCTTCGCTCCGAAGGTTATGAAATCTCCCGCAAGCATGACGGCGCCGATCTGGTGATCGTCAATACCTGCGGCTTTCTCGATTCCGCGCGCGATGAATCGCTGGATGCCATCGGCCTTGCCCTCAACGAAAATGGCAAGGTGATCGTGACCGGCTGCCTGGGCGCAGAGCCCGAGGTCATCCGCCAGCGCCACCCGAACGTGCTCGCCATCACCGGCCCGCAGGCCTATGAAAGCGTGATGAGCGCGGTGCATGAAGCGGCCCCTCCCGCGCACGACCCGTTTGTCGATCTGGTGCCCCCGCAGGGCGTGAAGCTGACCCCGCGCCATTACGCCTACCTGAAAATCTCCGAGGGCTGCTCGAACCGCTGTTCGTTCTGCATCATTCCGGCGCTGCGCGGCGATCTCGTCTCGCGCCCGATTGATCAGGTGCTGCGCGAAGCGGAAAAGCTGGTTAATGCAGGCGTGAAGGAAATCCTCGTCATCTCGCAGGATACGAGCGCCTACGGCCTCGACATCAAATATCAGGAAGCCATGTGGCAGGACCGCACGGTTCGCACCAAGTTCCTCGATCTCTCGCGTGAATTGGGCGAGATGGGCGTATGGGTGCGCATGCATTATGTCTACCCCTACCCGCATGTCGATGAAGTCATTCCACTGATGGCGGAAGGCAAGATCCTGCCTTATCTGGATATTCCGTTCCAGCACGCCTCGCCTGCGGTGCTGAAGAATATGCGCCGTCCCGCACATCAGGAAAAGACGTCGCGCCGCATTCAGGCCTGGCGTGAAACCTGCCCTGATCTGGCCGTGCGTTCCACTTTCATCGTCGGCTATCCGGGTGAAACCGAAGAAGATTTCCAGATGCTGCTCGACTGGCTCGACGAAGCCAAGATCGAACGCGCCGGCTGCTTCAAATATGAGCCGGTCAAGGGTGCGAAGGCCAATGACCTCGGTCTGGAGCAGGTACCGGAAGAGATCAAGGAAGCTCGCTGGCATCGTTTCATGGCCAAGCAGCAGCAGATTTCGACCAATCTCCTCAAGAAGAAGGTCGGCAAGCGCCTGCCGGTCATCATCGACGAGTCGAACGGAACGGTTGCCAAGGGCCGCACGCGCTACGATGCTCCGGAAATCGACGGCAGCGTTCACATCCAGTCGCGCCGCCCGCTTCGCGTGGGCGACATCGTGACGGTAAAGATCGAAGCGAGCGACGCCTACGATCTTCACGGCATGGCGGTCTGATGGCGGCGGATGCGGCCATAAAGATCAGAAAGGCAGCCTCGGCTGACGTGGCGGCGATTGTCGCCATGCTGGCCGATGATGCGCTGGGCGCAAAGCGTGAAGATGCGAGCCTTCCCTTGCGGGATTCCTATCGCAGCGCCTTTGCAGCCATCGACGCCGACCCCAACCAGCTTCTGGCTGTCGTGGAGCAGGAAGGCGAGATCATCGGCTGCATGCAGGTCAGCTTCATACCCGGCCTGTCGCGGATGGGCATGTGGCGCGGCCAGATCGAAAGCGTCCGGATTGCGAGCCGCATTCGCGGCGGTGGAATCGGTCGTCAGATGATCGAGTGGGCGATCGAACGGTGCCGCGAACGCGGCTGCCGCCTGGTGCAACTGACAACAGACAAATCACGTGCCGACGCATTGCGTTTCTATCGGTCCCTTGGCTTCATCGACAGCCATGAAGGACTTAAGCTATCGCTTTAACAGACGGCTTCAATACAATGTAAGAAAATAAAAAGGGCGCTTTGAGCGCCCTTCTTTTTGATCGTGGTGAAAACTCACTGCGGCAGCTTGTCGTCCACGCCAGCGACGTAGAAGTTGAGGCCCAGCAGGGTCTTGTCGTCAGCCTGTTCGCCTTCTTTCAGCCAGACGGAGCCGTCCTGCTTCTTGATCGGACCGGTGAAAGGCTTCAGTTCGCCGGACTTGATCTTGGCTTCGGTTTCTTCCGCCAGTTTCTTCACGTCGTCCGGCATGTTGGTATAAGGCGCCATCTTCACGAGGCCTTCCTTCATGCCCCACCAGATGTTCTGGCTTTTCCACGTACCATCGAGAACTGCCTTGGCGCGGTCGATATAGTAAGGACCCCACTCATCCACAACCGCGGTAAGCTGCGTGTCGGGCGCGAACTTGATCATGTCCGAAGCCTGACCGAAAGCCTTGATGCCGCGATCATGCGCGACCTGAATGGCAGCGGTGGAATCGGTGTGCTGGGTGATGATGTCCACACCCTGATCGATCAGAGCCTTGGCCGCATCAGCTTCCTTGCCCGGATCGAACCAGGAATTGGCCCAGATCACCTTGACCTTGAAGTCAGGATTGACTGACTGCGCGCCGAGCATGAACGCGTTGATGCCCTGCACCACTTCCGGCACCGGCACGGAAGCGATGTATCCGGCCACGCCCTTGGTGGACATCTTGGCGGCGATCACGCCCTGCACGTAACGGCCTTCATAGAAGCGCGCATTATAGGCCGACATGTTGTCGGCGGTCTTGTAGCCGGTCGCGTGTTCAAATTTCACATCCGGGAACTTCTTCGCGACCTTGAGCGTCGGGTCCATGTAGCCGAACGAGGTGGTGAAGATCAGCTTGTTGCCCGCACGCGCCAGACGCTCGATCGAACGTTCGGCATCAGCACCTTCCGGCACGTTTTCCAGGAAGGTGGTTTCGATCTTGTCGCCAAGCGCTTCAACAAGCTCCTTGCGGGCCTGATCGTGCTGATAGGTCCAGCCGAAATCGCCCGGAGGTCCGATATAGATGAAGCCGATCTTCAGTTTATCTTCTGCATGCGCCGCGCCGCCGAGCATAAAGCTCGTCGCGGTGGCTATAGCCAAAAGCGTCTTTTTCATGATCCCTGCACTCCTTGTTTGCACCCACTAACCAGAACGAAAATCCTTGGGAGTGATTTTCGTCTACCCCTCAACCGTTGGCTTTACCTGTCCGGCACGAAGGGCTTGCCGAGCGAAGCCGGCGTATTCATCATCGTCAGGCGCTTGTTGCGCGAAATGATGACCAGCACCACAATCGTCGCAAGATAAGGCAGCGCGGACAGAAACTGCGATGGCAGGCCAAAGCCCAGCGCCTGCGCGTGGAGCTGGCCAATCGTCACCGCGCCAAACAGATAAGCGCCGATCAGCACCCGCCAAGGTCGCCACGAAGCGAAGACGACGAGGGCAAGCGCGATCCAGCCACGACCGGCAGTCATGTTTTCCACCCATTGCGGTACATAGACGAGCGAAAGCTGCGCGCCCGCCAGACCGGCGCAGGCACCCCCGAACAGCACCGCCAGATAGCGCGTGCGCACCACATGCACGCCGAGCGAATGGGCGGAGCCGTGGCTGTCGCCGATGGCGCGCAGGGTAAGGCCAGCCCGTGTACGGAACAGAAACCACGCCACGCCGATAACCAGCAGGATGGACATATAGAAGATCGGGTCCTGACCAAAGAGGAACCGACCGACAAGCGGGATATCGGTCAGATAGGGAATATGAACGGCTTCTAGCCGGACGCCGGGAAGCCCGACAAAACTTTCGCCGAGCAGGGCCGACGCGCCGACGCCGAGGATTGTGAGCGCCAGCCCGGTCGCCACCTGATTGGTGACCAGTATGAGCGTCAGAAAGCCAAAGACGGCGGAGAAGAGAGCGCCCACCAGAACGGCGGCAAACAATCCCAGCCATGCCGAACCGGTCATCTGTGCGATGGCGAAGCCGGACACCGCACCCATCAGCATCATGCCCTCGACACCGAGGTTGAGCACGCCGGAGCGCTCCACCACCAGCTCACCGATGGCCGCGATAAGGAGAGGCGTCGCAGCCGTTGCAATTGTCAGGAGAATAGCCTGTGTCAAATCCATGGGATCAGGCCTTTCCCGCTCGGGCTGCGGATATGAAGCGAATGCGATAGAGGATCAGCGTATCGCAAGCGAGAACGAAGAACAGGATCATGCCCTGAAACACGCGTGCTGACTTTTCCGAGATGCCTATGGAAACCTGTGCCGCTTCGCCGCCAAGATAGGAAAGCGCCAGCACCAGACCGGCCGCGATCGCCCCCAGCGGGTTAAGACGTCCGAGAAAGGCGACGATAATTGCCGTGAAGCCATAGCCCGGGGAAATGACGGGGCGAAGCTGGCCGATGGCGCCCGAAGTTTCCGCAATGCCGGCAAGACCGGCAAGTGCGCCGGAAACCGCAAAGACGAAGAACACCATCCTGCCTGCGCTGAAACCCGCAAAACGCCCTGCCCTCGGGCTTTGGCCGATGACCTTGACCTCGAAGCCCTTCAGCGTGTGCTTGAGCAGAAACCAGACGACCACCGCCGCCACAAGCGCGAACATGAAACCCCAGTGGGCACGGCCCGATGCACTCCAGATTTCCGGCAGAATGGCGCTATCGTTGAACTGGCGGGTTTCGGGGAAGTTATAGCCTTCCGGGTTGCGCCACGGGCCGCGCACCAGCCAGTCGAGAAACAGTTGCGCGACATAGACAAGCATGAGGCTGGTCAGAATTTCGTTCGTGTTGAAGCGCACTTTCAGCAAGGCGGGAATGGACGCATAAGCCATCCCGCCTGCCATGCCCATCAGCATCATCAAGGGCAGAACCACCCATGACTGCAGATCGGGGAACATGACGGGCAGCACCGAGCCCGCGATGGCACCGGCAATGAACTGCCCCTCGGCACCGATATTCCAGTTGTTGGACAGGAAACAGATGCATAGCCCCACCGCGATCAGGATCAGCGGCGCGGCTTTCACGAGTAATTCATGCCACGACCAGATGTCGAACAAGGGCTCCACGAAGAAGACATAGAGCGCATGCAGCGGGTCCTTGCCCATCAGCGCAAAAGCGAGACCGCCGAAAACCAGCGTCAATGTCAGCGCAAGCAACGGCGACAAGGCGCTGAAAAGTTTTGAGGGTTGCGAGCGTTTGACGAGTTCGATCCGCATCATGCAGCCTCTCCAGAAACACCGCCCATCAGGAGGCCGATCTTTTCCAGCGTCACATCGGCAATCGGCATTGGATCGGAAAGCTGGCCGTGGTTCATGACCGCGATCCGGTCGCTGATTTCAAGAAGTTCATCAAGGTCCTGGCTGATAACGAGAACTGCGGAACCGGAACGCGCAAGATCGACGAGCGCCTGACGAATATGCGCCGCAGCACCGGCATCGACGCCCCATGTCGGCTGGTTCACCACCATGACAGACGGTGAACGGTCAAGCTCGCGCCCGATGATGAATTTTTGCAGATTACCGCCGGAAAGTGCGGATGCTGGTGGATTTTCAGCGCTCTTGCGCACATCCATCCGTTCGATGATGCGCTTTGCAGCCGACCGAAGCGCGCTCTCCGCGATCAGCCTGAGTTTGCCGCCGCGCAGGAACATTTTCGCGTCGGTCCTGTACCGCGACAAGAACAGATTGTCGGTCAATGTCATGGTCGGAACGGCACCGTGTCCAAGCCGTTCTTCGGGCACGAAGGCCGCGCCCATCATGCGCCTTTCGCTAATGCCTGCCTTGCCAGCATCCTTACCGCGAATACGCACATTCGAGGCGCTGGACTGCAACACTTCACCGGAAACGGCCTCGAAAAATTCACCCTGCCCGTTGCCCGCAACGCCTGCAATGCCAACGACTTCGCCAGCGGCAACCGAAAGCGAAATATTTTTCAGCGCCGTCGAAAACGGTCCACGCGGCGGCTGCGACAGCGACCTGATTTCTAAAAGCGCATCGTCACCCGCATTTTGCGCCGCAATGGGAGTGCGCGCCACGACGTTGATGTCGTTTCCAACCATCATGCGGGCAAGCGAGGCAGCGGTTTCCTTGCGCGGATCGCAATGCGCGACGACCTTGCCATGCCGCAACACCGTCGCGCGGTCACAAAGGCGCTTCACTTCCTCCAGACGGTGGCTGATATAAAGGATCGACTTGCCTTCGGCTTTCAGCCGCTCCAGCGTTTCAAACAGCTTGTCGGCTTCCTGCGGCGTCAGCACCGATGTCGGCTCATCCAGAATGATCAGGTCGGGTTCCTGAAGGAGACAGCGCACAATCTCGATGCGCTGGCGTTCGCCAACCGACAGGTCGCCGACATGCGCTTGCGGATCGACAGGAAGGCCATAGGTCTTGCCGACCTCACGCGCACGTTTTGCAACCTCCGAAAGCGGAAGCGAACGGTCCAGCGACAAGGCGATGTTTTCAGCGGCGGTAAGTGAATCAAATAGGGAAAAATGCTGGAAAACCATGCCGATGCCGAGTTTTCTTGCAGCGGCAGGTTCGTCTATCGCGACAGGCTGCCCTTTCCAGACGATTTCGCCTTCAAGGGGTTGCAGGGCGCCGAACAGCATTTTCACGAAGGTGGACTTTCCCGCGCCATTTTCGCCCAGGAGCGCGTGAATCTCGCCTTCCCCGATGGTGAGATCGACACCATCACAGGCCCGCAGCTGACCAAATACTTTCGTGAGCCGGCGGACATCAAGAAGAGGCCGGTCGGTTAAAGGCGCTGTCATTGTTCCCCATTTGTATTTTTGAGCGACCTTAGCCAGCAAGTCTGCTCTTGAAAAGCCCAAAAGCAAGCAGCGGTGGACATATGCACACCGCCGCGATCATCAGTCAGTTCAGGGAAGCAGAATGGTCGTTCCTGTGGTCTTGCGGGCTTCCAGATCCTCATGCGCCCTTGCCGCATCCTTGAGCGCATAGGTCTGGTTGATCTCGATCTTGACGGCGCCGGTTCCCACCACATCGAAAAGCTCTGCCGCCGTCTTTTCGAGGTCGGCCCGCTTGGCGATGTAATTGAACAGGGTCGGTCGCGTGGCGAAGAGCGATCCCTTCTGGGCCAGAATGCCCAGATCGAACGGCGGAATGACACCGGAGGACTGGCCGAAGCAGGCAAACATGCCAAGTGGCTTCAACACATCCAGTGAGCCCATATAGGTATCGCGTCCAACGGAATCATAAACCACATCGACGCCCGCTCCGTCCGTCAGCTCCTTCACCTTTTCGGCGAAGTTTTCAGTGCGGTAATTGATGACGTGGTCGTAGCCGTGCTTTCTGGCGAGCGCGATCTTTTCTTCCGATCCTGCCGTGCCGATGACGGTAGCCCCGAGGTGCTTCGCCCATTGCCCGGCAATGAGCCCCACACCACCGGCAGCAGCATGGAAAAGGATCGTCTGTCCCGGCTCGACCCTGAACGTGCGCCGCAGAAGATACTGCGCCGTCATGCCTTTCAGCATCATCGAGGCGGCGGTCTTCAGATCGACATTATCGGGAACCCTGACCAGCCGTTCGGCTGGCAGAATGCGCTCGTCTGCATAGGAGCCCGGTGTGGCGACATAGGCAACACGATCGCCAACGCGAACATCGCTCACGCCCGGACCAACCGCCACGACCGTGCCCGCACCTTCATTTCCAGGCGTGAACGGCATCTGCGCCGCCTTGTAAAGCCCCGTGCGGAAATAGACATCGATGAAGTTGAGACCGACGGCTTCATGGCGCACCTTCGCTTCGCCCGGACCGGGTTCACCGATCTCGATCTGCTCATACTTCATGACGTCCGGACCACCGGTCTGGTGGACGCGAATGGCATTGATCATGGTGCTTCTCCGCTCTTCTGCTTCTTTTCGACAACCTTTCTGGCCTTCGCAAGTGCCGCTTCACGGCCCAGACTCGGGAAAAGCTGCATGATCGCCCCGATGAAATAGATGTAAAGCCCTGTCACGGAAACGCCGACGCGGACCCACAACGGCGCATCCAGAGTATAATAGAGCGCAGCCGCGCCAAAGGCACACCAGAGCAGGAAAACAGTCAGGTTGAGCGGGCGCAGGCGCACGACGCGCACCGGATGCAGGAAGTTGATCGGCAGGAACGAAAGGATTGCCGACACGACGACAGTCGCAAATGCGACCCACTCGCCCGGCCTGACGATGAAAAGCGTAAAGACGACCATGTTCCAGACGACCGGGAAACCCTTGAAGAAGTTTTCCTTCGTCTTCATGCCGGTATCGGCATAATAGATCGCGCTCGAAACCACGATTATGGCACCGGATATGAACGACAGATAGGTGCCCATGAACCCGCTTTGATAAAGCGCGAAGGCAGGTATCAGAACATAGGTGACATAATCGATGATGTTGTCGAGAAGCTCGCCGGACCAGTTCGGAAGAACATATTTCACCTCGAGCTTGCGCGCGATGGGTCCATCGATGCCATCGACGAAAAGCGCCAGCCCCAGCCACCACCACATTGCCGTGTAGCGCCCGTCGCTGGCCGCCACGATGGAAAGGAATGCCAGAAACGAACCCGATGCCGTCAGAAGGTGAACCGAAAACGCCTTGGCTTGCGGCGCGGTGACTTTCTTGGCTTTGAGTTTTCCGGTCAGTTTGGTTTTCACGCCGTCCGCCATTTCAGTTTGTCGCCGCGCTTATCCCGCCCAAGACAATCCCCGAGGCGGCGAGTATATTTAATCTATCGGGGAACGCGTACACTACACAAACTGACATCCCCAAAACTAATGATCATCGAAACCTTTTCCCTCGGGAAAAAGCCATGATCCTGCAGCAGCTTTCCCTGAATAAGCGCAAAAGAGCAAGTAAGGCGTGAGGCAAATCCGCCATAATCCCACGGAAGAATGGCCTTTTGGCTGTATTTCGGTTTAAGTGCGGCTGGAATCATCAGACGATGCACGAGGCCCGCAATGTCGGGCCGGGGATGAAACACGATGAACGATCTTGTTGTGAACAAGCCACTCACCGACATTGTCATCAGCGGCAGCGGACCCGCCGGCATGATGGCTGCGCTGGCGCTCGGCGCGAAAGGCTATCGCACCGTCCTGCTCGGACCGGAGACCGACAAGGGAGACCGTCGCACGACAGCGCTCATGATGCCGGCCATCAGATTGCTGGAGGGACTGGGCGTCTGGCCGGGTATCGAGCCGGAAGCAGCAGCCCTCGCCTCCATGCGCATCGTGGATGCGACACGGCGGCTTGTGAGAAGCCCCGTCGTGACCTTCCGCGCCGGTGAAATCGACGAGGCCGCGTTCGGCTACAACATCCCCAATGCCGTATTGAACGAGAAACTTTCTGAAGCCGTCGCACGCAATCCGAATATTCAACGCATCAATGCACCCGTCATCGAATATCGCCACAATGGCGACCACGTGACCGTCACCCTGTCGGGCGGCGACACGCTGCATACGCGGCTGGTCGTTGCAGCCGATGGACGCAATTCGATGGCTCGCGAAGCCGCCGGCATCCGCACACGCCGCTGGAGCTATCCGCAGACGGCCGTTGTGCTTTCCTTTTCACACACTGTCGATCATGAAAACATTTCGACGGAGTTCCACACCGAGGAAGGCCCTTTCACCCAGGTTCCCCTCAAAGGCAAACGCTCGAGCCTTGTCTGGGTTGTGAATCCGGGTCGCGCCGAAGCGCTTCTTGCACTTGATGACGCCACGCTCGCCAGGCGCATCGAGGACATGATGCAATCCATGCTCGGCAAGATCGAACTCGAAATAAAGCCGCAGGCCTGGCCGCTTTCCGGCCTCGTGCCTCATGTTTTTGCAGCCAGACGCACGATTCTTATCGGCGAAGCCGCGCACGTTTTTCCGCCAATCGGCGCACAAGGCCTCAATCTGGGATCGCGCGATGTCGAAACGCTGGTCAAGGCCGTAGAAAGCGATCCGGCAGATCCCGGTTCGGATCGGGTCATTCGCGCTTATGACCGCGCGAGACGCCCGGATATTCTGGCCCGCACCGGCTCCGTCGATGCACTCAATCGTTCGCTTTTGTCCGGCATGCTTCCGGCGCAGATCGTGCGCGGCGTGGGCCTGGAAATGCTTCGCTCCTTTGCGCCGCTGCGCGCGTTCTTCATGCGTGAAGGGCTTCGCCCCGGCAGCGGCTTCTCGCATCTTCTTCCGAAACTGCCGAGGCTTCCACACCGAGACGACGGAAAACGCTCCAGCTAACCTGATTTTCGGACCACCTGACACATCAAACTGACAGAATTGCCGGTCGCTGCCGACTTTAATTTGTCGCGCGGTGAACTAAATAATGTTGCATGGGTATGACACAGATAAAGCACGCGAAATTCCAGATCGGCCAGGTGGTCAAGCACCGGCTATTCCCCTTCCGCGGGGTCATCTTCGACGTGGATCCAGAATTCGCGAATACGGAAGAATGGTATGAATCCATTCCCGAGGAAGCGCGCCCGCATCGCGATCAGCCATTCTATCATCTGCTCGCTGAAAACGCGGAATCCGAATATGTCGCCTACGTTTCGGAACAGAACCTCGTGCCGGATTTGAGCGGCGAGCCCCTGCGCCATCCGCAGATAGAAGAAATGTTCGACCGGCTGGATAACGGTTCATATCGCGTAAAAGCGCAGCACTCGAACTAGGGCGCGTTTCGATCCAATGAATGGAACCGGCGCTCTAATCTCTTTTATTTGAAATATAATCATTAAGATAGAAGCGTCTTTTAAAGCGATAGTTGAAAAGAAAAGGGGCGCTCGAAGCGCCCCTTTCTCGTGACAGACTGGATGCAGCTTAGTTTGCTGCGCCCTTTGCCTTGTCCTGTTCAGCCTTCATCTTGGCTTCAAAGTCTTTCTGCTTCTTCTGGACGGCGTCCTGAAGTTCCTTCTGGCGTTCTTCCAGTTCCGACTGCTTGAGAGCCGGGCCAGTCAGAGCGCCGGAGAAGCCGGTGAGTGCAACCGGAATCGGGTTCGGCTTGTTCTGATAGTTGACCGAAGTCAGGGTCAGCTTGCCGCCCTTCTTGAGCGCGTTGATGAGATCGTCGGTCAGCGGAGCTTCGGCGATGCAGCGATCCGGGAAGCAGATGCCGTATTCAAGCTTGACCGGCTTGTTGTTGTCGATCTGGAGGCCGACACCAGCAGGAATCAGACGGCCGATAGGAACGGTCACCTGAAAGATCTTGCGGTTGATCTTGCCCTTGATCTCGATGAGGTTGACGGCGGTCAGGAGCTGGCCGGAATCCGCGGTGACGATGTTCTGCGTGTTGCAGATGTCATTGTCTTCCTGCTTCGAGCAGACCTTGAACCAGCCCTGTGGCGGCTGCTGCGCCGATGCAGGCATCGTCGCGGAGGCAAGCAGGGCGAACGCGCCAGCAATGGCAGATGCGGCAGCGATTGTCTTCGTGCTGGACATGATCAACAGGTTCCTTTCAACACTCTGATCTATAGTTCCCGTTCTGTAGTTAAGTCAGCGATAGACCGTCACTGATTTGAAAATGCGGCAACAGCGTGACCTTGAGGGTTTTAGCCCCCATTCAGGCCCTATCCGGGCCCAATCCGGAGCCGTGTTACAACGACTAGGGGCATGAATCCAGATGAGTTTCGACATTCCATGCTCGGAATCCGCCAAAATCTTTGTTTTAGCTCCTACTGTCACGCGGCGGACACGCCCTAATTCCGCACTTAATGTACGATCATGCTAGTTTTCGGTTCCGAATCGGCGCTTCCCGGCGGCGACCATCAAACTTGTTTACAATGGACGATTGAAGTTGAACGGATTGATTGCCTATCTCCGCAAAGCGGTTCTTGCGAGCTTTACCGGAGCGGTTGTCGCCGCAATGCCGGTGCAGGCGGTAGCGGAAACCCAGCCGGACTACGCGCTCTCCATGCATGGAGACGTGGCGCTACCAGCCGACTTCACCCATTTTCCTTACGCAAATGCCGACGCACCGAAGGGCGGCGCGCTCACAATGGGCGTTGTCGGCACTTTCGACAGTCTCAATCCATTTGTGCTGAAAAGCATGCGTACAACGGCGCGCGGCCTGTTTCTTGACAGCGATCTGGGAAATCTGGTTTTCGAACCATTGATGCAGCGTTCGCGAAACGAACCTTTTACGCTCTATCCTCTCCTTGCGGAGAAAGTCTCTACCGATCCGGATCGCAAATGGGTCGAGTTCACGTTGAACCCGAAAGCGAGATGGTCTGACGGCCAACCGGTGACGGTGGACGATGTGCTCTTCACCTACGACATCCTGACGGAAAAGGGACGCCCTCCCTACAATAACCGGATGAGCCGTGTCGAAAAGATCGAGAAGACGGGCGAACGCTCCGTTCGCTTCACCTTCAACGACAAGTCGGACCGTGAGTTTCCCATGCTTATCGCGTCCGTTATGCCCGTGCTGCCAAGGCACGCCATCGATCGCGAAACTTTTGGCAATTCGTCCCTTAAACCACCTGTTGGCAGCGGCCCGTACCTTGTTTCCGGCGTGCAGCCCGGCCAGCGGATCGTCTACAAGCGCAACCCTGATTATTGGGGCAAGGATTTACCCTCCCAGCGCGGCCTCAACAATTTCGACACTTTGACAGTCGAATATTATCGCAACGAAACTTCCCTTTTCGAGTCCTTCAAGAAGGGGTTGCTCGACGTCTTTATCGAAGCAAACCCGACCCGCTGGCAAAAGCTCTATGATTTCCCGGCGGTCAAACAGGGACGGGTTATCAAGGACAACTTTGAAAAAGGCACGCCAGCCAATCTGCTGGGATTCGTGTTCAATACGCGCCGCCCGATCTTCGCCGATCGGCGCATCCGGCAGGCGCTGGGGCTGCTGTTCGACTTTGAATGGGCCAACCGCAATCTCTTTGCCGATCAGTACCGGCGCACGCAGAGTTACTGGGAAGGATCGGAGCTTTCTTCGGTGGGCAAACCTGCAGACGACCGCGAGAAGCAATTGCTTGCGCCTTTCCCCGACGCTGTTCGCGAGGATGTCATGAATGGCACATGGCATCCGCCGGTAACGGACGGCAGCGGCCATGATCGCACGCCTGCAAAGAAGGCCTATGATCTGCTGACGGAGGCAGGCTTCCAGTTTGAACACGGTCTTGCGGTCGATCCTTCGGGCAAACCGCTCACGTTCGAAATCATGACGCGCTCGCCCGACGAAGAAAAGGTCGCGCTTGCTTACAAGCGCAATCTCGCGCGACTCGGCATTACGGCAGAAATCCGCACCGCAGATGATGCCCAGTATCAGCAACGCCTGCAAACGTTCGACTACGACATGATCCTCGGCGCGCTGACCGGTTCGCTTTCGCCCGGCAATGAACAATGGATGCGCTGGGGTGCGGCCTCGCGGGATGTGCAGGGAAGCTTCAACTATCCCGGTGTTGCCGATCCGGCGGTCGATGCGATGATCGAAGCGCTTCTGGCCGCAAGGACCCGTGCAGATTTCGTCAGTGCGGTCCGCGCGCTTGATCGTGTGCTTATCTCCGGCGACTATTACGTTCCGCTCTACTACCTGCCCTATCAATGGGTGGCCCGGTGGGACCGCATCGAACATCCGCAGAAGACTTCGCTCTACGGTTATCAACTGCCGACATGGTGGCGCGCAAAACAATGACCGGGCTTTAACGTCAGTGTAATTCGCCCTACATCCACCCAATATATGATGAGTATTCAACGGGAGGCCGAGCCTCCGGTTCCTGCACGGAGATTGAACCATGGCCGCCAGAAAGATAACTATCGATGTGGTCTCGGACGTCGTCTGCCCATGGTGCTTTCTGGGGCGCAAGCGCCTCGAGGCGGCTCTTGCCATGGTGCCGGATGTGGAGGCGGAAGTGCGCTGGCGTCCCTTCCAGTTGGACCCTACCCTGCCGCCACAAGGCAAGGATCGCCAGGCCTATATGCGGGAGAAATTCGGCACAGGCGGAAAGATCGATGACATCCACAAACAGTTGACCGAGCTTGGCGAGGAAAACGGCATCGTCTTCGATTTCGACGCCATCGCCCGCGCGCCGAATACGCTCGACGCACATCGCGTCATCCATTGGGCGGCACAGGCTGCACCCGATACGCAGGATCGGATGGTCGGCCTGTTGTTTTCGCTCTATTTCGAGCAGGGACAGGATATTGGCGACCATGAAGTGCTGGTTGATGCGGCGGCAAGCGTCGGCATGGACGCGGCAGTAGTCGCCCGGCTTCTCCAAAGCGATGCCGACAAGGCGACAATTCGCGAGGAGATAGATACGGCCAGCCGCATTGGTGTGCGCGGCGTGCCCCTGTTTCATCATCGACCAGAAATACGCCGTCATGGGCGCACAGACGGCCGATGTTCTTGCCGACGCCATCCGCCAGACGGCGGAAGGTTTTGAACCGGGTATTGCCGAGGATCGCTGAAAGAAAAGCTATAAAATAGCCCGCGCTCCATCTGGACGCGCGGGCTTTTTCTTTGAATAATTGAATGCCTACATGCTCTGATCGGACACGCGAACCAGAGTCCCAGCATGGCTGCTTGGCAAATTCATATTCCATATATTCGCCACCGTCCGTGCCCTTGATGACAACGATCTTATTGCCATTGGCAGCATCTTTGTATTCGGCCTGCAGCTTCTGACGTTCCAGCGTCGCCATATCTGGCATCACAGGCCATTCAACGTCAGCGAGTGGAACTTCCTTGCTTGTCTTTTTTGGCTCCGGGTCAGCTTCCATGTCGAGGCCTTCAAAGATGACTGTCTTGGCGGTCTGAGCTTCCTGAATCGCAATGTTATGGCTGAAACGCGTGACAAAATTCTCGATACCTTCAACCTTGCAGTTGAGTGTGGTCAGAGCAAAAGCCGATTGAGAAGCCAACACAAGTGCACCCGCAGTGCAGAAAATGCGCAAAGCATTCTTTAGCATCAAAGTTCTCTCCGTTCTAAAATCTCGGGACCAACAGGCGGCTCCGAACCCTCAATTTTTATCCCCGTGTGCCTCAGCCGCCTGTAGCAATTTTTGCGAGCTGAGTCATGATGACTGCCGAGCCGTTGAGGCGCTTCTCCGGTGTTGCCCAGTCGCGGATGAAAACAATGCTCTGATCTGGCCTGATCTTGGCCATAGAACCCTGTTCCCCGATCATTTTCACAAGCCCGACGGGATTTGCAAAAGTGGCATTGCGGAACTGGATGACCACGCCCTTCGGACCGGCGTCGAGCTTCTCGACATTCGCACGGCGGCAGAGCGCCTTGATGTAAACGATCTTGAGCAGATGCTGCACTTCTTCGGGCATCGGGCCAAAACGGTCGATAAGTTCCGCACCAAAGGCATCGATATCCTGCGGCTCTTCCAGATCGGCAAGGCGACGATAAAGGCCGAGGCGGAGCTGAAGATCGGGCACATAGGCTTCCGGAATCATTACCGCCGTGCCGATCGCGATCTGCGGCGACCACTGGCTGTCTTCAACCTCGATTGTGCCCTTGAGTGTCGCCACGGCTTCTTCCAGCATTTGCTGGTAGAGCTCGAAACCGACTTCCTTGATATGGCCGGATTGTTCCTCGCCGAGCAGATTGCCTGCCCCGCGAATATCCATGTCGTGGCTTGCAAGCTGGAAGCCCGCGCCCAGCGTGTCGAGCGACTGCAGAACCTTGAGGCGGCGTTCCGCCATCTGCGTCAGCATCTTGCCCGCAGGGAGCGTGAACAGCGCGAAGGCGCGTTGCTTGGAGCGACCGACACGACCCCGCAACTGGTAGAGCTGCGCCAAGCCGAACATATCGGCGCGATGCACGATCATCGTGTTGGCCGTCGGAATATCGAGGCCGGATTCCACGATGGTCGTGGACAGAAGCACATCATATTGGCCGTCATAGAAGGCGTTCATGATGTCATCCAGCACGCCCGGCGCCATCTGGCCGTGGGCTACGGCGACTTTTAGCTCAGGCACATGGGTTTTCAGGAATTCTTCGATCTCGCCAAGATCGGAAATACGCGGGCAGACATAGAAGCTCTGGCCGCCGCGATAGCGTTCGCGCAACAGCGTTTCGCGAATGACGAGCGGATCGAACGGCGACACGAAGGTGCGGACTGCCATGCGATCGACCGGCGGCGTGGTGATGAGCGAGAGTTCGCGCACCCCGGTCAGCGCAAGCTGCAAGGTGCGCGGGATCGGCGTGGCGGACAATGTCAGCACATGCACATCCGACTTCAGCTCTTTCAGCCGTTCCTTGTGCTTGACGCCGAAATGCTGCTCCTCGTCGATGATGAGCAGTCCGAGATTCTTGAACTTGATGGAGTTGCCGAGCAGCGCATGGGTGCCGACGACGATATCGACGGTTCCATCCTCCAGCCCCTTCTTGGCAGCCGCAAGCTCCTTCGTCCCCACGAGCCGCGATGCATGCGCGACGTTGATGGGCAGACCGTGGAAACGTTTCGAGAAGGTCTTGAAATGCTGGCGAGACAGAAGCGTCGTCGGCACGACGACCGCAACCTGAACGCCGCTCATCGCCGCAATGAAGGCAGCGCGCAGCGCCACTTCTGTCTTGCCGAAACCGACATCGCCGCAAATCAGGCGATCCATCGGCTTGCCAGCAGCCAGATCGTCCGCGACGGATTCAATGGCCGTCAACTGATCGTCGGTCTCATCATACGGAAAGCGAGCTGCAAACTCCGCATAGAGACCATCGGGCGGCGTCATGACCGGCGCGCCGCGCATCTGGCGTTCGGCAGCGATCTGGATCAGCTGACCGGCAATCTCAAGCAGGCGTTTCTTGAGCTTCGCCTTGCGCATCTGCCATGCGCCGCCGCCAAGTTTGTCGAGAACCGCATCCGAGCCTTCCGAACCATAGCGCGACAGAAGCTCGATATTTTCAACCGGCAGGAACAGCCGGTCGTCGCCTGCATAATGGATTTCAAGGCAGTCATGCGGCGCACCTGCCGCCGTGATCGTCTTGAGGCCAATGAAGCGACCGATACCGTGATCGACGTGGACGACAATGTCGCCAGCGCTGAGTGAGGCAACCTCCGAGATAAAGTCCTGATCCCGCTTGCGGCGCTTGGAGCGGCGGATGAGGCGGTCGCCCAGAATATCCTGCTCGGCCACGATGACGAGATCGCCCGCATCGAAGCCGCTCTCGACGGCCAGCACCGCCGCCGTCACCTTGTCGCGGGACAGCGCCTTGACGGTAGAAAGCCTGTCGACGGATTCGATCTTTTCCAGCCCATGTTCGTCGAGCACCTGCAAAAGACGGTCGAGCGAGCCTTCGGTCCAGGCAGCAACCAGCACCTTCTTGCCCGACGCCCGCAGTTCGGCAATATGCTTCACCACCGCCTCGAACAGGTTCACATCGGTGGCGGCGCGCTCCTCGGCAAAGCTGCGGCCCTTATGCACATCGGCATGAACAATCGTCCGACCCGTAACTTCCGGCGCACCGAACGGCGTCAGGTCGATGCGCATGCCCCCGGCTTCCGCGTGCTTCTCGACCTCTGATGGCGTGAGATAAAGCGTTTCCGGCTTCACCGGCTTGTAAGGCACGGCGTCACTGCCCGGTTCCTTGCCTTCAGCCTGCCTCAGCCGCGCCTCGTAATGATCGACAACCATGGTGTGGCGTTCGGTCAGCGCCTCATGGACAAGATGATCGAAGACCACCGGCATATCGTCCGCATGATCGAATACGGTGTCGAGCCTGTCATAGAACAGCGGCAGCCAGTGTTCCATCCCGGCAAAGCGGCGGCCTTCGCTGATAGCCTGATAGAGCGCGTCATCGCGCTGCGGCGCACCGAACATCGCGACGTAATTCTTGCGGAAACGGCTGATCATGTCAGGCGAGAGCGTAATTTCGCTCATCGGCTGAAGCACGAATTCCTTCCGCGTGCCGGTGGTGCGCTGCGAGGCCGGATCGAAAGCGCGAATCGTCTCCAGCGTATCCCCGAAGAAATCGAGCCTGAGCGGCTCTTCCGCGCCCGGCGCATAAAGATCGAGAATACCGCCACGCACCGCAAATTCGCCGATGTCGCGCACGGTGGAAACGCGCTCGAAGCCGTTGCGCTCCAACCGGGATGCCAGATCGTTCATGTCCAGCTGGTTGCCGGGGCGCGCAGAAATCACCTGCTCGGCAATTGCAGCCTGTGGCGGCAGTTTTTGCAGCACGGCATTGGCTGTGGTCAGAATGATTGCCGGATGCGGCGCTTTCCTGAGCGCGGCCAGGGCGCCAAGCGCTGTGAGCCTGCGCGCGGCGGCGTCCGCTCCCGGCGACACGCGATCATAAGGCAGGCAATCCCATGCAGGCAGATGCAGTACCGGCATGTCCGGCGCCACGAAACTCAAGACCTGTTCCAGATCCGCAATGCGCTGCCCGTCGCGCACGATATACATGATCGGCCCGCGTTCGCCGATCTCTTCCACCAGACGGATAAGACAGAACGCCTCATAACCGTCGGCGACGCCGTCGATCACGATATGACGATTTGCCCCGGATGCGCTGGAGGACTTGAGACCTAGTTTGCTGAAAACGGGCATGAGAACCTTGAACTCAGAATTCTATGCGGTCGCGGAAAGCGACAATATCGCGAAACAGCGGCGTGTCGTAGTCTGCGGGGATCGGGCTCTCGCCCGTCACCCATTTGAGAAGATCGCGGTCGAGCACTTCGAGAATATGCTCGAACTCATCAAGCTGCGGATCGGTGAAGCCCACAATATACGCGTCCGCATATTGTCCAAGGATCAGATCCATCTCGCGCATACCGCGATGCCACGCGCGAAACAGAAGCTTGCGGCGCCGTACATCCAGATTTTCCGTCGCCAATGTGCTGCCAGTCATCCTTGGTAAGCTCCAGTCAGTTCCAAATTGCTGCTGGTATATAGCATCTGCGCCGCAAACGGGAACCCGTTTATCCAACAGGAACAAAAAGAGCACAGAAAGATTGCACGCCGCCCTTGCACGGCAGCCAGAAGCAGTTAATGCTCCCGCCATGCGTCCATCCGTTCTCGACCCATTTTTCGCCTCCGTTCGTTCGCTTTCAGGCATTGGCCCGAAGGTCGCCGCCCTGCTTGGCAAACTGCTCGGCACCGACATACCGGGCGCGGAGCCGAAAGTCGGCCAGCTTCTGTTTCTGGCGCCGCATAGCGTGATCGACCGGCGCAACCGCCCCGGCATCGTTAACGCGCCTGAAGGCGCAATCGTCACGCTGGAAGTAACGGTAGACCAGCACCAGCCAGCGCCGCCCGGACGCGGCAATGTTCCGCATCGCGTCTTCGCGCATGACGATACCGGCGAAATCGCGCTGACCTTCTTCCATGCACAATTGCCATGGTTGCAAAAAATGCTGCCCGAAGGCGAGACCGTCATCGTGTCTGGGAAGGTGGAATGGTTCAACGGCCGCGCCTCCATGGTCCATCCGGACTACATTGCGAGCCTGGAAGATGCGGCCAATTTGCCGATGGTCGAGCCGGTTTACCCGCTGACGGCTGGCCTGTCGCCGAAGACGCTGGCGCGCGCCGTCAAGGAAGCTTTGAGCCGTGTTCCAACAATGCCGGAATGGGTCGACGCTCCCCTGCTGGCGCGGGAGCGCTTTACCAGTTTCCAGCAATCGCTCAATACGCTTCATCTGCCGGAAGACCCCTCCGATATTGGGCTTGAAAGTATTTCGCGACGCAGGCTCGCCTATGACGAGTTTCTCGCCGGACAACTGGCGCTCGCCCTTGTTCGCGCCAAGACCCGACGTCTTTCCGGTCGCCCATTGGAAGGAACAGGACGCATCGTCGCCGAAATCATGCGCCACCTGCCCTATCGCTTGACGAAGGGGCAGGATCAGGCCGTTCGCGAGATCATCACAGACCTCAAATCGCCTGAACGCATGTTGCGGCTTTTGCAGGGTGATGTCGGCTCGGGCAAGACGGTGGTGGGGCTGCTTTCCATGGCGCATGCCGCTGAATCCGGTGGTCAATCCGCGCTGATGGCGCCAACGGAAGTTCTCGCCCGCCAGCATTTTGCGACTATTGCGCCGCTTGCGGAGAAAGCGGGATTGAAGGCCCGCGCTCCTGACCGGCCGTGAAAAAGGACGCGACCGGAATGCAGTGCTTGAAGGATTGAAAAGCGGCGAGATCGATATTGTGATCGGCACGCACGCGCTTTTTCAGGAAAAGGTCGAGTACCACGACCTCGTCCTGGTCATCATTGATGAACAGCATCGCTTCGGCGTGCATCAGCGCCTGATGCTGACGGCCAAGGGTTCGGCACCGGATATGCTGGTCATGACAGCGACCCCCATTCCGCGCACCCTTGTGCTTACCGCCTTTGGCGATATGGACGTTTCGAAACTGACCGAGAAGCCAGCCGGACGCCAGCCGATCACAACGGCTATCGTGCCGATGGAGCGCATGGGCGAACTTGTCGAGCGCATCCGAAAGGCTGTCGGAGAAGGACAGAAAATCTACTGGATCTGCCCGCTGGTCGAAGAATCCGAAGTCGTTGAACTGACATCAGCGGAAGAACGCTTTGAAAGCCTCAAACCCGTCTTTGGAGACCGCATCGGCCTTATCCATGGCCGCATGAACGGTGCTGAAAAAGACGAGGCCATGCGGGCGTTCAAACAGGGCGAAACCCGTGTTCTGGTTGCCACCACAGTGATCGAAGTCGGCGTGGATGTGCCCGATGCCACGATCATCGTCATCGAGCATGCAGAACGGTTCGGTCTGTCGCAATTGCATCAGCTGCGCGGGCGTGTGGGGCGCGGCGACAAACCTTCGACCTGCCTGCTGCTTTACAAGGGGCCGCTCGGTGAAATCGCGCAAGCCCGGCTGAAAGTGATGCGTGAGACGGAAGACGGTTTTCGCATCGCCGAGGAAGACTTGAAACTGCGTGGCGAAGGTGAACTGCTTGGCACGCGGCAGTCCGGAACGCCGGGTTTCCGCCTGGCTTCCATCGAAGCGCATGGCGATCTTCTGGAAATCGCCCGCAAGGACGCGCGTTACATTCTGACGAGCGATCCAGACCTGGAATCCGAACGCGGACAGGCGCTGCGGATATTGCTCTATCTCTTTGGGCGTGACGAAGCGATCAGGCTCCTGCGGGCGGGATAATAATCTCGCCCCTTAGCCTGAGGTGCGGAGCGAAGCGATGCCTCACCCTTCGAGACGGTGCTGCGCACCTCCTCAGGATGAGGCATTGGGGAGTGAAATCACCTTCAACGCTTTATAAAAGCCGTAACAGCTGCTTTTCCCGATTACTCGACAGTCACCGACTTCGCCAGATTGCGCGGCTGGTCGACATCGGTGCCCATCAGAACAGCGGTGTGATAGGCCAGCATCTGGATCGGCAGCGCATAGACAAGCGGAGTGATGAATTCCGGAACGTCCGGCAGAACGATGGTTGCCATCGTGTCGATGCTGGCAGCTTCTGCGCCTTTTTTGTCGGTGATAAGAATGATCCGACCCCCGCGCGCCGCCACTTCCTGCATGTTGGAAACGGTCTTCTCAAAAAGGCGATCCGACGGCGCGATGACGATTACCGGCATGGTTTCATCGATCAGCGCAATTGGGCCGTGCTTCAACTCACCGGCGGCGTAGCCTTCGGCGTGGATATAGGAAATTTCCTTGAGCTTCAGCGCGCCTTCCATGGCAAGCGGGAAGGAAGTGCCGCGACCGAGATAAAGCACATGATTGACCTTGGCCAGTTCATGGCAGACTGCGGCGATCTGGTCTTCCAGCTTCAGAACCTGATTGATGAAACGCGGCGCTTCGGAAAGCTGGCGCACCAGTTCCTGTTCGCGCTTGTCATCGATTGCGCCACGCGATTTCGCAGCCGCGATAACAAGCGAGGCCATGGCCGAGAGCTGGCAGGTAAAGGCCTTGGTCGAGGCAACCCCGATTTCCGGCCCGGCAAGCGTCGGGAAAACGGCATCGGATTCACGCGCAATGGTCGAGCCCGTCACGTTGACGACAGCGGCGATTTTCAGCCCCTGCGATTTGCAGTAGCGCAGCGATGCCAGCGTATCAGCCGTTTCGCCGGACTGCGATACGAACATCGCCAGCGAATCTTTCGAAAGCGGCATTTCGCGATAACGGAATTCAGACGCGATATCGCTATCGACCGGCAGGCGCGCAATCTGCTCGAACCAGTATTTGCCGACGGACGCAGCATAATAAGCCGTGCCGCAGGCAGATATCGTCAGGCGGTCGATCTTGCTGAAATCGATGCCGATTGCTTCCTGACGCACCTTGCCGGTGGTGAAGTCGAGATAGTTCGCCAGCGTGTGAGAGATCACTTCCGGCTGCTCGAACATCTCTTTCTGCATGAAGTGACGATGATTGCCCTTGGAGACAAGCATGTTAGCCGTCTGCGTCTTCTGGATCGGCCGCTCGACTTCGCTGTTGTTCTCGTCGTAAACGGTCACACCCTTGCGCGTCAGAACGGCCCAATCGCCATCTTCGAGATAGGCGATGGTATCCGTGAAAGGCGAAAGGGCGATGGCATCCGAACCGAGGAACATTTCACCTTCGCCATAACCGACGGCAAGCGGCGGCCCCTGGCGAGCGCCGATCAAAAGCTCTTCGTCGCCCTCGAACAGGAAAGCAAGCGCGAAAGCGCCATGCAGCATCGGCAGGCTGTCGCGGACAGCCTCGACCGGAGACTTGCCCTTTGCCAGTTCGCGGGTCACAAGATGCGCGACAGCTTCAGTGTCGGTTTCGGTCTGGAACTTGTAGCCTTCCGCCTCAAGCATGGCGCGAAGTTCGGCGAAATTCTCGATGATGCCGTTATGAACAACCGCAAGGCGCTCGGTGATGTGCGGATGGGCGTTACGCTCCACAGGCTTGCCGTGCGTCGCCCAGCGGGTATGGCCAATACCGATGACACCAGGAAGCGGTTCTCCAGCCAGTCGCTTCTCCAGATTGACCAGCTTGCCTTCGGCACGGCGGCGATCGAGCTTGCCGTTCTGCAAGGTGGCGATACCGGCAGAATCGTAGCCGCGATATTCAAGCCGCTTCAGTGCATCCACGAGAAGCGGAGCGACTTCGTTATTTCCGATAATGCCGATAATTCCACACATGGGCTGCTCCAGATCCGACGTCGAGACGTAATGTTTCGCGGTTTAAAGATTCTAACGCAGAACGGCAACCCAATGGATTGCCGCTCACTTAAGCTATTGGACGATTTATTTCGCCGCGGTTTTAGCCGCTTTGATGGCGGCATACTTCTCTCGCAGGATTTTCCCCCGGCCTTCCTTCGTTTCCTGCCGGGCACGACCGAAGGCCAGCGCATCGGCAGGAACATTGTCGGTAATCGTGCTGCCCGATGCGATATAGGCATTGTCGCCGATTTCTACCGGCGCAACCAGAGAACTGTTCGAGCCGACGAACGCGTTTTCGCCGATCACCGTCTTGTACTTGTTGTACCCGTCGTAATTGCAGGTGATGGTGCCCGCGCCGATATTGCTCGATGCGCCGACTATCGCGTCGCCGATATAGGTCAGGTGATTGATTTTCGCGCCTTTATGCAAGGTGGCATTCTTCACTTCGCAGAAATTGCCGACCTTGGTCTTTTCTCCCAGATTTGCACCGGGGCGCAGGCGGGCAAACGGCCCGATCTCTGCCTTGGGACCGACCTCCGCACCTTCCAGATGCGAGAAGGAATGTATCAAGGCTCCCGACGCAACATGCACATGCGGGCCGAAGAATACATTCGGCTCAACAATAACGTCGGCCTCGATCAGCGTGTCATGCGAGAAGAACACGGTTCCGGGCGCAATAAGCGTCACGCCTGCCAGCATCATCTCGCGGCGCTTGCGATCCTGCCAGATGGCTTCGGCTTCAGCCAGTTCGACACGATTGTTGATGCCGATGACATTATCGACCGGCACTTCGATGGCCGTCACATTCATGTCCCTGCCATGGGCGATGGCGACAATATCGGTCAGATAATATTCGCCCTTGGCGTTGTTATTATCGACGGCATCCAGAAGCGCCAGAGCATGTTGGCCACGGACAGCCATCAGCCCGCCATTGCAGAAACCGATCTGCTTCTGCGCTTCGCTTGCTTCCTTTTCTTCAACGATGGCGACAAGCTTGTCGCCCTCTTCGATCAGACGGCCATAGCCGTGCGGATTCTCCGGGCGGAAACCGATAACGACAACGTCTGCGTCTCCGGCCAGCCGCTCGCGGGCCTTTTGCAGGGATTGTGCCTCGATCAGCGGCGTATCACCAAAAACGATAAGCAGATCATCATAACCGCGTTCGATTGCCTCGCGCGCGGCCAGAACTGCATGCGCTGTACCGAGACGTTCCTTCTGCTCGAAGGCCGAGACAGGCCCTGCATTCTTTTCCACCGCCGCGCGCACTTCGTCGGCGCCGCGCCCCACGACCAGCGCAACATCGCTTTTGCCGGTGCCCTGAACGGCCTTGACCACGTGCGAAACCAGCGGCAATCCCGCCACCTGATGCAACACTTTGGGCAGGCTGGATTTCATGCGTGTGCCTTCGCCAGCAGCTAGCACGATGGAAAGGCAGGTACGGTCTGTCATTGTGTCGTCCAGAAAATTGAGATGATCTTCGCTCATAACATCAAAGCGTCTATGAAAACTTACGCGCCAGTCTTCAGGAAAAGACCTTCGATTTGCCCAAGTGCAGGAAAGGTTTCAAGCATCCAGTACGAGAATGATTGCATGCCGCCCGTCAGGAACAAAACTCCTGCTACCACCAAAAGCGCGCCCATCGCTTTCTCCACCTTGCCCAGATGCACCCGGAAACGCGAAAGAAACCGCATGAATGCGCCGGAAAAAAGGGCGGCGATCAAAAAAGGAATGCCAAGGCCAAGCGAATAGGTTGCCAGCAACAGCGCACCCTCGCCCACCGTGCTGCTACCGCCCGCAAGCGTCAGGATCGGCCCAAGAACTGGCCCGATGCATGGCGTCCAGCCAAATGCAAATGCCAGCCCCATGACATAGGCTCCGAGCGGCGACGCCGGAGCGTTGCGGGCCTGGAACCGGGCTTCGCGAGACAGGAACGACAGGCGCAGGACGCCGAGGAAGTTCAATCCCATCAATATGATGACCACGCCCGCGACGATTGCAATTTCCTGCTGCCAGGCGCGCAGGAAGGCGCCAATCGAAGAGGCGCCAGCGCCAAGCGCCACAAAAACAGTGGTAAAACCGAGAACAAAGCAAATTGCGGCAAACGCCAGCGAACGGCGCGCCGAAGGCGCTGCTGCAACGGTTGTCGCCTTCTCTGCACGGAAATCCTCGACGCTCACGCCAGCCATATAGCACAGATAAGGCGGCACAAGCGGAAGAACGCAGGGTGACAGAAAAGACAACGCACCGGCTCCGGCAGCGGTCATGTATGAAATATCGAGCACCAAGACCTCTTTCAATTCATCAAATCACTTGCAGCCTGACCCAACCGCAGGCTTATATAGACCAACTTCTGCTCTGCTTTGAATATTTTCAATGCGGCATCTCGCTCGAACACAAGTTCGCCCTAAATCGAGATCATTGCGCAATTTATATATGTTGCTCCAACCGGACGATGTTCCTATGAGCCTTATTGATGATGACGAAGTGCCTTCCATGCCATCCGAAACGTCAGCAAGACATCATGGCTGGTTCACCCGCTACCAACATTTTCTGTTTCCGATAGCCGGTATCGCCATTGCGTTGCTTGCAATCTATGTGCTGGAGAATCTTCTCCAGCATACATCGCGCACGGAAACGCTCGCCGCACTGCATAATATATCGTGGGCAACGCTTGCGCTGGCAGTGTTTTTCACGGCTCTGAGCTATGCCGCTGTCGCACTTTACGATGTCGTGGCCGTCGATACGATCGCGCCAAACCAGATACCGCGCCGCCTTGCAGCCGTTGCAGGCGCCGCTGGCTACGCGATTTCCAACGCGCTTGGCTTTTCCCTGCTGACCGGCGGTGCCCTGCGTTATCGCATCTATGCCGCGGAGGGCGTGAGTCTTGCTGACATCGGCAAGATCGTCGGCACGTCATGGTTCGCGATCTGGTTCGCGCTGATCATAATGGTGGGCGCCGCTCTTCTCATCGATCCACGGGATGTTCCCTGGCTCTCTGCCATCGATTCCCGCATCGATATCGTTGCCGGCATCGCTATTCTGGGCGGTATCGGCTGGCTGATCTACTGGCTGTCGCATGGGCAGCGCAGTTTCACGATAGGCTCATTCAGCCTGCGCCTGCCCAACTCAAAGGGAGCGCTGCTCCAGATATTTGCCGGGCTCGTGGATGTGGGCGCCGCAGCGGCTACGCTCTATGTCCTCATGCCCGCCGATGCTGTGCCTAGCTTCGCCGTTTTCGCACTCGTCTATGTGATCGCCATCGTGCTGGGCATTGCCAGCCATGCGCCCGGCGGCCTCGGCGCCTTTGAAGCGACAATTATTGCAGGTCTCGGCCTTGGCGGAAAACCGGATGCGATTGCGGCGCTTCTCGCCTACCGGCTTATCTATACGATTATGCCGCTTGTCGTGGCGACCGCAGGCATTCTCATATGGGAGATCATGCGCCGCCGCCATATGCTCGGCAAGCAGGCACGCTTCGCCAAGCGGCTGGTCGAGCCGCTCGTCCCCGGTCTGTCTGCCAGCATCATCTTTCTGGGCGGGATCATGCTTCTCGTTTCCGGGGCCACGCCGGACCTTCGCTACCGCGTCGAAGTGCTCTCCGACATCGTTCCGGAATCCTTCATGGAAATGTCGCACCTCGCCGCCAGTCTGGTCGGCGTGGCGCTGCTCATCGTTGCTCGCGGTCTCTCAAAGAGGCTTGCGCGAGCATGGGTGGCTGCGCAAATCCTGCTTCTCTGCGGCGCGGCCTTTTCTCTGGCAAAAGGTCTCGACTGGGAAGAAGCCATTACTCTCTGTCTTTTCGCTTTCACACTGTGGGGGTTCCGGGATTCGTTCTATCGCCGCCCTATTTCGGGGCCGTTTGACCTGAGCTGGAACTGGATCGCGACCGTCGGCACAACTGTGCTCGTTTCCACATGGCTTGGATTTTTCGTTTATCGCCACGTGGAATATTCCAACACGCTCTGGTGGGATTTCGCCTGGAACGGCAATGCCCCACGCTTCCTGCGGGCAACCGTGTTGGTCTTTGCCGTGGTCGCCGCAGTTGGCCTTTACTCCATCATCAACCGGAACGGTCATCGCAGGCGAAAGGTGGATTATTCAATACCCCCCGCCGTGCCCGCCCTCGTCGCCCAATGGCCGCACACGGATGCCGCCCTGGCGCTGCTTGGCGACAAGCAATTTCTTCTGGCCCCCGACAACAGCTCCTTCATCATGTATTCCCAGTCCGGGGGCAGTCTGATCGCGCTTGGCGAACCCATCGGTAATGAACAAACCGGCAAAGAGCTTGCATGGTCCTTTCACGGGCTGGCCGACAAGCTTGCCCTGCGCACCGTATTTTACGGTGTTGGTCCGCAAAGCCTGCCCCTGTTTCTGGATATGGGCCTTGTCGCCCTGAAACTCGGTGAAGTCGCCCGCGTTGATCTCGCCGAATTCTCGCTGGAAGGACCGCGTCGCCAGCCGTTCCGCTATGCCGACAGAAAGATCGACAAGGATGGACTGACGTTTGAAATCATTCCGTCCGCCGATGTGCCTCCGCTCATCCCACGCCTGCAGGAGATTTCGGATGCCTGGCTGGATTTCAAGTCGGGCAGCGAGAAAGGGTTTTCGCTCGGATATTTCGATGAAGAATATATGAAACGCTTTGACGTTGCAGTGCTGAAACGCGACGGAGAAATCGTGGCTTTTGCCAACATATGGCGCGGCGCGGACAAATATGAAATCACTGTCGACCTCATGCGCTACATGCCGAATGTGCATAAGCTCCTTATGGACGCGCTTTTCGCGAAGCTGCTGATGGCCGGCAAGGAAGAAGGCTACAAGTGGTTCAACCTGGGCGCCGCCCCGCTATCGGGCCTGAGCGGCAGCAGGCTGGCCTCCCGTTGGAACCGCTTCGGCTCGTTCATCTACAAGCGCGGCGCCGATCTCTATCACTTTGGCGGATTGAAAGCCTTCAAGGAAAAATTCGATCCTGTCTGGACGCCGCATTACATGGTTTGCCCGGGCGGCCTTGAGACGCCGCGCGCCCTTCTCGATGCCACGACCCTCATCAATGGCAGCCCACTGGAGTTCATCCGCAAATGACGAAAAGACGCGTTCTCTTTATTGTGCTCGGATTGGCGCTGGTGGCAGCAGCGGGCGTGTACGGCACAATGCATACTGGTAAAATCGCGCGGCTCTGGACAAAAGTCATCGATTCCGACGAGCCGGTTATCCATGCCAGTGCCGAAAGACTGTCCAACATTCCTGTCTATATGCCAGAGAACGATCCTGTCGGACTTGCCATCCTGCTGAGTGATGACGGCGGCATAGGCGACCGGGAAAAACAATTCATGGATGCCATGCTTGCCCGGAATATGATCGTTCTGCCGGTCGAGCTTGGTCCGTGGCGCGCGGCGCTCGATAAGGAGGGCGGCGAATGCAACTATCTGGACTCCGATTTCGAAGCCATCGCCAAGGAAGCCTTGCGCGGGCTGGATCTCGGGGTCTATTTTCACCCCGTCCTGACGGGTGTCGGACAAGGCGCGACCATCGCTTATGCGGCGGCCTCGGATTCTCCGGATGCAACGATTGCAGGCGCTGTCGCGCTTGATCCGGTTCCTGCCAGGACCCGTCTTCCTTCTTGCACGGAAAAAGCCGCAGCAACCAAGGACCCGGATGGAGGCTTCACCTATGGGTTCAATGTGGCAATTCCCGCCCCTGCCCTGGTGATCGGGCCGGCCGGATCACCGACGAATAATCCCGTTACTGCCCGGCAGGAAAATTTAGCCGTGCTTCAATCTGCTCCTGCATTTCCGGCAAGACTCAAAATGGCTGTCGACAATGTCGTGGCCATGGCGGATCAGGACGCCAAGAACGAAGCCCTGCCGATCGTCGACCTTCCTGCGAAGGACGGAAAGGCCGATATGATTGCGGTCTTCTATTCCGGTGATGGTGGCTGGCGCGACCTCGACAAATCCATCGGCGAGTGGCTGCAGGCACACGGCGTCCACGTGATCGGCGTGGATTCGCTACGCTATTTCTGGTCGGAACGCACGCCGGAGGAAATCGCCAACGACACGACGGCGATGATCAAAAAAGCTGATCCGACAAATAAATTGCCGGTAGCTGTTCTCGGCTATTCGTTTGGCGCTGATACATTTCCGTTTGCCTGGAAATACCTGCCTGCGGCCATACAGGACCGGACGAAAATGATCGGCCTTCTCGGGGTCGAAACGACGACCACATTTCAGGTTTCGATTGAAGGCTGGCTCGGAATGGATGGTGACAAGGACGTCATTCCGGCCATTTCGACAATCCCGCTCGACCGGGTCGTCTGTGTCTATGGACAGGAAGAAGAGGATACCGCCTGCACTGCTCCGGAACTGAAGGGCATGGAAGTCATGAAACTGGCTGGCGGCCACCATTTCGATGAAAATTATGAGCCGATTGCCGCCAGCCTTCTGGAAAAGATGCGCAGCCGTGCCGGATTGCCGCCGCGACCAGCCAGTTGATAGGCCGCCGACAGGTCATCGCCAGAGATCAGGTATAAAAAATCGCCCAACCGCAAATCGGGGATCAAACGGTGACATCTAAGTATTTGAATGTGTTGGTGAGCGCGCAGGGATTCGAACCCTGGACCTACTGATTAAAAGTCAGTTGCTCTACCGGCTGAGCTACGCGCTCCCTGTTGGAGCAAATCGCCCCCGGAAGTGCGGCGGAACATAAGGGTGGCTTACGGATTGGTCAACACCATAAAGTCAGGTTTCTCCAACATAAATTCAAAAAAATAACAGGTCAGGGATACTCTATCTCGCGCAACAGCTTCCAGATGCCGGTAAATAGGTCATTTTCACGTTTTTCTGAGGGCTTAGCAGCTTCAACAGAACAGCGATTCTGAACCGTATGGTGATAGAACGACGACTGCCGGGCCTTCCGGGCCGGACCTTGCCGCGTGGCCATGCTACAGCTAGGGTCGGGACCTGTTAATTTGTTGGAAGTGGCGCCTGAAATGACAAGAGCTGCTGGAGCGGCGAAGGGCGACTACATCCAAACAGCCAGCCTCGTGCCATTTTCACCAAATTAACAGGTTCTGCCCTAGCTTCATCGGAATGAACTAACGGCACGGTATTTCATGTCTCTGACCACCAAGGCATTCTTCCATTTCCGGCGCTCCTTATCCGGCGTTGGCATAGCGCTAGGCACCCTGTTTTTTGCTGCGGCGCTCACGCCGAGCCTCGTTCCACGCACCTACGTCATGCAGGGCATTCTCGGTGGCGTCGCGTTCGGATCAGGTTATGGCATTGGCGTGCTATGGCGCTGGCTCTGGCATTACCTGGAATTGCCCGAACCCCAAGACCGCCTGCGCAGCAGAGCCAATCTTGCCGTCGGCGTGGTCTGTCTCGCGGTGGCTGTCGTAGCCCTTTATTTTGCGGCAAGCTGGCAGAATTCGGTTCGAGCCGTCATGGACATGGAACCGGTGCCCAGCGCCTATCCGATGAGCGTTTCGGCTTTGGCAGTACTGACATTCCTCATTCTGTTGGTACTTGTTCGCCTTCTCATCCGGCTAGGGCGATTCGTCTCCGGGAAAGTGCAACTCGTCATGCCTCGCCGGGTAGCCAACGTCCTCGGCGTCACGATTACCGTGATCCTTGTCTGGACGATTGCCAACGGGCTGCTCATCCAGTCCGCGTTCAGGGTTCTGGATCGTTCCTTTCGCGAGTACGACGCTCTGATCGAGCCGGATCGCCCACAACCGACGGCACCGGGCAAAACCGGCAGTGCTGCCTCGCTTTTGCATTGGAACGAACTTGGGCGGGCTGGACGCGAATTTGTCTCCTCGGGCCCTGCCGCTTCCGACATCACGGCGATGACCGGAGAAAGGGCAATCGACCCCATACGGGTCTATGCGGGTCTGCAAGTCGCCGACACGCCGGAACAACGCGCGGAGCTTGCACTGGAAGAGCTGAAGCGGCAACGCGGCTTTGACCGTTCGGTACTGGTCGTCATCACGCCCACCGGAACAGGATGGGTTGACCCTGCAGCAATGGACGGTCTTGAGTTTCTGCACCATGGTGATGTGGCCAGCGTCGCCGTGCAGTATTCCTATCTTTCCAGCCCATTGTCGCTGCTCTTTCAGCCCGAATATGGAGCGGAAGCATCGCGGGCGTTGTTCATCGCCGTCTACAACTACTGGAAAAACCTGCCGCGGGACAGCCGACCTCGCCTGTATCTTTATGGCTTGAGCCTCGGTGCGATGAACTCGGAAATTTCGTCCGAGCTTTTCGAAATGCTTGATGACCCCATCAACGGCGCGCTATGGAGCGGCCCTCCTTTCCCCAGCCGCGACTGGAAAGCCATGACCAGACGGCGAAATCCGGGAACGCCGGAATGGTTGCCGGTGTTCAGGGACGGCTCCTTTGCGCGTTTCATGAACCAGTATGGTGAAGCCCCGGGAAATGGAACGCGGTGGGGCCCAATGCGTGTGGTTTATCTGCAATATGCCAGCGACCCGGTCACTTTCTTCGACACGCTGTCCTTCTACCGCCAGCCTGATTGGATGCAGGCACCGCGCGGGCCCGATGTGTCACCCGATCTGCGATGGTATCCGGTGGTAACCATGCTTCAACTCGCCCTCGACATGGCCTTTGGAACGGCCACACCGATCGGGCACGGGCATGTATATGCTCCTGAGCACTATGTCGACGCGTGGCTGGAAGTTACCGGCGTAACTGGCTGGGATGCGCACAATATCGCAAGGCTCAAGCAGTATCTGCGCCAGAAAATGGATGGGACAAACATCGAGGGCTATGAACAGCGCGGCGGATAAGAGCGCATCCCGAAAGGCGTGAAACCCATTCAACAGGATGCGCGCCCCACCGGATAGTCGGAGCCCCGCTGTTCTTTATTCACCGGTCAGTAATCGGGCGATTTCTGCGGCGTCTGGGAACTGTTCAGATTCAGCATCGGAATCGCTCCGTTGGGCAGCATTGTGGTCGGCAGTTGACCATCCCATTTCTCGGCCTGCGTCAATGCAACGAGACCCGGATTGTCGCGAAGTGCATCGCCACGCGCCTTGATGGCGGTTGCCTCCGCCTCGCCCTTCAGCCTGATCGCGTCAGCCTCGGCTTCCGCCTGAAGACGAACGGCATCCGCCTGCGCCTCTGCTTCGGCGCGGCGAGCATCTGCCTGCGCTTTTGCCTGCGTCACGGTGATTTCAGCCTGCACCTTTTCGCGCTCTGCATTCTGACGAAGCCGCTGCACTTCAACTTCGGCCAACATGCGCTGTTCGATGGACTGCTCATAAGAGTCCGAAAAGTCGATATTCTCGATCTGCACCGTGTCGATGATAACCGGACCGCGCACACTGTTCTGAATGGCCTGCGCAATTTCCTGATTGAGACGGCTTCGTTCCTGAATAGCCTCCACGGCATTGAATTTGCCGAAAACCGTCTTGCTTTCCTCGAAAACGCGCCGCTCTACAAGGCGGGACAGGAGCCCGTCTTCACCGCCATAGGTCGCGTAGACTTCTTCCACGCGGTCTGGCGGAATGCGATAGTTGACCGACAGGTTCATCGTGGCTGGTTGCTGGTCGCGGCTATAGGCTTCCATGCTGTTATAGATCGCAGCTTTGGATTGCACCGATATTCGTACGATAGAATCGATCACCGGAATTTTGAAACCGAGGCCGGGTTGTGCAACGCCGGAAACAGCACCGTAGCGCAAAACAACGCCACGCTCGCCTTCATCAATCGTGTACCAGGAACCAAGTACTACGCTCAATATACCGAGTAAAATTACACCGGCTATTGCTTTGGGTAAAATCGCGCGCATCCTGTCTCCTTTGGCGCTCTGTTGTAACAGAGGGGAACCGAAAGCTTTTCAACAAGCGCGCTGCCGGAACTCACCCCGACCGCCTTTTAGGGTGCACCGCCGTGAATGACAATTACTGGTGGTACAGATGATGAAGCTAGTCCACAAAAACAAAGCCGCCCTTGAAGGGCGGCTTCATTGTGTTCAGCAGTTTTCAACTATCAATATGGCGAATAACACTGCTGGCGGGGGCCGTTATACGGCTGAAAAGTATTATCCGAGGCCCTATATGAGCGATAACGATTATAGCACCACTGTACATGTGAATTGCTGTAACCATAAGCCGGTGCGCGATAGACTGGCGGGGGCGGTGGCGGCGGAGCGGCAATCGCACCACCGATGATTGCACCGGCGCCGAACGCAGCGAGCGGATACCACCAACCGTCATTATGCCGGCGATAGCCGTGGCGATAATAGCGGTCACCGCGATAACCATTCCAGTAACCCGGCCCCGGGCGGTATGGCCGGCCATGCCAGCCCGGACGAGGCCCCGGCCGATAGCCGCCCCAGTGCCCATGGCCCGGTCCGCGACGCCAGCGGTCATCCCGAACCTGTTGAACATGCTCGTTGCTCGCCGCAGGCGCAGTTGGCATGACGGGCGCAGCCGAGACCGGGACTATCGCGCCGATCAAAAAGCTCGCACCGACAAGGCCGACCATCATCTTTTTGAAGGTGTTCATCCTGTGCTTCTCCATTTCAATGATGCCATCATTGCCGTCTGTTTATGAATGTCCGCTGAACGTTGCGGGGAAAATCTGCCGGCTCCCTGTTTTCTCCCCGCAACGCGGCATGTTTCATGCGGCTTCTAACGGAGGAGACGACAATTGGTTCTCGCTATTCCATTATTTTCGTTAGCAAATTGCGAGACAATCGGATAACTTGCGTGAAGTAGGGCAGCTTGTAAGCGTTTTCAGGGAGTGGGGTTTGCATTGGCAACAAAAGCAGGGCCGTCCGTAAAAATTTTGGGAACATCTTTTTCCCAGGAAGCGGATCCTTTCACGGCGGCAGTTCAACTGACGCCCATGCCGATGCTCATCACCAATCCCCGCCTGCCCGATAACCCCATCGTCTTTGCCAACAAGGCCTTCCAGAACCTGACAGGCTATGAAGCCGATGAAATCATTGGGAAGAATTGCCGTTTCCTGCAAGGCCCCGGCACGGACCCGAAACATGTCGAGATGATCCGCGCGGCAATCGAAACGGAACAGTCGATCGATATCGATATTCTCAATTACAAGAAGTCAGGCGAACCATTCTGGAACCGGCTTCACATCTCCCCTGTCAAGACCGAAGCAGGCGAACTCCATCACTTCGTTTCATCACAGCTCGATGTGACCCTGGAACTCGGCAAGCTGGTCGAGCTGGAAAAAGAACGCGAAACGCTTTCGCTTGAAAAAGAGCGCAGCAACGATCAGCTGCAATATATCATCGAAGTGGCGAATGTTGGCTTCTGGACGCGGGATTATCATACGGGCGAAATCAGCTGTTCATCGGAATACAGGCGTATTTTCGGGCTGACGCCGGATGAGCCGGTCAACTATGACAAGATCATCGAAATGGTGGTGCTGGAAGACCGGATTGCACTGATCCAGCGGTCGCAGGAATCTTTCGCGACCGGCAAGTCTTTCCGGATGGAATATCGCATCACGAACAGGCTGGGTCAGGTGCGCTGGGTTGAAACCCGAGCCAAGGCACTGACGGGCAAGTCACCGACGCTTCTGGGTATCGTCATCGACGTCACGGAGCGCAAGAAAGCCGAAGCTGACAAGGCTTTGGTCACCCGCGAAATTTCACATCGGTTCAAGAACTCGATGGCGATGGTGCAATCCATCGCCAACCAGACCTTGCGGAACGCCACCGATCCGCAGACCGCGAACGAGTTGTTCAGCGAGCGGCTGCGCGCACTTAGCCAGGCCCACGACATGCTGCTGCGTGAGGACTGGACGGGCACCACGATCAACCAGATCTGCGACACCGCGCTTGCCCCTTTCAACAGCACGTTCGGTCATCGAATCCGTACCCATGGTCCGGCACTGGTGGTGAGCGACCGGGTAACCGTCTCCCTTTCACTGGGCCTGTATGAACTGGCAACCAACGCGGTGAAATACGGCGCGCTGTCCAACGAAAGCGGCACCGTCCAATTCGACTGGAATGTCGTTCAAAGGCAGGGCGAGCAGAAACTTCATATGCGCTGGATCGAAAGCGGCGGACCTCCAGTCGAACGTCCTGCCCGGCGAGGCTTTGGCCAGCGGCTGCTCTACTCCGTTCTCGCAGGCGAGTTGAAGGCAAAATGCGATATCGACTTCGCGCCGGGCGGACTGGTAATTGATGTCCTCGCTCCCATGACAGCGGATGTGTTTCCGCAACTCGAGGGCATTTCACGTTCGCAGGCTGAGTCCGTCTGATGAAAAAGAGCAGCGAAAACGCTGCTCTTTTCTTCTTTAGTTGTGCGGGCCGCGACGGCGCGGCTCGATATATACGCGGTCACGATGACGGTGGCGATCATGGCGCCAGCGAGCACGGTCGCGTTCGCGATAATAGCGGGGTGAATGACGATCCCACCCGCGACGGTCATCGCGCCAGCGGCGATCCCAGACGCAGCGACCGCTTCGCGTACGAACCGCACCACGAGGGCAGCGATAATCAACCTGAATGGCAGAACCAGCGCCATGGGCACCGACAGCCGGTAGTGCGGCCGGAGCAACAGGCGTGGCCGCTTCAGCAACAGCAGTTAGCGCGAAAAGCGCGAGAGCCGCAGAAACCAACTTGAATTTCATTCCATTTTCCTTTTCAGAGCTGTCCAGAATTGGAATATCTTGCCCACAAATACCTAGGTCAGACAGGCGAGTGGTAAAGTCACTTAATCTTACGGCGAGCTATCAATCTCGACCCCGCCCCATCAAACGGGACGCCGCACACCACCTGCAATTTTGCTGGGGTATTTTTAAGAGAATCTGGATATCAGAAGCCAATTGAATTCGCATGCTATCCCTTGAAGCAAGGGAAGAGCTGCAGAATCTCCAATCCGCAAAGCCGATCCTGCGCCGGTTCACGTCCGGTAGCGGGCGGAGCTTTGCGGCTGTCGCAAGGAGCAGGAACATGGATCATTCGGCCTCTAAAATCGGCGCCATAAGGGGCGAGAAAACCGGTCTGGTTACGACCCAGATCGAATGGATCGAACTGGTCGGCGGCTTGCCGGAGCAAGATTCGCTCTTCCTTCGCGACCTGATCGGGCGGCACCGTGAGCAGTTCGTTGGTGTGTTCTATGATCGTCTGATGAGCAATCGTGATGCGGCAACTTTTCTGTCCCAGAAAATGGTCCAGGAGCGCCTGCACAACTCGCTGAGCGATTGGCTCCTGAAAATGTTCGAGAGAACCGCCGGCGATGTTGACGCATTCATCCGTGAGCAGCGCAAGGTCGGCGAAGTCCACGCCCGCATCGACGTACCGATCCATGTCGTCATGCAGGGCGCGCGCCTGCTCAAGAACGAGATCGTCCGTCAGCTGAAGCTGGAAGTTGCCACACGCGAGGGTCTGGCGCGTCTGATCGTGCATGTCAGCAATGCAATCGACATTGCGATTGAAATCATGAGCCAGTCCTTCGTGAAAGACGCGCGCGAAAGCGCCCAGACCGACGAAGCCTATCGGGCCTTTACGCTGAGCCATGATTTTCCGCTTGAGCGAGAATCGCAACGTGCCGCACTCATGGAATGGAGCCAGTCGCTCCTTTTCAATCTCTATGGCAATCCCGACAGCCCGCTTCACACGCTGGCCAGCTCGGACTTCGGATTATGGTTGCAGCATAAGGCCGATCTCATGTTCTCCAATTCCTCGACGCTGGAAAATATCCGCCGGAATGTAGAACATATAGACAATGTGCTCCTTCCGGCCATCAACGGCGCCCGCAAAGATAACCCGACTGAACTCGCTGCCTCCCTGTCACTGTTCCAGACAAAGATCGGGGAAGTGAAGTTTCTGCTATCCGAACTTTTTCAGGCGGCTGCGGCCATGGAAACGGGCCGCGATCCTCTGACCCGCGCGCTCAATCGTCGTTTCATGCCCTCGATCCTGACCCGCGAAGTGCGCATGGCGTCCCAAAAGGCAATGGATTTAAGCGTTCTGATGATCGATATCGATCACTTCAAGAACATCAATGACACCTACGGGCACAGCAGTGGCGATGCGGTTCTTCAGCAGGTGGCCGAAACGATCCTTTCGCTCTGCCGCCCAAGCGATTTCGTGTTCCGCTATGGCGGCGAGGAATTTCTGGTCGCGCTTGTCGAAGCCGACGAGGACAAGGCATTTGCAATCGGCGAGGAACTGCGCAGACAGATAGCCCAACAACCTATGAACCTACCCGATGGCGCGCGTCAGTCTGTCACCCTGTCCATCGGTGTTGCGGCATTCAATGGTCATCCGGATTACAGCCACCTCGTGAACGCTGCTGACCGGGCGCTCTATCGCGCCAAGCAAGCCGGTCGCAATCGCTGTGAAAAGGAAGTACCGCTCGCGATTGATTGATTGCAGAGGCATTTTGACATCTGGCGATTACGCTGCAAAACCGCCATATGCTCCCATCATGACGAATAGCTCCGTTTCCCCCGTTTCCGATATTGCCTCACCAAAGCCGCGCGAGCGCAACGCGCTGGAGACGCGTTTTCTGCCGCAACAGGCAGATGCACCGCCGGTGGACTGGGTTGTCGCAGACGGGCTGACGGACTACGAGGAAGCACTTGCCTTCATGGAAGCGCGTGTGCAGGCCATTCGGGAAGGCACCGCTAACGAACTCGTATGGCTGGTCGAACATCCTTCGCTTTACACGGCAGGAACAAGCGCCAATGCAAGCGACCTGCTGGCGCCCGACAGCCTGCCCGTGTTCAACACGGGGCGCGGCGGGGAATATACCTATCACGGGCCAGGCCAGCGTGTTGCCTATGTGATGCTGGACCTGAAACGCCGCCGCGAGGATGTGCGTGCCTTCGTGACGGCGCTCGAACAATGGATCATCGAGAGCCTGGCCGAGTTCAACATCAAAGGCGAACGGCGTGAGGATCGCGTTGGCGTATGGGTAACGCGGCCTGAAAAGCCCCGCCTGGCCAATGGCGGCATGTGCGAAGACAAGATCGCGGCTATCGGCATCCGTCTGCGGCGCTGGGTGAGCTTCCACGGCATAGCCATCAATGTCGAACCGGATCTCAACCATTATTCCGGCATCGTGCCTTGCGGCATCTCCGAACATGGCGTTACCAGCCTTGTCGATCTGGGCTTGCCGGTGACGATGGGCGACATGGACGTCGCTTTGGGAAAGGCGTTCGAGACGGTATTCGGTCCGCGTCAGCTCAAATAGTTCTGCTCACGCCACTGCGTCGGCCTTCACCCGGCGCTCGCGCATGAAAACATAAAAACCCGATCCGACGATGATTGCGATACCGAGCCATTTCGATGGCGTCGGGAAATCGCCGAATACTATCAGGCCAACCAGAACCGCATTGACGATTTCAAGATACTGGAACGGCGCCAGCATGGATGCTGGTGCGAGCTTGAACGCCTGCACGACCATGAGGTGACTGACAGTGCCGATTGTTCCAAGAAGCAGCAGGAGCAGCCAGGGCTGGATGCCCTGCGGCAGCCCGAAACTCAGATCGCCAAGCCCCGCCGCAGTTCCATAGATCATGGCGAGCCCCGCAAACATCCAGCCGCCCACACCGGCATAAAACTGCATGACAAGCGGGCTTTCCTTCGCACCGTATTTGCGATTCAAAATGAGATAGATCGCAAAAGTTACGGCGGTCGCGAGCGGCAGAAGCGAGACCGCGCCGAAAATCTCGAAACTCGGCTGGATTACTATCATCGTCCCGATGAGACCGATACCGACAGCACTGAATCTTCTCCAGCCCACTTTCTCCTTCAGGAAAATGGCCGAAAACAGCGTCAGAATAAGAGGCTCGGCAAAGAAGACGGCCATCGCATCGGCCAGCGGCATATACTTGACTGCCGTAAAGAAGCAGAGCCCGCCAAACCCCATCAGCGCACCGCGAATGAGGTTGCCTGCCAGATGCTGCGTTCGCAACGCTGCAAAGCCGCCGACCATGAGCAGGATGAAGAACATCAGCCAGCACTGAACGAAGAAGCGCATGAAGGTCACGGTTGCCGGAGGCATATGGTCTGCCATGGCGAGCCACTTGCCGATGGCATCCATCAGCGGCAGCAGAAGCACCGAGAGCACCATGATCGCCATGCCTTTTACGTGCGCTTCCATGCCGCCTGTCGCGCTGCTCTGCATTTCAAACTCTCGGTATCTGGAATGTCCCCGCTATGGCTCTATGCGAACTGCCGCAGCGTTTCCATCCAATTTGACCGGAATTGCCCCGCTTGTTTGACTTTCGACCGCTTTCTGGTGCAAATCAGTTCCGTTCTGGACAAAACCCTTTGAAAAAGCCGTGCGCAAACGGAACGTAAGGCGAACTTTAGTCGCCTTTCGCGAGCGCGCGTGGCATCATTCAAGTGATTCGCGAACAGTATTTTCCGGTCTTTGGCGAGCAGGCTCGACAGCGGCCTCCTGAAATTCAGATAGAGAGCTTTTCGGAACAAATGGACGATAGCAACGATCTCTTCTCGAGAGTGGTCAACAATGCCCGGGCCCGAGAACAGGAACAGGGGCGACAGAGCGAAAAACCTGTGGCGCCGCAACCTGTTGCGCAGCCGGTGGCAGCGCCGTCGCTCTCTGTTCCAAAGCCGGTAACCGCCAAGGCGCCGCCTGCTTCATCGGCAGGCGATGACTATAATGCTTCGTCCATCCGTGTTCTGGAGGGTCTGGAACCCGTACGCCTGCGCCCCGGCATGTATATTGGCGGCACGGACGAAAAGGCGCTGCATCACCTCTTCGCCGAAGTCATCGACAACTCGATGGACGAGGCGGTGGCGGGACACGCCAATTTCATCGAAGTCAGTTTCGACGCCGACGGATTTGTCACCGTTTCGGACAATGGGCGCGGCATTCCAGTGGACGAACATCCCCAGGTGCCGGGAAAATCCACGCTCGAAGTCATCATGACCAAGCTGCATGCTGGCGGCAAATTCGACGGCAAGGCTTATGAAACGTCAGGCGGCCTGCATGGCGTGGGTGTTTCGGTGGTGAATGCCCTTTCGGACGTGCTTGAAGTGGAAGTGGCGCGCAATCGCCGTCTTTATCGGCAGCGTTTCTCGCGCGGTATTCCGCAGGGCGGACTGGAAGATGTCGGCGAAGTGCATAACCGTCGCGGCACCCGTGTCCGTTTCCACCCGGACCCTGATATCTTCGGGAAAACGGCGCAGTTCGATCCGCATCGTCTCTATCGCATGGCGCGCTCGAAGGCCTATCTGTTCGGCGGGGTTGAAATCCGCTGGAACTGCGATCCTTCCCTCCTCGACCCGAAGAAGGAAACGCCGGAGAAGGCGGTGTTCCACTTCCCCGGCGGCCTGAAAGACTATCTCGAGGCATCGCTTGGCAAGGAACATCAGGTCACGCGCGAGGTTTTCGCAGGCAAGACCGAAAAGCAGGGTGGCCACGGCGCGGTTGAATGGGCCGTTTCATGGTTTGGCGGCGACGGTTTCGTCCATTCCTATTGCAACACCATCCCAACCGGCGATGGCGGCACCCATGAGGCAGGCTTGCGCATTGCGCTGACACGCGGCCTGAAAGCCTATGCGGAACTGACCAACAATAAACGCGCCTCGATCATCACCACTGACGACGTGATGGTGTCGGCGGCGGGAATGCTGTCGGTCTTCATCCGCGAGCCGGAATTTGTCGGCCAGACCAAGGACAAGCTTGCCACCGTCGAAGCGCAGCGCATCGTGGAAAATGCAATCCGTGATCCGTTCGATCACTGGCTGACGGCTTCTCCGCAGGAGGCGTCCCGCCTCCTGGAATGGGTGATCGACCGCGCGGATGAGCGTTTGCGCCGCCGTCAGGAAAAGGAAACTGTCCGCAAAAGCGCGACGCGCAAGCTGCGCCTGCCGGGCAAGCTCGCCGATTGCACCCAGAACGCGGCCGCCGGGGCGGAACTGTTCATCGTCGAAGGTGACTCGGCAGGCGGTTCGGCCAAGCAGGCACGCAATCGCGCCAACCAGGCCATTTTGCCGTTGCGCGGCAAGATTCTGAACGTTGCCAGCGCAGGACGCGAGAAGCTGACGGCGAACCAGCAGATTGCAGATCTCATTCAGGCTCTTGGTTGCGGCACACGCAAGAACTATCGGGAAGACGATCTGCGCTATGATCGCGTCATCGTCATGACCGATGCTGACGTCGACGGTGCGCATATTGCATCCCTGCTCATCACATTCTTCTATCAGGAAATGCCGGACCTGATCCGCAACGGCCACCTCTATCTGGCAGTGCCTCCGCTTTTCCGCTTGAGCCAGGGCGGAAAGGTCGCCTATGCGCGTGATGAAGCGCATAAGGATGAGCTTCTGCGCACCATGTTTACCGGACGGGGCAAGGTGGAAATAGGCCGTTTCAAAGGCCTTGGCGAAATGCGCGCCGAACAGCTCAAGGAAACGACCATGGACCCTAAGAAGCGAACGCTTTTGCGTGTCCAGGTGGACGAAGAATATGTCGATGAAACCCGCAACACGGTCGATGAACTGATGGGCACCAAGCCGGAAGCTCGTTTCCGTTTCATTCAGGACCGTGCGGCTTTTGTCGAAGAGTTGGATATTTAGAGCACGTTTCCAGAAAGCCTGAACTGCTCGCGTCCCATGAACGGCAACCCGCAAGCGCGATGCCGTTCATTCTCTTTTTCAATAAAACTGTTTAAGCCATTGTTAAAATGAAGCTTCAAGCTTTCACATCGATGCCGAGCTTGGCTTCAATTTCCTCAATCGATTCCTTGACGAAGAATGTCTGGTCCGTGCTCAGCGTCACAATACGCGTGCCGGTTCCATAAGTATTGTAGCACAAAACATGATTGAAATTCACGGCGAGCTTCTCCCCGTTTACTTCCGTCAGCATGATCCACATCGCTTGCCCTCCTCCTAGTGTATTCACTCTCAAGAAGGATAGGCGCGACAGAACGTTCGGCAATGGTTGCGACAAGCTGGCTTCAAAGCTTTGCGCGCATTCTCACCTTTTCAACCTGTTTCCTGAAGCTTTCCGACCACTCCTCTCCCTGCCACTCGATCCGGAAACCAACCTTTTCATAAAGATAGATCGCGGGGAGATTATCCGCATGCGTCCCGATCACTGCTTCATCGAAGCCGTCGAACAGGAGTTGCGCCATCAGGGCATCAAGAAGCTGTCCGCCAATTCCCTGCCCGTGGCAGGGCGGATCGACCCATAGGTCGGAAATGTAATTGCTTCGCGGCACTCTCGCACCCCAGCCCGCAATAGTTCCGCCCTTTTCGGCAGTCAACACACCATCCGCATTCTCTTGAAGGTCGTGCAGGAATTTGGCTTCCAGCGCGTGCTGCCGATCAGCGGTAAGTTCCACGCCACGAGCCGCAATCCGCCACGCCCTGACTGCCAAGGCGGCCATAGAAGCAAATTCGCCGGGGAAGCCCCGGCGAATAAGAAGATCGGATTTTACCACCATTTTGCCGGAGTAAACCGTCCGGCTGCCTGTTCGATGGCGTGCGCCGCCTGGAACAGCGTCTCTTCCTCGAACGGGCGTCCGATGAGCTGAAGGCCAAGTGGCAGGCCGTGGTCATTGACGCCCGCAGGCACGGCAATGCCCGGCAGGCCGGCCATGTTGACAGTCACCGTGAAGATGTCATTGAGGTACATCTTTACCGGATCGTTGGCGAGATCCTCATCGGCTAGGCCAAAAGCAGCCGATGGCGTCGCTGGCGTCAGGATCGCGTGGACGCCCTTGGCGAATGCGTCCTCGAAGTCCTTCTTGATCAATGTCCGTACCTTCTGCGCACGCAGATAGTAGGCATCGTAATAGCCAGCCGAGAGAACGTAAGTGCCAATCATGATGCGGCGCTTAACTTCCTTGCCGAAGCCCGCCGCGCGGGTCTGTTCGTACATGTCGGCAATGTCCTTGCCTGGCACACGCAGACCATAACGCACACCGTCATAACGGGCGAGGTTCGAGGACGCCTCCGCAGGCGCGACTATATAATAGGCGGCCAGCGCATATTTCGTGTGCGGCAGCGAAATATCGACAATTTCCGCACCAGCATCCTTCAGATACTGAATGCCCTTCTGCCAGAGTTCCTCGATTTCGCCAGGCATGCCATCGACGCGATATTCCTTCGGAATGCCGATCTTCATGCCCTTGAGCGATTTGCCGAGGGCAGCTTCGTAATCCGGAACAGGCAGATCGACGGACGTGGTGTCCTTGAGATCAAGCGAAGCCATCGATTTCAGCAGGATAGCCGCATCGCGCACGTCGCGGGCGATCGGCCCGGCCTGATCGAGCGAGGATGCGAAGGCCACCGTGCCCCAACGCGACACGCGGCCATAAGTCGGCTTGATGCCAACCGTGCCGGTGAAAGCCGCTGGCTGACGGATCGAGCCGCCTGTGTCGGTTGCAGTCGCGCCAGCGCAAAGCTGCGCTGCAACCGCGGCAGCCGAACCGCCCGACGAACCACCCGGTACCAGGTCGGCATTGGAACCCTTGGCCCGCCATGGATTCTTGACCGCGCCATAATAGGACGTTTCGTTGGACGAGCCCATGGCGAATTCGTCCATATTGAGCTTGCCGAGCATAACCGCGCCATCCGACCACAAATTGGCGGTGACGGTCGATTCATATTCCGGCTTGAAACCGTCGAGAATGTGGGAGCAGGCCTGCGTATGCACACCCTTGGTCGCAAACAAGTCCTTCACGCCCAGCGGAATGCCTTCCAATGCGCCCGCCTCGCCCTTGGCGATGCGCTCATCCGAAGCCTTCGCCATCGAACGCGCCTGATCGTGTGTCACCTTCACGTAAGCGTTGATGGTGTCATTCGCAGAGTCGATAGCTGAAAGATAGGCGTCGGTCAGTTCGGTCGCTGTGATGGCTTTGGCCTTCAGCTTGTCGCGCGCCTCGGCAATGGTCAGTGCGGTCAGTTCGCTCATCGTCAAATCCTGTCAGTGCGCCTCAGTGAGACGCTTTTCAAAAAAGGCGCTGTATTCAGATTCGGGATAGTCCAGAACCACACCGCAGCGCGTAAAACCTGAATTCTCATAAAGTCGCCATGCCCCGGCAAAACCGGGACCAGTTCCCGTTTCGAGTACCAGACGGGTCACGCTCCTCGCCCTCGCCAGATCGACAATCGCATCGACCAGAACCGAGCCAACGCGCTTGCCGCGCACTTCCGGGAGGGTAAACATGCGCTTCACCTCGGCGATGCCATCTCCATGCATCTTCAAGGCACCGCAGCCGACAGCCTTGCCGTTTTCGTCGCGCGCTACAAAGACCGACGTATCCGGCCCCGCCATCTGCTCCACCGTCATCTTGAACTGGAATTCCAGCGGCGACAGCGGCAGGAGATGCGCATTCAGGCCGTCGACCAGCGCGCGCACATCGTCCTGCAAAGGGGTCTCGACTGAAACCCGAATGGCCATGACCTACTCCACGACCTTTGGGACGACGAAGAAATTGTCTTCCGTAACCGGTGCGTTGGCGACCACTGCGGCAGCAATGCCGCCATCGGTCACCTTGTCTTCGCGCATGCGCATGTCCATTGGCGTAACGGAAGTCATCGGCTCGATACCGTCGACATCGACTTCGTTCAATTGTTCGACAAAGCCCAGAATAGCATTGAGTTCGCCGGTCATGCGTTCGGCATCGTCGTCGCTGACAGCGATACGCGCCAGATGCGCGACGCGCTTGACGGTGGAAATATCGACGGACATCCTGTTCTCCGCAAATGCACTAACTTTGTACCCACGCACATCTTGTCCGAAAACCGCATTGCGTGTTCCGGGTTGTGCTTCAGATCGGGCGGCGACCCGCCACCCCTGAAAAGGTTTCCTACCGGCTATAACGGCGCGACTGTTGAAGCGCAACATTTCTTGCGCCTCAAAAGGCCTTTAGAAGCTGTGGACAGTTCCAGCCGGATCGGTCAGCACTTTTGTCTCGCGATGGTCTGCCATTCCTTCAGCGAACTTGTCCGCCGTCTGATCGATGATGGGGAACGAGCCGTAATGGCACGGCAGCACGGTTTTGAAATTGAAGTAACGCTGGCAGGCGAGAGCCGCAACCGCACCGCCCATCGTAAAGCGATCGCCAATGGGAACGATCCCGATCTCTGGCTGATGAAGCTCGTTGATAAGCCCCATATCGGAAAAGATATCCGTGTCTCCCATATGATAAAGCGTCGGCGCATCCTCGAAATGGAACACCAGACCGTTCGGATTGCCCAATGCCTGCGATACGCCGTTTTCCGTCAGCATTGCCGAGGAATGAAGTGCGTTGACGAATGTAATGGTAAAGCCGTCATGCGCCACCGTGCCGCCCGTATTGCCGGGATCGACCTTTTCCACGCCCTGACTGCCGAGCCAGCTTGCAAGATCGGCGTTGGCGATAACCGTCGCACCATGTTCCCTTGCAATTGCTACCGTATCGCCGACGTGATCGCCGTGGCCGTGCGTCAGCGCGATGTGGGTCACACCGCTGGTTACTTCCTTGAAATCTATGCCCTTCGCACCGGGATTTCCGTTGAGAAACGGATCGATGAGAATGACGGCCCTTGCAGTTTCAACGCGGAAGGCGGCGTGGCCAAGCCATGTAAGTTTCATAAACTCTCTCCTCAATCTGTGTTTCCGGCTCGATTTCCAGTTTGCGAACAGATATGACGCCAATAAAGTTGAAGGCAATAGAAACCACTTCAAAATCCGATGAGGACCGATGGCTGTCGTTGAAATCGAGGAAATTCCGGCGCTGCTTCAGCCCGGAAAGACCATTGCCGGACTGGACTTGGGAACCAAGACCATCGGCCTTGCGGTATCGGACCTCGGTCTTTCCTTCGCCCATCCGCGCCCGGTCATCAAACGGGTGAAGTTTTCGATCGACGCACAAGTGCTTCTGAAAGCTCTCGACGCCGACAAGGTCGGCGTTATCGTCATCGGTTTGCCTATGAATATGGATGGAACATCGGGTCCCCGCGTTCAGGCCACGCGGGCATTTGTGCGCACCATGCAGCCGCTCACCGACTTGCCCTTTGTGTTCTGGGACGAGCGCCTGTCGACGGTCGCCGCCGAACGGGCGCTTATCGGCATGGACGTCTCTCGAGGCAAGCGGGCCGAACGTATCGATTCGGCGGCCGCAGCTTTCATTCTTCAAGGGGCGCTCGACCGCCTGCACAGCATCAGGCGGTCGGTATCCGACGATTACGACGCCGGATAAAGCTGGTCGAGAATGCGTTCCGCATTGTGGCGTGCATCCAGCATGCCATAGGTCGACCGCCACTGTCCGCCGAGGCGGGTTTCAATGAATGCGTCAGCCACATCGTCGGCACCAAGCTGGCGCAGTTCTGCGGCGGCGGCGGCATAGGCCAATTGCTCGGTCAGAAGGCGTGCAACACCCGGATCGGTTTCAGTGAGCTGCAATGCAGCACGCAGCACATCAAGCGTTCCCTGCCCGCGCGGGCCAAGCTGTCCGCCGATCCACTCCAGTACTTCATCGAAAAGCGCCGGCGCGCGGGACAGCACACGCGCGACATCCAGCGCCATGACATTTCCGGACCCTTCCCAGATCGCGTTGACCGGCGCTTCGCGATAGGCGCGCGCAAGATTGCCTTCCTCGATATAGCCGTTGCCGCCAAGGCACTCCATTGCCTCATAGAGTAAGGCAGGCGCGATCTTGCAACCCCAGTATTTCACCACCGGCGTCATGCAGCGGGCAAACGCCGCCTCTGCGCGATCACTTGCAGCCATATCAAAGGCGCGTGCCAGCCGCATGGAAAGCGCGGTCGCGCCGGCGACATCGAGCGCCATATCGGCGAGTACACGCTGCATCAATGGCTGTTCGATAAGAGCCTTGCCAAACACCTGCCGGTGACGACTATGATGCACGGCTTCGGCGAGGCCAGATCGCATAAGTCCAGCCGATGCCACTGCGCAATCGAGCCGCGTCAGCGTGACCATATCCATGATGGTCTTGACGCCCTCGCCCGGATTACCGATCAGATGACCGACCGCGCCGTCAAATTCCACCTCCGATGAGGCGTTGGACTTGTTGCCGAGCTTGTCTTTCAATCGCTGGAAAAAGAACCCGTTCCCGCTTCCCTGCGAAGTGAGGCGCGGAAGCAGAAAACAGGAAAGACCGTCTTCTGCCTGCGCCAGCGTCAGGAACGCATCCGACATAGGAGCGGACATGAACCACTTGTGGCCAGTAATGGCATAGGTGCCGTCTTCGTTGCGGATGGCGCGGGTCGTATTGGCCCGCACATCGGTTCCGCCCTGCTTTTCGGTCATACCCATGCCAAGCGTAATGCCCTGTTTGGCAAATGCTGGCTTCTGCGAAAAATCGTACTTTCTTGAAAGAATGACCGGCGACCATTCCTTGTAAATTTCCGGCGAGGCCATGAGCGCGGCAAGCGATGCGCTCGTCATGGTCAGCGGGCAAAGATGCCCCGCCTCAAGCTGCGCCGTCAGGAAAAAGCGCGAGGCGCGTGCCTGATGACGGCGACCGGTTTCCAGCGGGTTGCCCTCCCAGATGGAACAATGCAGGCCAGCCGCGATAGAGCGGCGCATCAGCGCATGATAGGCTGGATGATATTCAACCAGGTCGATACGGTTGCCCTGCCGGTCATGGGTGCGCAATTTCGGCAGCTCGGTGTTGGCGAGACGCGCAAGGTCCTGTGCTTCAGCCGACATGACGAAAACGGCCCGTCTGCTCCAGATCCGTATGCAGTTCCTTCGGGAAACGTGCCGCAATCTGCATCAGAAGCGGATCGCCCAGATAGGCATTGTTGCCCGTCATGGGCGGTGTCTGGTTGGTCACGTCGTGCGTTTTCAAAAGCTCGTTCCGTCTTGTGCGATTCAGTTCTATTTAGGGTTCTTGCATCGCATTTGCTAAAATTTTGCCATCCCGAACGCAATTTGTCGTCAGGACAGCACAGGTTTTTCTTGGTGAATCGCCCATAGCCATTATAAGGACGGTTGCGGGACCTGCCTCATGGTCCTATACGGGTGACTTGCCATGACAAATCAAACGGTCCCTCCGCTTTTCCCTCACCGCCACCTGCTGGGCATCAAGGGGCTTTCGCCCCTGGACATTCTCTGCCTTCTTGATCTCGCCGATCAGGAAATCGCTGTTTCCCGACAGCCCGAGAAGAAAAAGTCCGTGCTGCGAGGTCGCACGCAAATCAATCTCTTCTTTGAAGCATCGACACGAACGCAATCATCGTTTGAGCTGGCCGGAAAACGGCTCGGTGCGGACGTCATGAATATGTCGGTCGGTAATTCATCGGTCAAGAAAGGCGAAACGCTCATCGATACCGCGATGACGCTGAACGCCATGCAGCCGGATATACTGGTCATCCGTCACGCCTCGGCAGGCGCTGCCGCCCTGCTCGCGCAGAAAGTCGGCTGTTCGGTCGTCAACGCCGGTGATGGCGCGCATGAACATCCAACACAAGCACTTCTTGACGCTCTCACTATCCGCCGCGCCAAAGGCCAGATCGAAAATCTGATCGTCGCCATATGCGGCGATGTGCTGCATTCCCGCGTGGCACGCTCCAACATTCTTCTTCTCAATGCTCTTGGCGCGCGGGTGCGTGTCGTCGCGCCATCCACGCTCCTGCCCTCCGGCATGGCGGACATGAGCGTCGAGGTCTTCAACTCGATGGAAGAAGGCTTGAAGGACGCGGATGTCGTCATGATGCTGCGGCTTCAGCGTGAGCGCATGGCCGGTTCATTTGTGCCTTCGGTACGCGAATATTTCCGCTTCTATGGCCTCGACAAGGAAAAGCTGAAACACGCCGAGCCGGACGCCCTTGTCATGCATCCCGGCCCGATGAATCGCGGCGTTGAGATCGCATCTGACGTTGCCGACGGGCCGCAAAGCGTCATCCAGCAACAGGTTGAAATGGGGGTTGCCATGCGCATGGCCGTAATGGAAGCCCTGCTCGACCCGCGACGCAACCTGGGCAATGGAGAAAATGCATGAGCGCGATCCTCTTTGAAAACGCGCGCATCGTCGATCCGTCGCGTGGTCTCGATGAAACCGGCAGCGTTTTGATCCGCGATGGAAAGATCGTTGCCGCCGGTGCCAACGCCCGCAATCAGGGTGCGCCGGAAGGTGCCGAAATCGTCGACCTGAACGGCAAGGCAGTGTTACCCGGCATGGTGGATGCGCGTGTCTTTATCGGTGAACCCGGCGCAGAACATCGCGAAACCATCGCCTCGGCAAGCCGTGCGGCAGCTGCGGGCGGCGTGACCTCCATCATCATGATGCCCGACACCGATCCGGTGATCGATGACGTGGCGCTCGTGGAATTCGTCAAGCGCACGGCACGCGATACGGCCGTCGTCAATGTGCATCCGGCAGCGGCGATCACCAAAGGCTTGCGCGGCGAAGAGATGACCGAAATCGGCCTCTTGCGCGATGCTGGTGCGGTTGCCTTCACGGAAGGCAGGCAGACCATCGCCAACACACAGCTCATGCGGCGCGCGCTGACCTATGCTCGCGATTTCAATGCCGTGATTGCCTGCGAAACGCGCGATCCTTATCTCGGCGCAAACGGCGTGATGAACGAAGGTCTGTTTGCAAGCTGGCTTGGACTTTCCGGCAGTCCCCGGGAAGCGGAAGTGATTCCGCTGGAGCGCGATCTGCGTCTGGCAGCGCTGACCAACAGCAACTATCACGCCGCACAGCTTTCCTGCGAAATGTCGGCGGAGGCCGTACGCCGCGCCAAGGATCTGGGCGCCAAGGTGACGGCAGGTGTATCGATCAACCATTTGTCGCTCAATGAGAATGACATTGGAGAATTCCGCACCTTCTTCCGTCTTTCCCCGCCCCTGCGCAGCGAACAGGACCGCCTTGCCATGGTCGAAGCCGTGAAAAACGGCACCATCGACATTGTCGTTTCGGCTCACGACCCGCAGGACGTCGATACCAAACGCCTGCCTTTCTCGGATGCCGAAGCCGGTGCCATCGGCCTCGAAACACTCCTGGGAGCTGCACTCCGCCTCTATCACAATGACAGCATTCCGCTCCTGCGGCTGGTGGAGGTTCTATCGACAGCTCCGGCGAAAATTTTCGGTCTGGATGCCGGTACGCTCAAACCGGGCGCCAAGGCCGATCTTGCCATTGTCGATCTGGAAGAACCATGGGTCGTGCGAGCGGAAGACCTGCACTCACTCTCAAAAAACAGCTGCTTTGAAAGTGCGCGTTTTCAAGGCCGCGTCGTCCACACATTAGTGGCCGGAAAGACCGTATATTCGGCTTGAAAAACACCGCATAACCCGGAACAATCAACCGAAAATTCCGGGTAGGCGGAATCAAGAAGCAGCAGGGGATGTTCATGGCCGAATCGGGATTTGTCAGCATGACGCTCGTAGGAGCGCTTGTCTTCGGCTATTTTCTGGGCTCGATTCCTTTTGGCCTGGTTCTGACCCGCCTTGCAGGGTTGGGTGATGTCAGGTCCATCGGCTCGGGCAACATCGGGGCGACGAATGTACTGCGCACCGGTAACAAGAAGCTTGCCGCAGCAACCCTGATCCTCGACGCCCTCAAAGGCACGGTCGCCGTTCTGATCGCTTCACGCTACGGGCCCGATGCCGCAATCGGCGCGGGCTTCGGTGCCTTCATCGGGCATCTTTTTCCGGTATGGATCGGCTTCAAGGGCGGTAAAGGCGTTGCCACCTATCTCGGTATCCTGATCGGTTTGGCATGGCCCGGCGCGCTCGTCTTCGCCGCCGTATGGATCGTAACCGCACTTCTCACGCGGTATTCTTCCCTTGCAGCGCTTGTCGCCAGCATCATTGTTCCAATCGCGCTTTACTTCCAGGGCAGTCCCGCAATCGCGGTCCTCTTCGCGATCATGACAGTCTTTGTCTTCTACAAACACAAGACGAATATAGGGCGCCTGATAAACGGCACCGAAAACAAGATCGGAGCCAAGGGGTGAAGGGAAGCGCGAATTCGAAAACTGGAATTCGCCTCTCCGACCGCCAGCGTCTCAACTGGCTGCGCCTCATCCGAACCGACAATATCGGCCCTGTCACGTTTCGCGACCTGATTCTGTTTTGCGGTTCAGCTTCAAGCGCGATAGAAATGCTGCCCGATCTCAACATCCGGGGCGGCAGCGCACGCCCCATCCGCGTCATGTCCATGGACGATGCAGAGCGCGAGCTTGAAACCATCGATCGAGCCGGTGCCCGCCTTGTTGGAATGGGCGAACCGGATTATCCGCCACAGCTGAAAAATTGTGAGGCCCCACCCCCGCTGGTCACGATTAAGGGAAACGCCGCTGTTTTCAACAAGCCTCCCGTTGCAATTGTCGGTTCCCGGAACGCCTCGGTAATTGGCGCGCGTTTCACCGAACGCTTGGCGAATGATCTTGGCGAAGCCGGGTTTGCTGTTATTTCCGGACTTGCCCGCGGCATCGATGCCGCTGCCCACCGCGCAAGCTTGAAGACAGGAACCGTCGCCGTGTTGGCAGGCGGGCTTGATCGCCCCTACCCACCCGAAAACCTGCCCCTTTATCGCGCCATACCGGAAGAGGGTGGCGTACTCATAAGCGAAATGCCGATGGGCGCGGAGCCTCGCTCGCGCGATTTTCCCCGTCGCAATCGCATCATTGCAGGGCTCTCGCTGGGATTGATCGTCGTCGAAGCTGCCGAACGATCCGGTTCGCTTATCAGCGCACGCATGGCCGGCGACATGGGGCGTACAGTATTCGCTGTGCCGGGCTCACCGCTCGATCCTCGTGCGCGCGGCACGAACCTGCTTCTCAAACAAGGCGCAACATTGGTAACGGAAGCAAACGACGTTATCGAGATGCTCCGGCCGCTGGCCGGGTTCAAGTGCGTATCCAACGGATATGCCGACACAACCGGATCTTTTGTCTCCGGCCATGGAAGAACCAGAATCTTATCAACCGATTGCGACGGAGGAACAACGGGACATTGTTATTGATGCACTTGGCCCCGTGCCGACCGATATCGACACGCTGGTTCGCCATACGGGTCTGGATACCGGTGCTATCCAGCTCATTCTTCTGAAGCTGGACCTGGCCGGGAGGCTGCACCGATATGCCCGTAATCAGGTCGCCCTTGTCCCTCTGGAATAGCCTCTTATGTCTTGGCTTCGTTGTGAAGTGCCTCTCGCGCTTCGACAAGAGCCATCTCGATCATATAGGACAGCAACAGATAATCTGTATTCTTTGCCATTAAATTGAGCTGCTCCAGCATCTGCTCGATATATGTCAGCGTCTCGTGCCGAGTCGCGCTCTGTACATCGTCATCGTCTTCCATATCTGGAAAACTCGTTGTATCACCCATACCTATCTCCCCGCGAGATAAATCGCTCTTTGTTTCATTTCATGCTACTACTGGTTACACTCAACTTAACAGCAATCTTAAGTTGTATTTCGTTATTTTTGTCGTCCTGCTCTTGACCAAACGCTGCCTGCTGTTCATGTGAAGGCAACGAATTTCTCGCGGAGAGGAGATATTTTGTCTCCATGGGACGCGAATCTGGGCTGCTTTAAATGAACGTCGTTGTTGTCGAATCGCCTGCCAAGGCAAAAACCATCAATAAATATCTTGGTTCGAACTATAAGGTTCTGGCCTCGTTCGGTCATGTGCGAGACTTGCCAGCTAAAGACGGCTCGGTTCGCCCCGATGAAGATTTTGCAATGTCGTGGGAGGTGGATAGCAATTCCTCCAAACGTCTTGCAGATATTGTCAAAGCGTTGAAAGACAGCGACGGCATCATTCTCGCAACCGATCCGGATCGCGAAGGTGAGGCCATTTCCTGGCATGTGCTCGAAGTACTGAACCAGAAGAAGGCGCTCAAAGGCAAGACGGTCAAGCGTGTGGCATTCAATGCCATTACCAAGAAAGCTGTTCTCGATGCCATTGCCAATCCACGCGATATTGATGAGCCTCTGGTTGACGCCTATCTGGCGCGCCGCGCACTGGACTATCTCGTCGGTTTCACGCTTTCGCCCGTGCTATGGCGCAAACTGCCGGGCGCGCGTTCGGCTGGCCGCGTTCAGTCAGTAGCGCTGCGTCTCGTCGCGGATCGCGAATCCGAGATCGAGCGCTTCATTCGGGAGGAGTACTGGAACATTGCCGCGCTGTTGAAGACACCGCGCAATGACAGTTTTACTGCCCGCCTGACGGCTGTTGACGGCAAGAAGCTCGGCAAGCTCGATATCAAGAATGGCGAACAGGCAACCGCCATTCGCACCATGCTTGAAGGCGCAAGCTTCAAGGCGCTGTCCGTTGAGGCAAAGCCGACCAAGCGCAATCCCGGACCGCCATTCACCACGTCAACCTTGCAGCAGGCGGCATCCGGCCAGCTCGGTTTCTCCGCATCGCGCACCATGCAGGTGGCGCAGCGGCTTTATGAAGGCGTCGATGTCGGTGGCGAAACTGCCGGCCTGATCACCTATATGCGTACCGACGGTGTGCAGATGGCGCCGGAAGCCATCAATGCGGCCCGCGATGCAATCGGCAAGAGCTTCGGCGCGAAATATGTGCCGGAAAAGCCTCGCTATTATTCCAGCAAGGCCAAGAACGCGCAGGAAGCGCACGAAGCCATCCGCCCGACGGATTTCTCCCGCCATCCGAAGGACGTGCGCCGCTATCTCGACGACGATCAGGCACGGCTTTATGAATTGATCTGGAAGCGCGCCATCGCAAGCCAGATGCAGGCCGCCGATATCGAGCGTACCACGGTCGACATCGAGGCGGTCAATGGCTCGCGTTCGGCCCTCCTGCGGGCCAATGGATCGGTCACCAGGTTCGATGGCTTTCTCGCTGCCTATATGGATCACCGCGAGGAAGAAGACGACGAGGAGGATAGCGCAAAGCTGCCGGAAATTCGTTCAGGCGAAGCCCTGGCACGCGAAAAGATCGATGCGACGCAGCATTCGACCGAGCCTCCCCCGCGCTATTCGGAAGCTTCGCTCATCAAGAAGATGGAAGAACTGGGCATCGGCCGTCCTTCGACCTATGCCGCCACGCTGGCCACGCTGCGTGACCGTGAATATATCACGATCGACAAGCGCAAGCTTATTCCAGAGCCCAAGGGGCGTCTGGTTACGGCCTTCCTCGAAAGCTTCTTCGAGCGTTATGTGGAATATGATTTCACGGCTGACCTTGAGGAAAAGCTCGATCTCATTTCCGACGGCAAGCTTTCGTGGAAAGATGTGCTGCGCGATTTCTGGCGCGATTTCTCCGGCTCCGTCGATGACATCAAGGAACTGCGCGTTACCAATGTTCTCGATGCGCTGAACGAAGAGCTGGCACCGCTGGTGTTTCCGGCGCGCGAAGACGGCAGTGACCCTCGCTCATGCCCGACCTGCGGCACGGGCACCCTGTCGTTGAAACTCGGTAAATACGGTGCTTTCGTCGGCTGTTCCAATTATCCGGAATGCAAATATACGCGCCAGCTCGGCGGTGACGCCAATGGCGAAGCCGCGGCTGCGGATGAACCGAAATCGCTCGGCAAAGATCCGTTCACCGGTGAGGAAATCACTGCACGGACAGGCCGTTTCGGCCCCTATGTCCAGCGCGGCGAAGGCAAGGAAGCCAAGCGCGCCAGCCTCCCGAAAGGCTGGACCGTCGATGCGCTCGATCATGAGAAAGCCGTTGCGCTTCTGTCGCTGCCGCGTGATATTGGTCAGCATCCCGAGACCGGCAAGATGATCTCCGCCGGGATTGGTCGCTATGGGCCCTATGTCAGCCACGATGGCACTTTCGCCAATCTGGAAAATGCCGAAGAGGTTTTCTCTGTCGGTCTTAACCGTGCGGTATCGGTTTTGGCCGACAAGCAATCGAAGGGTGGCGGTCGTGGCCGTTCTACTCCGGCAGCATTGGCGACGCTTGGCGACCATCCAGACGGCGGGTCAATCACTGTTCGCGACGGGCGCTATGGACCTTATGTCAATTGGGGTAAGGTCAACGCCACCTTGCCGAAGGGCAAGAACCCGGCGAGCGTTACGCTGGAAGAAGCACTGGCGCTGATTACGGAAAAAGCCGGCTCTTCCAAGAGCAAGAAAGCCCCTGCCCGCAAAGCTTCGGCCAGCACGGAAAAGAAAGCTGCTGCAAAGAAGCCTGCGGCCAAGAAAGCGCCAGCAAAAGCCAAGTCGACAGCCAAGCCGAAAGCCAAATCCAAGGCCGAGGCGGCAGAGGAGTAACAATTGGCACGCCGTTTTTCCAAATCCGATACCGGTCGTTCCGCGCGGACCGAACGGCGTGCAGCCAAAGCAAAATCCGCCGAGGGCAAGAGCGATCCCCACGCGTTTCTGCCGACCCGCGAAGAGGTTCTCAAATATATTGAGGAGAATCCCGACAGGGCGGGAAAGCGGGAACTGGCGAAAGCCTTCAACATCAAGGGCGATGCGCGGGTCTATCTGAAAGACCTTCTGCGCGAACTTTCTGACGAGGGCCTTGTTGAAAAACGCGCCCGCAGGCTATCTCGCCCCGGTGCGCTACCTGCCGTCACTGTGCTTGATATTACCGGACGCGACGAAGATGGCGGTTTGCTCGCACGCCCGTCGGAATGGGATGAAGCAGGTTATGGCAAGCCACCCGCCATCCTGATCCGCCGCACCCGGCTCAACAAAGCGTCTGAAGGCGGCCCGGCCGTCGGCGTTGGGGATCGCGTTCTAGCCAAAATATTCCGCAATGAAGATCGTGACGGGCCGGACTATACCGCGCGAGTGATGAAGCGTCTCGAGCACCGAACAAATGCGGTGCTCGGTATTGTGCGCAAGCTCGGCAATGGTGAATGGCGGCTTGACCCGGTAAACCGCAAGCAGCCGGAAGTGCAGCTCGATCCGGGCCATCTGGAAAATGCGGAAGCCGGTGATCTTGTTGAAGTCGACCTGATTTCCTCCCGGCGTCAGGGATTGCCGCGCGGCAAGGTTCGGCAGGTGGTAGGCTCGATCGACAGCGAAAAAGCCCTGTCGATGATTGCCATCCACGAGCATGAAATCCCGCATGTTTTCCCGGCTGAAGCGCTGAGCGAAGCAGAAGCTGCGACCGCAGCCACGATGGATGGCCGCGAAGACTGGCGCGATATTCCACTTCTCACCATCGATCCGGCGGATGCCAAGGATCATGATGATGCTGTTTACGCCGAGCCGGACCAGGACCCCGAGAATCCGGGAGGCCAGATCGTCATTGTGGCTATAGCGGACGTCGCCGCCTATGTCCGTCCCGATTCTGCGCTCGACCGCGAAGCCCAAAAACGCGGTAACTCGGTCTACTTCCCGGACCGCGTCGTGCCGATGCTGCCAGAGCGGATTTCAAACAATCTCTGTTCGCTTCGTGAACTGGAAGACCGCCCTGCCCTTGCGGTCCGTATGGTTTTTGCGGCCGACGGACGCAAGAAATCGCACAAATTTCACCGCATCATGATGAAATCGGCGGCGAAGCTGGCCTATTCGCAGGCGCAGGCCGCGATCGACGGTGCGCCGGATGACAAGACTTCGCCTATTCTCGACAGCATACTGAAACCGCTGTGGAACGCCTATGCCGTGCTGAAGCGGGGGCGTGACGCGCGCGAACCGCTGGAACTCGATCTGCCGGAAAAGAAAATCCTGCTCACGCCCGACGGCAAGGTCGACAAGGTCATCGTTCCCGAACGGCTCGATGCGCACAAGCTCATCGAAGAGTTCATGATTCAGGCGAACGTTGCCGCCGCTGAAACATTGGAAGCGCGCCGCCAGCCGCTTATTTTCCGCATTCACGACGCCCCAGCGCTTGCAAAGCAGGAAACCTTGCGTGAATTTCTGAGGACGCTGGACCTGAGCCTCGCCAAGGGAGCCGAGTTGCAGCCGGCGCAATTCAATCGGATTCTTGAGGCCGTCGAGGGCTCTGATCATCAGGAACTAGTCAACCAGGTGGTGTTGCGCACACAGAGCCAGGCAGAATATAACCCCGACAATATCGGGCATTTTGGCCTGCATTTGCGTCGCTATGCGCACTTCACCTCGCCGATCCGCCGCTACGCCGACCTTATCGTTCATCGCGCTCTGATCAAGGCCCTGAACCTCGGCAACGATGGCCTCACCGCCGATGAAGAAGCGCATCTGGAGGAAATCTCTGCGCTGATTTCCTCGACCGAGCGTCGCGCCATGCTGGCCGAACGCGAAACGGTGGATCGTCTTATCGCTCATTTCCTCGCCGCACATCTCGGTGATGAATATGAGGGACGCGTTACCGGGGTGACGAGAGCGGGCCTCTTCGTGAACCTTGCGACATATGGCGCAGACGGGCTGGTGCCCATTTCAACTTTGGGTCATGAATACTATCTATATGACGAAGCGAACCATGCGATTGCCGGTGAGCGGAGCGGCAAGGGCTTCCGTTTGGGCGATACAGTGACGGTTCGGCTTGTGGAAGCGCTCCCCGTGGCGGGTGCGCTTCGTTTTGAGATGGTTTCGGAACCGCATCCTCTGCCGATGGCGACCCGCTCGCATCACAAGGCAAGCCGGACGATGCGTGGACGAAGGGGTAAACCCGCGGGCATCCCGCGTCAGAAGAGAAGAGGTCGCTGATGAGCACGCTAGAGGCCAATTCCGCGCAGAATATACAGGTTTTCGGAGGGGAAAGCCCCAAGGCGGCCCACCCGAAACGCCCTTTGGGCGAAGCCATGTGGCGCGGATTTCGCGGACGTTGCCCGCATTGCGGTGAAGGAAAACTGTTCCGGGCCTTTGTGAAACCCGTGGCGCAATGTTCCGTGTGTGATGAAGACTACACAGAACAACGTGCTGACGATCTTCCTGCCTATCTGACCATCTTGATCGTAGGGCACGTGGTCGTGGGTGCCTTCATGGGCGTTGAAGCAACCACCAATCTTCCGCTTTGGGCTCATATGGCGATCTGGGGCCCCCTGACCGTGATCATGTCGCTGCTGCTTTTGCAGCCAATCAAAGGCGCAACCATCGGGCTGCAATGGGCGCTGTACATGCACGGTTTTGGAGGCAAGGGTGACGGCGAATATGGCGACGTGACCTAAACGTCACCGTGACCGCCATGGTTCAGCTTCCATCCTCGCCAATCAAAGCCGGAAAAGCTTTGCGGCCGCGTGACGCGGCATCGCTGCTGCTTGTCGACCGGTCGGGGGGCAAGCCGCGCATTCTCATGGGTCGACGCCACGCCAGCCTTGCCTTCATGCCGGGCAAATTCGTCTTTCCAGGCGGCCGGGCAGATCCGATAGATGGCGCTATCGGCGCGACAGCAGAACTGCACAACAATGATGTTGCCAAATTGCTTGCCGGCATGGGAGCCCGTGCGTCGCTGCGCCGCGCCCGGGCACTCGGCCTATGCGCCATCCGAGAGACTTTCGAGGAAACTGGCCTTCGCATAGGGCAAGCGGCATCGACACCGGTTACCTTGCCTGCACATAGCGACTGGTCGGCATTTTTCGACAATGGCATGATACCGGCGCTCAGCAGCCTGCGCTACTTTGCCCGCGCGGTTACGCCGCCAGACAATGTTCGCCGTTTCGATACCCGCTTTTTTATCGCCTTCCGCGATCATATACCGGAACTTGATGGACAACCGCTCGTTCCCAGTGGGGAACTGGAAGATCTGGACTGGGTTTCGATCGATCAAATCGACAGGTTCGATGTGGCCGATATCACCCAGGCAATCCTGAAAGAAGCGCGCGCGCTTCTGACAAATGCCGACTCTGAACTGCCCGCCACCTTGCCGGTGGTACAATATTGCAAGCGGCATGGCCGCTTTGTCCGCGAAGTGATCTGAACTCCATGAATCAAGAAATCCAATCCGCCGATCTTGTCCCGCAAGAACCAGGCGGCGGGCCGGCAGAGGGCCAGTTGCACTGGCGTTCGCTCGCTGCAGCCATCGCCACAATCAGCGCGGTTGGTGCAGCAATCGGCCTGGGCATTCCACTGTTGAGCGTTCTTCTGGAAAGCCGTGGCCATTCTGCTAGCCTGATTGGAGCCAATACCGCTGTTGCGGGCCTGGCCTCCATCGTTGCCGCCCCCCTTGCCGCGCCTATTGCCGCGCGGCTGGGTGTGGTCAAGGCGATTTTCCTTATGCTTGTCATTGGAAGCGGGGCATTTCTCGGCTTCCATTTCTTTCAGCCCCTCTGGGCTTGGTTTGCGCTGCGCATCGTTCTGCATTTCGCGCTGACCGTCCTTTTCGTTCTGTCGGAATACTGGATCAACGCATCGGCGCCGCCTGAAAAACGTGGCCTGGTACTCGGCATCTACTCCACATCGCTTTCGCTGGGCTTTGCGCTCGGACCGTGGCTGTTCTCGAAGATCGGCAGTACGGGAGGACTGCCTTTCTATGTCGGCTTCGCCATCATCATGATCGCCCTCATACCGGTTGCGATCGCTTGGCGTGACAGCCCCGATTTCGAGGAAGGTGAACACGTCCCGTTTCTGCCCTTCATTTTTGCCGTACCGACAGCGACCATGGCCGTCTTCGTGTTCGGCGCTGTTGAAACCGGTGGCTTCGCCCTCTTTCCAGTCTTCGGCGCGCGTATAGGTTATCCTGAGGCCGATGCGGCCCTGCTGCTTACGATGATCGGGCTTGGCAATGTTCTGATGCAGATTCCGCTTGGCATTGTCAGCGACCGCATTTCAGACCGCCGCAAGCTTCTGCTTTTCTGCGCCACCACCGGCCTCATCGGCATGATCGCACTGCCCTATCTCATGCAGCACTGGTATCTCATGGCGGGTATCCTGTTCCTTTGGGGCGGCGTGGTGGCGGGCCTCTATACGATCGGCCTCGCGCATCTGGGTTCCGAACTGACGGGGCGGGAACTGGCGTCCGCCAATGCCGCCTTCGTGTTCTGCTATGCCATCGGCATGCTTGCCGGACCGCAGGCCGTCGGCGTTGGCATGGACATGATGGGCCCGAAGGGATTCCCGATGACTCTCGGTGTGTTTTTTGCCGCATATGCACTCTTTGCAGCAGGAAGGCTGCTTTTGCGGAAGAAGCGGGCTTGACTTTTCGCCGCCAATACGTAGTGTCGCGCCAAATTTCCGCTGCCGGATGAGATTACCGGAATCGCTGGAGGTTTCCATCCATTGAGCATGATCCCGAGAATTGGGAACCGGTTTTCGGCAAGATCATGCTCCGGCAAAGATACAGAGCAGGTAATTCGATATGGCCAAGGCTACGACGATCAAGATCAAGCTTTTGTCGACCGCTGACACCGGCTTCTTCTACGTAACGAAGAAGAACAGCCGCACGATGACGGAAAAGATGACAAAGACCAAGTACGACCCGATTGCGCGCAAGCACGTCGAGTTCAAGGAAACGAAGATCAAGTAATTCGTTTCAGGTCGTCATCGACAAGACGATTGAAATAGAAAGCCGTCTCCTTCGAGGCGGCTTTTTCGTTTTCTGCCCATGTTCAACTTTCAGGCAGCCGAGGAGACGATGCGATTTCGTCCTCCCTTTTTCGCCTGATAGAGCGCCGCATCAGTTCGCGAGAAAAGGGCTTCGGCGCTGTCCCCTATCAGCCTCAATCCGGCGATGCCCATGCTAACGGTCAAATTGACCTTGTGCTTGCCGTTGGCGACAGAAAAAGGCGCCTCCGATACGGCCGTCCGGATTCGCTCCGCGACGGCTCTTGCGGCCTCCACATCGCTGTCTGGAAGCACCACGACGAACTCCTCTCCGCCGTAGCGGCATAGAAGATCCATGCCGCGAATATTCTTGCGCAGGCGTGCCGCAAACTCGCGAAGGACATCGTCGCCCGCATCGTGCCCAAACTGGTCGTTGATCCGTTTGAAGTGATCGAAGTCGAGCATGATGACGGACAATGGCCGCTCGCGCCCCATGGCGCGTGTAAGCAGGACCGGCATATGCGTATCCAGATAGCGGCGATTATGCAGCCCCGTCAGGCTGTCCGTCACTGCCATGGTAATCGTGCGATTGAGGCTTTGCCGCAAGAGATCGTTATAGCACTTCCGTTTTATCTGCGTTCGCAAGCGTGCGAATAGCTCCAGCTTCTCAAGCGGACGCATGAGATAGTCGTTTACGCCCAGTTCCAGTGCGCGCACCACCAGCGCCCCTTCATCTTCCCGCACGACAAGAATGATCGGCACCAGCCGTGTGCGCTCGATAGTTCGCAACTGGGAGCATAGACGCAGCGGGTCATAGTAAGTGAAATTGGCTGAAACGACGATGCTGTCGTAATCGGTATCTATCGCCCGGATCAGGGCTGTGTTCGCATCGCTGGCCACGTCCACGCGATAAGTCTCTCCAAGAATGAGACGAAGGCGCGCGGCCGCCAGTTCATCCTCATCGACGATGAGAATGCGAGCCACCTCATCCTTATCGGCATAATTCCCGCCCATCTTGCTTGCCAGCAGCGTCTCCACCTCTGCGTCCGCTACGGTGCCCGTTCGCTGGAAGAGCTCGTCAGAGACGAGTTTCAGCCGCGCCAGGCTCTTTACGCGCGACATAAGCTGAAGATCGCTGACGGGCTTGAACAGAAAGTCGTCGGCACCAGCTTCGAGACCGCGGATCTTGTCCTCCGCACCATCAAGCGACGTTACGATGACAACAGGGATGTTGGATGTGCGGGGATCGTCCTTCAAACGACGGCAGACTTCAAAACCGTCCATGTCCGGCATTAATATGTCGAGCAGGACGACATCAATCTGTCCGCCCAGACAAATCTCTATGGCCTCCGGCCCGCTGTGGGCCGTAACGACCTCGTAATATTCGGAGAGCAGCCTGGCTTCGAGGAGCTTTACATTGGAATCCACATCGTCAACGACGAGAATTCTTGCAGTCATGATGCCCCCGCCCTGATTTCCGCTAAGCGTCGCCCATATAGGATTTGATTGTTTCTATAAAGCGGGGCACCGAAATCGGCTTGGATATATAGGCTTCGCAGCCGCCCTGCCGTATACGCTCCTCGTCGCCTTTCATGGCAAATGCCGTTACGGCGATCACCGGAATATGCCGCAACTCATCATCGTCCTTCAGCCATTTCGTGACTTCCAGCCCCGATACCTCCGGAAGCTGTATGTCCATCAGAATCAGGTCGGGTCGATGCTCTCGCGCAAGGTCCAGCGCCTCAAGCCCGTTTCTCGTACGGATGGTCTCGTATCCGCTGGCTTCGATTAGATCGCGAAACAACTTCATATTGAGTTCGTTGTCTTCGACAATCATTACGCTTTTCGGCATCGAATATTCCTTGGTCTTATTCCCTGCAGCAAACCGGCATTTTCTCGATCTTCTTATCTGACAATGGACCGAAATAGACCACTAGAAAGTTCTCCACTTTCAGACCACGATCAGTTTAACCTCATTTCATTGATGAAAGGCAAATAATTCCATTGTTCCTCGACGGAGCGGCAGCTACACATTCGGCCAGACAACGAAAAAAGCGGAGAAACCACATGAAAACGCTGATGAGTCAGGCGGATGCGGAAGCGATCGCTATTGAAGCTTTAGCGTGGCTGGCGCAAGACAAGGACCTGCTGCCTCGCTTTCTCGCCCTGACCGGCATCGAAGCGACGTCCATCCGGCAGGCCGCGCTTGAGCCCGGCTTTCTCGCGGGAGTACTGCAATTTTTCCTGTCTCATGAACCGACACTGTTGCGCTACTGCGAGGAAGCAGGACGAGATCCGGCAACAATAGACAAAGCCCTCACGCACCTGCCTGGCGGTCTGAACCAGCACCTCTAGGAGTGTGCTCAACCACCGCATGACAAAGCCCGGCAAAGCCGGGCTTTCTTATTGATCATTCAGCAGCAGGAGTTGCTGTAGCAACCTCGACTTCATTCGAAACCGACAACACGTTCAATTCGTGCTGCTTGCCATCGCGCGCCGTCCAGGAGATTGACTGGCCCGGTGCAAGGCCAATCAACGCGGTGCCGATTGGCGTGAGTATGGAAATCTTTCCCTGCGCAATGTCCGCTTCGCCAGGATATACGAGCGCCACCCGGCGCTGCTGTCCGTCATTGGAGCGAAACTCGACAGTAGAGCCCATGTGGATCACATCCTGCGGCAAGCGCTTTGCAGGCACGACTTTTGCACGGTCGAGCTCGGCCATCAGTTCCTCGGCAATCTCCTCGAGACGTTCCGAAACATTGGTGGCCAACCCCATCAGGCGTTCATAGTCGATTTCGCTGACGACGATATTGGGCTTCTTGCGATTCTTTCCGCTCATGGCGAGTGCTCACTGCTGTTGAAAGGTAATAAATCTCCGTGCTGTTATGCACGAAGCTGTTCAGATTGATTTTGGAGAAAGCGCTTATTCGAAATCCGCTTTGGACAAGCGGCGTACCGTCCCCCGGAGTTCCCCTGCGCTAGGCAGAACTCGAGGGTAGCTATCCCGTGATCGGATGAACCCGATGGAGTATGGATGCAAAACGGTTGTTCATGGCACTAAACTTGGTGATATTCCCGGCAATGTCAAGTGTAAGAACCTGCAGGACCTATATGCCGGTGGCGCTTCAGCCTTTCGATGCTATAAAAGGATGTTCCTTTTATGTTCATCAGACGGTTCGTCCTCATGGCTGACACCACTGCCCCTAACAGTCCGGAAAAAGGTGTATGCCGCGATTGCCTTGCGCCGCAAAAGACGGATACAGGCAGGCGTTGCCATGCATGCGGCAGTCCGCGTCTTCTTCGCCATCGCGAGCTTTACAGGCTCTCCCTCGCCCATATTGATTGCGATGCATTTTACGCCTCGGTCGAAAAGCGCGACAATCCGGAGTTACGGGACAAACCCCTCATCATCGGCGGGGGGAAGCGCGGCGTCGTATCGACTGCCTGCTATCTCGCCCGTATTCATGGTGTGCGGTCCGCCATGCCCATGTTCAAGGCGTTGGAAGCCTGTCCGGACGCAGTTGTCATCAAACCCAATATGGAAAAATACGTGCGCGTCGGTCGCGACGTACGGCAGATGATGCGTGACCTGACGCCCCTCGTCGAGCCACTCTCTATCGATGAGGCATTCCTGGATTTGAGCGGCACCGAGCGACTGCACAAAGCGCCGCCCGCAATCGTTCTGGCGCGCTTTGCCAAAAGGGTTGAGGACGAAATAGGCATCTCCGCCTCAATAGGACTTTCCTACTGCAAATTTCTGGCCAAGGTTGCATCAGACATCGAAAAGCCCCGCGGTTTTTCTGTTATCGGCGAAGCGGAGGCATTAACCTTTCTGCGGGACCGATCGGTCAGCACGATCTGGGGCGTCGGCAAGGCCTTTGCAGCCAAACTGGAAAGTGACGGAATCCGATCCATTGGCCAACTCCAGACGATGGAGGAAGGAACGCTCATGAAAGCCTATGGCACCAGGGGCCAGCGTCTGTACCGACTGTCGCGAGGACAGGATAGCCGCAAGGTCGAGCCTGATCACGACATGAAAAGCGTCTCGGCCGAGACGACCTTCAACAACGACCTGTCGGACGCAAATGATCTCGTTCCGGTGCTTCGCGCACTTGCCGAAAAAGTATCCCGGCGACTAAAAGCTGGTGACATAGCCGGACGCACCGTCGTCCTGAAGCTGAAAACCCGCGATTTCAAATTGCGTACCCGCAATCGCCAGCTTTCCGACCCCACCCAACTTGCAGATAGAATCTTTCGCCATGGATTGCAGCTTCTTGAAAAAGAGCTGGATGGAACGAAATTTCGTCTGCTTGGAATTGGCGTTAGCGAACTTTCTTCAAGCGACCGGGCCGATCCGCCCGATCTTGTGGACACACAGGCCACCAAACGCGCCGTCGCCGAGAATGCCATCGACCGGTTGAGGAACAAGTTCGGGGTGAGTGTTGTCGAAACAGGCTATACTTTCTCCAAGGGTAATCTGGCCCGCCCGCAAATGCCACCAGACAGAGATGAACAGCCTTGAGTTTTCTCGTCGTGGAAACCCATGGAGAAATTTTCTACATTTGCCTCTAACGGCTTGACGAGACCGGTCTGTATCAATATTGGAACGGACCAAGGCAATGCCAAGTGATTTGGCAACGGCTTTACGGAAGGCCTCGTGGCGGAGTGGTTACGCAGAGGACTGCAAATCCTTGCACCCCGGTTCGATTCCGGGCGAGGCCTCCAAATTTTCTCAAATAAAATCAATAATTTGTCTAGATTGCTATTGATATCGGAGCAGATAGCCTTATTGCGCCATTCTGCAAATTGATTCCCTTGAATTACAAGGGTTTACAAAAAGGTCTGGCAAATCCACCCAACACATCTGATTCCGTTTGTTATGATAAACAAGCAAGGTAGCGGAACGCCAGCCCGATAAACTCACAGGCATGCTCTGTGAGCCGCCCGTCTCAAACATCTCCCCGATTGTTCGTGGCGTTACGCCGGAGAGAGCTTTATAGCCCGGCGCAGTTTGGCTCGTAGATATCAAGCCTTTCGATAACGATTCCATTGATTGCTGGCACTAGAAGGACCTCGCGACCACAATGCGTCGGCACCCCGATACGAGCGTTGACGGTTACATAGCGTCGGATTCGGATCGGTGCCGGAAAATTCGCTTTTTCCGGCACCGATATCCAGCTCTTTTCAAATTCGCTACGGCTTAGTGACATCTGACAGTCACCTCCATTGCTAGACGGCTCACTTCACAGTGACGTGGGAAAGCCGACCGTTTTCAAACTGAAAAGTCGCGGTGCACGCAGGGCCAAAACCAGCTCCTGTCCATGGCGAGATATTGAGAACATAGTCGCTGTCTTCGCCATTATATCCCTTTTCAAAGGCAACAGGAACCGAGTCGATGGTCCCAAATGATCGAATGACCTGGCATCCGCTTCCTTCTTCAAGCCAGTTGTCGGGCCCCTTGGCATTTACGACTTGTCCGTTCTCTATCCTGAAATATACGCCCGGCTGATAGCAGGACAGCGATCCGGCCGTGCCGTTCACAACGTAAAAATTCGTACCCGGCAAATGATTCATATCCTGTATTGTATCGGTGTTGCCTATTATCTGTTCGACCAATTCGCTCGGTAACGAGACAGGTGGCGTCCCGGCTTTAGCCCATTCCACCAGTTTTTCCGGCGTAACATCCTCGACAGTCGTCGTGGCTCCGGTAATGCCGGTGGACGCCGTCGCGACCAACTGGGCGAGAACATCCGGGGTCTTGGTGCTGACTTTGCCGTTGCGATGCAGGTTTCGATACTGCATTTCAACGGTTTGGCATAGTCGTGTCAGATCCTGCGCCAGCCCCAGATTAGTGGCTGAAAGCAGACCGGCAACACCGATCACCCAAAAAAGAATCTTCATCTCAATCTTTACTCCCTGTCGGCGCTTCCCCGTTGAACAGCCTTTCATACATTTTTTTGTCATTCCGTTCTCAAACTCATTTGGTATTTCAAGTTTCGTTCGATTTCCCAAGATTTTTTTATGCAGCGCGGACCTGCGAGCCCCAGTGTCAAACCCCGCCATTCCTAGCCAACCAAACCGCTCAGCGAAACCCTCAGTCGTCACCCAAACCTGCGGTTGATTGAAATCAACTTCATCGCTGGCTTCTTATGGTAGAGTGGCATCTCTTTATCATAATGGAACTCAACGTGGCCCATCCCCTTCTCATCGATAAAGTAGCCACAGCAATTGAACAATGTGGCTGGGAAACTGTCGACATTCTGCAAATGAATAACGTGATGGCGAGAGCAACCATCGCCGCCATTTACGACGTTCTTGTTGATCACGCTCAACAATCAAACAGAGAAGACGTTATCGAGTGGCTTATCGCCAGTCCAATCGGAAATAAGAACTCGCAACGATAAGCGAGATTAATACAAGACTTTTAAATCCTCCGCCGGGCCTCTGCTGGTGACAAGAAGCCTGTGGCAGAGTTATCCGACCGCTGTCAGATCGAGTACTTTCCCAGTATACGACACCGTGAGGGTCATTTACGGCCGCGCTGCTGTTCAACACACTTCCTTGCGTCCTGCCCCGGAACACACTGATCCTTTTTGGAGTTCAGAAGTCGATCCTGTTTCTGCGATTCGGACGCTTTAGGTACGTCAACGCTGTCAGGATCAGACGGCGGCCGTCCCGGTGCCGGCGGCGGGTTGCCCGGCACTTCGGGTTCCTGTGTGCCTGACTGTGTCGGCATCCCCGATTCCTGGGCGAAAGACACACTCGAAAAGCTTAACAGTAGCGCCATAAGGACTGAAAGTTTCATTTTTTCACTCCGACAGTTGGACCAATAGTAGGTTCAACGAAATTCGGAGTGACAATGTTCCTCACCTGAAGCGGTTGGACGCTCGCTACCACTATGTCTAGAAAGTCAAAGGAACGCCAAGTTCCTTTTCACACAGGGTCAAATCCTCGGAAAATTTCGTCAGCAAAGGATCGTAGTCTGGTTCATCAGTGCTGTCGCTTTTAACGTACTCGGATATTGTCTGCGAAACCTTCATGAGGGAGCCAGCAGCGACGTCACAACTTACGAATGCCTTATACTCAGCGGAGCTTGCATCCGCGTCTGCGGCTTGTCGCCAGTCAGACTGAGCACGTGCGACGGGAGTCGTCACCTTTTCTTCCATCGCGACGCCCAGCTCCCTGGATCGCCCATCGGAACTCTCGCCCAGTTCGATATAAGTCATCATCCCCGAAACGACGGCTTTATGAAGCGTCAACGCATCTTCTTTCGCACCAGCAAAAGCCGGAGATACGGAAACCAAGGCTAAATTCATAACAATAAAACTGGATGCCAAACGCATAAATCACTCCCGAACAATGTAGCGCTCGAACTTATACCGATGAGCGGAACCAAGCGCAAATCGGCCGCCTGCTCAGGCATTTTTAGTGGGACGCGCATACTGGTTATCGAAACAGATAACAGCTTAGCTATGGGCAACCTTATAGCGCAAGGCTGACATGTCAGGTTTATGACGTGCCGCTCAATCTTCCTTAACAGAGTCGTTTGAGCATACGAGTGAGATGGCTTCAGCGAAGCTCAAGGCCTTATGATTATGGATTTATAGAATTATCGAGCGCGAAGTGGCTCCCCGGGCCGGATTCGAACCAGCGACCAACCGGTTAACAGCCGGTTGCTCTACCGCTGAGCTACCGGGGAACAGGTGCTCGTTGCGTCAGCGAGGTGGCGTATAGCAAAAGGATTTCGCCTTTGCAAAGGGCTAAATCCATTTTTTTTCATCTTTTTGCATTCTGCCCTCGAAACCCTATATTCTCTGGGAGATTTTCCGCCTGTGAATTGTAACATATCAGCCTGAGAGACGACCCAGTGAGTGATCAGTACGCCGAAATGCCCCGAAAAAAAGCCATTGTGATTCTTGGTCGGCGAATCCCCATGCCGCAATCTGTCATGATGCGTCGTATGCTTGGCGGCTCACTCGTAGTGGGCGGGTCTCTGGGGTTTCTTCCGATTCTAGGCTTCTGGATGCTTCCCCTCGGACTTATCGTTCTGTCGCACGATTCTCATCGCGTCCGCCGCTGGCGCCGCCGAAGTGAAATTCACATCTGGCGCAAATGGTTGAAGCGGAAGCCAACCGACACGCCAACTGCTCGATGAGTCGGCAACCGGACGAAACAAGCACCGACGGGGCAGCACCTGGGAATTGAATTCCGATCTATCTGCGCAGCTCACCCGGGGTGAGCTGCCGATATTTCCGCAAAGCTGTGGTTAGGTGGCTCTGGCTGGAAAAGCTCAAATGGCGCGCAATATCTCTTATCGACATAGATGTCTTTTTAAGCAGCCGCTCGGCTTCATCGAGCTTTAGCCCCATCAAATACTGATGAGGTGTCTGTCCGAAACTATTGCGAAAGGACGTTGAAAAATGGCCCGCCGAAATTCCGACCAAATCAGCCATATCCCGGACCGAAACAGGCTGATGAAAATTCTGGGAGAGGTATGTTTCAATACGATGGCACGCCAACTTGCTGAGTCCAGCTTTGCTATCAGTGGAAATTCGATTGCCCGGTGCACTGCGAGCTATCGTATGCATGAGGACCAAACCAAGAGCGCGCAGATAAGGCTCATCCCCCTCACCTCGCAGGCGGATTTCATCCCAGATCATATTTGATATCGGCAAGCATTCTTTACATAGGAACTTTGCAGCACTTCCAAAATTCTTGATCTCGTTCTTCCAAATATTCTGGAAAAAAACGTCCCGAAGAAGCTGTCCATCAAACTGCCCTATCAATACTTCTGTGGGCTCGGGCCAATCGATTGTTAATTTCACGAAAGCCGGAATGATAAACACGGTACCGGTCGGGCAATTGGAATTCTCGCCATCCCGGCCAGAACAACACCACCTCAGATTGCGAACCTGTTCTCTCAAGACGAGGAAAGTCGTCCCGCTTGCGCGATAATTGACCGGCCCCATCTGCGTAGTGGCGCAGGTAAAGCCCCATCTAGTCCCGCTCATATGTGGTTCATACACAACCATTCCTCAGCCCCATCCCAGAGAATATTCAACAACAAGTCAATCAGTAAGCTCATCGTCACCTCATTCATTCAATCCACGCAGAGAATAAACTTGGTTTGTCGGGAGGCCGCATGCCCCTCGGCACTGACGCCCCCTTCGCAATGCAACCCATCATGGTATGTGCAATCTATACGTGTAGAAGCTTTTTGCAATCGGAATCTTGAGCCCTAACCAGCCCCTGCAGGTGCAAATGGATCGCAAAAGCACTTGTCAGTCGACTGTTATTCGATTATGCAATTGCAAATTATTAGCAATAAGGATTGGAATATGCGGAATTGCATTTTACGAACAGCAACGCTTGGTCTTTTGAGTGCAGCTCTTGTCTGGTCTAGCGCAACCGGCGCACTGGCGGAGAAATTCAAGGCCGTGACGACATTTACCGTTATTGCCGATATTGCGCAGAATGTTGCGGGCGATGCTGCAATCGTTGAATCTATTACGAAGCCAGGCGCGGAGATTCACAATTACCAGCCTACGTCCGGAGACCTGATCAAAGCGCAGGATGCGAAGCTGGTACTCTGGAACGGGCTGGGGCTGGAGCTTTGGTTCGAAAAATTCTTCGCCCGTCTCAACAATGTTCCAAGCGCAATCGTGTCCAACGGCGTGGAGCCAATGGACATCACCGAGGGCCCATATAACGGTAAGCCGAATCCACATGCATGGATGTCCCCGAATGCCGCGCTAATCTATGTCGATAATATTCGGGACGCCTTTGTCAAAAACGATCCTGCCAACGCAGCTACCTACAAATCAAACGCCGAAGCCTACAAGGCAAAGATCAAAGCCGCCATCGACCCGATCCGAGCAGAGATGGAGGCAATCCCAAAGGAAAAGCGCTGGCTGGTTTCGAGTGAGGGCGCATTTTCCTATCTCGCGCGGGACTTCAACCTGAAGGAACTTTATCTCTGGCCAATCAATGCAGACCAACAGGGCACGCCCCAGCAGGTTCGCAAAGTGATTGATGGAGTGCGTAAAAACGGCATCTCCGCCGTATTTTCGGAGAGCACCGTATCCCCCGCCCCTGCGAAGCAAGTAGCCCGCGAAACCGGTGCAAAATATGCCGGGGTTCTCTATGTCGATTCACTTTCAGAACCGGATGGCCCCGTGCCGACATATATTGACCTGCTGAAAGTTACTTCGCGCACCATCGCTAATGGACTTAAGCAATGAATTTGTCCGCAGGTATTGATAAAGTACTTCACTCCGCGCCAGAAAAAGGAATCTATGTAAAAGACGCCACTGTCACTTACCGGAATGGCCATACGGCCCTGCATAATGCGAGCTTTGCTATTCCGACCGGAACAATTACGGCGCTGGTAGGCGTTAACGGCTCAGGAAAATCAACCCTGTTCAAGGCGATCATGGGGTTTGTAAAACTCGCCAAAGGTGAAATATCCATACTCGGAATGCCGGTCGAAGCTGCACTGAAGCGCAATCTGGTGGCCTATGTTCCGCAGAGCGAAGATGTCGACTGGAATTTCCCGGTTCTCGTTGAAGATGTCGTCATGATGGGACGCTACGGCCACATGGGCATGCTGCGCATGCCGCGCCGTCCCGACAGGGAAGCGGTAGAGAATGCGCTTGCCCGTGTGAACATGCTTGAGTTTCGCCATCGGCAGATCGGCGAGCTTTCCGGCGGGCAAAAGAAACGGGTGTTTCTCGCCCGAGCGCTGGCCCAGGATGGACGCGTCATTCTTTTGGACGAACCCTTTACCGGCGTGGACGTCAAGACCGAAGAAGCGATCATCGTTCTTCTTCGCAGCCTTCGGGATGAAGGACGCGTCATGCTGGTCTCGACGCATAATCTCGGCAGCGTTCCCGAATTCTGTGACCGCACTGTATTGTTGAAACACACGGTGCTTGACTACGGTCGGACCACCGAAGTTTTCACGCAGGCAAATCTCGAAAAGACTTTCGGCGGTGTGTTGCGCCATTTCGTACTGACCCGGAATGAACGTTCCGGACGAGCACCCGTCAACGTCATAACGGACGATGAACGCCCGTTCGTTGTTTATGAAAAAGGGGGGTCGGCGCCCCACGACCGGAGCCGGAAACAATGACGCTGCTGCTTGAGCCATTCAGCTATAACTACATGTTGAATGCTATGTGGGTTTCCGCCTTGGTGGGTGGCGTGTGTGCCTTTCTTTCGGCCTATCTCATGCTGAAAGGCTGGTCGCTTATTGGTGATGCCCTCTCCCATTCAATCGTTCCGGGTGTTGCCGGCGCTTACATGCTTGGCCTCCCCTTCTCCATCGGCGCGTTCTTCTCGGGCGGCCTTGCAGCGGCAGCGATGCTTTTCCTCAACCAAAGGACAAAGCTGAAGGAAGACGCCATCATCGGCCTGATCTTCTCCTCGTTCTTCGGGCTCGGGCTTTTCATGATCTCGCTCAAGCCGACGGCAGTCAGCGTTCAAACCATCGTTCTGGGCAATATCCTCGCCATCACCCCGGAGGATACATTGCAGTTGGCGATTATCGGCTTCGTTTCCCTGTCGCTGCTTCTTTTGAAGTGGAAAGACCTGATGGTGGTGTTCTTTGATGAGAACCATGCGCGTTCGATAGGACTGAGGCCCGCTCTGCTGAAGATCATGTTTTTCACATTGCTGTCGGCATCCACTGTCGCTGCCATGCAAACGGTCGGGGCCTTCCTCGTCATCTGTATGGTGGTGACGCCGGGCGCAACCGCTTATCTGCTGACGGACCGGTTTTCGCGACTGCTGTGGATCGCTGTCGCGATTGGCTCTGTCACAAGCTTTTTCGGGGCCTATGTGAGCTATTTTCTGGATGGGGCGACGGGGGGCATCATCGTTGTGCTCCAGACACTGGTTTTTCTCAGCGTATTCCTTCTTGCTCCGAAACACGGACTGCTGGCAGCACGGCGCAAGGCTTCATTAGCCCTCAGGGAGTTCCAGCAATGATCATTTTTGAAACCCTGGCCGCCCCATTTCAGTTCGAGTTCATGCGCTATGCCTTGGCCATTTCAGTCCTCATCGCGATCCCGACAGCATTGCTGTCGTGCTTTCTGGTTCTCAAGGGCTGGTCATTGATGGGGGATGCGATCAGCCATGCCGTTCTTCCGGGTGTGGTCGTCGCCTACATCATCGGAATACCTTTCGGCTTCGGAGCGTTTGTAGCGGGCATGTCCTGTGCCCTTGCAACGGGTTATCTCACCGAGAACAGCCGTATTAAACAGGATACAGTGATGGGCATCGTATTCTCCGGCATGTTCGGCCTTGGTCTGGTTCTTTATGTTGCGATCCGCTCGACGGTCCACCTCGACCACATTTTGTTTGGCGACATGCTCGGCATAACATTGTCTGATCTGGTCGAAACGGCCGTTATTGCCGCACTCACCGCTGGCATCCTTGTCGTCAAATGGCGGGATTTCCTGCTACACGCATTCGATCCGGTACAAGCCCGTGCAGTCGGTCTGCCGGTCCGCCTGCTGCATTATGGCCTGCTTTGCCTGATCTCGTTGACTATTGTAGCCGTTTTGAAAGCGGTGGGTATCATTCTGGCCATTGCCATGTTGATTGCGCCGGGTGCGATTGCGTTTCTGCTTACACGCAAGTTCAGCACCATGATGTTGCTCGCCGCAGCAATTGCGGTTTTTGCTTCCTTCTTCGGGGTCTATCTGTCGTTCTTCATCGACAGCGCGCCTGCCCCTACAATCGTTCTGCTGATGACAGTGATATTCCTTGCCGCGTTCATTTACGTTTCCCGACAGACTCCCAAAGTCGAAGAGCGGCTAGACGCTGACGGTGAAGTTCGGTTCTAAAGTCTCTACCAGACCTGCTCGTGTCTGACGTGGACAGCATTGCAACGCTGTCCACGCCATCGACGTTGCGTCATACAGCTGTTATGAAATCCCGATAAACAGCCACCAAACGGCGTTCCATAACGGAACTCGAGACAGTTTTTCCGGCGCAATTTCATTTTTGCGGCTTGTCGAGGTTGCTTAAAGATGCTTCAATCCAATTTGCACGGCTGTGCAGAAAATATAAAATCAGCCGGCGATCCTGGGGAGGAGCCGCTTATGCCAGCGTTTTTGGAGGTGGCGGACGCGCGCGTTCGATATGGCAATAATGAAGTTCTCAAAGGCGTAAACCTATCCGTCAAAAAAGGCGAGTTCGTCGCGCTTCTTGGCTCCTCTGGCTGCGGCAAGACAACGTTGTTGCGAGCCATTGCGGGTTTCAACATGCCATCCGGCGGCGCAATCCGGTTGAACGGCAAGGATGTGACCAGACTGCCTCCGGACAAGCGCGGCATGGCACTCGTCTTCCAGTCTTATGCGCTCTGGCCGCACATGACAGTTGCGCAGAATATGGGCTATGGCTTGCGAATTCGCGGCGTAGCGAAGGAAACCATCAAGCAGAAGGTCGACGACGTTGCGCGCCTGCTGGGACTGGATGCCTTGCTGGAGCGCAAACCTGCCGCCCTTTCCGGCGGCCAACGCCAGCGTGTCGCCCTCGGGCGCGGACTCGCCATTCAGCCTGACATCCTGCTTCTAGATGAACCGCTTTCCAACCTGGATGCACGCATCCGACTATCGGTTCGCCATGAAATCAGCGCCTTGCAGCGCCGTCTCGGCATCACCGCAGTTCATGTGACACACGACCGCGAAGAAGCCATGGTCATGGCCGACCGTATCGTCATTCTCAACAATGGTGAAATCGCCCAGGCTGGCGCGCCCGAAGAGGTCTACAATCATCCGGCGTCGGATTTCGTCGCAGCATTCATGGGCGCGGAAAACCTGATCGAGGTACCGATCCAGATAAAGGCTGATCGCATCGAGATCGCTGCTGGCGCCAATAACAAGGCCAGCACTATTTCCGCAGGTCGCCGCAATCTGTCCGATGGCCCGGCATCGGCACGTTTCCGCAGCGAAGCAGCGCGCCTTACCAAGCCCGGGGCTGATCCCGACTCCCCCACAGCCGAATTGGTCCTCAATGGCACCGTCGAGCAAACCACTTATCCCGGCGGCCTTTGGAGACATATGATCCGTGTTGGGGATAGGCACATCATGGTCGACGCTCAGGAGAGCCACCAACCTGGGGCAAATGTAGAAATTCGCATACCGGATCATGCCCTGTTTTTGTTCGACAGATAGTCCGTGGGCTGTAGCTTCGCTGCCCGCGCCTATTGTTGAGTTAAGGAGATCCGAGATCAATGCACGACGGAATCTTTAATGACCCCTGCGATGCACGGCTGTGCATTGAAGCCAAAACCCGCATCGCCGGCCGAAGCGGGAGAATACCCGTCTCAAGCTTGCTTTCATGGGCATGCGCCCCCGCGATTATTACCGTTCCCGATCAACAGCACCACCAGATGCTCCGCATCTGTTTTCAATCATAAGACCGGAAACCCCGGTTTCAGACAGGAGTCCTTTCATGAGAACTATCCTGAACGCGGCAATGGCGATCGGCATCACCGTTGCACCGGCTGCCGCAGACGAACTTACCGTCATCACGGCAGGCGACCAGAACATGGTCGATTACATCAATCAGTATCTTGGACCGTTGTTCGAGAAGGAGAATCCCGGCACGACCGTTCGCGTGGTCGGAACCGGTCCTGGCGATGCCGGCTCGCAGAAGGTTCTCGAGCGCTTCGAAGCTCAGTCGAAAGCTGGCGTGGAAAAGTGGGACACTGACGTCGCTGTCGTCCACGAGAAATTCGTCGGGCCAATGGTAACGGCAAAGTTCCTCGAAAATTATCGTGGCAAAATCGACAGCGGCAAGCTGGTGACACGCGATAATGCAAAAATGGCGCTCGGCACCGATGTCGACGGTTACGTCATGCCGATGTTCAACAGCCAAACCGCGCTTGCCTATAATCCCGCGCTCGTCGCCAATCCACCGAAGAGCTATGACGAGCTTGTGGCATGGGCAAAGGAAAATCCGAAGCAGTTCGGTTACAACGGGATAAAGGGCGGAGCGTCCGGCGTAAGTTTCGTCATGGGTTGGATTTATGCTTATGGCGGCGACGCAGAGAAGCTGATGAAGGGGCCTTTCGAAGAAGGCGAAGCAAAGAACTGGGACAAGGCGTTTTCCTCGCTCAAGGACTTTACAAAGAACGCCACCCTTACCCCGGGCAATGCCGGTACACTCGACATGCTGAGCCGAGGCGAAATCGCGATGGGGCCGGTCTGGGTAGACATGTTCTATTCGTGGAAGGCCAATGGACAGCTACCGCCGGAAATGAAACTTGTCCTTCCAGCACCCGGAATGCCCGGACAGCCGATGCACTATGTGATCCCGGAAAAGAGTGCGCACAAGGAACTGGCCGAAAAGTTTGTTGCGTTGGCGACAAGCCCGAAGGTACAGGCTGAAGGCATCGTCAAGCGCTTCAACTGGTATCCGGGCATCGATGCCGACCACGTCAAGGCAGAGCTGGACGGCGACACCTGGAACAAGCTCTTCACGGATATTTCGCCGGACGACCTTGCGAAATATGGAAAGCCTTTCCCGATCGCACCCTATAACACCGCGATTCTGGAAGCATATGAACGTCAAGTAGGCAACTAAACCCTACAGCTTCGATTGGAGTGCTCGGTTGGACGTGGTTTCAAGCCGAGCACTCCTATGCTTACGGTCATGAGGTTTCGAATGTCGCATCGACTAACGGGTATTCTTCTTGTCGCTCCCGCGCTGGCGATCGTGCTGTTGCTGTTCATCGTACCGCTTTTCGGGGCGATCACCGGAGCTTTCCATGTTTCCGGTGAATGGGGAACCGGCAACTTCACCAAGGCATTCGAGCTATATTCCAGCGACATCATCTTCACTCTCGTCATCGTCACATTGTCGTCGCTGCTCATCGCGCTGTTCTCTATCGCTATCGGTGGCTATCTGACACTCGGCTCCAACCCGCGAGCAGTTACCGTTCTGCGCTGGCTCTATCGCTGGCCGCTTTTCATCCCCTTCATCGTCGTCGGCCAGATACTTCGCACCTTCCTGGCCAAGAACGGGTTGATGAACAGCCTGCTCATCGAAACCGGTGTCCTCACGCCGCTGCAAGCGATGAGCTTTCTGGACTGGCGCGGCATCGTCATCGCATTCGTCTGGAAACAGACACCGTTTGTCACGCTGCTGCTGGCGGGCGCCATGGCATCCCTTGATCGCAGCACAATCGAATCCGCTCGCAATCTTGGTGCAGGACGGCTGCGCATTCTCATCGAGATCGTGCTTCCTCAAGTCCGCCAGACATTGCTCGTTGGATTGATATTGAGCTTTGTCACCATGATGTCCGTCTTGTCCGTCCCGTTGATGATCAATGCGCAGTCGCCAACGATGATTACGGCCAACATGGCGTTCCGCATCAATGCCTACGGCGATTACGGCGTCGCAAATGCGCTGGGTACGATCTCGCTTCTCATGACCAGCCTCGTCGCCTGGGTTTATCTGCGCCAGACCATGAAGGAGCACGGCCAATGAGCAACATTCTCGACTGGCGCTGGCTGCCACGCGGCATGCTGCTTGGTCTGCTGGCCTTCGCGATTTTCGGACCGCTCGCGAACCTGCTCCTGTGGGCTGTAGCTGAGCGTTGGTATTTCCCGCATACACTGCCGCTTCAATATGGATTTTCATTCTGGGCGAATGTGTTTTCGCCTCGCGGCAATGCGCTCTCATCGCTCGGCACAAGCGTCCTTATTGCAGCGCTTACCGTGATCGTATCGCTCGGCCTCGCCATTCCCGCCGGTTATGCTCTCGCACGATTGAAACTGCCCTTTCGCGGCTTGATCCTGTTGACGCTGCTCATCCCGCAAGCTTTCCCTAACCTGCCCGTTTACGTGAACATTGCGCAGATGTTCTATTCTTTCGGCCTGAATGGAACGATCACCGGTGTAGTTCTGGTGCATGTCACCCACGGGCTGGTCTACGCCGTATGGATCGCCACGGCAGCGTTTTCAGCAATTGATCGCGAGATCGAAGAAGCGGCTCGTTCAATGGGCGCTTCCGCACTCAAGACATTCTTCGACATCACCCTGCCGATAGCCGCGCCCGGCCTGCTTGCAAGCGCGATCTTTGTTTTTCTTGAATCGCTCGACGAGTTCACCGGCACTTACTTCGTCGGCGCTCCGGACATTTCCACCCTGCCCCTGCTGCTTTATACAGCAAGTTCCGGCGGCAATTATCAAATCGCATCGATCAGCGCTCTGATATTGCTGGTGCCGTCAATTGCCTTCATGTTCGTGGTCGAGCGCTTCCTCAGGGCCGATGTCCTTTCAAAAGTAGGGCGATGAAATGCCAGATAAAGAAACACAGCGAGAGCATGACATCGCGGACAGCCTGCCTCGATTTATCAGCGCGCACGAAGTCGCACTGGAGGCTGGCGTATCGCGCTCCGCCGTGTCCCGCACCTTTACACCAGGCGCCAGTGTCTCGCCTGCGACACGCGAGAAAGTGCTGAAAGCTGCCGAAAAGCTCGGCTATCAGGTCAATGACCTTGCACGCGGCCTTCTGGCCAATCGGAGCCGTATTGTCGGGATGATCGCGGCAGATCCCGACAGTCCGTTTCGCTCCCGCCAGATCGCAGCACTTTCCCGTCGGCTCGCAGCCCGCGGCAGTGTTCCTGTTCTGATTCCGACCGGCCAACACGGAGAGAACCTCTCTGCCGCGCATGAAACACTGCTGCGTTATCGTGCGGAAGCGACGGTGGTTCTTTCTGGCATGCCGTCTTCGTCATTTGTCGAGCTTGCCCAACGAAACGGCCAGACCCTCATTCTCGTCGGGCGAACAGAAGAGGGAGCCGACCACATCCATATCAACAATCGGCTTGCCGCCGAAACGGCTGTCGAAATCTTCGCGGCACGGGGCATGAAAAAACTAGGCCTCATAACGTCGAATGTCGGCAGCCTCAATCTGGTCGAGCGCGAGGAAGCCTTCGTCGCGAAAAGCAAAAGCCTTGGGTTGAGCGTCAGCGTGCAGCGTGGCGAACTGACAGATTATGACGGCGGTTACGGTGCCGCCTCTCTGATGCTGGGCGAAAGAGAGCGCGTCGAAGGCATTTTCTGCGTCAACGATCTCATGGCATTCGGCATGATGGACTGCGCGCGCGATGTCTTCAATCTCTCCATTCCCGACGATGTCTCAGTCATTGGCTTCGATAATGTCGCGGAAGCACGTTGGGGTGCCTATCGACTGACCACATTCGATCAGAACGCAGAACGGCTTTCCGCCGAGATCATCCGGTTGCTGGACGAGCGGCAGACCGCACCGAACGCACCACCTCAGACAATTATGCTCGAATTGCCACTCATTCTCCGTAGCAGCGTGAGGCCCATTAAAAATGACCGCAGCGTTCGGGAGATCCAACAGCAATGACCTTCCATTCCATCTGGTTGCGTCCCGCCCGTGACGATCTCCGATTTCTCGAATCTGTCGTGACCGATCTGGCTTCCGGCTTCAATTCACCCATATTCGAGCCGCATGCGACACTCGTACCTGACATGAGACGTTCGGCAGATGAGCTACTGCCTCTGGTGCTCAGCCTTGCAGTCGGTCGCAAACCGTTGGACGTTCTGGTTGACGATGTAGCGGGAACCGAAGCTTATTTCCGCTCCTTCTATGCTGCACTGCAGAAAACACCGACACTGATGACGCTAAAGCAGGATTCTCTCGATATTTCGGGGGAGAAAGACATCTCGACTTTTCTTCCACATGTCTCGCTTGCCTATGGCGTCGCCGACCATGGCTCGCGCGACACAGAGATGGCACGGATGGCACGCTTGCTAGTCGGCCGCAGCATTCGCTTCGACCGAATGGTGATTGTCAGCTCTTCAAGTGAAACGCCCATCGACCAATGGATCGTCAAGCACGAGGTCTATCTCGCGGGATAGAAAAGCCCGCCAGGTCTGGCGGGCCTTTGGAACTTTGGGCTCAAAGAGGGCGCGGATACTGTCTGTAGACCGTTTCGATGTCCGCCAGAACGTCATCCGAGAGCTTGACCTGGTGAGCTGCGATATCAGTCTTCAGCTGGTCGACAGTTGTCGCACCAATTATCGCCGACGTCATGAACGGGCGCGTCAACGCAAAGGCGATTGCCATCTGGGCAATATCGAGCCCGTGCTTCGTGGCAACATCGATATAGGCGCGGACGGCTGGCTCGGAATGAATATTGTTGCGCCAGAGGCCACCTTCGGAAATGGCTGCGCGCGAACCGGAAGGCAGTTTCCCACCCAGATATTTTCCGGTCAGTACACCGGCGGCCAGCGTCGAATAGGCCAGCAACCCCACGTTTTCGCAGAGCGACAATTCTGCCAAGTCGAAATCGAACTGGCGCTGCAAAAGACTATATTCATTCTGGATCGAGGCGACGCGGGGCAAGCCATGCTGTTCGGCCAGACGAAGCCACTGCATTGTTCCCCATGCTGTCTCATTGGAAAGACCGATGTGCCTGATCTTTCCGTCGCGAACCATGTCTCCAAGTCCGAGCAGCACGTCGTGCATCTGTTCGGTTTCTGCAGCCCCGTCCGTAGCGGAAGGATCAAAGGTCCAGCTTTGGCCAAAATGATAGTGCGCCCGCATCGGCCAATGGACTTGATAAAGGTCGATATAGTCAGTCTGAAGCCGCTTCAGGCTGTTTTCCACCGCTTCGCGGACATTGTTGCGGCTTGGTTTGGCACCATCTCGAATCCACTTCTGCCTGCCGCCACCAGCAATCTTGCTTGCCAGCACGATCTTGTCGCGTTTTCCGGATTTCTTAAACCAGGTACCGATATAGGTCTCTGTCTTGCCATAGCTTTCCGGGCTCATGGGGATGGCATATCCCTCGGCCGTATCAATGAAGTTGATACCGGCATCGAGAGCAATGTCGAGCTGCTCATGAGCATCGGACTCGGTATTCTGTACGCCCCAGGTCATGGTGCCGAGGCAAATTTCAGTTACAGTAAGGCCGGTACGGCCTAAAGGCTTCATTTTCACGAGATTTTCCGGATCGATTGTTCGCGACTGCGCGATATGAGAGTGGAGCCAATTGATAGCCCCGCTCGACCGCGGCTGACAAGCCTGTCACGAAATTTTTAAATCAGCCTACAGAAAACGCTCGGCCGAATAGGGCTTTGGATCGACAAATGGCTCTTCTCCGACAAGCATCTCTGCAAGCAAGCGCCCTGTCGCCGGCCCCAGCGTAAGCCCGTGATGAGCGTGGCCGAAATTGAACCATAGCCCTTTATGCTTAGGCGCGGCCCCGATGACCGGGCGCATGTCCGGCAGGCAAGGACGCAATCCAAGCCAGGGCGTGGTTTCGACAGCCTCTCCCAATTGCGGCACAAGCTGGCGCGCAATCTTCTCGTCTTTTCTGAGTTGAATATAATTTGCGGGCGCATCGGGTGAAGCGAACTCTATGCCCGTCGATAGCCGCACCCCCTGCACCATAGGCGCAAGAACATAGCCTGCTTCTTCGTCGACAACAGTATGGCCGAGCCGCGAACCGTCCTTCATGGTGAAGTGAAGATGATGCCCCCGCTTGATGCCAAGCGGGATTGGATAGCCGAATTTCCTGAAGACGAGACCGGACTGCGGACCGAGCGCCACGACCACGTCACGCGCATGCGCAATGCCGTTCTCAGTCGTAACCTGCCAACCGCCCGCCTCCGCTGTCAGGGTTGCAGCATCGCCATGAACGAAAACCCCACCGTTTCTGATAAACAGATCGGCATAGGCTTTGACCAGTCCTCCCGGGTTAACGACGGTTTTCGGATCGAGCCAATGAATGCCGCCAGCCACATCGCCCAGCGACTTCTCTCGTTCCCGCAATGCTGCTGCATCCAGAATGTCATAGGACAGTTTGAAACGCTGCAGATCGGGCAAACGGCGCACCGCTGCGTCGAATGCCGAAGATGACCGGAAAACTTCGATCCACCCCTGTGACCGGATCAATTTTTCACTGCCGGACTGGGCCACCAGATTGTCATGCTCCCGGACGCTGGCCTCAATCAAGGGCAACATGGCATCCGTCGCAATCTTCAACCGCTCCGGCGACGATTCCCTCCAGTATCGAAAAAGCCAACGAGCCATTTTCGGTATGTAGAAGGGGTTATAGCGAACGTCCGAACGGCGGTTCATGCCGTAACGAACAAGCGTCCAGAAGCCTTGCGGGAAGGAATAGGGTATGACGCTTGAACGCTCGATCAGACCGGCATTGCCGAAACTGGTGCCATTGCCGGGGTCGTTTTTGTCGACCAGGCACACCGAACGGCCCCGCGCCTGCAGATGCAGTGCCGTGGATACACCAACAATACCCGCCCCCAGAACGATGACATCTTGTTGCTGAATCGGCATTTACGCATCCATAAAAACAACGAAATAAACGCGCCGATTTCAGCCGGCGCGTTGTTGCTTACAGCAAAGAGCTGCCTTTATTACAAGCAATCAGTAGATGTCGAAGTCGAAATATTTCTTCACGATCGTGGCATAGGTACCATCGTCGCGAATTTTCTTGATTGCTGCGTTGAATTGTTCGCGCAGGTCGTCATCGCCCTGACGCAACGCTATCCCGGTATCGGTCTGCGTATTGGGAATATCGCCAATAAGCTTGCAGCAACCCGCGCCGTCACCCTTGATCCAGTCGGAGATCGGGAACTTGTCGGAAACGACTGCATCAAGGCGTCCGCTTTTCAGGTCTGCGTTGGCTTCATCGGCAGTCGGATAAAGCTTCACGTCGGCACCGGCCTTGCCGTAGACATCCTCGGCATAGTTACCCTGCGTGGTCGACCCTTGAGCACCAATCGTCTTTCCCTTGAAGGCCTCCGCATCCAAGGATGTGATCGGGCTGTCCTTCGGCACGGCAACGGAAAGCGGCGTGGAGTAATACTTGTCGGTGAAGGTGACTTCTTTCTTGCGCTCTTCCGTGATGCTCATCGAGGCGACGACCGCATCGAACTTGTTCGACTTCAGTCCGGGTATCATCCCGTCCCAGTCGTTGGCGACGATGGTGCACTTGGCGTCCATCGCCTTGCACAGGGCCTCGGCAATTTCGACATCCAGACCCTGAAGCGAACCATCCGCGGCGACAAAATTGAAAGGTGGATATGCACCTTCCGTCGCGATGCGGATTTCCTTCCATTCCTTGGCCTGCGCTGGCAAGGCAGCGATTACAGATGCAACGCCTGCAAACAGGATGGCTTTCAGCATGGTCGTTCCCCTTATTCCTTTGTTATAATTATATTATCGGAGCATTACCAGTTCAGCGCAACGCCCCACCTTTTTATGCGTCTTCCAACTGAAGCACCGGACGCTCCCCACATCAAGCCATGTTTGGAGAGCGCCCGATGAAATTTTGGCATCAATAGATGTCGAAATCGAAATACTTCTTGCGGATCGTTTCGTAGGTGCCGTCTTCACGGATCTTCTTGATCGCCGCGTTGAACTGCTCGCGCAGATCATCATCACCCTTGCGAAGGGCAACCGCGATCTTCGTTTCGGAACCGGGAATATCACCAAGGAACTTGCAGCAATCTGCGCCCTGCTTCTTCAGCCAGTCGGCGGCGAGAAACTTGTCGGCGGCGATGGCATCAAGACGGCCGCTTTCAAGATCGGCATTGGCTTCGTCGGCGGTCGGGTAGAGCTTCACGTCCGCGCCCGCCTTGCTGTAGACGTCGTCGGCATAGTTGCCCTGCGTGGTGCCGGCCTGCGCGCCTACCGTTTTCCCGTCGAATGCCGACGGATCAAGCGAGGTGATGTCCGTGTCCTTCGGCACGACAACCGCAAGCGGTGTCGTGTAGTAGCGGTCCGTGAAGGCCACCTGCTTTTCACGCTCTTCGGTGATAGCCATCGAAGCAATGACTGCGTCGAACTTGTTGGCCTGCAAACCGGGGATCATGCCGTCCCAGTCATTCGCGACGATCGTGCATTTCGCTTCCATCGCTTCGCAAAGCGCATTGGCGATATCGAGATCGAAACCTTCAAGCTTGCCGTCTGGAGACATGTAGTTGAACGGAGGATATGCGCCTTCGCTGGCGATACGGATTTCTTTCCATTCCTTCGCCTGAACCGGCAAAGCGAGAAAGACTGAGGCCAGACCGGCCAGCACAATTGATTTCAACATAGCTTTCCTACTTCTTCAAAGCACATCCCGAATTGTAGTGGTTTCGGGGTGCACAGATACACATCAAGCGGACAAACATATTCCATCCACCAGTTTGGATCGGGCAATGCGCTTAAATCCGATCCTATTCAATTGCGACTTTGGTAGGGCGGAGACGGCCGCCACCAAAACGCAAACAGGGCCTGCTGCGCACAAGCGCAACAGGCCCTGCATTCATGCGGCAGGAGCTATCAGGCAACCATGCGTGCGCAATGGTCTTCCTGTGCATAGGCCTTGCCAAAGCGGTTCGCGAGGAACGCTCCGAGCGTAATGTCTTCCTGGCGGATAAAGCCCTGCTGTGGAAGATCGCCCTTGGCGAGCATGTCGAGCACGGCGCAGATCGCCGAAGCCGTCGTAATCTGAATGCCCGAGCGCACGATCTTGCCAACCGGAGCGGCATAGACCTTATTCGCGTAGGTTTCCTGAACCAGGCGACCATTCTTGGTGCCCGACACAGTCACGAAAATCACCACAACGTCCTGAAGAGTGGTCGGCAGGGCATTTTCGAAGATGTCCTTGAGCACTTCACGGCGATGACGCAGGCCGAGATCGTTGAGAAGCGCCTTCATCAACGCAACGTGACCCGGATAGCGGATCGTGCGGTAGTTGAGCGTGCGCACCTTGCCTTCCAGCGTTTCGCAAAGCGTGCCCAGACCACCCGAGGTGTTGAAGGCTTCGTAGGTGACGCCATCAAGCGAAAACTCTTCGCGCTCTTCGAGAGCAGGAACTTCGGTCAGTTCGCCGTTCACGATAGCTTCGCATGGCTCGATATATTCGTTGATGACGCCGTCCGTGCTCCAGGTCAGGTTATAGTTCAGAGCATTCGAAGGGTACTGCGGCAGAGCGCCAACGCGCATACGAACGCTGTCCAGCTTGTCAAAACGCTTCGCCAGATCATAGGCAACGATGGAGATGAAGCCGGGAGCAAGGCCACACTGCGGAATGAAAGCCGTCTTCGCTTCCTTCGCCAGTTCCTTGACGCGACGCGTGCTGGCCACATCTTCGGTCAGGTCGAGATAATGCACGCCTGCCTTGGCCGCAGCTTCGGCGATACGGGTCGTCAGGTGGAACGGAGCGGCGCTGAGTACCGCAAACTTGCCGGCCAAGGCAGCTTCGAGGGCCTTGGCGTCTTCAATGTCGAGCGCCTGCGTCTTGACTTCGGCACCCGATTCCAGTGCATCGAGCTGCGCTTGAGAGCGGTCGACAACGGTAACAGCATACTCGCCTGTGGAAGCGAGAAGATCGGCAATGGTAGCGCCGATTTTGCCTGCACCTACAACAACGATCTCTTTCATGTAAATTCCCCTTGGAATGCAATTCGGATATGCAAGAATCGCATAGTTCCATGCAAAAAGAAGTATGCGAACTGACGATATGACGTTGTTTGTTTATGCATATTGACGTATTTTATATGCATTATGACGACAGAAGCAGATCTAATCCTCATCGCCCTCCTCCGTGAAAATGCCCGTGCTTCGACGGCCGACCTTGCGAGGCGCCTCGGAGTTTCGCGAACAACGGTTCAAAGCCGTATCGAGAAGCTCGAAAAGCGCGGTGTCATCGAGGGTTATACGGTCCGAATCGCCCCGGAGTTCGAGCGTGATCTGGTGCGCGCCCACGTATTAGTGACTGCCTTGCCAAAGCTCGCGCCAAAGGTCGAAACTGCATTGCGCGGCATGATGGCCGTCCGTTCACTTCATTCTGTGAGCGGACATTTCGATATGATCGTCGTTGTGGAAGCCCCTTCCATACAGGAGCTTGATGCCGTTCTGGATCGCATAGGCGCGCTGGAAGGCGTCGAGCGCACGATGTCGTCCATCATCCTCTCGACGCGAATTGATCGTTAAGATACAAAAACAATATCGCAGCGGTCAGAATCACTGGCAGTGCTTAGGTGGAGACTGCTCCACTCATGCGCTTTCGGCGAAAAAGCATCACCGCAAGCCCCAGAAGCACGGTGCCTGCAATAAACAGAAAGGCTGCGGCAGCGATCGCCGGGCTGATGTTCTCACGAATTGTCGAGAACATCTGGCGCGCGAGGGTACGCTGATTTGGTCCCGCGACGAACAGCGTCAGAACAACCTCGTCCAGCGAGGTGGCGAATGCCAGCACAGCACCCGAAGCGATACCCGGCATGGCAAGCGGAAGCGTGATTTTTCGAAATACTGTGAGAGGCGACGCGCCAAGGCTCTCGGCTGCCAGCTCGATACGCCGGTCGATACCGCCAAGAGCACCCGTAACGCTTACCAGAACAAAGGGGATCGAAATCACGGTGTGCGCGACAATCACGCCAAGATACGAATTTGCTATGCCCAATCGCACGAAGAGCAGTTGCATGCCCACACCCAGCACTACTGCGGGAACGACCATTGGCAATAGGAACAGAGTTTTAATGGGGCCGGAAAGAAAAATTATCCTGCTGCGCAAGCCAAGCGCGGCCATCGTCCCCAACACGGTTGCCAAAATCATAGTCCCAGAACCGATGATCAGGCTGTTGACGATCGCGCGGCGCCAGACATCCGCTGTCGCGAGTTCCTCAAACCAGCGCCCTGACCAGCCCGGCACCGGATAGGTCAGAAACACGCTGGAGGTAAATGCCAGTGGAAGGATGGCGAACAGCGGCGCGATCAGAAAGATCACGGCAGCCGCACCGAACACGATTTTCGCGAAGCGCCCCATCTTCATGCCCTCCGGGGATCATCGGCGGTAAGCCGTCCGTAAACCGCGTAGAGTATCAGACAGGCTACGAGCAACACGAGCCCAAGTGCACCGGCCATGCCCCAATTGGCCGAACCGGTTGCGTAATAAGCAATGATCGAGCTTATCATCTGGTCGCCCGGTCCACCGATCAACGCAGGAGTGATGTAGTAGCCAATCGCGCTCATAAATACGAGTAGCATGCCGGACACGATACCGCGCATACTCAACGGAAGCAGCACTCGCAGGAACGCTCTCCACGGCGGCGCACCAAGAGATGCGGCTGCAGGCATGAGATTGCCTGGGATAGACACAAGCACGCTGTAGATCGGAAGCACCATGAACGGCAGAAGCACATGCGTCATGGCGATGACCACACCCGCCCTGTTGAAGATCAAGGGAAAAGGCGCATCGGTTATGCCGAGCCAGATCAGCGTATCGTTGATGAGGCCCTTATCCTGCAAAAGAATGAACCAGGCAGCCGTTCGCACCAGCAACGATGTCCACAGCGGCAGTAAAACAGCAGCAAACAGCACGCTTTTGATCCAGCCCGTAGATGACGCCAGCAAGACCGCGTAGGGGTAACCAATCGCTGCACAAGCCAATGTCACCAGAGCAGCAATCCAGAAAGTACGCAGCATGATCGCCCGGTTTGCCGATGTGCCCGGCGCCATAGAAACAATTTCACCCGATGTCGAGCGCTCCATATCGACGGCCGCAAGCAGGTTGCGATCAGTTGTCGGGGAAAGCGCATTTGCAATCGCCCGCCAAAACTCCGGCCGGCTCCATCGCTTGTCGATCATTTCAAGATCTGGAACAGGATCGCCCTTTTCGATGGCTGAAAGCGTTTTGCTCATCAACGTGCGAAAGCCGGATTGAGCGCTGTTCAAGCGCCGAACCATATCGCCTATCGCCTGTTGGTCAGTCGAAGATTTCAGGTCCGTTACCAGGGCCTGCTTCATGTCTGGCGATGGACCCGACTGTCCGTCCCAAAGACTTACCGCTTCTGCGGTTCGGGGTAGAACGCGCAATACCGCTGTATCTGACACGGCCTGCTTCATCATCACCCCGAGCGGCCAAAGAAAAAACAGCGCGATAAAAACAAGCAGAGGCGTGATCAAAAATATCGCTCGAATATTTTTGCCGGACAAAACCGTCATGCTGCGATCGTCCAGCAATCAGCGGCACTGAACTTGGCGACGACATCAGTTCCGGGCGTCCATTCGCGCGATTTTCTGTCTAGCCGCACGATGAAATCATGCGCACTCCCATCAAGCTGGATACGCAGATGATCTCCTTGATAGACGCTATCAACCACGCGCGTTCTAAGGAGGTTGTCTGAATTATCCTCGCTGCCAAGTTCGATACGCTCAGGCCGGATGGACAAGAGAACCTTCTGCCCGGCCGCGAGAGTTTCCTTGGATGCTGCGGTCAGCGTGCCGCCGTCCTTCAGGCGAATAAAAGCACGCGCGTTTTCCATCCGCTCGATTATCCCTTCGGCGAGATTGGTTTCGCCTATGAATTCGGCGACAAACCGCGTTTGCGGCTCATCGTAGATCGCACGCGGCGTGCCGATCTGTTCAATTTTTCCTTTGTTGAAGACAGCGATCCGGTCCGACATGGTCAGCGCTTCACCCTGATCATGGGTGACGAAGACAATCGTCAATCCCAATCGGCTGTGCAGCGCGCGGATATCGAGTTGCATCTGCTCGCGCAACTGCTTGTCGAGAGCGCCCAGCGGCTCGTCCATCAAGACGACACCTGGCTCGAAAACCAGTGCACGGGCAAGCGCCACCCGCTGTTGTTGCCCGCCGGACAGTTGCGATGGCTTGCGTTCGCGCATCGGGGAAAGTTGCACCATATCGAGCACTTTATCCACCAGCTTGCCGATCTCGCCCTTTCCAACACCACGCATCTGCAAAGGAAAAGCAACATTTTCGCCAACGGTCATATGCGGGAAAAGCGCATAGTTCTGAAAAACCACGCCCATGTTACGCTTATATGAGGGAACCGCATTGATAGGCTTTCCATCGACATAAATCGTCCCGCTGCTCGGACTTTCAAACCCGGCAAGCATCATCAGAAGCGTGGTCTTGCCTGAACCGGAGGGGCCGAGCAAGCTCACGAATTCGCCCTTGCCTATATCGAGGTTCAAACCATCTATAACTTTGAAATCACCGTATGATTTACTGATATTCTCGAAGCGGATGCGGCAGTCCGTCAATGAATTACTCCATCTTCCGGAAAACGGGGAAACCCCGCCGGTGTTGCGCCCACGGGGCCATAATTGCGAATTATTGTGCCAGCCACGCGTTGAAGCGCTTCGTCAGCTCTTCTGAGTTGTCGATCCAGAAGTCGACATTCAGTGGCAGAGAGTCTTTCAGATTGGCTTCCGCTGTCGGAAGATCGGATGCGAATTCCGCGGGCACCTTGCTTGCGGCTTCCTTGTTCGGCAGGCCGTAAGCCACGTATTTCGGCAATTTCACCTGATTCTCGGGCTGGCTCGCAAAAGCAATGAAATCCAGCCCCACATCCTTGTTTTCGGCATCTTTCAGGATGACCCAGCTGTCGACAGCATAAATGCTGCCCGGCCAGACCACCTTGAAATTCTTGCCCTCGCTCCTGTTTATGCCCGTGATGCGCCCGTTATAGGCCGACGCCATCACCACTTCATCCGAGGCCAGCAATTGCAGTGGCTGCGCTCCTGCTTCCCACCAGACTATATTTGGCTTCAGTTCATCAAGCTTTTTGAATGCGCGATCCACACCCTCTGGCGTCGAGAGAACATCGTAAATCTCGTCCTTGCTGACCCCGTCAGCGAGGAGTGCAAATTCGAGAGTATATTTGGCGCCTTTGCGCAGGGAGCGTTTGCCTGGAAACTTTTTCACATCCCAGAAATCTGCCCAGGATTGCGGACCATCTTTCAACTTGTCCGCGTTATAGGCGATCGCGGTAGACCACACGATCGCACCGACACCGCAATCATTGACCGCACTGTCGAGAAACTTGTCTTTGCCGCCTAGCTTGTCCCAATCGATCTTTTCGTAAAGACCGTCCGCACAACCAAGGGCGAGTTCTTCCGCCTCCACCTGCACCACATCCCAATTGGGCTTTCCTGCTTTCACCTTTGCCTGAACGACACCGTAGCCGCCGTCCCAGGATTCATCCAGCAAGGGCTTGCCGATCTTCTCGGAGAAGGGCTTGAAGTAAATTTCCCGTTGGGCGTCCTGATAGTTGCCGCCCCAGGAAACGACTGTCAGATCGCGGGCGGTCGCAGAGCCTGTATCGAGTGCAGTTGCAAGGAGTCCGCCCATAAGGGCAAGGCGAGCAATTTTCATCGACATGTTCCCATTTTGGTTCGACGGGTTGTTCCCGACGTTGTTGTAATGGGCCATGCTAGCTTGATCGTTAGTCGCGGGCAATATTGTAGTCGCCCGACAATGCAAAAGTATTATCCCGTTTTCACGAGGTGGAGAATCCGGGCGAAACGTCCGGATTTCTCATTCGCGCGCGCTTCAAACGCGTTCAAGCGCAAGGGCGATCCCCTGCCCGACACCTATGCACATTGTTGCGAGAGCATACCTGCCGCGATTGAGCGAAAGTTCGAGCGCCGCCGTGCCTGCAATGCGCGCACCGGACATACCGAGTGGATGTCCAAGAGCAATCGCGCCGCCGTTCGGGTTGACACGCTCGTCGTCGTCGGAGATTCCGAGATCGCGCAACACTGCCAGGCCCTGCGATGCAAATGCCTCGTTCAGTTCGATGACGTCGAAGGCATCAGTCGCGATACCGGTACGCGCGCAGAGCCTCCTTGTCGCCGGAGCAGGACCAATACCCATGATGCGGGGAGGAACACCTGCCGTAGCACCACCAACAATGCGCGCTATGGGCGTGAGGCCATATTTTTTAATGGCCTCCTCTGACGCGATGATGAGCGCTGCAGCTCCGTCATTTACACCTGAAGCGTTGCCTGCCGTCACAGTGCCGCCCTCGCGGAAGGGCGTGCCCAGCTTTGCCAATGCTTCCAGGCTCGTCACACGGGGGTGTTCGTCCCTGTCCACAATGATCGGCTCACCTTTGCGCCGCGGTATTGTGACGGGCACGATTTCCCTGGCAAGGCGTCCATTCTCTTGCGCAACTGCCGCCTTTTCCTGACTGCGAAGCGCAAATATGTCCTGATCCTGCCTCGAAACATTGAAATCTTCCGCTACGTTCTCGCCCGTCTCCGGCATGGAATCCACACCGTACTGCTTCTTCATCAAAGGATTGACGAACCGCCAGCCGATGGTCGTATCGAAGATTTCCGCCTTGCGTGAAAATGCGCTGTCGGCTTTCGGCATGACGAAAGGCGCGCGGCTCATGCTTTCCACGCCTCCGGCGATGACAAGTTCTGCTTCGCCGGCTTTGATTGCGCGTGCGGCCGTTATGACAGCATCCATCCCTGACCCGCAGAGACGATTGATCGTGGTTCCTGACACCCCAACTGGCAATCCCGCCAGCAGAAGTGACATACGCGCGACATTGCGGTTGTCTTCCCCGGCCTGATTGGCTGAGCCGAAAATGACGTCATCGACGGCTTCCCAATCGACAGAGCCATTACGCTCCATAAGTGCTCTCAGTGGGACCGCACCAAGATCGTCGGCACGAATCGATGAAAGCGCGCCCCCGTAGCGACCGATTGGCGTGCGGATATAATCGCAGATATATGCTTCACTCATGGTATGGCCTCACAGTTCCGGGACAACGAGATCGGCAACCGGGCCGTCCACGTGGAGTTTCGCACCGGTCATGGCCTGAAGGTCTTCCAATGTCATGGAAGCCAACTTTTCACGCAGCACAAAACGCCCCTTGTCGATATCGATCACCGCATGGCTGGTATAGACACGCGTGATACATGCAACACCGGTTAGCGGGAAAGTGCACTTTTCGACGAGCTTCGGTTCGCCCTTCTTCGTCACATGCTCGGTAATCACCACGACCTGTTTCGCGCCGTGCACAAGATCCATTGCACCACCGACCGCCGGCACACCCTTGGCCCCTACTCGCCAGTTAGCGAGATCGCCGTTCTGGGCAACCTGATATGCACCAAGAATTGCCACGTCGAGATGGCCGCCGCGCACCATTGCGAAGCTGTCGGCGTGGTGGAAGAAAGCCGCGCCGGGCTTCAGCGTGACCGCCTTCTTGCCAGCATTGATCAGATCCCAATCTTCCTCGCCCTCCGGAGGGGCTTCGCCGAAATCCAGAATGCCGTTTTCCGTATGGAAAATCGCTTCGCGGCCTTCCGGTTGATAACGGGCGACCATTTCTGGAAAGCCGATACCGAGATTTACATAGGCACCGTCCTGGATATCCTGTGCGGCACGCCAGGCGATCTGCGCATTGGATAATTTGATGTCGTCATGAATATCGATCATCATGCGTAGGTCACTCCCGCGCGAATGAGTTCTTCTTCCTGCTTCGGATTTGCAACTTCAACGACACTGTCAACGAAGATGCCCGGCGTGATGACATTTTCCGGTTCAATGCCGCCGAGCTGAACAATTTCCGACACCTGCACAATGGTTCTCGCTGCAGCCATGCACATGAGCGGATTGAAATTGCGCGCCGCCATACGATAGGTCAGATTGCCGTGCCTATCGCCAAGATGAGCCTTGATGAGCGCGAAATCAGCCTTCAACCAGCGCTCCTGCACATAGGGTCGCCCGTCAAATTCAGCTATAATCTTGCCTTCCGCCAACTCCGTGCCGTAGGCGGTCGGGGTGTAGAATGCCGGGATACCGGCGCCACCTGCACGAATGCGCTCGGCAAGCGTTCCTTGCGGCACGAGTTCCAGTTCAATGTCGCCAGCTATATATTTATCTGTGAAGGCGCGCGGATCGGATGAGCGCGGGAAAGAACAGATCATCTTCCGAACCATCCCGGCGTCGATCATGGCTGCAATGCCAATGCCGCCATTGCCAGCATTGTTATTGATCACAGTCAGATTCTTCGGCCCCTTGTCGATCAGGGCATGAATGAGTTCGATTGGCGCGCCCGCGCCACCAAATCCCCCGATCATGACACTCGCGCCATCACCTATTCCGGCGACTGCGTCCGCCAAACTTCCGATTGTCTTGTCCATTTCGCCTCCATACTGGAACGCGCGATTTCACGCCGAGCGTTTCCAGCCTCAAACACGATGAAATTAGCCACCGCATCAACGACGGGTCAAAACATTTGTGCGTTATTTGACATTTGTTCACATATCGCACAAAATAGATTGTCGCTTTCAGGAGGCTTCATGCGCGAAACTGACTTCATCGGAGGCTTTGCCAAAGGATTGAAAGTTATCGAAGCGTTCGGCGAAAATCAGCCACGTCTTTCGATAGCGGACGTTTCAAAGATTACCGGACTCGACCGCGCGACAGCACGGCGGTGTTTGCTGACCCTCGCTGCGCTCGGCTATGCCGAATACGACGGCAAGTTTTTCATGCTTCTGCCGAAAATTCTTCGGCTCGGACACGCTTATCTTTCTTCGACACCCTTGCCGACGATCATCCAGCCGCATCTGGACCGGTTGTCCGACACAGTCGGCGAAAGTGCGTCCGCGTCCGTTCTGGACGGAACAGAAATCGTGTACATCGCCCGCGCCTCGCAGATGCGTGTCATGTCCATTAACCTGATGGCTGGAAGCAGGCTTCCGGCCTACTGTGCCTCGATGGGGCGCGTGCTCCTAGCCTCGCTTCACGAACCCGAAGCACTTACGATTCTTGAGCGCACCGAACGGAAAGCGCTGACGCCATTTACGAAGGTGGCAATTGACCAATTGATGGCGGAAATCTCCGTAATTCGTGATCAAGGTTATGCAATCAACGATCAGGAACTGGAGCTCGGGCTGCGTTCAATCGCAGTTCCAGTCTTCAATCACAGAGGCACCGTAGTTGCAGCAATCAATATCGGGGCGCCGGCGGCTCACGTCGAAACAGGGGGGCTGGTCGAACGCTTCCTACCCGCCATGTTGCAAGTCCAGTCGGACCTTCGCAGTTTGCTGAGATGAACTGTCGAGGATGAAAAATCCAATTAAACCTTACAGTGATAGGTCTTGAGCGGCGAGACGCTCCCGCTCCCTCAAGCGAAACGCACGTGGTGTTTCACCTGTCATTTTCAGAAAGAAGCGCGAAAAATAAGCCGGATCTGAAAATCCGAGGCTGTAGGCGATATGCTGTACGGAGGATGGCATGGCTATCAAATCGCGCTTGGCCGTATCCATCAGCTTGTTTGCAACCAAATCTTGTGTCGTTCCTCCAGTTAGCTGCTTCACCGTCCGATTGAGATGCGTCGGTGAAACTCCCAGCAATTTCGCATAAAATGAAACCGGCTTGTGATCTCGGTAATAGCGATCGATCAGCTCCAACAGCCTTTCAATACGAGCGGGCATATATACCCGGCTTTCTTGACGCTTCGCCGGGTTTGAAGAATATGCATGCCTTAAAATGTAAATGAATGCAACTTGAACAAGAGACTCCAGCATGCTGTTTTTATATGATTTTCTTGCATGAAACTCTTCTTGCACTTGGCTCAGAAGAGAGGAAAGTAATCCGAGATTATCTTCGCCTGCGTCTTTCATGGATATGAGTTGCGGCTGCGTCAGCCACTCTGCCATCACTCCCGCTGTCCCCCCTCCCACAAACGGCATATGCGGGCTCAGAATCGTCACGATGTGGCCCACTATATCTTTTGAAAATGCAAACCCATGATTGAAACCGGGAGGCACCAAAATCGCACATGGTGTCTGAAATGGGCGGATGGCGCCGTCAAAATTTACCTGCCCCGAACCGCTTTCAATATACAGAAGCTGAAAGAAACTCACGTGACGATGCAGTGAAATCTCGAAATTGTGCAAACTCGATCGCGAAAAAAGCGTTTCGCAGTGCAGCCAGAAATCCGGCCTCTGCTCGTTGTCCTCTCCGTAAAGCTCGTATGTTGGAACAAAATTTTCCGACATCTTGTCCTCCGATAATGTTCGATTTGTACAATAAATTGCCGGAATTATCCATTGTCAGCCTGAAGGTTCCCCCAAGAATAAGGAAGACTGCATTGGGAGGACTATATGCGAACTCAGGTCGCAATCATCGGATCAGGCCCTTCGGGTCTGCTCCTTGGGCAGCTTCTGACGAAAGCCGGGATAGACAATATCGTGCTGGATCGCGTCAGCGCGGATTATATTTTGGGCCGCGTGCGTGCAGGCGTATTGGAAGAAGGCACCGTCAAGCTGATGGATGAGGCTGGCGCATCTGCGCGCCTGCATGCTGAAGGTCTGCTGCATGATGGCTTCTCGCTCGCTTTCGACGGGCGGGATCATCGTATCGATCTGCATGAAATGACCGGCAAACGGGTCACGGTCTACGGCCAGACCGAGATGACGCACGACCTCATGGATGAACGGCAGAAGTCAAACGCTGCCAGCATTTACGAAGCGGCCGACGTGACCCCGCACGATTTCGATACGTCATCGCCATATGTCACATTCGAGAAAGAGGGTAGAACGCATCGTATTGATTGCGATTTCATCGCCGGATGTGACGGGTTTCACGGCGTGAGCCGCAAATCCGTGCCGGAAAAGGCAATCAATATTTTCGAAAAGATCTATCCTTTCGGCTGGCTTGGAATACTGGCCGATATTCCACCCGTCGCGCACGAACTGATCTATGCGAACCACAAACGGGGCTTTGCCCTGTGCTCCATGCGGTCCCTCACCCGCAGCCGTTACTATATTCAATGCTCGTTGGACGAGACAATCGAAGGCTGGAGCGACCAGCGCTTTTACGATGAATTGCGTAGGCGTCTTCCAGCACATCATGCAGAAGCCATGGTGACTGGACCGTCTTTCGAGAAATCCATTGCGCCCCTGCGCTCCTTCGTGGTCGAACCAATGCGCTTCGGACGGCTGTTTCTTGTTGGCGACGCCGCGCACATTGTTCCTCCGACCGGCGCCAAAGGACTGAACCTCGCCGCAAGCGATGTGCATTATCTTTACGAGGGACTGAGGGACTTTTACCTCGACAGGTCCGAAGCCGGTATTAACGCCTATTCCGGCAAAGCCCTCGCCCGCATCTGGAAGGCCGAGCGCTTTTCATGGTCGATGACAAAACTGTTGCACCGCTTCCCGGACATGGCGCCATTCGATGAAAAAGTACAGGAAGCGGAACTTGACTACTTCTGCACTTCCCACGCTGCTTCGACCGCACTTGCCGAAAACTATGTCGGATTACCGTTCTGAAAGCCGACGATTGAACTGCAATTGATATTGTCGAGACATACCAAGGGTTTGGTACAGAGGCCCCAACAGTATTCATTGAACCCCCGGCGATAAGTTCCAATCGGAACTTGTCGCATCTCGCGCGGTCGGCCACCTCATCAAGGTAGTCGACCGCGGTTCTATGGCTTCAGGCCGGCAGCTTCACGCAATGTCTGGATCAGAATCTGCATCGCGGCGGTCTGCGCCATATCGGTCCGCATCGTGAGCCCTACAGGGCCCGTTGTCTCGCTTGTATCAATGGGCAACGCAACCAGCTTGCCCTCTGAGACGTCCCTGGCCGCAACGCCCTCTGATATAATCCACACCGCATCGCTCTCGCGGACAAATGCGCGCCCGAAAGCATCGGATACAGTTTCTATCTGAACAGGCAGTGTTCCGATCCCATTTGTAATCAACAGCCGGTCCACAAAAGGACGAATGATCGAGTTGCGTGTCGGCATTAAAACCGGATAATCGGCCAGCCTTTCGAAAACCGCGTGTCCAGTTGCCAGAGGATGCCCCGCCCTCACAAGAAACCGGACCTGCTCCGAGTAAAGATGCTCGAAGGAAAACCCGGTCATCTTTTCAGGTGCTGCAAGGCGCCCGACGACCAGATCGAGATCGCCAATCCGCAACTGCTCCAGAAGAACAGCATTTTCGCCCGTCACGATTTTGACCTGGCTGGATGTTCTCTCCGCAAGAAACAGGCTCATTGCTTTCGGCATGATCCGTGTTGAAACTGTCGGCAATGCGCCAATGCGAATAGGCGGCCCCGATCCGTCCAGTTCCTGTGATACGGAATCCAGTCCCTGCCTGAGAGCCGTCAGAGCTGTTCCCGCGTGACGAAGAAACACTTCACCGAACCGCGTTATCCTTATCCCGCGACCATCGCGCTCCACCACCGGAACGCCCAGAATTTCCTCCAGTTCACGCATTGTCTTGGTCACGGCCGGTTGACTGATACTCAAGACTTCCGAAGCCTTGACCACGCTTTTCTGTCGCGCAACCTCAACAAACGTATGCAGATGGCGAAACTTGATCCGGTTTCCAATCACCTATCTATAACCTTATAGTTATGATTTCGGCCAACAATATCATTTTACTTAACCAGTTGAAAGCATGACAGTGCGATGCAAGAGGAGAAAGCCGTGCAATTCGCATCCGTAAACGACGTCGTCATCCATTACGACTTTCAACGGGCAGCAGCCGAAAAGCCCGTTCTGGTTTTCATTAATTCGCTGGGAACCGATCTGCGCATATGGGATGAAGTTCGTTTACGCCTGGGCAACGACGTATCAGTTCTCGTCTATGATAAGCGCGGCCACGGTCTTTCGGACATCGGAAACACTCCTTACACAATCGAACTGCTCGCCGCCGATCTCACCGCACTGCTAGACAAGCTCTCGATAAAGCGGGCGATCATCTGCGGGCTTTCTGTCGGCGGTTTGATTGCGCAAGGCGTTGTTGCCGCGCGACCCGATTTGGTGACAGGGCTTGTTCTGTCCAACACTGCCCACAAGATTGGCACTGCCGATATGTGGGATGCGCGTATTGCCGCTATTCGGGAAAACGGCCTCGCAAGCATTCTCGACGCGACAATGCCCCGCTGGTTCACCCCTGCCTATCGGCATCCCGATAATCCTTCCTATCGTGCGTATTGCAACATGTTCGTTCGGCAACCGCTCGAAGGCTATGCAGCCACTTGCGCTGCTCTGCGGGATGCCGACTTAACGCAAGTAGCCAAAAAGATTTCGGTGCCGACATTGTGTCTGGTCGGCGAGCAGGACGGTTCTACACCGCCCGCCATTGCGCGCGAATTGGCAGGCCTCGTTCCTCAAGCAGATTTTGCAGAGATTGCCGACTGCGGCCATATCCCCTGCGTCGAACAGCCCGATGCCTACGTCTCGCTGTTACGCAACTTTATTACAAACAGATTCTAGCATGGAGAATAACCATGGCTGACAATGCCGTGCGGTCAGACCGTTACAAGATCGGCATGAATGTGCGCCGTTCGGTTCTGGGCGATACGCATGTTGATCGTGCTTCAAACAGCGCGACCGACCTTGATGCACCATTTCAGGAGCTTATAACGGAAGCTGCATGGGGAACCGTCTGGTCGCGTCCGGGCTGGACCAAACGGGAGCGTTCGATCGTTACCATTGCGCTTCTTGCCGCACTCGGGCAAGACGACGAGGTTGCCATGCATATACGCGCTACAAAAAATACAGGCGCGACGAGGGAGGACATCTGCGAAGCATTGATGCATGTCGCTATCTATGCGGGAGTTCCGGCATCGAACCACGCTTTCAAGATCGCCAAGCAGACTTATGCGCAGATGGATGCGGAGGAGGCCGAAAAATGAAAAACAGTCTGCCAGAGACAACTCCATTCTTTGCTCGTGATCTGTCGATGCATCCACCGGCCTACACGCCGTGGTACAAGACCTCGGTGCTTCGCTCACCTACCCGCGCGCTGCTTTCGCTCGAAGGCACCAAAAGCGAAATTGCCGGCCCGGTATTCGGGCACAACATGCTGCATGAGCTGGATAATGATCTCATCCTGAATTACGCGCGCCCCGGTGAGATGCCGATCGGCCCGCGCATCCTTGTGCATGGCCGTGTTCTCGACGAAAGCAATAGGCCTGTTCCGGGGGCGCTCCTGGAATTCTGGCAGGCCAACGCCGGCGGACGTTACCGCCACAAGAAAGAAACCTATCTTGCAGCCATCGATCCAAATTTCGGGGGTGTCGGCCGCACCATAACGGACGAGAACGGCTATTACTGGTTCAAGACCATAAAGCCCGGTCCATATCCCTGGCCAAATGGCGTGAACGACTGGCGTCCGGCTCACATTCATTTCTCGGTGTTCGGGCATGGCTTTGCGCAACGTCTCATCACTCAAATGTACTTCGAAGGGGATCCATTGATCTGGATATGCCCGATCGTCAAAACCATCCCGGACAAATCGGCTATCGAACGGTTGGTCGCACCGCTGGATATGAACGCCAGTTTGCCGATGGATATGCTCGCTTACAAGTTCGACATCGTGTTACGCGGTCGTCGTTCAACCCTCTTCGAAAATCGCCCGGAGGGCAACTGATATGGCGCAACCTCTCACGTATCTGAAAGAAACCGCCTCACAAACCGCAGGCCCTTATGTCCATATCGGATTGACCCCCAACTTTGTCGGAATCGACGGCGTCTTCCAGCAGGACCTCGGGTCTGGCCCTCTCTACGGTGAGGAAACCACGGGCGAACGCATCACCATCAAAGGTCATGTCATTGACGGAATGGGTGCACCGCTTCGCGATGCGCTTGTGGAAATATGGCAGGCTGATGCGCGCGGCCTCTATAACAGCCCTTCGGAAACCGGCGGCAAGGCCGACATCGGCTTTCGTGGCTGGGGCCGGTGTCCGAGCCATATGGACACAGGCGAATTCACTTTCGAGACGATCAAGCCGGGGCGCGTTCCTTTCAAGGATGGTCGCCTCATGGCGCCGCACGTCACCTTGTGGATCGTGGCTCGTGGCATCAATCTCGGCTTGCAGACACGGATGTATTTTTCCGACGAAGCCGATGCCAATGCAGAGGATCCCATCCTTGTTCGCATCGAACACCGCAGCCGGGTGCAAACTCTCATCGGTCGACGCGAAGGTAGCGTCTATCATTTCGATATTCACTTGCAGGGCGAAAAAGAAACCATCTTTTTCGATATTTGACGCATGAGTATCTCGGTCTTCGAACACCCATTTCTGGCGCAGCTCTTCGGCGATGACGAAGAGATATTGAGCCTGTTCACGGCAGCAGCCGATATTGCTGAAATGTTGCGCTACGAAGCGGCACTGACCGAGGCTCAAGCCGATCTTGGCCTGATACCAACCGAGGCAGGACTTGCAATCGCGCAAACGATAGAGACGTTCGAACCCAGCCTCTCCAGTCTGGCAAAGGCCACGGCCCGCGATGGTGTGGTTATTCCCTCGCTCGTGAAAGAGCTAAAACTGGCTGTGGGGAAAGATTACGGAGAGTATGTTCATTATGGTGCGACGAGCCAGGATGTCATCGATACGAGTCTTGTTTTGCGGCTGAAGCGTACAAGCACAATCCTCTATGGAAGAATTCAACAACTGGTTCAACGCTATGAATGGCTTGAGGTGACGTTCGGAACGAATGCGCTCACCGGCTATACACGTATGCAGGCTGCTCTTCCCATAACCGTATCGGACCGCATCTCGAGCTGGAAAAACCCTCTCTGCAGTTACGGCACGAAGTTGAACGCCATCTCCTTTCCCGTGCAGTTCGGAGGCGCAGCAGGAACGCTTGAAAAATTCGGCACGCAAGCACCAGCCCTGCGGGCGCTGCTAGCCGAAAAGCTCGAACTGCACGATAGTCTGCAATGGCACAGCCAACGCGCATTCATCGTTGAATTTGGTAATCTGCTTTCGCTTGTCACGGGTACTCTGGGAAAGTTCGGACAGGACATCGCACTCATGGCCGAAATGGGTGAGGAACTTTCCCTGACAGGTGGCGGCGGATCGTCGGCTATGCCGCACAAGCAAAATCCCGTGGGAGCGGAGATATTGATTAGCCTTGCCCGCTTCAATGCAGCCCAAATGGGAGGGCTCCATCAGGCGATGGTGCACGAACAGGAACGCTCAGGCGCAGCCTGGATGGTCGAATGGATGGTCCTGCCGCAGATCGTTGCGTCAACCGGCAGTGCTCTTAACATTGCATCGGCGCTGATCGACAAGATTGTCCGGATCGGCACCGAACAAGCGCCAGACACATAACCATCCGGGTATCGATTATAAGTAATTTTTCATTTTACATGACCATTTAGATAGGCATGCTGAAATCAGGACATTCCCTGTTGCGACGAGACGGTCACGGGCAGGAATGGTGGGCGATAGGGAGGAGAACATGAAGAAAATCGCAATAACCGCGCTCGCGGTCTTTTCACTTGCGACGTCGGCAGCTTATGCGGACGTGGTGAAGGTCGGTGTCATCGGTCCATTTTCAGGGCCATTTGCCCTTCAGGGCAAGAACTTCAAAGCTGGCATCGACGCCTATATGGCCGAGCATGGTAACAAGATCGGCGATGACACTGTCGAGATCGTTTATCGCGACGTGCCGCAGGCAGACCCGGCGCAGTCCAAGGCACTTGCGCAGGAACTCGTGGTCAAGGAAGGCGTACAATATCTCGCTGGCTTTTACTTCACTCCTGACGCCATGGCGGTTACACCCATTCTCAAACAAGGCAATGTGCCGATGGTGGTCATGAATGCCGCCACGTCTTCCATCGTAACCAAAAGCCCCTATGTGGTGCGCACGTCCTTCACCACGTGGCAAACGTCAACCCCGATCGCGAATGTCGCACTCGACAAGGGTGTGAAGAAAGTTATCTCGGTTGTGAGCGATTATGGACCAGGAGTGGATGCTGAAAATGCATTCAAGGCAGCGTTCACCGAAGCTGGTGGAGAAGTGGTCGAAGCCATTCGTATGCCACTTGCAACGAACGACTTCAGCCCGATCATGCAGCGCATCAAGGATTCCGGCGCTCAAGGCGTGTTCGCGTTCCTGCCGTCAGGGCCAACGACGCTCGGTTTCATGAAGTCCTATGTCGATAACGGCTTAAAGGGCTCGGGCATCCAGCTTTTCGCTCCGGGTGATCTGACCCAGGAATCCGATCTTCCGGCGTTGGGCGAGAATGCTCTCGGCGTGCTGACGACGTTCCACTATGCGGTTTCCCATGACTCGCCGGAGAACAAGAAGTTCGTAGAGGAAGCCCGGAAAGCTGTTGGCAATCCTGTCGAACTTTCCTTCCCTTCGGTTGGCGCGTATGACGGCATGCATGTCATATACAAGATGATCGAAGCGACCGGCGGCGAAAAAGATGCCGAGAAAGCGGTCGAAGCAGTCAAAGGCATGGAATGGATCAGCCCGCGCGGCCCAGTATCCATCGATCCAGAAAGCCGCCACATGACGCAGAATATCTATCTGCGTGAAGTAGCCAAGGCTGATGACGGGACTTTCTACAACAAGGAAATCCAGACTTTCGAGAAGCAGGGAGACCCCGGACTGAAAGCTCAATAGCTCGGCGGTCGAACTACTGCCGCGCATTGCCTGGAGAGGCGTGAAACGCGTTCGCTCCGGTCCGTAACTGCTTGTTTTACCGCGTATCCCGAACAATGTCTTGCGCATCTCGGGATACGTTCCAACAGGATCATTCAATGCAGACTGTGCTCAGCATTGCTGTCGATGCCCTTGCTTACGGCATGGTGCTTTTCGTCATTTCCATCGGCCTCTCGGTTACCATGGGCTTGATGCGGGTCGTCAATCTGGCTCATGGAGCATTTGCGATGATCGGCGGCTATTTCGCATCCTATGCCGCCCAGCAACTCGGCCTCAATTACGGCTTTGCGATCATTATTGCCGTCGCTGGTACGATGCTCATCGCAGTTCCGGTGGAACGGCTGCTCTATCGGCGCATTTACGGAGCGCCCGAGCTGACCCAGGTTCTGATGACCATCGGCATCACTTTCTGCATCATAGGACTGACGAATTACATATTCGGGCCGACGCTGAAGACCATCCCCTTGCCGGAAGCGCTGCGTGGATCGGTCGATCTCGGATTTCGGGCTATCGCGAAACACCGTGTCTTTGCGATCGGTTGCGGCCTGGTAGTAGCTCTTGGCCTTTGGTACATCATCGAACGCACCGCCTTCGGCGTGAAACTGCGTGCCGCTGTCGACAATGCCAATATGACGGCAGCCCTCGGTGTGCGAACTGAAATCGTTTATGCCGTCAGCTTTGCGCTTGCCATTGGGCTTGCAGCTCTCGGCGGCGTTGTTGGCGCCGAACTTCTGCCTGTTGAGCCCTATTACGCACTCCGCTACATGGTGACTTTTCTGGTGGTTGTTTCGGTCGGTGGTGCAGGCTCCATACCCGGTGCGCTGATCGCTTGCCTCCTACTCGGCGCAATCGATACTACCGGCCGTTATCTGGCACCGGAATATGGCGAGTTCTTCTTTTATCTGGCGGTGATCGTCATTGTGACCCTATTCCCCCGCGGCCTTGCAGGAAGGTTGGCCAGAAAATGACCGACGTGACGCAAAGCCTCAACCAACGCCGTCATTCTCGCGCGGGTTTCCTCGGCATCACAGCCATAATCCTGGCCAGTGTCATCGGCTGGTTTCTGTTTCCCGATAATCTGGCGCTGCTGACACGCATCATCGCAATTGCCTTGCTCGTATTGTCCCTCGATCTGGTGACCGGCTATTGCGGCATCGCAACACTTGGTCACGCTGCCCTATTTGGCGCGGGAGCCTATGGCGCCGGCATCGCCGCCGCACATTTCGGAATTACCGACCCGCTCCTGATGACACTCATCGGCCTGATAGCTGGCGCGATCACCGGACTTGTTTCCGGAGCCGTCATTCTGCGTGCCCACGGCCTCGCGCAACTCGTCCTATCGATTGCCGTGATCCATCTTTTTCACGAAGCGGCTAATAAGGCATCAAGCTGGACCGGCGGTAGCGATGGACTGAGTGGCATTGCGCCCGATCCAATTCTCGGCATATTCGAGTTCGATCTCTACGGACACACGGTCTACATTTACGCTGTAGTCCTGCTGCTGATTTCTTTCATCTTCTTGCGGTTTGTCGTGCGCTCGCCTTTCGGCATGCTTTGCCGGGGCGTGAAAGAAGACCCAATCCGCATTCACGCGATGGGGGCTTCGGTTCAGTCAGTCCAGCTTCGCATGTACGTTATCTCCGGTGCCGTTGCCGGCGTTGGCGGCGCGCTGAACGCCATATCGACGCAGGTCGTCGGGCTCGACAGTCTCAGCTTCACCCTGTCGGCAGAGGCCTTGGTGATGCTGGTTCTCGGCGGCACGGGATCGCTGTTCGGCGGGCTGATCGGCACGGTAGTCTTCATGTGGTTCGAAGACCTCGTCTCTGCCGCAAATCCTTTCCACTGGCTTACGATGGTCGGTGCCCTGCTGATTGCTGTCGTGCTGTTTGCGCCGCGTGGCCTCTACGGCACGGTCGCCTATTACTTTGAAAAGAAGGCGCATCGCAAATGAGCACCGTGTTTGAAGTAACAAAACTGCGCAAGAATTTCGGCGGGCTGGCGGTCACCAACGATGTTTCGATCAGCATGGCGAAAGGCGATCGCGTTGCGCTTATAGGTCCCAACGGGGCAGGCAAGACCACGTTCGTCAATCTTGTTACGGGCAATCTTCCGGCCACCTCCGGCACGGTGACACTGGGCGGCGAAAATGTCTCCAGGCTTAACGCCATGCAGCGCGTTCGGCGTGGGCTTGTGCGCTCATTTCAGGTTACCCGCCTCTTCTTCGACATGACCCCTGAAGAACACGTCGCGCTTGCGATCCTGCAACGAGAAGGCATGACAGGACGCATTCTCGGCAACTATCGCAAAATGCCCGAAGTGATGGATGAAGTGCGCGACATTCTCGATACGCTCGGCCTTCTGTCTCTCGCCCAATTGCGGGCGAACGAGATCGCATATGGCCAGCAGCGTCTTCTGGAAATTGCCCTTGCTTTGGCTCTTCGTCCCAAGGTGCTGCTGCTTGATGAACCTGCCGCAGGAGTTCCACAAAGCGATACGGGCCGCATCGAGGAAGCACTTGCCCGATTACCCCCCGATCTGGCGGTTCTCATGATCGAGCACGATATGGATCTCGTTTTCCGCTTTGCAAAGCGCGTCGTCGTTCTGGCCGCAGGAACGGTAATCTTTGACGGGCTGCCTGAAGATGTCGTGCAGGACGCCCGTGTCCGCGAAGCCTATCTGGGGAGCTATGCGCAATGAGTGCAGCCGCGCTTGAAATTCGCAATCTTTCATCCGGTTACGGCCCCACACGCGTGATCGAAGATGTATCCTTCAAAGCCGATCCGGGGTCGCGGCTTGCCGTTCTTGGCCGCAATGGTGTCGGCAAGACCAGCCTCTTTGCTACCATAGCAGGGCAAACACGCCGTTATGGCGGCGAAATTCTGTTGGACGGGAAGAATATCGCCACGCTTCCTTCGGCAGCTCGCGCAATTGCCGGTCTCGGCTACGTGCCGCAGACCCGTGATGTCTTCCCCACCCTCACAGTTGAAGAAAACCTTTTCGTTGGCCTTAAAAGCCGACCGAAAGACGCGCTTGAAGAAGCCTATGCAATGTTTCCGCGCCTGAAGGAACGACGCCGCAATCTCGGATCACAGCTTTCCGGTGGCGAGCAGCAGATGCTCTCGACCGCGCGCAGCATTCTTGGCCAGCCGACAGTACTGCTGCTCGACGAACCATTGGAAGGGCTTGCTCCCGTCATCTGCGAAGAACTAATGGCTGCTTTCTCGGCATTAGCCCAGAAAGGCGACATGACGATCCTGCTCGTCGAACAGCGCATCCAGAGCGCGCTCGATTTTGCCGATCATGTCATCATACTGGAACGCGGGCGCATCGCATGGTCTGGCACGTCGACAGAACTTGCAGACAATCAGCAGACTGTTGAGGAACTATTGGGTGTGGGCGGCTTGCACTGATCAGTTGCCAACAAACTCGAACTTGTCGACGTCCACGAGGCCCCGGTCGGTAATCTTAAGATGAGGGATCACAGGCAGGGCGATGAAGGCCAGTTGCAGAAATGGCTCTTCGAGGACCGACCCTAGTTCTTCGGCTGCGTGACGCAGAACGCGAAGCTGGTCGCGGACTGTTTCATACGGCTCGGCGCTCATCAAACCAGCAATGGGCAAAGGCATTTCAGCCAACACCTTGCCATCGCGCACGACGACAAAACCGCCTTCAATTTCGCCCAATCGGTTCGCGGCCGCAGCAATGTCTTCGTCGGATGTGCCTACCACACAGATATTATGGCTGTCATGGCTGACCGTTGACGCGATTGCCCCCGATTTCAAGCCGAAGCCGTGCACAAAACCGGTCGCGATATTTCCATTTTTACCGTGCCGTTCGACAACGGCGATCTTGACCACATCCTTTTCGAAATCCGGCTCGACACCCTTCGGGCCGACCTTGAGGTCGAATTTCAGGCTTTCCGTTATGATCTTGCCCGGAATAATCCCGATTGCGCGGGTCTTGCCGCTGTTCGAATGCGAGCGGAAACTCGATGCGCTGACTTTCGGCGCCTTGACGCTGTTGCGCCCCACAGGTGCGACGGCCTTGCGCGCGGCAAACAAATCTTCCGAAACCACCCTGCCCGCTGACAGGACGATTTCAGCGTGGCAGCCTTCGAGGCTATCCACCACGACCATATCAGCCCGTTGCCCCGGGGCAACCAGACCGCGGTCAAAAAGGCCGAAGGCCCTCGCTGCGGAAACGCTTGCAGCTCGGTAAATGGCAATCGGCTCGACGCCGCCTGCAATCGCGGTCCGAATGAGGTAATCAAGATGGCCCTGATCGGCGATATCCAGCGGGTTACGGTCATCCGTGCACAGCGCCAGAAACTGCGCATGGCGCTCCGTAATGATCGGCATGAGCGCTTTCAGGTCCTTGGAAACGGACCCTTCGCGCACAAGCACATGCATGCCTTTGCGCATCTTTTCGAGCGCTTCTTCCGCACTTGTGGCCTCGTGTTCGGTGCGAATGCCCGCAGAAATATAGCCGTTCAGATCAAAGCCGCGCAGAAGCGGCGCGTGGCCATCGATATGCCGCCCCTGAAAAGCTCTCAGCTTCGCCATGCATTCAGGGTCTTTCGCCAGAACGCCCGGAAAATTCATGAACTCCGCAAGCCCGATCACCTTGGGATGGTCCGCAAAAGGTAACAGATCGTCGATCAGAAGCTCGGCGCCAGACGTTTCCATATGGGTCGCCGGTACACAGCTCGAAAGCTGCACACGGATATCCATGATGGTTTCCATGGAGCTATCAAGAAAGAACTTGATACCCTCTGCACCGAGCACGTTGGCGATCTCGTGCGGATCGCAGATGGCGGTCGTCACCCCTTGCGGCAGCACGCAACGATCAAACTCATGCGGCGTAACGTGCGAGGATTCGATGTGAAGATGAGTATCGATAAATCCCGGCACGACGATCCGTCCGGAAATATCGATTTCCTGCTTGCCTTGGTAGGTGCCGAATGTTCCGACAATCCGGTCCCCACAGATGGCAATATCACTTTCGACAAGCTCGCCAGTCACGAGATCGAAGAAACGGCCGCCTTTCAGCACGATGTCGGCAGGTTCCCGTCCTGCGCCCTGATCGATCATCCGTTCCAGCATCACGTTACCTCATATTTCCGGAATCAAGCGTCACAACCTACCATAATGCAAGATGCGGCGGTAAGGTCGCCCTTCCGCCGCATCCATAACCTTTGATGTCCAGATTAACGGACGTACTCAATCATCCGAGCGCGGCTCAGGACCAGTTCGATGCGATCGTCCTGAAGCTTGTGCAGACAGACACGCTTGGTCCACGGGCCATCATGCAGCGTGAACAGGGCCCGTCCCTGGCCCAGGTCTTCCAATGGCATGGCCCGACGCGTAGGACCTATACCCATGATGAGGTGGCCGTCCTTGATATCGAAACTGGCACCATAGGATGGCGCCTGCCAGTGTCCGTCGAGTTCGTGGCCGAGCGGCTCCACTTTGACCGGCTTCAATCGGCGGGACACATAGCCGATTTCCCCTTCCAATTCCGTACCCGTCCAGCGAAGCCGAACCGGTGAGGACGGTGACAGGGATGAGAACCAGCCACCGCCGATATCGTAAAGCGTGTCTTCGGAATCGAGCCAATTGGCTATACCGTTGCGCATTTCCAACCAGAACGGTCCGCTATCCGCCACGTAAAGCCCGTCCGGGATGGTGCAGTTCGTCTCAGGCAACGACAAACCGTTGAGAGCGGCCATGCAGTCCCGCGCCATCTTATACGTATTGGCATCTTCGCGGTTCGAAACCACGATCATTCCGGTTTTTGCTGTTGGGTCGAGCAGAAAATAGCTCTTATAGCCGGGATGCGAACCGCCATGTCCGACAAAACGCTTTCCGTCCACCTCGTTCCTGCGCAGCCCGAGGCCATACCCTGTGACGCGCCCATCAGAAAGACGACGGTCTGCCGACAGCCTATCCAACAGGCCTTTGAACGGCCCCTCGCCGTTAACGAGCGCCTGCGCCCATTTCGTCAGCGCCATCCCGCTGCCCGTCAGGCTGCCGGAAGCTGAAATATGCAGGCCAGCGGAGCTAAGCTGCCACTTTTCACCAGATTTCCAATAACCGGGCACGAGACCGGCAACCGGGTCATTCCAGACATCCGGCGCTTCCATGAAAATGCCGAGTTGTTGCGCAATGTCCGATTTCACAAAATCATTGAAACGGAATCCCTTTCGTTCAAGGGCGGCTTCCACCAGCCGGTAACCGGTGTTGGAATAGGAAATCTCTGAGCCGGCATCGAAATTGAGACGTTTGAGGGAAGCCAGATAATCCAGAAGCTGACCGGCTTCCGTTTCCGTATAGACAGATAGTCCGAGAAGCGTCAGGCATTCGCGTGTATCGGGGAGCCCGCCAGTCATGTCGAGTGCACGTCCGACGGTGACATCGGCAAGTGGGCTTTGCAATTCCGGCAGATGATCACCTAGCCGGTCCTCCAGGCCAATGACATCGCCATGTTTGAGAACCATTGCACAAAATGCATGTTTCGTGACTGATGCGTAGCGAACGACTGTATTTGCCGTAAATGGAACACCGGTAGACAGGCTTTCAAGCCCGCTTGCATAAGCAAACTTTACCCCATCAGGGCCAAAGCCGATGATGACACCGCCCGGCTCATCCTTGGCCCAGCTTCGCGAAAAGACTTTCGCGGCAAGAGAAGCCGCGTTCCAGTCAGCATGCGTTGACATGAAAACTCCGTCAGGCAGGTTCTTCCAGATTGACGCTCAAAGCGCGCAGTTCTGTGGTATGCGGATGTGTCGTTCTGCCGGCGCGCAAATCCTCGGCGCCGAGCTGCTCTACCATCTCGCCGTGTTGCATCACTCCGACATTTGGACACAGATGCGCGATTACCGCGAGATTGTGGCTCACAAGCACATAAGTGAGATTCTTTTCCGCACGCAGGTCGGCGAGCAGATTGAGAATTTCAGCCTGCACCGAAACATCAAGCGCCGAAGTTGGCTCGTCCAGCAGAAGTACTTCCGGTTCGGCAATCAAAGCACGCGCTATCGCCACGCGCTGTCGCTGACCGCCCGAAAGCTGATGCGGAAAACGAAACCGCGCGGCTTTAGGCAATGCGACTTCATCGAGGACCTTTTCAATCCGCTTGTCGATATTGCCGATACCGTGGACCAGCAGAAGCTCGCTCAGAATGCGGTCGATTGTCTGGCGCGGATGCAGCGATCCAAATGGATCCTGAAACACCATCTGCACCTGACGGAAGAAGGCGGGCGCCCGCTTCGGGGCTACGTCCTTGCCGTCGAACGCGATGTGGCCGCTCCATTGTTCGTTGAGGCCGGCCATGGCGCGCAGAATGGTGGACTTGCCCGAACCGCTTTCGCCTACGATGCCAAAACTTCCGCCCTTCTCCACACGAAAGGACACACCCTTGACGACTTCGCGATCGTTGAAGCTGATGCGGAGTTGATCAATATCTATCATGAGTTCAGCCAGCTTTCTTCACGATTGAGAACCGGCAATCGATCGCGAGGATGCATCAGAGACGGAATGCAATTGAGAAGCCCCTTGGTATAGGGGTGCTCGGCGCGCACCAGTTCCGAGGCTTTCAATTCCTCCATGACACGGCCCATATACATGACCATTACCCGGTCACAGAAATGCGACACGAGCGGGAGATCGTGACTGATGAGAAGAAGCCCCATTCCCCGTTTGGAAACCAGATCGTCGATCAGGCGAAGAATTTCCGCCTGTACGGTAGCATCGAGCGCGGATGTGGGTTCGTCGGCAATAAGCAGCTCGGGATCGGGCGCCAGCATCATAGCGATCATGACGCGCTGGCCCATGCCGCCCGAAACCTCGTGCGGGTAAAGCTTTGCCACTTCACGCGGATTGCGGATCATGACCTGATCGAGCAGATCAACCGCCGCATCCATTGCCTGACGCTTGCTGCCACCTTTATGGGTGCGCCACGCCTCAGCCACCTGCACGCCTATGGTCTTGACCGGATTAAGCGAATATTTGGGGTCCTGCAGAATGAAACCAGCCCGCTTGCCGCGTATCTGACGCATCCCGCGTTCGGTAGCCGACAGAATGTCGATACCGTCGAACGAAAGCTTGTCAGCCTTCACATCAGCGATTGGCGGCAGGAGTTTCATCAGGGCTCGTGCGGTCAGCGACTTGCCTGAACCACTTTCGCCAACGATACCCAGTTTTTCGCGACCGAGCTGAAGGGAAACCCCGCGCACGGCATCGAAACGGCTGGTGCGCGTTTCAAAGCTGATTTGCAGATTTTTGATATCAACCAGCATCTGTTCTCTCAATTTTGCTTCGGATCGAGCACGTCGCGCAGACCGTCGCCGAGGAAATTGAAGGCGAGCGATACAAGGAAGATCGCAATGCCGGGGATAGTGGCAACCCACCATTGTTCGAAAATAAAGCGCTTGGCGGTCGCTATCATCGCACCCCATTCGGGCGATGGCGGCTGTGCGCCCATCCCGAGGAAGCCAAGACTTGCGGCGGTGATGATGATCGAACTCATATCAAGCGTGATACGCACGATGACACTCGGCACGCAGAGCGGCATGATATGGCGCAGAATGATGCGGAAAGGCAAAGCACCAGTCAACTTGGCTGCGGCGATAAAATCGCTTTTGCGCAGGGTCATGGTTTCCGCACGCGCCAGACGCGCATAGGGCGGCCACGCGGTCAATGCAATCGCAAGCACCGCGCTTTCGACGCCTGGCTTCAAGGCCGCTACAAAGGCCAGCGCAAGGATCAGTCGCGGAAAGGCAAGGAAAACATCCGTAACGCGCATCAGTGCCGTGTCAACCATGCCACCGAAGTAACCGGCGATGCAGCCGATGAACAGTCCAATCGGCGCGACAAGAATGACGACGGCGATAACCATTCCAAGGGTTACGCGGCCACCGTAGAGAATGCGCGAAAGAATATCGCGGCCCAGTTCATCGGTGCCGAACCAGTGTTCCGCAGTCGGAGCGGACAGTCTGTTGCCGAGGTCCTGCACACTTGGATCATAGGGCGCCAGCAATGGCGCAGCCAGCGACAAAGCAACGAAAGCGACGATGATGAAAAGACCAATCATTGCGAGCGGATTGGCCCGAAGATTTACCCAGATACGATAGCGCCTCCCCCAGTTCGCCTGAGAGCGGGAGGTGGGCGAGTCATCAAGCGCCCAGTTATGAAAATTGGCAAAAATCATCGCACACGGGGGTCCAGAACTTTATAGAGGATATCGGCGAGCAGATTGAGCCCGACATAGATAACACCGATCAGCAGTGTAGACCCTACAACCGGGTTCATATCGGCATTCATCAATGAGACCGTGAGATACTGCCCAAGGCCCGGCCAGCTGAAGACAGTTTCAGTAACGACGGCGCCCTCGAGCAAACCAGCATAGGTAAGCGCCAGAACGGTCACAAGCTGTACTGCAACGGTCGGGAAAGCATGTTTCCAGATCACAGATGTCAGCGACAGGCCTTTTGCTCGGGCCGTAATCACAAACTCGCCCTTGAGCGCGTCAAGCATGAAGGCACGGGTCATGCGTGTGATGTACGCCATGCTGAAATATGCTAGGATCAGGACGGGCTGAATCATGTGACGGACAGCATCCCAGAATGCGTCCCAGTCGCCCTCGATGAGCGTGTCGATCGTGAGCAGGCCCGTTACATGCGGAATCATGCCCTCGTAGATGATGTCCTGGCGCCCCGGTCCCGGTGCGAGATCGAGCGTCGCATAGAAAACCAGAAGTGAAATCAGCGCCAGCATGAAAACGGGAACCGAGTGTCCCGCAAGACAGATGACGCGGATCGTCTGGTCAACGAAAGACCCTTGCCGCACCGCTGCCCATACGCCCAGCGGAATTCCGATCAGTGCAGCAACAATCAAGGCGGCCGTTGCCAGTTCCAGCGTTGCCGGGAAATAGCGTGCGATATCCTGAGCTACCGGATTGCGGGTCAGAATGGAGTTGCCAAAATCACCGTGCAGGACCTGCCCGATATAATGTACAAACTGAACCACAAGCGGCTGATCGAGCCCCATCTCCGCGCGTACGCGCTGGATAACGGCTTCGGGCGCGTTGTCGCCCACGGCAGCAATAACTGGATCGACCGGCATGACGCGGCCGATCATGAATGTGATAACCATAAGCCCGAACAGCGTGATCAACACGCTGCTCAGGATTCCGGTCAGGTTCTTGAGGCTTTTCTTCACGCCTTGGCGATCCCTGCATAGGAATGGGAATCGGACAGCACGCCGAGACGCATCCCGGTAACGTCCTTGCGGCAGGCCGCCGTCTCGAACTTCTGCATCATGATGATGAACGGGCTGTTGTTCATGAATTCGCGCTGCAGATCTTCATACATCTTCACGCGCTTGGCCGGGTCCTGTTCATCACGCGCGGCCAAAGACTTCTTGGCGAAATCTTCGTTCTGGAAATGCGAGCGCCAGGCAAAAGGCTTGGTTTTCGCATCATCGGAATTGTCCGGATTGTTGCAGAAGACGTCGACATTGGTATTCGGGTCGAAATAGTCAGAGCCCCATACGGTCAACGCCATCTGGTGTTCACGAGCCCGCATCTTCGTCAGAACCTGACGATTTTCGGCAGCCAGCAACTCCACCTTGATCCCGATTTCGGCAAGGCTCGCCTGAATTGCCTGTGCGATATCCGGGCTAGGCTGCGCCGAATAGTGATCCATCTTGATGGAAAAGCCATCTGGAACACCTGCTTCCGCGAGAAGAGCCTTTGCCTTGGCAATATCCTTCTTGAATGGATTTTCATTCAAGGCTGCCGGAAAGCCTTCAGGAACAAGCGTTTGATGCACCTTGTAGTTCAGCGGCACGATGTTCTTCTGAATGCCCTCGTAATCCACAGCCCACTTGATCGCTTCCCAGACCTTCGGCTTGGCGAGAGCTTCCACGCTCTGATTGAGCGACATCAGCATCAAGCCGCCAACGCCCTTGCGCACCAGATTGTAGTTTTCATCACCGTCCAGAATACGAAGCTGTTCAGTGGTGAGATTACGCGCAATATCGACATCACCCTTCTGAAGCATCAGAAGCTGCGAGGACGGGTCCGCAACGTGTCGCAAAAGGATGCGCTTCACATTGCCCTTGTAGGCGCCATGCGGATTAACGTTCAGAATGATGCTTTCGCTCGGCTTCCAGGAAACGAGGACCCATTCACCAGAACCCGCGCTGTTCTTTTGAAGCCAACCATTGCCAAGGTCATCCCCGGAGGCGTTCTCCAGAACAGTTTTCTTTTCCACAATGCTGGCAACGCTTGCCGAGAGGCAGTATAGCAGGAATGGCAGCGATGTCGGCTGCTCGACCGTCAAAGTCAATGTCGATGGATCGGTTGCGACGATACTCTTCTCGGCATTCTCAGGCGTGAAGCCGAACTGGCCGATGATGAAAGCCGGCCCCTTGTTCATCTTGATCGCACGTTGCAGCGAGAAGGCAGCATCTTCCGCTGTTATCTGGGCACCGCTCGCAAACTTTGCGTTCGGATCGATCTTGAACGTAAAGACCTTGCCTTCGCCGTCGGCTTCCCAGGAAACCGCCACACCGCCTTCCACCTGATCCGGATTGGAGAGGCTTGGATGCACCAGACGCTGGTACATGTTGTTGCAGATTTCGCTGCCGACAGCTTCAAAGCTCTCATGCGGGTCAAGACTGGTCATGTTGTCGAGCTGCTGCGCCACAACCAAAATGTCCTGACGTCCAGCTCCGATAGCAGGCAAAATGCTCGCATAGGACAGGAAGGGAACGGCAGCCGCACCCGCCAGAAAACCACGTCTTGAAATCATTGAGAGCTCCTCTTGCAGCGCTTTCCGAACATGTCCATGAATTGGGATGCAATCGTCGACGCTTATATCCGGATATATTTTTCCACCTTTCCGCTATCACGTCAGCGGATGCAGGGGCCAATGCAGAATTTTGCATTGCCTATGCAGACTTTGCATGAGCGCAACCTAAAAGAAAGCTTTCGCTACAAGGAATCGCCGCTCATGCAGGGTGATCATATCAAGTGACTGAAATCGCATTTGCAATTCTTCGCGCTTGGGTCCATCACCCGTGTCTCAAATACTGGACTTGATTTGAAAAGGCTACTCCATGGCAACAGAACAGAAGATACCCGTTTTTGATGGTCACAACGACGTGCTGTTGCGGTTGTGGTCATCCGAGGCTGCCGCGCCGGAGAAGCGCTTTCTTGATGGCGAAAATGTCGGACATATCGATCTGCCACGCGCGCAGAAGGGTGGTCTGGGCGGCGGACTTTGCGCAGTGTATGTACCCTCGCCGTCACGCGAACTCGATGCCAACGGCAACCTCGCGACGCCCAGCCAAACGGATGCGATGAAGGCGACGCTCGCCATGTCTGCAATCCTGCTGAAAATCGAACGCGAATCTGAAGGCCGAGTGCGTGTCTGCCGCACGGCAGCAGATATTCGCGATGCGTTTGCGAAGGGGATTTTCGCGTCCGTCTATCATATCGAAGGTGTGGAGGCTTTCAGCGAAGACCTCGATGCGCTTTATGTTCTGCATGAAGCTGGCCTTAGAACGCTGGGGCCTGTCTGGAGCCGCCCGAATATTTTTGCCCACGGCATCCCCTTCCGCTTTCCCGCCTCCCCGGATATCGGTCCCGGCCTTACCGATCACGGCAAAGCTCTCATTCGCGCATGCAACGAGCTGAAAGTCATGATCGACCTTTCTCACATGAACGAGAAAGGGTTCTGGGACGTTGCAGCGATCTCCGACGCGCCGCTCGTGGCCTCGCACTCCAATGCGCACGCGCTTTGCCAGCAAAGCCGCAACCTGACGGACAGGCAACTGGATGCCATTCGCGATACGGGCGGTCTTGTTGGGCTCAACTTCGGCGTGTCATTCCTGCGCGAAGACGGAAAGCGCGATCCTGATACCGATCTATCCGAGATCGTTCGTCACGCCGATTACATTGTCGATCGCATCGGGATCGACCATCTGGCGCTCGGTTCCGATTTTGATGGCACCACGATTTCGTCGACGCTCCGCGACGTAGGCGATCTCCAGCTGGTCATAGAAGCATTCCGCAAGCACGGCTACGACGATGCCTCCATCGTCAAGCTGGCCCATGGCAACTGGATCAATGTCCTTGAGCGGACGTGGGGCGCTTGAGGCTGCTGAATAGACGCGACCTCACCCTTCGAGGGTGAGATCGAAGACGTGATGATGGATATGACCATCGAACATTTCGAGGAGGCCCTTTGTCGCCTCCCGGCTTTCATATCGCACAGATGACGCGAGCGCCTCCGCCAGAGCCTCCCTGCTGTCATACTTGGTCCAAAGCACCATCGGGTAAGCCGGAGCACCTTCATCGCGTTCGACAGCGTAAAGAACGCGCACTTCCCTGATACCGGGAAAGGAGAGCCACATCGGCATGAGGATATCGGCGACATAAGCTTTGAACGCATCCTCGCGCCCAGCATGAATAGCGCCTTCAAAAAAGGCCTGTCTGACAATCATGGATAATAACTCAGTTTACCTTGGTCGGCGGAACATCACCGGAAAAATATGCTGCGAGATTGGCGAGCACCAGTTCGCCCATTCCAACACGGGTTTCGACCGTTGCGCTGCCCTGATGCGGCATCAGCACCGTGTTTGGCGCGGTCAGAAAATCCGCTCTGATCGTCGGTTCATTGACGAAAACATCAAGGCCGGCACCAGCAATGGTTCCGTTGTTCAACGCTTCCAGAAGCGCATCTTCGTCAACGACACTGCCTCGGGCTACATTGACCAGATAGCCTTTGTTTCCAAGTGCCGCCAGAACATCCGCATTCACGATATTTGCCGTGGCAGGGTTGGCTGCAACGCACACTGCGAGCACGTCGCTTTGCTGCGCAAGTTCCACAGGCGTGGCGTGTGCGACCCAACCGGTGTCTGCGACAGGCGAACGGTTCCAGTAATGCACTTCCATGCCAAATGCTTCCGCGCGCCGCGCAAACGATTTGCCAATCTGGCCAAGCCCCAGGACGCCGACCCGCTTGCCTTTCGGGCTTATCCCGAGAGAGAAAGCCTCCCGGCGAGCCCATCTACCTTCCCTTACGAACCGATCGCCCGCAACGACATGGCGCATTACCGCGAGCATGAGGGCAATGCCGGTGTCAGCGACATCGTCCGTCAGAACGCCCGGCGTGGTGCTGACATGGACGTTGCGACCACGTGAAAAAGCGAGGTCAACCTTGTCTGTTCCCACACCGTTAATGGCGATCAGGCCAAGTGACGGCAAACGTTCCATCCACTCGTTGGAGAGCCCTGTTCCGCCCCCAGTGACGACAGCACGTATGGTGCCGAGGGCCGCATCGATAGCCCCACTGTCCTCCGGTTTATACAGGCGAAGAACCTTGTAAGCCGCGTCCAGTCGCTCTTCGATCAACGGCATCATAGGCTCGATGAGCAGAACTTCGTTCGTCACTTCAAACTCCATTACTAAATTATTGGAGACAATCAGGAAATCTGGCCAATGAATGCCTTTGTGCGCTCGTGTTTCGGATTACCGAAAAACTCTTCCGGTTCCGCCATTTCGAGAATTTGCCCCTGATCCATGAAAATGACGCGGTCTGCGACCTGCCGCGCAAAGCCCATTTCATGCGTAACGCACAGCATGGTCATGCCCTCTTTCGCGAGATCGATCATGGTATCCAGAACTTCCTTGACCATTTCTGGATCGAGCGCCGAAGTCGGTTCATCGAAAAGCATGATCTTGGGATTCATGCAGAGCGCACGGGCAATAGCCACGCGCTGTTGCTGTCCGCCGGAAAGCTGGGCCGGATACTTGTCCGCCTGTTCGGGAATGCGGACGCGCTCCAGATATTTGCGCGCTGTCTTTTCGGCCTCCGGCTTCGAGATGCCCCGCACCTTCATCGGCGCCAACGTGCAATTCTCAAGAACAGTCATATGCGGAAAGAGATTGAACTGCTGGAAAACCATACCGGTTTCCTGCCGCACGATATCTACATTCTTTCCACCAGCAGTCAGGTCGTGGCCATCAACGATGATACGGCCCTCCTGAATGGTCTCCAACTGATTGATGCAGCGGATGAGAGTAGACTTTCCCGAACCAGACGGGCCGCAAATAACGATACGTTCGCCGCGGGATACAGTCAGATTGATATTTCGGAGCGCATGGTACGTGCCGTACCACTTGTTCACCCCTTGCATAAGCACTGCCGCACCAGAAGCATCGTGCTGCATCTGGTTTGTCGTTCCCTGAGCCGTCTGGTTCATGTCGAGAAACTCACTTTCGTGGACTGGATCGCCATGCCCGCCTGAGGACGGGCAAGGCGGAATTCAGGAGCTTACTTTGCCTGGGAAACAAAATCCGGCAGCGGCGCGCCAAGCCACTTCTCATGGATCTTGTTCAGTTCACCGTCGCTCTTCGCCTTTTCGATGAACTTGTTGACGAATTCCAGCATTTCGGCCGAGCCCTTGCGAACAGCGATGCCCTGTACCTGCTGGCTGAGCTGGATTTTCTGTTCGTAGCGGCCCGGAGCAGCCTTTTCGATCTCAGCCGCCACAACGTTGGATAGACCGATCAGTTCAACCTGACCGGAAAGCAAAGCCTGCACTGCGCTTGCGTCGTCGTCGAAGCGGCGAATGTTGGCATCCTGCGGCGCAACCTTGGTAACTGCCGTATCCTGCGTCGAAGCCCGCGCGACGCCGATGGTCTTGCCCGAAAGATCCTCCGGCTTCGCAACCGCAATATCCTTCGGTCCGAATACACCAATTGAAATGCCCGCATAAGGCTGGGAGAAATCCACGCTCTTGGCGCGCTCCTCCGTGATGCCCAGCGAAGCAACCAGGACATCGACCTGACCGCTCTGCAGATAGGGAATCCGGTTCGGACCGGTAACCGGAACAATCTGAGCCTCGACACCGATCTCCTTCGCCAGCAGCTTTGCCACGTCAGCGTCATAGCCATCCGGTTCATTGCTGGTATTCATGATGCCGAAAGGTGGAAAATCGACCAGCATACCGATCTTGATTTTCCCGGCGGACTTGATGCCGTCAACAGTCTGCGCAAATGCTGCAGGTGCCAGCACGGTCGCGAGAGCTCCCGCACCAATGAAGGCCATAGCCAAACGTCTGGTGATATTCATTTTTATTCCTTCCCTATCAAGGGCCGGTCTCCTCGCCGGCACCGTTTCTTATTTTTCGGAGCATTTCCTGCCGCAGCCATGTCTCGCAGCAGGCCGGAAATGCCCATTGTCTTCCCCAGCCCCCCGATTACCGAGCCGTAGCACGAGAAAACCTCGCTTCCATGCGGCGCGCGAGAATGGATAGCGGCCAGCACAGGACAAAATAGATAGCAGCCACGGTGCCAAACACCATGAACGGGCTGAATGTCGCGTTGTTGATGATCTGACCTTGGCGTGTCAGTTCCGTAAAGCCAATGATCGCAGCAAGAGACGTTCCCTTGATGAGCTGCACGAGAAACCCCACCGTTGGCGCAACGGAAATGCGCGCAGCCTGCGGCAGGATCACATAGCGCATACGATTATAGTAACGCAGCCCCAAGGCAGTTGCGGCTTCGCGCTGACCGGGCGGCACAGCATCAATACAGCCGCGCCAGATCTCGCCCAGAAAAGCGCTCGCATGCAAAGTCAGTGCAATTGTTGCAGCGATCCACGGATTGATGCCCAGTCCGAAAATATTGAGACCGAAAAAGACCAGAAACAGCTGCATCAGAAGCGGTGTGCCCTGAAACAGCCTTATGAAGCCGAGCGCAATGAAACGCGGGACGCGGGCATCCGAGACGCGCATCAGCGCAACCAGCAGCCCTCCAATACCGCCGCCCACAAAGGCAATGGCGGAAAGAGCAATGGTCCATTGCGCTGCATAAACGATGATGAGAAATTCGTTCCAGCCAAAAGGTCTGATCATGGCCTGCTCCTATCGGCTCAACGGGTATTTGAAGGCCACCTTCTCGATCAACGCGAAGACGGCAGAGAAACCGATGGACATGACGAGATACATGAGCGTGATAACGATATAGACCTCAAAGCTCGCAAAGGTCGCCGACTGCAAATCGTTACCCGCAGCCGCAAGCTCATTGGCGGAAATGACGGATACAACACTCGAAGTCAGCATCAGATAAATGAACTGACTGGTGAGCGATGGATAGACCGTCCGCAAGGCTGGCTTCATGATGACATAGCGGAATACCTGAAGCCTGGAGAGACCAAGCGCTGTCCCAGCTTCCACCTGACCTTTATGAATAGATTCAATACCCGCCCGAATAATCTCCGTGCCGTAGGCCCCGAAATTCACGATCAGTGCGAGAAGCGCAGCACTATTGGGCGACAGGCGCAAACCAGCAGAAGGCAATCCAAAGAAGATAAAGAAAATCTGCACCAGAAACGGTGTGTTGCGGATGATTTCGATATAGGCATCGATGACGAAGCGTACCGGTTTGGGTCCGGATGTCTTACCGACGGCGCAGATAATCGAGACAATCAAGCCTAACACCATCGCAGCGCACGAGAGCTCAATTGTCTGCCACGCACCGACAAGCAGCTTATCCATCGACGCGAAAACGGGCGCGAAGTTGAAATTATACAATGCCGAACCTCCCGGTACACGGACTATGCCGACTTTTCCTCCTGTCGGCAACAAATTTAGATCGATCTAATTGGGTTTGATGCCGCTCGTCAATCATTAATTCGGATTAGATGACTGGCGCTTTTAACGGTACACAGGACTGCCTCACCTGCAAATATGTCTCGCTCACGATCCGCTCGGCCTGCTTTTCCGGACTTGCCAGCCGGGAAAGAAGCAGCCTGGCGGCGTTCTGGCCCACTGCAACCGGTCGCGTTGACACTGAACTCAAGCGGGGCCGTGTCGCCTCCGCGTCGCTTACATCATCGAAGCCGATCAGAGAGAAGTCGTCACCAACTTTCCTCCCACAGTCATAAAGACCCGCTGAAAGCCCCAGCGCAACCACGTCATTGAAACAGATCGCCGCTGTCGGCGCTTTTCCCGCCTGAAAGAGTAGCGGGGCCGCTTTGGCGATTTCCGGCATCGTGTATGGCAAGCGAACGATCAAACCGGGATCGAGGCCTTGTTGCTCCATCGCATCCCGGAATCCTTCGACACGTTCGCGATATGCGGAATGGACCGGCCCATGCACGGCAAAGGCGATCGTCCTATGCCCCAACCGGGCCAGATAATTGACTGCCTGCCGCATGCCGCCCGCATAATCCACGCCTGCGTAGTCAATTCGGTCCGTCACATGACGCAATACCTGAACGACCGGCAGCCCCCAGTCCACAAACTGCTCGATGAATTCGGGAGCCGTTTCTGCCGTCAGCGATACAATCACGCCATCGACACCATGCTCGCGCATACGCTGCATGAGGGTGGTTTGATTGGCAAAATTCTCGTGGCTGTTTGCAAGAAGAACGACCAGCCCAGCTTCACCTACAACACTGTCTATTCCAGAAAGCAATTCACCGTAAAACGGGTTGCCGAGGGTCGGCACGATGACGCCCACCGTATTCGACCTCTCCGCCCGGAGACTGGCTGCGCCCATATTATAGACATAACCCAACTCCTGCAGGGCTTTTTCCACCTTCTCGCGTGTCGCTGCCCCCACCAGCGGACTTTTGCGAATGACCAGTGAAGCCGTCGCACGCGATACATTGGCGTGGCGCGCCACATCCAAAAGCGTAACGCGACTTTTCCTGCGATCATCACTCGGCATAAGCTCACCCGTCTGCAAACTGATCAATGTCCGGCCTGGTTGATAGGATTTCAGCAACCCGTCGGCCAGATTCGAGGAGGTATATTCAATTCAGACTTGCACGTTGGTCAATCCGCCGGGGCAGCGAACAGGCAATCACCGTGCTCAAATGCCATCGGGCAGCGTTTCCGACGGCTTCATTGTGCACATGTTCTCCCCACGATTATCACTTGCCTTTCGCTTTTTTTCATTTCGAATGCTATCGTTTTCGGATTTATTCTGCCATTGGAAGAATCGAAGGTTGATCCTTTGCAAAAAATTGCATTCATATAAGTGCAATGAATATATCGCAGATGTCGGAACTTTGAGCCCCCCTAAAGGAGCTCGAATGTTCACGCAATCTCACACTCGAGGAGGAAACATGCTTATCCGTCTGATCACGACTTCGGCGCTGACGAGCGCCCTCGCCCTCACCATCGGTTCGCAGGCATTCGCCCAGACGGAACTGGCGTGGTGGCACGGCATGACCGGTGCCAACAACGAAATGGTCAACGAACTCTCGAAAGAGTTCAACGAAAGCCAGAGCGAATATAAGATCGTTCCGGTTTACAAGGGAACCTATCCCGAAACGCTGAATGCCGGTATTGCCGCGTTCCGCTCCAAGCAGCCCCCTGCAATTCTGCAGGTCTTCGATGCCGGCAGCGGTGTAATGATGGCTGCCGGAGGTGCTGTAGTGCCGGCTGCCGAAGTGCTGGAAAAGGGTGGTTTCAAGTTCGATAAGTCGCAGTACCTGCCCGGCATCGTCGCTTATTACTCAAAGCCCGATGGCACCATGCTGTCCTTCCCATATAACTCCTCGTCGCCGATCCTCTATTACAACAAGGACGCCTTCAAGAAGGCCGGTCTCGATGAAAACAATCCGCCAAAGACCTGGCCGGAAGTTTTTGAAGCGGCCAAGAAGATCAAGTCCAGTGGTGCGGCAGCGTGCGGCTTTACTTCGACATGGCTGACCTGGATTCAGACCGAAAACTTTGCGGCCTGGAATAACGTTCCTTATGGCACCAACGAAAACGGTCTCGGCGGCACCGATGTAAAGCTCGAGATCAATTCTCCGCTTTACATTCAGCATTTCCAGTCGATTGCCGACCTCGCAAAGGACGGCACGTTCCGCTACGGCGGTCGTACGTCGGAAGCCAAGCAGCTTTTCACTTCAGGTGAGTGCGCGATGCTTACCGAATCCTCGGGCGGCCTTGGAGATGTCGTGAAGTCGGGCATCAATTACGGCATCGGCCAGTTGCCTTATTATGAAGGTCACGGCCCGCAAAATACGATTCCTGGCGGTGCGGCCCTTTGGGTTTTCGCCGGTCTTAGCGACGAACAGTACAAGGGCGTTGCAGAATTCTTCAACTTCCTCTCCCAGACCAAAATTCAGGTCAAGCTGCACGAGAAGTCGGGTTATCTGCCAGTGACGCTCGCTGCTTACGAGGAAACCAAGAAGTCGGATTTCTACGAAAAGAACCCGGGCCGCGAAACGCCTATTCTCCAGATGATGGGCAGGGCCCCGACCGAAAACTCAAAGGGTGTGCGCCTCATTAACCTGCCACAGGTCCGCGATATCCTGAATGAAGAGTTCGAAGCCATGCTCGGCGGCAAGCAGGACGCGAAAACAGCACTTGAGAACGGCGTCAAGCGTGCCAACGACGCGATTGCCGCAGCTCAGTAAACGATCACATTGACACAACGCCGCCTGCCTTTTGTGGCAGGCGGCGTTGTTATCCCACGAGGAAGCTCCCCGTGCAGAAAGTAACCTTTCCAAATAAAATTCTGCCCTATTTCCTGCTGGCCCCGCAGATCATCCTGACTGTGGTGTTTTTCTTCTGGCCAGCCAGTCAGGCGATTTATCAGTCCTTCATGCGTGAAGATGCATTCGGGCTCAAATCCACCTTCGTGGGTCTGGCCAACTTCACAAGTGTTCTGGCCGATCCCAACTATCTGCACTCATTCAGAGTGACGATTGTTTTCAATATCCTGACCGCTCTGCTCGCGATGGGCGCAGCGCTGTTGCTTGCGACCGCTGCAGACCGCGTTATTCGCGGTAAAACATTTTATCGTACGCTCCTCATCTGGCCATATGCCGTGGCACCCGCCGTGGCCGGCATGCTGTGGCTTTTCATGTTTAATCCGGCGATGGGCACTTTCGCCTATATCCTGCGCCGCAATGGCTTCGCATGGGACCCGCTACTGGATGGCAATCAGGCTATGGGCCTCGTCGTCGTTGCTGCCGCCTGGAAACAGATTTCCTACAATTTCCTGTTCTTTGTTGCAGGTTTACAGGCAATCCCTAAATCTTTGATCGAAGCAGCCGCTATCGATGGTGCCCGGGGATCGCGGAGATTCTGGTCCATCGTATTTCCTTTGCTCGCACCGACGTCGTTCTTCCTCTTGGTCGTAAACACCGTCTATGCATTCTTCGACACGTTCGGCATCATCCATGCCGTGACGGGAGGTGGCCCTGCCAGAGCGACCGAAACGCTGGTCTACAAGGTTTACAATGACGGCTTCGTCAATCTGAACCTCGGTTCGTCTTCTGCACAGTCCGTCATTCTGATGGCAATCGTGATTGCCTTGACCGCCTTCCAGTTCCGCTTCGTCGAGAAGCGCGTGCATTATTCGTGAGGGTGGCGACAATGATAGAAAAACGCCCAATCTCAAACCTAATCGGTCACCTGATCCTCATCCTTGGCATCATAATCGTCGCCTTTCCCATCTACTATACATTCGTCGCTTCGACGATGACTTCGACCCAGATCATCCGCCCGCCAATCTCGCTTCTGCCCGGCGATCATTTCATAGAAAACTATGGCGAAGCCATCTTCGGCGGCGTTGAACGTGTCGTCGGCGTCAGTCTCGAAAGGCTGCTTTGGAACTCGTTCGTGGTTGCTATGGCCATCGCAGTCGGCAAGATCATTATCTCGTTCATGTCCGCCTTCGCGATTGTGTTCTTCCGCTTTCCGATGCGTATGTTCTTCTTCTGGATGATCTTCGTCACGCTGATGTTGCCCGTGGAAGTGCGCATTCTGCCCACCTACAAGGTAATCGTGGACCTCGGCATGATCGACACCTATGCCGGGCTTACGCTGCCGCTGATGGCATCTGCGACGGCGACATTCCTGTTCCGTCAGTTCTTCCTCACAATTCCAGGTGAGCTGGTGGAAGCAGCACGTATCGACAATGCCGGACCTTTCCGTTTCATGCGGGATATCCTGCTTCCGCTTTCGAAGACGAATATCGCAGCGCTTTTCGTCATTCTCTTCATCTACGGATGGACCCAGTATCTGTGGCCGCTGCTCGTTACCAATGATGCAAAGATGAACACAATCATCATTGGCCTGCGTCGCATGGTCGACTGGGCTGACGCTTCCACTCCCTGGAACTACGTCATGGTAACAGCCATTCTGGCTATCATTCCGCCGATCCTCGTTGTGGTGCTGATGCAGCGCTGGTTCGTCAAAGGTCTCGTTGAAACGGAAAAGTAATGAGCAAAATCGTTCTTGATAACGTCCGCAAGAGCTATGGCGGCAATGTTGAAGTCATCAAAGGCGTATCGCTGGAGATCGATGACGGGGAATTCGTGGTGCTGGTAGGTCCCTCCGGCTGCGGTAAATCCACGCTGCTGCGCATGATAGCCGGATTGGAAGGCATTACATCTGGCACCATCTCCATCGGCGCCCGCGTGGTCAACGATGCTGAGCCCGCTGAGCGCGATATTGCCATGGTGTTCCAGAATTATGCGCTCTATCCGCATATGACGGTACGGGAAAACCTCGCTTATGGCCTGAAAAACCGCAAGACACCGAAAGACGAGATCGAACGTCGCATCGCAAAGGCTGCCAAAGCCCTTGAAATCGAGCAGTTTCTGGAGCGTAAGCCGCGCCAGCTCTCCGGTGGCCAGCGCCAGCGTGTAGCCATGGGCCGAGCCATCGTCCGCGAACCGGCGGCATTTCTCTTCGACGAACCGCTTTCTAACCTCGATGCGAAACTGCGCGTGCAGATGCGTGTCGAGATCAAGCGTCTGCAACGTTCGCTCGGCACCACGAGCGTTTATGTCACCCATGACCAGATGGAGGCCATGACCATGGCAGACCGTCTCGTTGTGCTGAATGCAGGTCGTATCGAACAGGTCGGCACACCGATCGAACTTTATGAAAAACCGGCCTCCACATTCGTCGCAACGTTTATCGGCTCTCCGTCCATGAACTTGCTGCCAAGTGCAGAAACCGTCGGCTGGACGACCGGCAGTGCGGTGAAGACACCCGCAGGAAATTTCACCATCGGTGTTCGCCCGGAAGATGTCCACATTCTCGAAGATGGCGCGCCCGATGCTGATGGTTTCAATACGACCGTCCGTATCGAAGCGGTCGAACTCGTCGGTGCAGAAAGCTATATTCACGCTGCTTTGCCTGACGGCAAGCCACTTATCTTCCGCGTTGCCGGGCGCTCGGCCCATAATATAGACCAGACCGTGAGGGTTGGCGCATCCGCAGAAAATGTCCATGTTTTTGGCAGGGACGGCCAGCGCCTGAACGATTGACACTCTGACGGGTTGCGTCCGTCGAAGGTCGCAACCCGCTATAATAATCGATTTCTGTTTTAGAATTTATCGGCTACACAGAATGGAATATTTTTCCGCCTGTGAGGAAATTCCGATAGATGACGCATCAGCAGATACTCTCCTTCGCAGTGATCATACTTATGATGGGGGCGTTTATCTGGGGCAAATTCCGTTATGATGTCGTCGCGCTCTGCGCACTTCTCTTAGCGATAGCTGTTGGCGTTGTCCCATTCGATCACGCATTTTCGGGGTTTAGCGACGACATTGTCATCATCGTGGGCAGTGCGCTGGTGGTTAGCGCAGGCGTCGCACGTTCCGGTCTCATGCAGGCGGCAGTGCAGCGTTTCCTGCCGGAGATCAGCAGTGTAAGATTACAGCTGGCCGTGTTGGTCGCGGTCGTCACCGTGCTCTCCGCCTTTGTGAAAAACGTCGGTGCGTTGGCCATCATGATCCCGGTCGCTTTTCAATTCGCACGCCGCTCCAATGTTTCCCCCTCAACGTTTCTCATGCCTATGGCGTTTGGCGCGCTGCTCGGCGGTTTGATGACTCAGGTGGGTACTTCGCCCAATATCGTCGTTTCTCGCATTCGCGGCGAAATGGTGGGGGAGCCCTTCACCATGTTCGACTTCACGCCCGTCGGCGCCGTGCTTTCAGCCGTGGGGCTAATCTATCTGGTTCTTTTTTACTGGCTCGTCCCGCAACGCACGCGCGAAAATGTTTCGCTGGATGAAGCAATCAAGATCAAGAATTATGCTTCCGAAGCGCGCATCACAAAAACCTCGACAATGATCGGCAAGCGCGTGACTGATCTCATCAAGGCTGCTGAAGGCGAAGCGATGGTAACCTCCATCGTACGCAAGGAACAGCGATTGACGCCGCTTCCCGACACCGTCCTGAATGAAGGCGATGTAGTGCTACTTGAAGGCGACCCAAAGGCGCTTGATGCGATCATAAGTGCGGGAAAGCTCACCCTCTCCGAGAACCGCAATCCTTCCGAGACCAGCGGTTCGACCGACATCGAAGCCGTCGAAGCTGTTATTGGAAAAAATTCGCGTCTCATCGGACTGACGGCCCAGAGACTCGCCCTTTTCGCGCGGTATGATCTGAATCTTCTGGCTGTCAGTCGTCCAGGGGAGCGGATTACCGAGCGCCTCAGCGAAGTTATACTGCGCTTCGGCGATGTAATCGTCCTGCAAGGCAGACAGGCAAATCTATCAACCTTCCTGCCCGAGTTTGAATTGCTGCCACTCGCCCGCCGCAAGTTGATGCTCGGCAGTGTCCGGCGCGGATTGATCCCGCTCGCCATTCTGATTGCCGCCATCGGTGCGACCGCTTTAAGCCTCGTACCGGTTGCGGTGGCTTTCTTTGCGGCTGCCGTTGCTATGCTTCTGTTCAAGGTCATACCTCTCAACGAGGTCTATGACGAGATTGATGGCCCAATTCTGGTCATGCTGGCTGCGCTCATTCCGGTTTCCGATGCACTGAGGACGACCGGGGGCACTGATCTCATAGCAGAGGGACTTGCCACAATCGGCCATCAATTACCACCGGCCGGTGCTTTGACGCTCATTCTTGTGGCAGCGATGATGGTGACGCCATTTCTCAACAATGCCGCGACGGTCCTCGTCATGGCTCCAATCGCGACAAGCTTTGCTTCTGGGCTCGGTTTCAAGCCTGAAGCGTTCCTTATGGCAGTCGCGATCGGTGCGGGGTGCGATTTTCTCACCCCGATCGGTCATCAGTGCAATACGCTGGTGATGGGACCGGGCGGCTACAAATTCAGCGATTATCCGCGTCTTGGGTTGCCGTTATCCATCATCATCGCGATTGTAACGGTACCCACACTGATGTTCTTCTGGCCGTTGAAATAACGCTAACGCTGAACTGAATCTATCCATTCGAGGCTATCGGAAACGATCTTTTCCACGCTCTCGGCAACATCTGCTCGGAATACCAACGGCTCTCCGACCGGGCTTTCAAGTGTAGCAATCTGGCTTTCCAGCATCGTTACCGGCATGAAATGGCCTGTGCGATGCCCCATATGCTCATGCAAGACTTCAAAACTGCCGTCCAGAAAAACAAAAAGGACAGGCGCATCCGCTGCGGTGCGGAGGCGATCCCGATAGCTCTTCTTCAATGCGGAACAGGATATCACAATCCCGTCGCTCGAGGCTGCAAGACGTTCTCCGACTTTATCGAGCCAGGGCCAGCGATCCTCGTCCTGCAAGGGGATGCCTGCCGACATCTTATCGACGTTCGACTTTGGATGAAGAGAGTCGCCTTCGAGAAACGGAAGCTTCAAAGCATCTGCAATCTTCTCCCCGACCGTCGATTTTCCGGAACCCGAAACACCCATCACGATGATACGCAGCATCAATTCCTCATACGCTTGCGGTCATGCCGCCATCGACATGCAAGACCTGTCCGTTCACAAAAGTGGAAGCATCGCTGCTCAGGAATACGGCGGCACCGACCAATTCTTCCACATTCCCCCAGCGGCCCGCCGGCGTCCTTTTTTCCAGCCAAGCCGTAAATTCGGGGTCATCAACCAATGCCTGATTCAGCGGCGTCTTGAAATAGCCGGGTGCAATCGCATTGACCTGCAAGCCATGTCTGGCCCAATCGGTGGCCATACCGCGGGTCAGGTTACGGATAGCTCCCTTTGTCGCGGTATAAGGCGCAATCGAAGGACGCGCCAGTTCACTTTGAACCGAAGCAATGTTGATTATCTTGCCGCGTCCTCGCGCGATCATATGGCGCGCAGCCGCCTGCCCGGCATAAAAAGCGCTGGAGATGTTGGTTTCCAGAAGCTGCTGCCATTTCTCGATAGGGAAATCCTCAAGCGGTGCGCGGTACTGCATCCCGGCGTTATTGACCAGAATATCGAGTGCGTCGATTTCCTCTTCAATCATCTCAATGGCGGCGCGGACTTCCGCGGCATTCGTCACATCGAAGGCAGATGCAAAGACCTTATGTCCATCATCCTCCAGCAGGGTGACAGCCTGATCCACCTTGCCCCGGTCACGGCCATTGATGATCACCGTTGCACCATGTTCCGCAAGCCCTCGCGCCAGGGCAAAACCAATGCCCTGACTGGAACCCGTGATCAGCGCAATGCGCCCTTCCAGATTGAAAAGCCCGAAAGAAGAAGCCATCAAAAAGTTTCCAGCTTGAGGCCGACTCGGCTTGCTGCCTGCACGATGTGGTGGCGCATCACTTCGCGTGCCTGCAACGGATCCCGCGAATGAACGGCGTCCCTGATTGCGGTATGCTCATCAATGGTGATCTCGACAATCTGCTCGAGCACGGCCCGCGCACGCGCTGCGTTGATTGCCTGATTGATGCGTTCGGCAATGAAGCCTAGGACCAACGGAAAATACTCATTGTGAGTTGCAGAAGCGAGCGCCCGATGAAAAGCCAGATCGGCAGCTATACCCGTATCGGTCCATTTTTTTGAACCGCTCATTTCTGCGAGCGCTTCGTTGAGTTGCATCATGTCATGTTCATCATGATGAACCGCCGCTAATCCCGCCGCTTCAATTTCGAGTGCCATTCGTAACTGGAACAGGCTGCGGAAATTTTCGCGATTGGCAAGTGTTTCTGGCTCTATCCGGAGGGCGTGTCTCCTGTCGGGTTCTGTCACGAAAGCCCCGACACCCTGTCGGGTTTCAACCAGACCCTCGTTGCGCAACTGGGCTATCGCTTCACGTACAACCGAGCGGCTAACTCCGAAGCTCTGAGCCAGATTATGTTCTGTCGGCAGCTTTTGCCCCGGCAAGAGAGTACCTTCACCGATCTGCCGCGTGATTTCGGAAGCGATGCGTCCAGGGAGTTGCTCATTGCGCCTGATTTCACCAAACAAAATGATAAAGTCTCCCTGATTGCCTGTGCAATTGATGTGTCGTCAGCCTTTTGAAGAGTCAAGCGAAAGCTGGCAGCCCGGATTCATGATGTTGTCCGGATCGATTACCTGTTTGAGACCTTCAAGCAGCTTTCGCCGTGCAGGGTCAATACGCTTCTCGAAATCGTCCCTTTTCAGGCGACCAATGCCGTGTTCCGCGCTAATGCTGCCTGCATAACGATCCAGAACAGCATTGATCGTTTCCTTCGCAAGCTTGATCTTCGCGTCTTTCGCAGCAACATCGAGATTGCTTTCCGGGATGACATTGAGATGCACATTGCCGTCCCCGACATGTCCATAGGAAACCGCGAGACAATCAGGAAGAACCTTGGCCAGTTCCCTTTCAGCTTCATCGACGAACGATGCCAGTTTCGACAATGAAACCGATATGTCAGTGCGCAGATGCTTGCCACGCAGCGCCTGCCCTTCATTCATCGCCTCGCGAAACATCCAGAGATTTTGACCTTGTGCCCGCGAGGACGCGATGGTCCCGTCAAGAACGAGGCCATCTTCCATTGCTCCTGCAAGAAACTGCTCCATCAGTGACGCTATATCGACCAGTCCCGAGCCTGAAATCTCCATCAAGACATAGGCCGGATATTGCCCCAGCGGCGTGGCGAGTTCCGGCATCGCCTCTTGTGCCAGTGTAAAAGCCACCGGAGGCATGAACTCGAATGCCGACATCAGATCACAGCACTGCACCCGTGCCCGCCGATAAAGCGCAATGGCATCTTCAAGGGAATTGAGCCCAAGCAGCGCAGTTTCCACCTTGTCCGGCAAGGGCATCAGTTTGATTGCGACGCCGGTTACTATTCCAAGAATGCCTTCCGCACCGATAAAAAGCTGTTTCAGATCAATGCCGCCATTGTCTTTTCTCAGCGTCGAAAGACCGTTGAATATAGTACTGTCAGGCAGAACGACCTCCAGCCCCAGTATCAACTCGCGGGTCATGCCATAGCGCAACACATTGATGCCGCCGGCATTGGTGCTGACATTTCCCCCGATACGACAGCTTCCCTGCGCACCAAGCGCCAGCGGAAAAAACATTCCTTCGGTTGCCAGTTTGTCTTTCAGTTCCGAGAGAATGCAACCCGCATCGACAACCGCTGAAAAATCATCCGGATCTATTTTCCGAATGCGGTTCATCCGCTCAAGACTCAAAATGACGAGATTGTCCCGGCCATCCGGTACGCCACCCTGCACGAGACCGGTATTTCCGCCTTGCGGAATGATAGACAATCCCAGGGAAGCGCAGGCTTTGACCGCGGCGGAAACATCCGCTGTCGAACGCGGACGGATCACCGCAACCGCCGCATTTTCCACATCCCCCGGCCAGTCACGACAATAGCCAGACATGTCATTTTGTTCGGTCATAACCAGATCGCCACCCAAAAGAGCGACGAGACCGTCCTGCTTGTTTCCCGCCCTGTCCCCCGTAACGTACATGATATCCTCTTGGCTTTATCGAAGTGCAATGCGCTGTCGCAGGAGTACGACAGTTTTTCAGATGCGGCGGGCTTTTCCGTTTCATTCCTTGGACAGAACGGAGAAAACTGTTTCCAACGCTTACATATAAGGTTATCAGACAACCCTACAACATGAATCTGCGGGAGATTGGATAAGTGTTGTTCCACAGCCAAGTCTGCATCATTTGAGTGTCAGTGGCTGCAAGGCAGGGAGGAGATTTCTGGATGCATATCGCAATCATCGGCGCCGCTGGCATGGTGGGCCGCAAATTAGCGCAGCGCCTTTCCAACGATGGCCGTCTCGGGGATATCCCCGTAGAGAAGCTCACGCTTGTCGATATCGTCGCCGCAGAACCTCCAGTCGGCTTCGCAGGATCGGTCGACACTTTGGCTGCGGATATATCCACCAAGGAAACCGCGCAGAAGATCGTATCAGGACGGCCTGATGTCATCTTTCACCTAGCGGCAATCGTGTCCGGTGAAGCAGAGATGGATTTCGACAAAGGATATCGAATTAATCTGGACGGCACACGTTATCTGTTCGATGCAATCAGACTTGCGCACGTTGCCGATGGCTATAAGCCTCGTGTGGTCTTCACATCCTCCATCGCCGTTTTTGGCGCTCCGCTGCCCTATCCGATCCCGGATGAATTTCATACGACGCCGTTGACCAGTTACGGCACGCAGAAGGCAATCAGCGAACTTCTTTTGTCCGACTATACGCGACGCGGCTTCTTCGACGGTATCGGCATCCGCCTGCCGACGATCTGCATAAGGCCGGGCAAACCGAACAAGGCTGCATCCGGCTTTTTCTCCAGTATATTGCGCGAACCGCTCTCCGGTCAGGAAGCCATATTACCTGTTCCTGAAGAGGTTCGGCACTGGCATGCTTCGCCGCGCTCAGCGGTGGGCTTTCTGATTCATGGAGCCACTATCGATACGGAAGCGGTCGGTGCGCGTCGCAATCTTTCCATGCCTGGTCTCAGCGCCACCGTCGGTGAGCAGATTGAGGCGTTGCGCCGCGTTGCTGGCGATAAGGCCGTCCGACTCATCCGACGCGAGCCAGATGAAATGATCATGCGCATGGTCGCAGGGTGGGCGCCCGGTTTCGAGGCTAAACGCGCACAGGCCCTTGGCTTCACCGCCGAAACCTCCTTTGATGAGATCATTCGCGTTCACATCGAAGATGAAATGGGAGGCAAGCTTTGAAATGCAGGATCGCTTTTCTCGGTACCGGCCTGATGGGCGCACCAATGGCCGGTCGGCTTCTGGATGCAGGCTTCGACGTAACGGTCTGGAACCGGAACAGCGCCAAGTCTGCCCCCCTTGTGGAAAAAGGTGCCAAGCTCGCTCAAACCGCCGCAAAGGCGGGGGTGGACGCCGATATCGTCATCACCATGCTGACCGATGGACCAGCGGTACGTGATGTCCTCTTTGAGCAAGGTGTCGCTGCTGTCTTGAAAAAAGGCAGCATAGTCATCGACATGAGTTCAATTTCGCCGGACTTCGCGCGCGAGCATTCGAAGCGTCTGGAGGCGACGGGCGTCAATCATATCGACGCGCCGGTTTCCGGGGGCGTGGTCGGTGCACAGGAAGGTACACTCGCCATCATGGCCGGAGGTGATGAAGCGGTTATCGCCACCCTCGCCGATGTGTTCAAACCGTTGGGACGCCTCACGCGCGTGGGTCCGTCAGGTGCCGGCCAGCTTGCAAAACTTGCCAATCAACAGATTGTTGCCGTGACCATCGGGGCAATCGCAGAGGCAATGGTTCTTGTCGAAAAAGGCGGCGGGTCGCGTGCCGCATTCCGCGATGCCATCCGCGGAGGTTTCTGTGAAAGCCGCATTCTCGAACTCCACGGCAAACGGATGATCGACCGCAATTTTAAGCCAGGAGGCACATCGCGCATTCAGTTGAAAGACCTCAACTCGATCCTGAAGACCGCAGGCGACCTGTCCTTGAAATTGCCGTTGACCGAGACCGTGCGAGAGGCTTTTGCGACTTTCGTTGAAGACGGCGGAGGCGAGAAGGATCATAGCGCCCTGCTTCTTCATATCGAAAAGCTCAACGACGTTCCTCAAGATTAGCGCCTGATAAGCAGTTGCATTGGGAGGTGCAATGAAGATCACAGCAATCGAAACCATTCGCATCGCCGAACGGCCAAATCTTTTGTGGGTGGAAGTTCATACAGATGAAGGAATCACCGGCCTCGGCGAAACCTTTTTCATGTCCGAGACGGTCGAGTCCTATCTGCACGAATATGTCGCGCCGCGTGTTCTAGGTCGCGATCCGTTGCAAATCGATCTGCTGGCCTCTGACCTTGTGGGCTATCTCGGTTTCCGTTCAACCGGCGCGGAAGTGCGTGGCAACTCCGCTTTCGATATCGCCCTGTGGGATTTATACGGCAAAGCTGCCAATCTCCCTATCGCTCAGCTTCTCGGCGGCTTCAGTCGTCAATCCATCCGCACTTATAATACGTGCGCCGGAACCGAATACATCAAGAAGGCTACCGGCCAGCAATCCGGCAACTACGGTCTGGCCGGTTCCGGAGCCAGCTACGACGATCTGAACGGCTTCCTGCACCATGCCGATGAACTTGCCCTCTCATTGCTGGAAGAAGGCATAACGGCGATGAAAATCTGGCCATTCGACATGGCGGCAGAAAAGACACGCGGGCAGTATATCTCTCAACCCGATCTCAAAGCGGCATTGCAGCCTTTTGAAAAAATCCGGGCGGCGGTCGGTGATCGCATGGATATCATGGTCGAGTTCCATTCCATGTGGCAGCTCTTGCCCGCCATGCAGATTGCCCGTGAACTCAAGCCATTCAAGACTTTCTGGCACGAAGACCCGATCAAGATGGACAGTCTCGGCAGTCTCAAACGTTATGCAGAAGCCAGCATTGCACCTATCTGTGCCTCCGAAACTCTAGGAAGCCGATGGGCATTTCGTGATCTTCTGGAAACAGGCGTGGCCGGCGTCGTCATGCTTGACTTGAGCTGGTGTGGTGGCCTTTCTGAAGCACGGAAGATCGCTGCTATGGCCGAAGCCTGGCATCTTCCGGTCGCGCCACATGATTGCACCGGACCGGTCGTTCTGTGTGCTTCGACGCATCTATCGCTCAACGCACCAAATGCCCTGATTCAGGAAAGCGTCCGCGCGTTCTACAAAACATGGTATCGCGATCTTGTTACCGCCCTGCCCGAAGTCAAGGACGGCATGATTACGGTTCCGCCCGGTACCGGGCTGGGCATGGCCCTCAGCTCCGAAATGGACAAAGCCTATACCGTCGGCCGAAGAAAAACAGATCGATCTAATTTTTGAGCTCAAAGCCGTCTCAAGGCTGGACTCAATTCTGGACTGCTAATAATAGTACTATTGTTGTCAGGCATCCTGACAACATATGGCCCGTGGGAAACGGCCATACATTGGGAGGATATCTGTGCAAGACAAGCGTGAACTGAAAGCAACGTTGATTCTGCCTGAAGACAGCCACTCAGCGGTTTTGATTGGCCGTGTGTGGTCGAAAGCCGAAAACGGTCCTTGTCCTGTATTGGTCAAAAATGGCCATGTGCACGATCTGTCCAGCTTGTCAGCTACGGTTTCGGGCCTTCTGGAACGCCGTTCGCTAATAAGTGAACTGGAGAATACCGAGAGCTATCCAAACCTCGGTTCTCTGGATGATTATCTTTCCGGTGATCGCGGGGAGTTGCTCGCTCCCATAGACCTGCAATCCATCAAAGCAGCAGGCGTTACCTTTGCCGACAGCATGCTTGAACGCGTGATTGAAGAACAGGCCAAAGGCGATCCCTCTCGAGCCCGCGAAATTCGCGAACGTCTGGCGCCGGTTATCGGCGACAATTTGCGCGGCGTCGTGGCAGGCTCCGAAAAGGCTGCGGAGGTCAAGGCGCTTCTTCAGGAAATGGGACTCTGGTCCCAATATCTGGAAGTGGGTATCGGGCCCGACGCGGAAATCTTCACCAAATCTCAGCCGATGTCGGCCGTTGGATGCGGCGCTACCGTCGGCATTCTGCCCATTTCCCAATGGAACAACCCGGAACCCGAGGTGGTCCTGGTTGTCGCCTCGGATGGACGTATTGTCGGCGCAACTCTTGGCAATGACGTCAATCTTCGAGACGTGGAAGGTCGTTCGGCTTTACTGCTCGGTAAAGCGAAGGACAATAATGCTTCCTGCGCTATCGGCCCGTTTGTTCGTTTGTTCGACGCCCAATTCACTATGGACGTATTGCGCAAACTCAAGCTGTCGCTGACGGTTCATGGGGCTGACGGTTTCGAAATGACCGGCGAAAGCCCTATGGAAGCGATCAGCCGCGATCCTGAAAATCTTGCGTCACAGATGATGAACCGCAATCATCAGTATCCGGACGGCGCAGTGTTGTTTCTTGGCACCATGTTCGCGCCCGTGAAGGATCGTCGTGGTGCGGGACAAGGGTTTACCCACGAAGTCGGCGACCGCGTGGAGATTTCCACGCCGAAGCTTGGACGGCTCATCAACTGGGTCGACCGGACCGACAAATGTCCTGAATGGACATTCGGTATCAGGGCGCTGATCCAGAACCTGCAAGCGCGCGATTTGCTCGATAAAGTCTGAGGGCGCATAGATGACGAAAGCCATAGACTTCTTCTACAAGATACTTGGCGCAATTCTCGTCTTCCTCCTCGCCGGCATGGCTATTATGGTCTTCGTCAACGTGATTTTGCGCTACGCCGCAAACTCTGGACTGACCGTATCGGAAGAACTTGCGCGTTATTTTTTCGTCTGGGTGTCTTTTCTTGGAGCCGTCCTCACCTTTCGCGAGAATAGCCATTTGGGCATCGAGTCGCTCGTTGCTCGCTTTGGACGGCAAGGGCGCGTTACCTGCATGGCAATCAGTTATCTGATCGTCCTGCTTTGTTCCGGGATTTTCTTCTGGGGCACCTGGAAACAGTTCGACATCAACGCCAGCATGGTCGCACCCGTCACGGGACTTTCAATGATCTGGGTTTACGGCGTCGGGTTATTCACGGGTGGCGCAATGTTCATCATTGCCGCCGAGCGCTTCCTGCGCGCTGTCACCGGTCGTTTGACCGATGAGGAAATTGCCACCTTTGCGGGCGAACACTCGCTCGACCATCTGATGGAGTAGACGACATGACGCTCGTAGTATTTGTCGGCTCGCTTCTCAGCGCCATGGCTATCGGCGTTCCGATCGCTTTCTCGCTCATGTTCTGCGGTGTGGTTCTCATGTGGTACATGGGGATGTTCAACACGCAGATCATCGCGCAGAACATGATTGCCGGCGTGGATTCCTTCACGCTGCTGGCAATACCGTTTTTCATTCTGGCTGGTGAGCTTATGAATTCCGGCGGCTTGTCCCGCCGCATCATTGATTTCGCCATAGCTTGCGTCGGGCATATTCGCGGCGGCCTCGGCGTCGTTGCCATTCTCGCAGCCATCATCATGGCCAGCGTTTCGGGTTCCGCCGCTGCGGACACTGCGGCGCTGGCAACCATCCTAGTCCCCATGATGGCGAAAGCGGGCTACAACATCCCCCGGTCTGCGGGACTGATGGCGGCAGGCGGCATCATCGCGCCGGTTATCCCGCCATCCATGGCCATGATCGTGTTTGGGGTTGCTGCCAACGTATCGATAACGCAGCTTTTCATGGCCGGGATAGTGCCCGGTCTGATGATGGGTATCGCGTTACTCTTCACCTGGCAGATCGTCGTCAGAAAAGACAATCTCAAGGTGCTTCCCAAGCAATCCGGCAAAGATCGGCTGCAGGCGACCGGACGTGCACTTTGGGCGCTCGGCATGCCCGTGATCATTCTTGGCGGCATCCGTATGGGCGTCATGACACCGACAGAAGCGGCTGTGGTTGCCGCAGCCTATGCCCTTTTTGTCGGCATGTTCATCTATCGCGAACTGAGATTTGTCGATCTTTACGGCGTGTTTTTGCGAGCTGCCAAAACAACATCCGTCATCATGTTTCTCGTCGCGTCGGCCCTGGTGTCGTCATGGTTGATAACGGCAGCAAATATCCCGGCTGAAATCAGCAGTTACATCGCGCCGCTGATCGACAGTCCGAAACTGCTGATGTTTGCGATCATGATACTTGTGCTCGTCGTCGGAACAGCACTCGACCTTACGCCGACGATCCTCATCCTGACGCCAGTCCTGATGCCGATTGTCAAACAGGCGGGGATCGACCCGGCCTATTTCGGCGTTCTTTTCATTATGAACAACAGCATCGGGCTCATCACGCCGCCGGTCGGCGTCGTGCTGAATGTGGTGAGCGGCGTCTCAAAGGTGCCGCTCGGAAAAGTGGTCGCTGGCGTCAATCCATTTCTGATTTCGCAAGTGATCGTGCTGTTCCTGCTGGTTCTGTTCCCAAGTCTCGTACTGGTACCCATGAACTGGCTGCATTAGGTTTAACATCAACTCTGGGAGGAGAGTTCAATGAAGAAATTGCTTATGCTGGCAACAACCGCCCTGATGGCGGCCGCGCTAACCGTACCCGCTCTTGCCGAATTTCAGGAGCGCAACATTCGTGTCTCCAATGGCATCAACGAGGATCATCCAGTCGGCAATGGCATCAAGGCAATGAATGAATGCCTTGCTGAAAAGTCCGGTGGCAAAATGAAGATAACCGCCTTCTGGGGTGGAGCTCTGGGAGGCGATTTGCAGGCAACGCAGGCACTGCGTTCCGGTGTGCAGGAAGGCGTGGTAACCTCGTCGTCGCCCCTCGTCGGGATAGTTCCAGCGCTTGGCGTTTTCGATCTGCCATTCCTCTTCGCAAACGATGAAGAGGCAGATGCCGTCGTCGACGGCCCCTTCGGCAAAATGATGGACGAAAAGCTCGCGGCCGTCGGCCTCGTCAATCTTGCCTATTGGGAAAACGGCTTCCGAAACCTTTCAAACTCAAAACATCCGGTCAACAAATGGGAAGATTTCAGCGGCATGAAAGTCCGCGTGATGCAGAACAACATCTTCCTCGACACATTCCAGAATTTCGGTGCCAATGCCACACCGATGGCTTTCGGTGAAATCTTCTCAGCGCTGGAAACCAAGGCCATCGATGCGCAGGAAAATCCTTACGTCACCATCGATACTTCAAAATTCTACGAAGTGCAGAAATATGTGACAGAAACCAAGCATGCCTATACGCCGTTCCTGTTCCTGTATTCCAAGCCGATCTTCGACACATATTCCCTTGAGGAACAAGCCGCCTTGCGTGAATGCGCCGTTGTCGGACGCGACGTAGAACGCAAGGTCATTCGTGAATTGAACCAGAAGTCACTCGAGAAGATCAAGGAAGCGGGTCTGGAAGTAAACACGCTTTCGCCGGAAGAGCACGCGCGCATGCTCGAAAAATCCCAGCCGATCTACGCCAAATACAAGTCTCAGATCGGCGACGACGTCATCGATGCGGTGCAAAAGCAGCTAAGCGAAATTCGGAAATAAAAACAATTTGAAAACTCGAACAGGCCGCGCTCGTCACGCGGCCTGTTTTGTTTCGTTCAAGCGGCTTTCCGGCGGCTGTTAACTCGTTCGGCGAGCTTGCGGGCACGCGCAAGACTATCAGCCTGCTCGGTACTGAAACGATCTTCCCCGATTTCCATGATCAGGAAGGTATCGGGCAAAAAAGTCAGTTCATCGAAAATCTCGTCCCACGGAATATCGCCCCAACCGATCGGCAGATGCAGATCGCCAATACCGAGCGCCGTTGCCTCCGCAGGATGATAAAACTTGGTCATCGTGTAAGGGCGACCAAAACTGTCATGAACATGCAGATGCCCGGTTACCGGAGCCATGGCACGAATTTGCGGACGCCAATCGATTCCGAGACGACTGCACTCAATATAAGCATGGCTGAAGTCGATCAGCCCGCAGACGGAAGAGTGGTTGACCGCAGCGACCGTTTCGGCAACCTGAGCCGGTGTCTGCCGATACTCGGCATCGCTCATTGCAAAGATATTTTCCAGCGCGATGCGGACGCCATAAGACTTTGCCAGTTCCGCCATTTCGCCGAGCGCATCCCGCTCCATCTTGTCGAGGTCGGGAAGGCGAGAAGGCGCAGGCATTGTGGCGTGGCCGGAATGATGAACAAGTACTTCCGCTCCCACACGATCGCAGAGTTCCAGCATCGCCCGGACCACTGCCTTTTGATACTCAAGATGTTCGCGATCCATGAAATTGGAAACGATCTGTCCGTGGACGCTGTAACGGACGTCAAACTGTCTGGTAATATTGACGAGGCGATCCACGCGGTGCGGAATGAGACGGCCGCCTGAGATTATTTCCTCGCCATAAAGCGACAATTCCACAGCGTCCGAACCGAGTTCGACGATATTACGGATTGCCCCTTCAAGCGTGCTGAAATTGCCGTCACCTGCCGGAGTGCAAAAGCCAATCGCTGATATTATGTGGTCAGAAGTCATGATACTCGTCCTGTCAGACATGGAAAATGCGCGAACGGGGTGTCCTGTATCGCGCATCCCCTCTGGCACGAGGCTATTTCAGGCGTATGACTATAAGAAACGATTGTTCATCAGTTGAGAGGAATTGCGTTACCATCCTTGCTTGACTGATAAGTGTCGGACAATTCGTCATACTTCGCAAAAATCGCGTCGAGCTTTTTGCGGAGTCGCAAACGATCGGCGTCCGGCAAGGATGCCATCATTTTCGGAATCGAATGGCTATGCCAGAAAGCGTTGTCGCGGTTGTATCCGCCCGGTTCCAGCGTGAAGACTTCCTTGAGGATCTTCAAATCATGCGGGATAGAGAAAGCATCCCGTGAATCTTCATGGCTGAAAAGGTAGTAAAAATTGTCGAAACCACTCCATGTGATAGCCGATAAGCACATGGAGCACGGCTCATGAGTGGAAAGAAACACCATGTCTTTCGTATCGGGACGTCCATTCTCCGGCATTTCATAGAAGCGCTTCAATGTGTGCACTTCGCCGTGCCAGAGCGGATTCTCGGTCTCGTTATTGGTTTCAGCAAGAACAAGAGACAGATCTGACTTGCGCAACAGCGCCGCACCGAAAACCTTGTTGCCTTCCGCAACACCTCGCTCAGTCAGCGGAATGATGTCCTGCTCGATAACCTCAATAAGCTTTTCAAGCAGTTTCAGTTCATTCGTCTGCACAGTTGGTTCCTCCCGCTATTGCAGAATTACGCCGGACCTTTTCGGCCCGGCGCTTTACGGTTACTCCGCAAAGAATGCGAAGCGGATGACGAAAAGTGCAGCGACCAGCCAGGTAGCCAGATGCACGTCACGTGCCTTGCCCGTGAAGGCTTTGAGGATGACATAGCTGATGAAACCGAAGGCCAAACCGTTGGCAATCGAATAGGTGAACGGGATAGCCAAAGCTGTCAGCGCAGCCCGGCGCAGCTTCCGTTACGTCGTGCCACTCGATCTCGGTCAATTCACGCATCATCAGGCAAGCGACGTAGATAAGGGCCCGGTGCCGTCGCGTAGGCTGGAACAGAACCAGCGAGCGGGGAAATGAACAAGGCCGCAAGAAACAGAAGTGCTACGACCAGTGCCGTCAAGCCTGTACGGCCCCCCGCCTGAACGCCGGATGCGCTTTCCACATAGGCCGTCGTGGACGAAGTACCGAGAAGCGAACCACCCAGAATTGCCGTGCTGTCGGCAAAAAGGGCGCGTCCGAGACGGTTTGGTTTCCCCGGTTCAATCAGACCGCCACGCTTAGCCACGCCGATCAGCGTGCCTGTGGCGTCGAAAACTTCAACCAGCACGAAAACGAGAATGACGTGCAGAATGCCAGTATGCAGAGCACCCATCACATCAAGCTGAAGGAAAGTCGGAGCAAGACTAGGCGGCGCTGAGAAAACACCGCCGAACTGGCTGATGCCAAGAGCGATAGATGCCACGGTGACAATGAGAATACCAATGAGGATCGCACCGCGAACCTTAAGGGCGTCCAGCACCGCGATAATGAAGAAGCCCGCAATCGCCAAAAGCGGTCCCGCCTTCGTCAAATCACCCAGGCCAACCAAAGTCGCCTGATTGCCGACAACCACACCAGCGCTTTTCAGACCAATCAAAGCCAGGAACATGCCGATACCGGCTGCAATCGCACTTCGCAGCGAATGTGGAATACCCTCCACCAACCAGCGGCGTACACCTGTAACGGTCAGGATCAGGAAGATGATACCCGAAATAAAGACAGCACCGAGTGCCTGCTGCCAGGAAAAACCCATCGCCCCAACAACGGTGAAGGCGAAGAAGGCATTAAGACCCATGCCGGGCGCCATGCCGATTGGCCAGTTTGCGACGAGCGCCATGATGATCGAGCCGAGAGCTGCCGCAAGGCAGGTGGCAACGAAAACGGCGTTTCGATCCATACCCGTAGTGGACAGAATATCCGGGTTTACGAAGATGATGTAAGACATCGTCAGGAAGGTCGTCACGCCGGCAATAATTTCCGTTCTCGCCGTTGTGCCGTGTTCCTGCAATTTGAACAGCTTTTCGAGCATCGTCCCTCCAAGGCAAAGCGCCCGTCAATTTAGCGCCCCAATTCGCGTCAAATCACGACGCGCAACCTATTGCGCCCCGCAAATGTGTCGAGTTGAAGCAACCTATGCGATTGCCATAATGTTAGTTGCCGCTGCAGATTTGCAGGCGGACATGTTCCCCATACACCCATCGCGGACAAAAGCACAGTTCTGCCGCGTGAATGCCAGTTTGTTGACATGATTTAGTGTGGACTGAGATTTCACCGCGCGCCAGTCACTCATTTGCGGGAAATATTTGAAACAGATTCAAAAAAGACAGTTCGTGAATGCGGCTCTGCAAATTCTAACCGACTGTTTGGAATGAGCTTTGCAGGAGCAAGGCCGTTCCGTACATGCCAAGAGCAAAAAATGTATGCGCTATAAGATTGAGCAGTCGCACATTGCGCGCATTTGGCAGCTTGGACGCCGCCCAACCGATTCCCAGGCCCGGTTGCAATAAAAACCACCCCGCCGATACCGTCAGTATACCAAATATCCAAACCGGGAAAAATACTGGATCAGAAAACCATTCCGCGCCACCATAAATGGCAAAGATCACGCCATAAAGAATGCCGACTGCATAATGCCCGATCCAGCCGAGCGCTACTTCATGCTTATAAGGTGCAGAAGAGGAAATATCGTCGTGGAAAATCCGCCCATGCCGAAGATGCCAAAACCAGCGTCCCACCAGACCCCAGTTTGGACGTGCCTGTCCGGGCATTGCAGCAAGCAAAAGTGCCCATAAATCCATTACTATGGTTGCGCCGATCCCGATCAGAATTCCGCGCCAGACAATGTCCATCTTGAGTCTTCCTCTGCATCATCGGGCAGCCAGATAAGCCTGAGACCGCCCGATGATGCAAGAGGTAGATCTACGTGCACTCCTGCATTCCAACTTCTTACTGGCAATGACTTGGTATGACAACATGCACCGGCAATAGAACGTTGCTATGAAATAGAAGCGATGAAGAACGGCAATTCTACCGCAGTTAAAACGGAAAGACCGTACCTTCATCGCCGCCCCCGCAAGTACAAGTTGACTGAAATTCAGGATACACGCAATCGCAATCTGTCCCAAAAAGGCACGGATTATGTCCCATTAGCATTCTGTGAGAAGATGATGGACAAGACTGGATTCAAGCGGTTCCAGCGTACCGCGATACCGAACCTAATCCAGAATGTCGGCCAGGAAAAACTATTTAAATAAGGGATACATAAAACAAAAGCGTCGGGACTGGAGACCGACGCTTTGTTATTTTATTCGATTTTCACTTACGGGGCGATCCTTCGGGAGACACGCCATAAGTTATTACTTACCGAAAACTGCGCTCTGGATCTGCGAACGCGAAACACCGATATCGGCAAGAAGATGGTCGTCCATTGCACCGAGCTCACGGATAGCGCGGCGGCGGGATACGAACTGCTGTACTTTCTGACGAATGTTCATTTGCTTTCTCCTCGTTTGGATGATGGGTAAATAGGCGTTTGCCCAAATTTCCACCACGGATATGATTGCAAATGAGGCATGCGTTTTTGCTTGAGCTCGAAACCTTGAAAAGGTCGAATTTACTTCTTCCTCAAGCAATGAGCTGCTTATAGACTTTAAAAACAGAATTTCAGAAATGTCTTTTGCCAATAGGCTTCTAATCGATTAAGGGAACGATAGGAACGAACCCCTCCCCCCGTTTCTTTCGGACATCGTCATGCTCTATGGTATTTTTCTCGCGTTTGCGTCCTATGCGGCATTCGCTGTCAGCGACGCCTGCGTCAAGTTTCTCGATGGAACGTTATCGCCGTATGAAGTCGCGTTTTTCGGCGCCGTCCTTGGTCTGCTGGCTATCCCTTTTACAAAGAAAGCAGACGATGTCTGGCTGGACATGTTTCGCACAACCAACATTCAGATGTGGCTATTGCGGACCGTAACGGCCGCCATGGGAACCATAGGCAGCGTTACCGCATTCACACATCTCTCCATGGCGGAGGCTTTCGCGCTCATTTTCCTCCTGCCTGCCTACGTGACGATCCTTTCCGTGGTATTCCTGAAAGAGCAGGTTGGCTGGAGGCGATGGTCGGCGGTGCTTATCGGATTCGTCGGAGTTCTTATCGTGCTGCGGCCTGGATTCCGGGAGCTTTCCATCGGCCATCTCGGAGCACTTGCTGCCGGCATGGGCGGAGCGATGAGCATCATCATCTTCCGCGTCATGGGTAAGCAGGAAAAGCGCATATCCCTTTATACAAGCGGGTTGATCGGTCCCATCATCATTTGCGGAGCTCTGATGGCTCCGTCATTTGAGGCACCCAACACTGAGCAGTGGATCTACCTCGCAGGCTACGGTCTTCTGGCAGCACTAGCCAATATCCTGTTGATGCTTGCGGCCCAGCGCGCGCCTGCGAGCGCCATCGCCTCTCCGCAATACAGTCAGATGATTTGGGCGATCCTGTTCGGATATTTCGTCTTCCACGACCATATAGACACGCCAATGATGATCGGCATCGTTCTCATCACTATTTCCGGTCTCTTTACTTTCATTCGCGAAAGACAACGCGGCGTGGAGGGCCCTCCGGCTGTGGTTACATCGGAGCCCACCCCGGCGCTTGTTGAAGAACAATCCTGAAAGCAAACCGTGACAAGTTCGCGCTTGTCTCCGGCGTTGCCTCCTCCTACCATGCACGCAGGCCCGTGCCGGATCGATGAAACCGCACCTTAAAAGTGTGCTTAGGACATTGATCCGTTTCAATCATATCGAGACGCTCCGAGCATTTTCCGACAACGATCTGTGTTTGAAGGCGTTCTGACGCGGGCGGAAGCATGAAAGAATATTGTCAAAGGACTAGGAAAATGAACGATAAGCGGGCGATGTGGACCTATTACAAGGGCGAATGGCGTGAAGGGGATGTACGAATTCTAGGCGCAGCCTCGCAGGCGACCTGGCTTGGTTCGCTGGTATTTGATGGCGCACGCCTGTTTGAAGGTGTTACGCCCGATCTCGACCGTCATTGTGCACGCGCCAATGATTCAGCCCGCGCTTTGGGATTGGAGCCCACACTTTCTACCAGCGATATCGAAACATTGGCGCGCGAAGGCCTGAAGAAATTCGCGCCGGGAACAGACGTTTATATCCGTCCCATGTACTGGGCAGAAGAAGGCGACACGAGCACTGTCGCGCCGCTTGCCTCGTCAACGGATTTTGCACTCTGCCTGGAAGCGATCCCCATGGTCGAACCAAAAGGCTTCACTATCACCACTACGTCGTTCCGCCGACCCTATATGGAAGTCATGCCGGTCAATGCCAAAGCTGCGTGCCTCTATCCGAACAATGCGCGCATGCTGCGTGAGGCCAAGGCAAAGGGCTTCCACAATGCTCTGGTGACGGACGTTCTTGGCAATGTCGCAGAAACTGCAACTTCCAACGTTTTCATGGTCCGCGGCGGTGAGGTGTTCACCCCGGCCGCCAACGGCACGTTCCTCAACGGCATCACTCGCCAGAGGGTCATCAACCTGTTGCGCAATGCGGGCATTTCCGTTCATGAAACCGTTCTGAAAATTGACGACTTCCGCCAGGCAGACGAAATCTTTTCTTCAGGCAACATGAGCAAAGTCGTCCCGATCGTCGGTTTCGATGACCGCAAACTGGAATATGGACCGCTGACCAAACGCGCTCGTGCCCTTTATTGGGAATGGGCCCACGCCTGATATCCACACACAACATCTCCGGTCCTCCGACCGGAGATGTTTTTCACCGCTCGCAAATCTGACATCGCCGTTACATGATCGAACATACGCCCCTTTTTCTCGCAATCGCAGTCATTGCGGCATTTCTTGTCGGGCTTTCAAAAGGTGGCTTGCCGTCGGTTGGTACACTTGCCGTTCCCTTGATGGCATTAGTCATATCACCCGTCACTGCTGCTGCGCTTTTGCTTCCGATCTATGTCATCAGCGATATGTTCGGGCTGTATCTTTACCGCCGCCATTTTTCCCCACGCAATCTCGCGATCCTGACTCCCGCCGCGATTCTCGGCGTCGGCATCGGATGGATGTTCAGTGCGCACCTGTCGCCTACATTCATAGGAATGCTGGTCGGCTTGGTTGGTATCCTTTTCTGTTTCAACGCGTGGTTCGGCGCCCGTTATCGTAAGAAAGCCAGAAAGGCGGATGTGCCCGGCGGAGCATTCTGGGGTGTACTTACCGGACTGACCAGCTTTGTCTCTCATTCCGGGGCTCCACCGTTTCAGATGTATGTGTTGCCACAACACCTCCCGAAGCTGGTCTTCGCCGGTACCTCGACTATTCTTTTCGCCATCGTCAACGCCGTTAAACTCGTTCCTTACTGGCAGTTGCAGCAGTTTTCCCACCTCGATACGTCGCTTGGTCTCTGGCTGGTTCCCGCTGCAATAGTCGGTACCTTCGTCGGCGCCAAGCTGACGCGAATAATGCCGGACGGTCCGTTTTTCTTGCTGGTTCAACTGACCTTGTTCGGACTCTCCATCAAGCTGATTGCCGACTGGACCGTGCCTTATCTCTTCGGTTGAATAGTTTCAGCCATCGCTTGCAACGCTTCGTCCCTTCAGTCACGATGCCTGTATCAAGCGCCTTTTGGGAGAGAGGAAGCGGGGATGGCTGATGCTGATGCGATTATCATCGGAGCAGGACTAGCGGGGCTTGTCGCGGCTCACGAGCTGGCTGCTGCCGGGCGCAAAGTCATTCTCCTCGAACAGGAAGGCGAAAACTCCATCGGCGGACAGGCATTCTGGTCGCTCGGTGGACTGTTTATGGTCGACAGTCCCGAACAGCGTCGTCTTGGAATCAAGGACAATATTGATCTCGCACGGCAAGATTGGTTCGGCTCGGCACAATTTGATCGACCCGAAGACCACTGGCCAAAGCGCTGGGCGGAATCTTATCTGGCGTTTGCCGCCGGAGAAATGCGATCCTGGCTCCACAGTCTCGGCATGCGCTGGTTTCCTGTTGTGGGCTGGGCAGAGCGCGGCGGCGCGCGAGCAGATGGTCACGGCAATTCCGTGCCGCGTTTTCATATTACGTGGGGCACTGGGCCCGCCGTCGTTGCGCCGTTCGAACGATCTCTTCGTGAAGCGATCGGCAAAGGGCTTATTACCTTGAAATGCCGCCACCGAGTCAACAGCATAGCCACTACAGACGGACGAGCCAGCGGCGTCTATGGCGAAGTGCTGGCCCCTTCGACCGTTGAGCGCGGGAAACCTTCATCACGAGATGCCGTAGGGGAGTTCGCCTACTTCGCGGACTGCGTGATCGTCACGTCGGGGGGAATAGGCGGAGATCCCGACAAAGTTCGAAGAGCATGGCCACGCGACCGGCTCGGCAATCCGCCGAAAGAAATGGTGTTGGGTGTTCCGGCCCATGTCGATGGGCGAGGCATTGATATCGCGGTAGCCGCAGGCGGTCACGTCATCAATGCCGATCGCATGTGGCACTACACGGAAGGCGTGCGCAACTGGGACCCGATTTGGCCGAACCATGGCATTCGCACTCTGCCGGGACCGTCTTCCATGTGGTTCGACGCCAGGGGTGATCGCCTCCCTGCCCCCTATCTCCCCGGTTTCGACACACTGGGCACGCTCAAACATATTCTATCCACCGGCTACGATTATTCCTGGTTCGTCCTGACGGAGAAAATCATTCGTAAGGAATTCTCCCTGTCCGGATCGGAACAAAACCCGGATATCACCGGCAAGGACTGGAAACTCTTGCTTAAAAGCCGCCTTGGTAAAGCCCCGCCACCTCCGGTGAAGGCATTTCTGGACAATGGAGCGGATTTCGTCACAGCGGTTACGCTTGATGAACTCATTGCAAAAATGAACAGTCTAACGGGAGAAAAGCTTCTCAAGCTTGACCATATACGCGATCAAATCGAAGCGCGGGACCGCGAGCTGATCAATCGCTATTCCAAGGATGCTCAGGTAATGGCGATTCATAATGCCAGGGCCTATATCGGCGATCGTCTTACACGCGCCGTTCCCCTGCATCCAATGCTGGAAGCTTCCAATGGTCCACTCATTGCAGTCAAACTTCATATTCTGACACGCAAGACACTCGGCGGCCTGCATACCGACTTGGACGCCCAGGTTCTCAATTCAGCTGGAGAAAGAGTACCTGGCCTGTACGCTGCAGGTGAGGCCGCCGGTTTCGGCGGCGGCGGCTATCACGGATATAACGCGCTTGAGGGGACGTTTCTTGGCGGCTGCATCTTTTCCGGTCGGACGGCGGGCCGGGCTGCAGCTGCAGCCTCGCTCTAACTCTCGTTCCCTGGCATCGCTCCTAAAGGGCCGCTTCCATATATGAGTTTTTTATTTTTCGGTCCCGGCTTCGCTCTCGAAACCCTATGCCAAACGGCAACATAATGCCCCTGTAAGAAACAGGGAGCCCTCTCGGGCATGATTATGGATTTCTTCGTCCTTGCAATCGGCATCGGCTTTTTTAGCCTGCTGTTCGGCTATTTGCGCATCTGCGAAAGGCTTTGAGGCAGGTCATGATGATCGAATACATCGCCGGCGCTTTGGTCGCCGTCTTCATAGCCGCCTATCTTCTTTATGCGCTTTTGCGACCAGAACGATTCTAAGCGGGTTTCTGGCCGACACCACGTAACCGGCAGCTATTCAGTCCTCGGAAAAGAAAATGACCCTTAATGGATGGATTCAGATCCTCGTTTTCTGCGGGATCATCATTTTGCTCGTCAAGCCGCTCGGCGGCTACATGACGCGCGTTTTCAACGGTGAACGGACTTTTCTTTCACCAATCCTGGTGCCTGCGGAGCGCGGGCTTTATCGTCTCGCAGGCACGAGCGAACGCGAAGAGCAGCACTGGACAACCTACACCGTTTCCCTGCTTCTTTTCAACCTGGCGGGCTTTTTGCTCCTTTACGTGCTCCAGCGGGTTCAAGGCTCCCTGCCCTTCAATCCGATGGGCATGAGCAACGTTCCCGCTGATCTCGCCTTCAACACCACCGCAAGTTTTGTCACCAACACCAACTGGCAGAACTATGGCGGCGAAAGCACACTCTCTTACGTGACGCAAATGGCAGGGCTGACAGTGCAAAACTTCGTTTCAGCTGCGACCGGCGTTGCCATCGCCATAGCGCTCATTCGCGCGTTCTCGCGTAAGTCGATGAAGACGCTTGGAAATTTCTGGGTCGATCTTACGCGCTGCACGCTCTACATCCTACTGCCCTTGTGCGTCCTCCTTACCTTGGCTTTCGTCAGTCTCGGCGTGCCGCAAACGATTGGAGCCTATGCCGAAGCTACGACGCTGGAGGGTGCGCGACAGGTGATAGCGCTCGGGCCAGTCGCCTCGCAACTCGCGATCAAGATGCTTGGCACCAATGGCGGCGGCTTTTTCAACGCCAATTCCGCGCATCCTTTCGAAAACCCCGACGCCATTTCCAACCTGATCCAGATGGTTGCGATTTTCGCCATCGGTGCTTCGCTGACCAACGTCTTCGGGCGGATGGTCGGCAACGAGCGCCAAGGCTGGGCGATCTTTGCCGCCATGGGCATATTGTTCGTCGCGGGCGTTGCAGTCTGCTACTGGGCGGAAGCCACCGGCAATCCTCTTATCCATGCACTCGGAATTGACGGCGGCAACATGGAAGGTAAGGAAACACGCTTCGGCATCGCTATGTCCGCGCTATTCGCCGTTGTTACAACCGCTGCCTCATGTGGCGCAGTGATCGCCATGCATGACAGCATGATGGCGCTCGGCGGAATGATCCCCATGATCAATATGATGCTTGGGGAGATAATCATCGGCGGGGTTGGCGCAGGCTTCTACGGCATAGTCCTCTTCGTCGTCGTCGCCATTTTCGTAGCTGGCCTGATGGTTGGGCGAACTCCCGAATATCTCGGCAAAAAAATCGAAGCCAAGGAGGTGAAGATGGCGATGCTGGCCGTCCTTTGCCTGCCGTTGTCCATTCTTGGATTCACGGCCATTGCTTCGGTCCTACCGACAGGTCTGGCGTCAATCGCCAACCCCGGCCCGCATGGCTTCTCGGAAATCCTCTACGCCTATACCTCAGGGACAGCGAATAATGGTTCTGCCTTTGGTGGATTATCCGGCAATACGCCGTGGTACAACATCACGATCGGTCTCGCCATGTTGATGGGAAGGTTTCTCGTCATCATTCCGGCTCTCGCAATCGCCGGTTCGCTTGTCGCCAAGAAAGCCGCTCCGCAATCCGCCGGTACCTTCCCGACAACAGGCCCGCTTTTCGTCGGCTTGCTGATTGGCGTCATTCTCGTAGTCGGTGGCTTGATTTTCTTCCCCGCGCTGGCGCTCGGGCCCGTCGCCGAGCACTTCGCAATGATCAAGGGACAAATGTTCTGATGCTGCGCCCCTCAAACTGCATCCTCTCTATCCTTCTGGCAACGACCGCCATCCTTCTCGCGGTTCAGCTTGCCGGGTTGATCTGAGATTTTCCGAAACGGAAACGTAATTTACTGGAGCCTCCTTTATGAGCCAGTCCAAATCCGCGAGCATTCTCGATGCCCGCATCCTTTTACCCGCCATCGGCGATGCCTTCCGCAAGCTCAACCCGAGGAGCCTTGCACGCAATCCGGTAATGTTTGTGGTTGCAGTCGTTTCACTGTTGAGCACTTTGCTTCTCCTGAAGGACGTTGCCACCAGCAATCCCGATGCCAGCTTCTCGTTCCAGATCGTTCTCTGGCTATGGTTCACGGTTCTGTTTGCGAATTTTGCTGAAGCCGTCGCCGAAGGACGTGGAAAGGCGCAGGCGGACTCCCTGCGCCGCACACGAACAGAAACGCAGGCCAAACTTCTGGATAGTCCGGAAAGCCAAAGCTGGAAGAATGTACCGGGGACCAGTCTGAAGGTGGGTGATGTGGTTCTGGTGGAAGCCAGTGACATTATTCCCTCGGATGGCGAAGTCATCGAAGGCGTGGCCTCCGTTAACGAAGCGGCCATCACCGGGGAATCCGCACCGGTCATTCGCGAGTCCGGCGGCGACCGCTCCGCCGTCACCGGTGGAACACAGGTCCTGTCCGACTGGATCAAGGTCCGCATCACTGCCGCGCAGGGTTCAACCTTCATCGACAAGATGATCAGCCTGGTGGAAGGTGCCGAACGTCAGAAGACGCCGAATGAGATCGCACTCAACATTCTGCTTGCAGGCATGACGCTGATATTCGTTCTGGCCGTTGTGACAATCCCGAGTTTTGCGACCTATGCAGGCGGTTATGTTCCGGTCACAGTGCTGGTTGCACTGTTTGTAACACTCATCCCGACTACAATCGGCGCCTTGCTTTCCGCTATTGGCATTGCGGGCATGGATCGTCTCGTTCGGTTCAACGTGCTTGCCATGTCTGGTCGTGCCGTAGAGGCCGCAGGGGACGTCGACACGCTTCTTCTCGACAAGACCGGAACGATCACCCTCGGCAATCGTCAGGCGACTGCTTTTGTACCTGTCAGCGGCGTAACCGCGCAAAACTTGGCCGACGCGGCACAGTTGGCTTCGCTTGCCGATGAGACACCGGAAGGTCGCTCTATCGTCGTTCTTGCCAAGGAAAAATACGGCCTGCGTGGGCGCGACATGCAGAGCCTTCACGCTCATTTTGTACCGTTCACCGCACAAAGCCGCATGAGCGGGGTAGATGTTGAAGGTTCTGTCATTCGCAAAGGTGCGGTGGATGCGGTGCTCGCCTATGTGGAGCAGAGCAGCCGCGTTGATCAAGGCACCCTGTCCGGACTGCAATCCATCGCTGATACGATCGCCAAGGCGGGCGGCACACCGCTTGCTGTCGCCAAGGATGGTCAACTCCTTGGTGTCGTGCATCTGAAGGACATCGTCAAAGGCGGCATCCGTGAACGCTTCGCGGAACTGCGCCGGATGGGTATTCGTACAGTCATGATTACCGGTGATAACCCGATGACCGCAGCAGCCATCGCCGCCGAAGCCGGGGTGGACGACTTTCTGGCGCAGGCAACGCCTGAAAACAAACTGTCTTTGATCCGCGAGGAACAGTCCAAGGGCAAACTTGTTGCAATGTGCGGCGATGGCACCAATGATGCCCCTGCCCTTGCGCAAGCTGATGTAGGCGTGGCCATGAACACCGGCACGGTTGCCGCGCGTGAAGCAGGCAATATGGTCGACCTCGACAGTGATCCCACGAAACTCATCGAAATTGTTGAGATCGGCAAGCAATTGCTGATGACGCGGGGGGCACTGACCACATTCTCCATCGCCAATGACATTGCGAAGTACTTTGCAATCATTCCGGCGATGTTTCTGGCCTTTTATCCGCAGTTGGGCGCGCTCAACATTATGGGATTGGCTTCTCCACAGAGTGCCATTTTGTCGGCCATCATCTTCAATGCCCTGATCATTGTGGCCCTGATCCCGCTTTCGTTGAGAGGCGTCACCTATAAGCCGGTCGGCGCAGGCGCTCTCCTTTCGCGTAATCTTTTAATCTACGGACTCGGCGGTGTCGTCGTGCCGTTCGTGGGCATCAAGGCCATCGATCTGGCGATTATCACCCTTGGCCTCGTATAAGGATAAGCAAAAATGCTGAAACAACTTCGTCCAGCGCTTGTCATGATCGTGTCGCTTACCGTTATAACCGGATTACTCTATCCGCTCGGCATGACCGGCATCGCCCAAGCGATCTTTCCGGCGAAAGCCAGTGGCAGCCTTATCGAAAAGGACGGCACAATCATCGGCTCCCAATTGATCGGCCAGAATTTTACCAGCGATCGGTATTTTCACGGTCGGCCATCTGCCGCAGGAAAAGACGGTTACGATGCCGCAAGCTCCGGTGGTTCCAATCTGGGCCCAACCAATCCAAAGCTCATTGAGCGGATTAAAGCGAACGCCGCGGCCCTTGCGCACCAAGAAGGCTCTACAGAACCACCGATTGACCTCGTGACAACATCTGCAAGCGGTCTTGATCCGCATATCTCCCCGGAGGCAGCCTTCTATCAGGTGCCTCGCGTTGCAAAGGCACGCGGGATTGATGAAGCCGCATTGCGCCGGATTGTAGAGCAACAGATCGAACCTCGTGAACTTGGATTCCTCGGGGAGCCGGTGGTCAATGTTCTCGAGCTGAACCTTGTTCTGGACAGGGACGAAACCAAGTAGAATAACTCGGGCGGCAAGATTTGCCGCCCTTTCCTGTTAGGAGCCTTGTTTGACATCGGACCCGCTTCGTTTCGGCGAAAACAGACCCTCCCCGGATGCTCTGCTTGAACAGGCGGAACGCGAGACGCGTGGCCGTCTGAAGATATTTCTCGGTGCTGCGCCAGGTGTCGGCAAGACCTATGAAATGCTGATGTCGGGCCGCGCGCGCAAAGCTGATGGAATAGATGTCGTCATCGGCATTGTCGAAACGCACGGACGAGCGGAGACTGAAGCCCTTACTGAAGGGCTTGAAATCATTCCTCGCGCGCGCGTTGCATATCGGGGTCATCAACTCGAAGAAATGGATATCGATGCGGTTCTGGCGCGCAAGCCGCAGCTGGTTCTGGTAGATGAACTTGCACATACGAATGCGCCCGGCAGCAGGCATCCCAAGCGGTATCAGGATGTAGAGGAAATTCTGGCGCGCGGTATCGACGTTTACACAACGCTCAATATCCAGCACGTCGAAAGCCTGAATGATGTTGTGGCGCAGATCACCCGTATTCGCGTGCGTGAAACTGTGCCCGACAGCATAATCGACCGTGCCGACGACATCGAACTGATTGATCTCACCCCCGGAGATCTCATTAAACGGCTCAATGAAGGCAAGATCTACCTTCCCAAGACAGCGAAACGGGCGATCCGCAATTATTTTTCCCCCGGCAACCTGACAGCGTTACGCGAACTGGCGCTGCGCCGCACCGCCCAACGTGTAGACGAACAGCTTCTCAGCCATATGCGCGCTCATGCGATAGAAGGGCCCTGGGCGGCAAGCGATCGCATATTGGTCGCCGTCGATGACAGTCCGCGCAGTGTATCGCTTGTTCGCTATGCCCGTCGGCTTGCAGATCGCCTTCGCGCCCCATGGGCCGCAATCCATATCGAAACCGCCCGTTCTGCGGGGCTCGCCGATGAAGCAAAGGACAGGCTTGCAACGGCGTTGAGGCTTGCCGAACAGCTTGGCGGGGAAACGATCACCATTCCGGGCCAGTCAGTAGCCGAAGACATTGTTCGCTACGCTTCAGCTCACAACTTCACTCAGATCGTAGCCGGAAAGTCCATAAAGTCGCGTTGGCGCGAGATGATTGACGGGTCCGTCGCGCGCGAGCTTGTCCGGCTTTCCGGTGCTATCGATATTCATATAACAGCCGGGGTCGAGCACGAAAATGGGAGCGCCAGCCGCAAGATAAACACCGCCCGGCACAACACACCGCCCGATGTAACGCCCTATCTGATCGGCATGGCAATGACCGGCGTAGCCCTTGTTGTCGGGCTGTTGCTCGATCAGTTTTTGGATGTGCGCAGCATAGCGCTGGTATTCGTTGTTGGCGTTCTTGGTGTCGCAGTCACCCTCGGTCTTTGGCCTGCGCTTTTTGCATCCGTAATCAGCGCATTCGCCTATAACTTCTTTTTTCTCTCGCCACTTTACACGCTTTCAATCGCCGATCCCGAAAGTGTCGTAGCGTTGGTTTTCTTCCTGTTTGTGAGCGTTATCGCCAGCAATCTGGCAAGTCGCGTCCAAAGGCAGGCCGCGGCTGCGCGACAACGCGCGCGCATGACGGAAGATCTGTATCTCTTCAGTAAAAAGCTGGCAGGAACAGGTTCAATTGATGATGTGCTCTGGGCAACGGCATTCCAGATCGCATCCATGCTCAAGGTAAGGGTCGTAATTCTGCTTCCCGACGTTAACAGCATTGCTGTCAGGGCCGGTTATCCGCCAGATGATACTCTGGACGATGCTGATATAGCTGCCGCGCACTGGACCTGGGAGCATGACTTGCCGGCAGGCCGCGGCGCCAATACGCTGCCGGGTGCAAAGCGGCTCTATCTGCCTCTCAAAACTGCACGAACGTCCGTTGGCGTTATCGGTCTCGATAATGATCGTGTGGGCCCAATTCTCACGCCTGAGCAACAGCGTCTCTTCGAAGCTCTGGCCGATCAGGCAGCAATTGCCATCGAACGCGTTCAGCTTGTTGGCGATGTAGAGCGGGCAAAACTGGCCGCCGAAGCTGACAAGCTGCGTTCGGCATTGCTCACCTCCATCTCGCACGATCTGAAGACCCCTTTGGCTGCCATTCTCGGAGCCGCGACGACACTGCGCGACTATTCCGCATCTTTGCCGGACGCCGACCGATCAGAGCTTGTTGCAACCGTCGTGGATCAATCTGAACGCTTGAACCGCTTCATCGCCAATCTCCTTGATATGACCCGCATCGAAGCCGGTGCGATGAAGCCTAATCTCTCGCTTCATTTTGTTGGAGACCTGATCGGGGCTGCACTCAATCGTGCATCCAGGATACTCGCCTGCCATCAGGTCAACGTCGCGGTTCCAGTCAATCTGCCGATGGTCCACCTTGACGCCGTCCTGTTTGAGCAGGCTTTATTCAATCTGTTCGACAACGCCGCAAAATACGCTCCGGAGAATTCGCCCATTACGGTTAAAGCTCACGCGGATACATCCAACATAACGCTGGAAATCTCGGATCGAGGCCCAGGGATTCCTCATGACGATCTGGAGCATGTGTTCGATACGTTCTATCGTGTGCGTAAAGGAGATCACGTTCAGGCTGGCACCGGACTGGGTCTTCCTATCGCACGCGGTTTCATCGAGGCGATGGGAGGCTCCATCCGGGCAGGTAACCAACAAGAAGGTACTGGCGCTGTATTTACGGTCACCTTGCCCATTCCCGCTGATGAAGTTGACAGGGATTCATGAACGATCCGAAGCTCAAGATTCTAGTTGTCGATGACGAACCAGCCATCCGCAAATTGCTGCGGGTCGGACTGACAACAGAAGGCTATACCGTTGTCGAAGCTGCAGATGGCAGCCAAGCTGACGAACGCATTGCAATGGATAAGCCCGACATCGTGGTGCTCGATCTGGGCCTTCCTGATACCGACGGCCATACTCTGCTCCAACGCTGGAGAGAGAACGGAATAAGCTTGCCAATTCTCATCCTCTCGAGCCGCACCGATGAAGCCGGGATTGTCCGCGCCCTTGAAGAAGGGGCAGATGACTACATCCCGAAACCTTTCGGAATGAAGGAGCTTGCCGCTCGTCTTCGGGTCGCCTTGCGGCATCGACTACAACAGCAGGGACAAAAGCCGCTTTTCCAATGTGGTGGTCTGACCGTCGATCTCGTGCGCCGCATTGTAAAACTGAACGGCGAAGAAATTAAGCTGTCGCCAAAAGAATATGATATCCTGAGCTTGCTCGTACAGCATGCAGGGAAAGTGCTGACTCACCATTTCATCTTAAGCCAGGTCTGGGGACCGGCGGCTGACGTGCAATATCTTCGCATCTATGTCCGCCAGCTACGGCAGAAGATTGAAAAATCGCCGGATCAGCCGCATTATATCCTGACCGAAACAGGCGTCGGTTACAGGCTGCGCGAAGCCGATCCCGCTCTTTGAGGCAACCGGAACCAAGGCTTCGCGAAAGCGTTGTTTGACAAATAGCCAAGGTGACGGAGGCGAGCGTGGTCGAGTTGGTCAACAATATTGAGAATTTGGAATTTATTATCGCCAAGGCTCGGGAATATGATGTTCAGGTTCCCGCTACCGATGAAGACTCCGGATCCAACGCCAGCGATGACAACGAAGTTGATATTCTCGATGCCTCGCTGACCAATCCCACTCGAAAGGAACTTTTTGCGGCTATTCGTTCTCTTAACATAGACGAACGACAGGAACTGCTGGCGCTGATGTGGGTAGGACGGGGTGATTTCAGCGTCGACGAATGGGACGAAGCCCTGTCAACCGCTGCCGACCGCGATAATGGTCGGGAGGCCAAGTATCTTATCGGCACACCACTTCTCGGAGATTATCTTGAGGAAGGGCTGGCCGCTTTGGGCGTCGAGATTGAGGCTTACGATAATGAATAAGAAAAATTGATGCTTCCATGCAGCCTTCTGTTTTGACGCTGCAATGTCCGGGTATTAGTGTCAAAACACAAACCGGGTCCGCTTGAAACGACCCGGGACATTAAGCGCGACGGAGGACGGCACGATGCTTCAGAAAAACCTCATTCAGAAAACAGACTTCTATATCGATGGCGCATGGCGCGCTCCGGTAGAGGCCAAGTCCATTGAGGTCATTAATCCCGCTAACGAGAAGCCTTATGCCGTAATCTCTGCAGGCTCTGCGAAAGACATTGATCTGGCGGTCGCAGCTGCCCGCAAGGCATTCCCGTCCTGGAGCGAAACTTCTGCCGCGGACCGCATCGGTTATATTCGACGGCTCGTGGAAATTTATGAAGCTCGTCTTGAGGAAATGGCCAAGGCGATCTCGCTGGAAATGGGAGCGCCAATCACGCTTGCGCGGGAATCGCAGGCTGCGGCAGGCCTTTCGCATACCAAAGCCTTCATCGCAGCATTCGAGAATTTCGAGTTCGAAGAGCTTCTTTCTCCGAAATTTCCGAACCAGACGATAGTGCGCGAACCGATTGGCGTTTGCGGCCTCATCACGCCCTGGAACTGGCCAATGAACCAGATCGCGCTAAAAGTTATCCCTGCGCTAGCTGTCGGCTGCACCGTCATACTGAAGCCATCCGAGATTGCCCCCATGTCGGCCATGCTCTTCGCCGAGTTTGTGGATGAGGCTGGTTTCCCGCAAGGTGTGTTCAATCTCGTCAATGGCGAAGGTGCTGTCGTTGGTGAGGCCCTGTCGCAGCATCCGGATGTCGACATGATGTCGTTTACCGGCTCGACGCGCGCAGGCACAGCGGTCTCTCGAGCTGCAGCAGCAACGGTGAAGCGGGTTTCGCTTGAACTTGGCGGCAAGTCGCCGAATATCGTTTTCGCCGATGCCGACCTCGAAAAGACCATTGCCCGCAGCCTTGCCCATTGTTTCGAAAATACCGGCCAGTCCTGCAATGCGCCGACGCGCATGCTGGTCGAACGTTCGGTTTACGACAAAGCGGTCGAACTCGCCAGGAAGGTGGCGGAAGGCACGAAGGTTGGTGACCCGGCAGAAGAAGGCGATCATATTGGCCCGCTTTCCTCTTCGATCCAGTTCGAGAAAGTGCAGAAACTGATCCAGAAGGGCATCGACGAAGGTGCTCGGCTTGTGGCTGGTGGAACGGGGCGTCCCGATGGATTCACCGAAGGGGACTTCGTCAAACCAACCGTCTTTGCCGATGTGAATAATGACATGACGATTGCCCGCGAAGAAATCTTCGGACCGGTGCTGGCTATGATCCCCTTCGATACGGAAGAAGAAGCCATCGCCATTGCCAATGACACGCCTTACGGACTTGCAGCCTATATCCAGACCGGCAGCCCGGAACGGGCGAAACGCGTGGCTCGAAAGTTGCGTGCCGGCATGGTGCAGATCAATGGCACCTCCCGCGCGCCGGGCAGCCCGTTCGGAGGCTACAAGCAGTCGGGTAATGGTCGCGAAGGCGGCAAATGGGGGCTGGAAGACTTCATGGAAGTCAAGCTCATCAGCGGCTGAACTTCCAATATAGCAATAAAAAGCGCCGCTTAGCGGCGCTTTTTATTGCAAATCAGGGTTTCTTCATAACGCGGATACGCTGCTCTCCACCAATATTAATCAATTGCGTAGGAGGTGGTATCTTATGAACGTCATGCGTGCCGAAGCTGTCTGGGTAAAACGCATAACCGGCAGGCGGTTGCGGCGGGTTTCGATCGTCAATCAGTCGACCGCCCGTCAATTCGGTCATCGGGTCAGGAATGGCCGAAATCAGCCGCCGGGTATAAGGGTGGGTTGGATTCGAGAAAATCCGATCCCACGGACCACTTTCGACAATCTGCCCGAAATACATGACCGCCACCCGGTCGCTCATATGCTCCACGACGCTCAGGTCGTGGCTGATCATGATGTAGGAAAGGCCAAGCCGCTCCTTCAGCTCCAGGAGCAGATTGATGATCTGCGCCCGGATCGAGACATCAAGGGCCGAAACGGGCTCATCGAGCACGATGACTTTCGGATTAAGTAACAGCGCTCGTGCGATCCCTATACGCTGGCGTTGACCACCGGAAAATTCGTGCGGAAAACGCCTCGCCTGCTCGGGTTTCAAACCAACGAGACGTAGGATCTCTTCAATGCGACCGTCGATTTCGCTACGCGATTTCACGCCGTGAAGTCGCAAAGGTGCAGCGAGCGACGTGTACACCGTCTGGCGAGGATTGAGTGAAGCAAACGGATCTTGAAAGACCATCTGCGCCATCTTCGACCGTTCCAGACGGGAAGGTTCATTCTTGCCTGTGATCGGACGTCCTTCAAAATAGATCTGCCCACTGGTCGGTCTCTGCAAGCCGACTATGGAGAGGGCCAGTGTGGACTTACCGCAACCAGACTCCCCTACAATCGAAAGGCACTCGCCTTTGTTAAGCGTCAGGCTGAGATTGTTGACGGCGCGCAGCAATTGCTTGGAACGACTGAAAATTCCACCGCTCACCGGGAAGTAAACGCAGACATCATCGATGCGAACCAAAGGTTCTGCCAGTTTGGTTGAATGTAGATCATTCATGATGGAAGCACCTCACCACACCGGCATCCTCAAGCGGCGTCCAGCCCGGCTTTTGCGCACGGCAAACATCGGTCGCACGCGTGCAACGCGGCTCGAACCGGCAGCCTTTTGGAAAAGCGGAAATCGATGGCACGACACCCTCGATTTCCTGAAGCCGTAGCTGGCCTTCCGTCTGGCGCGATCCAAGCTGCGGCAGGGACGCCAGAAGACCATGCGCGTAAGGATGTGCCGGATGATGAAACAGATCCGCCGTTACACGCTCCTCGACCAGATGCCCGGCATACATGACACCCACGCGACGACACATTTTCGCAATGACCCCAAGATCATGGCTGATCATCAGAACGGAAGTCCCTCGCGCCATGCAAAGTTCCTGCATAAGACGCAGAATTTCTGCCTGAACGGTCACGTCAAGCGCGGTCGTGGGTTCATCGGCGATCAGCAGATCGGGATTGCATGCAAGGGCGATCGCGATCATCACACGCTGGCGCATGCCGCCAGACATCTGATGCGGATAGTTCTTCACACGCTGCTCTGGTGCGGGCACCTGAACGCTGGCAAGTGCTTCAATCGCCTTGCGTTCTGCCTCATGCCAGGTTGCCCCCTGATGCAGCACGAACATTTCCGCAATCTGTCTTCCCACTGGTGACAGGGGATTAAGGGCGGTCATCGGTTCCTGAAAAATCATCGCGATACGATTGCCACGCAGCTTTCGCACTTCGCGCGACGACATGGCTCGCAGGTCCTGTCCTTTGAAGCGGATCGCGCCTCCGGTAATTGACAGCGGCTTACGCAACAGCCCGATCATGGACAGCGCGGTGATGCTCTTTCCGCAGCCGGACTCGCCCACCAGACCAAAGGTCTCGCCAGCGGCGATTGTGAACGATACATCCTCGACCACGTTATGTTTGCTTGAACCGGAAACGATATCGATGCGAAGATTTTCGACTTCTAGAAGTGGTTGTTCGCTCATACTTTGCGCGTCCTCATATGCGGGTCGAGCCAGTCACGAAGACCATCGCCGAACAGATTGAGTCCGAGTACCGTGAGGAAGATAGCCAGGCCCGGAAACACCGCAGCCCAAGGCGCGTTCACAATCAGCTCTCGCGCATCGGTGAGCATGTTCCCCCAGCTTGGATCGGGGGGGCTGATACCGAGACCAAGGTAGGAAAGAGCTGCTTCCGCAAGGATAGCATCGCCCATTCCAAGAGTGCCGATAACAAGGATAGGGCCGATCATGTTCGGCACAATCTGCGTGATCATGATGCGGACATCGCTATAACCGAGCATCTTGGCGGCCTGAACATATCCCTGTTTCTTGAGAGAAAGGGTTGAGCTGCGCGCGATCCGGCAGGTCCAGGACCAGTTCGTCAAACCCAGAGCAAGCAGAAGGCTCGGCAAACCGGGACCGAGGACAGCCATGATTGCCAGAGCAAAGATGAGCGACGGTATCGCCAGCATCAGATTTGTCAGACCGTTGACGAGATCGTCCCACCATCCGCCGAAATAGCCCGCGGAAATGCCAAAACACAAACCAATGACAGTGTTGATGCACTGCGAGACGACGCCGACGGTCAGTGACACCTGCGCGCCATAGAGGATTCGCGAAAAGACATCGCGCCCCTGTGCATCGGTACCAAACCAGAATTGTGTGTCAGGCGGAAGTTCGGCGTTCATCAAATCGGCATCAAGGACCGGGTTATAGTGGGCCAGCAGCGGTGCAAAAATCGCCGCCGCCGCGATGACGATGCATATGAAACCGCCGAATACGAGATTGAAACGGAGCTTCATGGGCTTACTCGTGGCTTATACGCGGGTCGATAACCGCGTAGAGGATGTCAACGATCGTATTGATAACCAGAAACCACAACACGATTACGAGAATTGCCCCCTGCACGACGGGGATGTCGCGCAGCGAAACGCTATCAATCAGCAAGGAACCAAGACCCGGCCACGAGAAAAGTTTCTCCACCACCACGGCCTGCCCCATCATCGATCCGAACTGCAGGCCGATAGTCGTGATGATCAGCACCAGCGCATTTCGCATGACATGCCATTTCACAAGCCGAAAGCTGCTCATGCCTTTGGAACGCGCTGTTCGAATGAAATCGGCACCCATCACTTCAAGCACGGCTGCTCGCGTCGTTCTTGCCAACAGTGCAAGGGGCGCGACACCCAGAGTGAGCGCCGGGAGGATAATATTTCTGATGCCGCCGTCGCCATAACCGAAGCTCGGCAGCCATCCGAGCGTCAATGCAAAGAGATACATGGCGAGCAGACCCAACCAGAATTGCGGCAAGGAAAGACCCGAAACCGCTCCTATCATGGTCACGCTGTCAAGAATGCTTCCGGGTTTCAACGCTGCGAGAAATCCGAGCGGCACCCCGATCAGGATAGCAAGTCCCATCGCGGCAAAAGCGAGCTTCAGCGTGGGCCACATTCGCTCCTGAATAAGCGAGATAACCGGCTGCCTTGAACGATAAGAAGTCCCTAGATCGAACTGCGCCAACTGAACGAGATAGTTACCGAAACGCACATGAACAGGCTTGTCGAGCCCGAATTCCTGGGTGATCTTCTCGACCATTTTCGGATCGTTCATGCCCTTGCCATTGGCGATAAGGCCGGAAGCGATGCTACCTGGAACCACGCTGAAGATAACGAAAATCAACAACGATACCGCCACGACCGTCGGTATCATCTGTAGGACGCGCCGGAAAATAAAATAGAGCACACGGTCCTCCTTTCGGATCAGCGCCGATTACGCTGGAGCAAAGGGGATCAGTGGCCCGCCCGAGAAAGAGCGGGCCGATCCAGAACAGCTGGAACTAGCGACCGGCCGGAACCGTGTCGTCCACCCAGAGCTTTTCATAGGACTGAACCGCGAGTTCCGCCGAGTTCGGCTGCAGGCCATGCAGCCATGGCTGGTGTGCCATCACTGCCTTGTTGTAGTTGAAGAACCAGACCGGCGCTTCTTCCTGCAACAGATTGTTCGCCTTCTTCAGAAGTTCGTTCTTCTCTTCTTCGGTTTTTGCCACCTTGGCTTCGTCGACAATCTTGTCGAATTCCGCATTGGAGAATTTTTGATAATTGCATGCGGATTGCGGCGTCGCGGAATAGAAGCACTGCATCGCGGTGAGTGCATCGGGCCCGCTTTCGAGCGACCACATATAGGCCTGGAAATTGCCAGCCGGAACCACATCAGCAAGCACAGAGGCCTCTACCGGCTTGGCCTTCACCTTGATGCCGACCTTGGCGAGCATCGGAATGATCGCCTGAACAATGGTCAAACCCCAGCTCTCATTCTGCGTTGCAGTCAGTTCGAACTCGAAACCATCTGGATATCCGGCTTCTGCGAGCAAGGCTTTCGCTTTTTCGGGATCATACGGATATGGCTTCGCATCCTTGTCGAAGGCTGGTGATGAGTTTGGAAGCCAACCTACAGCACGATAGGCCTTGTCCTTGACCAGACGCTTGATGATGAGATCGCTATCGATCGCGTAGTTGATTGCCTGACGGACGCGCTTGTCCTGGAACGGCTTGAAATCCGGGTTGAAGCCGACGGCGCGCGTATAAACTTCCGCCACCTCGACCATGTTCTTCGCCAGTTCGGGGTCGGCAAGATAGGCAGTGTACTGCGCGGGGCCAAGCACAGCTACATCGATTTCCTTGTTGCGGAACGCGACATCGCGCGCCGCCGCATCACCCATGATCATGATATTGATCTTGTCGGCGTAAGGCTTGCCCTTCTCGTAGTATTTGTCCCACTTCTCGACCGTGAGGCGTGAGCCGGGAACATATTCGGCAAACTTGTATGGTCCGAGACCGACGGGGTGGCGCTGAAATTCCTCACTGTCCCCCTCGCCTGCAGGATAGATCGCTGTGTTGTTACGCATAAACTGGAAACCCGGATCGATCGGCTGCTTCAACGTGATCTCGAGCGTATGGTCATCGATCTTCTTCAGACCGGAGATTTCCTTGGCCTTACCCTGCGTATATTCCTCCGCTCCTTTGATCTCGGCAATGTAGCGTGCTGGTGGGAATGCCTTTTTCGGGTCCATTATCCGTGTGTAGCTCCAGATAATGTCGTCTGCCGTCAAAGGCTTGCCATTGTGGAAAAATGCATCCTGACGAAGCTTGTAGGTATAGACGAGCCGGTCGTCGGACACGGCCACGTCCGTTGCAAGACCGAGCACCGGCTTGTTCAAATCGGCATCCCAATCATAGAGCGTGCGGTGAATAGCTTTGGCGTAGAACTCGTCCTGCGTGGCAGGCGATGCCTGAATGTCCAGCGTCGAGAAGCTGTCGCCGTAAGGCGCGACGAAACTGATAACGCCCCCTGAACGCGGTTCATCCGCAGCATAGGCTGCCGTTCCCGTCAACAGAGCTGCGGACAGCGCCGCCAGCAATGCAAATTTTCTCATATTGTTCCCCTTCATAAGTGTCATTCTTGCGATTCAGATGAACCGTTCATTCGGACAGTTCCGCCGAAACTTCGCTGTCCGACATTGCGCCGAAGCGTTTCCGCTTCAATTCTTTTTATGATCCGGCAGGAACCGGAGTATCGCTTCACGACCGTTCGAACACGATCTCACCGTCGCGTAGGGTAAGAACACAATGCGTGTCGTTGAGAATTTCTTCCGGCTTTGCAGTGAGCATGTTGCGCGTGAAAACTGCAATATCGGCAACCTGTCCAGGCACGAGCTTGCCCTTCACATTCTCCAACTTCTGTGAAAAAGCTCCGAACTCGGTGTAAACCTGCAGAGCCTCTTCAATGGTCACGCACTCGCGGGCATCCATCACCGTCCCCTTGCCCGTTTCACGGGTCAGCATCGAATAGATATTCGGATAGGGATTGGGGTGACAAACCGGCGCATCGCTGCCGGTCGCGGGTTTGAAACCGAGATTTTTCCACGTCTTCAGCGGGTAGCTTGAAAGGGCGCGTTCCTCGCCGAGAACAGAAATATAGGCATCTCCAAAATCATAGATGAAGACCTGTTGCGGGCACGGATAAATGCCGGCCTTCTTCATCCGCTCGTGTTGCGCCGGCGTGGAGAAACCGCAATGCTCGATACGATGGCGGCGGTCGGGATCGGGATAAGCGACTAGCGCCTTTTCATAGGCCATGATCAGCTGGCCGATTGCTGCATCGCCGATAGCGTGGCATGCCAGTTGGTAACCCTTCTTATGCGCGTCCAGCACCAGCGCTTCCAATTCCGCGTCCGGTAATATCTGGACACCGATATTGTTGTCGTCGCCAAGATAAGGCTTGCTCATCCACGCGGTCCGCCCGCCTGCTGAGCCATCGAGGAAAATCTTGACGGCACCGACCGTCAGCATGTCGTCACCGACACCGGAAACAAGCCCTGCTTTATAGCATTCCTCAACGATGGAAGGCCCAGGGTCGCCAAGCAGTACGAGCCAGGTGCGTACCGGCAAACGCTTTTGCAGCTTCGCGATGTTGTAGGCACGGATTTCATCGAAGCCCGCAACCTGACCGACAGCTGCATCCATAACGCTGGTAATGCCGTAGGAAAGAAGAAGGTTGCCCGCAGCCTCAATGGCTTCGATCATTTCTTCCGTCGTCGCCTTGGGGATAGCCCTGCGAACGGCGCCTTGAGCATTTTCAGCCACCATCCCGGTCAGAACGCCATTTTTCTGTTCGATCAAACCGCCTTCCGGTACCGGGAAGTTGTCATCCACACCGGCCAGCTCAAAGGCTTTCGAGTTGAAGATCGACACGTGGCCACAAGCACGTACGAGCATGACGGGATGGTTTGGAGCGACCGCATCGAGCTCCGACTTATGGGGATGACGACCGACGTCGAGCTTCGTCTGGTCATAACCGCGTGCTTTGATCCAGGTCCCGGGAGGCGCAGAAGCAGCCTTCTCGCGAATGGCATCAAGCAGGCTCTGTAATGTTGGCGCGGCCTGCGGTGTCGCATCAATCCATTTGAGTGTAAGCCCGACCGAGATAAGATGCAGATGGGCATCATTTAATCCGGGTGTCGCGAAGCGCCCTTCGAGGTCGATCAAACGGGTTTTGTCGCCCCTCAAGGACCATATCTGGTCCTTCGTACCCGTAGCAAGCACCTTGCCTTGCCAGATGGCCAGGGCTTCAACTGTGCCCTCTTCGTATCCACACCAGATCGTGCCGTTATAAACTATGGTATCGGCACACAATTCGGGCATTACAGGCATTTCAGCGATCCCCTCCCTACGTCACGCTTATATAAGTGTAGGGAGATTTCCATTGATGCTTTGACCGATCAAGCCGTGGATTTGTTAAATTTGTAGGGGGCAAATTGTTCAAAATGACAAGTCTACGGTCAATTTGCCGAAATTTTTGCAAAGTTGAGGTGAAACCGGTCGATCAAATCGGCAAAGACTGCCGCCAAATGGTTATCGCCGCCTCTGGCCTGTCAACAATCACAGCTTTAAAATATCTGCAGACACGCAAATGATAGGCAGCATCGCTCAACAGAGCACGGTCTCAAGAAGCGAATTGTCGACATACCCCCGACCCATTCCTTGGCGACTGACGACACCAGCGCAATTGGCCGTTAAGGGATGGGCAATGGGGCGTCCCGGTTCACAAATAACGATACGCCCCGTCAAAACGACAATCAAACGATCAGTATGCCGATCCCGGCGTGCGTTCTGCCAACTGTTCGGGAGTCAGCAAATCCGCGTGATGGGCACGTGCGACATCCGGATGCGACCGGAGGCGACTTTTGAGATTATTTGCACCTACCTCGCGGAAGATCGGATTAAGCGCGTCCACAGTCACGCCGCGTTCCTTGGTCTTCAACTCCTCCGGCAAATCGATAACCGGAATAGTCGCATCGTAACGAGCGCCAAGGAAGAACGCGACTGAGAAGCGTTCAACACCTGCTGGCGGCGCGACGACGCCGTGTACATCCGCCCGCACGAATCCGTTCGTGGCAAGCTCAAGCAGTTCCCCGGTATTGATGACAAAGGTGCCTGGGACTGGAGGCGCATCGATCCATTCGCCGTCTTCGCGTTGAACCCTCAAACCGGGAACAACATCCTGCAGGAGGACGGTAACGAAGCCACCATCCTTATGGGCACCCACCCCTTGTTCGCTTTCCGCCACATCGCGGCCCGGATAACGAATGATCTTCAAGAGCTGAGACGGATGCGGTTCGTAAATCTGGGCGAAAAAGTCTTCCGGCTGTCCCAATGCAGCAGCGATGGCTTTCAGAATGTCGATGCCGACACGCGTCACCTCGGCCTGATAGGCAAGCAGCAACGGCTTGAGTTCCGGCAACGCATCCGGCCATTGGTTCGGGCCGATCAGTCGCTTCCACGCCGGGCTGTCCGAACCAATTACGGCGGGCTCCGATTCAGTGTTGATATCCAGCTGTTCACGCCAGTCCTGCTGGCCGCGTGTCCGTTCAAAGCCAGCTCGATTGTAGCCTCGAAAATGGGGCGACTTCACCATTTCGATCTTCAGCTTTTCTTCCGCGGGCAGTGCGAAGAACTTCTTCGCCGTACTTACTACGTCTTCCACGAGTTTTGGATCGACGTCGTGGCCCGTAAGATAGAAAAAACCGTGGTCGTGAAGCGTCCGGCGCAATTCTTCAATAAAGCTGCCGCGCTCCTCCGCACTTCCGTTGAAACGGGACAGATCAAGCAAAGGCAGGTTGATCGGCGTGGTATGTATGGTCATGGAAACCTCCTGAAAATTCTTAGCGCGAGCGACGGCTGCGGGCCACGCGGTGATTGACAAGGCGAGCGGCATAATCGCCGGTAATCTGAATGGATTGCACGATTGCAACCAGAATGATGACAACGGCGATCATGACTTCCGGCATGAAGCGTTGATATCCGAAACGAATTCCGAGATCGCCCAAGCCACCGCCGCCGACCGTTCCTGCCATCGCCGAGTATCCGACAAGGCTGACAAGGGTAACCGTTTGCCCGGCAATAATCCCCGGCAGCGCCTCTGGCAGCAGCACCTTGAAGATGATCTGGATAGGCGTCGCGCCCATGCTTTCCGCAGCCTCGATCAGGCTTTGGTCTACTTCACGCATCGCCGTTTCCGCTAGTCGCGCGTATAAGGGTACGATTGCCACTGTCAGAGGAACGATGGCTGCATAGGTGCCAACCGTGGTTCCAGCAATCAGGCGCGTCAGGGGAATGATCGCCACCATCAGGATGATGAACGGCGTGGATCGAACCAGATTGACGATCGTGCCTGCTATGCGGTTAAAAGCCGGTCGTTCAAGAAACTGGCCGTGGCCGGTAACAACCAGCGCGACGCCCAGCGGTAGGCCGATCAAAGTGGACAGGACAGCTGATGCGGCCACCATAATGGCCGTCTGCCTCAGCGATTCAAGCAAGAGCCCGGCGAGCGCCGGGGGAAGCAGATCGGACAACATGGCCGATAACCTCTCCATGAAGATTGAGTGAAGAAAGATAGCTTCGGACAGCGGCAAGATCAGCCGGACCGTGCTCAGCGACAAGCGTCATGATGCCCAGAGGTTTGCCGCAAATATAATCTATACGTCCATGCAGTATGTTCGGATTTATCCCGAAACGCTGCACAAGCGTTGCAACGACAGGCGCGTGGGCGGCATCACCGGCGAACACGATACGCAGAACGGGATCCGATCCCGCTACAGGTTCCGGCAGTAGCCGCCGAGACACTTCCGCCGGAAGATCATGAGCAACAATGCTTGCCAGAAATGACCGGGCGGTTGGGGATTGCGGAAAAGCGAAAACATCGAAAGTCGGGCCACTTTCAACGACCCTGCCGCCATCGAGAACCGTCACATAGTCAGCGATGTCGCGTACTACCTCCATTTCATGCGTAATAAGCACAATCGTCAGGCCGAGGCGTCGATTGATGTCTTTCAATAAAGAAAGAATTTGTTCCGTGGTTTCGGGATCAAGCGCTGAGGTAGCCTCATCGGATAGCAGGACGCTGGGCTCCAGAGCCAATGCCCGCGCTATGCCGACACGCTGCTTCTGACCGCCTGACAGTTCCGATGGATAAGCACCAGCCTTTTCCTTGAGGCCCACCAACTCAAGCAGATCGTTAACACGCGATTTTATAGTTTTCCGATCAATACCGGCGAGTTCCAACGGTAGAGCTACATTACCATAAGCAGTTCGCGAGGAAAGGAGGCTAAAATGCTGAAATATCATTGATACTTCACGCCTGACCTGCCGTAGTTCTTCTTGCCGGAGGGTTGTGATCTCACGGCCCGAAACAAAGACTTTCCCATCGCTTGGATGCACCAGTCCGTTCAGGCAACGGACCAGCGTACTCTTCCCTGCACCTGAGCGGCCAATGATACCGTGAATGGTTCCCTTTTCAATCTGAAGCGAAACATTGTCGATGACCGGACCAGCCTTCTCGTCATAGGTCTTTGTCAGCGAACGTATGTCGATGATCGACAGTGGTGATGTCACATCACCCAGTGCCGTATTCGACATATTTTCGCTGCGTACGAGCACATTCATCTCACCAACCCGCTATGATGTTGCCGCCGAATTTCTTCTCGATGAACGCTTTGACGTCGGGGGACTTATAGGATTCGATTAGCGTCTGGACCCAGGGCGCATCCTTGTTCTTTTCCGCGACAGCAAGCAGGCAGAAATAATCGGATAGCTGATCTTCAATCAAAATCGCATCACGGCTCGGCACCAGCCCGGCACTCAGCGCGAAATGCGAAGTGATAACGGAAAAATCCACGTCTTCCAGCGACCGGGGAAGCTGGGCCGTTTCCATTGGAATAATTTTGACCTTCTTCGGATTATCAACGATATCGAGTTCGGTTGCGTTGAAAGTCACCCCCGGTGTGAGCTTGAGAACGCCCCCCGCCTCGAGAAGTTTCAGGGCACGACCCGCATTGCTGGGATCATTGGGAATCGAAATCTGTGCCCCCTCCGGCAGTTCGCCAAGTGATTTATATTTGTGCGAATATCCGGCCATCGGCAACAGCACAGTACGACCGCCGACGGCAACAAGGCTGAGACCTCGATCCTTGTTCTGCTGGTCGAAATAAGGCGTATGCTGGAAGCCATTGGCGTCGAGATCACCATCATTCGTTGCCGGGTCGATCAGTGCGCCGTCCGAGAACTCCACAATCTCTATTTCCAATCCCTTTGCCTTGGCGACGGGTGCCAGTGCTTCGGCGATTTCCGCATGTGGACCAGAAGTCACGCCGAAACGGATTTTGTCCGCAAATGCAGGTGAAGCGACGAGTACGGAAAAGAGTGCTGCGGAAACAGCTCCGCGCAACAATGAAACTGGATGCATGTCATTTTCCCTGTGGTTGTTTTTGAGGCACGCTTACGCAGCGCGCCGTTTGCGTTCATTGTTCCACTGTGCCAGCCTTGAACTGGCTTCCTGCAGCGTTTCTTCGCGCTTCGCGAAACAGAAACGCACATGGCTGCGCACATCGCGCGCACCGTAGAAGGACGAGATGGGCACAGGTGTTACGCCTGCTTCAAGCGTCAAACGTCGGCAGAAATCGAGATCATCGTCTCCGCTATCAAGTGCTCGTATGTCCGCCACAGCAAAATAGGTGGCTGGTACATCGGCGACCTCGAACCCCGCAGATTTCAGCCCTTCGACCAGAAGGTCTCTCCGCGATGCCAGCGCCGCACGAAGGCCGGTGAAATAACTGTCCGGCAAGCTTAACCCTACCGCCACTGCCGTTTGCAAAGCCGGGGGCGTGGTAAAAGTTACATACTGATGCGCACGGGCAATTGGCGCAAGAGTCGCCTCGGAAGCGGTCACATAACCAACCTTCCAACCCGTCAGGGAAAAGCTTTTTCCAGCAGAGCCGATACGCACCACACGGTCACGTATTTTTTCAACGCCCCATAAGGAATGAAACGGCCTTTCATCGAAGACGAGATGCTCGTAGACCTCGTCCGATACAATCAGGAGATCATGCTTGATGGCGAGATCGGCGAGAAACTCCAATTCATCGAGATCGAATATTTTGCCTACCGGGTTCATCGGCGTGTTGACGACAATCAGCCTCGTCCGTGGAGAGATGACTTTCGCCAACTCCTCACGCGGTAGTTCCCACAGAGGCGGCTTCAACCGTACCGGGACCACCGTTCCTCCTGCACGACGAATAAGCGTTGCATAAGCATCGTAAGCTGGCTCGAACAGAATTACCTCGTCGCCCGTGTTCAGATGCCCGAGAAACGTATCGGCTAGCGCTTCCGTAGCGCCGGAAGTGACGAGGACTTCCTTTTCCCAGTCAATGTCGAGGCCAAGAAAACGTCTCGTGTTTTCTGCAACCGCCTGACGGAGGACGGGCAGGCCCATCATGGGTGGGTACTGTTGTGAAGTTTCACGAAGAGCGAGGGCAGCAGCGTCAAGGAGTTCAGTTGGCTCAAAGCCTTCCGGGAAACCCTGTCCCAGATTAATAGCTCCGCGCTCAACGGAAAGCCGCGACATCGCCTCGAAAATCGACGTTCCCGCCTCACCGAATATCGGGCTAACCATCGGCGCTCCCCTTTCGCAATCGAACTTACGGGGAGAAGATAAAGCCTATAAAATCAGTAGACAAAGCATGGACTTGCCATCCCGGACAGCCGCAGGGAAAGCTTTTTCAAATTTTGGGGAACGTGAAACAGATTCAAGTTCCGCAATTGCAGCTGATTTTGAATCATCCTGCCGTTTGGCTATGCCGATTGCGCCAGAGTTCTCCAGCCTTGTCGAAGAACAGCGTATAGCTTTCATTGTCGGCGGATGCTGCCGTCATCATCCCCATGGCAGCGGTGGCAACGATTGTATTTTCTGCGCGCTTGTCCACGGCCGCACCGGACCAGACGCCATACCAGTATTCAAATGAGCTGAAGTTCGAATGCTTGTCTCCGCTCTCTCTGGATAGTGTGGGAAGCAGCAGATCTATTTCACGACCGTCCAGAAGTCTGTGGACGGTATGGGCCCTGTGTGGAACCAGTTCCGCAACATCGCGGCTGGTCGAAACAACCGAGATCGACGGCAAGCCAAGAAGCGCACCTGCATCGCGATGCAATTTGCGATATGCGGGTTGGGTAACCCCAAGGAAAGATGCCTTGAGGTTCATCGGATTAAGCAGATGAACGAGGCTGTTCATCGATGAACGCGACTCGAACAGGGGATAGAGCGCCATCAGCGCATGGATCTGAGGAGCGAAACCGGCCATAGGCATGAAGCATATGCCATGTGCTCTCAATGCATCTTTCGCCAGAGAGTGTGATGTCGCGATCGGAAGATTGATAGCTTCGGCAGCGATCTCAAGCTTGCCCGATATCTCGCCGGTACCGCAGTTTCCGTGCAGGACAACCGGAAAGCCAGCCCGGGCGACCAGCAATGCCGAAAGCATGAACCACGGTGATTGCATGGAATTGGGCGACAGATAGGCTGGCCAATCCAGTGCAGGCATATTCAGTCCGGCGTCGGCTGAGTAAATTCTTCTTGCCGCCCGCGCCATGCCAGCCAGTTCCGGTGCAGTTTCTCCACGGTAGTGAATAAGCCGTAGTAATGCACTGATCTGCATCGGATCGGCATTCCCTGTGAAAATCGTCGTGAAAGCATCCTCGGCTTCGGACATTTCCAGCGGGCGGGTGTGCCCGGCTTTTCGCCCTACCACAGCGATATATTTTGCAAGCCTCCTGATTGGATCATTTTCGCCCTGGATGTCCGCGAACTGCGCCGCAAGCTGTTCCGGCGTGGGGTGGTTTTCAAGCTCGACCACCTTACGGATACCGAGCGGCGGCGGTGCGACGATGGCGCTTCGGTTCCAGCCATGATGGCCGGTGCAACTGGATTTCGGCACTTCGGCGAGATCCAAATTGAGGAGTGCTTCAGCTTCATTCGCAAGGCGTCGCAAACGCGCACGCAACGCTTCGGCTTTCGGCGTAGCCACCATGTTACGTCCCGAGCGAACCAGAATGGGGTCGTTAAACTTCTCGCGGATCTGGCCAAGCAGCCGACTCATCGCCGCAATGCTCAACCCCATCTGCTTTGCAGCGCCGCCAACACTGCCCTCCACAAGAAGTGCATCAAGAGCGATCAGCAGGCGTAATTGTCCCAAGCGAAGGCTTTCGTTCTCACCTTTCGCCGTTTGCTGCTGCGTTTTCGCTTCCTTGCCCGACATCACTTTTGTGCCCGTTCATTTGCAGTTTTTGGAACTTAGAATGCTTATAAAACATGACGATTGACGTCACCTTATCGCCATACATAAGGAGACTTGAAAACTCAACTTTAAACGGTGACGAAAATGACGAGCTTGTTTCGGGGATTGTGGGCCGATGGTACACAAAACAGGCGTATGGCTGGCAAACCGCTCGTGTACCGGGCGATCCTTGCGGGCACGTGTCTTTCCACAGCGCTGCTTTTGAGCGAAGCGGTTGCGAACGCGCAAACCGCGACCAAGGCCAAAGAAGAAGCATCTTCCGAGGCGAGCGCCAAGAAAAAGGCAGCGGAAGCAGCCGTCGAGACGGGTGCTGACGGAGCCGTCAAACTCAAACAAATCGTTGTCACGGCGACCGGGTTCGAACAGAACATCACCGACGCGCCCGCAAGTATCACCGTGATTCCCGGAGAAGAGCTGGAAAAAGGCGTCTATCGCGATCTGACGGACGCTCTAAAAGATGTGCAAGGCGTAGCTGTAACCGGTCCCGCGGCTGAAAAGGACATCTTCATTCGCGGTCTTCCCGGCTCTTACACGCTGCTTCTGGTAGACGGCAAACGGCAGAGCACCCGCGACGCCCGCACCAACGGCAATTCCGGTTTCGAACAGAGCTTCCTGCCACCGGCGAACGCCATTGAACGGATCGAAGTCATTCGCGGCCCGATGTCCTCGCTTTACGGATCGGACGCCATGGGCGGTGTTATCAACGTGATCACCAAAAAGGTGTCGGACACGTGGAGCGGCTCTTTCTCGGTCGACGGCACGGTACAGCAGCACTCCAAATTCGGAAACTCATTGCAAGGCTCCTACTATATGACCGGGCCGCTGGTTCCCAATCTTGTAGGCGTTCAGCTCTGGGGGCGTGGTCTCAAGCGGCAGGAAGACAATATCGTCAGCGGCACGCCTGAGCAGAAGGATATCGACATCACGGGACGTGTCACGATCACGCCGAATGAAGATCACGATATCATGCTCGAATTGGGAAAGACGCGCCTTCGCCGCGACTCCACCGTTGGCAATACGGCAGCGTCGGGTTCGGACTCCTACAACTACAATGATCGCGATCATTGGTCTATCAGCCACACCGGCCGCTGGGGTCCGACAACATCGGAGTTCTCGTTCCAGCAGGAATGGGCGGAGCGCACCAATTTCAACTGGGACAAGAAGACGAAGAGCTATGTCGAGAATCTACGTTCTCCGCACATCCGCAACTCTGTGCTCGATGGCAAGTTCACGACGCCGTTTGAATTCTACGGAAATCACACCCTGGTAACAGGTGGGCAGTTCATGCAATCGGTGCTCACCGATCAAAACCCGGGACGCCGCACCGGTCTGGACGAGGAATTCAGTGTCCGCCAGTGGGCGCTCTTTGCCGAAGACGAATGGTGGATCACCCCGGACTTCGCCCTGACGGGTGGCCTGCGCATGGATGACCATGAGATTTATGGATCGCATTTCAGCCCGCGCGGCTATGCCGTCTGGCACGCAACTGAACAGTTGACGTTCAAGGGCGGCATCTCCACAGGTTTCCGCGCACCAGAACTGCGCACTATCGCCCCGGGATACGCTTATACGACGGGCGGGGCGGGATGCTCATACGGTCCTAACGGCACCTGTGGCGTGATCATCGGCGATCCGGACCTGCAGCCAGAAAAGAGCACGAGCTATGAAGCGAGTGTTCTCTGGGACAATCAGTCCGGCCTTCGTCTGGGCGCAACGTATTTCTACACGGATTTCAAGGACAAGATCAGCAATGCATTGATCACGGATGCGAACGGTGATCCTGTTCGCTGGAGCGAAGATCCCAATTATCGCCTCTGGTACAGCTTCAATATCGATGAAGCCGTGATGCAGGGTGTGGAACTCACCTTCAACTGGGAAGCAACCGACACGATCACCTTACGCGGTAACTATACCTACACCGACTCCGAACAGCAGACGGGTGATTACAAGGGCTTGCCTCTGGCACGCACGCCGAAGCACATGGCGAGCCTGCGTGCGGACTGGATAACGCCGGTTGAAGGCCTGAGCGCATGGGCAGCCGGTAACTACCACGGCGAAGAAACCAATGCGGGCGCGCGTATCGGAACAGCCGGCGAACCGGTTTACAGAAACGGCAAGGTGGTCGCCCGTAAATACAAGCCCTATGCGACCTTCGATATTGGCGGGTCTTATGACTTCAGCGAGAATGTCACCTTGAATGCCGCCGTTTACAACATCTTCGACAAGAAGGTGGACGTGGATGACTTCAATTCAGTCGTCGATGGGCGTCGTCTCTGGGTCGGAATGACTTCCCGCTTCTAGGATTGCAAGCCAAGACGCCTGCCCCAACGGCTGGCGCCTTCCACTGATGGGATGCTCCTATGAGCGTAGTGACGATGATCGTAAAATGGGTGTGCCTGACAATGACGGGGATACTTACCGCTTCAACCGTGCAAGCTGCCGAGCCTGTCACTTCGTCGTTTGACATGGAGGCCAATGGCATTGCCTATCGTATATTCACTGCTGCCCCCAAAGGTGCGGCACCCGAAGGCGGTTACCCGGTTATATACATGATTGACGGCAATCGCACGTTGCCGATTGCTGCAAAACGTATGGCGGAAAACCCAGCATTGAAAGCTGTCGTTGTCGGCATCGGCTACCCCACCGACAATCCGGAAGAAATTGTCCGGCTGAGATATTTCGACCTCACCCCTCCCACGCGCGATGATCTGATCCCGGTTCACTTCAATGTACCGAAGACAGGAGGACGAGAGGCCTTCTTCAACTTCATCGAAAATCAGGTGAAGCCTGAGATCGAAAAGCGTTTCAACATCGACAAAGACCGGCAGGCTTTGTTCGGGCACTCTCTGGGCGGGTTGTTTACACTATATGCCCTGTTCAACCACCCGGCTTCCTTCCAGAGTTATAGTGCAGCAGACCCATCGATCTGGTGGAATGACCGCTCAATTTTGAAAGATAAGGATCAGTTCGTCACGAGTTCCAAGGATAGCCCTCGCCCCATCCGCTTGCTTATAGAAACCTCGGGCAAACGTGGTAACCGGCCTGGCCAGACGAAGCAGGATGATGACCGGTTGAAGAAACTGCGCGGCGGGCCCTCTGGTGCGGATATCTTCAAGGAGCTTTCTGAACTGCCGCAAATGGATGCAGCATTCCGTCGTTTTGAAAATGAGAGCCACGGATCAATGATACCGTTAACGGTAGAAGACAGCCTCGATTTCATCCTGCTCGGAAAAGCTCCCATCGTCAAAAACAACTGAATTTTACCTCTCCGTCTTTGACGGCGAAGATACTTGACTATAAAGCACAGGATTGATGAAAGGATCGAACACCATGCTGAATATCGCTCAACAGGTTTCCCGCTTGTGTGGTGCCGCTGTCGTGGCACTTGGCGTCGCTGCATCTGCAAATGCCGCGGATTTGACCGTCAAGCATGCCCAAGGTGAAACAGCGGTTCCAGCCTCACCGACAAAAGTACTGGTTTTCGATCTTGGCACCCTCGACAATCTTGACCGTCTCGGCGTCAAAGTAACCGGCGTTCCCAGCGGCATATCGTTTCCTGAATATATGAAGAAATATCAGGGCGATGAATACGTAAAGATCGGCACATTGTTCGAGCCTGATTATGAGGCCGTCAACGCGGCAGAGCCTGATCTCATCATCGTGGCAGGCCGTTCAGCCGCCAAATACGGTGAACTTTCGAAAATCGCACCTACGATTGATCTCACCACCAACGCGAAAAACTTTATCGTCGACACTGAAGCCAATGTGGAAAAGCTTGGCCAGATTTTCGGAAAGGAAGCAAAAGCAAAGGCTGAAGTCGAAAAGCTTGATGCTGCGCTTGCTGCCCTGAAGGAAAAGGCTGCCAATAAGGGTACAGGGCTTCTTATCCTCACATCCGGCGGAAAGATCAGCGCCTATGGTCCTGGTTCGCGCTTCGGAGTCCTTCACGAGAGCTTCGGCGTCAAGCCGGCAGCGCCAGACCTTTCCACTGGCAACCATGGCCAGCCTGCCAGTTCGGAATTCATCCTGGAAACCAATCCGGACTGGTTGTTCGTCATTGACCGCGATGCGGCGATTGGTCGGGAAGGCAATTCGGCCAAGCAGGTTCTCGACAACGACCTCGTGCGCCAGACCAATGCCTGGAAGAAGGATCAGGTCGTCTATCTGAACGCTCAGAACTGGTATCTCGTCGGAGGCGGCCTCGGTGCGCTTCACGGCACGGTTGATCAGCTTTCGCAGGCTTTCGACAAGGCAAAGTGACAGCTTTCCAAACCCAATTCGATCGGGCCGCCATCGGTGGCCCGAATTCGTAATCAGGCAATAGAACAGGAAATGCGTGTGAAGGGACTTGCAGCAGCCGTTATCGTTGTTGCCGTACTGGCTGTCATAAGCCTGTTCATCGGCGTCAGCGAGGTATCGCTGAGTACGCTTTTTGGGGCAGGAAGCACAGACCGTGCCACTGAAGTTCTGCTCATCAGCCGCATTCCGCGCACTCTTGCTATCATTCTGGCGGGCATGTCCATGGCCGTTTCGGGAATGATCATGCAAATGCTGACCCGAAACCGCTTCGTTGAACCGTCAACGGCTGGCACAGTGGAATCCGCGGGTCTCGGCATTCTTCTGGTTATACTGTTCGCACCGGAGACGCCGGTTATTGGCAAAATGCTGGTTGCATCCGTCACAGCGCTTGCTGGAACAGCCCTGTTCCTTCGTATTCTTCGTACAATTCCATTGCGTTCCGTTCTTGTCGTGCCCTTGGTCGGCATCATGCTTGGTGGTGTTGTCAACGCGATCACCACCTTCATTGCTTATCGCTTTGACCTCCTGCAATCGCTCAATTCCTGGACGACCGGCGACTTCTCCGGCGTTCTTCGCGGGCGCTACGAATTGCTCTGGTTCGCGTTCAGCCTGACTGTCATCGCCTATATCGCCGCCGACCGCTTTACGGTCGCGGGACTAGGCGAGGATTTCACCACCAACCTTGGGCTCAACTACCGCCGCGTGGTCACACTTGGCCTAATCATCGTCTCGATGGTCAGTGCATCGGTCGTCGTGACGGTTGGCATGATACCTTTCCTGGGGCTTATCGTTCCCAATGTCGTCAGCATGTTCATGGGTGACAATATGCGGCGCGCGGTGCCATGGGTTGCGGTGCTCGGCGCAGGGCTCGTTCTTGCCTGCGACATCGTCGGACGGTTGGTCCGCTTCCCCTACGAAATCCCGATCGGAACGATGATGGGTGTCGTAGGGAGCGTCCTGTTCCTCTACCTTCTGTTGCGGCGAGGTTCACGCCTTGCTTAAGCGCCCCACCCTGAACCTCACGCTGCTTTGCCTGCTCACGTTGCTTACAGTCGCCGCATTCATGACTGTCGGCGCAAAAGGAAGCTGGTCCTTTATCCTGTCCTTCCGCGGTACCAAACTTGCAGCCATGTTACTGGTTGCTTATTCGATTGCAGTTTCGACGGTCTTGTTCCAGACGGTCACGAACAACCGCATCCTGACGCCCTCGATCATGGGCTTCGATGCGCTCTATATCCTGATCCAGACCGTGGTGGTCTTCTTCTTCGGCGCTGTCCATATGGACTGGCTCGGACCGAACATTCGATTTCTCGCAGAAACCGCCATCATGGTGGTTTTCGCCGGGACGCTCTATTACTGGCTTTTCTCGGGCGCCACACGCAGCCTGCATCTCGTTATGCTCGTCGGCATTGTCTGCGGTGTGTTTTTCCGCAGCATTTCCAACCTGATGCAGCGGATGCTCGATCCAAATCTTTTCGCCGTCCTGCAAGACCGGTTTTTCGCAAGCTTCAACACCATCAACAGCGACATTCTGATAATGTCGGCCGTTATCGTTGTTGCAGTTTCGCTCTACGGCCTGCGCTTTATTCACGTCTTTGACGTGCTGTCTCTCGGGCGCGACGCCGCGATCAATCTTGGCGTCGATCACCAGCGGATCGTGCGCAAGATCCTGTTCATGGTCACGGTGCTGGTTTCCGTTTCCACCGCACTGGTCGGGCCCATTACCTTCTTCGGCCTGCTGGTGGCCAACCTGGCCTACATGATTGCAGGTTCGGCAAAGCACCGAATTATACTGCCGGTAGCGGCCCTGCTTGCAGTCTTCTGCCTCGTGGGCGGACAGACCATTCTTGAACGTGTCTTCTCATTCAATTCCGCACTCAGCGTCATTATCGAGTTTCTGGGCGGCCTAGTCTTCATCATCCTTCTCGTCAGGGGGGCACGCGCGTTGATAGAAATCAGCCAAGTCAGCAAATCCTACAATGGCACCCCGGTTGTGGATGATGTGTCCCTGAAACTGCCAGCACGCGGCATAACCTCGATCATCGGTCCGAACGGTGCGGGAAAATCTACCCTACTCTCCATGATGAGCCGTCTCCTGCCTATGGACAAAGGGCGGGTTACCGTAGACGGACTCGACGTTTCGACCACATTGGGTGACGTGCTGGCAAAACGGCTGTCGATACTGCGGCAGGAGAACGCAATCAATTCCCGCCTGACCGTGCGTGATCTCGTAACTTTCGGCCGTTATCCCTATTCCAAGGGTCGCCCGAATAATGAGGATCGCAAACATGTCGAACAGGCCATCGGCTATCTCGGCCTTGACGATTTAAGCGGACGTTTTCTGGATGAGCTTTCCGGCGGGCAGCGCCAACGCGCCTTCGTGGCGATGGTTCTCTGCCAGGACACGGACTACGTGCTGTTGGATGAACCGCTCAACAATCTCGACATGAAGCATTCGGCTTCAATGATGAAGCTGCTGCGCCGGGCGGCGGATGAACTTGGAAAAACGGTCGTTCTGGTTCTGCACGACATCAATTTCGCCTCATGCTACTCCGACCATATCGTTGCCATGCGCCACGGCAAGGTCGTCCATCAGGGAAACCCGGACGAACTCATTCATCCGGAAATCCTCGAAGACATTTACGAGATGGAGATTGCCGTCGAAATCATCGGCGGGAAGCGTATCGGCGTTTATTATCTTTAAAGCGCCGATCTGATCCAATCGGATCGAAACGCGCTCTAAGCAACCGCGCTGGACGGAAACAGTGCCTGCAAGGCATCGTATGATGCCAGAACCGTTTCCATTTGCGCGGTATGTCCTTTGACGAACGCATCCCCATAAATCGTTTCATCAGGATATTCGGTAATCAGCGTCAGCGGCACGGTGTGTCGATCATCCACACCGACAAGGCATGGGAAACCGTTGATAATGCGGAAACCCGTTTCACCGGCATGTTGCTCGAAAAGCCTGATCTGGGCGTTGTTATACGCAACCAGCCCGTCGATAGCCGCCAGATGCTTCGTTACCCGGTCTATCAGTTCCTCCGCTTGCCGCTCCCATGAAGCGTGATGACGGATGATGAGGAAAAAGCCCTTTGGCAGGGTCCACATGGCAAAAGAACGCGGCACATAACCCGATAGCGGGCGCGTCCATTCATGCGACGGATAGCCGTGCAGATTGACATGCAGTTTTGCGCCTGTGAGCTTTTCCGCCTCAACGCGGATAGCCTTTTCGTAAAGCCCCTCGCCTTTGCGATACTCCAGATCGTCACCGAGCGCCGTATAGCGGGCAGCATGATGCATATGATGCGGTTGCAAGGCGCAAAGCCGTTTGTGGATTTCGTATCCGTCGGGGTTTTCCTGCGGTGAAATCGTGAAATGGGCGCTTTCACGCGAGATCAGCCGGTTGGCCGCACGCAGTGCGCCGACGACACCCGTGGTCTCGTTGGCATGTTGACCTGCGCTGATCATCATCGCCGCGTCGCTGCCCTGGATATAGGTCGCGCGAACGCTCCGACCTGCACGGCTTTTTGCCTCAAAGGGCAGGCCACCTAGCGCGATAATCTCACGCTTGATCTGATCTGCGGAAAGTGGCGCCTGAGCCTCTCCCAGCACCTGTTCAGCGGTCACTGCATCAGCTGTGGCAAGCGGACGTGTTTCGACCCTGACTGAAGGAGCCGCATCGTGAAAGCGGACTTCCGGTACGATCTGGCCCGGTTGCAAACCACGATCCCCGACCGGACGGCCGGACTTTTTCTGGAAAACTTCGAGCAGCGAGAAATAGATATCCTCGTGCATGGCTTCGGTGAGGCTGAGCCTTTCCTCATCGTAAGGCAGGCGGCGGTCGGTGATCGGTAGGCTGACTGCAATATTCAGTTCGTCAAAATAGGGTTCGCCATGCTTCCAGTCATGCGCGGCGATAGCCGAGATCGTATCGTGGAACAGCTTTTCGTATGATGTTTCAAAGCGTTCGCTATCAGTTCTGCCATGATGCGTGATGGACAGCCAGCCAGTCGGCGAAACCAGCGTTTCGCCGATGAAATCCTCGTGCACGCGGTTTGGAGCAAAAACCCGGTGGTTCTCGCTGTTACCATCGGCAAAAAGCAGATCAACTTCATAGTGAAAGTCGTCTTTCCCAGAAGCGGCGAAAGTGACATCCACCCCCGGCAGCAGCGCGGACAACGGATAAGTCTCCAGGAGAAAGCGGTTCTGCACGCAGGCGTCATGACGAGGATAGCGGATCGCAGCCGACCTCAGCGTGACGCTATCCACCTCTTCAAGAAAGAAGTGAAGGAGTGGTTTGTAGGCAGAACGGAATCGTGCCTCGACACCTGCTTCACGCAGCTTCATTTCGGCGGCAAAGCGGCTCGGCTGGTCGTCGAACAACCAGGCTTCCATCTTCGCGCCGCGCATTTCCGGTTTCATAAAACGTTCGACAAGCGCGTGAACGGTGCGGGGATAGGTTTTCTCAAAAAGCACGCTCATCGTGAAGTCCTGCCTGTTGGATCGAGGCTATCGCGCAGCCAGTCTCCAAGGAGATTGAGGCCTAGCACAGTGAACAGAATGGCGAGACCCGGAAATATGCTCACCCACCAGGCGGTTTGGAGATAAGTACGCCCGTCGGCCAACATGCCGCCCCAACTCGGGATAGTCGGATCAACACCGAGGCCAAGGAAGGTCAAGCTCGATTCCAGCAGGATGTTGTTTGCGACATTGAGAGTCATGAGCACGATCACCGGACCGAGCAAGTTCGGTAGCAAGTGCTGGAAAATGATGCGCCAATCCTTCACGCCGATAGCGCGGGCCGACAGGATGAATTCCCGCTCGCGTAGCGATAGTACCGAGCCCCGCACAAGTCGCGCATATTGCACACATTGCGAGACGATCAGCAGAATGATGGTGTTGAATAACCCGCCGCCCAGAATGGCCATGACCGTAATGGCGAGCAGGATAAACGGCATAGCCAACTGCACATCGACAAAGCGCATCAGCGCCATATCCCAGAAGCCGCGATAATAACCGGCGACAAGGCCCATGACCGTGCCGATGACAACGGAGCCGATCACCGAAACAAAACCGACAAACAGCGAAACCTTGCCGCCGGTGACGACACGCGCCAGCACATCACGGCCCAGCGGATCGGTCCCGAAAATATGTGCCGGATTGACAAATGGCGGCGTCAGGCGCGCCAGAAGATCGATCTTGTTAGCGCCACCGGGAAAGAGATAGCCCGAGAAAACCACAGCCAGACAAATACAGCCGGTGAGCACGACACCGACGATGAACTCAAGGCTCGCAAAACGCGAAAACAGAACGGATGAAGTCTTGGTCGCCATCGGTCCTACTCCGTGCGAATACGCGGATCGACAAGCCCGTAGGCGATGTCCACGAGAAGATTGACGCCGATGATCAGCATGGAAAGGATCGCGATAGTGGCCTGCAGAACGGGATAATCGCGCCCTGCCACGGCGTCAAAGGCGAGTGTGCCCATGCCTGGCCAGTTGAACACCCGCTCGACTACCACGATGCCGCCGAGAAGGCCGCCGAACTGAAGGCCGAGATAAGTGATCAGCGGGATCGCGCAATTGCGTAGCGCGTGCTTGTAGAGAACCTTGTTCTCGCTCAATCCCTTGGCCCGTGCCACCATGATATATTGCGATTGCAACGTTTCCAGCATCGACGTGCGCACGAGACGGACATTCGTTGCCGTCAGGATGATACCCATTGTGAGCGCCGGCATGATGAAGCTCGCAACGCCGCTCATGCCGCTTGGCGGCAGCCACTGCAGTGAGATGCCGAAAAGCAGCACCAGCATGGTCGCCAGCCAGAAATTAGGAAAGGAAAGGCCCACCAGCGAGCAAATGCGGATCAACTGGTCGGCCCATTTTCCGCGGGACACGGCCGCCTTGATCCCAAGCGGGACGGAAATCACGATGGAAACGAACAGTGAAGCGAAAGCAAGCATCAGCGTAGCAGGTAAGGCGCCAGCCACCAGCGTCGATACGGGTGTACCGCCGAGGAAACTGCGCCCCAGATCCATCGTGAACAGGCCCTTCAGGAACTGCCAGTATTGAACGAAGAACGGCTGGTTGAGACCAAGACCTTCGCGGATGCGTGCAAGATCGGCTTCGGTGATACTGCCCGCACCTTGCGTCAGCATCAATGCCGGATCGCCCGTCAGGCGGACCGCGAAAGCGACAAGCAGCGTCATCGCGACGAGCACAAATAACGCCTGCAAAATTCGTTTAATCAGAAATCCGGCCACCAGTGCGCCTCCGCAATGCTGCGGCAAGCCGGACATATCCGGCTCGCCGTATTGTCATTCTTGCTTACTCAACGGTAACGTCCGTCAACCGCAGACGGCTGTCGGGAACCGGAACGAAGTTCTTCACGCGCTTGTTGACGCCGAAGATCGCCTTGAGGTTATAGAGCGGCATTTCGAGTGCGCGGTCGGCTGCGTAATGCGCGATTTCCTGCAGGAGCTTTTCACGCTCCCCACGGTCAAGAACCGAACGCTGTGCTTCGAGCATCTTGTCCAGCTTTTCGTCCTTGTCGTAGGGATTCCACTTCTCGCCGGAATGATACATCGAATAGGCAGTGTTGTCGTAGTCGAAGGTCCAACCGCCCCAGGACTGCTGGAACATGGCACCCGTCTTGCCCTGCGGGATGATGTCGTTCAAAAGGACGTTGGTATCGTAAGGCTTGATGGTTGCGTTGATACCAACCATTTGCAGGAAACTCGCAACTGCCTGCGCCACTTCATTGAAGCTTGCCTCCTGCCCGCGCACATCGATCTGCACGGTTGCGCCGGGTTGAACGCCCGCTTCTTCGAGAAGCTTCTTCGCACCTTCCGGATCGTAAGGCAGCGGCTTCATATTCGGATCGAAGCCGAAGGATAACGAGCCCTGAAAGCTGGCAATCGCTTCCGCCTGACCTGCCAGAATGGACTGAATGATCGCATCGCGATCCACCGCCATAATCAGCGCCTTGCGCACGCGTTCGTCTTTGGTGATGCCGTCAGCGGTATTGAAGCGCAAGGCATAAACCGTAGGCCCAGAAGCGGTGACCAGCTCCAGTTTTGGGTCGCCCTGAATTGTCGGGATCATTCCAATTGGAATGGTTGGCGGGATAACCAGATCGACGCGACCGGCCTGAAGTTCGGCAACGGCGGTCGAAGGCTCGGTTATGAAGCGATATTCGAGTTCCGAAAGCTTCGGCGCACCACCCCAATGGTCTGCGAAAGCCTCAAGCTTGATGTTTACCTTCGGCTCATATGAGACGAACTTGAACGGCCCGGTCCCCACCGGGTGCATATTGAAATAATCGTCGCCCTTTTCCTGAATGTACTTTGGCGGAACAATCATGCCGCCGTAACCGGCCAGCTTGGTGATAAGAACCGGATCGGGCGCCTTCAGATGAAAATCGACGGTTTTTTCGTCGATCACTTCCACCTTTTCGATTGCAATATAGTTGGAACGCTGAGGACCTTTCGCTCCTTCATCGCCCAACAGACGCTCGAAGGTGAATTTGACGGCGTCCGCATTAAAAGGCTCACCGTTCTGGAACTTGACGTTCTCGCGGAGATGGAAGCGAATGCGCTTGCCCTTGTCCAGTTCTTCCCACGAAGTCGCGAGTGCCGGGACAATCTTGAGGTCCGGTCCACGATAGACAAGGCCATCGAAAATATTGGTGGCGACAGAAGCCCAATTGACGAGGAAAGTGTCGATCGGGTCCCAACTGCCCGGGTCCTGCGGGGACGAAATGGTGAGCTTTCCGGCAGCGAACGCCGGAGCAGATGCAAACACAGCCGTCGACAATGCGGAAGCCATGAAAACGGCTTTGAGTGTTTTCCTTATCATTGTTTTCCCCTTTGGGTTTCGTTAAGCTTTTATGGTTCAGGCAGTTTCAGCTACAAAATGCCCGGCTGCGACCTCGCGATGTTTATAAATCGCCGGTTTGTCGTCGATCAGGCGGGTCGTGCTTGGAATTTCACCTTCCAGCGCAGGTCGCTTGGTCCGCGCAGTCGGATCGGCAATCGGCACAGCCGACAGAAGCCGCTTCGTGTAAGAATGTGATGGGGTTTCGAAAACCTGCTGGCGCGAACCAAGCTCCATGATCTGGCCGAGATAGAGAACCGCGACCCGATGGCTCATCTTCTCGACCACCGCCATGTCATGACTGATGAAGAGATAGGCCAGATCGTGCTCTTTCTGCAGGTCCATGAACAGATTGATGACCTGCGCCTGAATGGAGACATCCAGCGCTGAAAGCGCTTCGTCGGCAATGATGAGCTTCGGCCTGGAAGCAAGCGCACGCGCAATGCAAACGCGTTGACGCTGACCGCCCGAAAACTCATGCGGATAGCGCCTGGCGTGTTCCGGGCCAAGACCGACACGCTCCAGCAACTCCGCAACGCGCGCATTGATCGCCTTGTCATTATCGAGAAGGCCATGCGTACGGATGGGTTCGGCAATGGAAAAGCCGATCGTCTTGCGTGGGTCGAGCGATGCGAACGGATCCTGAAAGATATATTGGACTTCACGGCGCATTGCATAGCGTTCGGCCGCGCTCATTGCCGAATATGCCTTGCCGTTGAAGCGAATATCCCCGGACAATGGTGTCTGAAGTTGCTGGATTGTGCGCCCTATGGTCGACTTGCCCGAACCGGATTCACCAACCAGCGCCAGTGTCTCGCCCGGATAGATATCGAAGGCGACATTCGATACCGCGTTGCAGACATGCGTGATCTTGCCGAACAGGTTCTTCTTGATCGGGAAGCGCACATAGAGATCGTCAACAGAGAGGAGAGGCTTGCTATCGTAGCGCGCAGTGTCCTGATTGCGCTCCTCCCCTGCCACCACCGGCACACCGTCGCGCATGGTCATGACCGGCATTCGCTTGGGAAAGGCTTCGCCCGTCATGCTGCCAAGTTTCGGCACCGCCGACAGCAGCGTTTTGGTATAGGCATGCTGCGGCTTTGAGAAAATCTGTCCGACTGGACCTTCCTCTACCTTTTTACCCTTCCACATCACGATGACATCGTCGGCCATTTCCGCCACCACACCCATGTCATGCGTGATGAAAATTACCGCCATTTCAAGCTCTTGCTGCAACTCCCTGATAATGTGCAGTATCTGGGCCTGAATGGTCACATCGAGAGCGGTCGTCGGCTCGTCGGCAATCAACAATTTCGGGCGGCAGGCGAGCGCCATGGCGATCATGACACGCTGACGCATACCGCCGGAGAGTTGGTGCGGATAGCGCTTCAACAGTCCTTCCGCATCCGGAAGCCGCACCATTTCGAGAAGTCGCTTGCCTTCTGCAAGCGCCGCCTGCTGGGTCATGCCCTCGTGCAGCATCAGAACTTCGGATATCTGGTTGCCGATAGTGAAAACCGGGTTTAGCGAAGTCATCGGCTCCTGGAAGATCATGGCGATCTCCTTGCCGCGAATGCTTCGCATCGTCTTCTGGTCAGCCTTGAGCAGATCGCGCTCGCCCAACATAATTCGACCTGAGGGGAACTTCGCGCCGCTCATATCGGCAAGCCGCATGATGGAAAGCGACGTAATCGACTTGCCTGAACCGGATTCCCCCACCACAGCCAACGTCCGACCGGGATGGACCGAAAAGCTCAAATCGTCAACGACACGGCTTGCCCCAAATTCGACACTGAGGCCATCGACGGTCAGCAAAGGCTTTGAAACTGGCTCACTCAATTCGGTTCCGCTCAAACTCTGACCCTCTTAAAGTGTGATGGCAGACCGCGTGGCCTGATTGAATGCGCCGGACATGAATCGCAAAAGGGCCGCCACCTCCGAAAGCGTTTCTTCCGAAGGTCGTGCATTGGAAGTGGAATCGACCAGAAGACGCTCCCGAATCTGCGCATAACGCGCACAAGCTTCGGCCCCCTTGGCGGTGATCTTTACCGTTTTTTCCTTGGCAGCCTTGCCGGTGGTCAGCAAGCCGGCACTTTCAAGCTTGCGAATGGCATAAGTTGCAATGTGCGTGTCTTCAATATCGAGAACGAGGCAGATATCGGCCAGTTTCTTTTCGCGATCCCGATGGCGGATCGAGTGGAGAATAAGCACTTCGATAGGGGAAAGACCCGGCAATCCTGCCGCAGCCATGCAACGTACCATCCAACGGGAAAACGCATGAGACGCGAGAATAAGGCCATACTCGACCTCGGACATGCCGGGTGAACCGCCTTCAGCGAGATGGGCGGATGAAACGATGGGGCCAATCGAAGCAACAGGACGCAGATGCTTGGGCAGCGCAACTTCCTCGAAACTCGCTTCCCGAATCTCGGTGGAGAACGTCGCAGTTACTTCACCGTCCCTTTTCTTCCCCATTCTTGCTGCTCCCTCATTTATGTGTATTTTATGTCACCATCTTATCGACATTTTGTCAATAAAGTGGGACTATGAAATTCTGAAAAGATGTCAAAATGCACCAGTTGCATTGGATGAGGGAGCCGATAATGAGCGGAACGGGACGTGGAGTATGGGATTTCTGGATCGACCGCGGCGGCACATTTACCGACGTTATCGGGCGCGATCCACAGGGCCAGCTTCATGCGCGCAAGGTTCTCTCCGAAAACCCGTCTGCCTATAAGGATGCTGCCGTCCAGGGCATTCGCCTACATCTGAGCCTGAAAGCCGGCGATCCGGTCCCCGCCGGAATCATCGGAGAAGTCCGTATGGGCACGACAGTCGCCACCAATGCGCTGCTGGAGCGCAAGGGCGAGCGGCTGGCGCTGGTGACCACCAGAGGCTTTCGCGATGCGCTGCGCATCGGCTATCAGGAACGCAAGAACATCTTTGCAACCGAGATCATCAAGCCGGAGGCGCTCTACGAAAAGGTGATCGAACTGAATGAGCGCGTACAGGCTGACGGGACAATTGAAACGGCGCTAGATCCCGCCGAAGCCGAAAGCGCACTGGTCGCACTGAAAGAACAGGGCTACAAATCCATCGCCATCGCCCTCATGCATGCTTATAAGTTCCCCGCGCATGAGGCTGAAATTGCTCGCATTGCGCGCGACCTTGGCTTTGAGCAGGTCTCTGTCAGCCATGAAGTTTCGCCGCTGATCAAGCTGGTCGGACGGGGCGACACCACCGTCGTTGATGCATATCTGTCACCCGTTCTCCGCCGCTACGTTGCACAGGTATCAAACGAACTGGATGTCGAGCGCACCGGCGCGCGCGTCATGTTCATGATGTCGTCGGGCGGCCTTACGGCGGCGGATCTCTTTCAGGGCAAGGACGCCATCCTCTCCGGTCCGGCGGGCGGTGTCGTCGGTCTCGCCCGCACCGGCGAAACGGCCGGTTTCCCGAAAGTCATCGGCTTCGACATGGGCGGCACTTCTACAGACGTGGCCCATTTCGACGGCGAATATGAACGTGCTTTCGAGACGGAAGTGGCTGGTGTTCGTGTTCGCGCACCCATGATGCTGATCCACACGGTTGCCGCTGGCGGTGGCTCGATCCTGCATTACGACGCCGGGCGCTTCCGTGTCGGTCCGGATTCGGCAGGCGCCAACCCGGGCCCGGCCTGCTATCGTAATGGCGGACCTCTCGCAGTCACCGACGCCAACGTCATGCTTGGCAAGCTGCTGCCGGAATTTTTCCCGGCGATCTTTGGCCCTGAACAGAACCAGCCTCTAGACGTTGAGCGGGTGCGCGAACTCTTCACCGCGCTCGCTGCCGAAATCGGTGACGGTCGTTCGCCTGAAGCAGTGGCGGACGGTTTTATCCGAATTGCGGTGGCCAATATGGTTGAGGCCATCAAGAAAATCTCAGTCCAGCGCGGATACGATGTGACGCGCTATGCCCTCAACTGCTTTGGTGGAGCTGGGGGCCAGCATGCGTGTCTCGTGGCGGACGCGCTCGGCATGAAAAGTATCCTTCTTCATCCGATGTCGGGGCTCCTGTCAGCGTATGGCATGGGCCTTGCTGATATTCGCGCCACGCGCCAAAAAGCGCTTGGCGTCCCACTCGATATCGACGCTCCAAAAGCGTTGAAGGAGCTAGGCGAAGAACTTGCGCAGGAATGCGTTGCCGAACTCACTATACAAGGCATCGAAGCAGATGCCATTGAACGACATCTGCGCGCTCACATCCGCTATGCAGGCACCGATACGGTCCTCTCCGTTGAAGCCACCTTCCCCGAAGAGGACAGCGCCGACCGTCTTCGCGCCGAGTTTGAAGCCGCGCATAAGCGCCGTTTCGGCTTCATTGCGGAAAACAAGGCTCTCGTTATCGATGCTGTCGAAGTAGAAGCCGTTGGCGGCGGCGCGGGTGAAACCGAAAGCGCGCAATCACTTGAGAGCGATCTGGAAGCCGCAACAGCCGAGCGGACACGCTTCTTCTCGCAAGGCGAATTGCACGATGCGGGCGTTGTCTTGCGCGAACAGATGCAGCGCGGCCAGACTGTTACCGGCCCGGCGATCATTATCGAGAAGAACCAGACAATCGTCATCGAAGACGGATGGCAGGCGCGTCTGAGCGCCCATGACCACGTGGTGCTGACACGTATCAAGGCGCTTCCCGCCCGTACGGCCATCGGCACTGAAGCCGATCCCGTCATGCTTGAGATTTTCAACAATCTCTTCATGTCCATCGCCGAACAGATGGGCGTGACGCTTCAGAACACTGCCTATTCGGTCAATATCAAGGAGCGTCTCGACTTCTCCTGCGCTGTTTTCGATGCTGCAGGCAATCTCGTTGCAAATGCGCCTCATATGCCGGTGCACCTGGGCTCCATGGACGCATCGGTTGCCACCGCCATTCGCGAAAACAGCGAGATCAAGCCCGGTGATGTATTCCTCATCAACGCCCCATATAATGGCGGCACTCACCTTCCCGACCTCACCGTCTGCACGCCGGTCTTCGACGATGACAATCGTGTAATCCGGTTTTGGGTCGCAAGCCGTGGACATCACGCGGATATTGGCGGCATTTCGCCGGGATCCATGTCGCCGCTTGCGGTCAATATCGAGCAGGAAGGCGTCTATATCGACAATTTCAAGCTGGTGGCCCGGGGTACGTTCCGGGAAGATGCACTGGCTGATCTGTTGACCGGCGCAACCTATCCTGTCCGCAACCTGACCCAGAACGTCAACGATTTGAAGGCGCAGATAGCAGCCAACGAAAAGGGTGTTGCCGAGCTGAAAAAGATGATCGGGCTTTTCGGCGAGGATGTCGTGAAGGCTTACATGGGCCATGTTCAGGACAATGCTGCCGAGAGCGTGCGCCGAGTGCTGGACAAGCTGCCGGATGGCCATTTCACCTATGAAATGGATCAGGGTTGCAAGATCGAAGTGCGAGTTACGATCGACAAGGAAAAGCGTGAAGCGACTGTCGATTTCACTGGCACGTCCGAACAGCGTTCCGACAATTTCAACGCACCACAACCTGTTACCCGTGCGGCTGTGCTCTATGTGTTCCGCGTGCTGGTCGAAGGCGACATTCCGATGAATGCGGGTTGCCTGCGCCCGATCAAGATTATCGTGCCGGAAGGCTCCATGCTTTCACCACGCTATCCGGCAGCGGTCGTGGCCGGAAATGTCGAGGTAAGTCAGGCTGTTACCAACTGTCTGTTTGGCGCGACCAGGGCGATGGCCGCAGCCCAAGGCACCATGAACAATCTGACATTCGGCAACGACGAATATCAATATTACGAAACCATCTGCTCGGGCGCACCAGCCGGCCCCGGCTTCAATGGCGCGGATGCGGTGCATACACATATGACCAATTCACGCCTGACCGACCCGGAAATTCTTGAAACCCGTTTTCCGGTATTGCTGGAAGATTTCCACATTCGGGAAGGATCGGGCGGCAAGGGCAAATGGAGCGCTGGCGACGGCACCAAGCGCACGATCCGGGCATTGAAGAGGCTGGAATTCGCCATTCTCTCCGGGCATCGCCGCGTGGCGCCCTTCGGCCTCGATGGCGGCGAGGCGGGACAAACCGGCCGTAACGAAGTGCGCCGCGGGGACGGTTCGGTTGAAGTGCTTGGCAATTGCGACCAGACCGTTCTGGAGGCAGGTGAAGCCTTCACCGTCGTCACACCGACCGGTGGCGGGTACGGAAAACCGGAATAATCCGACATTCTAAAGATTTCGCCGCCTTCAAGGCGGCGTTTTCATTTCGAGGCATACCTTAGCGAGCCAGAATCCCGACGATCAATGGAAGCGTCTTCCTGTTTCTCATCTGGACAAATACCCCAGATGGAATACAATTTCATCCTGTCGCTGATAATTAGAAATAAACTCTCAATTGAGGGACGTTGCGACCCGGTTTCGACGCATCATTAGAATTAAATTTCTGCGATCAATAGGACATCAACCAGATCACGGATACCACAATGAAATTCGCTCAGATTCTCGCTACCGCAGGCATCATTCAGGCAGTTCTCCTCACTGGCGCAATGGCCGGAGAAAATCTCGACGCCATCAAGTCGGCTGGTGTCTTGAAAATTGGGACTGAAGGCACCTATGCGCCGTTTACCTATCACGACAAGGACAACAAGCTCGTTGGTTTCGACGTCGAAATCGGTGAAGCGGTTGCCGCCAAGCTCGGCGTTAAGCCGGAATTCGTTGAAGGCAAATGGGATGGTCTCATCGCAGGTCTTGATGCCAAGCGTTATGACGCCGTCATCAATCAGGTAGGCATTACCGAAGAACGCCAGAAGAAATTCAACTTCTCCAATCCCTATATCGTTTCGAAGGTCGTTCTGATCGTCAACGACAAGAACGATACGATCAAGGACTTTGCGGATCTCAAGGGCAAGAAATCGGCTCAGTCCCTCACCAGCAACTATGGGAAACTGGCGAAGGAAGCTGGCGCCGAACTCGTTGCTACTGATGGCTTCGACCAGTCGATCCAGCTGGTTTTGACCGGCCGCGCCGACGCCACACTTAATGACAGCTTGTCATTCCTCGATTTCAAGAAGCACCAACCGAAGGCACCGGTCAAGGTTGTCGCCGAAAAGGAAAATGCGGATGCGTCCGGCATTATTGTCCGCAAGGGCGACGACGAACTCGTGGCGGCCATCAACAAGGCCCTCGATGAAATCAAGGCCGACGGCACCTACGACAAGATTTCGCAGAAATATTTTGGCCAGGACGTCTCCAAGTAAGCGTCGTCTCGGTTCATGCCGCGAAGCCGGAAGCTACTTCCGGCTTCGTTTTATTGTGAGCGCGAAAAACTATTCCAACGACATGAATGCCAGACTGTATAAGATATGAGCGCCCAGCTTCATTTCAGTCTGACGCTTAGATATTGATGAGGAGCCGAAGAACGTGCCCGACTGGCTTCAACTAATGGCGGAGTCCCTGCCCACCCTTCTGTGGGCTGGATTGATTTTCACCATCCCCCTCACTCTTTTGTCCTTTGCTTTCGGCCTTACGTTGGGCCTGTTGACAGCACTTGTACGGCTATTCGCGCCGCTCTGGCTTTCGTCCATCGCCCGCTTTTATGTCTGGATATTCCGCGGCACACCACTGCTTGTGCAGTTGTTCGTAATCTTTTACGGCCTGCCCAGTGCAGGCATCTATCTGGATGCTTTTCCTGCGGCGGTAATCGGCTTCACCCTAAGCGTCGGCGCCTATAGTTCGGAGATAATCCGGGCTGTGATATCAGCCGTTCCGAAAGGTCAATGGGAAGCCGCTTATTCCATCGGGATGAGTTGGCGTCAGGCCCTCTCGCGCACCATTCTGCCACAGGCGACCCGTACGGCAGTACCACCGCTTTCCAATTCCTTCATTTCCCTGGTGAAGGATACCTCGCTCGCCGCCGCAATCACAGTGCCGGAGCTTTTCCAATCAGCACAACGCATCGTGGCCACCACTTATGAACCTCTCATCCTCTATATCGAAGCGGCTCTGATCTATCTGGTGATGAGTTCCGTTCTCTCTGCCCTGCAGGTACGGCTGGAACGACGCTTCGGTCGCTATGGCGGCACGCTGGAGACAAACGCATGATCGAGCTGCAACACATCGTGAAGCGTTTTGACGACGCGGTCATTCTCAACGACATCAACGTTGCAATTGCAGAGGGAACGGTAACCGCGCTTGTGGGCCCGTCCGGCGGCGGCAAGAGCACGCTGTTGCGCTGCATCAATCTGCTGGAGGTACCGACCTCCGGCACTCTTGTTCTGGGTGGCCAGAGCCTCAGCTTCGAGCCTGACCGCAAGCCCAGCTGGCAAGCGATCCAGTCAATCCGCCGCCAGACGGGTATGGTTTTTCAGAACTTCCAGCTCTTTCCACACCAGACAGCGATCCAGAATGTGATGGAAGGACTCGTTACCGTCCTGAAATGGCCGAAGGACAGGGCCAAGGAACGTGCGATGGAACTGCTCACGAAAGTGGGCATGGCGCACAAGGCAGATGCCTGGCCTTCGACCCTTTCCGGTGGACAGCAGCAACGCATCGCTATTGCGCGTGCACTGGCACCCTCGCCGCGTGTGCTGTTATGCGACGAACCTACCTCGGCGCTCGACCCCGAGTTGGCATCAGAGGTCGTTGATGTTCTGAGCAAGCTCGCCCGGGAAGGCACAACCATGGTGATCGCGACACATGATCTGCGGCTTGCATCGAAGATTGCAAAAAATGTCGTCTTCCTCGAGTCGGGCAATATTGTTGAAACCGGCTCCGCACACGAAGTTTTCACCCGGCCTACGCGTGAGCGCACGAAACAATTCGTCGCGACAATCAACGCAGCCCATACTTACGATATTTAACCTGTAGCCAGGTCGGTTCCGTAAGGGCTTTCGCCACCAGCGAAAGCCCTCGGCACGCCGTTGGTTCAAATTTCATACGTGTATTCGAAATTTTCCGGCGGCTCCCGACAGCCTGCCCCTTGGTAAAACAGAAAACCACTGTTACATTATGCACAACGTAGAAATTGAAGCGCCTTGCTTGCGTCCTCACAGGTTCGCGCGGCGCCATAAGGACAAGAACCTTGAAGAACCCCGACGAGCGCACCGCAGAAACGGTGCATCAAGGGGCGTCCGGCGGACAATCGGGCAATTCGCAAGCCTGGAATCCGTCCGATAACGGCAAGCGCAGACCGCGCAAAAAAGCCGTTGCAGATATCGGTAATGCCCGTAGTGCATCCGATTCAGGACGCTCAAAAGCACAGGACGAAACCGAAGGCACGAGTTCGCAGGCCCAGCGTAAACGTGCGCGTCGGCGTCGGCGCGGCAAGTCCGTGCCAGCCCTTGAAACCTCGTCACAAAAGCCAGCCGCTACAGATCCGGGCAACAACCAACAGCGGTCTTCCGGGAAAATCTCGAATCGCCGCCGGCGTGCACGTAAAAAGAAGCAATCGCGGCAACTTGGTGCTCAGACGCCGCCGGCAGCTGAAGTATCGGTCAAGACTTCGCATAATGCTGTGCGTGCAGAGAACCCGCACGTCCCTGTCCAAAACAAGCGTAAGGGCACCAATGGCCAGACGCCCAGAGCCAGCAACGGCGTGCAGCACGACAAGGGTGATGCCCCCCTTTACGCAGCTTTGGATCTCGGCACCAACAATTGCCGGTTGCTGGTAGCATCCCCGACAAGACCTGGTCAGTTCCGGGTCGTGGATGCGTTTTCGCGGATTGTGCGGCTTGGGGAAGGCTTGAGCGCCACCGGTCGGCTCAGTGACAATGCAATGGATCGCGCAGTGGAAGCGCTGAAGATTTGCCGCGACAAACTGGCAGGGAAAAAAATCAGACGGTCGAGGCTGATCGCGACCGAAGCCTGCCGTTCGGCATCGAATGGCGAGCAGTTTCTGGAACGAGTCCGTGCGGAAACCGGTCTTGAACTGGAGATCGTGGACCGGCAAACAGAGGCCCGCCTGGCAGTTTCTGGGTGCGGCACTCTGGTAACTCGTGAAACGGATGCCGTGGTGTTGTTCGATATTGGCGGCGGTTCTTCAGAAATCGCCCTGATCGATGTTTCCCGTCGACGGTCCCCACGCCTTGCCGAGCACATCATGGCCTGGACGTCTCTTCCCGTCGGCGTCGTGACGCTGGCAGAACGTTTCGGCGGACGGAATGTCACGCAGGAAAGCTTCGATTCCATGGTTTCCCATGTAACCGATCTGCTTGCGCAATTTGCCGAGCGGCAGTGCCTTGGGAACCTTACCGCCAGCCCGCGCTTCCATCTGCTTGGCACATCCGGAACTGTGACCACTCTGGCCGGAATACATCTCGGACTTGAACGCTACGACCGTCGGCGAGTCGACGGAATGTGGATGGGCGCCGAAGACGTAACGCAAATGACCAACCGCCTGCTGTCGTGGGATTTTGATGCACGCGTAGCCAACCCGTGTATTGGCGCGGATCGCGCCGATCTGGTATTGGCAGGCTGTGCTATCCTTGACGCAATACGCAAAGTGTGGCCGAGCGAGAAGCTACTCGTTGCCGACCGTGGTCTGCGTGAAGGCATTTTGACCGAACTGATGTCGCGCGATGGCGCATGGCGGCACAATCGCGCAACAGGCGCTAGAAACAGGCACTGATGATGAGCAAGACAGGCGGCAATAAAAGCGGAGTGAAAACTGGCGGTCGCGGGGGCGCGGGCTCCAGCAATCTGCAGGTGCGCGTGAAGAAAAAGGCAGGCACGATCAAGGAATCGTCGCGCCGTTGGCTTCAACGCCACCTGAACGATCCTTACGTGCATAAGTCCAAGCAAGACGGCTATCGTTCACGTGCGGCCTACAAGCTCATTGAAATCAACGACCGTTATAATCTGCTCAAAAAAGGCCAAAAGATCATCGATCTCGGGGCCGCGCCGGGCGGGTGGTCCCAAATTGCGGCCAAGGTTGTCGGTTCAACCGACGAAGACCCGCACGTCGTTGGCATAGACTATCTCCACGTCGATCCCCTTCCCGGCGTCGTTCTGCTGGAAATGGATTTTCTGGACGACGAAGCACCGCGGAAGCTGATGGAAGCTCTGGGAGACAAACCCGATCTGGTCATTTCGGACATGGCTGCCCCGACCACCGGCCACCGCCGTACCGATCATCTGCGCACCGTACATCTTTGCGAAGTCGCTGCCGATTTTGCCATTTCGGTTCTAAAGCCGGGTGGACATTTTCTTACAAAGACTTTCCAGGGCGGCACCGAAAACGAACTCCTGGCACTGCTCAAGCAGAAATTCCGCTCTGTGCATCATGTAAAGCCACCGGCATCCCGCGCCGAGTCCGTGGAGCTTTATCTGCTCGCTCGCGATTTCAAGGGCTAAGGCTTATTTTCCAGTGGAGGTACTCGCAGCTTCTATTGTTGCGTGCTCCTCGCTACGGTGTTTCTTGACGGTCGGCGCGGCTAGTTCCTTGCCAGCATCCGGCGCAAGCCGGGCAAACCAGAGAAAAGCCAAGGCCGAAACAGCGGCAACCACGAAGAAGCCGATGTGGAAATCTACGAGTTCGAGGTGGGCTCTGCGAAGAGATGTGCTGATCTCCAGAATACCACCTGCCAATGCGACCCCGATAGCGATGGAAACCTGCTGGGCAACGGCCGTGATGGGCGTAGCCTGACTGGTCTTTTCGTCGGGTATTTCCGCAAAGGCCAGCGCGTTGACCCCGGTGAAGAACAATGAGCGCGCAAAGCCTCCCACCAACAGAAAACCAATGATGATCCAGTAAGGCGTCGTTGGCGTAAACAGCCCATTGACCGCAATGAAGCAGGCCGAGATCAAAGAACCTGCCATCAGGGCGCGCCGGAAACCGACAAGGACAAAGATGCGCTTTGCACCGAATTTCATGCTGATCGCGCCAATTGCCGACACAAATGTCATCATGCCCGATTGAAAGGGTGTGAGACCGAAACCCAGCTGAAACATCAACGGCAACAGAAACGGAATGGCACCAATCCCAAACCGGAAAATGCTGCCACCAATAACCGCTGCGCGGAACACCTGATTATCAAAAAGCTTCAGGTTCAACAAAGGGTCGTCGACCCTTTTCGCATGCTGTAGATACAGAACCGTGCAGACGACACCGATTGCAAGGGTGGTAAAACCAACCGCAGGCGGCAAAGCTGGCAGACTGACTACCGACAGTCCGAACACCACCCCGGACATGGCGATGCCCGAAAGAAAAAAACCTGTCCAATCAAGTCGCTTTACGATGCGCTCGTCGTTATCTGGAAGGAACCGGCTGGCAAACCAGATCCCCACGAAACCGATCGGCACGTTGATGAGGAAAATCCAATGCCAGGTCAGGAATGTCGTGATGAAGCCGCCCACCGGCGGGCCGACAAGCGGCCCGACCATCGCAGGGATTGTCAGCCAGGCCATGGCTGAAACGAGTTCACTGCGTGGGGTCGAACGAATAAGGACGAGACGCCCAACGGGGGTCATCATCGCGCCGCCCATGCCCTGCAAAAACCGTGAAATGACGAAAGCGGTGAGTGAATTCGATGCGGCGCAAGCAACGGACCCAACCACGAACACCGCTATCGCCGCCCGAAACACATTCTTGGCTCCAAAACGATCAGCCATCCAGCCGCTGACGGGAATAAAAACCGCGAGCGCAACAAGGTAAGCCGTCAGCGCCAGCTTGAGCGCAATGGGGCTTGTGCCGATATCGGCTGCGATAGCGGGAAGCGAAGTCGAGATGACATTCGAATCCATCTGCTCCATGAACAGGGCTATGGCCAACACGAGAGGAATGATGCGATTCACGATGATATTCCGAATAAACGGGCACGAAAGGATCGGCAATTCTATGTAGCGCCCAACTAATTATTGCTAGCCGAACGGCGTCACAATGCAGTGAATGCGCGATAAAATCAGTCATTTCTCGCGGTTTAGGCTCAAGACGATCGCCGTAGACCGGCACCGGAATGCCTCACGCGAGATTTCAGCCGTTCACATTTGTGTAAAACAGGGTTGCGCTTCCCGTAACAGCTTGTTACATTTCGTTACAGTTTCACGAAGCTTCGAACCGGGTGGGGGGCCGCTCCGGTTCAAGGAGGTAGGAAATGAACGATATTACAAGAACCGCTATCATCTATGGAATGATGATCATTTCGCTCAACACTGCCCTCGCAGTCGGTCTTCTCGGACTTGATTTCCTGCGTTAACGCGCCCCAAGCAAGTTTTTGCCCTCCAGGCACTCATGAAAAAGAGCGTTTCCATTCATTGGAAGCGCTCTTTTCATTTCCAGCGGTTGAAATGCGCAACCCCGAGACTGCCCTGTCCGAGCCACGGGTCAGAGAATGCGGGCCTGACTGTTCGGATCGAAGAAAACCGACTTGTCGAGATTGAAAGCCAGCCGGGCCGGCTGCCCTGCGGTGATGCGGGCATCGGCGCGTAGACGTGCCACGACATGCTTGCCGCCCAGACGCGTGACCGCGAACGTGTCGGAGCCCGCCGGCTCGACAACGTCGATAAGGCAGTCGCCTTCCACGATTGCGTCGGCATTGCGGTCTGCTCCATCGGGATCGGTCAATGCCTCGGGGCGGATGCCGAACACGATATCCTTGCCTTCATAGGCACCGAGACCCTGCGGTGCTGTCTTCAACGGAAGCTTGAGCGGTTCGCCCTCACCGCGCTTGAGATTAATCGCATAACCCGAACCATTTTTTTCGACCTGTGCTGTCAGCAAATTCATTGCTGGGGAGCCCATGAAATCGGCAACGAACATGTTGGACGGGTTATTATAAATCTCGGCCGGCGTGCCGAACTGCTGCAAGATTCCATCCTTCAGGACTGCAATCTGGGTAGCCAGCGTCATCGCCTCGATCTGATCGTGCGTCACATATACGATCGTGGTCTTCATCCGGCTATGCAGCCGTTTGATTTCCGTGCGCATATCAACGCGCAGTTTTGCGTCGAGATTCGATAGCGGTTCATCAAAAAGGAAGACCTGAGGATTGCGCACCAGAGCACGCCCCATGGCCACGCGCTGACGTTGGCCACCGGAAAGCTGGCTCGGCTTGCGATCCAGCAAATGACCGATCTGGAGTATGTCGGCGACTTCCTGAATAGCCTTGTCACGCTCGGCCTTTGGAACCTTGCGAATTTCCATGCCGAAAGCGATGTTCCCGGCAACCGTCATATTCGGGTAAAGCGCATAGGACTGGAAGACCATTGCAATATCGCGCTGCGACGGATGCAGCCCTGCAATAGACTTGCCGTTGATTGAGATGTCCCCGGAAGTGATGGGCTCAAGCCCAGCAATCGTGTTGAGCAGCGTGGACTTGCCGCAGCCGGACGGCCCGACGAGAACCAGAAAACCGCCTTCGTCGATCTCGATATTGATATCCTTCAAAACCGAAACATTGCCGTAGGACTTGTAGAGGTCGGATATTTTCAGAAAAGACATTTGCAACTTATCCCTTAACGGCGCCGGACATCAGGCCTCGTACAAAATAGCGGCCGGAAACAATGTAGACGATCAGCGTCGGCAGAGCAGCGAGGATGGCTGCTGCAAAATGGACGTTGTACTCCTTGACGCCGGTGGAGGAGGAAACCAGATTGTTGAGTGCTACCGTCATCGGGGTAGAATTCGCACCCGAGAAGGAAGCACCAAACAGGAAGTCATTCCAGATATTGGTGAACTGCCAGATCACGGAAACGACAATGATCGGTCCTGAGGATGGCAGCAAAATCCGCCAGAATATCTGGAAAAAGCTTGCCCCGTCGATCTGGGCTGCGCGAACCAGTTCCGTTGGAAAAGCCTCGTAGTAGTTGCGGAAATAAAGCGTCGTGAACCCGATACCGTACACCACGTGCACGAGGATCAGCCCCCAGATCGTGCCGGCAATTCCCAGGAAACCAAGAACGCGCGCCATAGGAATGAGCACGATCTGAAATGGGATAAAGCACGACAACAACAGCAGGCCGAAGAAGATATCTGAGCCGCGAAATTGCCATTTGGTCAGTACGTAGCCGTTCAACGCGCCAACAATGGTCGAAATAGCAACCGCCGGCACGACCATAAGGATCGAGTTGATGAAGAACGGCTTCAACCCGGTAGGCTGCACCCCGATCTGGGCAGTGGACCAGGCCGATAGCCATGGCTCGATGGTCCACTGTTGCGGCAGGTTCAACATTCCCCCTTGACGGATTTCCTCGAGGGGTTTGAACGAGTTAACCAGCATCACATAGAGCGGCAGCAGATAGTAGAAAGCGAAGACCAGCAACGCGGTATAGATCAGCGCCCGTGTCAGCTTTCCACTGCTGATGGCATTGTCTTGCGATTGGGCGCTCATGACCGCGACCCTCCGCGAATTTCCGAATAAAGGTAAGGGATGATGATCGAGAAGATCATGACCAGCATGATAATAGCGGACGACGCGCCGATACCCATCTGGTTCCGCGTGAAGGTGTAGGAATACATGAAAGTTGCTGGCAGTTCCGTGGCCTGTCCCGGTCCACCGCCGGTCAACGCGATAACAAGGTCATATGCCTTGATCGCAAGATGAGCGAGAACCACGAAAGCGGATAGAAACACCGGGCGCATCAACGGAATGATGATGCGGCGATAGATTGTTCCGGTTGACGCACCGTCGATCTGGGCTGCCTTGATGATTTCGTTATCTACCCCACGCAAGCCCGCGAGAAACATCGCCATCACAAATCCGGAGGACTGCCACACCGCAGCAATCACCAGACAGTAGATTGCCATGGTATTGCTCTTGATCCAGTTGAAGGAGAAACTCTCCCAACCCCATAAATGCATTGTGTTTTCCAGTCCAATGCCTGGGTCGAGGAACCACTTCCATGCCGTTCCGGTAACGATGAAGGACAGGGCCATCGGGTAGAGGTAGATCGGCCTAAGGATGCCTTCGCCGCGTATCTTCTGGTCAAGAAGGATCGCCAGAAATAATCCGATCACCGAACAGATAATGATGTAGAGCGAGGCAAAAATCGCAAGATTGGTGATCGCACGCCACCAATGGGGCAAAGCCCATAATTTGGTATAATTCGCAAGTCCGACGAAACCAAAGGACGGCAGCATTCGGCTATTGGTGAGGGAAAGGATGCCGGTATAGATTATGAAACCGTAGACGAACACGAGCACTATCAAAAAGCTCGGTCCCAGAACCAGCTTTGGCACCAGTTCCTGTAATCGGCTGTTACGCTGCATATTTGCGCCACCCTGTTTACGTCGCCCGCTTAGCCCACATCAGCAGGCTGTCCGTCCGGACGTCTGTTTGATCAGCATTCCAACGCGTCAGCATTATGCGCAACAGAATGCACCCGATAAGCTCAGTCTGCCGCCGTCTCCGATGGAAACATGCAGACGTCCATCATGCAATTATTGTTTTGATTTCCGGCTCTTGCTGCCACCGCTTCCAACATCTGGAGCACGGAGATAATGGCGTCCGGGAACACTCCCGGACGCTCTCGCTGTTATTTCGCAGCTTCAACTGCCGATACGAGTTCCTTGACAGCGTCTTCAGATGAGAGCTGGCCGTTGAACTGACGTGTGACGACGTCATAGATGGCGTTCTTGACCGCAGCCGGGTTGGCGTAGCCGTGTGCCATGGAACCCAGCATCGTACCCTTTTCGCTCGCTTCCCTCTCGTCAGCGATGGCCTTCTTGCCGCAAGCATCGAAGTCGGTATCAGGTACATCGGTACGGGCTGGGGCAGAGCCCTTCACCACGTTAAAGGCCGATTGGAATGTCGGGCTTTCGATCGCGGACGCCATTTCCAGCTGCGCCGGGACCTTGTCATCCGAAATCTTGAACATTGCAAACATATCGGAATTGAAGGTGATCGCGCCCTGCGTGCCTGGATAGCGGATGCAGACGAAGTCTTCACCCGGCTTCTTGCCAGCCTTGACAAACTCGCCCTTTGCCCAGTCACCCATGAACTGAAGACCGGCCTTGCCTTCAATAACCATAGCGGAAGCAAGGTTCCAGTCGCGGCCAGAGAAGTTGTCGTCAACATAGGAACGAAGCTTCGTCATACGGTCGAAAGCCTGCTTCATCGTATCGCTGCCGAGCGTGTCGGGATCAAGATCGACGAAAGCTTTCTTGTAGAAGTCCGTACCGAAGGAAAGTACGACGGCATCGAAAATTGTCGCGTCCTGCCACGGCTGACCACCGTGAGCGACAGGCGTGATCCCCTGTTCCTTGAACTTGTCAAGCAGCGCGATCAGTTCGTCCCAGTTTGCAGGCTCCTTGCCGCCAGCCTTGTCGAGCGCGGCCTTGTTGATCCACATCCAGTTGGTGGAGTGGACGTTGACAGGCGCCGCAATCCAATGGCCGTCATACTTTGCGAATTCCTGCAGAGGAGCCGGAATAACTTTTTCCCATCCTTCCTTGGTGGCGATCTCGTCAAGATTGCCAAGAGCACCCTGCTCTGCCCAGTCGCGAATATCGAATCCGAGCATCTGCACAGCCGTCGGCGCGTTGCCTGCCGTGACACGTGCGCGCAACACCGTCATAGCTTCCGTGCCGCCGCCGCCAGCCACCGGCATATCGGTCCAGCTGATGCCCTTCTTTTCAAGATCCTTCTTGAGAACGTCGAGCGCGGCGGCTTCACCGCCGGCGGTCCACCAGTGCAGAACTTCAACATTCTGCTTATCTTGGGCGTTGGAAATCGGCGACATTCCAGCGAGCAAAGCGCAGGCGGCCGTACCCATCGCAGCGAGCTTCAAAAGTTTATGCATATCTACCTCCCGTAGAAACCAACAAAACTAACTAACGGATATCCGGGCAGGCTCTCGCTTCTGCGCGGCGATCCATCGCGTCATTCCCATCCGGGCCTCCTCGGCACGGATCCGAAACCGGCTGCTTCGCATATCCGGTTCCTCGCTTTTCCACTGCCGCAACAAAATGCGAAAGCTGCCGCTTTCGCCTGCGCCCAGCCACCCTCACGACGTACTAACCGAGATCCTCCATCTTACTCTTACGCCGCTTCACCCGAATTGACAACGTTGTCTTTATGGGACGCGAAGGTATCCCCAAGACAAGCTGTGACGCACAGGATAGGCCCAAACCCCATCGGCGTGTCAATATGCTCGAAAGATAAAACGGGAGAAATTCAATCGAATAAACCATGGGTAGCACTCCCTGCCTAGAAACTCCCTAGAAATTCAAGGATTAATTGCTTGAGACGCTGCAATTTTCCAAGGCGGATTCGACCATGAAATAACAGCGCGGAAATTTCTCACGCCATACTGGACAAGACCGCGAGGAGATCATAATTTCAGGCCGCTCGCACAATGGTGTGCGGGCTTGTTCTCGGGGCGGGGTGAAACTCCCCACCGGCGGTATGAAGCGATAGTTTCGAGCCCGCGAGCGCCTGAACACATGCCGATTCGGTTATGGTTCAGGGTCAGCAGATCCGGTGAGATGCCGGAGCCGACGGTTAAAGTCCGGATGGAAGAGAGCGATTGAACGTCAGGATCGTGTCATTCCGGCACTGTCCATGCGTTCTGTTGTGCGCCCTGATTCTAGTTTCGTGAGGACCTATGAACCAGAGCTATCCGAACAAGACTTCATTCAAAATTGCATTTATTCAAGCCCGTTGGCACTCCGATGTTGTCGATGAGGCCCGCAAAAGCTTTATTGCCGAACTCTCGGCAAAAGCTGGTGCCAATGTGGAAGTCGAAATTTTCGACGTTCCCGGCGCCTATGAAATCCCCCTTCATGCCAAAACCCTGGCCAAGACTGGAAAATACGCCGCTATCGTCGGTGCGGCTTTCGTGGTGGACGGCGGCATTTACCGGCATGATTTCGTGGCAACTGCCGTCATTAACGGCATGATGCAAGTTGGGCTGGAGACTGAAGTTCCAGTGCTCAGCGTGGTCCTGACGCCGCATCATTTCCATGAAAGCAAGGAGCACCACGATTTCTTCCATGCCCACTTCAAGATCAAGGGCGTGGAAGCAGCGAATGCTGCTTTGCAACTTGTGAGTGAGCGTAGCCGTATTGCTGCGTTAGCGTAACGTGCGCTGACCGGCCTTTAAGAAAAGGCCGGTCCTTCTCCAATGATGCGCTCACGATGCGCATAAAGGTCGAAGTCGTCACCACGCACCAGTGCAACAAGCGTCAGGTTCGCTTCATCAGCCGTCCGAATGGCCAAAGCGGTTGGCGCAGAGATCGCAGCCAGAACAGGCGCGCCGAACATAACGGCTTTCTGCACCATTTCCACAGAAACGCGACTGGTAATTACAACGATACCGTCTTCTGGCGAGCACCCGATAAGCAAAACAGCCCCCACAAGTTTGTCCAATGCGTTGTGGCGCCCGACATCCTCGCGAACGGCGATAAGCCCATTGCCAGGAACATAAAAACCCGCCGCATGAACGGCATGGGTCTGAGAGTTCAATCGCTGCTCGTCTGCCAGAGATCCGACAGCTTGCGAAATATCGTGGGGAGAAAATGTTCGACCGCTTTGCTCCAAGGCCTGTAGGGACCGCAACGCATGGTCAATCGAGTCTATCCCGCAAAGACCACAGCCAACGGGGCCAGCCATGAACCTGCGTCGCGCGGCAAGCCTCTGTTCAGGCCGTTCAGACAATCTAATCTGTATGTCGATGCCCTTCTCAAATGCCACGACCTCGACGGTTTCAATCTCGGAAATATCGTCCACAATATTTTCGGTAAGGGTGAAACCGATCCCGAAGTCCTCAAGATTATCGGGGGTAGCCATCATCACGGCCTGGGTAGAACCGTTATAGCTCACCGCCACGGGCACTTCCTCCGGCACCACTCGCTCACCCTCATGGAAGCCCGACGCACGGTGGGCGATACGTGGAGTACTCCGGCTAACTTTGTGGATCGTCATCTCAACCGCTCTCCCGTCACCGCGCCCATTTTTCCCGGCAGTTTCATGTGGCATGAAAACAACTTTAATGTAAGTTGCCACCGGACAAGCCGTCGCAAGTTGGGCGGCAAGCGAGGAAAACATGGATATTCGCCAGATAGACGACAATTATTCGGTTTCAGGGCAAATCGAACCCGACGATGTGCGCGACATCGCTGCAGAGGGATTTCGCACGATCATCTGCAACCGGCCCGATGGCGAGGGAGGCCCCCAGCAGCCCGAATTCAGCGAAATTGCACGCGTCGCAGAAAAAGCAGGACTTGCAACCTATTATATTCCGGTCGTCGGCGGTCAGTTGACGCAAGAAGATGTGGATGCGATGGCAGCAGCACTGGACGAAGCCGAAGGGCCCATCCTTAGCTACTGCCGATCAGGTGCACGCTCTACGAATGTTTACGGGATAGTGCAGAGCCAAAAGCGCGGATAAAGAACGAGCGCAGGCTATGTGGGCGGTGGAGCCGCAAAGGCATTTCGAGGGTCTTTGCAAACATGGCGATCACCGTCCCGAAAGCCGGGCGCGACCCGAATGGACGGCGCGCGATGTGTGGGCGCAGTACTGGCGATAATAGCTCATGCCGGTACGTGTGACAGTCGCGACAACGCCGCCGAGAACCAAAAGCCAACCAATTGCCTGCGGCCAGTTGAAGCTTTCAATTCCGCCGCTCAGCGCGACAATGAAGATACCGGCCCAGAGCAACGCTGCCGTCCGGCGCCAGAATACAGGGTTAAGCTCGTCGAACACGGCCTTCCACAGCGAGTGAACAAGGCAGGCGAAGAAAAGGGCAGCGGCCAGACCGATATTGAGCAACTCGACCGGAAGCCATTGTTGCGAGGTGAGCATCGTTTCCATCATCCACTTGACTAAATTCGTATCCAAGAAATCCGCCAGAACGTTTCTTGCGATCCGAGTACTATTACTGTTCGTCCTATTCAGCTTTCGCTTTGTGGCCGCAACGTGTTACAAGCATGGAAAGCTCCCCCGGATAAATTCACTTATTATTGCGTTCACGCGAAATATCGTGTTGAAAACATTGCCCTATTCTGGGTGCTATGCCAGATCAAGGACTACGCAACCCCTTCCATTGCTTAACGAATTTGCGGTTCCGAGCCGTCGGCGCTTCGCTGCAATGTTCCGTTCACAATCGCATCAGATAACAGCTTTGTAACAATTCGGCACAGCAAGGCAGCCTTTAGAAATAGCGAAACCTCGCGGTTATTCACAAGGATCGGGCTTCTTAGCTGGCTTTTACTTGCCCCACAGCCGTTTTGTTGAGGCAGCGCGACGGGTCGATTGGAGCGGGCGCATTAGCCGGCCGGCCGAAAAGAAAGCCTTGAACCTGTTCACAGCCCTCTTCGATCACCATGCGGTGCTGGTCAAAGGTTTCGATCCCCTCGGCCACGACCGGCAGATCGAGACTGCGACCAAGCCCGACAATGGCTCGTACAATTGCTCTGGCGCTGACATCCGTTTCCATGCTGGTGATGAAGCTGCGGTCAATCTTGATCTTGTCGAATGGAAAACTTTGAAGATTGCTGAGCGATGAATAACCGGTCCCGAAATCGTCCATAACAATGCGAACTCCCGACTTCTTCATTCGACGCAGCAGTTCAAGAGTCGTCAGTCGATCCTTCATCAAAGCGGATTCGGTTACCTCCAGTTCCAGTCTCGTCGGATCAAGCCCGGTCTCTGCGATAACCGACCTGACGGTATCCGGCAGGCTGACGAGCCGGAACTGGACGGGAGACAGATTTACAGCGATGGACAGATGGCTCTCCCATTCGGCGGCCGTGCGGCAAGCCTCACGCAGAACCCATTCGCCCAGCGCCACGATTGTTCCCGTTTCCTCGGCAATAGGGATGAACACGTCCGGTGGTATCTGCCCGCGTTCCGGATGATTCCAGCGGACCAATGCCTCATAACCCGTACAACGCCCGTCAGACGTCGCAAACAAAGGTTGATAGGCGATACCGATCTGTCCCCGCACCATCGCGTGACGCAAATCCGCTTCTAGCTGGCGCCGCTCTCTTATCTCCTGATCCATTTCCGGGGAATAGAATGCAAATAATCCGCGCCCTTCCGTCTTCGCCCGATAGAGCGCGATATCTGCCGCATGCCGGATGGCTTCCGCATCCTTGCCATCATTTGGATATAGGGCAACGCCAATACTGACGCCGACAGCGGTCGGATCAAGCACGGTATTCAGCTCCAAGCGGAAGGCTTCCAGAATCTTCTCGCTCAGCTTCCGGGCACCTCTAGGCTGCGGGACGCCCACTTGCAGAATAATAAACTCGTCACCGCCGATGCGTGCGGCAGTATCTATGCCATTTACGCAGCGCTTCAGGATGCTGGAAACCGTCTTCAATACCCGGTCGCCTTCGGCGTGACCGAAAATGTCGTTCACAGCCTTGAACCGGTCCAGATCGAGTGCCAGCACGGCGAAAGGCTCGCGGCTGGGACGCGCAACGGCATTCGCCAACCTTTCCTCAAAAAACATGCGGTTGGGCAGATCGGTGAGCGCGTCATGACGCGCCATGTGCTCAATCTGGCGTTGAGCTGCGCGTTTTTCGGTAAGATCGCGTACGGCGAGCACCTCGCAAGGACGTCCCTGATATTCGATGGCATGGACCGCAAGCTCAAAAATGCGTTCATCATTGGGAAACCTTGGAGCCGCCTCGATAGCCTCGGCACGGCGAGCACAGACCGGAAGCCCGTCAGCCGCCAATAACAAAGTATCGGGTTCAATACCCATCAGCGACTTTTCGCTTCTCCGCATGAGCTCAGAGAACCGGGCATTCATCTCGACTATCCCGCCATCCCGTATAACGGCCAAACCGTCTAATGTGGCGTTTGCAAACCCCTTCAAGTCCGTCATGTAACGGTCTATAAACACGGCAGAAATTGTCGCCAGCGCCACGCTACACACCACTGCCGCGATGGCAACAACGAGCCAGAGGCGTCCGATCCCAAGCGGATCGGCCGCGGGAAGAGTGGGGTTTGGGACCAGTTCAGTCGAGGCAACCGCGGTGAAATGGAGTGTGCAAACAGCGAGTATGCCTCCTACGGTCGGAAGCAGAATACGTGACCAGCCGGAAGCATTCGTCACAAACCAGAAAGCGGCCAGCAAAATCAGGACCGAGATTGCGCCGCCCACGAAGATCGGTGGAAGATCATAGTGTATGTCAGCCGCTGCTTTGATCGCACTCATGCCTGTGAAATGCATTGCGGCTATCGATAGCGTCGCCGAAATGGCCGCCATCAGAGCATATTTCAGCGCAGCACCCTTAAGTAGATGTAGGCTCAACCAAAAACCGAGAACAGCCGTCGCCGCCGAAAGAACGGTGGCGGTAAAATCAAACTCGATTGCTACGGTGCCGCTGTAAGCGAGCATCGCCACAAAGTGGGTTGCCCACACGCCAACTCCACCGGCAAAAGCACTGATTGCGAGCCAGTTGTCACGGCGGCTCCTGGTGCATTCGCGCGCGCGGGCCAGCAACAGGAAAAATGCAAACATGCTTGCAAATGAAATGGATGCAGCCAGAACCACAAAAGGCTGATCGTGCTGTACAGTCACGCATTCCAGAACTTTGAACATGCAGCCCCCTGCCCCGCCTAAGGTGCAGTTCTTGTTAAATACAACCAGAAGCACTATCCCGACTGTGCTTGGTTCCCCGAATAAAAGTATCGATAACTATTTAAGCAATCCTGAATTATCGATTTTGTCACCTGTTGTTGCTGTTAATGGCAGGAGATTAAACACGCTTACCGAAGCGCCTACCGACACGCGCAAGCAATATCACCGGTAAAATTCCGACCGTCACGATGGCGAGGGCGGCAAGGGAGGCTTCTTCGTATGTTCCGCGTGCGGCCTCGCCATAAAGATGCGTTGCGAAAGTCTCGACGTTGAGGGGGCGCAGCAGAAGTGTTGCAGGCAGTTCTTTCACACAGTCTACGAATACGAGGAGACCCGCCGCCACGATGGCTGTTTTCGATAGTGGCAAATGAACTGCGCAAAACGTTTCGGTAACGCCACGCCCGAGCGTGCGCGAAGCATGATCCAGTGACACGGGTATGCGCTCCAGCCCGGAATCGATGCCACCTGCGGAGATGGCCAGAAATCGAACGACATAGGCATAGATGACCGCCGCGCCTGTCCCGATCAGCACCAGCCCTGCCGAATAACCGAAGACATGCGATGTGAACAGATTGAAAAGTTGATCGAAGCTACCGGCCACCACCAAAATGCCGATGGCGATAACGGTCCCCGGAGCCGCATATCCCATCGTGGACACGCGATACGACCAGCGTGAAACAGCCCCCGGGAAAAGCCGGACAGCATATGCAACAAATATTCCGCATATCAGCACCAACGCTGTAGCCACTGACGCGAGCACAACGGTATTGAAAGCTTCGCCAACCAATCGCGGAGAGATACCGGCAAAACGGGCGCGCTTCACCGCTTCCACGACCAGATAAATTGCCGGCAGAACAAATCCAATGACGACTGGAAGGGAGCAGAGACAGAACAACCAGACGCCCCGCCCGTTCCTGACGCTCAATGGTTCGAAGCCACGCGAATGACGGATGTTGGAAGCAAAACGTTGCTTGCGTCGCCCCCAGCGTTCAATCGAAACAAGAGCAACCACCAGAAACAGGAGAGCGAGGGCCAATTGCGCAGCGCCTGGCAAATCCGAGCGCGTAATCCATGTGGTGTAAATCGAAACAGTCAATGTGCGCACGCCCAGGAATTCGGCGGCGCCTACATCATTCAGCGTTTCCATTAAAGCGAGACTGACCCCAACCGCTACGGCAGGCCGCGCGAGCGGCAATGCAACACGCCAGAAAATGCCCTTGCGGCTAACGCCCAAAGTTCTTGCCGCTTCGATAAGGCTGGCGGACTGAGTTAGAAACATTGCCCGTGTAGGGATATAGACATAGGGGTAGAGAACGAAGCCGAGAAGAATAATACATCCGGCCATTGAACGAATATCGGGCAAGCGGAACTGGCGCGGACTATCGTATCCCAGCATGAATCGCACCGCTCCCTGCACCGGACCAATAGGGTGCAGGATATCGAGATAGGCATAGGCAACGATGTAGGTCGGTACGGCCAAGGGCAGCAAAAGCGCCCATTCAAGCAGGCGCCGCCCGCGAAAATCATATGCCGTCACCAGCCATGCCGTTGACGTTCCTATGAAAGCGGCAATGATGCCGACACCGATAAGCAGAATTACCGTTTCGAGAAAAGCTGTCGCTAGATTGGTGGCGAGAAGGTGCGCCCAGAGCCCCGCAGATCCTTGTATGGCTTCAAAGGCAAGGGCAAGAACCGGAAGTAAAACCAGAACTGCAACCAATGCCGAGAGCCTTAGCCAGTTGCGTCCCGCTTTTGCGGGTCGCAAAACTCGTTTCCGGGTGGCTGCAAAAGCTTCCATTGGTCTCTCTATAGAGCATTTCCTGTTAGATCTTCGGAAATGCTCTATCCATTTGTTTTAATGCACGTCTTTGCCCGAACTAGCATCCGCTCTCGGGAGACGCGCTCTAGTACAACGCCGGCGCATGAAATGCACCGGCGCTGGTCTGGTTAGTTCATTCGGCTTTTAGTTATCAAAACCGACTTTGTCGACCAGTTCGCTTGCCTGCTTGCGATGGCTCACAATTTCCGAAAGCGGAACACTGTCGATCTTCAGTTCACCGAACGATTCCACGATTGGATCAAGCGGAGCGCCCGGCTTTACCGGATACTCGAAATTGGCCTTGGCGTAGAGCTGCTGGGCTTCGTCGGACACCAGATATTCGAGCAGCTTGACTGCTGCGTCCTTGTGCGGTGCATTCTTTGCAACGGCTGCGCCACTGATGTTGACCTGGGTTCCGCCATCCTTGAATGTCGGCAGCAGAACCTTGATGCCTTCGCCCCAGGTCTTCTGCTCGTCACCGCCCTTACCCGAACGCATCAGGCCGACATAATAGGAATTGGCAACGGCTATATCGCAAATGCCGCCTACGATATCCTTGGCACCATCACGATCGCCACCGGCAGCCTTGCGCGCAAGATTATCCTTGAGCCCCTTCAACCATTCTTCGGTCTTTTCCGGACCGTAATGCGCGATATAGTCCGCGAAGAGTGCTGTATTGTAAGGATGCTGGCCCGCACGGATGCAGATTTTGCCCTTCCACTTCGGATCGGACAGGTCCTCATAGTTGATCTTGTCGAGCTCGAGGTCTTTCGCGGCATAGACGATGCGAGCGCGCATGGACAATGCGAACCAGTTATCCTTGGCGTCGCGGAGCTGTTCCGGAACAGCTTCTTTCAGCACCTTGGAATCAACAGGCTGGGTGAGTCCCTTGTCGACGAGATCGACCAGGTTCCCGGCGTCGACCGTCATAAGAATGTCGGCGGGCGAGTTGGCGCCCTCAGAAGCTACGCGTTCTGCCAGACCGTCCTTCAGGAAAACCGTATTGACGGTAATTCCGGTAGACGATTTGAAAGCATCGAGCAGGGGCTGAATGAGGCCCGGTTCACGCGTCGTGTAAATGTTCACTTCATCTGCGTGGGCAGCTCCTGCAAAGAACGTTACTGCGGCGAGAGCAAGGCCAGAACGCGCGAACTTGGACATTTTACCTCCAGATGGACCTGTTTCATATTAAATTATGAGTTACGCAATCAAGTTATACGGTGCAGCGCACCGACGGTCAATTGCTGCAACACTTCGACAGCGGATATTTTCAGTCACTTGGGGAAAATCAGCGCCTTATCCCAATGCGGGCGTAGCACTATATCGTTGGAAGAAGCCGGAAGCCGCAGTTCGGTGCGTACACGCAGGCGCGGAGCCGCATCTGTTACCCGCACGACCAGTTCTTCGATTTCACCGAGAAAGGTGCGGGCTTCAATATGACCACGCAATGAAGCTTCGCCAGTCTCACTATCGGTCACAATCGTAAAGTCACGCGGACGCAGATAGGCAAACGCTTCAGCGTCGGGTCCAAACTGTGCACTTATGGCAATTTTCCCAAAGGGAGTTACCAGCCCATTACCCTCGACTTTTCCGGGTATCACATTGAAGTCACAGAAAAAATCCGCTGCATACCGGTTCACGGGCTGGTCATGAAGCTCGCGTGCCGGGCCATTCTGAACAACTTCGCCAGATCGCATCAATACGACACGATCTCCGGTCGACAGCGCCTCTTCGGCTTCGTGCGTTACGATAATCGCCGTTGTGCCAAGCTCCCTCAGCAAAGCCACTGTCTCACGGCGAACCCGGGCGCGCAGTCCTCTATCAAGGTTCGAAAACGGCTCGTCCATCAGCAGAAGCTGTGGTTTCGGAGCAAGGGCCCGGATAAGTGCCACACGTTGCTGCTCGCCACCTGACAGCATGTGCGGATAGCGATCCGCCATGTGCGAGAGCGACACCAGTTCGAGAAGCTCTCCTGTCCGCGCATCCGCCGCGTGGCGGGGCATTCTTCGCAATCCGAACAGGATGTTTTCTCTTACCGTCAGGTGCGGAAACAAAGCGTAGTCCTGGAAGACGACACCCACGTTCCGTTTTTCAGGCTCAATAAAGACGGATGGGCCGACCAGCGCCTGCCCCCCCATGGTGAGTGTTCCACTGTCTGGAACATCGATGCCCGCGATAATGCGCAGCAGGGAAGTCTTACCGCAGCCGGAATGGCCGACCAGGCAAATTATCTCGCCCTCGTGAACATCGAGAGAGACATCATTGAGCGCACGCACAGCGCCAAACTGGCGGGTAATACCGGACAGAGTCAGTGCTGGGCCGGATTGCCCGAATACCTGTCTTTTATCATGCGGGTTGCGTGCTGCGTCCATAAGCAAGATCGCGTGTCCAGATTGCAGTTCAGGCGGATATAGAGACACATTCTCCAGAAAGCTACAAAAACAGGATGGATTATCTCAGGAATATCGCAACTAAGTTTTGTGTAACAGGTTATCCGGTTGATCGTGAACAAAAAGCGAGCCATGTTCACTGTGCTTCCATATGCTCAAATCACCCAATCGCATTGCAGGAGAATACCGAAATGGGGCCGGTCACGGATAAGGTGGCGACAGCTGACAGCTTGCCGCAGGAAACCAAAATTGCCATCATCGGCGGCGGCGTCATCGGTGTTTCCACTGCCCTTTTTCTGGCCGAACGCGGCATTCCTGTCACTCTCCTTGAAAAGGGGGAGATCGCGGGGGAACAATCCAGCCGCAATTGGGGGTGGTGCCGCCGTACCGGGCGCGACAGCCGGGAAATGCCCCTCATCGTCGAAAGCATGCGACTATGGGAAGGCATGAATGAGCGAACGGGGCGCGAAACCGGTTTCCGTGTGACCGGAATTGCCTACACAGCTGAAAAAGAAGAGCAAATGGCTCTTTATGCGGAGTGGATCAGGATAGCTCGGGAACACGGCATTGGGACGGAACTTCTCAATGCAAATCAGGTCGCAGCATTGGCACCCGGCATCAATCGTCGGCTCGCAGGCGGCATGATAACGCCGCGCGACGGACGGGCCGAACCGCAAAAGGCGGTTCCGGCTTTTGCCGCAAAAGCGCAAGAGAATGGCGCCATCATTCTACAAAACTGTGCCGTGCGCGGTATAGAGACGACCAATGGCCGGGTCACGGCAGTCCTTACCGAAAAAGGCCGTCTGTGCTGCGAGGCAGTGATCGTCGCGGGCGGAGCCTGGTCAAGACTTATCGTTTCGAGCTTCAAGGCCCACCTGCCGCAGTTGAAGGTGCGTTCTTCCGTATTCCGCACGGCTCCCATTGATGCCGGTGTCGAACCTGCAATTGCGTTTTCGGACTTTGCCCTGCGCAAGAGGCTTGATGGCGGATACACGGTTGCAAGCCTCGGTGGCTCTATCGCGGATATCGTGCCCGACAGTTTCCGGTTCTTTCGGGATTTCATACCCTCGCTTTCAACCGAGTGGCGGTCGTTGCGCTTCCGGTTCGGCGAGCGCTTCTTCGAAGAAGCTTTCCAATGGAAACTCCGGCCTGCCGACGAGATATCCATTTTCGAAAAAATTCGCACGCTCGATCCTGCTCCGCACAAGGCCGCCAACGCTCAGGTGCTGACGAAGCTCAGGCAGGCAATCCCCTCTTTCGCCCAGGCAACGATAGAGCAGGAATGGGCAGGGCTCATCGACACGATGCCGGACGTCATCCCGGTCATCTCGCCACTCCCGGGCATTGAAGGCTTGATCGTAGCAACAGGCTTTTCAGGGCATGGCTTCGGGATTGGTCCCGGCGCGGGCAAGCTCGTTGCCGATATGGTTACAGGTGAAACGCCGGTCGTCGATCCTTCGGCGTTTCACATTTCCCGGTTTTCCGATGGTTCCAAGATTCGCATCGAAAACTGGGGATAGCGATTATTGGATGACCCCGCAGGCGAACCGAGCGCCGCCACCGCCAAGCGGCTTGGGTTTATCAGAGTAGTTATCTCCTCCCACGTGAACCATCAAGGCTCGCCCCTTGATTTCATCCAGCGACCTGAGCCGCGGGGCCGTCACGCTTTGAGTCACGTTACCCTGTGCGTCGGCTTCGAGCAGAGGCAAGTCACCAAGATGCCCCTCACCTTCCGGTCCCATGTGGTGCTTGGAATGCGACGGATCGTAATGCCCGCCGGCAGATTGCGCCGGGACAGTTTTTCCATCCTGTTCAGCCGGTGCGCAGCTGCCTTTCTCATGCACATGAAAGCCGTGCTCACCAGCAGGAAGGCCTCTCAAATTGGTCTTGAATAACAATCCAGCATCCATCTGCGAGATGGTGACGGTGCCAATTTCCTTTCCCTGGCCTGTTGGCAGAGCTTCATAAAGTTTGACGCTCATATCCGCGGCAATGGCTGGAACTGCCAGAAGCATCATTGCTGAAGCAATCAAAAACGGCTGCATTGTTTCCTCCTGATCGCGATCCTTCGTGATGAGACGACAACGCACACCGCTCGAAATTGTTCGAAAATAAAATGCCGGAGCGACCGCGTGACAAACACTGTCACGCGGTCAGAGGCGGATTATACCGTTATGAATTGAGCCATCATGCCCACATCTTCATGTTCCAGCACGTGGCAATGAAACATGAATGGATGGCTTTTCGCCGCTTCACGGTCGAAATGAACCAATATTTCAGCCTTCCCATCAATCAAAGCCGTATCCTTCCAGCCCGCTTGATGTGCGGGGGGCGCTTTGCCATTCTGGGAAAGAATGCGAAACGACGCCCCATGGATATGGAATGGATGCGGCATCTCCTTCGTTGTAAGTTCCCAGATTTCCCAGGACCCAAGCTTGGCCTCGACATCGATACGACCCATGTCGAACGGTTTGCCTGCGATCGCCATCGTTACGCCTGACGACAAGGCGTCAAGCGCCGGACCTGCATCGGCAGAACTTCTGGCCCCGTGCATCTCATGATCCATAGCGCCAGACTGCATGGAGCTCATGTCCATACTGCCCATGTTATGCCCGGCATGAGGATCGGTGGACGGTTTTGCCATCATCAGCCTCATATTTTCCGTCATTCGCTCGTCAAAGAAGAACGAGCGGCGTTTTACGGAAAGGTTTTCGTCCGGGACGCCTGGCCCATCCAGACGATCTGGAAAGGACTTGATTTTCGCTTGCAAGGCGCTGTCCACCTCAAACCGCATCAAATGCAGATCATCGCCACCGCTGTCATTTTCGTAGGTCAGCAAATCGACTGCCCTGCCTTGGGAAAAATCCACCAGAACCTCGTAGCGCTCACCGGGACTTATGGACAACCTTTTGACCGGTTCCGGCTTTCCGATGAAACCGCCATCCGACGCGATGACAAATAAGGGGCGATTATCACCGAGACGAACATGAAAGTTTCGCGCATTGGCACCGTTCAGGATGCGCAGACGGACAATGGACTGAGGGACCCGCGCTTCCGGTGAAACTATCCCGTTCACGATAAGCTTGTCGCCACGGAAACCATGCATCAAGTCCATAATGTCAGGCTGATAAATCCTGTCCCCTCAATCACCCGACGATCCTGAAGCACCAGCGGAATATCATCTATACCGTAGTCTTCGGGCAGCCCGCGTGCAGCATCCTTGCCATCAGTCACGACCATGAGACCGGCAATGCCGAGATGCGCCTGACGGGCGGTATTTCCATGCAGATGCGGATGGAACCAGTTGAACGAGGCTGGCTGATTGACCGTGATTTTCGGTTTCCATTCCGCGCCCGGCGCAATCACATTATGGGGGCCGCCGTCGAGTATGGAGGGGACGAAAAGCCCGTGCCAATGAAGCGTAGTCTCATCATCCATGCCGTTTTCTACGGAAAGGGTGACTGTTTCACCATTCTTCAAGCGCACGAGCGGACCAAGATAGGCACCGTTGACGCCAGCCGATGCTGCTTCGCTTCCTTCTTCAAAACTGTGCCACCCTGCCTGCACCTTGAGTTTGACGACACCCGACGCATCCGGTTCGATCAGAGGCGGGAGAGGCAAAGGCCGTCCAGCAGTCGGGGTCCACAAGGCCCCCGCGCCGTGGGCCATATGCTGATGAGCGTCTTGAGCAAAGCTGTCAATTGGGCGGATGGTCGTGGCAAAGGCCGCCCCGGTCGCCAGAGCGAACAGGCGGCGGCGTGTAATTCCAGTCATGGTAAGTCTCCAGACAATAATCGTGATAGCCGCCAAATTTCGGCGGCGATTTCCAAGATCAAGCCTGAAGCGATATGGGCGGTCGCAGGTCGCTGTTCGGGGATTTGCCGTTCAGCGCTGCAACGAGCGGCGGCAAACCAAAATCCTGTACAGGAACATCCGCGCGCAAATCCGTTGCCAATTGAACAACACAGCCGCACGTCATCATCACACAAGCATTCGGTGTTTTGCCGCCGTGATCCTTCGGCGCAGTTTTGCCCGCATCCGCCGAGACCGATGTGTCGTCCATCTGATGCGACATGTTCACATGACAATCAGAAACCGTCTGCACAGAGGGCGCCTCATGCGCCATGGCGTAACAAAGTTGCGCGGAAACAAGAAACAGGATTGCAAGCAACGTCACGAGCCCACGGGAAGGCAAGCGCAGGACCGCATGGTCCCGGGCTGCCCCCCTCAAGCCGATATCGTACTTTGCTCGAAACATGTTTACTTTCGTACAGATGACACAGGAAATTTAATCAGCCCTAATGAAAGATCAGAACGCGCGCTGACAGGAATTTTATCCACTTTCGCTTTTGTTTCCAAAACAGCCCATCCGAAATCACAAAATTGCTTAAAAGCCCTTTTCCGCTTGCGATTCTATATTCGCCGGCTTTAAAGAAGCCACATCTTGGGCTCCCTCCCCTAAAAAGACGGCCCGCAATATTGGAACTGAAACAATGACAGTCGCTGTAGCGGTTGCTCCGCAGAAAAACTCCGCGCGCCGAGTTCTGGCCGCAAGCATGATCGGCACCACGATCGAATTTTTTGACTTCTATATTTACGCGACCGCCGCGGTGATCGTGTTCCCCCATCTGTTCTTCCCGGCAAGCGACGGCAACTCCGCGCTTCTCCAGTCTTTGGCAACCTTTGCGATTGCATTCTTTGCACGCCCCATCGGCGGAGCATTGTTCGGCCACTTCGGAGACAAGGTCGGACGCAAGGCTACGCTGGTCGCAGCGCTCATGACCATGGGTATTTCCACGGTCGCCATCGGTTTCCTGCCAACCTACGACTCCATAGGCGTCTGGGCAGCTCTTCTGCTGGCTCTGTGCCGTCTGGGCCAGGGGCTTGGTCTCGGTGGCGAGTGGGGCGGCGCGGTGCTGCTTGCAACTGAAAACGCGCCCGAAGGCAAGCGGACATGGTACGGCATGTTCCCGCAGCTCGGCGCTCCGGTTGGCTTCATTCTGGCGACGGGCATCTTCCTCATTCTGGCCGAGGCTCTTACCGAAGAACAATTTTTTGCTTTCGGCTGGCGCATTCCTTTCATAGCCAGCGCTCTTCTGGTCGGTGTGGGTTTGTTCATCCGTCTGAAGATCGCCGAAACGCCTGAATTCCAGAAAGCAATCGACAAGGCTGAACGCGTCGAAGTACCGGTCGCAACCTTGTTCAAGCAGCACAAGATGAGCCTTCTCCTAGGCACCATCGGTGCGGTTGCAACCTTCGTCCTGTTCTATCTGATGACGGTCTTTTCGCTGGGCTGGGGCACACGCGCCCTTGGCTATAGCCGCGAGGAATTCCTTATTCTTCAGATGATCGGCGTGGTCTTCTTCGGCTTGATGATCCCTGTGGCTGCGCTGCTGTCCGACCGTTTCGGCATGCGCCCGGTCATGATTATCGTCACCGTCCTGATCGGCCTCTACGGCTTCATCATGGCGCCCTTGTTCATGGCGGGCACTGCTGGCGTCCTCGCATTCCTCATCATCGGCTTCGGTCTGATGGGTCTTACCTATGGCCCGATCGGTGCCGCGCTCGCCGAACCATTCCCAACCTCTGTCCGTTACACCGGCGCCTCGCTGACCTTCAATCTGGCAGGTATTCTGGGTGCCTCGGTCGCACCCTACATCGCGACCTGGCTCGCAACGCACTATAGCTTCGACTATGTCGGTTATTACATGGTCGCAGCCGCCGTGGTTTCGCTGATTGGCTTTACCTTCATTTCGTTCAAGCGCGGCGAATAGTAAACTGTACGAAGCAAAAAGCCCGCGTGGAGCGATCCGCGCGGGCTTTTCCTTGTGAGGCGCGAGGGCCCTATTCCGTGTCGGCAGCTTCCAATGCGATAGCCACCGACTGGATGATCGATGCAAAGCGGACAGCCGTCTGGATCGCTTCCGACGACACATTGGCCTTGCGCAGCACATCCTCATGCGCATCGATGCACATGCCGCAGCCATTGATGGCAGATACCGCCAGCGACCAGAGCTCGAAGTCAACCTTGTCGACGCCCGGATTACCGATCACATTCATGCGCAGCTTTGCCGGCATGGTACGGTAGTCTTTATTGGTAGCGAGATGTACGAAGCGGTAATAGACATTGTTCATGCCCATGATCGACGCAGCCGACTTCGCGGCTTGAATGACGGAAGCGTCGACTTTGGCGGTGGCTTCGCCAACAAACGCCTTACGCACGTCGGCGTTGCGAGAGGCAATGCCGCACGCAACGAACAGGCCGTATTTCTGCTGTGGCGTCAGTGTTTCATCGCTTGCCATGGACGAAAGATTGAGACGGACGTCCTTGGCGAAATCCGGGATTTTTGACTTCAGGTCATCAATGGACATGGAACCCTCTTTATCTGCCATTCGGGATATCAAAGCATTTCCAGCAAAAATGCGGTGCGGTCTTGCATGGGAGAATGCGTAAAAACAAAGAGATAGAGCAGTTCCGATGTCCATGTTGGGCTGGAACCGCTTCAGATAGAAGAAAGGCGGGCCTTGACCCGCCTTTCCGCACTCAATCAGGACCTATCAAGCTGCCTTGAGCGTTTCGCCACCGACTTCGCGGTTGCACGGGCAAAGTTCATCGGTCTGCAGCGCATCGAGAACACGCAGCGTATCCTTCGGAGCACGGCCAACGTTGAGGTTGGTTGCGTAAACGTGCTGGATTGTGTTGTCCGGATCGACAACAAAGGTATAGCGATACGCGACGCCATCCGGCGAGCGAACGCCCAAGCCATCGACCAGCGAGCCGTTGGTGTCGGCAAACGACCAGATCGGCAGCTTGTCGAGATCCTTGTGATCACGACGCCATGCGAGCTTCACGAATTCATTGTCGGTCGAACCACCCAGAACGACTGCGTCACGGTCTTCGAAATCAGATGCAAGACGGGCAAACTCAGCGATTTCCGTCGGGCAAACGAAGGTGAAATCCTTCGGGTAGAAGAAGATAACCTTCCACTTGCCAGCAAAGCTTGCTTCGGTGATTTCTTCAAACGCCGAAACGCCGTTTTCTTCGTGATGGTTGAAGCCGGGCTTTACGCCGGTGACCTTGAAGGAGGGGAGCTTGTCGCCGATACCGAGCATCTTATACCTACCTTTAAAATTCGATGGTTATGCGGAATTTTCTGAATTTTCAGAATTTTCCGTTCTGCGAGTCATATATAGGGTTTCTTGCCAAATCGGTCAAAGCGATTATATCGATAAATTCCATCGATTATAACGATGGAACAAGGACTTAAGATTCGATGCTCAACATCAGTGTCCGTCAACTCCACTATTTCATGGCCCTCGTCAAAGCGGGCTCCTTTTCACGAGCCGCCGAAGTCGTGGGCGTAACCCAATCAACCTTGAGTGCCGCCATTCAGTCCCTCGAGGCGGAACTCGGCGTAACGCTGATCGATCGCTCAGGCCGACGAATGCAGCTTCTGCCTGCCGGCGAAGATTTTCTGGAGCGAGCCCGCACTATCGTAGCTCTCATCGAAGAACTACCTGAACATGCGCGGCAGGCAGAACGCCCGCTGACGACCAGATTGCGGATGGGAGTCATTCCGTCGATAGCGCCTTTTTTGTTACCCAAAATTCTGCCTGCGACCTCCAGGGCCTTTCCCGAACTGCAGCTTACCATTCGCGAAGGCCTCACGCGCTCCCTGCTGGACAGCTTGCGTTCAGGATCCCTCGATGTTGCGCTCGTCGCCCATCCATACGATCTCGATGAATTTGAAGTATCAGAGCTTGGTCACGATATCTTCTATCTGGCGGTGCGGCGCGATCATGCCCTGGCCAATCGCGACCGGGTCGATGCTGACGATTTGCAGGATCAGCCCTTTCTCCTGCTGGAAACAGGGCATTGTCTTCGCGAACACGTCATGGCCGCCATAGGTTCCACACCGGCGCAAGCAAGCGGCGATGTCCATGCCACATCGATCACGACACTGGTGCAGCTTGTCGATTTCGGAATGGGCGTCACCCTTCTGCCGGAGGTGGCGGTCAAAGCGGGTGTCACGCGAGGAACGGAACTAAGCGTCGTTCCTTACGAGGGCAAGAACAATTACCGATCGCTGGTTCTGGTCTGGCGCTCCAATGCTGCCCGCCGCAACGAGTTCGAGCTTTTCGCGGATCATCTGCGCCGCAAATGCATGAAGCTGATCTAGAGAACTCCCCAGGCCCGAAACCGCCCGCGTCCGGTGATCTCTCTCAAATTGAGTTCCGAAATCAGTTTCAGCGCCCCTTGCTGCGTGACCTGCAATTCCTTTTCCACCATCTGGCTGGAAATGACCGGGCTGCGCAGCACCATCTCCATCAGTTCCGGCAAGCGCGAATTGGACCTGCGCCCTTTGAGCTTACGTTGCATTTGTTCACGCGCCAGAAGCAACCGGTCATGCTCCTTCATGGAAAGGTCGGCAGCTTCTTCAATGCTTTCAAAAAACGTTCTGAGCCTGATCACACGGTTGGACGAGCGACGTTCATCGGGCCGTTTCGCACGCAGGCCGAGACTGATTGTCGGCAGATGGCCCGTTGCAAGACCGCTTTGGCGCAGGAGTGCGGCCGTCAGAAGCCGGCCTATCCACGATGACCGCTGCACAACCTCCAGCGAAAACCAGGCGTCATGGATCAATGCGGCTCGCATCAGCGGTGGCAGATGCCTCGTGCCGGCAAGACAATCGCGCCATTCCTGCAAACGCGCATCCTCATCCCAGTCATCGTCATAAAGCAGCGTGTCACGCGGCGTCGTTTCCGGCTTGGGTCTGACGGGAGCCACGCCTTCCAGAAGAGCACCCGTCCGCGCAAGCAGACTGTCAATGTCATTGAGCAACGGGTCGAAATCATCATCCGTAGCTTGGCGCGGTTCGACTTCCGAAGGGGTGAGATCGATGGATCGGCCGAGCAATTGCTGGATACCAGCGGGTCCGAGGGCCCAGTCTGCTGATTTTCCGGCAATCTGTCTGCGCATGCGCAAAACCGCATGCGCTATCGTCAAGGCATGGCTTGGCATCCGGTTGTCCATCAAGGCATCATGCAAGACCAGGTCTTCCATATGCACCAGTTCGCCCTCAAGCCACATCGAAGCGACGGCATCGTGCATATGCAACCGTTCGATCATGCCATCGTGAATAGGTGAGCGCGAAAGCCGCTCGTCGAGTCGAACCAAGGCCGCCGTAGCATTGCTCACGGGCACAAAAAACTCTTCGAACGGTAAATCATCGATCTCGTAGGCCATGTCCCGCATATCGCAGCCGATTGCGATAAAAGGCAAACGAAATTACCGTATTACCCTAGGACCTCCGCAACCTTGACGGTCCGACCTTCCTTGACCGAACGAAGAGCAGCTTCAGCCAATGCCAAGGCCTGCAACCCGTCTTCTGCTGAAGGATAGGGCGCCTTTCCTGTATCAAGTGCATCGATAAACGAAGCGATTTCCGCTGCATAAGCAGCCGTGTAGCGCGTCATGAAAAAATCGTGCAGAGGCGGACGGTTATAACCGTCCCTGGAAGCGATTTCTATCGAAACCGGACGTTGATTTTCCGCCGAAACAGCCCCGAGTGATCCATGGACTTCAATGCGCTGGTCGTAGCCATAGGAAGCTCGTCGTGAGTTGGAAATGACGCACTGTCGGCCGGAGGCGGTCGTCAGGATGACGCTCGCACTATCGTAATCACCGAGTTCCCCGATTTTTGGATCGACAAGAACCGAGGCCGACGCCGATACGCTCTCGATTTCTTCCCCAAGCAGAAAACGCGCCATATCGAAATCGTGGATCGTCATGTCGCGAAAAATGCCGCCGGATACCTTGATATATTCCGCCGGTGGCGCGCCGGGATCGCGGCTGGTGATCGTCACCATTTCAACATTGCCGATGCGTCCGTCTTTAATGGTTTTGCGTACTGCAGCAAAATGCGGATCGAACCGGCGATTGAAACCCAGCATCACCTTCGCGCCGGCTTCGCGGATAACTGCGAGGCAGGCGCGGACGCGCGCAATATCGAGATCAATGGGCTTTTCACAGAAAACGGCCTTGCCGGCGCGCGAAAACCGTTCAATAAGATCGGCGTGGGTATTGGTCGGCGTGCATATCAGCACAGCATCAATGTCGTCTGCCTTTTCGATAGCGTCGATGCTGCGAACTTCGGCCCCGGCAGAGTCGGCAATTGCGCGTGCTGCCGCTTCATTGGCATCCGCAACGGCAACCAGCCTGGCCCGCCTGTCCGCAGCGATTGCGCCCGCATGCACCTTGCCGATACGGCCCGCACCGAGTAACGCCAGACGTGTCACCATTGCCTCATCCTCCCCAGGAAAACAGCCATCTTCATTCACCTGAAGATACGCTGTAGAATATTTATTCTATTTTGCTAGAATGTGACATAAAGATTGTCAAGAGACCATATTGAAAGGCCAATGATGGATTCCCCTGCCCCGTCACCGATCAGCGTTCCGGCAAATATCAAGGAATTCGAAGCGAAGCTGCTGGAGGTGTCCGACCGCTTGCCAAAGAGGCTCAAGCAGTGCGCCGATTTCGTTGCCGCCAATCAGGATCGTATCGCCGTGTCGACTGTCGCAGAGATGGCCGAAGGGGCAGGCGTGCAGAGTTCCGCCTTCATGCGGTTCTGCCAGATCATGGGCTTCTCCGGCTTTTCCGAAATGCAGAAGCTGTTCCGGGATTCCTATGCGGGTGGCTGGCCTGATTACTCGACCCGGTTGCAGCATTTGCGAGAAACCGCAACGGGTAGCGCCCCTGCCCTTCTTGCGGAGTTTGCCGAGGCCGGGCGCACCTCCCTCGAAGGTTTGCTGAAGACCATTGATCCAGAAGCACTCGAAAAGGCTGTTCAGCTTTTGGCGAGCGCGCATACAATCCATATCGTCGGAATCCGTCGCGCCTTTCCGGTCGCGAGCTATCTGGCTTACGCGCTGGAGAAAATGCACGTTCCCGCCATGCTGCACAGTGCCGTGGGCAAACTGGAAAACCTGCACGCTATTCGCGAAGGCGATGTGCTTCTGGCAATTACCTTTTCCCCCTACTCGCCGGAAACGGTCGCCATGGCTGAAACCGTCGCCGCGCGGGGCATTGACGTCGTCGGTATCACAGACACCTTTGTCAGCCCCATGAGCAAATCCGCCAAGCAGACACTGCTGGTTTCCGAAGTGGATTTCGGTGCATTTCGTTCGCTCTCCGCAACGCTTTGCCTGGCTATCGCACTTGCCGTCGCCGTAGGGACACTAAGGCAAAGCGACTGACCTTCCCCTGCACATTCCATTTTTCAGTTGAAATAGAATAATAAATCCATTTTAATCAAAAATGGAATAACTGCTATGTGTCATGATTCATGCACAGCCATGCAGCAATAAGAAAATACCGAGGGAGGATGGAGTGAAACGGCTCGACTTGATCACGATTGGCCGATCTTCGGTGGACCTGTATGGCGCGCAAGTGGGCGGCCTTCTGGAAGACATGGCCTCCTTCAACAAATATGTCGGTGGCTCCCCCACCAATATTGCAACCGGAACCGCGCGGCTTGGTCTCAAATCGGCGGTGATCACGCGTGTCGGCGATGAGCATATGGGGCGTTTTCTGCTGCGGGAACTGGAGCGGGAGGGCGTGGACACTCGGGGCATCGTTACCGACCCAGAGCGCCTGACTGCCCTGGTTATTCTCGGCATTCGCGACCAGCAGCATTTTCCCTTGATCTTCTATCGCGAAAATTGCGCCGACATGGCTTTATGCGAGGACGATATCGATCCGGATTTCATCGCCGAAGCGGGCTGTGTGTTGGCAACCGGCACACATTTATCCCATCCGAAGACGGAAGCGGCGGTCCTGAAGGCAATTCGCCTCGCCCGTGGCAATGGCAGCCGCACGGCGCTTGATATAGACTATCGCCCCAATCTCTGGGGACTTTCCGGCCACGGTGACGGCGAAAACCGTTTCATCGAATCCGCAGCCGTCACAGCCAAGCTGCAATCGACGCTTCATCTGTTTGATCTTGTCGTTGGAACAGAAGAGGAGTTCCATATCGCAGGCGGTTCGACTGATACGCTACAGGCACTGAAGGCGGTGCGTGATGTAACGAACGCAGCACTGGTCTGCAAACGCGGTCCGATGGGAGCGGTGGTTTTTGAAGGCGCGATTCCCGACAGTCTCGACGAGGGACAGAGCGGCGAAGGTTTTCCGATTGATGTTTTCAATGTGCTTGGGGCAGGCGACGGGTTCATGTCCGGACTTCTGCGCGGTTGGCTGAAGGACGAGGACTGGCCTACCAGCCTCAAATTCGCCAATGCCTGCGGCGCCTTTGCAGTCTCGCGGCATGGATGCACGCCAGCCTATCCGAGCTGGGAAGAGCTTCAGTATTTTTTCCGCACTGGCATTCGCAACAAGGCTTTGCGCAAGGATGCGGCCCTGGAGCAGTTACATTGGTCCACCAACCGGAGCGGCGGCTGGCCTCACATGCGCGTCTTTGCGTTCGACCACCGCATCCAGCTTGAAGAAATGGCCGCCGAAGCGGGTGTTTCAAGCGAAAAGATCGGAGAATTCAAACAGCTGTGCTTGGATGCTGCCTTGCAGGTGGCTGACGGGGCCAAGGGCTACGGCATATTATGCGATGGGCGGCTGGGCCGCGATGCTCTTTACAGGGCAGCAGGCACGGGCTTGTGGATCGGGCGCCCGACTGAATGGCCCGGTTCGCGTCCACTTAAACTGGAGCCGGAACTGGGACCCGACTGCGGCGGACTTGTGGAGTGGCCTGTCGAGAATGTCGTAAAATTACTATGCTTCTATCATCCAGATGACACGGCTGAGTTCAAGGCGCAGCAGGAAGAAACTGTTTCACGTCTTTTCGCAGCCGCCCGGCGTAACCGACTGGAATTCCTGCTCGAAATCATCCCGTCAAAAGCAGGAGCAGTCGATGACGATACGACAGCTCGTGTGATCGAGCGGTTCTACGAAATCGGGGTTTATCCCGACTGGTGGAAGCTCGAGCCTATGAAAACCAAAGCGGCCTGGGCCAATGCCTGTGACGCAATCACACGCAACGACCCACACACACGCGGCATCGTCGTCCTGGGACTGGACGCACCCGCCGAAGAACTGGAAGCCAGCCTTGCTATCGCTGCCGACTTCGACCTTGTCAAAGGTTTTGCGGTGGGGCGCACCATCTTTGGTGACGCGGCACGCAAATGGCTGAATGGTTCGATCAGCGACGATGAAGCAATTGCCGACATGGCTACGCGCTATCGCAGCCTTTGCAACGTTTGGGACAGCGTGCGCAAATATTGAGTTCGTTCTGCCGGGAGGACGCTGGAGGAGCTATGAAAACTATTCGATTGACCGCCGCACAAGCATTGGTGCGCTATCTCGCAAACCAGCTGACGCCGGAAGGGGAGACTTTTATCGCGGGTGTCTGGGCTATTTTCGGCCATGGGAATGTGGCCGGGCTTGGAGAAGCACTCCATGGCATTCGCGAAGAATTACCCACGTGGCGAGGCCACAATGAACAGACAATGGCCCATGCAGCCATTGCCTATACCAAGCAGCTTGGCCGCAAACGCGCTTGCGCTGTCACCTCCTCCATCGGCCCCGGAGCGACGAATATGGTCACGGCAGCTGCCCTTGCCCATGTAAATCGCCTGCCCGTCCTTCTCATTCCCGGTGATGTCTTTGCCAATCGCGGCCCTGATCCCGTCTTGCAGCAGATCGAAGACTTCAACGACGGCACCATGACCGTGAATGACTGTTTTCGTCCGGTTAGCCGCTATTTCGACAGGATCACCCGGCCGGAACAGCTTCTCACCGCCCTGCCTCGTGCGTTCCGCACAATGACCGATCCTGCCGATTGCGGGCCGGTGACGCTCGCCTTTTGCCAGGATGTACAGACGGAAGCCTATGACTGGCCGGAAGAATTCTTTGAACAGAAAGTCTGGCACTGGCGTCGTCCGCCACCGGACGAAAACGAACTGAACAGCGCAGCCACGGCGATCCAGGCAGCGCTTAAACCTATTATCGTCGCAGGCGGTGGTGTACATTATTCCGGCGCCCACGAAGCGTTGCGCAATTTTGCCGAAGCGCACGGCATTCCGGTCATCGAAACGCAGGCTGGCAAATCGGCCCTGCCGTGGGATCACCCGCTCAATTTCGGCCCGGTCGGCGTAACCGGGGCAGACAGCGCCAATGCGATCGCGGCCGAAGCCGATCTCGTGATCGGTGTCGGCACGCGCTTTCAGGATTTCACAACCGGATCATGGGCGCTGTTCAAGCACCCCGGCCACAAGCTCCTCTCGCTCAATGTCCAGCCCTATGATGGCTCCAAGCATGGTTCGCTTCCATTGGTTGCCGATGCAAGGATCGGCCTTGAAACGCTCTCGAAGGCAATCGGCAGCTATAAGCGCCAACCCGTCAATGCCGCATTGAAAGAGAAATGGTTTGCCGCAGCAGACAATTTCACTGCTGCCCCCAGCGACGGCAATGCCTTGCCGACCGATATGCAGGTGATTGGCGCGGTACAGCGTCAGGCACGGGAAAACACTGTCGTCATGTGTGCGGCCGGAACGATGCCCGGAGAGCTCCATCAACTCTGGAAGGCTGGTCGCCCCATGTCCTATCATATGGAATACGGTTTCTCCTGCATGGGTTATGAAATTGCTGGCGGCCTTGGCATCAAGATGGCCGAACCGGACCGCGACGTCATCGTGATGGTTGGCGACGGCTCCTACATGATGGCCAATTCCGAACTCGCCACAGCCGTCATGATGGGGCAGAAGATCACTGTCGTGATCACAGACAATCGCGGTTTCGGCTGCATCAACCGGCTTCAGATGGCGACCGGCGGCGCCGAGTTCAACAACCTGCTCGACCATGCCGCGCATGTTAATCCATCGAAGATCGATTTCGCTGCCCACGCCGGAGCGATGGGCGCGGATACGAAGAAAGCAGGATCGATCCGCGAGCTGGAACATGCCCTTGCCGAAGCCCGCAACAGTCCGCGCACGACAGTCGTCATTATCGACACCGACCCCTACCCGACGCCTGAAACCGGTGGATGGTGGTGGGATGTTGCCGTGCCGGAAGTCTCGGAGCGCGAACAGGTGCGCGCTGCCCGTAAAGATTACGAAGCCAAGCTCAAAGAAAGAAACTGACCGATGATCCTCTATGGCACCAATCCAATTGCCTGGTCGAACGACGATGATCGCAGCCTCGGCGCGTACATCACCCTGGATCAATGCCTCGATGAAACCACCAAAATCGGCTTCGACGGGATCGAGAAAGGTCATAAGTTTCCGCAGGAAGCCGACGCTCTTAAAGCCGTGCTCGAGCCCCGCAGGCTTCGCTACGTATCGGGCTGGCATTCACTCAATCTGTTGGTGAATTCCGTCGAAGAAGAAAAGAAGGCCATGCAGCCTGCGCTCGATCTTCTGAAGGCGATGGGTTCGAAGGTCATCATCGTTTGCGAAACCTCGAACGCCATTCATGGTGACAACGACAAGCCGCTATCCGAGCGTCCGGTCCTGGAAGAAGCGCGCTGGGAAGAATTTGGGACGGGCGTCGAAGCACTGGCAGAATTTGCCGCGGCCCAAGGTATCGCGCTTGTCTACCATCATCACATGGGAACGGTAGTGCAGAGCGAAGACGAGATTGATCTTCTGATGCAGCATACCGGGCCGCACACGAAGCTCCTTCTCGATACCGGCCATTGCCTGTTCGGCGGTGGTGATCCGGAACAGGTTGCCAAAAAGCATATGGGCCGCGTCGGTCATATCCACGCCAAGAACGTTCGTCCGGCGATAGCTACCGAGGTACGGGACCAGAGCTTGTCTTTTCTGGAGGGAGTTCGTCGCGGTGTATTCACTGTTCCCGGCGATGCAGAGGGCGGCGTAGACTTCACGTCTGTGCTGAAAGTCGCGGCTGACAAAGCCTATCAGGGCTGGCTGGTGATCGAAGCCGAACAGGACCCGGAAGTTCGCAATCCATACCAGTATCAGTCACTCGGGTTGAAATCACTGAAATCATTCGCACGTGAAGCAGGGCTCGACAAAGGAGACTGAGACATGGCCAATTTGTTGCGCAAGCCCAAGGGCACGCATGGAAAGGTCCACGACATCCCCCCTGAAAGTGCCGAATGGGGGTATGTCGGATTCGGGCTCTATCGTCTAAAGCCCGGTGAGAGTGCATCCGAAAAGACCGGATCGACCGAAGTGATCCTGGTCCTTGTGGAAGGCAAAGCGAAGATTTCCGCCTCCGGCGAGGATTTCGGTGAGATAGGCGAACGCATGAATGTGTTCGAGAAACTGCCGCCGCACTGCCTCTATGTGCCTGCTGAAAGCGACTGGCGCGCGACTGCCACGACAGATTGCGTTCTGGCGATCTGCACCGCGCCGGGCAAACCCGGCCGCAAGGCACAGAAGCTTGGGCCGGAAAGTCTGACACTGGAGCAGCGCGGAAAAGGCGCCAACACCCGCTTCATCCACAATATTGCGATGGAAGACCGGGATGTTGCCGACAGCCTTCTTGTTACCGAGGTCTTCACACCACAGGGAAACTGGTCATCCTATCCTCCCCACAGACATGACGAAGACAATTTTCCCGACATGACCTATCTGGAAGAGACCTATTATCACCGTCTCAATCCGGCGCAGGGTTTTGGCTTCCAGCGTGTCTTCACCGAAGACGGAAGCCTTGATGAAACCATGGCGGTCGCGGATGGAGATGTCGTGCTTGTTCCAAAAGGCCATCACCCATGTGGCGCACCCTACGGCTATGAGATGTATTATCTCAATGTGATGGCCGGTCCCTTGCGCAAATGGCGGTTCAAGAACCACCCCGATCATGACTGGATTTTCCAACGGGACAACTCCTGATCCTCCTTAGGAAACTGACCGACTCGTGTAAGCTTTCGGCAAGTCCGTAGAAGACTTGCCGATTTGTTTTTGGAGGAGATCCCATTGAGTGGGCGTGTCCGTTTTCAGCTTTCGTCCGCTGTCTTTGTCATTCTGGCGCGCGGAGCAGAAATCTGCATGTTGCAGCGGAAAGCGACGGGATGGATGGACGGTTCATTCAGCCTTCCTGCAGGGGGACTTGATGGGGGCGAAACAATCCGCGCCGCAGCCATTCGCGAAGCGTTTGAGGAGACGGGCGTGGTCATCGCGCCGGAATCTCTGAAATCAGTCCACACCTTGCATAGCCTGACGGCTGGCAGCCCGTGGATAGGCCATTTCTTCCGCACCGAGGAATGGGCAGGCACCCCCGCGCTATGCGAGCCGGACAAGCACGCCAATCTCCAATGGAAACATCTGGACAATCTCCCGGAAAACACCATTCCCTATGTCCGGCAGGCGCTTCTCAGCGCCGCCGGAGGCGAACCCTATTCAGAATATGGCTGGGAATAAGCGCCAATACGCCGGGACTATCAGTCAGAGACCGGCCACTTTCTTGAGATCATCAACCGCACCGGGTGCAGCCACGAAAACCTTGTTGCCCTTGGTAAGCTTTTCTCCATCGACTGGGAAAGGATGCGCATAACCGCCGGCCTCACGCACGAGGCAAAACCCAGCCATGCAATCCCAGGCATGCATGTAGGGTTCATAATAGCCCACCAACCGGCCAGCCGCGACATAGGCTATCATCAGCGCGCCCGAACCATTGCGAATAAAGGTCCCACCCGCCTCCAGCAGATCTTCCACGATTTTGGCCACGAGTTGCGGCGTCACATAGTTGTTGGCACCGATACCCGTCACCGAATTGCGGATCGTGCGGCTTGGATCGAGAACCAGCTTCTTGCCATCAAGTGTTGCGCCCAAGCCTTTTGCCGAGGCATAGAGTTCGTCAAAGCACGGGGCTTGGATTACGCCGATGACGGGCTCTCCGTCTTTCAGAACGGCAATGGAAACGCACCAGTTCGGCATGCCGTTGACAAAAGGGCTGGTGCCATCAATCGGGTCGACGACCCAGGTGTAACCTGACGTACCCTCGTTCAGCCCGTATTCCTCTCCCAGAAAGCCATCTTGCGGAAAGATTTCCGACACACGGGTGCGAATGAGCTTTTCGACGTCCCTGTCAGCAATCGATACCACATCCTGAGGGTCGCGCTTGGTTTCGATAACCAGCGTTTCACGTCGTTTGAAATAGTCGAGAGCCTTGGCGCCCGCTTCGCGCGCTATCTTTTCGGCAAGCGCCAGCCGCGCTTCTAGTTCCGGTCCGGGATGGGAAGTCATGTTGGTTTTCCGATGAGAGATAAGGAGAGGCGCGACGTTTCTGCGCCTATTGATTGATAATGGCAAGCCCGCGCGATTCGAACTCGATAGAGACATCGGTTTGTGGCGGCAGAGCCTCTTCGACCGCCGGATCGACAATGAAAAGCTTGCCGTGCTCGGTCTCGATTTCATATTCAATATGATCGCCAAGATAGGCTGAATGCGCGACACGTCCCGGGAAGCCGCCGCCGGCCCGCGGCTGTAAGCTCACGGCATTGGGACGGATTGCGAGCTGCGCCGGCCCCGGCCGAGCGTGGGGGGCAGCGACGCGGTGGATCAGGCCACCCACACGAATGACCGCTTCACCTCCATCCGCCGTCACTACCTCACATGGCACAACATTCGCCTCCCCCATGAAGTCCGCGATGAAAGCGGAGGCCGGTGTTTCATAGAGATCACGCGGGCTTCCCTTCTGGGCGATGTTGCCTTCCTTCATGACGATGATCGTGTCGGAAACGGCAAGCGCCTCGTCCTGATCGTGTGTCACATAGACGGCAGTAAAGCCGAGCCGCTGCTGCAACTCCCGAATTTCGGTCCGCACCCGGCGCCGCAACCGGGCGTCGAGGTTTGAAAGCGGTTCATCCAGAAGCAGAACCTGTGGTTCCAGCACGAGAGCGCGGGCCACGGCCACGCGCTGCTGCTGCCCACCCGAGAGTTCGGCAGGTAGGCGATGCCCCATTCCTGCAAGACCGACGAGCTTGAGCCCCTCTTCCGCACGTTCGCGCGCTTCGGCCTTTTTCAAGCCCGAGGACTCCAGGCCGTAGGCCACATTGTCGAGCGAACTCATATGCGGGAAGAGTGCATAGGACTGGAAGACCATCGAAACGTCGCGCTCGTTGGCCGGCAGATTGGTCACGTCCTTGCCGCCGATCAGGATACGGCCGGACGTTGGGTGTTCGAGTCCGGCCAGCAGCCGCAATGTCGTCGTCTTGCCGCAACCGGACGGGCCCAGGAGCGTCACTAACGTTCCCGGCTCGACAGTCAGGGACAGATCGGGCAAGGCAGTAAAATTACCGAACTTCTTGGTGACATTTTCAAATGTAACGGAGCCGGGACGGATCGCAGTCATGCGGCTTTCTCCTGACGAATAGTTTTGACGGGGGTGACGGCTGCAACGCGGTTCTCGCGCCTGAGCTTGCGTTCACCCACGAGAAGCTGAAAGCTGGTGATGACGACGATCATGACCACGATCAGCATCGATGAATATGCGATGGCCACACCGAACTGGCCGTTCTCGACCAGGCCGACGATATAGGACGTCGCCATATTGTACTCTGCCGATACAAGGAAGATGACCGCGCTGATGGAGGTGATTGCGCGTACGAAGGAATAGACCAACGCCGCAGTGATCGCCGGGCGCAGCAGCGGCAGAATGACCTTGCGGATCGTGCGGAAGCTGTTTGCCCGCAGCGTCAGGGAGGCTTCATCTAGGCTCTTGTCGAGCTGGCTCATGGCTGCGACCCCCCCACGCACGCCCACCGGCATGTTGCGGAACACGAAACATGCAATCAGGATCAGCGCTGTGCCGGTCATTTCAAGCGGCGGCAAGTTGAAGGCCATGACATAGCTGACGCCGATTACCGTTCCGGGGATGGCAAAACTCAGCATCAGGGCAAATTCGAAAACATTGCGTCCGACAAAACGCTGACGAACGATCAGATAAGCCGTCAGCAGACCGACTGCCGCAGTGAGTGGTGCCGATAGCAGTGAAATTTCCATGGTCGTCCAGAACGAGTTCCACGCCACGCCGGTCCATGCAATGCCGTTCTCGGTCCAATTGATAGAAAAGGCCCGTGCGTAATGTTCGACCGTCAGCGTATTATCGAGCCCCCACTGTCGCACGAAGCCGCCGATGAGGATCATCGCATAAACAACGACAGTGAAAACCATCCAAGGGATGACAAGGGCATAAACGCCGATTTTTAGCCCGCGTGGCAAGCCGGCATGCATTCCGGAATCACCCTTGCCGGTCACCGTGGCGAAGTTCTTGCCGGAAAGCCATACGCGTTGAATGAGAAACGCGGTCAATGTAAAGCACAGCAACACGATAGCGAGAACCGCCGCACGCGAGGGATCGTTTTGGGCGCCCACCACGGCAAAGAATATTTCTGTCGAGAGCACGCCATTGCTGCCGCCGAGCACCATCGGATTGCCGAAATCCGCCATGCTTTCTATGAAGGCGATGAGAAACGCATTGGCAAGGCCCGGCGCCATCAGAGGCAATGAAACCTTGCGGAACGTCCGCCAGCGATCGGCACGCAGGGTTTGCGATGCCTCTTCCATTGACGGGGACACACCTTCGACAACGCCGATTAGCACGAGGAAGGAAATGGGCGTAAACGACAGGACCTGAGCGATCCATATGCCAATGAGGCCGTAGAGCCACCGTCCGGGCTCGATGCCGAATATGCTGGATAACTGCTCCGTCACGACCCCCGCGCGGCCAAAAAGCAGCGTCAAAGCAAGCCCGACGACGAAGGGCGGCGTGATGATCGGCAATATGGTGAGAAGCCGCAATCCCTTCTTGAAAGGAAAACCCGTGCGGGTAGCGACCAGTGCAAAGGCGAGGCCCAGCACTGTGGACCCCGTCGCCGTCATCAGCGCCAGCCACAATGTGCGCCATGCGACGCCACACCGTCCTTCCCCGACAAGACAGGCCAGGCTCCAGATCGAGGAATCCTGAATATTGTCAATAAACCCTTCAGGCTTGAACGAGCCATCGAAATCCTGCACCGACCCGGCAAACATGCTGATGACAGGATAGAAGACAAATACAGCTACCAGCGCGACAAGCAGGGTGATGGAAGAGACGACGAAAGCGTCCCCCTTCATCACGCCGCGTTCCGCCAGACCAAACGAAAAAATGAGCAGAAAGCATAGGCCTGTCAGGATCGCTCCTGCGCCGAAGGCCGGCTGACCGTCTGCGAGCGTGCCGAACAGATTTTCGCTGATCGTCCAGTTCCAGCCGGAAAAGCCGATAGCCAGCCCTTGCAGCGCCAGAAATATCACACCAAGGAGACTTGCCCAGACTAAAACACCGCTACGACGCTCTACAGGCAATATGAAACGGGCAGAGGCGCAGAGAAGCATCAACACGGCGATAGCGCCAAGCCACGGACGCCCGAAGAAGGCCATTTGCCAGAAGCCCGGCGCCGTTGCACCGTCGCCATACATTCCGTCCAGCCAACCGAAACTCAGAAAGCCGTCTTCAATGCGGTACCAAGGCAGCAAGACAAATGCTGCCAACGCCAGCATAAGAACAATATTCAGTCTGCGATTATGCTGTTTCATGAATGTCCGTGTCCTCCCCATGGAGATTCCAAGGAATGACCAGCGCTCCGGCTCCTGCATTCTTCAGGAATACCGCTGGCAGCTCCGCCATTTGGAAATGGTGCGTCGCACAACAGGAGCGGCGCACCCGGATTTCAAGCTAACGAAAGATCAGTTGGCGTGCGCGCCGATTTCCTTATCCCAGCGCTCGAGCAATTCCTTGCGCTTGGCCGGTTCGCCATATGTCTTGAAGTCATAATCAATGAGCTTGATGTCCTCGAAGCGCGGCGATTCCTTTGGCACTTCAGCCGACTTGTTCGACGGCAACTGGAAGGACTTCGCATCCTTCATGTGCGACTGCACTTCGGCGGTCAGCGCCCAGTCATACCACTTCTTGGCGTTCTCAAGATTCTTGGCACCCTTTATGATGGACATTGAGCCAATTTCATAACCAGTGCCTTCGCACGGTGCGACTGACTTGATCGGGAAGCCTTCCGCCGTCATCGAAACCGCATCGTGCATGAAGACGATGCCGATACCTGTCTCCCCTCGCGCCGCCGACTTGACCGGGGCCGAGCCTGATTTGGTGTACTGCGATACGTTCTCGTTGAGCTTCTTCAAATATTCATAGGCCTTGTCTTCGCCCATGATCTGCACGAGCGTAGCCAACGCCGTATAGGCCGTGCCTGAAGAGTTCGGGTTGGCCATCTGGATTTCGCCCTTGTAGGATGCGTCGAGCAAATCAGCCCAGCATTTCGGCTCTTTCAGGTTTTTCTTGGCCAGAATATCAGTATTGTAACCCCAACCGAGCGCACCGGCATAAACCCCGACCGTGCGGAATCCGGAGCTTTCGGCCTGCTTCTTGGCCCAATCATTCAGTTGCTCGAGCATCGGCGACTTATACTCAAGCGTCAGCCCTTCGGAAGCTGCCTGCAGGTGCGGATCGCCCGTGCCGGCCCACCAGATGTCGGTTTTCGGATTGCGCGCTTCGGCCCGTATCTTGGCGTAGGTTTCACCGGAAGAAAGCCGGACCATGTTGACCTTGATGCCGGTATCCTTCTCGAACATGTTCTTCATCTGCTCGCAGATGACCACATCCGCCGAACAAATGAGATTGAGATTGCCTGCGGCCTGCGCAGAAAAAGCAAATGAAGATACGCCCGCAGCGAGCGCAGCAACGAAAAATGCCGAACGCATTGTTTTCCTCCCTTTATGCGGCGCCTCCACGCCGACGCTTTTGCAAGCGTGTGCATAGTCTTTGCTTTTTATAAAAGCCTGTCAATGCCTTTGTAAATTTTATTCTGAAACCATAAAAAATAATCCAATAATTCTGTTTTAGAGCATTTCCAGCAAAAGTGTGAAACGGTTTTGGGATGGATAATGCGCTAAAACAAACACTTAGAGCGGTTCCGGCGATTCTGTTAGAACAGGAACCGCTCCAGGTTATCGGTGCACAGCCATGCAAGACCGACCGAAAAAGAAAAAGGCGGCCGCAGCCGCCTTTTTTGGGTCAGCCGATTGCCATCAGGCTGGCATTGCCACCCGCAGCCGTGGTGTTGATCGAGGTCGAAACTTCTTCCAGAAGCCAATTGAGGCAATAGGCGTCCGGGTTGTTTGCCAGTTCTTCCGAGGAAGCCGCCTGCGTCAGAACCAACGGCCCGGGGAGCGTCGCGATCTTCTTATTGATCTCCACGATGCGTTCAGCGTCGCCTTCAATCAGAGCACCGGCAAATGGCGCATCGGATTCCCAGTTATTGGTCCAGATCGTACGCGCTGCCACGGAAGCCGGAATATCTTTCAGAACATTCCGCAAGCCCGAAGTCTCGTCAATATAGACGGTATTACCCGTGGCAAGGGCAGCAGTCATCTGGCGATAAAGGCCTGTTTCCGTCTGCGGAACCAGCAGGATATTTCCACGCGCATGCAACGCATAAAGATTGCGCTCACCGACCGGGCCCGGCAATTCCAGATCAAGGCCGAGCGCCGAGGCGCTGCCGGTATCGCGGGCAGCTTGTGCCAGATCATTCATGCCACGATTGCCAAGCCACTTGGCAAAGTCCTTAAGCGCCGGATCGGTGTGAACCGAGCTGTGGCGCGGCGGGATCGGCGCTGCTTCCACCAAACGTCCAAGGTAGAGTGGGCCACCAGCCTTGGGTCCGGTGCCGGACAGGCCGCGCCCGCCGAAAGGCTGCACGCCGACAATGGCGCCGATAACATTGCGATTGATATAGATATTGCCGACACGGATACGATCCGCAACGTTGGCGATGGTTTCGTCAAGGCGTGTATGCAGGCCGAAAGTAAGCCCGTAACCCGTCGCGTTAATGTCGTCGATCAGACGCTCCATATCATCGCGCTTGTAGCGCACGACATGCAATACCGGGCCGAAGACTTCCCGTTTCAGATCGCGAAGCGAATTGATCTCGATGATGGTCGGCGCAACAAAAGTGCCCTTCTCGGTTTCAGCCCCAAGCGGCAGCTGTTCGACCTTGCGGCCGAGATCGCGCATAGCCTGAACGTGCTTTTCGATTATGGTCTTGGCTTCATCGGTGATGACCGGGCCAATATCGACGTTCAGCCGGTCGGTACGACCGATCGAAAGTTCCTTCAGTGCGCCCTTGAGCATGGTCAGGATGCGGTCAGCGACGTCTTCCTGGAGGCAGAGAACACGCAGCGCTGAACAACGCTGACCGGCGCTATCAAATGCCGATGCAATCACGTCGAAAACGACCTGCTCGGCGAGCGCAGAAGAATCCACGATCATTGCATTCTGACCGCCGGTTTCAGCAATGAGCGGAATAGGCTTTCCATTTGGCAACAGACGGGAGGCAAGCTGCGCCTGAATGAGACGCGCCACTTCGGTCGAGCCTGTGAACATCACGCCGCATGTTTCTTCGGCAGCAACCAACGCGGCCCCAATGCGGCCATCGCCCGGCAGAAGCTGCAGCGCATCAGCGGGAATGCCAGCCTCATGCAGGATACGAACGCCCTGTGCTGCAATAAGCGGGGTTTCTTCGGCAGGCTTTGCCAGCACCGGATTGCCGGCGACAAGCGCTGCCGCAATCTGGCCGGTGAAGATCGCCAGCGGAAAGTTCCACGGGCTGATGCAGACGATAGGCCCCAGCGCCTTATGGCCAACGCCCAGCGTACGCCGGGTCTGTTCCGCATAATAGCGCAGGAAGTCGATGGCTTCGCGTACTTCGGCAATCGCGTTTGGCATGGATTTGCCAGCTTCGCGCATGATGAGGCCCAGTAGAACCGGCATATCACGCTGCATGATGTCAGCGGCACGTTCCAGACAGGCTGCACGCTCAGCAGGCGCGACCACCGACCAGCTCGCCGTTGCCTTCTTTGCTGCCTTCATGGCCTTGGCTACGTCTGCCTCGGCAATCTCCGTCACCTGGCCTACAACATCGCTGTGATCGCCGGGATTGAGCACCGGACGGCTGGTTCCCTTCACCTTGGCGCCAGCAACCTGCGGCTCCGATGTCCATGCACGAGTGGCGCTGTCTTTCAGAATTTTGCTCAGTTCAGCAAGCGTAGTCTCGTTCGACAGATCGAAACCATCGGAATTCTTGCGCGCGCCATAGAGATTTTCCGGCAGGGCAATCTGATCATGGCGTGCCCCGACAACAGCCATGGAGCGAACGACTTCAACCGGATCGGCGATCAGCTCATCAACGGAAACATTTTCGTCACCGATACGGTTGACGAAGGAGGAATTCGCGCCGTTTTCAAGAAGGCGGCGGACGAGATAAGCCAGCAGCGTTTCATGCGTGCCGACAGGCGCATAAATGCGGGCCGGACGGCCAAGCTTGTCAGCGCCGACAACTTCATCATAAAGCGGCTCACCCATGCCATGCAGGCACTGGAACTCAAACTTGCCGGTTTTAAAATCCGGCCCAGCCAAATGATAGATGGTGGCCAGCGTCTGCGCATTGTGGGTTGCAAATTGCGGGAAAACGGCATCGGTCGCAGCCAGAAGCTTGCGGGCGCAGGCTATGTAGGAAACATCGGTATGTACCTTGCGCGTATAAACCGGGAAATCTTCCAGTCCATCCACCTGCGCACGCTTGATCTCGGCATCCCAGTAAGCGCCCTTGACCAGACGAACCATCACGCGGCGTTTGTTCTGCCGCGCCAGATCAATGATGAAATCGAGCACAAACGGACAACGCTTGCCATAGGCCTGCACCACAAAGCCGATGCCTTCCCAATCCGCCAACTCCGGGTCTTCGATGAGGCTCTGCAACAGATCGAGCGACAGTTCCAGACGGTCAGCTTCTTCGGCATCGATATTGAGGCCGATATTATAAGACTTGGCGATGACAGCGAGCGCCTTCACCTTGGGCAGAAGCTCTCCCATCACGCGGTCGCTCTGTGAGCGGACGTAACGCGGATGCAGAGCAGAAAGCTTGATGGAAATGCCGGGGCCCTCATAAATGCCCCGACCAGCCGATGCACGACCAATGGCGTGGATCGCGGTCTCGTAATCCTTGTAATAGCGCTCGGCGTCAGCAGCAGTCGTCGCGGCTTCACCCAGCATGTCGTAGGAATAGCGGAAACCGCGTTCTTCCAACGGCTTGGCGCGTTTCAACGCCTCGTCGATGGTTTCGCCGGTGACGAACTGTTCGCCCATCATGCGCATGGCCATGTCAACGCCACGGCGAATGACAGGCTCGCCGCAACGCGCGATCAGGCGCGTCAGAGCGGCTGACAGGCCGCGATCATTGACTGTATTCGTCAGCTTGCCGGTGACCACAAGGCCCCAGGTTGCCGCGTTGACGAAAAGCGAACGCCCGCCGCCGATATGGGACTTCCAGTCGCCATTGGAAATCTTGTCGCGGATCAGCGCGTCGCGCGTCGCCATGTCGGGGATACGCAGCAGCGCTTCGGCAAGGCACATCAGCGCCACGCCTTCCTGGCTCGACAGCGAATATTCATGCACCAGACCTTCGACGCCTGTGCCCTTGTGCTTGGCGCGCAACGCTTCGATCAGCTTGCGGGCCGTGGCACGGATCTGCTTGGCCGTTTCTTCCGGCAAAGCAGCCTGCGCAGCCAATGCGGAAACGCATTCGGCTTCAGGACGACGATAAGCGGCGGTGATCGCCTGCCTCATCGCGTTTTGCTCGCGGATCGGCGGCGCAAAAGTCTGGAAAACCGGATTGGTGGGGACGGGTATGGTGTCGGTCATGGTGCAATGCTCGCAAATGAAAACAGCCCCGAGCGTCTCTGCCCAGTTTAGCTCTGCTTTATGTGGGCGCACACTAACATTTGTCCAAATTGCATTCTGCCTTCATTTGCTTCATATGAAGGATTATCGATCTTATTATTGGCTCGAATGAAGGCAAAAAGAATGCGAAAGATAGATTCTTTAGACGATCTGGATCAGTTTGATCGACGCATTCTGGAAGTCCTGAGCGAAGATGGGCGCATTCCGGTGACCGAACTCTCGAAAAAGGTCGGCCTATCCAAGACCCCTTGCCAGGCGAGGCTGAAAAGACTGGTCGATGAAGGCTATATTGTCGGCTTCCGCGCGGAAATCGATCCCGAAAAACTTGGTCTCGATCACATCGCCTTCACGACAGTTAAATTGTCCGACACACGCGAAGCCGCACTTGAAGCATTCAACACGGCGGTGCGCAAAATACGCGAAGTCGAAGAATGCCACATGATTGCCAGCTCTTTCGACTATCTTCTGAAAGTGCGAACGCCCAACATCCGGCGTTACCGCGAGGTGCTGGGCGAAAAGATTTCGAGCTTGCCCAATGTGGCGAGCACATCCACTTTTGTGGTCATGGAGTCGGTCAAGGACAATCGTCCGGTCAGGGTCTATCCGGGCGCATTGTAATTTGGTTATAGCGGGTCACCTGCCAGATACCGCTCGAGCGTTTTAACAGTCCCATCCTGCCAGATGCGTAGAAGCGCGGACGAGAACGCCGTGACATAGGCTGAATTTGAGGCAAGCGAGCCAAAGATGTCTTCCATTGCAAGCCAGGCCGACGGATTACTTTTCGCGAGTGCCGCCTGTCGAGCCAGGCGATCCCACGACGGATCGTTAGGTTCGATGATCGCGCCGCTATCGGTTCTGCCATAGCAATAGCGGCACCAGAATGCGGAAACGAGCGCCAATCCTGTCACAGACTTGCCTTCAGCCACTCGATCAGAAGCTGTTGGCAGAATGAATTTCGGCTGGCGGTTGGAACCGTCGAGGCATAGCCTGCGAATTGTATCGCCGATGCTTGGATTGGCGAAGCGCTTGTCAATGAGAAGCCGATAGGCCTCCAGATCGGTATCAGGCACCGGCGGCACTTCAGGGATGATCTCTTCCGTGGTGAGCTTTTCCAGATAGCGCCGGATCAACGGGTGCTCCATGGCCTCATGCACGAAATGTATGTCGAGCAAACCGCCCGGATAAGCGATAGCCGCATGGCCGCCGTTCAGAATACGGATCTTCATCAATTCATAAGCGGCGACCTGATCGGTAAACGTGACGCCAACCTTCTCCAGCGCGGGACGTCCAGCAGGAAAATTGTCTTCCACCACCCATTGCTTGAAACCTTCACAGAAGACTGGCCAGCCATCTTCGATCCCGAACTCCTTCGCTGCGAACTCGCGTTCACGCGCGCCGGTGGCCGGCGTAATGCGGTCCACCATGGAATTTGGAAAAGCGACATGGGCTGAAATCCAATCGGCAAAGGCGGGATCATCCAGTTTCGCGAGACCGACGACAGCATCTTCGGTCACATGCCCATTGCCCGGAATGTTATCACACGACATCACGGTGAAGGGCTGCACACCAGCCGCCTTACGCAATTTCAGCGCCTGCACAATCAGACCGAAGACGGTGTTCGGTTGATTTGGATGGGCGGCATCCGCCACAATATCGGGGTGGGCAGGATCAAAGGTCTGACTTGCCGGATCGATGTAATAACCACCTTCGGTGATCGTCATGGAAACGATGCGAGTATCAGGTGATGTAAGGTAGGCCATCAAAGCCTTTCGCCCCTCCTCTGTCGATAGGGTTACATAATCGACCATGGAAGCGGTAATCCTTGCCCCCGCATAATCAGCTTCTTGTTCGACAACTGTGGTAAGCCAGTCTTGCGCCATGAGCGTATCACGCATGGCGTCGTCACTGCCACGCACCCCGGCCCCGACCAACGCCCAGTCGTACCCCTCGCCCATTCCAAACAGATCATCCAGGTAGACAGCCTGATGGGCACGGTGAAAATTCCCCACACCGAAATGCACGATGCCCGGTTTCAAACAAGTTGGGTCGTAGCCGGGTTTATGGACATTATCAAAGCCCTGAAGCGTTACGCGGGACAGCTTTGTCATGACGATTTCCTTCAATTCAATCGGGTACGAACTGGACTTTCATCGTGGCTGGATCACCGCCATGTTTGGTGAAGTGAGGCAGCATCTCCCTAAGGGGCAGCTGGTGCGATACAAGGCGTGCCATTTCGCCTTGGTCCTGCTTCAGGATTTCCAGGGCCTGCGGAATGTTGCGATTGAGCGAATGTGACCCTGCAATTCGAATCTGACGGCGGAAGATTTCAAAAGGCGCGACCGAAATCCGGGCCTCCGGTGCACAAACGCCAAACATCAGAACCGTCCCGCCATCAGCCGCGTAGCTCACCATGCTTTCAACGACCTGGGTAATACCGGTGGCATCCGCGACAAAATCAAAGCTGCGTTTAGGCTTATCCAGCATTTCCGAGCCCGAAACGACTGGCTCAAGCCCCAGGCCCTCCGCAAATGCCAGCCGGTGTTCGTTGATATCGGCTACAGCAACGTGCTTTACACCTCGTGCCTTCAGCGACAACGCAAGCAACAATCCTATAGGCCCGGCACCGAAGACGAGCGCGGTTTCGGTTCCGTATGGACCAGTCTTGAGATCTGCTGCGCCAAGTCCGTTGAGGACACAGGCAAGCGGTTCCGCGAGGGCCGCTACATTGAAAGGCAGATCCCCGATGGAATGGAGATGGCTTGCCTCGACAAGACTCATACTCGCAAAGCCACCATTGTGCGTTACGCCATAAGCTTTCAAATCCGAACAGAGATTGGTCAGCCCCTTGAGGCAGGCACGGCAATAACCGCATGGAATATTCGGATCGACCGCAACGCGGTCGCCCACCTTCACATTGGTTACGTCTTCTGCCACGGCGACCACAATGCCCGCATATTCGTGACCCGGCACCAACGGAAATGCGCTGGAACCGTAGCGGCCATGCAGGACATCAATGTCGGTATGACAGAGACCTGACGCCTTGACGTCGATCAAGGCGTGCCCAGGCTGCAATGCCGGTTCCGGTAAGTCGGTCAGGCCTGCTTCGCCGTGGCCGGTAAAATAGATCGCTTTCATTTTATGTCTCGGCCCCACCGCCTCATGCCATCCAGTTGCCGCCATCAACACCGAAAGTCTGGGCTAAGATATAGTCGCTGTCAGATGACGCGAGGAACACCGCCATGCCAGTAATATCTTCAGGCGTCGCAAACCGACCGATCGGCACAGATTTTGCCACCGCAGCCTTTTTCTCACCCGGTTTCAAACCTTCCCATTTCGCAAAGTTCGCATCCACCACATCCCAGTGCTCGCCATCGACCACGCCGGGGGCAATCGCATTCACGTTGATACCGTATTTGACCAGAGCAAGAGCGGCCGACTGCGTAGCGGAAATGATGGCCGCCTTCGATGCGCAATAGAGCGTCACGAGCGCCTCGCCGCGACGCCCTGCCTGGCTGGCCATATTGATGATCTTGCCGCCGCGTCCGCGCTTGATCATCACATTTGAAACCGCTTTCATCATGAAAAGCGGTCCCTTGAGGTTGATACCCAACACACGCTCGTAGCTGTCTTCGGTCAATTCGTTGACGGGAGCCATGTCGAAGATCGCGGCATTGTTGACCAGAATATCGATACCGCCATAATCCGCGTCGATTTTCGCGACCACATCGTCGATCTGGCGAAGGTCAGTCACATCAAGCTTTACCGCCTTGACCGATGTACCGATACTGCGCGCGGCTTCTTCCGCCCGGTCAATGTTGATGTCGGCGATGACGACCTTCGCGCCCTCGCGCGCGTAGGCTTCGGCAAATCCAAGCCCAATACCGCGCGCCGCACCAGTGATGAGGGCCACCTTGTCTTTCAGTCTCATGGGGATACTCCGGGATATTGCAGCCTGCTCCTACAGGTGCGTTTTCTTTTCCGTCAGCAATAATGGATGCCGTTCAAAGCGCTCCAGAGCCTTGCCGTCAGGTGTAAACAAATGCGCATCGGTCGGGTCAAAACCCAGCTTGGCCGTTTCGTGTGCACGTGCCTCGCTGCCCCCGCCTGCCTCCGCAACAACCAGTCCGGTTGCGCTTTCATTTTGTACATAGAGATAAGTCTCACCGCCAAGGCGTTCTACAACCATGATCTCTCCCTCGAGAATACCATCAGAGGTCGGGTGAAGATGTTCCGGACGAATGCCGAGAACCAAGGGCGCACCCGCGTTTACTCCTACGCCTTTGACGGGCGCTTTGACCGAACGGCCATTGGCGAGTTGGACTGTGACCCCATCGGCATCGACTATGCTGGCGTTGACTTCGATGAAGTTCATGGTCGGTGAACCGATAAAGCCGGCCACAAACCGATTGACCGGATGGTGGTAAAGCTCCAGCGGCGATCCCACCTGCTCCACCTTGCCATCACGGAGAACCACGATCTTGTGCGCAAGCGTCATGGCTTCCACCTGATCGTGCGTGACATAGATCATTGTTGCATTGAGGCGGTCGTGCAGACGCGCCAACTCGATACGCATCTGCACGCGCAGCGCTGCATCGAGATTGGACAGCGGCTCGTCGAACAGGAATATCTTCGGTTCGCGCACCATCGCGCGTCCGATGGCAACGCGCTGGCGCTGCCCCCCCGAAAGCTGTTTCGGCTTGCGGTCGAGCAACTGATCGAGTTGCAGCGTTTTTGCAACTTCTTCAACCTTGCTCTCACGTTCAGCCTTGGCGACACCGGCGAGTTTCAGCGCAAAACCCATATTGTCGCGAACGTTCATATGCGGGTAGAGCGCATAGGTCTGGAAAACCATGGCAAGACCGCGCTCGTCCGGCGGCGTATCGTTGATACGCTGCCCGTCAATGGTGAGATCACCTCCAGTAATTTCCTCGAGCCCGGCGATCATGCGCAGAAGCGTTGACTTGCCCGAACCGGACGGCCCAACGAAAACCACAAATTCACGGTCGGCAATATCCAGATCGACCCCTTTGATAACATCAATATTGCCGAAGGACTTGGTGGCGTTTTTAAATGAAAGTGTAGCCATTTCATTTCCTCTATTTCACGGCGCCGAAGGTGAGGCCGCGCACCAACTGGCGCTGCGTGATCCACCCGAAGACAAGTATCGGCGCGATGGCGAGCGTGGACGCTGCCGAGAGTTTTGCCCAGAACAATCCTTCCGGGGATGAGAAGGAGGCGATGAAGGCGGTGAGCGGGCCCGCTTGCGAAGCCGTAAGGTTGAGGCTCCAGAACGCTTCGTTCCAGCATAGAATGATGGAAAGAAGCGCGGTCGACGCTATACCCGGAAGGCTTAGTGGTAAAAGCAGATAGCGTATCTGCTGGCCGACTTTCGCCCCGTCCATGCGGCTTGCTTCCAGGATTTCTCCCGGCACTTCCTTGAAAAAGGAATAGAGCATCCAGACGACAATCGGCAGATTGGACAGGGTGAAGATGATGATAAGGCCCGTGCGCGTATCGAGAAGTCCGCTATCACGCGCGAGAAGATAGATTGGCACCAATACGCCGACGGCGGGCAGCATCTTGGTGGAAAGCATCCACAAGAGAAGGTCTTTAGTGCGCTTGCCGGGGAAGAATGCCGCGGCATAAGCGGCTGGCACCGCGATAATAAGCGAGAGAATGGTCGCACCAAGACTTTCAACGATGCTGTTCATGGCATAGCGGAAATAATCGGCTCGCTGATTGACCGCTACGAAATTCTCCAGTGTCGGCTCAAAGAATAGTCTTGGGGGCGCCACCGCGTCGATTTCCGTCTTGAATGCAGCGAGCAGCATCCAGAGAATCGGGAAGAACATCAGTAGCGCCACAATCCAGCCGATAACCCCAGCCGAGACCGCGGCCTTGTTGATCCTGCGTTTTGCAGCCATCGGTCAGCCCCCTAACTATCCAGATTTCGTGCAACGGTCCGGATCAGGAACGCTGCAACGATGTTGGCCAGGATGATTGCGATAACGCCAGCTGCGGAAGCGCCGCCGATATCCCACTGAAGAAGTGCTTTAAGATAGATGAAATAGGTAAGCGTCGTTGTGGCGATACCCGGCCCCCCTGAAGTGGTGACGAGAATTTCCGCGAAGACTGAAAGAAGGAAAATCGTCTGGATCATTATGACGACCGAAATCGGGCGCAGCAGGTGCGGCAACACGATGTAAAAAAACATGACCGGCCCCTTGGCACCGTCAAGTCGCGCGGCCTCCATCTGTTCCCGATCAAGGGACTGCATTGCCGTCATCAGGATCAGCGTCGCAAACGGCACCCATTGCCAGGACACGATCAAGACGATGGATGCCATTGGAAACTGTGAAAACCAGTCGATGACCGGCAATCCGAAACTGCGCGAGATGAAGGCGAACAGCCCATTCACCGGATGCATCAACAGGTTTTTCCAGATGAGCGCCGACACGGTCGGCATAACGAAGAACGGTGCGATGACCAGAAGCCTCGCTATGTTTTTTCCCCAGAATTCCTGATCGAAGATGACGGCGAAGAGTACGCCGCAAACGACAGATATCACCAGAACAGAAACAACGAGAATAAGCGTCTTGGCGATCGCCGACCAAAGCGTGGGATCGGACAGCAGGAAGGAATAGTTCGAGAAACCGGCAAAGCCGGTAATGAACGGGTTGATAAGATTGTAGTACTGGAACGAGAACCACAGTGTCATCGACAGCGGGACGATCATCCAGAGCAGAAGCAGTATGACTGCCGGAGCGAGCAGTGGTCCCGTGCGGACACTGCGACGCGACTTGACGGCAAAGCGTGACTTTGTGCCTGCGGCCAACGTTTGGTTTGCTGGCATTCGAACCAATCCTCCCCTTCCCGTTTCGGATTCGCCACGGCGAACGTCTACGAAAATCAGACCAGTCGTTTCTCCTCCTACCGAAGACGACAGGCCGCTAGAGCATCTCCAGCAAAAGCATGAACGATTTTGCGTACGGGAAATGCGCAAAGCAAACAGTCAGAGCGGTTCCAACGGATAACGTCAGAACCGCTCTTTTGGCCGTTACTTGATGTAACCCGCTTGCGTCATGATCTGTTCGACCTGACGCTGCGCGCCATCGAGCGCTGCATCCACGCTCTGCTGACCGGCGACAGCCGACGAAATCGCCTGACCAACCAATGTCCCGATTGCCTGAAATTCAGGAATGGCTACGAACTGGATGCCGGTATAGGGAACCGGGTCCTTGGTCGGCTTGGTCGGATCGGCAGATTCGATAGCTTTCAGTACTGTGTCCGCAAACGGAGCTGCCTTCTTGTATTCCTCATTGGCATAGGTGGACTGGCGCGTGCCCGGAGGAACGGCAACCCAACCTTCGGACTTGCCTACGAGCTCAACGTACTCTTTCGACGTCGCCCATTTCAGGAACGATTTTGCAGCATCGACCTTCTTGCTCGATGCCGGAATTGCAAGGTTCCAGGACCAAGCCCAGGACGAACCATTCGGCGTTGCCTCTACCGGTGCCTTGGTGAAGGCAACCTTGTCCGCAACCTGGCTCTGCTTAGGATCATAAATCCGGCCTGCCGCCGAAGTGGCGTCAATCCACATGGCGCAATGGCCAGTCGAGAAAAGCGCCTGATTTTCATTGAAACCGTTCGAGGTAATTCCGGGAGGTCCAGCTTCCTTCATCAGGTCGACATAGAAGTTGATTGCCTTCTTCCATTCGTCTGAATTGATCTGTGGCTTCCAGTTTTCATCGAACCATCGGCCTCCGAAAGTGTTGATCAGCGTACCGAGATAGGCCATGTTTTCGCCCCAGCCCGGCTTTCCGCGCAGGCAGAGACCATATTGTTCTTTCGACTTGTCAGTAAGCTTGGTCGCGAAGTCTTTTATTTCCGCATAGGTTGGCGCATCGGGCATCTTGAGCCCAGCCGCATCGAACAGGTCCTTGCGGTATAGCGTAAACGAACTTTCGGCGTAGAACGGAACCGCGTAGAGCTTGCCATCAACCGTCAGACCGGCGCGAACCGGCTTGATGAGATCGTCATAACCGTAATCCTCGCCAAGATCGTCGACCGATAGGAGCCATCCCGCCTTGCCCCAGATCGGGGTTTCGTAGCCGCCAATGGTCAGGATATCGAACTGGCCGCTCTTGGTAGCAATATCGGTCGTCACGCGCTGACGCAGCACGTTTTCCTCAAGAACAACCCAGTTGATTTTATTGCCGGTCGCTTTCTCCCACTCCGGCGACAGTTTCTGCATGATGATCATATCACCATTATTGACTGTGGCCACGGTGAGCTCTTCCGCCCACGCAGTTCCAGCCATAAGTGCGACCCCTGCAGCAGACGCGAGAAGCCCTGCAACATAAGATTTGGTCCGCATTTCGTCTCCTCCTTTACGAATGCATAGCAAAATTCTTACATATGTAAAATTTATGGCGCGAGCTTTCACGCCTTGTCAAGCACGGTTTTCAATTTTGCGTTGTGAGGAGAAACGACCGCGGTGTGAAGAGGGGGCTAAGGCTGAAAAAGCGGACATTTCACCTACCAAATTCACGAGTTACTGTTTTAGCATACTGGAATAGCCATGGCATCATTCTCGGCAAAGACATTTGTCGGCTTGACGTTTTGCCCTGCCTTTGACAGTTTGACCGGATATCGCCTGAGCGAGAATGAAGGCGAACAGAGCTGGAGGAACATCCTGAAATCGTTGATGAAGCAGCAATCAGGATCAGATTCTGTCCTGAGAAATCAGCGCGTTCCATTTGCATTGCCGCTTCGCCAAAAGCAGCCTTGCCGCATGCAGCCAAACCTACGACGATTGACGAACAGGACATAGAGACGTGCGCAAGACGATACGCACCATGGAAGATTTTTCGGAATTCGTAGGGCTTTCGCGTCCGACGGTGTCGAAATACTTCAGCGATCCATCGTCCGTTCGACCCAAGACCCGGGAGCTGATAGAAGCGGCAATCAAACAATCGGGTTTTCGTCCCAATCTTTTCGCAGTGAACCTCAATCGGCGTCGCACGACAATTCTGGGTATAATCATCCCCAACCAGCTCGACCATTTCTACATGGCGATGACAAAACGGTTGCAATCCCTCGCGGAACAACGCGGCTATCTGGCAATTGTTCTCTCTTCCGATGGCAAGCCCGAACTTGAGAAGCAGGCGATCGAAACCTTGCGATCTCTGAATGTCGCCGGCGCCATTATTGCGCCGCTCGGTGAAGCATCGCAGCATTCAACGTTGGCGCGCCTCGCCGAAGATGTTCCGATTGTATATGTCGACTCTCCGCTCGACAGCACCTCACCCTTTGTTGGGACCGATAATCTCAAATCCTTCCACCTAATTGTCGATTACCTTTGCCGCTCGGGCAGCGAGCCGTGTTATTTTTCCATGCCCATGGTCAATAATAATGCTGTCAAGCGGCAGGAAGCCTATCGTCTGGCAATGGAAAAGCTCGGTTATGAGCCGCGCATCATCGATCTGGAGGAAAGCCGCAGCTGGGATTTCGAACGTTATGCATTCGAGCAGACCGCAAGAATTCTGCGCGAAAAGGGCAGACTTCCGACCAGCACCGTTCTGTGCTCAAACGACCGCATCGCCTTCGGCGTAACTAGCGGCCTCTGGCAGGCCGGCCTTAAAATCGGCAGGCTCAAGGATTGTGACGTTCGCGTCGCGGGTCACGATAACAATCCGCTGTCGGAATATACCTGCCCTCCACTCACAACGGTGGCTCAGGACTATAACGAGATCGGACGTCTGGCGATTGAACTCTTGTTTCGGACGCTGGGCGAAACAACAGATGACCGGCTGGAACTGCCGGAAACCCAGCGCGTCCTGCTGAATGCAGAAATCAAGCTGCGCATGAGCGCATGAAATGGCGGGTTACCCCGCCATTTCAATTCTCTATTCTCAATTCAGGCCGAGCGTGCCGCGCAGGGTGGAGAGATCTTCGGCAAGCGTTGTTACCGGACCAGCCAACGCCTTCCGATCATCTTCCGACAGCTTGTCGTAGGACTCGTAGCCGTCGCCCTTCTTGTACTTGGCGAGAATGTCATCGACCGTCTTGAAGTTGATTTCCACCTTCTTCACGAGGTCCGGATTTTCCTTTTCCAGCAATGGCTTGAAAAGCTCGACAATCTTTTGGGCACCGTCGACATTGGCCTTGAAATCCCAGAGGTCGGTGTGACTGTAACGATCCTCCTCACCGGAGATCTTGGTTGCCGCCACTTCTTCGAGCAAGGCAGCAGCACCGCCAACCACCTTCTCTGGCGGCACGGTGAGGTCTTTCACCCGCTTCTGAAGTTCCAGCACATCAGCATAGAGCTTGTCTGCAATGGGCGCGAGATCTTCGGTCGAATTCTGCGCGAACAGGCCGTATTCGATACGGTGGAATCCGGTGAAGTCTTCCGACTTCTCACCATTTTCATGGTCATCCGCACGACTGTCGATCGAAGCGTCGAGATCAGCGAAGAGTTCGGCAATCGGTTCGATCTTTTCGTAGGAGACACGGGTGGAGGGATAAAGCGCCTTAGCCTTTTCCAGATCGCCTGCCTTGACCGCATCGGTAAACGCCTTGGTGTCCTTGACCAGAACGTCGAGGTTTTCCTGCACATAGACCTTGTAATCAGCGATCGGCTGAACGAGGTCCAGCGGTGAAACTTCGGCCTTCGCAGCGCCGAAGCTGAGCGTAAGGGCAACGGCACATGCCGATGCAAGCAATGGCAGACGATACTTCATATTTTGCCTCTCCACGTGGGACGCATTTCAAAAAATGCGCGTAAAATCAAAATGTTCTGGTAGTTTCCTTACCCGCGGGCATTTTGCGGACCGCTGGCCTCCAAAAGTGCGCGCGCGTAGTAGTCCTTGTGATCCTCAACACCTGGCAGCGCGAAGAAATACCCACCCCCGATCGGCTTCAGATATTCTTCCAGCGGCTCACCGTTGAGCCGGTTCTGAACCGTGATGAAGCCCTTTTCCAGATCGGCCTGATAGGCGATGAAAAGCAGACCCATATCAAGCTGGCCCGATTTGCTGACGCCATTGGAATAGTTGAACGGACGACGCAGAATGAGGTGCTGCTCGGCATTTGCATCGCGCGGATTTGCCAGGCGGATATGCGAGTCGAGCGGCGTGATTTTGCCGTCGGCGTCCTTCGCATAATTGGGAACATCGGTTTCGGTTTTTCCGTCGAATGGCGCTCCGCTATCCTTGCGCCGTCCGAAAATCGCTTCCTGTTCCTGTAGCGGCGTACGATCCCAGCGTTCGACAAAGTTCCGTATGATGCGCACCGCCATATAGCTGCCATTGGTTGCCCAATCCGGCTCCGCATTTTTTTCGCCCACCCAGACGATGCGGTTCATCAATGCCTCATCAGATGGATCGGGATTGGCAGACCCGTCGCGGAAGCCCAGGAAATTCCGCGCACTTTCTTTCGCCTTCGGCGAATGCGGCGGCTGCACAGGAACCGTCCCTTCCTGTTTCCAGCGCACCAACAAAAGGTCGGGCATGTTCTTCATGATGTCGCGCAGGGCGTGAATGTTCGTGTCCGGCGTATTTGAACAGAACTGAATTACGAGGTCCCCGTGGCAAATGTCCTTTTGCAGGGCATCGTTGGGAAAACTCGTCATGCGCTGCAGAAGTTTCGGCTTCAACGGTTTCAGGCCAAAACGGTCATCGAACAGAGACGAACCAAGCGCAACCGTAACAGTGAGATTGTCGGGTGTGACGACCGGGCCAAGAATGCCGGAATCGGAGGGCGGAAATTTTGCATCGAGTTCCGGCGGCGTCCCGCCTTTCATCAGAAATTCGGTCCTCTCGGTGAGCAGCCGGAACATGCGCTCAAGTTCGGAGCGGTCCCGTGCCAAAACGTCGAAAGAAGCAACGAGCCCGGCCGCGGGACGCGGCGTGACGATGCCTGGCTGGTGCTTTCCGTAAAAAGCCTGGCTTTCGTGAAGCTTCTCGCTCTCAGGCGCATTGGTCACGTTCTCAGAAGAAAGCGCTTGTGCTGCCTGAGGTGCAAGCACGCTTCCAACAGTTCCGGCAACACCGGCGGCTCCCGCACCCAGCAGCAATGCGCGCCGAGCGGACGAAACAGGTTCTTCAGACGTTATCGTATCGTTTTTAAAAAATTTTCTGGTCATCAATCTACTCCCAGCTGATCGCGGAGTTTCGTAAATTGCGCAGCAAGTTGTGCCGCGCCGTCCTTGAATTTCGCCTTTTCATCAGGCGACAGTGCGTCATACGCCTTGAAACCATTGCCCTGAGCGTCCGCACCGAGCAGCGACTTGATCGAAGCAGCGTCCTTGTCGATGCCTTCGAATGCCTTTTGATCAACCTTTTCGACAATGGGGCGCAGGACATTGGCAGTCTTGGCGGCGCCTTCGAGAAGGCCCGACAAAGCCTGCAGATCAGTATGTGCATAGCGGTCCTCACCTTCATCCGACGCTGTTGAAGCGAAACGGTTAAGGGCGGAAGCAGTGCCCGCCATCATGCGGTCCGGTGAAATGCGAAGTCCGCGAATGCGTTCTTTCAAGACGGTGGCGTCCTGCTCAAGCTTGCCAGCCACAGCTGCCAGTCCATCGACGGATTTCTGTTCGAACAGACCATATTCGACACGGTGCAAACCACCGAAGCCTGCGTCCTTCTCGCGCTTTTCGAAATAATCGGCACGGGCATTAATGGCCGTATCGAGATCGGAAAATGCTTCCGAGACGGGCGCAATGCGCGCATAGGCGGCGCGCGCCGGACCATAGGCGGCTTGTGCGGCTTCCAGATTACCGCTCGCTATTGCGGCGGAAAGCGCCGCAACAGCTTTCTGGAATTCAGCAACCTCGGTTGTGAGATAAATCTGATATTCAGCCAGTGCACCGATAAAAGCTATAAGGGGCAGTTTGCTCTTTTCCGCTTCGCTGGCAGCGGTCGCAGTTACGGTCAGCTTGCCCCGAGGATTGGAAAGAAGCCCGCAGGTAATCTGGTATTCGCCTGGCGCCAGCTTCGCTGTGATTGTCTGCTTGAAGCCCGGCGCAATATTCTCGCGCTCTTCGAGAACCATCACACCATCGAGGATTTCCCACTCGACCGTGCGATCCGACTTGTTGATGATTTCAAAAACCGAGCGCCCGGCCGGGACGGTCAATTCGTTCGGCTCGCAGCTTTTTGCATTGATCGCGACTTGTATCTTGTCGCCAGCTCCTGCATGCCGCGCTTTGTCCGATACACGGGATGCATAATAAAATGCCCCACCGGCAGCGAGCAGCAGCAGCACGGCGACGGCCAGTCCTATGCGGACCAGATTGCGCGACATCGGTTCTGTAGGCTTCGGGTTCGTCATGAAAATCTCTTTTATTGTGCGCTTGTCTTGATCTGGCTTGCGGCCACTGATCCGCTCGCTGGCATGAGGAACAGGATGAGTGCCGGAACGAGGAAAGCCACATAGGCGACCACTTCGCTGACAGTCGGCGTTGCGATATATCCGAAAACCCCAGCCAGAACTGAGCCGAGCGTACTGTCTAGCGGGAGAATGTCGCTCGCGTCGAAAACGACTGCCTGGAAGTGGTTCCAGATACCTGCCTCATGCAGCGCCATGACAGAATTGGCCAGAATGCCCGCCGCGATGATCAGGATGAAAACGCCCGTCCAGCGAAAGAAGCGGCGGAGGTTCAACTTCAAGCCGCCTTTAAAGATGCCGTATCCAACCGCCGCTGCAAGCAAAACGCCGAGCAGCGCGCCCACAGGCGCCGCCGGGCCTTCGCTCTGCTGGAAAGCAGCCAGCAAAAAGAAAACGGATTCAAGCCCTTCACGCGCCACCGCAAAGAAGACCATGAGAATAAGACCAAAGCCCTTGTGCGTCGGGGTTTGGAACGCCGCATCGATGGAATGATGCAGTTCCACCTTGATGGAGCGCGCCGCCTTGCGCATCCAGAACACCATTGAAGTGAGGACGAAAACCGCAATCAGACCAATAATGGCCTCGAAAAGCTCCTGCGCTTTCTGAGGAAATTCCGCGCTCAGAAGCTGCAGGATAGCGCCAACAGTCAGCGACATGGCCAAAGCCAGCAGAATGCCAATCCAGACCACAGGCATCCAGGCGCTACGCCCGGTTTGATGGAGATAAGTGGCAATAATCCCGACGATCAGCGCAGCTTCCACGCCTTCGCGGAACATGATGAGAAAAGGTACAAGCATTCCGACTATCCAAAAGACAGAGAAATCGGCCTGTCCGATGGTCGCTTCTCTTCAAACCCGGCATGAAGCCTTCGTCATTTGGTCATCTTTTATATCCGCACTGCCAGCCCTGCAAGTTAAATGAAGTTGACCAGCGCAGGAATGTTTTAGAATTATTCTAACCATTTCAGAAGCTTATAACTGTGACTGGATGATAGAATTGTATAAGGCATTGAAAATGCACCTAAGTCATCTCCGCGTAACCGGATAGCAGATGCAGTGGGCAGAGATAAACTGGCCTCGATCCGGAGCAGGCCACGGATCACGACTTCCTCTCTCCCTTTCGCCCAACCTTTATCTCTTCGAGATTGAGATTGGTATCGTCGTCGTTTTTGCGATCCCGGTGGTAATTCGCGTCGAGATGAAGCGATGCTATCGTTTGTTGTGTGATCGCTCCCAAGAAGCTTCGAGCCTCGGAATCGATCTTGGAGTCGAGCGAGACCACCACGACGAAAGATTGTTTCGATTTGAAGCACGACTTGTCCGTTGAGGAACACAAATATTGACCAATGACCCGCTGGGAACGGTCAAAATGGGAAAAGTTTCAGAATTTTCCGAAATGGTCAAAAATTTCGTGTTTCAGGGGTTGAAGATTGGAGCAAGGTGATACATATCACAGTCACTTACCGCTGTGCCTCCTCCCATTGCGCGCGGTAAGTGTTCCCCTCTGGAGGTTTGCCTATAAGGCACCTTCATAACTTAGCCGGACTTCCCAGTCCGGCTCTTTTTTTGCCTGAAATCCGGCTAGCGTCTCATTTCACCGCATAGATGCAACCAGCACATCTTTCTGTTTTAAAAGAACAATCCGGGAGAGACGCCTCGACCCGAGCGGCTTTCCAAGCAGATTAACTGAAATCCAGTTAATCAATAAATTCTGCCTGTCCATGCGCAAAAAAAGCGCCGCGTTTCCGCGGCGCTTCTTGTCGGCAAAACTGCGCTTCAACTTATCCGTAGGCAGCTACAGGCGGGCATGAGCAGATGAGATTTCTGTCACCGCCCACATTATCCACGCGGCTGACCGGTGGCCAATATTTTGCTGTCGCGTCGAAATCGCCATTGATAGCGCTTGCCGGGAACACTGCTTCCTCACGGGTGTAAGGATGTGTCCATTCGCTCGCCAGCGTATCGCCTGCCGTGTGCGGTGCATTGGCAAGAGGATTGTCGTCCGCAGGCCAGACACCATCGGCAACCTTTTTCGCCTCAGTTGCAATGGCAATCATCGCATCGCAAAGACGGTCGATTTCCGACTTCGGTTCAGACTCGGTCGGCTCGATCATCAGCGTACCGGCAACCGGCCAGGACATGGTCGGCGCATGGAAACCGTAGTCGATGAGGCGCTTGGCCACGTCTTCCACAGTCACGCCAGCGCTATCCTTCAGAACTCGCGTATCAACAATGCACTCATGCGCCACACGATCATGTGCGCCGGTATAAAGGATCGGATAAGCGTCCTTCAAACGATGCGCAATGTAGTTGGCATTGAGGATCGCAGCCTCGGTCGCCTTCTTGAGACCAGCGCCGCCCATCATGCGGATATACATCCACGTGATGACCAGAATGGATGCGCTACCGAAAGGCGCCGCCGAAACAGCGTGCTTGGAACCGATATCCACATGGCCCGGCAAATAAGGCACCAGATGCTTGGCAACGCCAATCGGGCCAACGCCCGGACCGCCACCGCCATGCGGGATGCAGAAGGTCTTGTGCAGGTTCATGTGACAGACGTCAGCGCCAATGTCGCAAGGACGGGCGAGCCCAACCAGCGCATTGAGGTTCGCACCGTCGAAATAGACCTGACCGCCATTTTCATGGACGATTTCGCAGAACGCCTTGATGCCTTCTTCGAACACGCCATAGGTCGAAGGATAGGTGATCATGAAGGCAGCGAGATTATCACGATGCTTCTCGGCCTTGGCTTTCAGATCGTCGATGTCGATATCGCCATCTGGACGGCAATTGACCACGACAACGCTCATGCCAGCCATCGAGGCGCTGGCCGGATTGGTGCCATGTGCAGACGATGGAATAAGGCAGATGTTGCGATGACCTTCGCCCCGCGACTGGTGATAGTGGCGAATTGCCAGCAGACCAGCATATTCGCCCTGGCTACCTGCATTTGGCTGTAGCGAAACGCCAGCAAAGCCGGTGACTTCACAAAGCCAAGCTTCGACATCCGCCGTCATCCTGGCATAGCCTTCGGTCTGTGCCGCAGGCGCAAACGGATGCAGATTAGCAACCGTGTTCCAGCTCACCGGCATCATTTCTGCTGCCGCATTGAGCTTCATGGTGCATGAGCCAAGCGGGATCATTGCGCGGTCAAGCGCCAGATCCTTGTCGGCCAGACGACGCAGGAAGCGCATCATCTCGGTTTCGGAACGATGCGAATGGAATACTTCCTGCGTGAGGAAGCCTTCACCGCGTCCCTTGCCGGGCACGAGAACCTTGTCACCGTCGACCAGCTTGGCACCAAACAGAACGGCAAGCGCTGCAAGATCTTCCTCGGTCGAGGTTTCATCGAAGGTTACGCCGACCGTGTCCGCATCGATGACACGAAGCAGACGACCGCCCTTGTCAGCTTCGTCAGCAATGGCCTTCGCCTTTCCGGCAACCTTGATGCTGACCGTATCGAACAGGCTATCGCCTGCGATTTCGACACCCGCGGCCTTGAGGCCGGAAGCAAAGCGGGCAGCAAGACCGGCAACGCGGGTGGCAATCGCCTGCAAGCCTGCCGGGCCATGCCAGATCGCGAAGGATGCGGCCATATTGGCAAGCAGGGCCTGCGCAGTGCAGATGTTGGAGGTCGCCTTGTCGCGACGGATATGCTGCTCACGGGTCTGGAGCGCCAGACGATAGGCCGCACGGCCATGCGCATCGACCGACTGGCCGACGATGCGGCCGGGAATGATGCGAGTCAGAGGTTCCGACACAGCCAGATATGCTGCATGTGGGCCCCCAAAGCCCATCGGTACGCCGTAACGCTGCATGGAGCCAACAGCCATGTCCGCGCCCCACGTCGCAGGCGCTTCCATGATCGTCAGCGCCAGCGGATCGGCAACGGCAATAACGAGTGCGCCCTTGGCCTTCGCATCGGCAATCACCTTGCTGAAGTCGCCGTAGACGCCGCGTGTATCCGGCCACGGCACGACGATGGCAGCAGTATTTTCATCGAGAGTGCTGCCGGTTTCGATCTGCCAGCCGAGCGGTTCAGCGCGGGTGTTCACCACATCAACCGTCTGCGGATGCAGTTCGCCTGCAAGCAGGATACGGCTTCGCTTGTCGCGGTGATGACGGCAGGCAACGCCAATGGCTTCAGCAACCGCAGTTGCTTCATCGAGAAGCGAGGCGCAGGCGACCGGCAGGCCGGTCAGTTCTGCAACCAGCGTCTGGAAGTGGAACAGAAGCTCAAGACGACCCTGGCTGATTTCCGACTGGTACGGCGTATAGGCGGTGTACCAGGCAGGGTTTTCAAACAGATTGCGCTGGATGACCGGCGGCGTATGCACACCATGATAGCCCGCGCCGATGAAGCTCTTCTTCACCACGTTGCGGCCCATGATGGCGTTCAGCTCTGCAAGCGCATCGGATTCACTGAGCGGCGCCGGCAGATCAAGCGCACGGTTCAGACGGATAGACGCCGGAACCGCCTGGGTGATGAGGGTTTCCATGGAAGGAAGGCCGAGCGCCGCAAGCATTGCGCGCTCGTCTTCCAGTCTCGGCCCGATATGGCGGGCAACAAAGGGAAGAACCTGCTGGGTCATCGCGTTATCCTACCAGTTTGTCGTAACCGGCCTTGTCGAGGAGACCGGAAAGCTGGCTTTCATCCGAAAGCTTCAGCTTGAACAGCCAGCCCTCGCCTTCCGCAGCCTGATTGATAAGAGCCGGATCGCTTGCAACGGCTTCGTTGACTTCGACCACTTCGCCATCGACCGGTGCATAAACATCGGAAGCGGCCTTGACCGATTCCACAACCACGATGCCTTCGCCCTTGGTCGCCGTGCGGCCGACGTCCGGCAGCTCGACGAAAACGAGGTCACCCAGTTGTTCCTGTGCGTGGATCGTAATGCCGACAGTGGCAACGCCGTTTTCGACGCTGATCCACTCGTGATCTTCGGTGAACAGGATATTGGCCATGGAAATCATCCTTTGCGATAGCGATGCGGAGTAAAGGGAAGTGCCGAAACGTCAACGGGCACCTTGTTGCCGCGAACGTCAGCGAAGACACGTGTGCCGGGGGTAGCGAGGCTTGCCTCTACATAACCCATGGCGACCGGGAAACCTGCCGATGGGCCAAACCCACCGGAAGTAACGGTGCCGATCTGGCGACCGGATTCATCAAAAAGATCGGCGCCAGCGCGGACCGGCTGACGGCCTTCCGGCTTTAGGCCCACACGCTTGGCAGCAGCGCCCTTGGCAATGGCGTCCAGAACGGCCTTTGCGCCGTTGAATGCAGCTTTTTCCCGCACAGGCTTGGTGATCGCCCAAGTGAGGCCGGCCGAAACCGGATCGGTTTCCGGCGTGATATCCTGACCGTGCAGGCAGAGACCGGCTTCAAGTCGAAGGCTGTCGCGTGCGGCAAGGCCGATCCATTCGACGCGCTCGTCGGCAAGCAGCCTGGTTGCAAGCGCGCGGGCCTCATCGGCTGGCAGGCCAATCTCGAAACCATCTTCGCCGGTATAGCCCGAACGGGTCATGAACCAGCCTTGCTTCGGCTCGAAACCGCTCATAAAGGCAAGCTCCGCACCTTTGAGACCGGCATCATTAATGACGCTTTCAGCTTCGGGCCCCTGAAGGGCGAGAAATACCCGGTCAAGCGGATTGACGGTTACGTTCTTGCCGGAAGCAGCTTCGTTCAGATGCTCGATATCGGCATCGGCATTGCCAGCATTGGCAACGACCATGAAACGGTCTTCACCAAGGCGCGTGACGATCAGGTCATCCAGCACGCCGCCATTTTCGTTGAGGAAGAACGTATATTTAGACTGGCCTTCCTTCAGCACAGTCGGGTCAAGCGGACAGGTTTCAGCAAGAAGTGCGGCAGCGTCCGCGCCCGAAACCTCGATCAGCTTCATATGAGAAATGTCGAAAAGGCCCGCATGTTCACGCGTATGAAGATGTTCCTTCATGACGCCCAGCGGATAGGTTATCGGCATGTTCCAGCCGGCAAATCCGCCGAAGCGCGCGCCAGCCTGTTCATGCAGATCCTGCAAAGGCAGGGTATTCAAATGTGCGGTATCGCCCATAACAACTCCAGAGTCGCACGTGTGCCTCCGCAAAATGCGGTTGCTTCGTGCCCCTCTGTCTCAGGCCTGAGAGACTCGCATGGCTAAAGCCATACTTACACCTTCGGCGCAGGGTTGCCCCCGACTTTCCAGAGTTGTCTTACCGGTCTGCGGTTCCTTGTACCTGAGAGATTTCGGGCGATTTCCCCTTCGGCGGCCAATTGGCGCTCTCCCGCAGACAGACAGTGCAAGAACGTCATACGATATGGCATCCCGACACCCGACAAAACTCCCTTAACCCAATCCGGGGCGCAAGTCATGTGGAATTGTTGTCTCTAACCGACGATTTCCCGGACTTTTGCGACAAAATTCGAAGCCTCCGGGATACCCGGATCTATACTTCATTATACAAGGCTGTCACGACACGAAGGACATCGCGCAATTAGGCGCGTGAGACGAATTAACAGACAGTTGCGCCGCTACAATTTGTGGGAGCAACTTTCTGGACGGTAAATTTTTAAAGAATTTTTAACCGGTTAGCCGCCGAAGCAGCCTGAATCGAGCCGATTTCCCCAATTCGGCATGAGATTGTGATCGCATGATGACCGAGCTGCGCAAAAGACGTGCAACTGACAAGCTTAAACGCATTGCAGCTATGCAAATCTGTCTCTCCAATTCGAAATGCTTCGAGCCTATATGCTGGTTGCAACAAAGAGATAAGATTTTTACTAGGTGAGAGAAATGAACCTGATCCGCTCGTACAACAACTGGCGCCGTTACCGTAACACTGTAAACGAACTGAGCCGCCTGAGCCCACGTGAACTGAACGACCTCGGCATCCTGCCTTCGGAAATCCCGTTCGTCGCACGCAAGGCCGCTGCTCGCTAATAGCGCACCGGAAGGCATTGGCCTTCTTCAAGGATCGCGAGTCCCCATAATTGCGCGGTCCTACAGTTTCCAGAATATCGCCGGGGTGTTTTCTCCTCCTCCCATTCCCTCGGTGATACAAGACCGGATATCCTCCTCCCAAGTCCGGTCTTCCCCATAAAACACCCGTCGCTTCCTCCCGCGACGGGTGTTTTCGTTTGGCGATTACCGCGCCGCGACCACCTCTATCTCGACCTTGAACTCCTCACGCGTGAAACCGGAAACGATCATCAGTGTCGAGGCTGGCGCGGGCTGCGGGAACAGCCGGTCGCGAACATCCATATATGGGTGCATATAGGCTCGGTCGGTGACATAGGCATTGATACGCACCACATTGGATAGGTCCATGCCTCCATCGCGCAGGATGCGGCTTATATTTTCAAAGCAGAGTTCTGCCTGAGCGCCGGCGTCTTCCGGTACATTTCCGTCCGGCGCGATGCCGAGCTGACCGGAACAGAAAACCATTTCTGCACCGGCTTTTAACTTCACGCCATGGCTGTAGGCGGCAAAAGGTGCGGCCATGTCGGCGGGTAGCAGATGTTTCAAAGTGCTCATCGTATATCCTCAAGCTTTCGGCGCAGCGGCCAGCATTTCTTTCAACCTTGCCGCCCCGGCAGCAACATCTGCTTCGCTCGGACTAATGCCCGCGGCCAGGAGCCGACGCGCGATCATATGATCTGCCGGGCGATTGATGGAATCTACAGCGACAAGCCTGTCACCGGCAAAGTGAAAGATGGAGAATGCATTTTCTTCCGGGTTTCCCGAAAGGATATGCCGGTCGGCATCAAAGGACAGGCCTGCCGTCTGCAACTTCATATCGCCCTGATCCGACCAGAACCATGCAATTTCCCTAAACGGCGCCTCGCGGCCCACAATGGTACGAGCGACATGCTTTGCCTGATCTGTCGCATTTTGCACCGATTCAAGCCGCACCCGACGACCGGCCTGAAAATGATCATAGCTTACGCAATCGCCGATAGCGTAGACGTGGCCCGCAGACGTGCGCAGGTTCTCATCCACAACAATGCCGTTGTCGATCGCAAGCCCAGCCATAACAGCAAGCTCCACGTTTGGCACCGCACCCGTACCGATCACAACCATATCGGCCGGGAATTTGGTTCCGTCTGCAGCTTCCACGCCTGTCACGCGACCATTTTCACCCTCAATGGCCGTCACGCCGAGACCCGTCAAAACTGTGATACTGGCGGCGCGGCTCCGCGCTTCCACGTGGGCGGAGATGTGCGTTGCAACCGAACGCCCCAGCACACGAGGTGCTGCCTCGATCAGAACCGTTTTTTTGCCAAGCGCGATCGCGCTATGAGCCATTTCCAGACCAATAAAGCCGCCGCCAATAATGACCACATTCTCAACACTGGGCATTGCTGCCGCGATGCGGCGGGCATCCTCCATCCGGCGGAGCGTGAAAACACCGTCAAGCTCGACACCTGACAAATTGGGAATGCGAGCACGCGCACCGGTCGCGAAGATCAGTTCCGACCAGCTCAGGACTCGCCCGTCATCAAGTGTGACCGTCTTGTCTGCAATAGATACGGCATCGACGCGATGGCCAAACATCATCTCGATATTATTGTCGCGATAGGCCGATTCCGGACGCAGAACCAGACCGCCCCCTTCCGGCGCTTTCAGATAGGATTTCGACAGTGGGGGCTTATGATAGGGAATATCGGTTTCGTCATTGATGAGAATGATTTCGCCTGCATAGCCTTCCTGCCGAAGACTGATCGCAGCCTGCGAGCCAGCATGGCCAGCCCCAATGATAATGCATCTTTCGTCCATAGGACCTCCGGAACTTTCCGCACATCATAAACCTGTCGCGGCCCGTCACGTGACCAAATAGCCACGGATTCACACCTTAATTGCACGCAATCCGTATATTTAAAACATTTAGTTTGACCGATCGGTCAGATTGTTTAGTAGGATGCACTCAAATCTGGTTTGACGCGCATCTTGTTCCGAAAACCGTTTCACACTTTTCGGGATGCGCTCTAACGCCCTTGGCCCGAGCGTGTAGGAGTTGCAGTCTTGAAACGATATTGGTCCGATTATACGAGCGAGGCATTCTCCCGCCTCGAGCGTGAGAAGCTCGTGGCGGTTCTGCCGGTTGGTGCAATCGAGCAGCACGGACCACACCTTCCGCTGGCCGTCGACGCTGCCATCGTTGACGGCATGGTCAAGGAAACCATCGCCCGCCTGCCTGAAACAAGCCACGCGCTTTTCCTGCCGACGCAAGCCATCGGCAAGAGCAATGAGCACAGCCGTTACCCTGGCACATTGACGTTTTCAGCCGAGACCATCATTCGCATGTGGTGCGAGATCGGCGCTTGCGTGGCAGGAAGCGGTGTCCGCAAGATGGCGCTGCTCAATAGCCATGGCGGCCAGATCAGTGTCATGGATATCGTAGCGCGGGAGCTTCGCATCCGTCACAACATGCTTGTTGTAAGCATCAACTGGTTCGGCCTTGGAATGCCGGAAGGTGTATACAGCGATCACGACCTGAAGCACGGCATTCATGCCGGCGACATGGAAACCTCAGTGATGCTGGAGATGCATCCCGATCTCGTCGATATGTCGAAAGTACAGGATTTCCGAACGCTTACGGAAACTTTTGCAAGTGATTTCCAACATCTTTCGCTGAGCGGCGGCGCCAAGCCTGCCTGGCAGATTCAGGATATCAATCCTTATGGCGCTGCTGGTGATGCGACGCTCGCGACCGCGGAGAAAGGTCGAGCGACGATCGATTTTGCCGCCGAGCGCCTGGTAGAGGTTCTGGCGGAAATTGAACGAGCGCCGCTCTCCTGGCTCGACAACAAAACAGCCTGGTAAGGACAATGAGCGTGGCCCCCAACTCGCAAGCTCCATCCTCCCTGATCGAGATAGACGGCGTCTACAAGCAATATGGTACCGGCGTGATGGCCGTGAGCGACATGTCGCTCAGGATCGAACAAGGCCAGTTCGTCAGCTTTCTCGGCCCCTCTGGCTGCGGCAAGAGCACGGCGTTGCGCATGATCGCCGGCCTGGAATCGATTTCAGCCGGAAATATCCGTATCAACGGCCACGCTCCCGGCAAGGGGCCTATCGGCGCGCAGGATATCGGTTTCGTATTTCAGGAGCCGACGCTGATGCCGTGGGCCAGCGTCTTCGACAATGTTTATTTGCCGTTGCGACTGTCCGGCATTGCCCGCAAGGAAGCAACCCCGCGCGTCGAAGAAGCGCTGGCACAAGTGGGCCTGTCCCGCTTTGCCACGGCATTTCCGAGGGAACTGTCCGGCGGAATGAAAATGCGCGTTTCCATCGCTCGTGCTCTGGTTACGCGTCCGCGTCTTCTGTTGATGGACGAGCCATTTGCGGCGCTGGATGAGATGACGCGCTTCAAGCTCAACAATGACGTTCTGCGACTTTGGCAGGAACACGGTCTGACCGTGATTTTCGTAACCCACAGCGTTTATGAGTCGGTTTATCTGTCCAACCGGGTAGTGGTGATGGCTGCCCGACCGGGCCGCGTTGTGGCCGACATACCGATCATCGGCCCCTACCCACGTGCCGAAAACTACCGCACAACCGATGCCTACGCGAGATATTGCGCCAAGGTGTCCGACGCGCTGACCGCGACACTTTCCTCCGAAGATATCGATCATTGAGGACAGGACGATGAATCCGATACAAACCGAACTGCCTGTCCTGAATGTCGAACAGGATCGCCTCGCCCGGCGCGAGCGCGCCTTGCGTATTGTCATGCCGACGCTGGCGATCATAATCGCCCTTGGCATATGGGAAGGTCTCGTCCGTTATTATCAGGTGCCGCATTACCTGATCCCTGCGCCTTCGCTGGTTGCTCAGACGCTTATAAAGGACGGGCCATCGCTGATGGCCTCCATGTGGTTTACGGTCAAGTTGACCCTGATCTCGCTCGGCTGTGCAATTATCGGCGGCATTCTGCTCGGCATGATTTTCGCCCTCTCCCGCCCCATAGAAATGGCGTTCTTTCCATTCGCCGTTATCCTTCAGGTAACGCCGGTCATCGCTATCGCGCCGCTGATCCTCATCTATGTGCGTGATACTTTTTCAGCCCTGCTGATCTGTGCATGGATCGTGGCGTTCTTCCCGATCCTGTCCAACACCGTGATTGGATTGCGCAGCGCCGACCACAACCTGCGCGATCTTTTCCGGCTCTACCGTGCCTCGCCATGGCAGCGCCTGCGCTATCTGCTGGCGCCAAGCGCATTGCCTTATTTCATGGCCGCGCTGAAAATCGCCGGTGGCCTGTCACTGATCGGCGCAGTTGTCGCTGAGTTTGTTGCCGGTACGGCAGGCCAGAGCACAGGGCTCGCCTCACGCATTCTGGAATCGAGCTTCCGCAACGAAATTCCGCGCATGTTTGCGGCACTTTTCCTCGTATCGCTGCTCGGCATCGTGATCTTCCTCGTGACAAGTTGGCTGTCGCGCCTTGTCCTCGGACGCTGGCATGAAAGCGAGATCCGTCGTGAGCGCTAGAATGTTGCAAGGGGTAGCCATAGCCGGTCGCACCGGGCACTCCGACATCCAGATCGAAGACAGTCGTATCGCCTCGCTTGTACCGTCGCAGGCAAGGAATGGTGGCTTCGTCACACCGCTTTTCGCAGATATTCATGTCCATCTGGACAAGACTTTTACGATCCGGCGCATTGCTGAAAATGGCGACGCCAAGGTGGATTGCCTGTTCGACGCAATCGACCTGATGAACACAGACCGGAAGAACTGGAGCGAGGCGGATATTCGCGCCCGCGCGACCCAGGGCCTTCAGGCCGCGTTTGAACAAGGCGTCGGTGCGATGCGCAGCCATGTTGACTGGACGACACCGGAAGTGCCCACTGCCTGGCCCGTTCTCAACGAACTGCGTCAGGAATGGAAAGACCGCCTCGACCTCCAGCTTGCAGCGCTCGTCCATGGCGATCTGGTGCTTGATGCGGGTTCGCAAATCGCAGCCCGCGTTGCAAAAGACGGCGGCGTGTTCGGCGCGTTCTTCTATCGCAATGCCGATCTTGAAGCCAAAATCGAAGAGATGTTCCGTGTTGCCGTGCAGCACGACCTCAACCTCGACTTTCATGTCGATGAAGGGCTGGAGGTAGAAGCGGACGGCTTCTCGCTGATCGTATCGGCCACCAGACATCATGGCATGGGCGGTCGAGTGCTGTGCGGCCATGCCTGTTCACTATCGCTGCGCGGGCCGGACGAACTGCAGCGGATTCTTGATGCCGCCGCCGATGCAGGCACCGCGCTCGTGTCGCTGCCAACAACCAATCTTTATCTACAGGATCGGATCGGGGGGAAATCTCCGCGCCAGCGCGGTGTCGCGCCTCTCAAGGAAGCGCGAGCAGCGGGCATGGATGTCATGCTCGGCTCTGACAATGTTGGCGATGCATTCTACCCTTATGGCAATTATGACCCACTCGCCATACTGCGTCTTGCAGCGCCGGTCTGCCATGTCGAACCGCAGGAATGGCTCGACAGCATCACTACCCTGCCCTCCCGACTTATCGGCAGCGAGCGCATACAGCCCCTTCAGGTGGACGGCTTGGCCAGCTTCATATGGCACGATGCCGAAGACCTTACCGATCTCATCAGCCGTCCGCAGGCCCGCCGCGTTGTCTGGCGCGACGGTACAAAAATTTAATCGGAGAACCCCATGAATTCTGCCGCACCACAGCGCATCTATGACTGGGCCGCATTCCGCGCCGAAATCGACGGAATCCGCATCTACGATGACCCGAAGCAGGTCGAACTGCGCTCTCGGGATTATTTCTGGTACAGCCCCATCCTCACCGAGGATATCGGCCATTATGTCGGCGATCTCGTCGTCATTCCGAAGGATCAGGACGAAGTACGCCGCGTTGCTGCTGCTGCCGCGAAACTTCGCATCCCGATCACCGTTCGCGGCGGCGGTACCGGCAATTACGGCCAGTGCGTTCCGCTTGAAGGCGGCATCATCCTGGACATGACCAAGATCGACCGCATCGTGTCCATCGAACCCGGCAGGGTTCGTGTCGAAGGCGGGGCTCGCATTTCGCGTCTTGACGATGCCGTGCGCGAGACCGGACAGGAATTGCTGATGTATCCGTCCACCCGTCGCATCGCCACGATTGGCGGCTTTTTCTCCGGCGGTTCAGGCGGCATCGGTTCGCTACGCCACGGCATGCTGCGCGACGATGGCAACGTTTATTCCGTCAAGGTCCTGACCGTGGAACCGGAACCGAAAATCATCCAACTGACGGGACGCGACATCCATAAAGTCCAGCATGCCTATGGGACCAACGGCATCATTCTGGAACTGGAAATCGGCCTCACCAAATCGACCGACTGGATACATACCGCAGCCTTGTTCGACAGTTACGAGGCAACGCTCAACTTCTGCCTCAAGGCACTGGAAGCCAATCTGGACTGCTATCTGCTAACGACGGTAGATCGTCGTTTTGCGCGCTTCTATACCAAGTTCGGCGAACTCTTCCCTTCCGACAAGGATGCGGTTTTCGCCATGATCGCACCGGAAGAGATGGCCCGTTTCGAGGCTCTCGCCACGGAATTTGGCGGCAAGATTTCCTTCGCCATGACGCTGGACGAATTGCACAAGAACGGTCTCCAGCCCGCTTACGAATGCGGCTGGAACCATACGACCTTGCAGGCACTGAAGGCCGAAGAAGGCTGGACCTACCTTCAGGTTGCCTATCCGCGCCCATTCGATGTTGATGTGGTGACCCGCCAGATCGCGCGCTACGGCGAAACACAATATATGCATCACGAAATGGCCCGGCTCGAGGGTGAAGTGCAGATTTTCGCACTTCCGCTTGTCCGCTTCGAAGGCCGTGACGAGATGTATCGCCTGATCAAGGAACTGGAGCAGGTTGACGGCTGCGACATCTACGATCCTCACGCCTACACCATCGAGGATGGCGGCATGAAGGAGATCGACAGCGTTCAGATCGAGTTCAAGAAACTCGCCGACCCGTACGGCCTGCTCAATCCGGGTAAAACACGCGGCTGGACCGCCGACATGGCTTTGACTGATTAAAACAAGGGGAACCAATATGAAAAAAACTCTGGTTGCGGCGTTTGCCGCGCTCTCCGTGGGCCTTTCCGCACAAATGGCCCATGCGCTCGACAAGGTGACGCTTGGCACCAACTGGCTGGCGCAAGCCGGTCACGGCGGCTTTTATCAGGCCGTAGCCGATGGCACTTACGAGAAATACGGCCTCGATGTGCAGATTGACATGGGCGGGCCACAGGTCAACAACCGCCCGATGCTGGCCGCGGGCCGTCTTGACTTCCTGCTGACCGGCAACCTGCTTCTGTCGTTCAACAATGTCGCCAATGGCGTGCCGACAACGGTTGTAGCCGCCTTCTACCAGAAAGACCCGCAGGCACTGATGGTGCATGAAGGCCAGTACAAGGATTTCAAGGACCTCGCCAATGCGCCGACCGTGCTGATGGGCAAGGATGCGCAGTTTTCCTTCTGGCCGTGGCTGGTGAAGGAGTTCGGCTTCAAGGACGAACAGCTTCGTCCCTATAATTACAGCCTCGCCCAGTTTCTTAGCGACCAGAAGGTCGTGCAGCAGGCTTATGCTACTGCGGAACCGATCTATGCCGAGAAGGAAGGTGCGAAGGTCACGACCTACCTCCTCGCCGATTATGGCTACAGCACTTACGGCAACACGATCGAAACCCGTCAGGACCTGATCGAAAAGAATCCCGATGTCGTACAGCGTTTCGTCAGCGCTTCCATCGAGGGCTGGACCAATTTTCTCTATGGCGACCGCAGCAAGGCCTATGAATTGATCCTGAAAGATAATCCGGACATGAGCAAGGAAACGCTCGATGCGGAACTGGAGCGGATCAAGAACCTCCAGCTCATCGACAGCGGCGACACGCTCGAAAAGGGAATCGGCGCTATTTCGATGGATCGCGTCAAGGCGTTTTACGAACTTGCCCGCAAGGCAGGAATTGTCAGCGGTGACGAACTCGACATGAGCAAGGTTGCGACCGACGCCTTCGTTAACAAGGGCATAGGGCTCGACATCAAGAAAAAGCTGGGCCAATAAGCCCCTTACCAATCGCGGCAGGTATGGATGAGTAACAGCGACGAGAATGAAGACACCGAACTGACCGGACGGGACAAGGTCCTCGGCCGCAGGCGGCGCATTCTCGGCGCAATACGGGCCGCCGCGATCGACGAGTTTGCCGAGAAAGGCCTTGCGGGGGCATCCACGCAAGGCATTGCGCACCGCGCCGGTCTCACCAAGCCGCAATTGCACTATTACATTTCCAGCAAGGAAGAACTCTACGAGGATATCATCGTCTATATCCTCGACGAGTGGGAAGAAATATTCCTCGGCGCCAATACCGAAAACGATCCTGCCAAGGTGATCCGGCAATATATTCGCGCCAAGCTCGAATACAGCCAGAAGAACCCCAAGGCTTCTCGCCTTTTCACCACCGAAATTGCCAATGGTGCGCCCTATCTCGGACGCCACTGGGCCAAACATCAGTCAGCGACCCAAAACGCTGTCCGCCTCATCCAGTCATGGGTGGACGACGGGCGCATCAGGCCTGTCGACCCGCTGCTGTTTCAGATGCATATCTGGGCCGTGACCCAGCATTATGCCGATTTTGAAGCGCAGGTGCGCAGCATGATGGAGCTCGGCAAGGACGAACCGCTGGATCTCGAACGGATCGAGAAGGAAGTTTCTGCACTCTTTCTGCGCGCCTGTGGGCTGGAATAGGACATTCCCTGAACGATTTTCGTCAGCGTAGCCCTTCAAGTTCCGCAATGCGGGCGGCACTGTCCTTTTCCAGCATTCGGGTCATTTCGCGAATGACCGTTTCCGCCAGCACAAAGAGCGCAGCCGAAGAATCCCATGCGGACGGCACGGCTGTGCGTCCCGCTAGAACATGACGGGCCACGCGTGCTATCGGCGAAAGCCACTGGTCGGTGACGAGAACGACCTCGACACCGCGTGACCGCGCCTTTTCGGCAAGCTGCAAAAGACTGTCCTGATAACGGCGAATATCGAAGACCACCAGAACGTCGCGCTTTCCCATATCGAGAAGGCGGTCACGCCAGACGCTCTCCTGCCCGCCAAGATGGAAGACGTGGGGACGAATGATCGTCAAATGTGCGGCCATATATTGCGCGATGGGATCGGTGAAGCGCCCGCCGATCAGGTAGATGTTTCCCTTGGCGTCGGTCAAGGCCGAAACAGCCTGCCTCAGTTGCTTTTCGCCAAGGTGCCGGAAGCTTTCACGGATATTTTCCAGCGTATGCTCCACCGCCGGATAAGCCGTATCCGGCCCGGTTCCCGGCTGTTCATTGCGATGATGCGGAGACTGTAACTGGGCAGCGAGTTCGTCCTGCAACCGCGCCTGGAAATCGGGATAATTCTGAAACCCGAGCCTGTTTACAAAGCGAAGGATCGTCGGGGAACTGACACCGGCCAGAGCGGAAAATTCCGCGACGGTTTTCAGCCCCAGGATTGGATAATTGGCGATCAGCGTCTGCGCGGCGCTTCGCTCGCCCGCCGGCATCGTATCGATCCGTTCGTTGATCAGTTCCGCAACGCTTGCATGCACAGGCAGAGTACTTCCCTTAGCGACTGCCCTTATAAAATTTGGGCGAAATTGTGTTTGACAAATAATCATAGGACGTATCAAATAATCCGCAATAGCGCATAAGTGGAAAAAACGTAACATAAGTTACAGCGCGGGGAACGAACAGAATGACGGACGAGCGAGAACATCGCACGGCTTCGTGCGAGCCTGTTTCTGTCTTCAACAAGGAGGGGGAAAGTCCCTATCTTCTTGTCTGCGAACATGCGTCCAATTTCATTCCAGAGACTTTCGACGGACTTGGACTGGATGCCGATGCCTTGCGGGCACATATTGCGTGGGACCCCGGCGCGGTGGAAGTTGCCAGACGTCTGGCTTCGTCTCTCAACGCGCCGCTTGTCGAAAGTCAGCTTTCGCGCCTGCTGATCGACTGCAACCGGCCGCTCGACGCCCATGATCTTATTCCGGAAATCAGCGAGACGACCGTGGTTCCCGGAAACCATGCACTCAACTCCATGGAGCGTATGGCGCGTATCGATCTTTCGCATCGTCCATTCCACACTGCTGTTGAACAGATCATTTCAAGACGTGCGCAACGCGGGCTGCCATCATGGATCGTGACGATCCATTCCTTCACTCCCATTTATCGGGATGTACCCCGCCCATGGCAGATCGGCATCATCCACGATGAAGACGAGCGGATCGGCAAGCCACTGATTGAGGCCCTGCGCAAGGACGATACCCTCCATGTGGGCGTAAACGAGCCCTATTCGCCAGCGGATCGTGTCTATTACACGCTGGAGCGTCACGCGCGGTCGCGCAATGCACCCTGCGTGATGATCGAATTGCGCAACAACGAGATTGCCGATGGTTCGGCCCAGACTGCCTGGTCCGAAAAACTCGCAACCATATTGGAGGACATAGCGAAAGCAATTGGTCCTCAAGACACTGAACAGGGAGCCTGAAGGAGCCGGAAATGCCGAAGCCGATCAGACTGTTCGTCAAATATGTTGATGCAATGAATTATTACATCGGGCGCTTTGCGATGTATCTGTTCTTCGCACTCGGCGCCTGCCTCCTTTACTCCACTTTTTCCCGTGTGTTTCTCGGCGTACCGGTGAATTGGGTACTGGAGATGTCCCAGTTCCTCCTCTCCGCCTATTATCTGCTCGGCGGCGCCTATGCCATGCAGCAAGGCGCGCATGTGCGCATGGATCTTTTCTTCGACCGCCTTTCTCCGCGAAGAAAAATGATCACGGACATGATCAGCATCCTGTTCATCATCTTCTATCTGGGCGTGATGGTTGCGGGCGGAATTTCAGCGACCAATTACGCCATCGTTTACAACCAGAAGAACTATACCGCCTGGGCGCCGCTTCTCTGGCCGATCAAGCTCATCATGACCGTCGGTATTTTCCTGCTGCTGCTGCAATGCGTCTCCAATTTCTTCAAGGACTGGGCCTCCCTGCGCGGAAAGCCGATCAGCACGATTGCGGGTCCTGCCATTGAGGAAGGACATCACATATGAGCTCTGAATTCATTACGCTCTTCATGTTTGCAACCATGATGGTGCTGCTGATGACCGGGCAGCGCGTATTTGGCGTGATCGGTTTCGTCGGTTCGCTCGCGGCACTCCTGCTTTGGGGCAAAGGCTCGTTCGAGATGCCCTATAATGCCACCTTTGCAGTACTGAACTGGTATCCGCTCATCACGGTGCCGTTCTTCGTCTTCATGGGTTATATGCTCTCGGAATCGGGCATTGCCAGCAATCTCTACCGGATGTTCCACGTCTGGTTCGGCGGCATTCGCGGCGGTCTCGCGCTGGGCACGATTGGCCTGATGGTCATCATTTCCTGCATGAACGGCCTCAGCGTCGCGGGCATGGCAATCGGCGCCACCGTGGCGCTGCCCGAACTGCTGAAACGCGGCTACAACAAGGTGATGGTTACGGGTGTCATCCAGGCGGGCAGCTCGCTCGGCATCCTCATTCCACCGAGCGTCGTGCTCGTTCTTTATGCGATGATCGCCCGGCAGCCGGTTTTGCAGCTGTGGCTCGCAGGCATCGGCCCTGGCCTTCTCATGGCAGCGCTCTTTGCGATCTACATTTATATCCGCTGCCGTATCCAGCCCGAACTCGGACCAACATTGCCCAGAGAAGAGCTGGATAAGATCACGTGGCGTGACCGTTTCGTCACCCTGCGCGCAGGCATCTTGCCGCTTGTGGTCTTCGGCGCGATGATGGGCCTGTTCCTCACCGGCGTTACCAGCCTTGTCGAAAGTTCCGCCGTCGGCGCCTTACTTGCAACGCTTGCCGCACTTTTTACCGGACGCCTGAACAAGGCGGTATGGGAAACCACGACACGCAACAGTCTCACCGTCACCTGCATGTTCCTCTGGATCATTCTGGCGGCGCTGTGCTTTTCGTCGGTCTATGACGGTCTCGGCGCGGTGAAAGCCATTGAAAAGATCTTGCTCAACACCTTCGATCTTTCGCCGTGGACAATCCTGGTACTAATGCTGTTTTCATTCATCATACTGGGCATGTTCCTTGATGATACGGCCATGCTGGTCATCGTAGCGCCGCTTTACATACCGCTGGTCAAGAGCCTCGGCTTTAACGCCATCTGGTTCGGCGTGCTCTACACCATCACTTGCCAGATCGCGTATATCACGCCGCCCTTCGGCTACAATCTCTTCATGATGCGAGCCTTGGCGCCGAAGGAAGTCACGCTGATAGATATCTATCGATCGATCGTGCCGTTCTTCTTCCTCATGGTGCTGACCATCATCATCCTGATGATTTTTCCGGAGATCGCGATGTGGTTGCCCAACTGGTACACAGGACGATGACGACAATTACGGGAGAATGCGCATAACCGGTAACAAGAGCCCCAATGGCCAGACCGGAACAAATAAAGGGTGAACTCAAACAAGAGTGGGAGAATGGGCATGAATGAGAATAGCAAGCTTAACAAACGCGATTTTCTCAAGAAGGCCGGGCTGACGTCTGTAGGTGCCTTGGGGGCAAGCACACTTGCAACGCCTTACGTCAGGGCACAGAGCCCGATCAAATGGAGGTTGCAGACCTATGCAGGCCCGGCCCTTGCCGAGCACGTCATCAAGCCCTCGATTGACGCGTTCAACAAGGCTGCCAATGGCGAAATGGTGATCGAACTTTACACGGCCGACCAGCTTGTGCCGCAAGGTGAGTTGTTCCGTGCCGTTCAGTCCGGCACGATCGACGCCGCGCAAAGCGACGACGACTCCATGGCGTCGCCGGTCGACGTTGCGGTGTTTGGGGCCTATTTCCCCTTCGCATCGCGCTACAGCCTTGATGTGCCCGCCTTGTTCAACTGGTATGGGCTCAACGAAATCTGGGAAGAAGCATATAAGGAAATTCCGGGTGTAACGTGGCTTAGTGCCGGGTCCTGGGACCCCTGCAATTTTGCTACAACCAAGCCGATCCGCAGTCTGCAGGATCTGCAAGGATTGCGTGTCTTTACCTTCCCGACCGGGGGACGTTTCCTGACCAAATTCGGCGTCGTTCCGGTGACTTTGCCATGGGAGGATATTGAAGTAGCCATCCAGACCGGCGAACTGGACGGTGTGTGCTGGTCCGGTGCGACGGAAGTATATACGGTCGGCTGGGCCGACATTAACAAATACTACCTCACCAACAATATCAGCGGCGCTTGGGGCAGGCTCCTATTTTGCCAATACGGAAAAATGGAATGCCGTGCCGGATCACCTCAAGCAGCTGTTCAAGCTGGCCATGGATTCATCGCATTACTACCGCCAGCATTGGTATTGGTGGGGCGAAGCGCATTATCGCACCACAGGAGGGAAGCTGGAACTGACCAGCATTCCCGAAGCTGAATGGAAGCAGGTGGAAGATGCAGCCATGCAGTTCTGGGATGAGATTGCGGCCAAGAGTGCACGAACCGCGAAAGTGGTCAAAATCCTCAAGAAATACCAGAAGACCATGCGCGATGCAGGCGCACCGTACCGTTATGCCTGACGAACAAGGGCGCCGTGCTTTCGCGCGGCGCCTCTCACTTCATTCCGTGGGAGCACAGCAAACTAAATGGCCGGACAACTGACATTCGATGCATTGAAAAAGGCAGTCGCGGAAGATGAAATCGATACGGTTCTTGCGTGTTTTGTGGACATGCAGGGACGCCTGATCGGCAAGCGCTTCTACGGGCAGTTCTTCGTGGAGTCCGGTTACGACGAGACCCACGGCTGCAATTATCTTCTCGCAGACGATATCGATATGGAGCCGGTCCCGGGCTATGAGGCCGCCGGATGGGATAAGGGCTATGGCGATTTTGTCATCAAGCCGGACCTTTCGACCTTGCGGGTCGCCACATGGCTGGAAAAGACAGCCATCGTGCTTTGCGACGTGCTCGATCATCACGACCACCAGGATCTGGCGCATTCTCCGCGCGCCATCCTCAAGAAGCAACTCGCCCGCCTGCACGAGCGCGGCTATCGCGCCTATTTTGCATCCGAGCTCGAATTCTATCTGTTCGATGAGACCTACAAGACGGCCCGCGCCAAGCACTGGCAGGACATGGAAACGGCTTCGCCTTATGTGCAGGATTATGTCATCCACCTGACCACCAAGGAAGAACCGGTTCTTCGCGCAATGCGCAATCAACTAGCGGCGGCGGGCATTCCGGTCGAAAACTCGAAGGGTGAATGGGGCCCGGGGCAGGAAGAGCTGAATGTGCGCTACGCCGAAGCGCTCGAAATGGCGGATCGCCATGTCATCATGAAAAACGCGATGAAGGAAATCGCCGAGGCGCAGGGCAAATGCATCACCTTCATGGCCAAGTATGATTACAGCAAGGCGGGAAGCTCGAGCCACGTGCACAACTCCATCTGGAGCGCCGACGGCAAGGAGCCGCTCTTCTTCGATCCGAAAGCGCCTTACACCATGACCCCGCTGATGCGTTCATGGGTAGCTGGGCAACTCAAATACGCCACCGATTACACCTATTTCCTGGCGCCCTATATCAATTCCTACAAGCGTTTTCAGGCTGGCACTTTTGCGCCAACGAAGATCATGTGGAGCCAGGATAATCGTACGGCAGGGTTTCGCCTGTGCGGCGAAGGCACGAAGGGCATTCGCATCGAGTGTCGCATCGGCGGTGCCGATCTCAATCCATATCTGGCCTTTGCAGCCCTTATCGCAGCAGGTTTGAAAGGAATAGACGAGCAGCTGGAACTTGAAGAACCTTTCGTCGGCGACGCCTATAGTGCCGTGAAACTCAAGGAAATTCCCTATACGCTTCGCGAAGCCGCTCAGGCTCTCAAGAACTCCGCGTTTCTCAAGGAGGCGCTCGGTGAGGCCGTGGTCAACCATTATGTGCATACCGCCCATTGGGAGCAGATCGAATACGACCGGCGCGTGACCGACTGGGAGCTGCACCGCGGTTTCGAGCGCTACTGACCCCGACATAATGCCAGACTTCAAAGGAAACTACAGATGAGCGGCACAGCCAAAATCATCTCCCCGATAGACGGCTCTGTATATGCCGAACGTCCTTTCTTGAACGAGACCGCAATCGCCTCGGCCGTCGCCGCTGCCCGCGACGCGCAGGCCGGATGGGTTCAATTGAGCATAGCGGAACGCGCACGTTATTGCCGGTCAGCCCTTGATGCCCTCGCCGGAATGCAGGACGAGATCGTGCCTGAAATCGCATGGCAGATGGGACGGCCAACGCGCTACGGCGGCGAAAATGGCGGCGTTCAGGAACGCGGCCAATATATGATCGACATCGCCGAGGAGTCCCTCAAGGCCTATGTGCCAGCGCAGAAGGACGGCTTTCGTCGGTATGTCAAACATGTACCGCTCGGCGTCGTGATGGTAATCGCGCCATGGAATTATCCTTACCTCACCGCAGTCAACACGATCATCCCCGCGCTGATGGCCGGAAACACGGTGATCTTAAAACATGCGACGCAGACGCTGCTGGCAGGTGAACGCTTTGCAAAAGCGTTCGAGAAGGCCGGGCTGCCCAAGGGCGTGTTCCAGAACGTCGTCCTTGATCACGCGTCAACGGAAAAGCTGCTTGCATCCGGCGCAATCGACCATGTGAATTTCACCGGGTCGGTCGGCGGCGGGCGGGCCATTGAGAGGGCTGCTGCAGGCACCTTCATGACGCTTGGGCTGGAGCTTGGCGGCAAGGACCCGGCCTATGTGCTCCCCGACGTCAATCTGGATCATGCCGTCGCCAACCTTGTGGATGGCGCGTTCTTCAATTCCGGCCAGTGCTGCTGCGGAATTGAGCGCATCTATGTTCATGAAGCCATCTATGACCGCTTCGTTGACGGTTTCATTGACCTGACGAAGCAATATGTGGTCGGCAACCCTCTCGACGGTTCAACGACGCTTGGCCCGATGGCGCAGGCGCGTTTCGCCGATCTCATCCGCGAGCAGAAAGCCGAAGCCTTGCGCAAGGGCGCAAAGGCCCACATCGATATGAGCGTCGAAAATGATCGCGCTGGTTCCCCTTACGTCGCGCCGGAAGTGCTTACCAATGTGGACCACCAGATGAGCGTCATGCGTGAGGAAAGTTTCGGCCCCATCGTCGGCATCATGAAAGTGCGCAACGATGAGGAAGCCCTAGCACTCATGAACGACAGCATCTATGGCCTTACGGCTTCGCTCTGGACTGCCGATACGGACCACGCAACAGCCCTCGGCGATCGCATCGAAACGGGTACGGTTTTCATGAACCGCTGCGATTATCTCGATCCTGCACTTGTCTGGACCGGGGTGAAAGACACCGGCAAGGGCGCCGCACTGTCGCCCATCGGCTACGGCAATCTCACGCGACCGAAATCCTTCCACCTGCGCGAGAAAATCTGACCTGATTTGAGTTCTGGAAAGCAATCGACATGACCACTTTGACTGCCAAATGGAATTTCCCCACCACCGTGCTTTTCGGCCCTGGCCGCATCAAGGAACTGCCTGCGGTCCTCAAGGGTGCTGGCATTGAGAACCCGCTCTTTGTGACCGATCCTGGGATGGCAAAGCTTCCCGTGGTGGCCTCAACACTCGCTATTCTGGACGAAGCTGGCGTCAAATACGGAGTGTTTTCCGATGTGAAACCCAACCCGGTCGAAAGCAATCTCTACGCGGGTGTCGAGGTTTTCAAGAGCGGCAAGCATGATGGCGTCATCGCATTTGGTGGCGGTTCGGCGCTGGACCTTGGCAAGCTGATTGCCTTTCAGGCAGGACAGACACGGCCGGTCTGGGATTTTGAAGACATAGGCGACTGGTGGACCCGTGCGGACAGCAAGGCCATTGCCCCAATCATCGCCGTGCCAACCACTGCGGGCACCGGATCGGAAGTTGGCCGTGCAGGCGTTCTGACCAACGAAACGACCCACACCAAGAAAGTCATCTTTCACCCCAAGATGCTTCCGGTCACGGTCATTGCCGATCCTGAACTTTCAATGGGGATGCCGCCTTTCATTACGGCGGGCACAGGCATGGATGCGCTGGCGCACTGTCTTGAAGCCTATTGCGCACCGGGCTTTCACCCCATGGCAGATGGTATCGCGGTCGAGGGCATCCGTCTCGTTTTTGAAAACCTTCCAAAGGCTTACGCCGACGGCAAGAATGTCGAAGCCCGCGCCAACATGATGGCGGCTGCGGCCATGGGTGCGACAGCCTTCCAGAAGGGTCTGGGCGCAATCCACTCCCTCTCCCATCCGATCGGCGCTCTCTACGATACACATCACGGCATGACCAATGCGGTTTTCATGCCTTATGTTCTGATTCAGAACCGGTCGGCCATCGAAACGCGCATCGAAAGGCTCGCCGATTATCTTGGTATCGAGGGCGGGTTCGACGGGTTTCTGACGGCCATCATGAAACTGCGCAGCGACCTCGGTGTCCCCAATGCACTGCCTGAATTCATCAAGGGTCTCAGCATGGACAATGCCCGCAAAGATCTGATCGCTGAGATGGCAATAGTAGATCCTACTGCCGGCGGCAATCCGATTGAATTGACAAAGGAACGCGCGTTGAAGTTGCTAAACGCCGCTATCGAAGGTAAGGTTTGAAACACTAAATTCGGGATAAAATCCATCCTGCAACAGTGCGAAGCGATTTGCGCAGGATACTGCGCAAAAACAAAATGGATAAAGGTAAGCATCGCACCACCTACGGCGGGGGGCGATGCATTGGGGAGCAGGTTCTTGGGGAGGAGCCTGCTCCCTTTCCTTTGCAAAAGTCAGCCATGCAAGAATCCAGACCCGACTTTTAACCGGACGAAAAATGGGAACAAAGGAATAGTTTCAATCGTTCAACCTCGTTATATTAACAAGGAGGGTTGCACATGAATATATTCAAGCAGACCTGTGTCGGGGCCTTCGCCGTGATTTTCGGAGCGACATCGGTTGTACCGACAATGGCGGCACCCATGAATCTGGAGCGCCCTGTCATCAACGACAATGTGGAGCAAGTGCGCGATCATCGCCGACCGCCGCGCCATTTCCGGGGCCATCGGCACAATCGACCCGGCCACTGGAACGGTCACCGGGGTTATCGGCATCATCGCCACGGCTATCGTCGCCATAGCGATGGGTGGTGGTATCCGCTGGCGGCTTTTGGCGCAGGCGCCATTGTTGGCGGCGCATTAAGCCAGCCGCGCCACGTCTACCGGGCACCAAGAATGTCAAACGCGCATGTTCGTTGGTGCTATAACCGCTTCCGGTCCTATCGCTCCTGGGACAATACGTTCCAGCCCTATAATGGGCCACGTAGACAGTGCTTTTCGCCCTACTATCGTGGATAATCGCAAAGCGCCCTCCGGGGCGCTTTTTCATGCAATCCGCAATACGCCGAAGCGGATTGGGACGGAATTTTCCGAATTTTGCTTCGGCCACCGCTGGACGTCTCATTCAAACAGGAATAAGCAAGCCTGCGTCATATCAACGTCGCGAGGAAATTTTTCTTCGTTACATTCTTTCGCGGCGAGAAGGACAATATTCAGAACACCGATCTTGGAAGAAATGTGCTGATTTTCTCCAAGACCAGTTCAGTCCCAGCCGACGGCCACTCTTTAGCCGCGTGCATTGCGCGGGCAGGTTGATTTCGGCGCAAATTCGAGTTTGAAAATGTCGCATACTACCGCCGCAAGCCCTGCACCTTCCAACGCACAACGCGTCGCGATGACAGCCCTCATCGTTGGCGGCATCGCTATCGGCAGTTCGCCGATATTTGTGCGCCTTTCCGAGGTGGGGCCGCTGGCAACAGGCTTTTGGCGTCTAGCACTTGCAGTTTTACCGCTGCTGTTCATGGATGGTCGCGAACGGCGCGACGAAAAGGATGCGGCACCGCTCACACCAACCGACTGCCTGCGCCTCGCCCTGCCCGGCCTGTTCATCGCTTTCGACCTCGGCGCGTGGCACTTGTCGCTGCACATGACATCCGTTGCAAATGCCACGTTGCTCGCCAATATGGCGCCGATTTTCGTGACACTCGGCGCATGGCTGCTTTTCAAGTCGCGCGTGAGCACATCCTTCATGATCGGCCTTGCCGTCGCTGTCATTGGCGTCATCGTGCTAAAGGGCGGGCCGGGCGAGCTTCTCCAATCGCGATCGTCCGGCGATGCGATGGCGCTTCTGGCCGCAGTCTTCTATGCTGGCTACATCCTTTCGGTGGGTCGCTTGCGCAGCCGCTTTTCTACCATGCGCATCATGCTATGGAGCAGCGCGATTGCCGCCGTATTTTCATTGCCGATCGCCTATTTCATGGAAGGCCAGATACTGCCTGCGACGCTCTATGGATGGCTTATCCTCGCGGGCCTTGCATGGGTGACCCACGCCGCAGGCCAGAGCATGATCGCCTATGCGCTTGCCTATCTTCCCGCGTCGTTCTCGTCACTCACCTTGCTTCTACAACCGGTCGTCGCGGCGTTTCTTGCCTGGACTATCCTGTCGGAACCTATCGGCATGTTGCAGGCTCTGGGCGGTATCATCGTGATATCGGGTATTCTGATTGCTCGAAGAGGATAGGATATGAAAAAGCCCCGGAGAACCGGGGCTTTCTTACTGAGCTGATTATTCAGCCAGCCATTCCTTGATGCGGTCCGGATGATCCGCGATATATTTGTCGACGGCCTTTTCATAGGATGTTTCCTGCGCGTCGAACATTGCAGCCTCAAGCTCGCTGATCGGAAGACTCATCTTGGTGAGCAGCGAGGCAACTTTCGGATTTTCTTCCTTGAAGCCCTTGCGCGCAATTGCGTCGATATGTTCCGCACCACCAAGTGCACCTTCGGGATCAGCAATGTAACGCAGCTTGTACTTGCCAAACATCCAGTGCGGGCTCCACGACGTTGCCACGAACCAGCCGTCGGAACGTGTGGCGCGGTCGACTGTGGTCAGCATGGCCGCTTCACTGGAAATATTGAGCTTGTAGTCCAGCCCATATTTCTTGATCGCCTCCTGCGACAGGCGCGTAAGGCCGGCGCCCGGATCGATGCCCTGAATTTCGCCCTTCAGCTTTTCGCGAACTTCCGGCTTCTTCAGGTCCTCGATGGAACTGATCTCGCTTTCGGGAATGTAAGCCGGAACGATCCAGCCAAGCTTGGCACCTTCATAGAGCGGCCCGAGATTTTCGACCTTGCCTTCAATGCGCTTGTAGTAATCGGCGTGGGTTTCCGGCAGCCATGCCATCATCATGGCATCGATATCGCCACGGCTCACGCCCTGATAGAGTGGGGCCACGTCTGTCTGAACCAGTTCGACCTTCTGGCCGAGATTGTCTTCGATCAGCTTCTTGGCAAGTTTTGTGACGAATTCAGCATCCGACCATGGCGCCCAGCCGATTTTAACCGGCTTGCTGTCCTGCGCAAACGCTGCGCCCATGGTCATCGTTCCCGCCACAACTGCCGCCAGACCGAATTTGGTTAGTTTGCCTAACATAGCTTCTCCTTTTCGATTGGTATCAGTTCCCGTTGTTATTCTTGGTTATTATTGCTTGCGTCATGCTTCCTGCTTGCGAAAGGATGAGGCGGACTGGGTGTCCGCCGCCTTCCTTAAAGATGCAAGCCGTTTGAAAAACCCGGTGCCACCCTTGCCGAAGCTCTGGGTAATGCGGTCGAGAATGACTGCCAGGATGACCACTGCCAGACCGCCTTCGAAGCCGAGCCCCACATTGAGGCGCTGAATACCGGTCAGAACAGTATTGCCGAGACCGCCTGCGCCGATCATCGATGCGATAACCACCATTGAAAGCGACAGCATGATCGTCTGGTTGATGCCGGCCATGATCGAGGGCATGGCGTTCGGAAGCTGCACCTTGAACAGGAGTTGCCGCGACGTGCAGCCGAAGGCCAGCCCCGCTTCGACAAACTCCGAATGCACCTGCCGAATACCGAGATTGGTCAGACGCACGACCGGCGGCATGGCAAAAATCACCGTCGCAATCGTTCCGGGCACGGCACCAAGACCGAAAAACATGGCAGCCGGAATGAGATAGACGAAAGCAGGCATCGTCTGCATGAGGTCAAGAACCGGGCGGACGATCGAAGCAATCGTGTCGCTGCGCGCCATCGCGATACCAAGCGGGATGCCGATTACGACAGCAATAACTGTCGAGGCCAGCACCAGAGAAAGGCTTTCCATCGTGCCGGTCCACAAATCCATGTGGATGATGAGCCCCAGCGCAAGAGCGGTGAAAATCGCAAATTTCCACCCCACGCGCCACAGCGATAGCAGTGCTAGCACTGCAACCCCGCCGACAGGCGGCACAGCAAGCAAAGCATTCTGGATACTATCGGTAACAAAACCGATAGTGGCTGCGATCATATCGAGCGCGGGCGTAAAGTGGTCAAGTATGTAGTTGACCACAACATCCGCCCATTCGCCGACACTGAAATTCAAATCCATATTTTACCGTCCATTTCCGTATTTCTTCTGGATTGGACCCATTCTGCCCCTGTCAGGCAAAAGTCCGTTGGCGTGCAGGTATCAACCCGCGCGGCCAAGCGTTTCGAGCAATGCCGATTTACTGATGGCACCGACATAGCGGTTCTGGCGATCCGTAACGGGGACCGGCCATGGGCTTTCGGCCACCTGCGTCAACAACCCGGAAAGCGGCGCTTCGGCTTCGATGGCAGAGACGCCTTCCAGCCTCTCCCCACCTTGCGCTGCAACACCCTTCGCCAGCGCGTCACGGCTGACCATACCGCGATAGGTGCGGTCGGCGTCGATCAGCACGCCGAATGTCTTCCCGCTGGCATCGAACCTTTCAAGCGCTGTCGCCAGCTGCTCAGGTTCGAAGACGATCAGTTCGTCCTCGCGCGCCACATCAGCGGCCTTGAAAACGCGGGATACATCGACATTGCGGAAGAACGAACGGACGTAATCGTTAGCCGGTGCAGACACGATTTCATTGGGCGTTCCAACCTGCACCACCTTGCCGTGCTGCATGATGCAGATACGGTCGCCGATGCGCATGGCTTCATCCAGATCGTGGCTGACGAAAATGATCGTCCGGCTGTGCTCCGCCTGAAGGCGCTTCAATTCGTCCTGCATTTCGGTGCGGATCAGCGGGTCAAGTGCGGAAAACGCCTCGTCCATCAGAAGAATGGTCGGCTCGCTGGCAAGGGCCCGCGCCAGTCCGACGCGCTGTTTCATGCCGCCGGAAAGCTGGTCCGGCATGCTGTGAGCATAGGGCTCCAGCCCGACGGCTGCGAGTGCCTTCAGTGCTTTCTGGTGACGTTCCGCCTCACCCATCCCGGCTACTTCAAGACCGAAGGAGGCATTGTTCAGGACCGTGCGATTGGGCAGAAGCGCGAAGGATTGAAACACCATGCTCATGTCGCGGCGGCGAAGATCAATCAGCTCGCGCTTTGTCATTTTGACGACATCGCGGCCATCGACTTCGATGGAACCCGCAGTCGGTTCGATCAGGCGATTGAGCAGACGCAGAAGCGTGGATTTGCCCGAGCCCGAAAGGCCCATAATAACGAATACTTCGCCTTCATAAATATCGAAGGTCGCGTTATCGACGCCGATTGTTGCGCCGAATTCGCTGTGAATCTGGGTTTTTGATTTACCTGCGCGCAATTCCTGCATTGCACGCTCCGGATCATCGCCGAAGACTTTAAAAATGCCTTTCAAGCTTATTTTAGTCTCAGCCGGCGACTTCATACTTTCTTCCTTGTATAAAATACCATGCATCAAGTCTAACCCCGCTGTGCTGGCGGACTTAATCTCCTTTTTAACAATGATAGAACTTCATTCCAACGCAGATTCCTCGCACGGTATCTGCGATCCGCGAACGGTCCGCATGGAATGATTATCGATAGATTTCTTGATTCTATATAGGTCATTTCCCGACATGTCCACCCACTGCCGCGATTTCGTCTAAATGAACCGTCCAGCGACCGTCCCCTTGAATGATTGTTTTGAAGGGTCGCACGACGAATTTCGAGGATTGCCAATGCCGTCCAAAACAGAGGGCAATCGACCAGCCTGAAGACAATAGTAGTCCGCTTCCAGTCAATTGCCGGAACGGCCTGCGACAAATATGCAATCAGCTGCGACATCATCCGAATTAGTATAATTCGGGACAAAAACGACTATAATTGCAGAAAAATAGTGTGATTATACTTCGAACTGGAACTATCTAGTCTATACATAAAAACGGCGCAGATCGGGCAATCCGCGCCGCGATAGACATTCCGCTTGGGCGGATATTTCAGCGATACGCCATATATCCGACAAAGCCTGTGATCTTCCAGCGTGCTTTGTCGCGGCGGCAGAAATAGAGGGTCTGCCAGTTGAGGCGGTCGACGGAGCCGTCCTTCCTTGCGATCGTCCCTTCGAATTTTTTCCGCGCCAAAGCGACGTCGCCCGTAATATCGATGACACTCAGATCGGTCGCGCGGAAGATTCCTTCTGCCAGAGATTCGGCATATTCGACCGCCGCACTTTCCGCCGCCTGACGCAGCCATTCATCACGATAACTTGCAAGCGTCGGAAATCCTGCATCCCATTTGTCGGGATTGCGATCATTATGCGCGTGGATGCCGAGAAAGCGCACCTCGTCGAAATCATCGGCCACCAGCGACCAGTCCTGCGATACGAAAGCCTCGATATCGCGCCGCACGAGCATTTCCCAAATCTGCTCGCGATCCCTGTCACCGGCAAACGGGTTGACCGCAGACCTCATGCTACCCTCCTGACTATCTCAACTTTCCACGTGCGGCGACCGGCAGGATATCGATGACATCCTCGCCCGAAACCAGATGAACCTCGTCAAAGAGATTGGAAACGACGCAGACATGATCAGGAATGATCCGCACGCGCTCGCCAACCTTCAGGTCAGCGACATCGCCGGTCAGCTTGCCGTGCTCCTCGCTCAAGCCAACAACACGGGCGTCGGAACGTCCCCTCACCTCGCCAAAGTCGCTCAGTCCCAACGTATCGCTGGAAAGCGCCTTGGACCCGGCATCTATGATGGCGCGTTCTGCTGTCGGATGGCTGACGATGGTTGAAAGCACCGTAAATGCGCAGTCATCCACTGTCGCAGCCCCCTTCTCGACCTGATACCGGTCGAAATAGATATAAGTGCCGGGACGATATTCGGTGACAACACTGTCACTGGGCTTGCGCCACATATCGGGCGTGCCGCCGCTCGAAATCGTTTCGCAGGAAAGACCGTTTGCATCCAGCAGTTCGCGGGCCGAATAAAGCCATTGTTCAGCCTGGTCCGGCTTGCCCGCTGCGGGATAGGTCATAAGACCGCCGAAACCCAGTCCAGCGCTCTGGTCGATGATGCGAGCCAGTTCCAATGCTTCGGCTGGCGTCTGCACGCCACAGCGCCCCATGCCCGTGTCGCATTCGACAAGCACTTTCAGCGGATGCTTTTCATCGGCGAAACGCGCCGCCAATCCTGCGAGGGAAGTTGAGTTATCGACCGTTACCGACAGTGTAACGCGTTGATGCAGTGCATGGAGGCGGTCGAGCTTTTCCCGCCCCAGAATATTGTAAGGCAGGAATATATCCGTCAGCCCGGCGTCGGCCATGACCTCGGCCTCGCCGAGTTTCTGGCAGGTGATGCCCGCTGCGCCAGCTTCCACCTGCATTTTGGCGAAGAACGGCAGTTTGTGCGTCTTGATATGCGGACGCAGTTTTACCCCTATCGCATCGGCATGAGCCTGCACCCGGGCAATATTCGCTTTCACCCGGTCAATGTCGATGAGGATCGCAGGCGTATCCACGTCGTGAATGGTTTTCGGTCCGGTCATGAATCAATCTCCCAGCGGCAGGCGCGGATCATCTATGGTCAGCGTATTGAGGCTATGCTTGATGCGACGCAGGCTTTCCAGCACCTTCGGCCCGCGCGCTTCCGCCGTGGCCGTGGCGATCATGTCAAGAATTGCGAGCAGCGCGAAGCGCGACGAGGTCGGCTTGTAGATATTGCCGTCTTCATTGGCCTGATAGGGAATGAGCACGTCCGCCGCCTTGGCCAGGTCGGAACCTGCAGGCGTGATCGCTACTGTCTGGGCTCCATATTGGCGCGCGACCAGCACGGCTTCCACGACCGAACGCGCAAAGCCGGAAACGGAAAAGGCGATTACCGTCGCCTCATGCGTGGTGACGGCAGCATACATGCGCTGCAACTGCCCATCCACCTGTGCGCTGACAGGAATACCGAGCCGAAACAAACGGTTCTGCATTTCCGTTGCCAGCATGGAAGAGATGCCGCCGGACCCTAGGCAAAGAACAGGGCCCCCGGCGGCGAGCCGTTCGGCCACTTTCATCAGTACGGCCATGTCCAGTCCGTCGCTGGCGCGTTGGATGGCTGCGACCGCCGCATCGGTCACAGCGGTCGCAATGCGGCTTTCACGCACATCGCGTGCGGGAATTTCAGCCGTCAGATACTGGCCGCCAATGGCCAGCGCCTGTGCCAGATAGAATTTGAAATCACGAACACCGTCGCAGCCGAGCGCGCGGCAAAAGCGCGTGACGGTAGGTTCGCTGACGCCAGCTCTGGCGGCGATTTCCGAAATTGCCGCCTTGGAAGCGTAATCCGGATCTGCCAGCACGAGCGCAGCCAGCCGCCGTTCGGATTTCGATCCGTCCTGCGCCACGACATGCAGCCGCGTGATGATGTCGGCAACCTTGCTCATGGGGAGTTCAAAGCGGGAGACCGCTATCCTTGTCGAAAAGATGTATGTGTTCGCTCTTCGCAGTTACAGGCACTTGTTCACCGGGCGCAAGATGCAAGCGCTCGCGAAACACAGCCCTTATGGGCTGTCCCGCTATCCGGCCATAGATATGCGTTTCCGGACCCGTCGGCTCGATGACTTCCACCGTAAGTGTCAGCCCCGTGCCACCCGGCGCGACTGTAAAATTTTCCGGGCGAATGCCAGCTTCGGCCTGCCGGTTTTCGGGCGATCCCGCCGAGACGGCAATTTCTTCGCCCTCTTCAGTGCGAAATATGCCTTCCGATACGGTTCCGGGAATGAAACTCATGGACGGCGAACCGATAAAGCTCGCCACGAACTTGTTGGCCGGGCGGTCATAAAGCTCAAGCGGCGCACCGATCTGCTGGATTTTTCCCTGATTCATAACCACGATCCGGTCGGCCATCGTCATAGCCTCGATCTGATCATGGGTGACGTAGATCACCGTCGATTTCAGGCGTTGATGCAGCGCCTTGATCTCGGTGCGCATCTGTACGCGCAACTGCGCATCGAGATTGGAAAGCGGTTCATCGAACAGGAACACCGACGGTTCGCGAACGATGGCCCGCCCCATGGCGACGCGTTGGCGTTGCCCGCCGGAAAGCTGGCGTGGATAGCGATCAAGATAGGAATGGAGGTTGAGAATGGACGCTGCCTTGTCCACTTTCGCTGCGGTTTCCTCCGACTTCTCGCCACGAATACGCGGACCAAAACCAATATTTTCACGCGCCGTCATATGCGGAAACAGCGCGTAGGACTGAAACACCATCGCGATATTGCGCTTTTGCGGCGGCAACTCGTTGGCCCGGTCTCCACCGATCAGGAGATCGCCGCCGGAAATCGGTTCAAGCCCGGCCACCATCCGCAGAAGCGTGGATTTCCCGCAGCCCGAAGGACCGACGAGCACGAGAAATTCCCCGCTTTGAATATCGAGATCGACACGATCGAGAACGGTCAATTGCCCGAAGGTCTTGGTAATGCCGCGCAGCGAAACCTCTTTCATCGGTCAGTGTCCTCCGAGAATATCTTCTATGAAAGGACGGCAGCCCGCAGTCAGCCCCGCATCGACCGGGAGGATGGCGCCGGTAATCCCCGATGCCCGGTCGGAAGCCAGAAAGGCTACCGTTTCCGCGACCTCACGGGTGTCAACGATACGCCCCAGAGGATAAAAACGCTGCAAGCGGTCCAGAACGCCCGCGTCCTGCGCGATACGATGATCCCATGCGGGTGTCCGTATCGACCCCGGACAGACGACATTGGCGCGCACGCCCTTTCTTCCGAACTCCACCGCGATAGCGCGCGCGAAGGCATTGATCCCGGCCTTGGCGGCCGCATAGGCCGGGTTTCCGAAATGCAGAAGTCCGTTGACCGACGAAATAAACACAAAAACACCGTGCCCGCGGGCAGCCATGGCCTGCGCCATCACATTGGAAAATCCGGCAACCGCAGTCAAATTGAGGTCGATCTCGGCGTCGATATTGCCCTGATCCAGCCCATCGAAAGTCTCGGCACGGGTCCAGCCAGCATTGTTGATCACAATATCAGGCAGGCCGGATTCCGCTATGATCCGCTTTGCTGCGGGCTCCAGCCCGTCACGGTCGAGCAGGTTGAAGGCGTGACGCGCATGGAAGCCATCGCCCGTCATTGCCTCCGGTGACGTATCGCAACCGACAACCCGGGCGCCACGTTCGGAAAAAAGATCGACCAGCGCATTTCCCACGCCGCCACCTGCCCCGGTAATCAGCACCGATTTCCCGGCAAATTCGCCTGCTTGCTCCACGCTATTCCCCTTTTATGCGGCAGCTTTCTGCAACTGTTTATTCCCGCCAGCGTAAAAGTCAAAATGTAAGTTTGCAACAGAACTTTTCACTTGAAACTGCTATCAATGCCGATAATGTAGGAAAATAACAAAAATAGATGGTCATCGCGCCAATGCGGGGCAAAACAAGGGAACGGGAAGATGTCTATCAACAAATGGAAGGCCGGCCTTCTGGCCGGATTGAGCATTCTGGCGTTGTCGTCAGTCGCAAATGCTGGTGAAGTGCGCATGACGGTCGCGGAGTACAGTTCCAAGACCGGCCCGTATTTCGAGGAAGTGAAGAAAGCGTTCGAAGCTGCCAATCCCGGTATCACGCTTAATTTCGAAGTCGTCCCGTGGGATGTGCTTCTGCAGAAACTGACCACCGACATTTCCGCAGGCACCAACGCGGACCTTTCGATCATCGGCACACGTTGGCTGATCGATTTCGTGCAGCAAGGCATCGCCGAACCGCTCGATGGCTACATGAACGACGAGTTCAAGGGCCGGTTCATCGAGACTTTCCTGTCGCCGTCCGTCCTGGAGGGCAAGACCTACGGCCTGCCGATCGCGGCCTCGGCGCGCGCCATGTATTACAACAAGGATCTGCTTGCCAAGGCAGGCGTCGAAAACCCGCCTGCAACCTGGGACGAACTGAAAGCCGCCGCTACCAAGATCAAGGCGCTCGGCGGAGAGAATTACGGTTTCGGCCTGCAGGGCAAGGAAATCGAGACCGACGTCTATTACTATTATGCCATGTGGTCCTACGGCACCGAAATCCTCAACAAGGACGGGACGTCGGGCCTGAGCACGCCGGGGGCGCTGGAGGCTGCCAAGCTATACAAGTCACTGATTGATGACGGCCTCACCCAGCCCGGCGTCACGTCCTATGCACGAGAAGACGTGCAGAACCTCTTCAAGCAGGGCAAGGTCGGTATGATGATAACCGCGCCTTTTCTTTCCAACCAGATCAAGGAAGAAGCGCCCAATCTCAAATACGGTGTCGCAGCCATTCCAGCCGGACCGACAGGCGCGCGCGGCACCTATGGCGTGACCGATTCCGTCATCATGTTCCAGAACTCCAAGAACAAGGAGGAAGCCTGGAAAGTGCTCGACTTCCTGTTCCAGACAGAGTGGCGCGCCAAGTTCACACAGGGCGAAGGCTTCCTTCCGGTCAATAAGGAAGAGGCGAAGATGGATTATTATGTGAATAATGCCGATCTCGCCGCCTTTACCGCGCTTCTTCCGGATGCCCGCTTTGCGCCGGTCATTCCGGGCTGGGAAGAAATTGCCGACATCACCTCCAACGCCATGCAGAGCATCTATCTCGGCAAGGGCGAACCCGATGCCGTGCTGAAGGACGCCGCCGCCAAGGCGGATGCGATCCTGAAGAAGTAACACTCCCCGCCTGCCCGGCAGAGCCCATGCTCTGCCGGGCGCTTTTTCTTCCCGGGATCTTGATTGCCGATGCAAAGCCGCACCCTGCCCTATCTCCTGATCCTGCCGAGCCTGCTTTTGGCTGCGGTGGTGATCTTCTGGCCCGTGGTGCATCTCGTTGAAATTGCCAGCCACGACGTCAACCGCTTCGGGCAGTTGCGCGATTTCAACAATGGCGCAAATTTCACGGCGCTTTTCGCAACGCCCGACTTTCTCAACGCGGTCTGGCGCACTGCCGTCTGGACCGTCGCCGTGGTGGGCGGAGCGCTCATCGTTTCCATTCCGGTCGCCGTCATCCTGAACATGGACTTCTATGGGCGGTCGGTCGCCCGTGTCATCGTGATGCTGCCCTGGGCCGTTTCTCTCACCATGACGGCCATTGTCTGGCGTTGGGCGCTGAATGGCGAAAGCGGAATGCTCAATTCCGCATTGCGCAATCTCGGTCTCATCGACAGCAACATTCAATGGCTGGCGAGCGCCGCGACAGCCTTTCCCATGCAGATACTGGTCGGCATTCTGGTCACCGTGCCGTTCACCACCACGATCTTTCTCGGCGGGCTGTCCTCCATCCCAGACGATCTTTACGAAGCATCGTCCCTCGAAGGCGCCAGCCTGTGGCAGCAGTTTCGCGAAATCACCTTTCCGCTGCTCAAGCCCTTCGTGAACATCGCCATCGTGCTGAATACGATCTACGTTTTCAATTCCTTTCCGATCATCTGGGTCATGACACAGGGCGGACCGGCAAACTCCACCGATATTCTGGTGACGCATCTCTACAAGCTCGCCTTCCGGCTCGGAAAACTGGGAGAGGCCTCCGCCGTATCGCTCATCATGCTGGCGATACTGCTCGTCTTCACCGCGATCTATATCCGCCTTGCAATGCGGGGAGAACGTGCATGACCGGCTCAAAATTGAAACGCACGATCGTTGCCTGGGCCGTTCTGTCGCCGCTTATCGTGCTGACGCTGTTTCCCTTTGCGGTAATGTTTCTCACCGCCGTCAAACCGCCGCAGGAAGTTCTTTCTCCAACGTGGTGGCCAAGCAGCTTTCGCTGGCAGAACTTTTCGGAAATGTGGGTCCAGACCAAATTCGGGCAAGCGCTTCTGAACTCGCTTTACGTATCAGTCATTGCTTCCGTGGGCGCGATCATCATTTCCATTCCTGCAGCCTATGCGATGTCGCGCTTTCGCTTTGCAGGTCACGGCGTGTTCCGTCAATTCCTGCTCGTCTCGCAGATGATCTCGCCCATCGTTCTGGTGCTTGGCCTTTTTCGGCTGCTCGCCGCTTATGGGCTGATCGAAAGCGTTTCGGCGGTCGGCGCGGTCTATATGGCCTTCAATATCGCCTTCACCGTGTGGATGCTGCAGAGTTATTTCGACACCATACCGCGCGATCTGGAAGAAGCCTCCTGGATGGAAGGAGCCGGACGCGGCAAGACATTGATAAAAGTATTCCTGCCGCTCTGCCTACCTGCCATCGCCGTGACGGCGATCTTCACCTTCATAAATGCGTGGAATGAATTCGTCGTGGCGCTGACCATGCTGCGCAGGCAGGAAAGCTACACCTTGCCCATTCAGGTCTTCTCGCTGGTAGCGGGACGCTACACCGTCGAATGGCATTACGTCATGGCGGCAACCTTCCTTGCCACGCTGCCGGTCGCAATCCTCTTCATCTGGCTCCAGCGCTATCTCATCAAGGGACTGGCGCTTGGGGCAGTCAAATAACCGGAGAAAATCATGTCCAGAAAACAGGTCTTCGGCGCATCACATGTGCCTCTTTCCCCCCGCCGTCCGCGCAGGCGACACAGTCTATATCTCGGGTCAGGTGCCCGTGGGACCGAACGGCCAGATCGTCGAAGGCGGCATAGAAACACAGACGAAACAGGTGCTCGAAAACGTCAAGGCCGCGCTTGCGCTTGCGGGAGCGACAATGGAAGACGTCGTTAAAACCACTGTCTGGCTGGAAGACGCGCGGGATTTCGGGCGCATGAACGCCGTCTATGCCACCTATTTTCCAAAAGAGCCGCCAGCGCGCACCACGGTCGAGTCCCGGCTGATGATCGACATCAAGATCGAAGTCGAGGCCATTGCCTACGCACCGCAGAAATAAAACGCCCCTCGCCCAGAGACATTTTCATGCGCATTTTCACCGCATCGCTTGCGACAGAAACCAATACATTCTCGCCGGTCCCCACCGACAGGGCCTCGTTCGAGATGGCATTCTACGCGGCACCCGGCAAGCATCCGGAAACGCCCACGTTATGCTCATCGCCCATCGTGGCATTACGCAAGCGCGCAGCGCCGGAAGGATTAACGGTCATCGAAGGCACCGCCACATGGGCAGAACCGGGCGGCCTGTTGCAGCGGCAAGCTTTCGAGGAACTGCGTGATGAAATTCTCGATCAGTTGAAGGCCGCGCTGCCTGTCGATGCCGTTGTTCTCGGTCTGCATGGCGCCATGGTCGCGCAAGGCTATGACGATTGCGAGGGCGATCTTCTGGAACGCGTGCGCGCCATTGTCGGGCCCGATGTTCTGGTCGCCAGCGAGTTCGATCCGCACAGCCACCTCACCCCGAAGCGGGTCGAAAACCTTAATATTTTCGCATCCTTCCTCGAATTTCCTCACACGGATTTCTACGAACGCGGCGAGCATGTGGTCGATCTCGCGCTGGATGCGCTGAAAGGCCGGATCAGCCCGGTCATCTCCACCTTCGACTGCCAAATGATCGGCGTCTATCCGACAAGCAAGGAGCCGATGCGCTCCTTCGTCGACCGCATAAAGGCGATGCAGGGCAAGGATGGCGTCCTGTCCATTTCCGTCATTCATGGCTTCATGGCTGCCGATGTGCCGGAAATGGGAACCCGCATTCTTGTCGTCACCGACAATGACCCGGCGAAGGGCAAATCCCTTGCGGAAAAACTCGGGCGTGAACTTATCGCCTTGCGCGAGCAGACCCTGATGACCATGTTCGACACCGATCAGGGCATCGACCGGGCGCTGGCCGCCCATGCAGCCAATCCTGCCAAACCTGCGGTGATCGCCGATGTATGGGACAATCCCGGCGGCGGTGTCGCCGGCGACGGAACCTATGTTCTTCGCCGCCTGATCGAACGGCGTATCGATAATGTCGGCGTTGCCACGATCTGGGACCCCATTGCCGTGACATTCTGCCATGCGGCGGGCGAAGGTGCGGTAATCGATCTGCGTTTCGGCGGCAAATCCGGTCCGCTTGGCGGTGAACCCATCGATGCCCGCGTGACTGTCCTGAAAACCCTCGCCGAAGGCTGGCAGAGTTTCGGACCAAGCCGAGTGACGCTTGGACCTTCGGCGGCGGTGCGGATTGAAGGCACCGAGATCGACATCATTCTCAACACCAACCGGACGCAGACATTCGAGCCGGATATCTTTTCCAATATCGGCATCGACCCGATGAAGAAGGATACATTGGTGGTCAAGTCCACCAATCATTTCCACGCGGGTTTTGTGCCGATCGCAGCTGAGATCATCTATGTCGCGGCACCGAGCTCCTATCCGAGCAATCCGCGCACAACCAATTATCGCAAGCTCACCCGTACCATCTGGCCGCGTGTTGAAAATCCGTGGTGAACAAACGAAAAAGCGCGGGCGTTACCCGCGCTTTTTTGATCAGAGCGTCGATCTGATCCAAATCAGATCGAAACGCAGTCTAATGAGCCAGATAGGTCGAGATAATCGGCACGTAAGTGACGAGCGCCAGCAGGATGAACAGCGCCATATACATGCTGAACGCCTGGCGGGTGAAATCTCCGACCCTTACCTTGGCGATGTTGCAGACCATCAGCATGACAGTACCGACCGGCGGCGTCAGCGTGCCAATCGAAAGATTGACGATGACGACGATGCCGAAATGTACCGGATCGATGCCCAGAGCCTTTACCGTTGGCATCAGGAGCGGAACCAGAACGATCATCAGGGCGGTACCCTCGATCAGCGCTCCGAGGATCAGCAGGATCACGTTGACTGCCAGCAGAAACGCATAAGGGTTGCTGGTGAAGGACGAGATCAGCTGCATCAGCGACTGGCCGGCCTGTTCGAGCGAAAACACCCATGCGAGCGCTGACGACGCCATGATGACGAGCATGACGGAAGCGGTCGATTTCGCCGTTTCGATCAGCGAATCCACCACATGCGAGATGCGCATTTCGCGATAGATCACAAACCCGATGATCAAAACCAGCGTCACGGCAACCGCACCGGCTTCCGTCGGCGTGAAGATGTTCATGCGGATGCCGCCGATGATCGCGAACAGCAACAGGACAGCAGGCCATGCCGAGGCAAGCGTCGAGACGACTTCGGCGCCGCTCATCCGCTTTTCACGGCTTGGCTTGTAGCCGCGCTTTACCGACGTGATATAGGCCGCGATCATCAGGATGATGGCACCCAGAATGCCCGGAACGACACCAGCCATAAACATCTTGCCGATGGAAACATCCGCGATCAGACCATAGATGATGAGCGCGATGCCCGGAGGAATGATTGGCGTAATCAGCGAACCGGCAGCCGTCACCGCGCAGGAAAATGCCTTGTCATAGCCGCGCTTGACCATTTCCGGCACCATCATGCGGGTAAGCATGGCGCTGTCGGCCAGATTGGACGCGCTGACGCCGCCCATCAGGGTTGAAACCATGATGTTGGTGAGCGCCATGCCGCCGCGCATGCGACCGACCAGAATTTCCGCGACCTTGATCAGACGTTCTGCAATGCCGGTATGCGCCATCACCGTGCCAAGCATGATGAAGAACGGAATGGCGAGCAGCGATGTGTTCTGAGCCGGGCTGATGAAGCGCTGGACTGCAATCGCTATCGGCATCTGGTTGAAGAACGTGAAATAGGTGAAGACCGCAATCAGGATGGCCACGTAGAGGCGCATATTGAGCGCGATCAGCGCCAGCATGATGAGAACGATGGTCGTAAGATTCATGCCTTGTCTCCCGCAAAAGCGGCGCGCAAGGATTTGAATGCGCCTGCAAACATATAAAGGGCGATAATGACGAAGCCGACCGGCACGGCGATATCAATCCAGTAATAGGAAACGCGCAGCACGTCGGTCACTTTAAGCTGTGCCGCCACCGACAGCTTGTAGCCGGCATAGGACACGTAGAGCAGAAACAGCCCCGACAGGATGGCAACGACAGCGTTGATGATCTCGCGCAGCTTTTCCGAAAACAGGTCCACAAGCATCGGAATGGCAAGATGCTGGTTGCTGCGTTCCGCGGCAATGCTGCCGAGCATCACGATCCAGATCATCAGCAGGCCAGCCATTTCCTCGGTCCATTGCAATGGCTGGTGCATCCAGTAACGCATGACAACGGCGATGTTGAACATCGCAAGCAGGATGAACAGCGGCACGGCAGCCAGCCATTCGATCAGTTTTTCAAACAATTTCATCGGATTGAATTCCATGAGCAGACCATGCCGCGGCAAGGCCGCGACATGGCGATATCCGAAAAAGGATGGATCAGTTCAGTTCGGCTTTGATCTTGTCATAAAGACCAGGCGACCATTCCGGGAACTGGGTGTAGACCTTCTCAGCAAGTGCCTTGAAGGGAGCGCGGTCGACATCGATAACTTCGACGCCGGCTTCCTTCATCTTTTCGATCATTTCATTGTCTTTTTCGATCGTCAGCTTCTGGCTGTAGAGACCCGCATCATAAGCGGATTCATGGATCATCTTGAGCTGATCTTCCGGCAGCGTGGAGAAGAAGGCTTCGCCGCCCACGATGAGCGCCACGTTGGTCAGATAGCCGACCTTGCTCAGATACTTGGCTTCTTCCTGGAACTTCTGGCCGTACAGAACCGAAATCGGGTTCTCCACACCATCGATTACGCCCTGCGCGAGCGCCGGGAAGGTTTCGCCGAGCGGCATCGGGGTCGGCGTCGCGCCCATTGCCTCGAAGGTCTTGATCTGCATGACATTGTTCGGCACGCGGATCTTCATGCCCTTCAGGTCTTCAGGAGTGCGGATCGGCTTCTTGGAAATGATCTGGCGAATGCCATAGAGATAGTTCGGCATTACGATATGAATGCCCTTCTTCTTCAGCTCTTCGCTCTTTTCCTTGAACCATGGGCCGTCATAGACCTTGAAAAGCTGCGCCGGATCGTCGGTCAGAAACGGACCATAGAGCACGCCGAGATCAGGATCATACTCGGCAAGAAAGCCCACGTCGGAAATGGTCACGACATTGAGGCCCATCATGGCCTGCTCGGTCACGTCCTTCTTGGAGCCAAGCTGCGAGCTTGGATAAAGTTCGAGCGTGATCTCGCCGTTGCTGCGCTTGGCAAGATCGTCTTTCCAGTAATGCATTACCTCATCGAAAGGCTCGCCGGGGTTGTTTTCATAGGCAACCTTGATCGACACATTGGCAGCGTATGCAGCCATGCTTCCTGCCAGCAGCATGCTGGCGGCGATCATGCCGGTAACGAGTTTCTTCATCAGTATCCTCCCGTATGGGGTCATTAAACAATGGCCTTTTGGCCGGTTTCCTCCACTAGCGTCCGGCACCGTCCATTCGGCCCGGACATTTGCTTCGATTTCAGTCGCGCTCGATGATGATCTTCAAGACATTGCGGTCGCCGTCCCAGTAGGGAAGCGCCGCTTCAGCTTCATCGAAGGGAAATATTTTGGAGATCAGCTTGTCGGCATCCGCTCCAAGCTTTTCCAGATGGGCGATGACAGCCTCGAAATCCGCAAGCGTCGCATTGCGCGATCCCATGATGTCGAGTTCCTTCAGGTTGAAGAACTGCGTCTGGTAGGTGACTGGGGCCTTGGAATAGCCGACATAAACCACCCTGCCCGCGAAGCCCGCCAGATCGACGGCCTGCGTGAAAGTGATCGGCAGGCCGACCGCTTCAAAAGCAACGTCCACGCCGTCGTCGTCTGTCAGTTCCTGAATTTTCGCGACAACGTCCTCGCCGCCCGGAAGCGCATGTGTGGCGCCGAATTGCAGCGCCAGTTCGCGCTTTTCAGCACTTGGATCGATGGCGATGACCTTGGCGCCACGGGCGACTGCACCGAGCAGCACGCCCATGCCGATCATGCCGCAGCCGAGAACAGCGACCGTGTCGCCTGCCTGGACCCGTCCGCGCTCGACGGCATGAAAGCCGACCGAAAGCGGCTCGACCAGTGCCAGATGACGCGGTTCCAGCGTATCGTTGAGGATCAGCTTTTCGGCCGGCAGCACGATCTGATCGGCCAGGCCGCCATTCTGCTGCACGCCAAGCGTCTTGTTATAACGGCACGCATTGAGCCGGCCCTTGCGGCAGGACGAACATTCACCGCAATTCGTGTAGGGCAGCACGATCACCCGCTTGCCACTGGCGTAGGCGGCGCTGACGCCCGCGCCTGCTTCAATGATCTCGCCGCCGATTTCATGCCCTGGAATACGCGGCAGCTGCACCAGCGGGTTAAGCCCCTTGAAAGTGTTCAGGTCGCTGCCGCAGAGCCCCACATGCCGAACCCGCACACGGACATGCCCCGCCAGCAACGGCGCTTCGTCGATTTCCGCAAAACGGGTAACGTTTTCGCTCTCGATACGCAGAGCTTTGACCATCGAATTATTCCTGTCAGTCGTCATTGAATAAAGGGCTATGAAGCGTGGGGATCAGGTTACGGCGCCGACCTGCCACGGCACGAATTCGTTGTCGCCATAGTCATAGACTTCGCTCAACGTCTTCTCGCCTGATGCGACCGCGATGATATGTTCGAAGATGCGCGTACCGGACTGCTCGATGGTCTCATCGCCGGTGACGATACCGCCGCAATTGATGTCCATGTCTTCCTTCATGTGCTCGTACATTTCGGAATTCGTGGCGATCTTGATGCAGGGCGAAGGCTTGAAGCCGGATACCGAACCGCGACCCGTGGTGAAGCAGATCACATTGCAGCCACCGGCCACCTGCCCGGTCACGGCAACGGGGTCATAACCCGGCGTGTCCATAAACACGAAGCCGGGTTCAGTCACGGTTTCAGCGAATTCATAGACGGCCTTGAGCGGCATGGAGCCACCCTTGGCAACCGCACCGAGCGACTTTTCCAGAATGGTGGTGAGACCGCCGAGCTTGTTGCCATGGGATGGGTTATTGTTGAGTTCGTCGCCATTGCGCGCGGTGTAGTCACGCCACCAGTCGATGCGCTGCAACAGCTTTTCCGCCACCGCAGGCGTTACTGCGCGGCGCGTCAGAAGATGTTCGGCACCGTAGATTTCCGGCGTCTCCGACAGGACGGTCGTGCCGCCATTGCGCACGATAAGGTCCGAGGCATAGCCTAATGCCGGATTGGCCGAGATTCCAGAATAACCGTCCGAGCCGCCGCATTCCAGCGCCACTTTCAACTTCGACAGAGGCTGTCTGGTGCGTACAGCAGAATTGACCAAAGGCAGCATTTCCTTGATCTCGGCAATCGCATGATCGATGGTCTTGCGCGTGCCGCCATGCTGCTGGATCGTCATGGTGCGCAGGCGCGAGCCTTCTTCCATGCGATAATGTTCGAGGATCGGCGCAATCTGGTTGGTTTCGCAGCCAAGCCCGATCAGCAATATCCCCCCGAAATTCGGATGCTTGGCATAGCCCTGAATGGTGCGCGTCAAAAGGCGATAGCCTTCCGACTTTGTGTTGAGCGCGCAACCGCTGCCATGCGTCAGCGCGACGACGCCATCGACGTTGTCGAAACCGTCGAGACCGCCCATCCGATTGAAATAATCGGCGATGTAGCGCGACACCGTGGCCGAGCAATTGACCGACGAAATCACGCCGATGAAATTGCGCGTGCCGACGCCGCCAGCGCCACGGTCGAAGCCCATGAAATGACGGCGTTCCGCCTCGGGCAGCATGCCGCGTTCCTCAATATCGATGGAGAACTGATGCTCGTGTTCGGAGGGCAGCATGGCGAGGTTCTGGAGATGCACGTGCTCGCCCTGCGCAATGTCCTTCGTCGCAACGCCAATCACCTGCCCGTATTTCAGGACTTCCTTACCTTCCGGAATGTCGCGAACGGCAACCTTGTGCCCACGTCCGATCAGTTCTCGGGCCTTGATCCCTTCAAGGCCGATCGGATCGCCAGCGCGAACCGAAACGCGCGCCACCGCAACATCATCCGCAGGATGCAGCAAAATTACCGGCGCAACCGCTGTAGCAACGGAATCATTCATGTGTCTGACCTCACTCCCAAATCGCCCCGGCTAATCACTCGCTGGGTTCATTATCCATCCAACGCTGCTTGGATCGGTCCAGATGCGTTCGCATCGCTGCCTGCGCCTGAAGCGGATCCTTCGCCTCAAGCGCTGCGTAGATCGCCTCGTGCTCGGCCAGAGCCAGAGCCCATGTATCGTTATCCTCGAAGCGCGTTCTGATATGCGACGTCAGCGGACTATGCCGCTCGTCAAAAAGGTCGCGCACGATGCGCACCAGCACGGAGTTCCCCGATTGCTCGGCAATGAGCAGATGAAACTGCCTGTCGAGTTCAATGGCCTTGCGCCCGGCATCGACATTCACCTTCATGGCGTCAATCGTTGCGCGCAGTTCGGCCAGGCTTTCAGGCGTCATGCGCGCACAGGCCATGACAACCACGCTGCCCTCGACCATTTCGCGCGCCTGCATGATTTCAAGCGGGCTCTCGCCGATGGAGGCTCCTTGTGAAAGCGAACGCTTTTCCGACTCTGCCGTGACATAGATGCCGGAACCCATGCGGATTTCGACATTGCCGGCGATTTCGAGCGCAATCAGCGCCTCGCGCAGCGAAGGCCGCGACACACCGAGCTGCTGTGCCAGCTCGCGCTCAGCCGGAAGCCTGCTGCCAGCAGGAAACTGGCCGTCCTGAATGAGGTTTCTCACCCGGTCTGCAATCTGCTGATAAAGCCTGCGCGGTTCCGCGGTCGCCGTAAAGTCGCTCATGATGCTCCCAATTCGCCTCTCCTCGAATTGGCCTTACCATATTAGCAAGCGAAACGAAGCGCAATATACGCAAAAACCCAAAGAATTGCGGCAAATTGCACATTTCCACATCTGCGCTGAAATCATTCGGCCGTTAAATCTCTCCACTGGCTTGACCAATTTGCCCTGCATCGCTTAGTTAAAACCACTGATTTATGGGAGAAGGTCATGCACGAAAAGCCAGCGATCCTGCAGTTCGGCACCAGTCGTTTTCTGTTGGCTCATGTCGATTTCTTTGTTTCGGAGGCGCTTGCCGAGGGCAAAGCCATCGGGACAATCGCCGTCGTGCAGACCACTTCAAATCCGCAGAGCAGCCAGCGGATCGCAGCCCTGAACGAAGCCCGCAGCTATCCGGTAATGATCCGCGGACTGGCCGACGGGAAACCCTTCGAGAAGGAATATCAGGCGCGAGCCGTCACCACCGCCTATTCCGCCCATCAAGACTGGCCTGCGATTCTAGACCTTGGCGCCAGTGTCGATGTGATTCTTTCCAACACCGGCGACAAGGGTTTTGAGCTCGACAAGAGCGATGACAGTTCGCTTCTTGCCAATCCGGAAGCTTTGCCGAAGAGCTTTCCGGCCAAGCTTCTGGTGCTTCTGCATCATCGCTGGCAGCACAATCCCGATGCGCCGCTGTCGGTATTTCCCTGCGAGCTGATCTCGCGCAATGGCGACAAGCTGCGCTCAATCCTGATCGATCTCGCCCATGACTGGAAACTGCCGGACAGTTTCGTGCAATGGCTCGAAACCCGCTGCGTCTTCGCCAACAGCCTTGTCGATCGTATCGTCTCCGAACCCATCGAGCCGATCGGCGCCGTCGCCGAACCCTATGCGCTCTGGGCAATCGAGAAGGCCGACGGCCTGACGTTGCCTTGCGAACACAAAGATATCGTCGTCACCGACGATCTCGCGCGCTATGAGCATCTGAAGCTCTATCTGCTCAACCTTGGCCATACATTCATCGCAGAGCAATGGCTGAAGGGCGGCCGCCCGAAAGACGAGATCGTGCTGGAAGCCATGCAGGACGAAACGATCCGGCGTGAACTGGAAACAGTCTGGCGCGAGGAAGTCCTGCCGGTTTTCGCTGCGGATGGTCTCGGAGACCAGGCAGCGGCTTATGTGGATTCTGTGCGGGAACGGTTTCTCAACCCCTTCCTCAAGCACCGTATCGCAGACATTGCTTCCAACCACGAGGAGAAGAAGCGCCGCCGCTTCGCGCCGGTTATCGACCGCGCCTCGGAACTCGGTCTCGACCTGGAGCAGCCACGCCTGAAAGCGGCTATGGCGTCCTGAAACTACGCGTCGTGCTTTCCGAAAATCGGATTCGATTTTCGGGCCGATGCTGCCAGCCATTCGTTCAGTTCGACTTCGGCGCGTTCAAGCGCGCTGTAGTTCAGCAGTTTGCGCAAAAGCGCGACCGTTACCGCGCGCGCCCGCAGATTGAAACGCCCCTCATCCGGCTCGCTCTTCTCCTGATAAACCCCAAGTTTTTCATAGAGTTGCTGCAATCTGTTCTGGACACTTCTCAATGACAGATTGCGGCGGCGCGCAATGACGCGATCCGTAAGCCCCAGCGCGATATCGATCAGAATCTCATATTCGCTTTCGCTGAAACCGCTGGCATGACCAAGGCTCTTTTGTTGGAGGCCGCGCACCTCGCGGTCGATGACGCATTGGGCCTCGACGAAGATGCTGCGCAATGCCAGCCGCAGCTTGTCGTCTGATGCGGACTTCAAAACATAGCCGTAAGCCGCCCCTTCCGGCACGATGCGCGACACGCCGCGCACATAGGCTTCGTCGGCATAGTTCGACCAGAACAATATGCGCGTTTCGGGATTTTCCTTCCAGATGGTGCGCGCGGCTTCGATGCCGTTGCGCCCGTTCATCTGCAAATCCATGACGATATGGGCGGCCCTGTGCTGGCGCGCGAGTTTCTCGCCCGCCGACCCGTTTTCAGCTTCCAGCACATCGCTGCATTCCGGCAGCGCCGCCCGCACGGCCTCGCCGAGATAGGCGCGGTGCAACGGATCATCTTCCACGATCAGAACATGCATTTTATCCTCCGCCCTCCCGGCACATTTCCGCAGGCAGGTGAATCGTCACACTGGTGCCGCCGCCTTCCCCGTTTTTCCTGATAGCGAAACTCGCAGAAATCAACCGCGCGCGTGTGCGCATATTGTCGATCCCATGCCCTACGTCGGGACGCTGCGTATGGCGATCCATACCGATGCCGTTGTCCGCCACTTCAACATGGAGGCGACCGCCCTTGTTGCGGAAAGCAACGCGCAACCGGCTTGCATGAGCATGACGGATTGCATTGTTGATTGCCTCCTGCACGATGCGAAACAGCGAAGTCGCGACCGTTTCTTCCAGCCGATCCGCCATGCCGCCGCTGCTGTCATCCAGCGTCCATTCGACGGACGATCCGCTGTCGCGCACCGAACGGCCCAGATGGTTTTCCGTCGCCTGCACAAAACCGAACAGCTGGAGGATCGAAGGCTTTGCTTCTTCAATGATTTGCCGAAGATCATGCATGCAATGCTGGAGCCCTCGAAACAGCGGCTCAAGCTGTTCGCCGGAGAGGTCCGGCGCATGGGTGAGCCGCTCCACATGGCGCGCCAGTCGTGTCAGATCGGCGAGCGTCTGGTCATGCAGGTCCATGCCGATGCGGTGGCGCTCGATTTCCAGCGCTTCCGTCAGTTTAAGCGCGCCGAAGCGCAAGCCTTCCTCCCGCGCTCGTGCTTCCGCTTCCACAATGGCGGACCGCTTGGCCTGTTCCGCCGCACGGATCGCGAAGAAATACGGGGTAAGCAGATCGGCAATCGACTGGGCATTTTCCACATCCTGCATGGTGTAGCAGGCGGGAGTGAGACTGGAACAGCTGAGCGCGCCGATAATATCGCCCTGCGCCTTCAGCGGCACATGCAGGCGGCCCTTCAGATCGTGCTCGATGATGGGTCTGGAGAAAGCACCCGTAAAATGAAAGCGCGGATCGGTGCGCGCATCGTCAGTGAGAAGATGATCGGCCTCGCCGGAAAGCACAGTTCGAATGGGACTGCCGGAAAGCGGTGCGGGCGGATTGCGGCTCCAGTCCGTCGATATGCCGCTCTCATAGGCGATATGGAACTTGCCATCGAGCGTCTTGATGCAGACGTCCAGATGGTCATAGGGCACGATATGCGTGATCTCCGCCGCCACCGCCCGGATGATGGAATCGAAGTCGAGTTGTCCCGCCAGCAATCTGGAAATATTCAGATAGTGGTCGAGCAACCTTTGGGGGGCGAGTTCAAGCAAGCGTCTCTCCTCCAGAACGCAAACCGCTCATGAAGCTATAATACGCCGCGACATCCTCGGCGCGTCTTGCGGGTTTCCGCAATTTTGCTGCGGGAACCCGCAAGTCAGTTGCTTCAATGGGCCTTCACAGAAGGCTTCTCTTCTTTCATCCTCGCTTCACCAGAAAATTGCCCGCGATACAAGAGTGAAAAATCGCATCAGGCGCGGACTGGTGCCGTTGAGGAGCGGCGGTGCGGGAGGCTCGCGCCACAATCAATTCAGACGATCCGAAGTGCCGGGGCGCTGCGGGTCGCATACTGGCAACTGGGAGGAATGAATGAAACTCGCAAAAATCCTTTTCGCATCCGCAGCACTGGCAGGCGTATTGGCCGCAGGCAGCGCAATGGCCGACACATCGTCGAAGAAGATCGCATTCTCGAACAATTATGCTGGCAACTCATGGCGTCAGGCCATGCTGGAAAGCTGGGACAAGATCACCAAGGAAGCCGTGAAGGCCGGCGTGGTGGCTGCTGCCGACCCGTTCACGACGGCTGAAAACCAGGCGACCGAACAGGCCGCGCAGATCCAGAACATGATCCTGCAGGGCTATGACGCCATCGTCATTAATGCCGCCTCGCCGACCGCCTTGAATGGCGCGATCAAGGAAGCCTGCGATGCGGGCATCACGGTCGTTTCCTTCGACGGCATCGTGACCGAGCCTTGTGCTTGGCGCATCGCGGTCGATTTCAAGGCGATGGGTGAAGGCCAGATCGACTATCTTGCCAAGCGCCTCCCGGATGGCGGCAACCTGCTCGAAATTCGCGGCCTTGCCGGTGTTTCCGTCGATGACAATATCCATGCCGGCATCGAAGAAGGCGTGAAGAAACATCCTAAATTCAAGATCGTCGGTTCCGTCAATGGCGACTGGGCCGCAGACGTCGCACAGCGTGCCGTCGCGGGCATTCTCCCAAGCCTGCCGAAAATCGATGCGGTCGTGACGCAGGGTGGCGACGGTTACGGCGCTGCGCAGGCTTTCGCCGCCGCCAAGCGCGAAACGCCGATCATCATCATGGGCAATCGTGAGGACGAATTGCAGTGGTGGAAACAGCAGAAGGACGCCAACGGCTACGAAACCATGTCGGTTTCGATTGCACCCGGCGTATCCACGCTTGCTTTCTGGGTTGCCCAGCAGATTCTCGACGGCAAGGACGTGAAGAAGGACCTTGTGGTTCCGTTCCTCAGTGTCAGCCAGGAATCGCTCGACAAGGACCTTGCCAACACCCAGAAGGGTGGCGTCGCGAATGTCGAATATTCGCTTGAAGACGCGCAGAAGGTCATCGACGCCGCGAAATAAGCAGCGCGTTGCATCATCAGACGATCGGGGCGGGTTTCGTTCCCGCCCTTTTCCGTCACCTTATTCAGCATTTCCAGCAGTCAGATGAACGTATGACAGAAGCAGCAGAGAAACGAGAGGTCGTCGCCGCGCGCAATATCCGCGTGCAGTTCGGTGCGGTGAAAGCACTGGATGGCGCCGAACTCGTGATCCGCGAAGGCGAGTGTGTCGGGCTTGTGGGGCACAATGGCGCGGGCAAATCCACCATCGTCAATGTCATCAATGGCGGGCTGTCGCCGCACGAAGGCAGCGTTTCCTATCACGGCGAAGCCGGACATGGCGTGGCGATGGCGCGCAAGCACGGCGTGCGCTGCGTGTTTCAGGAACTGTCGCTGTTCCCCAACCTGACGATTGCCGAGAATGTCCGCATCATGCAACGCGACCTCGAAGGCGCGAACTGGCGTGGCAAGGCCGTTGAACTGATTTCCAAAAAACTCAACGAGATTTTTCCGGGCCACAAGATCGAAAGCAGCGCGACCATCGACGAACTGTCGATTGCCGAGCGGCAGATGGTGGAAATCGCAATCAACTTCACCGCTCCCGGTACTGCGCCAAAACTGGTCATTCTCGACGAGCCGACCTCGTCGCTCGATGCAGGCATTGCCGCGCAACTGATGGCCTATGTGCGTCGCTTCGTTGAAACCGGCGGTGCCGTTATCCTCATTTCGCACATGCTGGGCGAAATTCTCTCCACCTCCGACCGCATCGTGGTGATGAAGGACGGCAAGGTCGTCGCCAATCGCGCCGCCAGCGAATTTACCAATCGCAGCCTCGTCGAGGCCATGGGCAGCGTGGAGCGCGAGAAAGCGGCGCGCCGCGTCGCAAAGACCGATGCCACCGGCTCGCCCGTTCTGTCCCTCGCAAAGCGCGCCGCCGACATAAAGCCGTTTCAGGCTTTCAAGGGCGAAGTCATCGGCCTCGCCGGTCTGGCAGGGCACGGACAGACCAGGATGCTGCTCGACCTTTACTATGCGCGACGCCCCAACTGGATACCGGCCCGCACCTGCGAGATCGCCTTCGTCGCAGGCGACCGCAGCCTCAACGGCACTTTTCCGCTGTGGAGCATCCTGCACAATCTCACGGTCAGTTCGCTCGACCGGCTTTCGTCGCTGAAACTCGTCGACCAGACCGGGGAAGACGCGCTCGGCGGAGAATGGAAGGACCGCATCCAGATACGCACGCCGGATATGGGCAACCGTATCCTGTCGCTGTCGGGCGGCAACCAGCAGAAAGTGCTCTTCGCCCGCGCTCTGGCAACCAGCGCGCATACGATCCTGATGGACGATCCGATGCGTGGCGTCGATGTCGGCACCAAGCAGGAAGTCTATGAAATTCTGCGCCATGAGGCGGAAAACGGGCGCACCTTCGTCTGGTATTCCACCGAAATGGACGAAATCGAACTTTGCGACCGGGTCTATGTTTTCCGCGACGGCGCTATCGTTGCTGAACTGACCGGCGAAGACATTACGGAAAAGAACGTGCTTGCCGCATCCTTCGAGGGAGGTCACGAATAATGCGCCTCTCCTCTTCCACCATCCGCCTGCTGACGCCGGTGTTCTCGCTGGTCCTGCTTCTGGCCGCCGTCTTCTACATGCAGCCGCGTGCCATGAGCTACACCGGGCTGAACCTCCTGTTCAACCTTGCCGTCCCGATCGCACTGGCAACCATCGCACAGATGCTGATCATGGCCGTCAACGACCTCGATCTTTCGATGGGCACCTTCGTGAGCTTCGTGGTCTGCGTCGCCGCGACCTACCTCCACACCGCTCCTGTCATCGGGGTGTTGATCCTTGCCGCCGCAATCGCGGCTTATGCGGCGCTCGGCGCGCTGATCCATCTGCGCAACCTGCCATCCATCGTCGTCACGTTGGGCATGAGCTTCGTCTGGGGCGGGTTCGCAGTCCTCCTTCTGCCATCGCCGGGTGGCCAGGCTCCCGACTGGGCGCGGTGGATCATGACCGCCAAGCCGCCTTTCATGCCGATGGCCATTGTCGCCAGCATTCTGATTGCGTTCGTCACGCATTTCATCGTGATGCGGTCGACCTTCGGCGTGCTGATGCGCGGCGCAGGCGGCAACACGCGCTCCATCGAGCGCGCCGGCTGGTCTGTCACCATGATCCGCGCCGGAACCTATGCATTGGCTGCTTTCTTCGCGGTGCTTGCAGGTATTGCGCTGGTGGGCCTCACCACATCGGCGGATGCCAATATCGCGTTACGTTATACGCTTCTCTCCATCGCAGGCGTCATTCTGGGCGGCGGTGAATTCGTCGGCGGGCGCGTCTCGCCTATCGGCGCTGTCATCGGCGCGCTCACACTGACGCTTGCAGGATCGTTCCTCTCCTTCATGCGCATTTCACCGGATTGGCAGATCGGAGCGCAAGGCGGCATTCTCATCGTGGTGCTGGCCCTGCGCCTCTTCCTCAACCGCCTCGAAAAGAGGGAGAAAAAGCAATGAACGGTCTCGCCCTGCTTACCAGCCGCCCATGGATATGGTCGTTCATCGCGACCGTCGCCGTGTGGATCATCACCATCCTTTTCACCGGAGGCGCAGGCGCGCACGGGCTTTCCCACGCTGCCTTCACCTTTGCATCCTTCTCGGTGATCGTCGGTCTCGGCCAGATGTTCGTCATCACGCTTGGCCCCGGCAATATCGATCTGTCGGTTCCCGCCAACATGACGCTCGCCGCAACGCTGGCGCTGAAGCTGATGGATTCCCAGGAGGGAATGATCCTCGCCGGGCTCGCTGTGGCGCTGCTCATCGGCCTTGCCGTCGGTATCTGCAATTATGCGCTGATCAAGCTCCTGCGCATTCCGCCCATCATCGCCACCTTGTCGATGAGCTTCCTGATCCAATCAACGGCCATCTGGAGCAATCGCGGCCTGCGCGTGAAACCGCCGGAAAGCCTGGCACAGTTCACCACAGCCTCGACCTTCGGCATTCCCAATGTCGCCATAGTGGCTCTGATCCTGTCGGTTATTGGCTGGGTACTCCTGAAAAAGAGCATCTACGGGCGCTGGATTTCTGCAATCGGCCAGAACCCGTTCGCGGCGCGCATGGCCGGGATCCCCGTCGATGGCACGCGCTTCGTCACCTATCTGCTCTGCGCCGTTCTGGCCTCGCTCTGCGGCTTCCTGCTTGCCTGTTTCTCGGGCGGCGCGGCGCTGAACATGGGGGCGGAATATCTCCTGATGTCGATTGCTGTCGTCATCATTGGCGGTACGGCGGTTGCCGGTGGCGATTCCAACATCCCCGGCATCTGGGGCGCCGCCCTGTTCATGTTCCTCATCGTCTCGATGCTCAACACTTATGGTTTCGGCGCCGGTGTCCGCCTCGTCCTGACCGGGCTCACCATCATTGCGGTGATCATCCTCGCCAGTGGCCGTCGGGCCGCACGATAGTTTTTCCCGGAGTAATTTTCCTTGCTACAGACTGTTTCGATTTACGAAATCCACGACGAACGTTTCAAGCAGATGATCGTGCCGAGCGCCGATCTGGACGAGCTTTATAGCGGCTGTCGTTGGGCGGAAGGTCCGGTGTGGTTCGGTGACCAGAACTGCCTTTTGTGGAGCGACATTCCCAACCAGCGCATTCTGCGCTGGGTGCCAGAAGGCGGTGTTTCCGTATTCCGCCAGCCATCCAATTTCTCAAACGGCCATACGCGCGACAGCGAAGGACGCCTCGTCACCTGCGAGCATGGCGGTCGCCGCGTCATCCGCACCGAACCGGACGGCAGCATCACCGTGCTTGCCGACAGCTACCAGGGCAAGAAGCTCAATGCCCCCAATGATGTGATTGTGCGTTCAGACGGAACCGTCTGGTTCACCGATCCGACATACGGCATCATGGCCGATTATGAAGGTTTCAAGGCCCTACCCGAACAGCCGACACGCAACGTCTATCGCCTTGACCCGAAAACGGGCGAACTCGATGCGATCATCACCGATTTCCATCAGCCGAACGGCCTTGCCTTCTCCCCTGACGAAACCAAGCTCTATGTTGCCGACAGCGCTTATAGCCACGACGAGAACGCACCGCGCCACATCCGCGTCTTCAACGTTGTGGATGGCGGCAAACGGGTCACCGGCGGTACGGTCTTCTGCACCATCGATAATGGCTTGCCGGATGGTTTCCGCTTCGATACGGACGGCAACCTGTGGACCAGCGCCGGCGACGGCGTGCACTGTTTCTCCCCGGAAGGCACGCTCCTCGGCAAGATCAGAACGCCGCAGACAGTCGCGAACGTGACTTTTGGCGGTCCGCGCCGCAACCGGCTTTTCATCGCCGCGACGAAGTCGCTTTATGCAGTCTATCTCACCGTCACCGGTGCTCAATATCCCTGAGAAAAATTACGGCGGCTTTCCAAAATGAAAAGCCGCCGCTCATTATAAATAGAGTAATTCATTGAAATAACTGCATTTGCCGCACGCCCGTTAATGCGGGCGTGCCAATATTGTTTCTTGATCCAAAACGGATCTTTCCGGCCGAAAGCCAGAGAGACCCGCATATCAGGACCGAGAATGACGGAACAAATCAAAGAATGATCTCTTCTGTCCTTCTGCAATACACCTAGAGACAAGGCTACGCCTTGCATTCAGTGCATATGCCCTGATGCGCTGAGGCTTTATAACGCCATCGTCAACGCCATGAAAACAGATTGTCAATAAATACGGTCAATTTACTGTGATTAAATTGAATAAAACATGCAGCTTATCATAATGTTAGTATTATTTCATAAGTATCTATATTAGTAACTTCTATTTTATAATCCTACTTGCTACCATATTTATTAGGATGCCCGCATGAAGCAGGATAATGACCGTCGCGGGCTGCTGTTCAATCCTCTCACCCCCGTCAAGCCGAATATCTGAGTTTCACAGAACGTCGGTCCGGCGCTCGATAGCGGATATGGCACCCGTCGATGCCCGTGTGCTCGACGTCGACTTCTATGCCGAAGACCTCGGCGATGCGCTCTGCCCGCAACACCTCGCGGGGCGTGCCCAGCGCGACGAGATTTCCCCGGTCCATGACCGCGATACGGTCGCAGAACATCGCGGCGTGGTTAAGGTCGTGCAAGGCAGCCACGACCGTCAGTTTCTGCCGGCTGACAAGATCGAGCAGCCCGATCTGGTGTCCGATGTCGAGATGATTGGTCGGCTCGTCCAGCAGCAATATCCGTGGTTCCTGCGCCAGAGCGCGGGCTATGTGCAGTCGCTGCCGCTCCCCGCCCGAAAGCGTGTGCCAGTAGCGGTCGGCCAGATGCCCCATATCGACATTGGCCAGCGCCTGATCAACGATTGCATCATCTTCCGCCGACCATGGCGACAGCGCGCCCAGATAAGGCGTCCGCCCCAGTTCAACCGCCTGACGCGCCGTGATGCGTTCCGTGGTGCCCGCCTGCTGCTCGACCAGCGCCAGCCGGCGTGCGATCTCGCGACGGCTGAAACTGCCGATGGGCGCACCGCAAAGGTTCACTTCGCCGACACGGCACCGGCGCACGCCGGAAAGCAGGGACAGAAAACTGGTCTTTCCCGATCCGTTCGGCCCGATGATGCCAAGAAATTCACCTTCCGCCACGTTTAGCGAAACATTGCGCAAAATCTCGACATTGCCCGCCGACCAGCCGACATTGCGTGCCGAAAGGATCATGACGACGCCCTTCTTTGTCCGAGCAGGAGGGCGAAGGCGGGCGCACCGAACAATGCCGTGATGACGCCAATCGGAAGCACCTGGCCCGGAATGATTATGCGCGACAGGATATCGGCAACGATCATGAAGATTGCTCCAATCAGTGCCGCCGCAGGCAACAGCCTGCCGTGCCGAACCCCGACCACCATTCGGGCGGCATGGGGAATGACAAGCCCGATGAACCCGACAGAGCCGACGATGGAAACCATGACCGCCGTCATCATGGCGCTGACGCCGATCAGCACCGCATAGACGCGCCGGACCGGTATGCCGAGCGAAGCTGCGGATTCCGTTCCGAAGGTAAAGGCATCCAGCGCCCGTGAATGCCACAGGCAGATGGCAAGGCCCACCAGACAGGCAGGCAGGGCAAGGATGACGTCCGGCCAGCGGACGCCTGAAAGATTGCCCAAAAGCCAGAACATGATGCCGCGTGCCTGTTCTGCATTTGCAGCCTTGGTGACGATGAATGATGTCAGCGCATTGAAAAGCTGTGAACCGGCAATGCCGGCGAGGATGATCGCGCTGCTGCCCCGCCCTGCCCGCAGCGCCAGCAAGGACACAAGGCAGAAGGCAACGATGGCTCCGATGAAAGCGCCCAGCGAAAGCGATAGCACACCAGCGCCGATGCCGAGAATGGCGACGCCGACAGCCCCGGTCGAAGCACCCGCAGAAATTCCAAGAATGTAAGGATCGGCAAGTGAATTTCGCAGCAGCGATTGCAGGATGACGCCGGATATTGCCAGCGACGCGCCGCAACATGCGGCGATGACGGCACGGCTGAGGCGATAACTCCAGACGATGCCCTCATCGATGGGTTCGAGCGCATATCCGGCGTTCCACACCCGGTTGGCCACAGTCTTGGCAACCACGTCGAGCGGTATCGCCGTTTCGCCTATCGCAGCCCCAAGCCAAAGGGCGACGAGAAGCAGGACAAGGGAAAAGACCAGGAAAGACACGCCGGAGCGTGCCCTTCCCTTGCGTTTCAAGCCTGTTGCTGTTGCCCGCGCCGTCACTTGTCGAGGTCCGAGGCGGCGATATCGGCGGCAAGCGTTTCGATGCCCTCGATCACGCGAAGCGATGTGCTCATCGATTGCGCATCCATGTCGAAGACATGCTTGTCCTTCACCGCAGGCATCAGCTTCGTGACAGCATCATTGTCGAGGAACTGGCGCTTGACGGCAATGTCATCAGCCGGATAGCGGCGGCGATCCAGCTTTGCGGCAACGATCATCGACGGGCTCGATTTCGCGATCGTCTCCCATCCGACTGTCGGCCATTCTTCCTCGCTGTCGATCACATTCCTGATGCCGAGCGCCGAAAGAATATAGGCGGGCGCACCGAACTTGCCCGCCACATAGGGGTCAGCGTCAACCTGTGTGCTGGAGAACCAGACGACTGCAGAAAGATTTTCGCCTTTGGACGAAATTTTCTCACGCGCCGCTGCTTCGCGGGCCTTCAAGTCGGCGACGAGTTTCTCGCCACGGTCCTGCACGTTGAAGATTTCCGCCAGTTCGGTGATTTCCTGATAGACGATATCCATCTTGAACGCTGCCGTGCGAACGCCGTCGCCGCCACCGGAATTATCCTTGCCGACGCAATCGGATGGCGACGTGTAGGCCGGAATGCCAAGCTCCTCGAATTGTTCCCGGCTTTGCCACAATGCCCGTGGGCCCGACATGCCACTGAAAATCAGCCGTCACGATTTCCGGCTTTTCCGCCAGAACGCTTTCAAAGCTGGGATCGTTATCGGCGAGCCGCTTTACCTTGGCGTTGGCCTCCTCGAAACCCTTGAGGACAGGGCCGAACCAGACCGCCGTCCCGACAAGCTTGTCGCCGAGACCGAGGCTATAGAGAATTTTCTGCGCTGCTCTGCCCGACCGCAACGGCGCGGCTTGGCGCCTGCTTGAAGGTGACATCACGGCCGCAGTTTTTCAGCGTCAGCGGATATTGCGTTTCTGCTGCCTGTGCAGCCGGACCGGCTGCCAGAAATGCGACCGCGCAGAGAGCGGCACGAAACGGCATATTGCCTGGAATTTTCATGGGAATCCCCGAAAATGATAAGAGAAACGAGCCCTGTCAGGCGGCGGAAAAAATCCCGCGCGAAAGACGGACAGGCATATCCGGGGACATGTCGAAATCATGCGATGACGATGGAAGGAAGCGTCCTGCGACGCGGAAAACTGTCATAACCGGCTCCTGCTCCGGGCATCCCCGCCCGTGACAATGGACAACACTAGACGGCAGGTCTCCTGGCTCGCGAATATCTGCTGTTCATCTGCCTTCCCGCGTTTCTCCGGCGCAGTGGCATGACGCTTTCAACGTCACGAGGATGAACGGCAATCCGCTTACAGTTGCGGGGGCAGCCACGGTCTCGGCCCCTTTTCGGGTCGTCCTCACCGTGTTCCCTATTAATCCCCTTCGCTCTCGGTCGGGGAACCGTCGTTACACTATTACGTTGGCCCGCTGCCGCCGTCAAGCAGGTCTCGACGGCTATTTCCGGCGCGCGATCTTCAAGCGATTCGAAAGCGTGTCACTTAAATTGCGGCCAAACTATTGTCGCATATGCTGGCCTATTGAATTTGTTTTCGCTAATCTCCATGTAGTTTGCTCCCGCTAGGAAAGCGGGACTTTGGGGAGGTCCGCCGCAGGGCGGCAATATATTCCGTTGGGAGGACATATGCGTAGATTTATTCTGGCCCTGACGTCGGTAGCGGCGTTGGCTATGGCAGGCTCTGCTTCCGCAGAAGACTACAAGGTGCTTGCGCCTGCTGCTCCGGGCGGCGGCTGGGACCAGACAGCGCGCACGATGCAAAGCGCACTTCAGGACGAAAAGATTTCCGGCAGCGTGCAGGTCATCAACGTTCCCGGCGCTGGCGGCACCATCGGCCTTGCGCAGTTCGTGAACCAGAACAAGGGCGATCCGAGCCAGCTGATCGTGGGCGGCTATGTCATGGTCGGCGCGATCCTGACCAACAAATCGCCGGTTACCCTGGAACAGATCACGCCGATTGCCCGCCTTACCGGCGAATATGAAGCCATCGTCGTTCCGGCTTCTTCCGACATCCAGAACATTGGCGACCTTGCCGCGAAGCTCAAGGCCGATCCGGGCTCGGTTTCGTGGGGCGGCGGCTCCGCAGGCGGTACAGACCACATCACCGCAGGCCTTTTTGCCAAGGCCGCAGGCGTCGATCCGACCAAGGTCAACTACATTGCCTTCTCTGGCGGCGGCGAGGCGCTGGCGGCCATTCTCGGCAATCAGGTGACCGTCGGCATTTCCGGCTACGGTGAATTCGAATCGCAGATCAAGGCCGGTACGCTGCGCATCATCGGCATTTCGAGCGACGAGCGCGTGGAAGGCATCGACGCACCGACCTTCAAGGAAGGCGGCGTGGACGTTTCGATCCAGAACTGGCGCATGGTCGGCGCGGCTCCCGGCATCACTGCCGAGCAGGAAGCTGCCATCAATGCCGATATCGAGAAGATGGTGAAGTCGGAATCCTGGCAGAAGGCGCTGAAGGACAAGGGCTGGGCGGATACCTACCTTGCCGGTCCGGCATTCAAGGAGCAACTGGCCAAGGACGTTGCCGCGACTGAAACCATCCTCAAGGAAATCGGTCTCGTCAAATGACAGGATCAGGCCAGCATGAAGAGCGCCGCCCCGAAAGGGCGGCGCCAGACTTCGCCGCACTCGTCATCGCTCTCGTTCTCGCAGCTGTCGCCATCGCCATTGCCTGGTCGACAACCTATGGCAACGATGTGACGAGCTATTCCCCGGTCGGCCCGAAAACCGTGCCCTATGTCGTCGCAGCCGGATTGTTCGGCCTCGCGATCTGGACCGTGTTCGAGGCGCTTCGCGGCGACTTCCCCGAACGTGAGCATCAGGAAATCGCGCCGATGGCGTGGATAATCGGCGGTCTGGCCCTCCAGATGCTGACGATGAAGACTGTCGGCTTTTCCCTGTCCACCGGCCTGCTTTTCGCAGCGACCGCACGCGGCTTCGGCTATCGCAAATTTTGGATCAGCGTTCCCGTGGGCATCGTTTTTGCCTTCGTGATCTGGTTCATCTTTGCACGCGGCCTGCAGCTATCGTTGCCGTCTGGCTGGCTCGAACAATTCGTTTAGAGCATTCCCCGTTTCGGCTGAAACGACGGAAATGCCCTAAGTCCTCGTGATATCGCATTATCCGACGCAAAACCGCTTCGCACTTTGCTGGAAATGCATTCTTGTGTTGTCGCATTATCCTACGCAAAACCGCTTCGCACTTTTGCTGGAAATGCTTTCTTGTTTTGTCGCATTATCCTACGTAAATCGCTTCGCGCATTTGCTGGAAATGCTTTAAAGGCTGAGTGCCCTCATGGATACTGTCGCACTTCTCGCCAACGGACTTCTGGTGGCGCTTGAACCATCGAATCTTCTTTATGCGCTGATTGGCGTAACACTGGGCACCGCCGTCGGCGTGCTGCCCGGCATCGGCCCGGCACTCACCGTCGCGCTGCTCCTGCCCGTTACCTACAAGCTCGACCCGTCAGGCTCCCTCATCATGTTCGCGGGCATCTATTACGGCGGCATGTATGGCGGTTCGACTACGTCGATCCTGCTCAATACGCCGGGCGAGAGCGCATCCATCGTCACCGCGCTGGAGGGCAACAAGATGGCCCGGGCCGGGCGCGGGGGACCAGCGCTGGCGACAGCCGCCATCGGCTCCTTCATCGCGGGCTTGATAGCCACTCTGGCACTCGCCTTCGTCGCGCCGTGGGTCGTGAAATTTGCCCTCTCCTTCGGGCCATCGGAATATTTCGCGCTGATGCTGCTTGCCTTCATGACCGTTTCGGCGGCCTTCGGCGATTCCACGCTGCGCGGCCTGACGTCCCTTTTCATCGGCCTTGCGCTCGGACTGATCGGCATTGACCAGTTGACCGGTCAGGCACGCCTTGTCATGGGAACGCCGAACCTGCTCGATGGCATCAATGTCACCACACTGGCGGTCGCGCTGTTCGCCATCGGCGAAACCCTTGCGGTCGTGTCGAAAAAGCTTCGGCCAGAAGATGAGGTCATCGCCGTCAAGGGTTCCGTCTGGATGACGAAGAACGACTGGAAACGCTCGTGGATGCCGTGGCTTCGCGGCACCGCAATCGGCTTTCCAATCGGTGCCATGCCAGCGGGCGGCGCCGATGTGTCGAGCTTCCTTTCCTATTCGGCGGAACGGCAGTTCTCGAAACATCCGGAAGAATTCGGCAAAGGTGCAATCGAAGGCGTGGCCGGACCGGAAGCGGCCAACAATGCTTCCGCCGCCGGTACGCTCGTGCCGCTCCTGACGCTCGGCCTGCCCACTACGGCGACCGCGGCAATCATGCTTGCCGGCTTCCAGCAATTCGGCCTGCAGCCGGGGCCCCTCCTCTTTGTGACCAATGCCACGCTGGTTTGGGGTCTGGTGGCGAGCCTTCTCGTCGCCAACCTCATGCTGCTGGTTCTCAACCTGCCCCTCATCGGCCTGTGGGTGAAGATGCTCACCATCCCGCGGCACTGGCTTTATGCGGGCATTCTGGTTTTCGCAACGCTTGGAACAATCGGCGCGAATGCCTCCACCTCGATGCTGTTCGGCCTGCCGGTCTCATTCGAGTTGGGTTTGCTTCTGGCGTTCGGCGTGCTGGGCTATGTGCTGCGGCGCTTCCATTATCCCATCGCGCCGGTTGTCGTTGGCCTGATCCTCGGGCCGATGGCCGAGAAAAGCCTGCGTCAGGCATTGCAGATCAGTCAGGGCAACCCGATGGCCCTGGTACATTCATGGGTTTCGATTGTGCTGATCGCGCTTGCGATTGCCGCAGTCGTCGTCCCCATGATCATGCGCCAGCGCGGCAAGGGCGAATTGCTGAGCCAGATGGCGACGGACGAAGATTGAAAAAACAAAAGCCCGGCACTGCCGGGCTTTTTACTCAGATACGCATACGCCTATTTGGATTGCTTAACCCTGGATGCGGCGGAACTGATCGACGTCGATGCCAAGCGTCTCAAGGTCCTGTGCAGTGGGCTTCTGACCAGCGCGCACAGCGGCAGAGGCACGAACGGCGCTACCGAATTGCGCGAATGCACGACCGAAACGATTATTGAAGCGGGTAAACATTTTTTTCTCCATCACGGACAGTTCTTCGTCCGCACTCATTAGATGGGGATCGTTCCGCCTGCTTAGAAGATCGCCATTTGCATGCCAGCCATGCAGTTTCGGCATATTCCTTTCCACCCGGCTTGATTGCAATCAATGCCACCCGCTCGCGAGCTTGCGAAGCTCTTTTCAACCCAAAGGAAGGAGCCTTGGAATGTCGAATACCCCCCATACGCTCGGTGAAGAGTTTCCCGGTCAGCTCGAAGCCATCCATGCCCTGAAGGCAAAGAACGCGCGTTTTGCCCAGATTCTGGAAGAATATGATTCAGTGAACGACCGCATCCACCGGGCGGAAACGAAGATAGAACCGGTAAGCCAGGAAGAAGAGACGAACCTGCGCAAGCAGCGACTTGCCTTGAAGGACCGCATTGCCGAGGCGCTCGCCGAAGCCTGATCCATCCCTCAAAGGGATAAGGCCCGACGGCAGCTCAGGAGGGCTTGCCCCCGACTTTACAGTCGACTTTGCTGTTGTCCGGGCCGACGGAGTTTTCCATCTTTCCCACCACGATCAGGACCGCGACGGCGATGAACGTCGCCATGATCGCGATATGCCAGAGGCCGAGACCGCTGGCGAGACCGACGGAAGCCGCGAGCCACATGCCAGCGCCTGTCGTGATACCCGTTATTTTTCCACGTGCGAAAATGATGAAACCGGCCGCCAGAAAGGCAACGCCGCTGGTGATCGCCTCCACGAGACGCGAAGGGTCCATCCGGATATTCTGATCGTTGAATACCGGCACGTTGACGAGTTCCAGCGAGACGATCGTGAAGGTAGCCGAGGCGAGGCAGACGAGCATATGCGTCTTCAGTCCCGCTGGCCGCCTGCGCCATTCCCGTTCAAGGCCAATGATGGACCCGAGCAGGGTTGCCAGCAGCATTCGCGCCAGTACTACCGGCAGACTGACTATATTGTCGTGCGTGAATTCAGCCCAGAATTGTTCCCAGAATTGTTCCATGCCCGATAACGGGCATGGTGGGGTTTGGTTCCGCCGGGATTATTCGCTTGTCGCTCACTGTGCCGAAGCCGGAGGAACCGTCTCAGTCGTCGCGGGCGGCAAGGAATTTTCGCCGTTCGGCATGTTCTCATCGGGAGAAATGACGGCACCGTAGATTTCAACCAGCGCCCAGACGGCCAGCGCCGCCGCAATGCTGACCAGCAGCACCATGAGAACGGGCTTGCCTTCACGTCCTTGCCTTGCCTCAGTCGGGTTGACCTGTTTCATGGATCAAATCCTCCTGTTGGTTGCAGCGGCTTTAAAACGGGCCGCTATAGACCTAATGGAAGGCTGGGAAATTGGTTCCAATTCAGCGAACCGCCACACAGGCCTTGCGTCGGCGCTTCTCTAAACTCGCAGCTAATATGTGAGGGCAATGGTACGGTCGGTTGGTATAAAACCGCTTCCTTGTATCTTGTTTTTGTTGCGTTATTTTCGTTACGCGTCCGAAACTGTAGCACATATTGTTACACAAAATATTGCACGATTTGTAACACGTTGAGGTACGCAATTTAGCATCTTGACTGAAAACTCCAATGAGAACAAAATAGGAACATATAATGAAAGCAGGAGAAACCTATGAACGCTCTTGTCCAAAGCTATGACGCCGAAATTGAGGAAGTTCTCGCGTATCACGGTGGAGATGTGCGCGCTGCCATCGAGGCACTTTTGAAAGACCGCGACTTCCTAGTTCGCGAAGTCGAACTCTCGCGGCTCGCTGTCACCCATGGCCATCCTGTCGATCTCTTTAAGAGGGCAGCCTAATGAAAACGTTCCAGGTCGCACTCCCCGAATCTTACGCCTTGAAGTTTGCACGTCGCGAGGTGCATCGTGATGCTGATCGGCTCGGTGCTCGCCTGCCTCATCGCATGGCCCGCAAGTCTGGAGTTGGTTTCTGCGTTTTCAGTTTTCCTACCGAAAGGTGCATGAGCGCATTTATGCGTCGGCATGGCGGCAAACCGTTCGGCGATGGGAAATGGGAGAAGGTTTTGGTTCGATAAACCCGCGAATGCGCACAGGAAATCCACAGGTGATCCCATAAGTTTCCACAGCGCTGAGTTCGCGATTGACTCTCCTCTCAAACAAGAACATTTTAGGAACATCAGCGGGCGGCGCTGATGAAATCCAGACATGCTTGGTGGCGTGTGTGTCTGCTTCAATGGAGCAGAACAATGAGTGCGGTTGCGCAGGAAAATGAATACGACGACGAAATTGAATTGGTTCTCGCCTACCACAAGGGCGATGCGCGAGCCGCGATAGAGGCGCTTCTCAAAGATCGGGATTTTCTCGTTAAAGAGGTCGCCATAGCCAGTATGGCTGTCAGTCATGGCTATACCCGAGGATGGAAGCCGACTGTCTTCGTGAAATGAGCGGCAGATCACGCGGCGAACCGCCGAAAACCCTGATTAATAAGCATTACCCGTTTCAGGTCGTATTGTATCTGACAGACGAATTACGCCAACGGCTTTTGGAAGTGATCGCGGATGAACATCGGCTGGGCGCCTATCACCTGCATGGCTACCAGTATCATGAAGGGTATCATTTCTCGATCGTGAAATTCGCGTCGGAGGAAGGCCAGCAAGAGTTCATTCGGCTTTATGGCGGCGTGCCTTACGACCCGACGGACAAGAAATCCAAGCCGTGGGAGACGTACTTTGATCGATGAGAATACGACCTCCCTTCCTGCAAGAAATGCCAGCTTCGACCCGGATTATGGATCTTCTCCAGTGGTACGAACTATATGGTTATTGCTGTCGCTGCGGACATATCGGATCGGTAGATCGGATGATCCTTCTTCGAAAGTTTGGAACACATACCTTCTTCATCGACCTACATGGACGCCTGAGATGCAAGGCATGCACAGCAAAGGGCGATGCGCAGTTTGGAATTACGAAGATGCCGAGGTGAGAATGGCCGAATACAAGAACGACAACGCCCGTGTTGCGAAAGCCGGAAGTCTGTTCGTGCACTGGTGTTATGCCAAAGGCTGTAAGGAGTGGGGAACCTTTGGTTATAAATTGTCGAATGGCCAGCTATGGTTCTGTCGCGCCCACAAGCAGGAAGGCGAGGATGCGCTGGCTGGACGGCGAAAATAGGAATGCTATTCTCCCCAAACGAGGAGGAGCGCATGTGCAATCTGTACAACATCACAACGACACATGAGGCCATGCGCCGCCTGTTCCCCAAGTTTGGAGATATGACGAACCGCATCGATCCGCAGATGGATATCTTTCCCGACTATCCAGCCCCAGTTTTGCGGAACCTCAAGGGCGATGAGCCAGAGTTGGCAATGCTCCGCTGGGGCATGCCGACGCCGCCGATGTATGTGAAAGGCGAAGCGGATAGCGGGGTAACGAATATCCGAAACCTCACCTCGCCTCATTGGCGACGCTGGCAAGGCGTTGAAAGCCGGTGCGTCGTTCCTGCAACCTCCTTTTCCGAATATGGGCAGGAACCGGACCCGAAGACCAAGCGCAAGCCGCTGCACTGGTTCGCTCTGAACGAGGAAAAGCCGCTATTTGCTTTCGCCGGAATATGGACAAGTTGGAAGGGTGTAAGGAAGAAAAAGGAAGGGCCGGTCGAGGTCGATATCTTCGCGTTCCTGACCACCGACCCGAATGCCGTGGTGAAGCCGATCCACCCAAAGGCAATGCCAGTTATTCTCCGCACCACAGAGGAAATCGACACATGGCTGCGGGCTCCCTGGAACGAAGCCAAGGAAATGCAAAAGCCTCTGGCCGACGCTGATCTTATCGACCTGACGCCAAGGAATGACAACGAGGAAGCGCAGCCGAGTTTGTTCTAGGCGCCACTACAAGTTCGCAATCCCCGCCCTACCTTCGTCAAAAAATGAGGAAGGGTGCTTATGGCGAGTTCAAAGAAAATCTCCGGTCCGAAAAGCGACGGCAAATATCCTGACCGTAATATTGACTGTCAGACAGCAATCGCGTTCCGCGTCGTTGAACTGATCGAGGAAGCTGAAAACTCCGGCTGGACAGCCATCGAAGCCGCGAAAGCTATCCAAGAGGTGTCACGCGGACTGTTCGTCGGACACGCCGGCAAGGATCGAAACGAATAATTGGGAACAACCAGGACGCTGCCCGGTTTTAAAAGGTCTCCGTAAACAAATTCGCGTCGTTAAGAGCCTGCACTGACGCTACCCCGCCTTTCAATGAATAGGCGGGGTTCTTTTTTTCTGCGTCCGGGGTTTTGTGATTTGTATTAACGGCTAATAGCGCCCAAGGTTAACTAATAGTTGTGGGGGTTTCTACTAGCTAAAGCTAAAGGGAGACCAAAATGCCGTTTTTTAGCGAAGCGAGCCGCATATATAATCCTATCGAAGTGAATTTCATGCGGAGCTGCTTCAGTCATGCTGCGACCATACTTGAAGAAAGCGACCAAGATTACTCCGCTGCCGACCTGGCATCGTGCACTATCATGCTTTACCATAGCGGGCTCAGAGATCACGCTTATCTCAGTGAGCTATCAGCGCGGTTGGCCCACCAACGGTTCGAAAGACGCCACGAAATCGAACAATGTCCAGCTGCCAACAGCAATGGTCCAAAGCAGACGGCTCGTGCGCAACCCGTTGAATACGATCCACTCGCCTAGGCGGGAACAAATGGTTGTAGGCGGAGTTTCACACGAGGGGGTCTAACCAATTGCCTTGGCGCCAGCACAGCACACCCTGCACCAGAACCGTCGCTGACGCAGCCCTGCCGTCGCTCGTCCCTCGGCAGGGCAAGTTCTTCGGGAGGGGAATATGCCTTGGGGAAAACCAGTAGATGTCCAGCTTTACGGTATCGGAAAATACCGCGTGGTACCGGACACGGCGACAGCCGCTCGATGCCTGCTTGAGGATTGGCCGGAAGACGCTCACGGTAAGGAATATGAGGAGGCGTTGCAGGCTTGCCTGGCCGACCTTGAAGGGCTGCCGAACACCGCCAGGAAATCGTTTGTCAAAGCAGCCAAGGCGGCCGGACTGACAATCCGGCCCTGCCAGTGGCACTGAGAACGTTCAGGCTATCCGAGACGCTCTGAACGATAGCGCGAACCAAGTCGTGAAACCATCAACGGGAACGACGGTGTAACTTGGCATCGTCCTAAGATTCAGCTTGCTTGATAGGCTCGCACGTTGTCATGCCCCGTAAGGCAAGCGAAGGTAGTTCAGCGACCGACAGGAACAGTCAACGAAAAGGCTCCCAGCCAATCGGCAACCGACAAGAGCCAAGCGATCATCCCAGGGAAAACGAATACGAACAGAACCTGCTTTGTGTGCTCGATACGCGGTCCGAGTAGGGCGTGCAGGAAAAGACCCACGCCCAGAAGAACGCCGATGAAACAAGCCGCGCCTGTCATACCGAAGGAAGCACCCGCTATCCAAATCGATGCCATCAGATGCACACACATCCGTGCCGTCCAAACGTTCTGGTGTCCGGCACCGTTGATCGAGGCCATATCGACCATCGCGTCACTGAATAACCAGAGGTATCCGGCAAATTTGATTTCGACAGTACCGGGGAGCAGAGCCACCACCGGCACCAGCGCCAAGTGGTAAAGAAGGCCCATGCAGTCGCCTAAGAACAGGCTTTTATGCTTGGATGCGAACATCGCGATCCATCCGCACATCGAGAGCAGGGGAAGAAATTTAATGTAGTCGGTGAACATGGGACGTTCCTCGTCTCCGTGCCGCAGCACTTAGTTGACAGAGGCGCTCAGCCGATCCGACGATGCATCTAGGTGAAAAGACGCAGCATCGACGGGCGGGCTGTTACGCTCGCTTCCGTCGAGGTCCGCGGCCCCGCTAAGGGCTGGAAGAACCGTTCCGAAGAACAGTGGTCGGGGCTCACCAGATACCGACCTGCCATTTTCGACACCATTTATATGGACCGTGGCAACTTTGGCGTCAAGAATCGTGGGGAAATGCGGCCTTCCTTAGCGACTGCCGGTTGATGGGCCGTACCTTTCCAAGAGTAACGTAAGCTGAATCAAGCCATCCATGAGCCGATACGACCTGACCGACTTCTAGTGGCGCGTGATCAAACCGCTTTTCCCCGACAAGCCGCGCGGCGCGATATTGAAGACGTGCACAAACAGAGGCCGCCCCTCAGAAGATTGCTCATCGCGAAAACGTTCTTTTCATAGATAAGCACCCATAGAGTGCACGCTACTGGCTACGCTTTTCTTCTCGTTTCCAAAGTTTTGAGGCGTTCGGCGAAATAAATGATTTTGTTCAGGTCATACACTCGACTAGCCGCATCCTTTTCCCCAAACCGATAGCAAGCCTTAAAGATGTTGCCGAGCGCGAAGGACATGCCTTTGTGTTCGATCAGGTCGTTTAGCTCGGTCGCGTGAGGAGGTAGCTCGTAGTAGCTTGTGCTGCCGCCGTCGGAAGTGACGGGGGATGCGGATGCGCGAAGCCCCAGGTCTGTTAAGTGAACCGGCTTTGGCATGGGCTGCTTTCTGGTATCCAGTTCGCCACGAGCAATTTCACGGTCAATTCGTGCGTCTGGAACCATTAGACTTCCTCCCTCACATTCCGCTTCGGCTCTTCGAACTTCTCAGTCACCGGCCCGCCTGCAAGCAGTCCGCGAACTGACGAAAGCTTATCGCGAACAAGCGGGCGAAACCGACGCGCCGCAAACGGCGGGTTGTCATAACCGAACTGAGGGCAAACTCCTCGATCGACGCCTTTCAGCCGAACGCCGATGAAACTGCCCTGCGTGTAGTGTTCGAACGGGCCAATCCAGGCGATCTCGTAAATCTCGCCTTCCTTGATCTCCAGGAACTGCTCGAACCCGACGGAGCTATCGATGCAGACGACCTTCTGGCCTACGTGGAAGTTGGTCATGCCGCCGCCCTCCAAGCCCCTAACCGCCGAAATTCAACCGGCACGCCATGGCTACGCGCTCGCGCCGTTCCTTCCGCCATGCCTCGGCTCATCCCGAAATTCTCATAGACCACGCATTTCTCCGCCACCCGATACCACGCGAGTCCAGCCTCAATGCCGAGTTCTCGTTCATCAGGCCGCAAATCGTCCAGCACCTGCGTATGCAGCAAGTGGCTCGCAATCGGTGCTTCGCCTCGCCGCAAGCTGTCCAAAAGGCACGCGCGGGCGTATTTGGTGTTGCGCTCCACGTCGCCGCTGTAAGGGCTTTCAATGATGACGAGCGGCTTGCGTGCCTGTTGCTGGGCAACTGACACATTGTCGTTATAAGGTTTTGGCAGGCAACTTATAACTGCCCCACCGGCCCCCATCTGTCGTCCTTCAACCGCCGCTCGCGCAGCGCGGTCTTCTGCTTCTTCAAGCATGGTTTCTCCTCGTGTTTGTGGTGAAAGCGCCGCTCCGTGGGCGGCGCGGTGGTCAGGCTGCCGCGCGGCTAGGCTTGTTATCATTCGCGGCCATCGGCATACGCGCGGCGCCCATTACCCGGGCTGCCGACAAAATCACTCGCCCGTCTTCGCCATAGTTCTTGTGGTAAGTGATTACTTTGGCAGAGCGGCCAGAAAGCCAGTTTGAACCATACGCATCTGGAGCGGCTAGTGTCTCGTGCTGTTCGACTTTCATGAGGTCGGTCGTTCGCAGTTCGTCAGCATGACGGTGGCCGGTGTGAGCGTAACTGTATTTTGTGCGGCCGTAGATCTCGCGGTACTTGCCGACCATGATCGAATCCACGTTTTTAGTCCCGCGACGATGGCCGTGGTGATAGAATAACGAGACGTCTCCGTGCTCAATGACGGAGTAGGTTCCCGGGTTCGTATCGAAGTTGACGCGGGGCTCATCCTCATAAAACGCAGCGAAAGATTCACGAAGCCACACCTCCCCGGCGGGATCGTGATTTGCATCGCACATGATTACGTCCACTTGCTCGTGCTTTTCGAGCAGCATCCTCACAACGGTGCGGATGATACGGATTGCGGCGCGCACCATCTTTGGATACCGGCTATCGCTGTCCAAAAGGTGGCCGTGTTCTGGCGTCAGACTCTTGAATGAATCGTAGTGCAGAAAATCGCCTAACTGAGCGAAGACCGCACGCTTGGCGTTAGGAGATTGGGCAATAGCCGCGGCAAACCAGTCGAGAATTAGTTGTTCCCCGATCCTCAAATCGTAATCGCCCGCCCCGGTTTCTTCATTCCACGCAAGGGCGCCCAAGTGATGATCGGTAATTGTATACTGGTTCAGCAAGTCACCCGCAGTATGCGTAGGCGGGAGGACGGGCTTTGCTTGCGGGAGTTCATCCTTGAAGCCTTGCAAAGCTGCCGACATCGCTTCGGCGCGAGCCTTATCGTCCGCCCGCTCCATGATGTGCTGAGTAATCACCCGGCCTTCGGCATTGACGAGCGTTGTCTTGCCTTTGACAGCAAGGCCTGCAGTCGGCTCATAAACTGGACCAGCCTCTTTCGTCTGGCGCACGTAAGTGCCGTTCGGCGTCTCGGTCAGGCTTTTGATCGCATAGCCGGGCAATGTCGGTGACGGACCCAGCAGCCCAATCTCAGCGGCCCGCTTAATGCTGTCGTGAAATGCCGACTTCTTTATGCCAAGCGCCGCCGCAGCCTTAACCAGCGTGCCGTGCTCGCGGTAAGCCTCCGCTCGGCGCAGGAGTTCTTCGTGTGAAAGGCGCGCACCCGCGCCCTGTCTGTCATGGGACATACAGTCTCCTCGTGTTTGGTTTGGTAGCCGACTCGCGGCGCGGATTGGTCGTCCGATAGTGAAAAGAAAATGAGCCTCGAGATGAGATGTCAAGCGGGAATAAGAAAGACGCCGCGTAACCTTCAGGCAAGGTTCATCTCCCAGCTTCTGTTTTGAGGATCTGGAAGAGGAGTAACCAATGAACGAAGACCGGAGGCGTGAGCGCCGTGGGCGCCCTAAAAATCCGATTGAAAAGCTGAGTATTTCCATTCGGTTGGAAGCGGAATTGGTGCGCCGGATACAAGCAACTGATCCCAACTGGCGTGAGAATATCGCCGATCTGGTCAGGCGGGAATTTCAGTTAGAAGATACGAAATGATCGGCGCCGTCCTGGTAACCGTGGTGAGCGGCGCAAAAGGAAGGATGGAATGTCTCGATAAATGTGGTGTTAATGGAGAGATCCGAAAGGCAAATGTGAATAACTGGAACAAAGTTGGAACAGGTATTGAAAACTGCCTACGTGCAACCCTAAGTTATCCACAGGATCAATTGCGGACTCGTTCTCGGGACGGAGTCAAGCATTTATGCGTATTACATATTGACAGATATTCACAGGATTTGTAGAATAAGTGTAACGCGCTGTATTATCCTAGTTTACTTCCATTCGAAAATCAGCAATAAAAAAAGGCAGGACGCGATTCCTCGCAGCCTGCCTCGGTAGTGTCGATTTTTCGATGCGCCTTGCGACACAAGTCGATCCATCACTGTAGCAAGGGTGGGATACGACTATCGGGGCCAAAAATCAAGGTCATCGAGAAAGTACGTTCAGTACTATGTCTAAGACTTTTAAAGTCGGTCGCGATTCCCGTACAGGTCAATTTATTCCAGTGAGCGTCGCCGTTAATAGGCCAACGACGACCACGGTGGAACGTGTACCTAAGCCCGGTTACGGCGACACCAAGAAGTAAATGACTGGCGCCCTTCGGGGCGCCTTTCTTTATTTTGACGAAATTGAACGTGAGTTTTCATAGTTAAATCCCAGAAACGGAACTCAGCACGAAAAAAGATGAGGCCGAACGGGCAATCCGGTATCTTTGTCACGAGTGGGGAAAGACGCAACCGCAACAGGAACTTGAGCACCCGAGCTTCAGTGACTTCATTACCTGGTTATCCTCAAAAGGATACTCCCATTATCTCGATTTTCGCTCGGTAATGGGTGCGCGCTACGATGCGGAAATGTGGTTTGACCAAGAGTTCAAGCAAACTTGGAGGAGATGAGCACTCTTGAGAGGCCATTCTTCTAACCCCTCGTCCACGGACCGGCCTGACATCAAAAGAAGTCACTCTCCGATCTCAGCGGGTTTGACCCGAAACACACCTTTAATGCATTCGGGGTTTCTAACTGCAATCTGAATATGGGTTTTCTCGCGAATGCCCGCACCAGGGTAAATAGGTTCGCCTTCGATGAATATTCCTCGAACTGTATCGAACAATGGAAGTTTTTTTTGCGCACGAGAGGTAAAAAGCAAATTTATTACAGCGCAGTCGAGACGCCTGGTCAAAAGATCAGGTTCTTTACCGTTACTCGGCAGAGGCACACCTACCTGCTCAAAACTAACTCGAGTGAGTTCGTAACTTTCCTTAAGAATTTCGACGCTTGCTGAGGTGGTAAGATCTAAACAGTTACCTAAATCAATAACGGCACCTACTACTGTACCATCTGATGAGTCCAGTTTTTTTCTGGCGCAATACTCGCGATAGTAATGAAGTCCTCGTAGTGGGTTCGCTTCCCAGAAATAGGCTCCTTCACCCAACCAGTCGAAATCATTCTTGCTTGGCTTGAAATTTTCGCCAGCCAAAACTTTATCGGCCACCTCGGAAGAGCATCCGTGGTAGCCGAGCACAAAGGAAGTCGCTAATTTATGCAAACGTCACCGTTAGGCAGCTTTGTGTGACTCACGGTACTTCATTTTCAGATTGCCCTTCGGCGTAAGAAGCCCTGCTTCTTTCAGCAACTTAAGAGCTGCTGCCTTCGAAGCAGTTGCCTTCTTTTTGGTATCCCGGAGGGCCTGTAGCGTCTGCGTCCGTTCTTTGTTGGTCATGTGGCAGCTCCTCTTTTGAGGACGTTTAGCAAGGTGTTACAACCTCATCATATAATCCAAAGAAAATTAATGGCAACTGAATTCACCATAATTGACGAGGCCGTCAAAAACATAATCAACAAAATTAGAAACGACAAACGTTCAGATTAAGAAATGAATCTGCAATTTAGTGGCATCACAATTTCACAGACATTATGCCCTCCCCCGCCCCGTCCTCGTTGCCATGATGTTATCAATCCGCTCGGTTAGCCCATCGATGCGATGCGCCACACTTTCGATGGCCCGCATGATCTGCGACGTCTGTTCCTGCATGCCTGCTTTCGTGGCGAAGGTCTCAGCCGCCCGCAGTTTGTAGTCGGAAAGCTCCTGCCGCGTCAGGCTGGCAAGAGCCGTTGCAGCATCGGCTTTCGCAGCGTTGCGCGTTTCAGCTTTCGCGATCTGGCTTTCAACATACTTCCAAAGCCCGAACAGAAAGCCCATCAGCATCACGATAAAGCCGACAACGGCCATGATTTCAGCGCCGGTCATCCGATAATCCCCCTTGCTGCTACGCCCAGCCATAGGCAGGCTAGCCACATTCGCGTCCTCACGGCCGCACCCCGCAAAGCTTTTCCAATTTCGTGTTCTCTGCGAGGATCTGGCGCTTCGTGCCGTCAGTCAGACTGTCCTCGACGCTCGGGCGGACAGGCCGCGCTACGTCGCAGTAGCTACCGGCCGTCACGCATCCACCGAGACAAAGCAGCGTCAACATCACCGCCGCCAAGTTTGCTGGTTTCATCTTCGATCTTCCTTGCTTTATTGGCGGCCTTGAGCCGGTCTGCGGTGGCGCTTGTGGCGTTGTCCGCCCTGCCCTTGAGGTAAGCCTGCCAGAATCGCAAGGGCCGCAGCGATTGCTACGGCCCAGCCTGTGATCTTGGAGCGCAGGGATAAAAGCCAAGTCATGTCGGCGCTCCTGTCAACATCAGCATGCGATGCTGCCCTGTGAACGGCAGCAAGTAGCCGTCGCGTGTCTCGGTAGCATCGCAGACTGTGAGTTTGGCGTTGTCCCACTGCTGCGAGCCGTTATCGATCCGCAGCGTGGCTGTACCCGCGTCGCTGTCATATTCAATGGCAATCCTTTTGAGGCTCACGCCGCCACCCTCTTCAGTTCGAGCCTGCCACTTTTCCAGAGCCAGAAGCCCGCGCCTGCTGCGACCAGCAGAAGCGCGACCGTCGCGAACGCCCAAGGGTTGGAAACCGCACCGATAAGGCCAGTGACGAGCGTGCCGCCCGTACCGGCAACGATCGTCTGGACGGTCTTATCCTGTAGCAGCGGCACGTCGTCAGGCTTGGCGTCTTCCGCCTTGGCAGGTTTCTTTTCGCGAGCTGCCACGAGGCTGTCGAGGAAGTTGCGGTAGTAACCGGCAATGAGGCTGGCCTTATCGCTTCCGTTGACGATCGCGCGCGCATCCTGGGGAGCGGACCATCCGCTACCGAAAAAGTCAGCCAGCCTCTTGCCAGTGAACTTGCCGTTGATCATCCCGTCGAACAGGATGCGAATAGCCGTGGCCATCTCCAGCGCGGCGTCGGGATTATCGCCAAGGCCGTACTTCTTATAATTGTCCTTACCGGTGATCTGCGCCAATGCGCGACCGCGGTACAGCCAGCCATCGTTAGCGCCCGTATTGCCCATGCGCCCGCCGTAGACCTTATTCGCCAAGGCCTGCGGGTTACGCACATAAGGCTGGGCGCTCTGCACAGTGGAAAAGCGCGACGGCCAGACCTGCCTGATGCGTGCTGCACTGGTGTAATTGAGGTTTTCCTCGATCGGCTGCATCTTGCCGCCTGTCTCGTGGAATGCCGTCGCGAGCACATAAGCGGTCTGCTCGTCTGGCAGGCCTCGGCGCTCAGCTTCGGCGAGAATTGCCGACGTGCCGTCGACCTGCGCCTGCGAAAGACGGCCGCCAAAAGGCGCGCGCCTCGCATACGCGAAGAACGTTGTTTTGTTCATGAGGATGTCCTGTATTGGAGGTGGCAGCTCAATCCGTGCTATGCGCGCACGGTTCGTTCTGAGGCGTAATGCCAATTGATCGAACGGAAGCGCCGCCCGTTCGTTATTCCGATGCCGTTAATCTGATCATCGGAGGAATGGCTATGATTAGAAATGGTTTCGACATGCGCCGGGAAAGCGATATGACGTGGTGCGTCTATGACGTATTCAACGGCGAGATTGTCTCTATCGATGGCCACAAACAGTCCGGCCTCAGCGAGAGCGATGCCAAGGAAGCTGTCGATTTGCTGAACCGGAAGTATATCGAGCGCCACCAGGAATGCGGGTCTGGTCGACTGCCTTGAAGATCACGGGATCATGCGCTTTGTTAGCGTAATTGAGCCACAAGCCGATGTTCACTGGCGACGAGGCGCTGTACAAAGCCGCCGGTAATTGGCGGGCGATATGAACCACTGAATGTTGGATGGACAATGTACAAACCTGCAGCTTTCGCAGCACTGATAACCGTATTGGCTTCCGCTCTTCCTGCTCATGCACAGAGCATAGAAATCGGCCCGAACGGCATTCGCTTACTAGAACCCGAAAGTGATCGCCCGCGATATCGCGAAGGTATCAGCGAACGACGTGCAGCACGCATCGCTCAGAGAGAAGGTATGGACGAAATCGACAGCGTATCACGTCGACGCAATGTCTACATCGTCCGCGGAGTTGACCGTTACGATGATGAAATGCGGGTAGTCATCGACCGGTATTCCGGCGAGGTACTGCAAGTTCGCTGACAAACAGCCCCGGCTAGTCCGGGGTTTTTCTTGAGGATTTTGCGGTCGGAGGGTTGTCGGTCGAACGAGCAATGGGCATTACCGCCTGACCTCTTCCCCATGACAAAGGTAATTGAGCAAATGCTAGTAAGATGGTCCGGTTTCGGAATGGTTTCCGTTTTTGTGTTGATCGGAGGTATGCTGGGAGCGACTTTCCTGCTGCGCCCATATTTCATGCAGAGCATGGCGCTTCATCCAGCCGCTTACGTCGCCAACGGTATCGGTCTAATCGTCGGCGCTGCTGCAAACCTCTTGGTGTTTGCAGTTTTCAAAAAGATTTCCGCCGAAACGTATCATAGCTTCATGGGGATTAGCATGATTGGTTGGTCTGTCATCGGCGCCGTTGGTGGGGCTGCGCTCGCGGTTTACGGCTGGACGCTTTAAGCGCCGCGCCAGTAGGCACGGTTTTGTCCATTGGTGGTTTCCTTATTTTGTGAGATAATCAATTGGCGCGGATGAAGCCACCGCTTCAAACATGCGCGGACCCCGGTGATCGCGACACGGCACCGGGGTTTTCTTTCGGATACATACGGATTGTTTACAATCTAACTTCTAAATGTCGACTGGGCGCTTATCGTTGCTTTCAGCTAGATTTCCCAAGGCGCCTGCCCCGGTTAATGAAACCTTGCCGGGGCTTTTTCCTTTCGGCAAAGAGAAAGCCGCCTTAGTGAGCAACACCTCTTAATTAAAGTGAGAGTGAAATTAATCTGGATGCAACTGATCGTTGATGATATTGCGGTTTGATAACGACACATCGTTACCTACAAGGCATGATGTTTGGGCTACGGGGGTTTATTATGAAGAATTTGTCTATCGTCACGCGTCCAGCTGCTAATAAGCGATTGCTAGTATATTTCTTCTGGGATGCTGACGGTATCGTTGATGATTACGTCGTTCATTCATTAAAAGCGCTAGGCGAGCACTGTTCCGAGATAGTTGTCGTCGTGAACGGAGAAGTGAATACTGATGGCTATAGAAAGCTGCGGGCCTCTTCTAACCGGTTGATTATCCGTGAAAACGTCGGCCTTGATGCCTGGGCTTATAAGGATGCTTTTGAGCATATCGGCTACGATCGTTTGGGTGAGTTTGACGAGGTCCTCGTCACCAACTTCACGTTATTCGGACCAGTGTTTCCGCTTTCAGAATTGTTTTCCCGAATGGATGACAAGCCCTGCGATTTTTGGGGGCTTGCCGGGTTTAATGAGAAGGTGAAGAACCGCGACGACATTCAACATCTCCAATCGTATTTTGTCGTGTATCGCAGGTCACTCACTGCTACCCAGGATTTTCGCAACTATTGGCAGAACCTACCAGAAATCGACAGCTACGTAGCCTCAGTTAATCTGCACGAGCTGGCCCAGACCCCATATTTTTCTGCCCGCGGGTACAAGTTTGCGGCCTTCTCCCCATCAGAAAAGTATGCAAATATCTCTCCGTATAATTTCGTCATCAGTTGCGCCGATCGAGTTCTCATAGAAGACAGATGCCCGTTTATTAAGCGTCGAGCATTGTACTTTGCTAACGGGCATTTTGAGCAAGGCTCCAGCATCGAGAAAATCGAGCACATCACAAACTTCATTAAAAGCCGAACCCGGTATGATATCAACTTGATACTGGAGAATATCGAGCGCACTCAAAAATCGGATCCACCTGAGCCAATCAAAGCACCCCAGCTACCCGTACAGGCTCCGATATCTCGTTATCGGCATTATAAAAGACGACTTGGTTCCTACATTCATCCGAGCAAGGCTATACGGGACATCCTGAAGCAGCTGCTGCTGGATGCCGCTCGACCTCAGTTGATGATCGCTCCACAGAGCGAACAAAAGGATCATGCCTTGTGGGATCGGTATCTAAATTGCTTTAGAAACCAAAAGATAATTCGCCATCCGGTTCAGACTTGGGCTCCCCCTATCCAACATGTCGGACGTTACACCTATGCTGCGCCCGACACACATATTCAGAGCGTAGGCACAGTGATCGGCTCTTTCTGTTCAATCGGGCAACGGGTAGTGATTGGACACGGGAACCACCCGAAAGACTTTCTGTCGTCTTCTCCATTCTTTTATTTTGACGAACTTGGCTTCAAAACGCCTGATATGCCGACCTATGATGGCTTTTGGTATATCGAGCCAATCACTATAGGCAACGACGTGTGGATCGGTGATGGCGCATGGATCAAGAACGGCGTGACGATAGGCGATGGCGCAATCATCGGCGCTCGGGCCGTAGTGACCCGTAACGTGCCGCCATACTCTATCGTAACTGGAATACCTGCGGACGTGATCGGGTATAGATTTGAAGAGAACGTGATACGTTCTCTTCTCAAAAGCCAATGGTGGAATTTACCGGAGGATTTAATTCGCCAAATCCCCTTCGATGACATTCAAAAGGCGGTAGATTTCCTAGAAAACCTTGATGCGAACGCTCCCGCCAACGAAAATAGTGAAGCAGAATTAATTCCTCACCCGCTAAATCAAGACGTACGCCGTCAGTAGGCTTCAGGAGGACGGCGAGAGCAATACAACGGCCCTCGCCTCACCAATAGAACTGCGGCAATCTAAGAACAATGCAGGAGCAGCGGAGAAAATCTTCTTTCTCGTTCGTCATTCCTTGTTTTGTTTTTTGAAGCGATGAGCTAATTCTAAGACGAGGGATGTTAGCGGCGGTTCCGAACTTGAGCAATCACAAGAATCAAGAAATTGAGGTTTTACGAGGTATAGCCGTAATTCTGGTCATGCTGGCTCACTACCCATTTCTGGCACCAGTCAAGGATGCATATTGGGTTCCCGTACTACGACAGTTCCATTTCTGGGCGGGCGTCGATATATTCTTTGCCATCTCAGGTTACGTCGTTACGCGGACGATTTTGGACTTGCGGAGCGCCTCTCCAGCTCAACAAACGGATACAATTGCTAGATTTTGGATCAGGCGATTTTTCCGATTAATACCTATGGCTTGGCTGACGCTGTTAGTCTCCGTCCTTCTAGCCGCCTTCTGGAATGACATGGGAGCTTTCAAAACCCCTGTGGGCAATTTCACGGATGCATTCTTCCAGTCATTCTATATGTCGAACTGGCGAGCCTACTGGTGCACGGTCAATCCAAGCGATTACTGCGGAGTGAATGTTCACTTTTGGTCGCTGTCGCTGGAGGAACAGTTCTACATAGCGTTGCCGCTACTGATTGTTTTCTTTCGGCGGAAATTTTGGTGGATCGCAGTGGCATTAATTATTGTTCAGTTCCCATTGGATCGACCATTGTTCTCGGTCTTTTGGGTCACGCGGCTCGACGCGCTCCTGTGGGGCGTCCTGATTGCTGTAGCTGAAAATGCAGGCGTTCTCAGCAAATTTCGCCCGACTTTCATGAAGTCCGCAACGATACGACGCGTAGTTTTGGCCTCGACCTTGTTCTTGATCTGTTGGCTGGTAGCAGGCGGGGCCAACCGTTATTCGATAGGCTTGGTGGCAGTACTCTCAGCCATTCTGGTCTGGCTCTGCTCGTATCAATCCGGGTTTTTATTTAAGAGTACGCGTACCGTTTGGCGCCCTATAGCGTGGGTAGGCGGCAGGTCTTACGGGATATACCTCCTGCATGCCTTCTGTTTCTTGACAGTGTACGAAGCTTTTTACCGTTGGTACGGGTCCAAAGATGCCCTGGGAGATGCGCAGGCCGTAGCCATTCTTGTTCTTGGTTTGGTGTTGACGCTGACAATATGCGAAATCACCTATCGAACATTCGAGAAGCCACTTACCGATTTCGGCCGCAGAAAGGCCAAGGAAATTAATCTGCCGTTCAAACGTCAGCCCACTCAAGCCCCGGCAGTTCCTTGAGAAAGTCTTCTACAGCCGGTTGGTCCCGCAAGCCCGACTGAACCTTATCAAGTTCTGAGAAAGAATACAGCCAAACGTCATCCCGCCACTTAACAAAGGCCGAAGCATCATTTGCCCATTGAGGGATGGTAGAATTTACGTAGCTCGCGAACGTAGCACCGTTTTCGTATTGCTTCTCCTTCGCCTTGCTATCGATATAACTCTGGATACCGAGACGATATTCTTCTATCGCGGGCTGCGTTGGAACTATTTCACATTCAACAACTTCTCCATCTTTCCATTTGCGCGTAGATGGTGCTTCGAGAAGTTTTCGTCGGTCATCGTCCGATATTTCAATTGCTTCTTTCGGGATGGATTGCTTGTTACTAACGAAATTACTGTCCCAAAAGCCTGAAACGAAGCCCTGTGCGTCAAAAGTTGCATAGATGGTCATGGCGCTTTTCCAATAGCTAGACTCTGCATTAGTATTGCCTGTCCCGAGAAAGGAAGGTTGCTGGAGCGGTTTTCGCAGTACACGTTGGCTTGGCTAAGACCTTGAGATGTATTCCAAATTGTCCAAACCGGCGATCCTGTGCTACTGGATGCGAGAAATGACCAGCAGAGATATTCAGTATTTCCAAAGGCAGTTGGCCATGTGACAGCGGCATACCCGCCGCTATCAGTCACATATGAACTGCGCGTAAACTGGAAAAGCCAACCGCCCGGAAGCTTGAATGTCCCGCTGACAGTTGCACCACCCATCGCTTGCCACATTGAGTAACCGTCATTTGCTGCAAGCGCCGTCCGGGCGAACGCGGTAAGGGCCGTCAGTCCAGCACCACTTGCGCCAGTAAGGTACGGGAGCCGGTCAGCGGCGGCAGTTCCACTAAGATTGAGCAGGGCGATTGCGGCGGCCGTAATATCAGATTGTGCAATATCTGCGTTGGCATCCGTTCTCAGGAGTTTGTTTGCAGCCAGTGCAACTTGCTTCAGATCGCCCGCTGCATCCGTCTGCAATATCTGCCGTGCCGCAAGCGTCAGCGCCGCCAGCTTGCCAAGGCTTCCGTTCGGGTCTGTTACCATGTCGGCCAACACATACTGACCGGCAGGACCGCCGACCGGGGCCTTCCCTTCCTCGACGCCGAGAGCCGCCAGACCAGCCAAGGTGCCATCGCCCAGAAGCTCAATGAGCGCTGCAGCCTGCGTACCCACGCGGGTGCCGTCGGCAAGCTGTCGAGCGCGATACGGACCATCAACAATGCTCGTGCCAGTCCATGGTTCGGTGAGCGTCAATTGTGTGTCGCTGTCGACACTGGCGATGACCGCCGTCAGGTTCTGGATTTGAAGCGTGTCGCCTTCCCGAAACCGCGTGACTTCGAAAAGCGTCCCGGTGCCAGTAACTGTCGCTGAGCCATTGGCAAGCGAAATCGTTCCCGACGTGTAGTCGGACAAAACAGCCATAGGTTTTTCTCCTGAGAGCTTAGAGCGTCGTGGCGCTCAAGATGTAGTAACGGACGCCGATGGGGTCTGGCAGATTGTAGAGAAAGCTGCCTGTTGAGGTGTCGATTGTCGTAGGTGCGCCAGGGCTGATGTGAATGACGATCCGGTTAGTCTCTACGACAGTCACGCATGATTGGCTCGTAGGTTGCCACGCATTGGTGTTTGGCAGGCGCACATATTGATGGAAACCCTGCGTGATCCGCTCCGGCCAGTTGCACATCACCTTAGGAAAAATGAACTGCCCCGAACCGTCGAAATTCACAATGGCAGCATGGGAGCCGTACTGGCTATCCACCACGTTTGCAGTCGAAAATGACGACGCCGGTATCCATCCCTCAAGCATGACGCGCATTGAAGGGAAGCGGGTATCCACGAGAATATCGTTACCCGTCGGGCCTGTATCGCTCGATCCGGGCCTCTTGATCTGGACGCCACCGTTATCCAGCCTGCGCAAGGTGCTGCCACCGCCGGACGAAAAACCGTCGGTGCTGGTCGCATAGACCATGTAACGGACATATACGGCATAATCGCCTTCGACACTGAAGGTTATGCCGTTCGGGTCGATCTTGTAGAAGACCTTCATCTGCCGCCCGGTCTTGTTGGCCGTTCGATCAACAGCCGGGATGGTAAAATCCAACCCCTGCAACGCCACGATTGTGTCAACGAACATTGTTTCGTGCAGAGGGAAATCTGTTGTTCGCGGCACGTAAACTGAAGTGTTTGCCGGTATAAGACCGGTTTGCCCCATCATGACGCACATATTCGGAACGCGGGTACTTGTGAATATGCACTGCCGAGCGGTAGCGGCATCGACCGTAAATCCCCGTCGCGTGAGAATTGCAACCGATGGATTGATCCGAAGCATATCCTGTCCGGCAACTGGCGTTGCATCCGGTGCGGGGATAGCGGCGTTGTTTGCGGGCAAGTCCCATTGACAGGTCAATGCCCGGTAATAGCCGCCACTGTCGGAATTGCTCAATGCGCAAATATATGGTCCCTCGTTGTTAGTGATGCGGCCCACCCAGCCAGTATAGCCAAGGTCGGGATGAATGCTTCTGAACCCTCGGATGTTGTTACCTCCCGGCCCGGTTGCGCCAGGGGTCGCGTAGCAGATGTCAGAATTATAAGCGCGAACCGTTTGAACGCGGTCCTTATTGCCTGATGGGCTATCGATGTGACCAACACGCACTCGCCCAAAGCTGTCCATCAGCTTCGCCTCATAAATCGGTACGATTGGCATATCCGGAAAGCGGGGGAATATCTCGTAAGACAGAAAGTAATCGCTGCCGCTCACTATTTGGTTTACGAACGCCCGCCTTGCCTGCGAAGCAGATGTACCTTCAATCACGTAGAGGTTGCCGTTCACGCCAGTCGATCCGGGATAAACTGCCGGATTGAACCCGGTCGAAAAATAGAACTTGTCCCAGATATAGGACAGGTTCTGTGTCTCAGAATTGAAGAAGAACCGTGAACTGCCCCCCATTTCGACCGGACAGTCGGCATAAGCAGAAAGGCTCAAGCACAGGCTTGGGTATAGGCTTATGTCTAACGAGTATCGACACGTTGAATTGCTGACGGGTGATGTTCGCCGCAGGCGGTGGACAACCGAGCAAAAGCTGACAATCATTGAGCAGAGTTTCGAACCAGGCGAGACGGTATCGTCCACCGCTCGCCGCCATGGCGTCGCGCCCAATCTGCTTTATCGGTGGCGCAGGCTCTTGAGCGAGGGAGGTGCTGCAGCTGTGGATTCTGACGAGCCGGTGGTCGGCAATTCGGAAGTGAAGAAGCTGGAAGATCGCGTCCGCGAGCTGGAGCGCATGCTCGGCCGCAAGACGATGGAGGTCGAAATCCTTCGGGAAGCCTTGTCCAAAGCAGACTCAAAAAAACGGATATCGCGGCCGATCTTGTTGCCGAAGGACGGTTCGCGATGAAGGCCGTCGCAGACACGCTGGGCGTATCCCGTTCCAACCTCAACGAGCGGCTGAAAGGCAGATCGAAGCCGCGCGGCTCCTATCACAAGGCCGAGGATGCAGAGCTTTTGCCCATCATTCGCAGGCTGGTAGATCAAAGGCCAACCTATGGCTATCGGCGGATCGCCGCGCTCCTCAATCGCGAAAGGCGAGCCGCCGATAAGCCTGTCATCAACGCCAAACGGGTCCATCGCATCATGGGCAACCACGCCATGCTGCTGGAAAAGCACACAGCCGTTCGCAAGGGCCGCCTCCACGATGGCAAGGTCATGGTCATGCGCTCCAACCTGCGCTGGTGCTCGGATGGGCTGGAGTTCACCTGCTGGAACGGCGAGGTCATCCGTCTCGCCTTCATCATCGACGCCTTCGACCGCGAGATCATTGCCTGGACGGCGGTCGCCAACGCGGGCATCTCCGGCTCAGACGTGCGCGACATGATGCTGGAGGCGGTCGAGAAACGCTTCAATGGAACCAGAGCCCCACATGCAATCGAGCATCTCTCGGACAACGGCTCTGCTTACACCGCGAGGGACACGAGGCTGTTTGCGCAAGCACTCAATCTGACACCCTGCTTCACGCCGGTCGCCAGCCCGCAGTCGAACGGCATGTCGGAGGCCTTCGTCAAAACCCTGAAGCGGGATTATATTCGCATCGCAGCACTACCGGACGCAGAAACAGCGCTCCAGTTCATCGACGGATGGATCGAGGACTATAATGAAATCCATCCACATTCCGCGCTCAAGATGGCTTCCCCTCGGCAGTTCATCAGGGCTAAATCAAACTAGCCGACCTGTCCGGTGAAATGGGGAGCACTCCAAACCGATTGTAAGCCGAATTCGCCAGTGTCAACGGATCATCAGTTTCATACTTGAGGATTTTCAGCACCGATCCGACGCCCGGTTTCCAACCCATGAAAAACAAGCCCATCAGAACACAATCCTTATGTCTGCGAAGTTGTCATAACCGCGCAAGACCATCTTCCCGTTATTGGCTTGGAGGATGTCGAACTTGAGAGTGCCCAAGCGCGCATTCTGGATGTAGACCTCGCCATTTTGGACAACGAACGGATAGGTATAGCTTCCGTCATTGTTCGGATCGGCAATGGCGAACTGATTGGCCACGACGATAAACTGACTGCCAGTTGGCGTGACGTTCACGAACCAGCCCGCTTGCTTCCAGGTATCACCAATCCCCAATCGACCAAATGCCGATATCTTTACTGAGTTTCCGCTGCTGCCAGCCTGTGCCGTCATACGCCACGCCGCATTTGCCACGGTGCCATCAACAGAAGCGTTTACTTCTGTCAAAGCGTTTGAAATGGCAGTTACATCGCCTTCGACGCCATCAACACGGGCTTGCATCAGATCAATGACGCTTGCGCCGTCGTCGGTGAACAATTGCGCATTGATTTCGGTCAACTGTTGACCGATGGCACTGTTCGGCCCGGTGGCAACAAAAATATCCTGTTTCCACTGAGCTTTTGCAGAACCAAACGTGCTTGTCAGTTGCTGGCTGAGGCGAAGAACGTTCGCGAACCCCTTGAGCGCGTCATCGGCTGTGCCGGTCGCATTCTCCTGCGCTTGCCGAATAATCTCGCGCCGGTCATCGGTCATCCAGTTGACAAGGCCCTTCACGTCGCTGTCGAGGCGACCATAATCGACCGGGCTTTCATCACCGCGAGCGTCCAGCGTAGTGAATGGAGTTGCTGCCGACCATGCCACAGCGCGCCCATTATCGACACGCAGCCGAGTACGCACAAACCAGTCTGTGAGGGATGTCAGGCCTTCAGATAGAACAACATTGGTCACTTCTGACGTGACAAACCGCGTAAACACCTGCGTTGGGTCATTGGCAGGCCAATATTCGATGTTAACGCCGATGACCGAGATATCTTCGATAGTGTCCCAGAGCAACCGAGCTGCCGGGATTTCTCCCTGTCCATCCGCAACCACCTTAAATGGAATGACAAAGAAGTTCTGCACCTCGGCCAGATATTGCGGCGGCGGAACAACGATAATGACAGGAGGGTCAGTTTCGTAAGCCGTCGGGTCAAAAACGCCGTTGCTGATCTGTTGCAGCGCAATCGAGATATCGCGGGCACCATCCGTATTGATCCCGCCAAGCTGGCGCGTCAGTACCTGGTATGTCCGGTCTCCATACTTCGCGCTGTTCCAGCGAACCCACCGGCCTTCCTTGATGGTATCGAGGAATTTCGGATGAACAACGATTTCAGCCGATGCCTGATAACGAGCGCCACGAATGGCAATATCTGCAAGCCTGTCCACCTGCCGCACATCGGTGACGGCAGCGTAAGGAATGGCACTGGCAAGCGTTTCCCGATCTTCGGCCAGCGCCCCTTCATCGATACGGGTAGCCGCGTCCTTGGTTTCGTAGAAGTCATCCGGCGAAACATAAGAGGCCGCAACGGTATTGATGAGTTCGGTACGCTTGCGCTTGGCACTGAAACGAAGCGGTGCTCCACGCTTGATATCGTCGTCGGTGATGGTTGCAACGATGGCTTGCGGAGCGCCAGCAATCGGAAACTCGCCGTCAACACGCTCCACCCACGAGCCGCACATTGCTTCAAGGATCGGCGTCAGATTTGCGTCGTGGTTCGCGCCGGGACCGTCCTTGGCAATTGCGTGTGCACGATAGCGCTTCGAACCGTCCGACATGATTTCGTCGCAGATGTTCGCAGCCCGGGTGTATTCTGCCAACGGCAGACGGCTTGCACGAACAGCCTTGCCGACCATGCGCTGAGTGCCGTTGAAAAAACCGCGTTCCAGATTGTAGATCTGCACGACCGGATTATCGGAATATTCCCACGTGCTCTGATCGTCCCAGCGATGCGCGCCTGATCCGCCCATCGTGCTGTCCTTGCGCCAGTCGTAAAGCGGCGCACCGACGACTTCGAACAGCAGCTTTGCCGGAGAGGTCAGGCCGTCGCCATTCTTGCGCAGTTCGGAAAACACGACGGCATAGGCAACGCCTGCGCCGCGATGGTTTGCAGTCCACCGGCCAGCCGGACGGGCATTGCTGATCAGCGTCGGCTCCGCCTGCTGGTCCATCGTGCCGTAGAAGAACTTGACGCGGACGTTATCGTGATCGTCGCCACTGGTTCCTTCGTTCGGCACAAGCCAGTAGCCGTTGGCGTCCTGCTGGCTCAAGATGCGCCATTGGCCATTATAGCGAACACGTGGCACCGCTGTGATGCGGAAGCTCGACAGGACGAAAACGTCCTGTATCAGACGCCCGCCAGACCCATAGCTGTTGCGGTAAATGTGATGGCCTTCAGTCGCGCAGGTACCGAGAATGACCGAGCGCGGGATATTGGCGCCATACTGGGTTTCCAGTTCGGATGCGCGGCTCTGCGTCTTGGGAGGGAACAGCGCATTGACCGCATATTTGAGTGCAATGCCAAAGGCGGTCTGCGCGATACCGGCGAGGATCGGGCTTGCAGCAGCCCATGCGGCCACGCTCGATACAAGACCGCCAATCGCGGTGAAGATAGGCGCTAAAAATGGCATGCGACAGCCTCATGCAGGCGCAACAAAAAAGGCCCGCTGCTGGCGGACCTTCAAAGGCGCAAATTGTCGAAGTGGTTACAGGCCGACCTTGTAGGCCTGCTCGATGTCGGTCACGGACAAGAACGCGAGCCCATGCGGCTGTTTCACTGCGAAGCCAGAGCCGCAAATGAACCCGGCCACGTATTCGTCATTGATGCGGATAACGCCCACATCACCCCGGCGGGCAGAAAGCCGATTGACCGGCTCAAGCTGGAGATAGGTTTCGAATACGTCCTTGACGTTCTCGCAGCCGTTGGCGCGCATCTTGCGGGCTGCCCCAGCTTCCGTCTTGTACTTGCCGCGGAACTCTTCAAGCGGGTCTTCGCCGGTTACGGCCTTGATGGCATCGGCGGCAGTCATGAGGCAGTCCGAAACGCCCCATTCCGGCGCGATCGAGACATGAGCCGTCGCGAGGTCTTCCAACGCCCGATCCCAACCGGGAACCCTAACCGAATTTGATTTTGAAGAACTCATTCTTTATCCTCGCGGCGTATTCGAAAAGCATGTCACCGGGCGACACAAGCTGCTGGTCCTCATGCGAGGCGTAGCGGTAGCCCTCGCGGAAGTTGTCGACCGCGCCCGTTTCAATGTGGCCTTCTAACCAGACCTCATCGCTTTCTTCGCGGTGGTCGATGTAATCGACATAGCCGTACCAGGTCGGTTCGGCATGAAGGAAAGCGTTGTTGTCCGGGTCGAAATAGAAGTCGTAGAACGTGACAGGTCGATTTTTATAATCTTCTTGCTCGATCAATCCGAGTTTATCCGGCGTCAGGCCGAAGTCGGCGGCAGCGGGCAAGCGCATGGTTACTGGTTGGGCCGCTGTGCCAAGCGCGTACATTGGTTCGTCAATATCGATGATGGTGTTACCGTGATAGGTCAGGCCACCATAATCGACGCTTCCCTTGCCTGAGAAAAAACCATAGGTGCCGGTGCCGAACTCGAACTTTACGGCAGATGCGATCTTGCCCCTGCCCTCGTTGAGCAGTTGCTGTAGACGTGCAGGAAAGGCCATGAGTTACCGCCAAGCCATTGAAAGGGTGGATTCAACCGCGCCCAGCTGATATCTGGCCGGCATGATTAGAAGCGTTTGCATGTTGATTGTCGGTTTGGGCGCCTTGATCCAAGGCGTTCTTCGCCTTGGAAATCCTGCCCAGGCAGTAGAAAGAACGGGCTGGTTGTATCAGCAGTTCGGTGACCAAGGCGTAGCTATCGGCATGATAGTCCTCGGCGCCGTCGCGTTGGTCATCGGGGCCATTATGTTCAACAACACATGGATTCGCGCTATTCGTGCGCGACGACAGCGGTAGCCATGGCTACCTCGGCACCTCAATGAGCTGAAAAGACGCATCGGGAAACTTGCCTTCGCCAATTTCCCATGTCCGCGGCATGAGCCGCATATTCATAACGGGGTCTTTGAACCTGACAGTGGCACCGACAGTGATGTAGGACGGCAGAAAGGGCTCAACCTTCACCTGCACGCTCGTGCTGGCCGCTTTGGCGTCGGCAACGATGCGGGCGATAAAGTTGTAGTCGCCGATCGTGAAGCCCACCAAGTCGCCGCTCGTCAGATTCAGCCCCACTGCGACCCCGTTTAATGTAAGTGTATTGCCGTTGATCGCGCCCAAGGTTGCCGTACCGCCAATCGCCGGATTGTTCGCGTCGCCCCAATAGGCTTGCGGAATGCAAACATGCTTCGGCGTATAATGCACCGTAACCTGCCCGCCGCGGCACCGATCGATGAAGGCCTCGAGCCTCTGGCGATGCGCGTTCGTCATCGCTTTTATTTTCGCCGTCCACGTCCAGAACGGATCGCCGTTCTCAATCGCTGAAATGGCCCGATCCCTGTACTGAGACATGGAAACCGGGCGATTCAGGACCGGGAAAGTCGGCTGATATCGAAGGCCAGTCGGAAGAAGTTCAGCCATTACTTTGCCAGTCCTCTTGAATTCACCTGCCTCAGATCGCGCGCTGTCCGAACAGCTCCAGACTTGTCGTAGGAAGCCAGTCCCTGCTTGACGTTGCGCTGTGAGATGCGTTCGACCTCGGCCTGCCAGTTGCCGTCACGATCCACAAAGACACGAACGTCGGCGATGCCGGATTGCGCTTGCTGCGTCGCAGCAGATGAGCGCAGAATCGGCATGGATGGCGCGCGCAAAGGCGAGCCGCCGTCCTTTAGTCCGATAACACGCCCGCTGTTGATGGCTTCCAGCAAAGCACGGTTGCGCTTCGTAGCTGCCGCGTTGACGACGAATTCCTCATCGCTCAGCATCGCCGGGATTTTGTCGCCACGCGGCCCGCCAGGACCACGAACAATGCCACCGCCAGCACGCTTTACCGGTCCACCGTTTTTACGGAAGATGCCGCCCAGAGCGCCGAACAGATTGAAGCCGCCCTTGTCGGTATCGAAGATGTTCGCAAGGCCGATTTCAATCAGTTTATCGGCAATCCTCCCGAGTGCGTTGGCAAAGGTTTCCGCTGCGCTGGCGCCGTTGATAAAATCGTTAGCAATCCCGCCGACCAGATCCTTTTGGAATGCCGCCATATCTTCAGCGGTTTCCCGAATGCGGTTTTGCGCCTCGGCAAGCTTGTTAGCCTCTGCGCTGGCAAGGGCCCACTGATCTGCTGTGGCGGCAATTTGTGCTCGCAGTTCCGGAGTGAGTGCAACACCGGCCTTTTGCGCCGCATTGAGCAGTTCCTGCTCAGTACGCGCCTTCTCCATGGCATAGCCATAGTCGTTGATCAGCGGGTTGATCTGGCGCTGTGCTTCGGTCTCTGCGACAAGGGCGGCTGTGCGGTCGGTGATACGTTGAACGTTATCGTCAAAGCGCTCAGCAGGGGTTTTCTTCGTTCGACCCTTCTTCTTGTCGTCCGGAGTTACCGGGATGCCGCCGCCGTAGCCCGATGGGGTTGAGGCGAGGATTTGCTGAGCCTTTTTCTGCTGGTCCTCTAACTTGCCAACAGCCAACCCGAGGGCGTCTGCGTTTGCCAGTGCCTGATCGGCGGCATATTCCAGCGGTTCAAACTTGAGCCCGGTTAACTTCCGAAACCCCTGAGCTCGCGCATTAGCCGCCGAGAAGTCCGCATCAGCCTGTGCGTAAGCCGCTTTGGCGGCCTCGAGCTGCAGACTGATCTGCTTGACCAGTTCAGTCTGATACTGACGAGAAGCAGAAGCAGCGCTCTCTAGCGCAACCTTGTTTCCGTCAACGGCTTCGCTGAATGATTTAGCCGCATGGTCGCCCGACGACATATTGTTGTAGAGCAGGTAAACCGCCCCAGCAGCTGCACCTGCAAGAAGGCCAATCGGCCCCAGAGAAGCACTAAATGCAGCAACAACACTGGTTCCGGTGCGCAGTGCGGTCAGAAAAGAACCCAATGCGACGACAGCCTGACCAATCCCAACTACGACGCCAGCAATCGCCCGTCCAGTGAAGGCGGTAATCAGTACTGTTGCAAACGCTGCGACGACGCCGGCAATTTCCTTGAAATTGTCGGCCACGTACTGCAGCGCCTGAACCAACTGCGCACTAGCGCCAGCCGACTTGTCAGCGTTTCCAATGTAGGCCGTGAATTCATTGTTCAGCTGTGTGAATGCGTCAGCAATCGTTGCGTTAGTCGCTTTGAATTGCGCTTCAATGGGTTTCTGAGCATTCAGGATAGCCTTGAAAACACGATCGGACGTCAGCTTCCCATCGGCGCCAAGCTGCTTCAAACCTGCGATCGTCGTCTTAAACTCGTCCGCAATCGCCTTCGCGATGACTGGCGCGTTTTCACGCAGGGATCGCAGTTCGTCACCTTGCAGCACACCCGATCCAAGCGCCTGACCAAGCTGGAGGATGCCAGCAGCTTGTTCCTGTGCCGATGCCCCGCCTGCGTTAAAGGCTTTCGAGACAAGCGACGTCGCCAAAGCAATCTCGTCTTCAGACTTGGCTACTGCGGAGGCCGATCTGATCAGCCGAGCATACAGGTCAGTATAGGCTTCAAGACTTGTTCGGGCTTCGTTAGCCCCGTCCTTCAATTCATTCAGCGAGCGAGCGCCAACACCAGCAGCCGTCGCTGACGAACGAATGAGGTTCCCAGCCTGGGTCCAAGCATCCGCATACTGCATCAACTCGCGCGTCCCCAAAGCGGCAGAAATGCCGGTCAAAGGGGCCGCGAGGTCTCGCATTGTGCCCTTGCCGATATTGCCAAGCGCCGCATTTATGCGCTGCACACTGGCATCTGCGGACTTCTCCATCTGGCGCATCTGCCGCGTGAACTGCCCGCGCTGGCGATTGATGGCGTTTTCCAAGCGCTTGAAATCGGCTGAAAATTGGACGACAAGAGATTCAAGGTTGGTTGCCATGGCAGGGAGGCTCCATGAGAGTATGTTTTTTGGTGATTGCTGCCGCCGTCATGGCAATTCCCGCGCAGGCTAATGAGCAGAACGATGCGTCCGCGCGGGCCGCTCTGGAGTGCTGGAACCCGCCTGCTTCTTTGAAATTGGCAAGCAAGATTGTTCTCTCTGTCGAACTGGATAAAGATGGGGATTTGTCGGATGTGACTGCCAAAGAGTTCCCGAAAGACGGGATTGGAAAGGCTGGCGTGGAATCGCTCAGCCGGGCCTTGCAACGATGTGCGCCTTACAAATTTCCGGGCGGCACATATACTTTGACCATCGATCCGAAGGCCAAAGGCGCAAAGTCGCTGAATCCGTTTAAGTAGATTTGCGGCGTCACTTTACCAATCATGCCGACACGAGCCATACTCCTTTGCGAGGAGGAAGATCTATGAAAGCGATAACTACAGTTTGCGTAGCAATGTTGGCTTTGTCCGGTTGCGCCAGCAATCAGGCATCGGACACGGCGAACAAAGAACTAAGATGCCAACAACTGCTTAGCCGGGCCAACTATGCTGGAATACTGGAAGCTGAACGCGCTCAGGCGCAGGCTGAAGCGACACAGTTGGGTTGCTACTAGAAAGCAACCCTACCCCTCGCTCACCCACTCCCAAAGCTCGTCTTTTTCCTTCTGGCTCAAACCGCCATCGTCGGTCGAGTTAGCTTTGACGTAGCCGTCAACGGCAGCCATGAACTGCCACATGGACATTCGTCTTACTTCTTGCGGCGTGAATCCGAGCGCCGCCCCGTTGCCGTAGACCGCGGCAAATCTGACTTTTCCGTTGGGGAGACTGTCAAGTTGCTCTCCGTCTGATTTGCCGCCGCTTGCTGCCCCACCGGCTCTTCCGGTACGCCTTGAATGCCAGCCTGCAGGATGATGGTGGCGAAGACGATATTCTCGGCAGGTGGGCGCTTTTCGATGTAGGTTCGCACGAGTTTCGTGGCGGCCGTCGGTTCCAAGCCCCCACCAATCAGTCCCTGCCGGATAACATGAACAATATCGCCGACGCGGCACTGTTTGGTGAATAACCGCTCCAGAATGACCCAGGGGCCGGCGTCGCAAGCCTCCTGCAAGGCTTCCAATTCACCCCAACCGAGGCGGAAGGTATAAGTACCATCCGCCCAGTCGAGTTCGACTTTCGCGTCCCTGCTCATTACGGGGCCGTCGGAGCAGAGGTGCGGACCATCTCGCCGTCGGATTGCAGCGACACATTGAGTGTAGCCCGCTCGCCGTTGTTGGCGCCGATTTCGAGGCTCTCAGCGTGCATTTTGCCAGTATAGGTGTAGGTCGTGGCAGGAAACTCGATTTCAACCTGTACCGGGATGGAGTCGATGCTCTCACCTGCATCCAGCCAATCCTCAACGGATTCTGAAGCTAGCACGCCTTCGCCGCTAATGCTCATTGAGAGCGATGCGGCGTCACGACCGATCCAGTCGACCTTGTCAGGATTTTCACAATCCGGGATCGAGACTTCATTGAGGTTCTTGGTTAGCGTAATCGATCGCTGGGTAAAGCCACATGGTGCTTTATACACGATCGGCGTTGCGTCATTGCCGATCTTAACGCGGACCTTGCCGCCTTTGATCGTCGTAGCTTGAGCCATTGCGGCCTCCATACGAAAAAGACCACCCAGAGGGCGGTCTATAGATAGATTTTTGGGGTGGTCGGCGTGGAGGCCCTAGGGCTGCTCGATGATCGCCGTGTAACGGATCGACGCATGATTGATCGCGCCGTCCTGTATGTAGTCAGTTCGCCAGTAGTCGAATGTCACGAGGGCATTAGATGCCAAAGCAGGCTCCCACCCTCGTGTTGCGAGACGCACTGCGTTTGCGATGTCGCGCATCTGCTTTTTGGCTGGCTCAATCGACCAGACATCCAGTTGGAAAATGATATCGTCAGCGAAAATGCAGTCGACGTTTGCCTGTTGAGCGCTCGACGCGCCGACGCTGACATACGGAAAAATCGAGGGTGAGACTTGCCCTTGGTCATTCGTCGGCGGGTTATCGTAGCTGCGCTGACCAATCAGCGAGACAAGCGCGGGAAAGCTGCGCAATCGCTGAATAATTGCGCCCTGAAGTTCTAAAACCGGGTCCATTAGCGATCCGCCGCTATCTGTTTGGCTGCCTTGGTGATTGCGCGCGACACTCGGGCCCGTGCACTTCGCCGCTTAGCTCGCCATGAAACGTAAAAGAAGGGCTGCGCCTTGGCACCCGGGTTGAATGTTCCGGGGAACATGCCGCCGTTGACGTGCGGCGCGCTGCCGAACTCTACCAGATGTGCGTAACGCACCTTGGAATTGCCGGCGTAAATCGTAATTGTCAGCTTGCCGTCATTCGACTTAACGGTGCCGATGCGCTGGCTGTATTTGGGGGCGGTGCCCCACGTCCAACCGATGCTTTCCATCAGTTCGCCATCATCGACGGGAACAAGGTTTTGCATCATGTTGACGATGTCCTGCGCGCCTTGCTCCATAGCGGCTTTGACAAGTGTTTCAGCAACTTCCGGGAATTTTTTGAGCTTTATCTGCAGGCGATCCAGACCTTTTACCTTAACCACCATCAGGTTTCCTCGCCTGCAACAACGAGCATTTCCAAACAGGCATTGCGCTCGTCCGGATTGACGACAGTCTTTATCCCAAACACGCGGTTTGGCTTGCCCCCAGTCTTACCTGCCCGAGCGTCGTAGGCCCGCCACGATGCCGTTATTTGCCTTGCCGCGCTGCTGCCACGGATGGTCAGATTGTACGGCTGCATGGACTGCATTCGCGCAGCCATGACGCTTTCAACGTTGCTGCCGTATCGTGGTTCCAGCCTTCCCGGTACGGTGAACTGGTCAACCCACTCGCCGCGTGTACCGCCCCATTCATCGCTTATCTGTTCGCGACGCTGAAACGTCAAACGGCAGTTCAGGCTGCCGGCACCTGCGCGCTTCGCCATGCTTCGGCCTCGTCTTTCGTAGGGGTTGGAAGTCGCTCGGCTTTGCCAGCGGCAACAGCGCGATTAGCGCAAGGTGTGGTCACTAGTCCGACGTAGCCCGCCGGGTAGCGGATCGTTACCGCAGGCTTGGGACTGAAATCATATGTCGCAATAAATCGGAGCCAAGGCATTGATCACTCCGTAAGAAAAGGGCGCCGTAGCGCCCTAAAATCAGTACCCTCTTCTGATGTAATACCCACCGCGATAGTGGTGACGATGGTGATTACGCCAGCCGTCATGTCGGTAATAGCGGTGTGAATGCCACCGTGGCCCACGGTAATGGCGGTGGTGCGAGCGCCAATGATGGCGCTTATAGTAATGCCGCTTCTTCCAGTGTTTCCGCGAATGATGTCCACGATGATCCCGGACCTGCTCAACATTGGAGCTAATGTCCGGCTTTGCAACGTTGATTGTTGGTGCAGCTTGCGCAGCACCTGCCCCGATCAGCAGCCCGACGCCCAGAACCCCAGCAATAAGTCCCTTAACAAGCTTCATTCTGCATACTCCTTTCAAGACGCATCTTGAAGAATTATGCATGAACTTGCGATGAACGGCACTACACCCTCAACAGCCTGTACGGATCAAGCAGCCAGCGCGCCGACCGGTTTTCGAACAGCTCGGCAGTCGATTGTCGCTCGCGGTTTTCGTAAAGATCGCCAGCAATAAGCAGCACGGCCGCATCCACTTCGGCTTCAGCACCTGTCGGCACCGTGTCGCGGTTCATATATCGCAGAGCCGACCCTTGAGCGGCGGACAAATAACCTTCAAGCTCTGCGTCCTCATCATCGAATTGAATTCGAAGATGTCGCTTTAACCGATCAAGATCCACCGCCACGATCGAAACCCTTCCGCTTGGCAGGCTCATCTGCGACACAGCCCAGCGCTCGCGCCACCTCGGCCATGCGACCAGTCACAGTATCGCCGACATCAAACTGGCGCGGATAAACCTCACCTTCAGGCACCGCCCTGAATGCCTTTGAAACACGAACTTCCATCAGCGCCTCCTATATGAAGGGGCGCCCGAAGGCGCCCCGTTACTATTCAGATTAAGGTGTCGGAGCCGTTGCGATCTTATGGTAACGCAGGGCCGTCGGATCAGTCACGCCGCCGCCAACGCGCTTCGTGGTGTAGAACTGCACGAAAGGCTTGTTGGTGTACGGATCGCGAAGGATGCGAATACCCATGCGGTCAACCACCAGATAGCCGCGCTGGAAATCACCGAAGACAACCGGGATGGCGTCAGCGGCGATGTCCGGCATTGCAGCAAGCTCGCTGACCGGGAAGCCAAGGACCGTTGCTGGCTGGCCCAGAACCAGACCCGGCTGCCAGATGTAATTGCCCTGACCGTCCTTCAGCTTACGGATAGCGCCCTGCGTTTTGCGGTTCATTGCAAAACGCGCATTCGGGGTGCGCTCGCTAGGCAGGTCATAGACCAGATCAATAAGGCCATCGGTCGTGAGACCAGCTGCGTCACCGCTATTCACCGTCGGGATTGCGCCCCACGGGTGCGAATTCGCCGCCGTATAGGTCAGCAGACCCTTGGGCTTGTCGGTGCCATTTCCGGAAACGAACGCAATGCCTTCCTGATAGGCGAACTCGGTCTCGACTTCACCGGCAAGCCAGTTTTCGAGATTGATTTCGGAATCGTCCAGCAGGCGCTGCGTTGCCGCAGGATTCGCGTAGATTTCGCCGGTGTTGAACTTCACTTCGGCGAACTTTGCAGCCGGGGTTTCAGGACGCGCAGTGGTTTCACCTACCCAGCCCGAAGCCGTAGCGCGGTCGTTGTAGAGCTTGGAGAAGCCATTACCAGAAATCTGAATGACCGAAGCGATACCGCGCATCGGAGAAACGACCTTCAGCTTGTCGGTGATGGTACGGTCCCATTCGGTCGGCGCCGTATAGCCGCCATCTTCTGGAACGGCGACGCTCATCGCGGCCTGTGGGTTGGCCTGAATGAATGCGTCGATGCTTGCCTCATCGCCTTTGCGGAAGAAGCGGTCAAACGCCTTGGTGTATTCGGCGTTCTTGATGTCGCGAGCCGGGTGCGAGGCACCTGCCGTCTGCAAAGCAGCGAGCTTCTGGGCCTGCTCGTCGAGAGCCGCCTGAAGATCGCTGACAGTGGCATTGATGCGATCGACCTTTTCGGTTCGAACGACATCTTCCGTGCCTTTCTTTACGTCATTGAGCGCAGCGCTGTGTTCTGCCTTGAACGCTTCAAATGCGCGGCCCTGCTCTTCGATAAGAGCTTTAATTTCGGTAGCGTCCATTCGGACTACCTCCTGAGAATTGATAAATTGCTGGAAAGTGCCGCACGAATGGCGGCTTCGCTTGTCGTGTCCTCGCCAGCATCGCGCTTGGCGTTCTCGGCGGCATCACGCTCGCCTCGAATTTCATGGAGAAGTTGAGTACGCGAGCGCCGCGTCTCACCTGCTGCAGCTAGCGCCCGGTCAATTCGGCGCATTGCTGCGATATGTGCGGGAAGTTCAGCTTTTGCGTCTGGCTTGCCGATTCCAGCGCCCTTCTCGTCCGCAAATCCCTTTTCAATGGCCTCGTCGGCAGATAGCCAAGTGCCGTCCGACGCCTTTGACGGGCCATCCAATAGAGAAAGTACAACGTCTTGCGCCAGTCCGGTTCGGGCGGCGTAAATATCCGCCATTGAACTATCGAAGGACTGAAACAGTGTCGCAGCGTCGGTAAAATCGTGCGTATTGCCGACAGCAAGGCCCCAAGCTCGGTGGATCATCATCATCGAACCGGTCGACATGATCACCCTGTCGCCAGCCATCGCGATGATTGATGCCGCAGACGCCGCATAACCCATCACATTGACAGTGACCTTGCCGGGATGGCTTGCGAGGAGATTGTAAATCGCCAGTCCCTCGAACATGTCGCCGCCTGGCGGATTCACGTTCACGGTGACCGGGTTCTTCCCGATAGATCGAAGCGCGGCGGCGGCTCGCTTAGCCGTAAACCCGCCCCCGGTCCAATAATCTTCACCGATCACGTCAAAGATCGAAATAGTGTTCGGATCGTCTGCTTCTGCCGCTTGGGGAGCACTCTCCCACCGCTCCAAGGCGGAGAGAGGCACATCCCACTGATACGACTTCGGTCGCGCAACGGCAGCAACCGGCGTTCTGTTAAGGCTCATTGCGTGTTCCTGAAGGAGGGCGGCCAGTTTCTGGCTGCGTCATTGGGTTTTTGAGGCTGTCCGCGTCTGGATCGTCGCTCTGGCTCAAGCCCACATAATCGCGAGCTTCGTTCTGGGACATCCACGGTCTCGAGCCACCCGAACCTAAGGCTTTCGCGAGGAACTCGGCCTGATCCTTAATCGAACCGCGAAGCAATTCGCGCTCATCGAAATCAGCCTGATACGATCGACGCTCTTCTCGGGTCAGCAGGCACCGAGAAACCGCCTGTTCCCAAGCGGTGAACCACGGCGCCAGTCCATAACGGACGAAAAGCTGGCCAAGGGTTTCGATACCGCTGCCCCAGGACGTGTCGTCCATCATCAACAGAGGTCGCGGCACACCAAAAGCACGTGCAACTTCCTCAATTTGATGATTTCTTGTCTCGATCTGCTGGCTATCTCTTGCCGTCTGAGAGAACGGCTCTGCCTTCATGCCTTCTTCAAGAATCAGCCACTTGTGGGCGTTTTCCGCGCCAGAGAACTTTTCCTTGAGACTGGTGTCGAGGTTTTCGAACTCCGGGTCACCGAGTTTACCTGGGTGCGTGAGCGCGCCGCCGACCATCGTACCGTTCTTAAATAGGCGAGCCGCGGCTTTTTCGGTCTGCATGGCAAGGCCAATGGCTTCTTTTGCCTGCTGAACACGGGAAAGGCCGATGACGCCATCGTCCGTCATATCGCGGAGATGGAAAACCTCCGACTGGGGCAGCTGGACATATCGACCACCCTTCAAGACGACTTTGTAGATGACGGTCAGGTCGTCTTTCTGCTCGACGGTGACATTGGTTGGGTGCAGGGGCTGCAAAGCCACCACACGTTTGCCGTTTCGAACAATACGGGCATACGCATTGCCGTAGGTCAGCGCATGTGATTGCAGCTGCCGGCGGAATTCATACGCCGTCTGCCAGTTATTCGGCTGCGTAAGAAGAACATCAAACAGAGAATGATCATCAGCTGGGTGAAGTCGCCCCTTCCCGTCCTTGTGCATTAGGTAAAATGGCAACATTCCGATGCTGCCTGAGATGAGGTCGACACAGCGAAAAACCGTTGTGTTGAAAAGGGCAGCCTTTGGCGTCACCGCCATGCCGCTCGCAGTTTCTGCGCCGCCGCCAAGAAAGGCGGCCAGCCTTGGATCATTCAAGCCGTCGAAATATTGCCAGTCAGCTCGCGGCGCTCGTTTCGGCGCGACCGAAGGCGCTGCCTCCGGTTTGGACCGGAACAGGTCTAAAATACCCATATCTTTCCTTGTTCCGATTAGCCGGCCATTCGGATGCCGCGTTTCTTGTAGACGGATTCTTTCGGCATAACCGCGCCGTCCATCGCTACACCAACCGCCATTGCCAAAGCGACAGCAGCGTCGATGCGCACTGACGCCTTCGTCTTCACGAACCATCGGTTGTCTTGCGGGTCATGATCGAAGGTGGCGCCCATCAGGGCGGTCATAAGTACCGGATTGCGCCGCGTGCGAATGCGACCGTCGATAATCATGTCTTCGAGCGCCAGAACCGAGCCCGGCATCCACAAGCCTTGAGGCGGCGGTAAGCCAGCAGCTTTCGCCGCTTCTACCTTTGCTGGCTCGGGACGTGCCCGAACCTTACCGCCCTGCGGGTGTGCGACATGTTCAATGTCCAACCCGAGCGCTTCGACTTCCTCGTGGAACTTGTCGTAGGCATATCGGTCGTAGGCGATGGCCTTGATATCGAAGGCGTGATCGATTTGCTGCACCCGCGAAGCCACGAAGTCATATCGAATTCGCTTGCCTGGCGGGGCATTCAACCAGCCCTGCTTTACCCAAAGCGCATATGGCGCCTTGTCAGCCTGTTCTCGCGCTTCCAGCGTATCAGCTGGCGTCCAAGCCTCAACCCACGCATCAAACGTCGGCAGATTGACGGTAGACCCATCCTCGCGCTCCATTTCCTTGAAGCCAGTCGGCACCACACACGCAAGCACGGTCATGTCCTTGCTACCGGACAGGTCGACGCCCATGAAAACCGGTTTGTCAGCGTGTTCGACTTCAGGATCGAAATCGTCCATTACGCTTTCGACGGTCTCGCGCGGCATCCATGCCTTGTCGGCATCGGTCCAGCAGCAGAAGTGCAGCCGAAGAATGCCGTTCAGCTTGCCCGGCATTTGGTTTGCCTGCGCGACAACACCGGCCAGATATTCCTTCGTCAGGATAACGCCCAGAAGCGGGTTAGCCTTCTTCCAGCAGGTTTCGTCCTTGAGCGGATCGTCGCCCTTGTCCAGCGCGCAGACATAGGAAAATGTCGTGTCGTCGATCACCTCGCCGACATAGGTAAAATCCTCATCCGGCGTCTGCGTCCCTGCTGCAACCTTGACGGCATGCTCGTGCTCTTCCCAGCAAATGCTGTTTCGGTCGCTGCCCGAGTTCGTAATCATCAACAGCAGAGGCTGGCGACGAAACTTGAAACCGCGCTCAAGCATTTCCATCGTCGAGCGGTCTGGGTGTTCGTGGACTTCGTCGCAAAGCGCGAAGTGCGGTCGCGGACCAGAGCCAGACTTGCCGGAATCCTTCGAGATCGGACGAAAAAACGATTGCGACTTGTGATGCGCGATATTGAACTCGCGCCCGATACCGCCGCTGAATTTCAACCGCTCGACCAATGCAGGAGCAGCGCGCACCATTTTCACGGCATCCTGAAAAAGAATTCCAGCCTGTTCTTTCTTGGCAGCAGCGGCATAGATCTGCGCGCCGGCTTCCTTGTCGGCAATCAGTCCGTATAGACCGACACCGCCAGCAAACGGCGATTTGCCGTTGCCCTTGCCTTCCTCGATATAGGCGCGCCGAAAGCGGCGCGAACCGTCAGCACGTTTCCAGCCGAACAGCGAACCCAGCTTGAACGCCTGTGAGGCATGCAATTTGAATGGCTTGCCTTCGAACTGGCCTTCAGAAAGCTTGAGCCGACCTTCAAAGAACCTAAACACGCGATCGGCGGCGTCGTCATCCCAATACAGGCCGCGCTCGTGACCGTGTTCGAGATCGTCGAAATGGCGGCGGCAGGCATTACGAACGTGAGGGCCAGCAACTTCACTGCCATCAATGACAGCTTGCGCATAAGCGCTCACACGCTCAAGCGCAGGCATATCAGTCAAGCAGATCATCCTTCTCTTCGCCCTCGTCAGGTGTCGCGACCTTGGAGGCGTCAGCAGGTGTCGCACCCATCTGGCCCAGCATCTGGCGAAGCAGGTTCATTGCCTGCACACCAACTTCCTGCCCAGCCATGATGCGGCCCTGAATAGTCGAGGCCATTCCGACCAGTGTTCGATGCGATTCATTCAGCCACGGCAGCTCTTTGGCGAAAAGCTTCCAGGCTGACTTCGCTTTGATCTCAGCGCTATCCTTCAACCAAACGGGAGGAGCCCCAAGAGGGCCGTTTGCGGCCGGTTCGGCGCGGTTATTGTACCGACCGGCATTGATTTTGTCGCGACCCTCGACCTTTGCTTTGCCGAGGGGATTTCTCGGCTTTGCCATGGAATGAAATCCTTATGGGGTCATGTTTTGAATTGCAGATGCGTGCGCTGTCGGTCCCCGCTGGTCCTGTGACTGCGGACTTGGGCGCTTTTTGATCCCCCCGTCTATGCCGGGATACCTTCGGGGATATAGTGAACTGTCGTTCCGTCCATAACTGATATGGCGCTCTGAAGGGTTTCTATCGTTTTTGCTTCCTTCAAATACCTGACAGGCAGCTTCACATGCCCGCACCCAGGCAAAACCGGCAGATAAACGATAGTTTCCAAGTCATTATGGAAGAGAGCCAGTATATCGGCATCACGCCGATCAAGCTCACGCTTCCGGCTAGCGTTACCGCCGCGTCGGTCCACGGATATCCTGCATCTCCATTCAGCGCGTTGGCGCCTAATGATAGATGATGATTTAACCTGAATTCGATACGTCTTGTGGCCTGCTATCATAAGGACGTCGAACCCAGACGTATCTGAATGAATAGCGTGGTATCCATTCTTGGTGATATCAGCGCAAACCAGAAACTCTGCATACCTACCAAGCCTCGAATAATCAGGGCGGTTATCGTTGTCCGCTAATGGGGCGGAGATGCAATTTCCAAATAGATCCAAGGTCTCGACTCCTTGCCGACCTCATATGAAAGAGGCGGGGAGCCGAAGCTCACCCGCCTGAACCATGCAAGAGGTCGAGAATTGCATGGTTATGCTATCGGCCACCCGTCCGGTCCGAACCGAATGACATCTTGGCCGAGCTCTTCACGCTGCTTGACGCGGTCATGGCAGGGAGCGCAGAGGCTTTGAAGGTTATCGGGATCAAAGAACAGCGTTTCGTCGCCCCTATGTGGCCGGACGTGGTCACATACCGTGGCAGGCGTGACATCCTCTTGCTGCAGGCAGTAGACGCACAATGGATGCGCGGTCAGTTGCCGCTCACGTAAGCGTTGCCAGCGGGATGTCTTGTAGAGCTTGCGGTAAGATGCGGCTTCAGTGCTGCGCTGATCACGTCTGGTCATGCTTACCTTCGCACAGCTGATTAAGAGTCAGCTGCTCTTTAATTGGTTGCGGGCATCGGGATCGAACCGATCATATCCGGCTTATGAGACCGGCGAGCACACCAGCGCTCTTGCCCGCTGAAATTGAATGGAACAATTAATCGATGACGCCCGTTCTCTCCTCGTAATCGAAAAGGAGAATGAAATGGCACAGACCACCGAAGGCATGGTTTCCGAACAAATCGACGCACTGCGCAAGGAAATCAGCAGCCTATCGTCCCGATTGTCAGATCATCTCGGGAATCTATCCGGCGCAACCGACGACGCCCTTGCGTCCACGAAGGACGCGGTGAATGTGCTCGCCGAAGGGGCACGTGAACATGGCCAGCGTGCTGTGCAATACGCACGACAAAATCCCGGAACCGCATCGGCGTGGGCATCCGTCGGTCTGGTGGCCTTGGTTGCATGCATGCTCATGAAGGGCCGCGGCAGTCGTTACCGGTAGATTCCGTTGAGCCAGCCAGTTGAAACAGACTATCGCGGACCTGGCCGCCAGTCGGTATCAATCCTTCCTTCCTCAGCTTTATGAAAATACTGGGAGCAGACCAACCAACCTTTAATTGGTCTCAACAACAGAACACATGCAATCACGATTATCGGCAGGGTCGTGATTGCATGAACCCAGATCGGTGGATCAAAAACTGATTGCAACCAGATACCGAATAGCAGCGCAGGCACCGCGGCGATCGACATCGAAAAGAATGCGGGGCCGTCAGCGGGATCGGCGAACGAATAGTCCAGACCGCAAACCTCACACTGCTTGGCTAGTGCTAGATAGCCTTTGAACAGGTGTCCTTGTTGGCACCTCGGGCATAGCCCTCGGACACCGGTACGAAACGGACTCTTCGTTGCGGAATACGTCATGTCTGGCTCCTCAAACTATCAATTAGGAGAGCCCAACAATCAATCAAGCCAATCGTGCCGGCGGGGAGCCTACCGCAATAGGCTCAACCCGCCGAACCAGCAGCCGGAGGAGAAACGACGCTGGATGAATGCAGCAAACGAACGACCCTGCAGTGGCCTTTTCAGCATCCGGGTGCCCATGGTTATCCCGACCACGATGTGACGGTCACCGTTCCTGCGCATAATACAGGCGGGTCGCGTTCATCCGTATGATGATGCTGCGTTTGCTGTTGAAATGGCAAGGAACGGCCACGAACGAACCGCAACCTTCTCAGCTATGCTGCCTTGCCGATAGTTACGCCCGGCTCACATCGTGGCCGAGCGTCTGTCGCTGGCATCAGCCTGTGCGCACAGAACTTGGAATAATGTGGAAGATTGCCTTCCCACTATTACCAAGCTTTGGGACATTCAGCGCATGCGTCAGGCCGCTATGTCTTTCCGCCGTAAATCTCCCAAGATGTCTCGTAATGTGATAAGTGCTGTATGGACAAGAGCTCGTCCCGCCCCTTGCGCGCCGCTTCGGTTAGATACACCTACGGTTGCCCCAACTTCTGCTAGCGTCTTCCCATCGATGCAAGCTAACTCAAAGGGCTCGCAAAGGTAACCCAATGCAGATTGCAATCGGGGCAACTTCTGCTTCGCATCAATCATCTCATTCACAGATACATCGCCTCGCCACGGCTTAGGAATGCTTGTATACCCGCTTTCTGACTTATCGGATGAAAGCTGTGTCTCTGCGTCGGTGATTGATTTTCGCTGCGCCGGGATGTCAACACTTGCGGCGGTGGATTGACGAACATGTTTGTACGCAATGCTGCCGTTTGACTTCACATGGATATGGCGATCCAGTGCCATGCCATCTCCTAGGGAAACTGCCGACCCTCCTAGAAGAGCGTTACTCTTAGCTGCAGTGTGTATGCGTCGGTACATCATCGCATATTTCAAAAGCTCGGTATTACCCTCTTTGACCAGCGCCACGGCCAAGGGCCATGCGATATTATCGTTTGCAGCGCGACCATCCCAATCGTTCCCGATTGACTGGCGCCGTTCGATGCGACGGCGCATCTTGGCAATTGCCTTCACTTCTCGGGCGCGCTCGAGACGCAGTCGCTCTCTCGTGGCTTCTCGCTGCTCTGGGCTGCGCTCGGGCAATGTCCATCCATGGATTGCACTAGTTGCGATAGTCGGCTTGGAATTGAGATGTGACATAATTACTCCTCGTGTTTTGGTTTGGTTGGTTAGGCGGCCTTGGTGGTGTGCGTCTCTGCCAGCCACTCCAGAACCGCCGTAACGGCCTGCTCAGCGGCTTCTGTCGTTGTGGTGGCCCGAATGACCAGAACCGTGTAGCCCAGCCGCTGTAGGGCAGCGTGGCGGTCTTTCTGGGCCGGCGACAGTCTTCCCTGCCCGACCTTGTTCTCGATCATCAGCAGACGCCCGTATTCGCCATAGATGCGAAGGTCAGGTTCGCCGCTGGCCATTCCTGTTGCGATTGCCTGGGCCTGGGCTCTTGGCCCACGCTTGCTGGCGTTCATGTCACCCGCCAGCAGGAACTGGCGTTGGTACTGTGGCAGGCGGCGCAGGCTGGCTACTTGTGCCGCCTGTAATTCCCATTCGAGCGGCAAGGCGGGCTTGGTAGTAACGCGGCCATTGCGGGTGGTAATCTTGACACGGGCGCCGTTGATGCGGACGGTTTGCGTTTTGGTGGCGGTCGTGGTCGTAGATGAAGGCGCGCGCGTGCGGTTGCGTGCCATGTGAGCTCCTCGTGTTTATTGCGGTATGCCGTTGGTAGCGGCGTGAATCGGATGGTAGTCCGATATAAAGATGGAATGAGTCTCGAACGAATGTGTCAAGCAGAAACTGGTAGAGACGATGCGAGTGTGCAGCGCCTCAATAAATGTGGTGTTAATGGCCGACGCAGCGTGGCGAAAATTTTGCGCCCGACCTCAAATCAGGTTGTATTCTGGAATTGGCAAAAATCAGGAAAAGTGCGCACTTCTCAAAACTCGAGAACTGCGCGCCGCGCGCTTTGTGCGTAAGTTTCTATATAAGAACACTTACGCACCAAAAGCAGCGTGCATTTGCGAACTTCTTTTAGGTCTTTTCGAGAAGTGCGCACAAAGAAGTGCGCAGTATCAGAAGTTGTATTTTGATTATGACATCGGGTTGTATTGGGCGGCTGGGCAAGGTACTTTTGGCAGCAGCGGTACTTGCCTGAATCTGAGATTCCCGGCTATATCCCCCGCTTTCAAATAGCAGAGCGTTAAGTGGCACTGTGACTCGTATTAATTGCGTAGACCCGTCAGAATTAACCGGCCCCCATCTTATAGCTGAGTATAGGGAATTGCCGCGTGTTTTCGCTTTAGTACGCTCAGCGATAGAGCGAGGAGAAGCACCCACCGATGCCCGCAACCCATCCGTTTATACCTTGGGTAAGGGGCACGTTCGCTTTTTCTATCCCCGGCTTGGCTACCTCGCCAAAAGACAGGCAGCGATTATCGACGAAATGCTCGCGCGTGGATATTCCCCGCAGTTTACCAACATCGATCAACTGCTAGACGGCTTCCCCGATGTATGGTGCAATGATTGGGAGCCGACCGAAGATGCCGTAGCTATTAATCGCGCCAGAATCTCCGAGCGCCTGGCGAAGCGCCCCTGACCGTCGAGCCGAACCGCGTATCGTTCTCTCCAATTTTTAGTGATAGAGGTTAGCTGATCCGAACCTGATGGAGGAAACAATGGCTAAAATCGGTCGTACCGGCTTCAACAAAATTCTAGGTGCGGGCTATACCGTGCTCAACCATGATCCTCTGGTCGGAATTCTCACTCTCAAAACAGATACAGGTGCAATCGAATTGGCAATGATCAAACCTGTAGCCGAAGCATTAATGGGTGAACTAATCGACTTTCTGCAGGAAGGCAAAGGCGAAGACGCCCCAAGCTTCGCGGTCGAGCGGAGTCAGTGAAAACCACCGATCGATGGCGGGGGGCACGTCTAACGCGGCGATAGCATGCTGTAAGTAACTTCCGGCACTAATATCAGCTTTCTCTAATAAGTAATGCGCTCCTCTTCTAATTAACCATCGCGGGCAATTCCAGATGCATGGTTTATAATTTACGAGTATTTCTTCCATTATTATCACATTAAAGTAACGGAGAGCATAATGCTTAAATATATCGCCATAGCGTTAACAGCTATGTTCTTCTCGGGCTCTGCTTCAGCATCCTCTGAGTGCGATAACGCGCAAGATCAGGCAACAATGAACAAGTGTGCCGGTCAGGGCTTTCAAAAAGCGGACAAGAAACTGAATTCGCTTTACCAACAGCTTGAAAGGCGTCTTGCTGGCAACGACGCTAAGAAGCTTCTGACCATATCACAACGGGCTTGGATTAAATTCCGAGATGCAGAATGTGAATTTTCATCCTCAGGAACAGAGGGCGGCACGGTGCAACCGATGGTATACGCTATGTGCCGGGAAAGATTAACAGCCGACAGAAGCAAGCAACTTTCCGAACACCTGAAATGCGAAGAAGGCGATCTGTCCTGCCCTCAACTTTCAAGTGACTAAGAGAGCGCTCGAATATCGCCTTCGATCTTACCCCACGAAAAAAAGCGGAGCTTAAGCTCCGCTATCTTCATTCCCAACCCCGCTCGATGGCGGGGCTTTCCTTTTCTCTGCAAGGCCAGTCTTATTCGTCCAACAGACTGTCGATCTGAGAGAATTCTTTCTCTGAAATCGTGCGGTTGAATGCCGTTTCCAACTGGTCTTTTGCCTCGACCAGAGCCCGCTCCCGTTCAATCGGATCGCTGATCGCCAAGGCGCTATCTCTTGCCTGCTCATAGGATGCGATCTTACCAACGGCTGAATTCGGAGCTGCGTTTGCTCGCGCAGTCGCCGATGCATGCGCTGCGTTCAAAGGACCAAGCGTATTCTTGTCCTTTGTTGCACTTGCCTTGGTAACGCTCGACTTCGTGACTGAACCCGATTTATGACTGATCGACTTGTTGGTAGATGATCGATGCGAGTCTGCCTTGCCGGAGTGGCTGGAATTTCCACCCTTACTTCCTCCATGTCCGCCGCCGTGACCACCACCGTGACCGCCACCGTTGCCTCCGCCATTACCGCCGCCTTCTCCTTTGGCGTAAGCAGCATCGGTATGAGTGCCGCCAGTCAGTGCCGGCAAAAAGGTAAGTGAAACGGCCAAGCCAGCGGTGAGGCCAAAGGCGCCGATTTTCCGTCCAATTGACATTGTTCGTCTCCGGTTGAATTCCGATGCAACATTTGCTGATTGCCATACGGCGAAAAGTTGGCGAGCCACTTCACTTATGGTTAGCAATGTGTGAACTCTCGTGATACGCCGCGCAAATTTTATTGGGACCAACAAAACGGGCTATCGAACACCGTGCTTGGGCTTCCGTCTTCTTCCCAATAAGGGCCATTTATGATTGCTGCCTATGTGTCATCTGCTGTTGTTGGTGCAGGCGTATATCTCCTGTTGAGGCGCAGATCTTGTAAAGCGCGTATCACTATCTCGGCCATCGTATTCCTAGTCCTGTGCGCAATTTTCAGCGTTTGGTTTGTTAATACAGGGGGAACTTACTGGATCATGGGCACGAACGGCATCACACCGGATTGGTCGCGGCAATAAGAAAGCGGCCCGAGAAACCGCTATTAGCTTGTCCAATAACTCGAGCTGTATGGTATTGACGCCATAAGGTTGCTTGTTTGGAACTGAAACCGGCTAACTCCGTTTACTGAAGCCATTGACCCAGAGTGATAGAAACATGGATCAGCTTCAGATCGCGCTCGAAGAGGCGCTAAAGTCCGATAATTTCAACGTCTGGCCACATATTATAGCGCTTGCCGCCGCGTACATCCTGGCGTTGCCGATAGGGTGGCACCGAGAACGTGAAGAACGGAGCGCTGGCCTTCGGACCTTTCCGCTGGTCGCAGTTGCCAGTTGCGGCTTCATCCAAGCGACAGAGGGAATTACTTCCGAAAGCCCCGAAGCACTCGCGCGCATTGTTGAAGGCGTGATCACCGGCATGGGGTTTATCGGTGGTGGTGCAATCCTTCGTTTAAGTTCATCGGTCAAAGGTACGGCAACAGCGGCCAGTCTGTGGTCGACAGGAGCTATCGGCATCGCTTGCGCTGTAAACGCCTTCGACGTTGCTATTATCATAATGGTGTTTGCGCTGCTCACCCTGATATTTTTCTCAAACGGAAAGTCGGACACCCAGGACATCAGCGCTCACGGTACTCAATAAAAAAAGCGGAGCCGAAGCCCCGCTTTCACGATTTAATATCCGGCCGATATCAAGTTGAGTCAAACAAACGCCCCTCTCCCTGGAGCTGCAGCAGCGGTGCGGTAAACTCTGCGCTGAACCCTTCTGGTTTATATTCGGACCTAACTTCCCCCGAACCAAGAAGCCCCATTCTTATGAGTTTGGAGCCAAAACCTGTCTTTGTCGGCGGGGCTACCGGCGGTCCTCCGATTTCGATCCAATTCATTGAGAAAACCGGCTCAACCTGCCTTTTGGATATAGCAACGTTCAGTTGCACTTGCCCCGTAGGGTTAGAAAGCGCACCGTACTTAATCGCGTTTGTTGTCAATTCGTGGACCAATAGCGAAATGGTCGATGCGCCCTTCGGGCCTACCGATACATCTGGCCCTGCCATGTGAACGCGATCGTCTACTGCAAGCGCAGTTGTTACTCCAGATACGATCTGACGCAACGAACCTTCCGAGCTTTTGCCGAGCCTTAGTACATCATGCGCGTTCCCCAACGCAGAAAGCCGCTTTATGAATGTATTAATGACCTCTTCATCGGCATTGTTATTGAATGTCTGGCTCGCAATAGCGGACACCACGCTGAAGGTATTCTTGATGCGGTGAGCGAGTTCGGTATTCAGAATCCGGGCGTGCTTTTCGGCTTCCACTTTTTGCGTGGTCTCAATGACCGTGTCGATCATCCCGCCGACCCGACCCTGTTCATCAAAGATCGGGCTGTAGCAGAATGTGAAATAGCATTGTTCATCATATCCGTGTCGATCGATCACGAGCGGAAAGTCTTCGATAAATGTCGCCTCGCCAGCGTAAGCTTTCTTGACCATGGGCAACAACTCATCCCACGCCTCCGACCAGATATCGCGAAACGAAGCCCCCATGCAATTCTCTTTTTCCCCGAGAATTGGTCGGAAAGCGTCGTTATAAATCGTCGTAAACTCCGGCCCCCAAATGATTGCTTTGGGGAAATGCGAAGCCAACATCATCTGTACTGCAGTGACCAAGGGCGCTGGCCAACTCGCTGGCACCCCTATGGGGTTCCGGCTCCAATCCAACAGCCGAATTTCATCAGCCGACTGACCACGCGCATGCAGGAAGGGCACCGCACTGTCCATAGTGTATTCCAATTTGATCGAGGAAGATTCGTAGGCGGCACCGCCTAATCTTATGAGATAGGGCACGCAAATGCGAGCGGCAAAGTTATACTGGCATCAGTTGAATCAAACCGCCCGCACAAACGATGTCGTTTTCCGCTGCACTGGATCGCGCTCCTCGACCTTCGCCAGGAAACCTTCCTTGAAGAGTGCCTTGGTAATAAGGCCCGCACGCTTCTTCTGCACTTCGTCGTCGACATCCAGCCCCAGCGCATATGCCACGGCGTGCCCAACCCAGTCTTTTGCCTGCGGCGCCTGCTTATACATGCCGCCGTTTACAGCGCCACGGATAGCTTCTTTTTGTTCATCGGTCAGCCCTTCTGCCACTTCCTCGCTCGACGGCCAATGCCATTCAGTGACGACCGGCGCATGGTCCTGCGGCTGGGTCAGCCCACGACCATTGCCCAATGCGACGCTTTCGATATGCCGCCAGTCCAGCCGGTGTGACAGCGGCGTAAGGTTCGACTTGCCGTAGGTGATCGAGAAGTAGCCGAACCGATCCATACCGGGAATGCCCGCCTCATTGGCTTGCGCTTCTGACATACGATTAAGCACGCGCACCGAACGCGCTGCACCGATCAGAGCCACAGCGCCGCGTGCGTCTTCGACGGTAGCCTCGCGGTCGCTCACCTTGCGCAGGTGGTGCACGATGTCGATGGAGCAGTTCGTATAGTCCGCGATCTGCGCCCAGAGTTTCGCAACCTTGTCGATAGCACCGTTGTCGTTTTCGTTGACCTGGTGCGTCGACACGAACGGATCGACGATCATCACGTCGATCCCATTGGCAAGGATGGTTTCGGCAACTGCCTCGACGATCGGCTCCTGGATTTTGACGCCTTTCTTGTCGTCGATGGCAACGACAAGTTCCTGCTCACGGCCACTGTCGAGGAACAGATGACCGTCTATATCTTCCGGCTTCAGGTTGAAGTGGATGCACGCCGCCATTATGCGTCGCTCAAGCTCGTCGCGCGGATCTTCCACGTTAAAGAGCCAGACCTTGAGCCGGCGCGGCGGCTTGACGCCGTTTAGAGCCTTGCCAGACGCCATCGCGAGCGCTTCCACAATGCTGTTTGCGGTTTTGCCAAGGCCGCCCGGTGCAACAGTGACTGAGACATACTTGCGGATGAAATGCCGGCCGAAAGCGAATTCGCGGCGTGGCAGTGTCGACGGGTCTTTCCACTGGAATGGCGTAGCTGCGAGGATGGGTTGGTCGGTGAGCTCTTCTTCGATGGGCGGTAACTTCTCTGGATCAATCTGGACGGTCGTCACCAGTTCTTCTGGGTTGACCTCTCCGCCCTCCACCTTCGCCCGCGCATTGTCGAGCATGCGTGTAATGTCCACGAGCTTGGTATTGTCGTTGACGGCTTCTGGTGCCTGACGCGGATGCATCTTGCCAGCCTTCAGCCCATTGTCGATCGTTTTGCAGCAACGTGGGAAGTCCCTGTCCCAGCCGCGTGCCACATCTTGCAGCAATGCCCGCGCTTCGGATTCCGCCAGCGCACCAGCACCGACGAACGTACCCAGCCGGAACGCAGCGTCGTTCAGACGATTGTTGCGGTTCCCCATCGGCTCCATGGCGAGATCGTCAAGCTCAGACTGTACCGCCCGCTCGACGTATCGGTCATTAATCGTGCCAGACACCGACGGCGCCTGGTACATGGTCGTGCTGTCGTATGACCGTGGCAAGACAAGCTCCAGCAGCCAGTCCGGCGCATCGACGGGCTCCATATCGACCAGCCAGCGGTAAGGCTGGCCAACAGCAGGCACACTACAGGCCGCGATGACATAACCGCCGTCTCCGCGAACGTCGATGCCAGCACCCAATGCCCCGCGATTACGAACGCCCGCCTTGTGCTTGAAGAAGTAATGACGCCCGCCGCTCGTTGTTTCGGCCGTCAGCGTCGCGGGCAATGCGCCGTGCTCGGCTTCCAATGCTGCGAGCGTATCCGGCCCGCCGTGCTTCGGGTCGATGTCCAGCACCCACGCACCAATAGGCGCACCGGTAGGCACGCCGATCATAGCACCGGGATTGCGACGCCAGAGTTCGCGTACAATGCGTTCATTCAGCGTCGCACCGCGGAACCCATTTGAGGTCAGCGGAGTTTTGGTGGCGAGGATTTCGATAAGGCCGTCCTCGTCGACGAATTCCTCATCGGCGGCACGGCATGGAAATACAGGCCAGTTACGCGCTGCGTAGGCCAGCGCAACATCGAGCATGGGGTCGGTATCCGGTAATACAGATTGCTGCATGATTACCTCGGGAGGGAAAGAGATGTGTAAAGACTACGATATGCTTAAGAACGGGGATGGCACGTGGTCCATTGTGGCTAAGTCCACGCGCCGGCCGATAACATTCAAAGGCCGACTACAAATTGCGCTGACAGAAGACGTTGCCCAGCAAGCTTTTGCGATACTCGATCGCGTCGAACATGAGCGCGAACAACAGTTGCGAGACGGCCGACTGATGTAAAGATGGCAGCTTAGGCTCATGCGAATTAAACTGGAAAACCGCTGGTTGTTTTTGTAGTGCTTAACCCTGGCTTTATGCGCGGGGTAAGCATGACTTGGGGTTTTGTCGTCGGCAGACACTATAACAGGCGAAACGACATTCATGGTCAGTTTGCTGGCCAGCAACAGGGTGGCATCGTTACTCCGTCCAACCATAACGTTGTAATTATCATCACCGGTAAGGCTGGCAGTCACTACGGCTATGAAGACCAACATCTGCCCGATGGACGTTTTGACTATTATGGTGAAGGTCAGGTAGGCGACATGGAAATGGTCCGCGGCAATAAAGCAATTCGTGACCATGCTATGTTGGGCAAGGATCTACTCCTTTTCGAAAGCCTCGGGAAAGGCAAAGATCTGATCTTCCTGGGCAGCTTTGTCTGCGAAAGTTGGCGTTGGGGACAGTCGCCTGATCGCAACGATGATATGCGCAAAGCCATTATCTTCGAACTTAGAAACCTCGAGAACATTGTTGAAGCCGTCGACGATGAACAGCCCGTTCCCGCTGTCGATTTAGCTGCTATGAGAGATCTTGCTCGACAAGCAGCGGGAAGCCGCGAGGGTAAAGCGTCAACTCGTACCATCTATGAGCGAAGCCGACACGTTAGAGATTATGTGCTTGCTCGGGCCAACGGTCATTGTGAGGGTTGCAGCTGCCAAGCGCCCTTTCTGCGCATCAACGGCCAACCGTACCTGGAACCTCATCATATCCGTCGAGTGAGCGACGGCGGCCCTGATGACCCCAGTTATGTGATTGCGCTTTGCCCAACCTGCCATCGCAAAGTTCATCATGGTCAGGGTGGCGCCACATACAACGATACGTTACTCAAGAAGATGCCATCTATCGAACCGCCGAACGGAACTTAGAACGGCGCCTCCTTCAACGCTTCCCGCATTCCTCGCCCGCAACCTTCCCACGCGGCTTTCACCAGCATGCGCGCCTCAAGCTCGTCCATTTCCTTAAGGTCGGTTTTGCCAAGCTCTTGAAGGTATGAACCAACCGCCTCAACGCCCGTATCAAGAGCGCGAAGTTCGTAAGGGTCCAACCGACGCCGGTGCCGAATATGCTCGGCAATGTCGGCGCATTCCTTGCACAGCCAGCGGATAGGTTCGCGGTCTGACTGCACGCCGAGGCCGACGGCGTGGCGGGCGCAGACGTGACACTGTTCGGGATGGCTCATGCGGCGTCTCCGAATAGGCTGGCCTGTAAGGGAGGCTGGTTGTCATTCGCCGGTTGCGCTTTCGCGGCAACAGGGCGCGCTTCTGTAAAGTCAACGCAAACGATCTCGCACATTGGAGAGACGCCTTTCCATTGATCGATGAAATAGGCGGTATCGACACCGCAGCCTGTATCGAAATGCAGGCCAGTCTGCTCCTGAAACTTAACGGCCTTGCCACTGGTTTGTCGCTCATAGCTCTGCCGTCCGGAATAGTTGAAGCCTGCCGACATTTGGGGAACGATGAACGTGCCGTAGTCTGCCAGATGGGACGCAATATCAATGACGTGGAATTCGAAGTCCTTTCCGCTGTACCTCGGGGAATTCTTGCTCCGCTTGATATTTCCGAATGGAGGGTTGCTAATCGCACTGTCGAAGTGCCCCAGTCCCATATCCAGAACGTCAAACACGTCAGCATGAATCCATTCTGCCTCTGGCAGGAGCTTTTTCCCGACCTCTAGATAATCGGCATTACGCTCAACGCAGGTGATCTGCGGCCTGCTGTCATTGAATCGGCTGCGTTGCCAGATGGCGTAAGACAGCATTCCAATCCCGGCGCAGAGGTCGATGATACGACCGCCACCGGCATCTATTGCAAAATCAAACGCCATGTCGAATGGTGTGAAGAAAGCGCCTGCAGCGCCGTTCACGTGGTTCGCGCCTTCGTTCCAGTTCCTGTAGACAAATTCTTTATCGTCTTCCGACAGCCGTTCTTGCCGTAGGATGGCGACTGCTTGAGAGTGGGCTTGAGCCTGTGCCCTTGTAAGCTTAGCCATTAAGCCACCCTCCCCAGCAAATCCTGATTGTCGTTTGCGGCCACATACTTGCCCGCCTCATTGCCCCACGATGACCATCCCGCCCACGCTTGGCGTGCGAACAGCTCAAGGTACGGACCGTCAACAAGCCGCTCAATGCGGTCGTACTGTTCGTCAGGCTTGCGACTATGCTCACGGCGCGGCGCTTTGATCAACGAACGCACGCCTTTATTAAGACGGCGCGGCTTGCCTCGTTTGAACAGATGGCAGATTTCGACTTCCTGTCGCGTCCAATAGCCCATGCCCATCCGGCCCTTGTCCCAGACAAAAGCCACGCTGACAGGACGGAAGCCCCACGATGCAGCCACATCGAATGCTTCACGCTGCAGGTGTGAAACGGTCCACATGAACAGCAAGCAGTCGCGGGCGCATACCTGTTCGACAGGTAGCGCCTTGATATCGTCAAGCGACATCACGCTGTAAGGCTGGCGACCTCTAGCCGGCGCGACATTCTTTTTGCTGTAGGTTCTAAATGCCCATCGCGGGTCCGCAAGGACGCAGCCGAAAGGCCCGCTTGGTAGCGGTTCATTCATTTTCATCTCCTCGTGGTTCATGGTGGTAACCCGCCAGTTGGTGGCTGGCGGGGTGTTGGTTATAGGCTGGATTCGCCGCCTTGCTGCACGCTAGCAATCGGGCGGGTTAGGTCGGAAAACCAGTCGTCATAGGTGGCAATGTCGATCATTGCGTCCGCCAGCGATTCCGTTTCTTGCCAATAGGCGTGGTAGTCTGGCTCGTCATCAGGGCCCATCATAGCCATCCACGGTGCGTAGCTCACGCCGCCCTCACTGTAAGCGTAGGCTGGCCTTCGCGCAGTACGGCTCCCTTGACGGTCTTCCCAGCGTCCAGCGCCTCTTTGATAAGCGTCTTGTCAGGCGATTTCACAACCTTCAAAAAACGCGCAGGCACAGCGGATTCGTCCACAATCTCAACCCCGGCGCGCCCTTTACCGACCGACACAGTCGCTTCCGGCAGGCTAACTTTGTTCAGGTCAGCGGCCTTCAACAGGCGCAGCAACAAGGCCCGCATGGCGTCCTTGCGTCTGGTGTATCGATCTTTGCGCGCGGCCAATTCCTTGGCGCGTTCGCCGATGGCCAGTACCATGCTGTTTGCATCGCGCTCGATGGCCACGATCTTACCGAGCACGCGGTATGCGTCCGTCTCGCCTTCGATTGTGTCGGCGCGCAGTTCGTCGTCTTCTGCCAGTTCGGGGTATGCCGCAACCAAGTCGGCGAATTCCCGTTCCAGGACGGTAACATCATATGCCAGATAGTTCTGTGCTTTCGTGTTGTCGGCTTTGTTTTGCATTGTTGCTCCTCGTGTTTCGGTGGTTGGTTGGTTAGTCCGGTAGGTAAGTTAACATGCCTCGCGGCGCATCCCGTTAATGGATTGGTTTATTTTGATAAACTTAATCCTACTGTTTTAGTGTAATTAATACTTGGATTTAACTGTTGCATGCGACGGTTGTTTATGTATATTCGCGCCACTCTTGGGAGGGAGTTAGACCGCCCAGGCGCGCACCGTCCGCTGCCGGGCGGTTTTTATTTTCCCTGCATATCAGCTATGCAGTTTCTGCCCTTGCAACGCATGAGTGGACCGCCTATTTACGCCTCGTCCGGTTTTACTCCTCCTCCCAGAAACCGGACCCTAAGCGCGGTACTCCTCCTCCCAACCGCGCTTTTCAGATCGGCCCGCTTCGCTCCTCCTCCCAATCGCGAAGCGGGCTTTTCTATTTCATGCAGTTGCGGAGCCTATTGTTGGCAACCGTTACATTCTGTTATTTCACCATTCGCTAATATGCCCATATTCTGGTGCCGCAAACCTTCTCTGGAATGCATCCGCATCGCATGAACCAGAGCCCCCGCCCCAACATGCGATGCGGAACTCCCTAGAACGGAATATCGTCATCCAATACGTCAGCCAGCCCGGCAGATACTCGGGCGTAGTGCGGCGCCGGCTCATTATCGTTGCTGGCCTTCGGCACGTTGTCATTCGCAACACCCGCAATGGCGTCAACAACTTCCCAGTATTTCCCGTTGGGCTTCACAACGATTTCCCCGGTTGGCAGCAATTCGTTCTGACGCTCCATGAATTCGAGCACAGTTTTCGGGAACGGTGCCTGACCGCCATGCTTTCGCCACCACCTGTCAGACTTCGACTTAAAGAAGCCGGTATGGGCTGGGCCGAGCCATTCGTTGATTGGCGACATACCAACCCAGTAAGACACCTTCACGCTGTCCTGCTTACCGCCCTTGCCTTCGTGGTATGCAAATGTGCGGCGCTCCACCTGACGGGTGCTGGCGTTGTCTTTTGACAACATCGGCACGTCTTCGGCCTGCGCAGATATCTTCGGCGTTTCGTCGACCGGGAATTCGTATCCGCAATCCGGACAGGTATGCAGCGAGGCATGGATCAGCGAGCCGCAGCCCACTAGACCACGATCGTCAGGCTCTTGCGGACATTGCTTCACGGGCGCCTCGCCGTCGCCTTTTTTCATACCCGGCGGCGTAACCGCATCGATAGGCCCATGCTTGCGAACGACGCCAGCAAAGTCCAGAAACAGACAGTTTTCCTTGCCGGGATAAAGGCGCAGGCCACGGCCCGCCATCTGAACATAGAGGCCAGCTGATAAGGTCGGTCGGCAAAACGCCACCAGATCGATGATAGGCAGGTTCGTGCCGGTCGTGAGCACTGAATTGTTCGTAAGTGCGCGGATATTGCCAGCCTTGAAGTCAGCCAGAATGCGGTCGCGCTCACCGGTCGGGGTGTCTCCGGTCACTGTTTCGCAGCTAAATCCCCGGCTGCGAATTTCGTCCCGCATATGTCGGGCATGTTCAACTCCGCTACAAAAGCACAGCCAAGCCTTACGCTCCGCACCCGATGCCGTGCCATACGTGACGATCTCATCGACCACGGAAGCAGTGATGTCGTCCTTGTCGATAGCCGCCTGCAGAGCGTTCTGCTTGTAGTCGCCGCCCTGCTTGCCAACGCCGGACAGGTCGAAGGCGGTTGCCATGCCTTTTGAGATCGGACGGCAGAGATAACCTTCCTCAATCATCTCGCCGATCGGCTTTTCAAAGCAGATGTCGTCGAAAAGCGCGCCGTCACCTTCCGTCAAAAGCCCCTCGCCCAAGCGATAAGGCGTGGCCGTGAGACCGACCAGCTTCAGGTCCGGATTGATTGCGCGCAGACCTTCGATAAGCTTGCCGTACTGTGTTTCCGAATTTCTGGGCATCAGGTGGGCTTCATCGACCAGAACGACGTCGATATGACCGATCTGCTCCACCTTGTTTGCGATGGTCTGCACACCGCCGAAAACGATCTGCGCCTTTGCGTCCCTCCGGCCCACGCCGGCCGAAAAGATGCCGGCCGGTGCGAACGGCCAGATGTTCAGCAGCTCCTGATAGTTCGAGAGAATGAGCTCGCGAACATGCGTCACTACAAGCACGCGCATGTCGGGCCAGCCTTCGATCAGTTCCTTGCAGATCGTACCCAGCACGAGGCTCTTGCCGCCGCCTGTAGGAAGCACGATAAGTGGTGAGCCAGGTTGTTCGCGCCAATAGTCGTAAAGGCCGTCAACAGCGGCGCGTTGATAATCTCTAAGCTGTAACATCATGCTACCTGTTTGTTGTTCGGCTTGTTGTCGTTGGCGCCATCCACCCAAATCTCACCCGTCGCCAGCCGGTATGTGACCGTCTCCGCGACCTCGTCGGCATCGATCTGCTCGCCATTTATCAACCCCGGCAGATAGAGGTGAGCCGGGCAGCCGTCTCGCTGCTCGTCGATCGACAATGGCTTGTTCCAGCGAGCGCATGACATGTGGCAATCACCGCCATGCTCGGGCTGAACATGAAGGCAAGTGCGGCAGTTAACGCGCGGCTGCACGCCTTCGTGGCAGACGCCACGGTGTTTGCAGAACATGCATCCGAAGAACTCCGGGTCTTCGCTGATGCGGCTCGGTGGCTCGTCCGCAAACACGATGCGTTCGCAGCGTGCCAGCAATCGAAGGCAGAACTCGACATCATACTCGATCCGCTCGGCATAGAGCGTGTCGGTGTTCTTGCACGACGCCAGATACAGACAGCGTGTCAGTCCGAAAGCCTGCATTCCAAGCTGGCACTGGGCGTAGTGCAAGGGTTTGGCCTTCTGGCAGCTGTGCTTTTGCAGTTCCTTGATACCCTTCTCATTGCTCGACTTGAATTCCAGCAGGTGCTCAGTCTTCGGCGCTTCGGGTACGCCCATTGCCTTGCCGTCGCACTTGCCGCGCACGAACCCAGACACCAGCCTGATTTTGTCCTGCTGCCCGTAAACGTCGACGCCAATGCGTTCGAGGTCAGCGACCAAGCGATCTTCCTCGATATTGCCGGTGGCGAACAGGCGGAGCTGGCGGCCCGAATGAACTTCGTGTGCTGAGACCCAGCGGAAGCCGTACCAAAGGGCTCTATCACATTCCGTGCCCGCCTCGCCCACGCTGATGCCCCACGAGTCCCAGGACTTAGCCTGGGCCTCGTAAGCTGCGTAGATGGCGCGGACGGTGCTGGATTCAGCTTTTGGGAGGGGTGCCAATTTTAGACCGCTCCCTGCATTACAAGAGCCTTTGCAAGCTGATCGCTAATGCCGCCCATTTTCTCACCGTTTACAGTCACGGCGGCTTTGCATTCTTGAACGCTGCCCCATTTTGGCAGAAAGTGGCGTTCTAAGGTCAAAATTGCTTCCTCGACCGCACTATTGCGAAGCATATCAATGACTTCGTGAACGACCTCTCGATCCAATTTGTCCATCACTGCACTCTCAGGGGCATCACAACCCCTGTCCAGTTGCCTTGGCCGGTCAGAACGGCTGGCGACATGCCGTCAGAGAACGCGAAGCACACATCCTTCTCATCAACTGCTCCGAGCATGTCCTGCAAGTACTTGGGGTTAAATCCGATGGTCAAAGGCTCGCCGTCCAACTCGCCTTCGATTTCATCCTGCGCCTTGTCGGCGATAGACAAACAAAGCACATCCGCGACTTCCAATTTCACTGCGCGCGATGCGTCAGTGGCGATAGCTGAAACTCGCCCGAGCGCGCCGATCAACTGTTGCCGGTCCACGGTAAGAATGATGGAATTTCCAGTCGGGATCAGGCGGGCATGATCGGGGAAGGTCCCCTCAATCAGCTTTGATGTAATGACGGTGCCGCCAGCCTCTATTCGCACTTTTGTCTGAGACAGACTAAGCTTGATGACGCCTTTCGGAAGCATCGCGACAAGCTTTGAAGGAAGGATCACGCCGTACTCGGTATCTCCCTCGTCGCCATAGTTCCTGACAAGCCGATGGCCGTCGGTTGCGACCGCAACAAGCCTGCCTTCGTGCGAGTGAAAAAACACACCGTGTAGAAACTGCCTAGCCTTGTCAGTGGAGATTGCGTGCACACACGGCGCAACAAGCGCAACCAGATCCAGCTCAAGTGTTGTGTCGAATTTCCCAACGCTAAAGGACGGAAAGTCCTCAGCAGGCAAGACATCGAGCTTGTAACGGCTGCGACCAGAAGCGACTGTAAGGCGGCCTCCACTGCTAGCTGCATCCAGCTCAAGGGTAATGTCGCCCGTCACGCGCTTTGCGATATCCGCAAGCATCTTGCCAGGAACGGTTGCGCTGCCCGAATGGCAGTCGAGCACCGGGAGACTGGTCGTTATCTCCACATCCAGATCGGTGCCGGTGAGGCGCAACTGGCCGTCCTCAACAGCCAAGAGCACGTTGGCGAGAATAGGAATTGAATTACGGGTTTCGATGGCGCGCGTGACGGTCGCCAAGGCGTGCGCGAGCTGTGAGCGGTCAATGCTGACTCTCATCAAAGTCTCCTCGTGGTTGGTGGTAGAAGGCGCGGTTGGTAGCCGCGCCTGTTGTTTAGCTTAACCCCAAGGTCGTTTCTTGCCTGCCGCAGCAGCCGCTGGCGCTGGCGTGTTGCTGTTAGCCGCAGCCGGTCGGTTGTCGTTGGCCGGGCGGGCCTGCGCTACAGGCTGATTGACGTCGATCGAAGGCTGGGGCACGTTGCCTTCATCTGGGAAGTAGTATTTTTTGATCTCGGCGCGCGCCGGATATTGGCCGTCCTTCGAAGGCTTGCCGAGGCCGATCTTTGCCGTAAACGCCTTGAAGTGCAGTTCTTCGGAATCCTCGACTTCCGAGACGCCGATCGCTCGGCAAAGGCTCGCGAACTGACGCTGGCCGATCTCTTGCGCCTGCGCGTTCTTGTGTTCCAGATTGTAGAAATTGAAGACCTTGCGGCCCTTGTATTCCTCGGGGCGAAGAACCGTCATTGTTGTCTTGAGGCCGGTACCGTTTGCGCCTTCCTTGACCTCCGACGCCTCGATTTCCAGCTCATAGTCGCCGTTCGGCAGTTCCTCGTAGTCGCGCTGCTCTGTATCGTGAGCAGTCGCATCAAATCTGCTGGCTAGTTTTGCCATTTGTCATTTCCTCGTGTTGTTGGGGTGTGGTGACGGCGAGATTTAAGCCTTCGCCCGATGAATAGCCGGGCGGAAGAATCCACCGATGAAACCAAGCGAAGCGCCGATCTGCCACATCGCAAGGCCCGCCGCATTGATGCCAACGGCGGCAAGGAACGCATGGATCGTTTCTGCGAAAAACAGGCCCACGACCCAGCCGACGAACGCGCCACCGAGAACACCCAAGAGCGGTGCGAAGAAGAGGATGGCTGCGATTGCTACAAGGCCAGCTAGAGCTTTTTCCATTAAGCGGCGTCCCCTTGGTCATTGTCGTTGCCAACCGGCCAGAACTTGGCAATGTCGGTAAAGCCTTGCCCTTTGCGGTAAACGACGCTGTCCGGCATCGAATAGCGGTTTTTGGCGTTGAAGCCCGCCGCCTCGTTGAAGTGCACCTGGCGCTCCTTGCCGCCTTCCGCGTGGCTAACCTTCGTCTGGCGGGCCACTTCTTTTTCCTTGATGGAGATACGGTAGTTCATGAACGCGACGATGTCGGACTTCTCGCGAACCAGTGCATTCGATCGCTTGTGCAGCTTGGGCTGGTATCGAGAATACGGATCGGTAGTCGGGCTGTCGAAGCGAACGATTTCAGGGTGCGCCAGCATGACGACATACATGCCAGCACGGGATAGCGCCGACACCGCTGCCATGAGCTCGTTCCATTCGGTATCGGCCTCCACGTAGCCTTTACCGAACCCGGCCTCCTCGATGCTGTTTATACCGAGGCGGGCCGAGGTCGCACGCCAGACAAGCGGCTCTAGCCCGTCGAGGCTGTCTATAATCACGGTGCGGCGGTCGTGTTCTTCGGTCAGCAGTTCGCCTATGACGTTCAGCAGATCGTCGAAGGATTCAATCGTGCCGGGCGTTGCCATTTCGATATCAGACGGCGGGCGCTCGCCTTCGGTTGCGAGATAGATCGGATCTGGAAATTCTGCCGCGAGCGATGTTTTGCCGATGCCGTCGACGCCGTAGAGAAGGATCACGGGCGGATCGTTTCTCTTCGTCGACTTGAGGCTTGAAAGAGATAGAGCCATAGGTCTCCTCGTGTTCAGTAGGTGTGGTGGGTAACGGTGATTGCGGCGATGACGGCCGCAAGTATGAGCCAGCCTACGAGCCATGCCGGCGGGCTTGTGAGCAGCCATGCGCGTGGGGCGGTCATGCCGCCCCCCACAGATAAAGCAGCCCGTAGAACGGCAGCAGCAGGTTCCAGAACAGGAACGCTGCAATTGTCGTGGCGATTGCCAGCGCGAACGCTGCAAGCGCCAAGGATTGCCCGATGCGGCCGACACCGGGCTTTCGCCCGGGATCGATGAACGGCATGTCAGCCGCGGCTTTTGTGGCAAAAGAGATCATGCCAGCACCCATCCGTAGAAGCCGACCGTCAAGGCGAGCACAGCAACGACTGCCAAGCCCCAGAGAAAGCGGTCACCAAGGCCGAGCGTGGTTTCCCGCTCATAGAGGGTGTCGCCATCCGCGTAGTCTTTGGGCGCATAGTTGCGCGTGTGGCTGTACGTGGTGGAGGTCATCACGCGGCTCCCCTCGTCTTGGTGTTTTTCGTAAGCTTCACTTTCTTGGCGAAATCGACCGGGATGACGTTGTCATCTTCAGGCTTGTCGGCCTCGACTCCGCCGTCATCCTCTTCAAAATCGGGCTCGACTTCGAAGCGCGAGACTTCAAGTTGCACAAGGCCGGTGCCGGGGATCATGAAGCGCACGGTCAGCCAGCGAAAGCTGTCGCGCTCCTCAATGATGATGCCCTTCCATTTCCACAGTTTGTGGACGACTATCTCGCCGGGCAAATCCCAGCATTCACCGCATTCGCAGGTCATGCGGCACCTCTTTTCGATGCGCGGTGGTAAGTGACTGGCGCGTTGGAAACGTGCGTCCCATTCCGAAGCACGGCGTTCGCGCGCGCCTTTGCTTTTTGCGCAGCCGTCCGGTAAGGCTTGCGGTTTGTCATGTCCCGCTCGCCCGTTCGTGTATATTTCGTTTTCAAGATGGCCTCCTCGTCGGGAGGTTAGTCGTCGGCCCCGTCATCCTCGCGGTCGGCCTGCCTCAAAAGGCTAGTGGACTGTGCCTGTAAATGGACCGTCCAGAATGGTTATGCGGGGCAGCGAGACATAAATGTCCATGCATCCTCCCGAATAACCGCCGTTAAAAGTTGTGCGCCGCACAACGGTCTTCTCTGTTGGCTTTGGCGCCGGGAGCGTGGGCGATCTTTCCGAAAGCAGCGACCAAGCGTGACCTCTGGTAATGCCCATCAATTCCGCAATCTTCCCGAACGACGCGCCATTTTTACGGTGCGCGGCGGCAGTTGCCTGCAGTTCCTGCCTTGATGAATGCTGCATGTCTCCTCGTGTGTGGTTGGTGACTGTTGACAAGTGCCGTGTCTAACGGCATCTGTCTGGTCGCGCGGGGTGGTACCTGCGAAGGAAATCGCGGCGTAGAAGCGGCTTCGGCCCTCCTCGTGTTAACCGCGACGTACGGGCAGGCTGGGGTAACGGGTGGTGCCGACCCATAACAGCCTGCTTTTAAAGAACGCCGAAAGCGCCAGCCGCGTTTCAGCGGCCAGCGTCCCTGATGAATTCTATGGCGGCACTTCAACGAGAGCCGGTTCGCTTCTGTCGGCAACTTTCGTCATTCGCTCTCTCCTCTATTACGATTGCGCCTTCGCGCGGCCGCTATCTATTGAGTGCCGATATCCTTGGGAGGATGTTTTCTGGCATCATGAGGTAGGCCCTCCTTCGAACTGTCCAACGTCTTATGCGTCGGTTGATGACGTATAGATATGACATATTCGCATCTATGTCAACACATGATGACATATTCGCACGTTACAATTTCACAACAATATGCGAAAAGCCCATCATGGATAAGGATTTCGCCTTTCGCCTTAAGAATGCGCGCGTCGCACGTGACATGAGCCAAGCCCAGCTTGCCGACCTTGTTGGTCGCGACAAGTCTGCAATAAGCTTGCTCGAAAGCGGCAAGCGCGGAGCTAGCGTCGACTTCGTCGCTCGCCTGGCAAAAGCCTTGAATGTTCGCGAGGATTGGCTTGCCTTTGAAAAAGGCGATATGATTGGCCAAGAAGAGCGGGCGGAACTTGAACGCCCTGCCGATATCTTCACACCGAAACTAATTCCCGGCAACGAGCTGGTAGGCGATCAACGCGACCTTCCCGTATATGCGGCAGCCAAGGGCGGCGACGGGCACGTAATTATTACGTTCGATCCAATCAGCTATATGAAGATGCCCGCTGTTCTGCAGGGTGTTAAGGGCGGCTACGGCTTGCTTCTCTCTGGAGAATCCATGGTCCCGGCCTATCGTCCTGGCGAAACGGCGCTCGTGAACCCCAATCTGCCGCCGATGCGTGACGAAGATGTGATCCTTTATCACACTAGCGAAATGGACGAGAACGAAGCAATTATTAAGCGACTCGTTGGCTACAACGATCGCGAATGGATGCTTGAGCAGTATAATCCACACAAGGAATTCAAAGAGTTCCGCGCTGATTGGCCCGTATGCCATCGTGTTGTAGGGAAATACAACACGCGCTGACTAGCCGTTTGCGGCCTCAAGGACGGTCTCTGGCACACGTCCGAACATTGCAATCACTTCGGCCTGATTATTCCAGCGATAGACCGCAATGACTGCGGGCTTTATTGGCGCGAGTCTCTCCGCCAACCTCACAGCCTGATCTTCGTTTTCAACTTCGATCGGATTGTCAGGAATGATTCCCCACCGGCACTCGGTGAAGGATTGAACGACAAATAACGCAGCCATCCGCCTCTCCTTGGTACGAGACTAAGGATTCCACCTGTTTCGGAACATTTCAAGAACAATTTACAGTTAATAAACCATATCATTTTTCATGATGTGTTTTTGTCATCATCAGGTGTTGACATTTGTTGACTATTTCGCATATAACGATGACACCACAGCACGAAGACAGCCTCACCAGCTTGATCTGCTGACCACCGACCAAAACACGAGGAGACTGCAATTATGGAACCCACCAAGAGAAGAAGAAGCTCGAAGCCTCGCCTGAATGAAATCATCGGCGGCGGATTCTTTGTATTCCGCCGCGGCAAGAAGACTGGCCGCGTTGGCGTCTTCACTACCATGCCATACGAACACGGCTCCTTCGAGCAGGCCTTGGCCGAGGCGACCCGTCTCGCTGCCCTGTGCCCAGGCGAGACGTTCGAAGTTTTCCAGACGAGCGGGGCCGTGGCTTGCTGTGCTCCAATTGAACTGGCGGAGGCTGCGTAAGATGGAGCGCAACCCCACCATCGAGCTTGAGGACGCGCCGCTTACACGTGGACAGAAAAACATCGTCGACGCGCTGGCAGCGATTTATCCGCGCCGCATTTACATCAACGACCTCGTCGACAAACGTCTATGCTTTCGATCCGAACGGCGGACCGGACAACGCGCACAATACAGTGCGAGTGCAAATCAGCCATCTTCGCAAGCGCCTGCCTTCCTATGGCTGGACGATCCCGATGAACCATCGGGGCGCGGGCAATCACGGGTATTATTGCCTGGAGCCTGTCGCTAACGACAACGTACCGGCGGCAGACCGGAGGGCAGCAGCATGAACCGCGCGCTCCTGGAAATGCTCGCCAACGACGAGTTCGAAACGGAAACCGACACACCCAAGGCCGGCAATGTTGAGCCTATGCGCCGCCCTGACTACAAGGCTAGGAAACATGGCCGCCCACAGCCGTGGCTACGTTATGCCGCCCGTGAAGCGGTCGAGATGACCGTCGTCATTGGATTTGTTGTGGCCGTATGCGGCGTTGGGTTGGGGTTATCCGCATGACACCATCACAACGAAAGCGAACGTTACAAAGGCTGGTCTCGTTACAGGGCGGATCATGCTGCTACTGTGATCGACAGATCGAGATTCTGCACCACACGCCGGGACGAACAAATCCGCCGCATCGCGCAACGCTCGAGCACCTTCGACGCAAATGTGGAGGCGGCACAGACCAGTTAGACAATCTGGCTGCCGCCTGCTCCGAGTGCAACGGCGGACGCGGCCTGACAGACTGGCTTACCTTCAAGTCCTATCGGATGGGCGAGACGGTCACAGCACACAGATAGCGACGGGGCGCTTAAGCCCCCGAATCTCCAAGAATGACAGCCCTTGCGCGTTTTTGCGCCACGGCTTTTTGCACCCACCAAACACGAGGAGAATAACATGCACAGACATGTATCGACGACGCACGCCGCTATGGCACCCATCCTGACTGCCGCTGAGTTCCAGCTACAAGGCACGACTGCTGCGCAAGTCCTATCGATCTCAAAGGCCGTACGCGCGCTTGGCTATCACTCCGAGGCTGAGACGCTGCGCAACACCGCTTTCGAACTGGCGCGCATTACTGGCGTTCGGTTCCGCTATGGCGCTCCAGGCCAGCGTCGCAATCCAGCCAATGACAACCGCCGCCGGCAGCGGAGGGCGGTGTGATGGTGGTGGGTGAACACGCCGTGAAGGCGGCGCAGAAAGCGTATAGAGAATGCGAAGGTGATAGCACGGAAAGCCACCGCGCCGCACTGCGGGAAAGGGAGTGAGGATGTCAGCGCGAGACTACAAGCGGGTATTTATCGTCATCGCGGCGCTCGTCGCCATATACCTCGCCTACCAGCAGATTCCGCACATTCACATCGGAGAGCGTGCGCAAGGCAGCTACGAGGGCGGCACCGCATCTGACGAGGATGTTTCGAAATCGGTTCGAGAGGCGCAGGAAGCCGCGGATAAGGCAAGCCGTGCCGGCCCGGCAGAAAGCAGCAAGTAATGGCGTCATACACCTTTGCTGACACCGAACGATGGTTGGACGCCATAGCCGGTGTCATTGCCTGCTTTCCGGAAACAGAACAGAATCTCCTGCCACTTTATGAGCGCGTGGAACGAATGCAGCGCAGTCTGACTGCAAACGATAATATTCGCGATCGTATTAAATCACGGCTACGTCGAACGGCAGCGTGAACTTTTCCATTTGCTCTTTTCGCCATTCCAAAGAACCGCCCGTACCATATCGTGGGCGGTCAACTGTATGCCCCATCAACATTCGGCGCAGTTCATCGTCCAGGCCCGCCTCTTTCATGCGGTCCTCGAATGAATGGCGAAGCGAATAAACGGTATAGCCCGCGCCTTTTGGGAACAGCTCGTTGTCCTTGAAATATTTATTCAGCGTCGCCGACAGCGTGTCTTCCTTGTTTTTGTAACGAGGAAAGCCATTCCTATGCTTCCTAAAAACCTCATGCGCTATGCCGACCAACGGCAGCTTGCGAACAGACGAAGCGGTTTTAATCTCACGCGGATCTGCAGCGTCTTTTCGAGGCGCAATCAGGATATGCGGAACCCTGTCGGCCAAGAATATGTGCTCGGCCGTAATGTTGCAAAGTTCACTTGGTCGACAGCCCGTTTCAATCATCGCTAGGACGATGCCGCGAGCTTCATCATTTAGACTGGCGAGTGGTCCATAGGTTAGGAACTTCTCCCGGATTATTGTGGTCGGGATCGGGGGCCTCGACTTTTCGACCTTCTCTGCAAAGCTCAAATCGCGGAAAGGGTTTGGCCGATCCCTATCTCCCATGTGCTTGAAATACTCAGCAAAAAGAACTCGCATCCCGCCCATCATGCGGTTGCCCATGCTGGCCGATATCGGCTGCTTCCCTTTGGCTGGCTTCGTTATCATTTGTAGCCAGACCTTATAGAATTTCTGCGCGTCCTCGCGCGTAATCTCCGCAATAGCCTTATCTGAAACGATCTTCACAAAATGGTCGATCGCCCGCTGCTTGTGTGCGCGCCACCGCTTTTTCTGAATTTCGCTCTTACCCGTCAATTCGTCGGGAGTGATTTCATCAAAGTAGATTTTCAGGGCTTGCGTCACAGACACTGACGGGATGCTCGCGGCGCCCACTGCGGCTGCGTCTTCTACTGGATTGCCAGTTACTAGGTTTAGTCGGGCCGCTAGAGCGTCATCTGGCATCGCAAGCAGCCTATCGGCTGGCACATATGAAATGCCGATAGCGTCGGCTCGCTTGATTGCGGCATCATAAAGTGCGCGGGCTTTATCGCCATCCGCTCCAGCATTTAGCATCGACCAAAGTGCATCGTCAGCAGATTCGTACTCGTTGCGCTTCGTCATCGCCCGAGCGAGATCGGTGGTTTTTAGGCTTATGCGGACGATAGGAGCGCGACTATCCTTGTCCGCCACAGACTTGGGAACACGGCGAACGTACTGATAAACGCCGTCGCGATCTTTCAAATAACGATGAGGGTCTGATTTAATGCGATAGCCAGCCATGAAGGAATAATAACACGCAATGGCACGCTTTGTATCGCATTTTGTAGCACAGTCTGTATCACACAACGGTACGTTTAAGAACCGAACCAACAATAAAAAATCCGCCTAAGTGGTTGATATTATTACACTATTTTTGTTGAATGGCTGAAAGTAATGGTACGGTCGGTTGGAGTTGAACCAACGACCTCAGGAGCCACAATCCTGCGCTCTAACCAACTGAGCTACGACCGCGTACCTTTGTGTCGGCTGCGTGACGCTCTGGCGTCGCCGACAGGGGGTCACATACGGAGAATCGATCCATATTGCAAGTGATTATAGCTCTATTTTTTTAGAAATTCCCAATTGCGGGATTCTATATCAAATCCGGCTGATAAAGGTCACGGGCTGGTAACCATTCCAGATGACCGGCTGTGCACAACCGCGATATTGGCCTGGGCCTGTAAAATTACCTTTCCCGTATTAACTAATGAAATAGAAAATGCGGCCCATATCCAATGGCAATGTGGACCCGCGCCCATAAGAGGCTTATTAACAGGGCGTTAACAAGCACTGCGGGCGGTCGAAAGAACAGGTAAGGACTGGTATGTCAGGATCATACCCCTTCATCGATATTGCCGCGCTGGATTCTATCCGCGAGGGCTTTGCAAAGGGCGATGCGCAGCTCGTGCTGACGCACGACCTGTCGGCAGTGCTCTGGGTCAATGGTCCCGGCGCAAAGCTTTTCGGCTTTGATCGCGTGGAAGACATGATCGGCGGAAGCCTTGACCTGCCCATTGCCACGCGCCGGCAGATTGCTTCGTCCAACAGCAATGCGGAGGGTGAAACCCGCACCATTTCCATTCGCCTTGGCGGAGGCTTGCGTTCCGACCTGACCCGTTTCAGCGTTTCGCACATCGCACTTCCCGATGGCGTGTCCGGCCTGCTGCTGACGGCCAATGGCGAGAACACCAAGGCGGAAGCCATCATTTCCGGTCTGAGCGATGAAACCACCCATGTGGCCCTGATCGACGCAAACAGCCGCGTGATTGCGGCGAGCCCGCGTTTTGCCGCGCTCGAAATTTCTTCCGCCACGCTGGAAGACCTCGTCATCGAAGCCGCAGACGCGGCTGACCGCATCGTCAAGCGTCGCATCCGCGCTGGAAGACATTCCGTACCGGGAGCGATTGCGCGGCTGACCGATACGCGCCCCATGCATCTTCTCTGCATTATCGGCGATGCGCCGGACGTCGTGCAGGCAGCGCCCGTTGCACTGCCCGGCGAGGCCGAGGAGATACTCGAGGAGATGCTCCCCGAGCCTGCCGAGAGCGCGAACGCCGATATGGTCGAACAGGCTTCAGCCGATCAGCCGAAGCCCCGGAATTTCGTGTTCGATCAGGATGCGCCGCCAGCGCGCTTCATCTGGAAGGTCGGACCGGATGGCGCATTCACCGAAATATCTCCGGATCTTGCGGCGACGATCGGGCCGAATGCAGCCGATGTCGTCGGACGCCGCTTTGCCGATGTCGCCAATGTCTTCGGCTTCGATCCAGATGGCAGCATTGCCGCCCTGCTCGACAAGCGCGACACATGGTCGGGAAAACGCCTGATGTGGCCGGTGGAAGGCACGGATCTGCGTGTGCCAGTGGAGCTTGCCGCCCTGCCCGTCTATTCCCGTGATCGGGAGTTCACCGGCTTCCGCGGCTTCGGCGTGGTCCGTCCTGCAGATGCGGAAAAGGACCCTGAAGAAATCGGTCTGGTGCTTGCAGGCGGAATTCCGCAAACGCGCAAGCCCGTCAGCGAGACCGTGGAAACGGTGACGTCTGTCGAAGACGACGACATTCTGGCGTTGAGCGAAGAAGTCGCCAACGACGACAGGCCTGTCGCCACGTTGCCCAAGCCGCCGCTCGATATTGCGCCGACGCCCGGCCGTCGCGAATCCGACAAAGTCATCAGCCTGCTGAACGCCTGCGCTCAGGAAAAAGTGGCGGCTGATCAGGCGCGCATCCTGAAGGAACGGGAGCGTGAAGAGCGCCCCGAAGGCGGTCTCACCAAAACCGAACGCAACGCCTTCCGCGAAATTGCCGACCGTCTGCGCAAGCAGGGTCTCGCCAGTTCACGGTCGACCAGCGAGCCGGGCGCGCTGTCGGAAGAAGCTGTGGCGGACAGCCCGCAGCCGGTCGCAGTTGAAGAAGCGGCACTGCACACCCCCGGCCCGACACACGGCGATGAAACCGCCCTGCTGGCCAATCTGCCTGTACCGGTCATCATCCATTCGGGCGATACGATCCACTACGTCAATCAAGCCCTGCTCGATTTGACAGGTTATGAATCGCTCGATGATATTCGCGGCGCGGGTGGCGTTGATGTGCTGTTCAACAGCGAAAGCGACGATGGCGAAACGCGGCAGGGCATGGTGCTGCGCCGCGCCGATGGCAGCGAAGAGCCTGTCGATGCGCACCTCAATGCCATTGCCTGGCGCGATGGCCGCGCACTCATGCTGAGCCTGATGCCGGTAGCAGCCCCCGCAACACCCGCGCCGGTCGAAACCGCTGCCGCTCCGGTTGAAACGCCGGTGGCGATGGACAAGGATAATGAAAAACAGGCGCTGGCCGATCATGTCGAGGAACTGAAGACCATTCTCGACACGGCAACCGACGGGGTTGTCCTCATCGACCCGGAAGGCCGCATCCGCTCCATGAACCATTCGGCCTCGGCCCTGTTCGGCTATGACCGCGAGGAGACGGAAGGCAAGTTCTTCTCAATGCTGTTCGCCATTGAAAGCCAGCGCGCTGCGATGGACTATCTGCACGGTCTTTCCGGCAACGGAGTTCTGAGCGTCCTCAATGACGGACGCGAGGTGATTGGCCGTGAAGCCAAGGGCGGGTTTATTCCGCTGTTCATGACCATCGGCAAGCTGCCGCATACGCGTGGGTTCTGCGCCGTGCTGCGTGACATCACGCAATGGAAGCGCACCGAGGAAGAACTGACCAATGCACGCAAGGAGGCGGAGCGCGCCTCAAGCCAGAAGACCGAGTTTCTGGCGCGCATCAGCCATGAAATCCGCACGCCGCTCAATGCGATCATCGGCTTTTCCGAACTGATGGCCGACGAGAAGTTCGGCCCTATCGGCAATGACCGCTATCGGGATTATCTGCGCGATATCAATCGTTCCGGCAATCACGTGCTGGCGCTGGTCAATGACCTGCTCGATATCTCGAAGATTGAAGCCGGTGCTCTCGACATGCAGTTTGAAGCGGTGTCGCTCAACGATGCCATCGCCGAAGCCATCGCGCTGATGCAGCCGCAGGCCAATCGCGAGCGCGTCATCATCCGCTCCAGCTTCCAGTCCAACCTGCCCGACATCGTTGCCGATACGCGTTCGATCAAGCAGGTCGCGCTGAACCTTCTGTCCAACGCGGTGCGCTTCACCGCGCCGGGCGGTCAGGTGATCGTGTCGACAAGCTACGAATTGAACGGCGATGTGGTGATGCGGGTGCGCGACACCGGCATCGGCATGACCAAATCCGAGGTGGAACAGGCACTGAAGCCTTTTCGGCAGGTCAACGCGCTGGAGCGACGCAAGGCTGAAAGCGCCAAGGACTGGCGCAACGAAGGCACCGGCCTGGGCCTGCCGCTGACAAAAGCCATGGTGGAAGCAAATCGGGCGCAATTTGCCATCGATTCCACTCCGGGACATGGAACGGTGGTCGAGATCGCCTTCCCGCCCACCCGCGTTCTGGCTGACTGAGCCTCCTCAGCCCTTGCGCGGGCAAAAAAAAGCGCCGGACGAACCGGCGCTATCGGAATCTCAGAGACAAAAGGACACAAAAGCAATTCGCAACGGAGCACCGGAAACGGCAGCTCGATCATCACTCAGGTGTTGCCCTCCTTATCGCGTGAAGCCGGTTAACAAGGGCTTAAATTCCCCGTTTCGGGTTTACGCCTTGGTAGCCTCTGTAAAATCAGGGTTAATTTCCGCGCAGCAATTGATTAACCAATTGGCCTTTGCCCCCTCCTTCACCTGGCGAAACAAATCAGAGCGTACTCTATCTCTTTGTTTTCGCCGCATTTATGCAGCATCCCATCTTTCCATTTGACTGAAAAATACTCTAGTTTACACCGTAACCTTGTTTCACTGATTGGATGGTTGATGCGCTGGCCCCGATTTACGCGCCTCATAATTGCGCTCGTCATTCTCTGCGCCGCGGCTGCAGCAACCTTGCTGGCTGTGGTGCCTTTCATCGTTTCCACCGATGCCATCCGTATCCGCGTTGCTCAGGAAATCAGCGCCTGGACTGGTTACAGCGTTGAACTCAAGCAGGCGCCCCGCCTGAAGGTATTCCCTGTTTTGCGCGCCTCCCTGAACGGCGTGACGCTCAGCAAGCTCACCGATCAGGGCCAGAAGCCGCTCATGAGCGCGGACCGCATCGATGTCGAGCTTTCACCGCTCGATGCCATCATGGGGCATATCTCGTTTTCCGAAACGCAGATCGTCCGCCCCCATGTAAACCTCGACGGGCCGGTTTCGAATTTCTCGCAACTCCTTGACGCCATCGCCAATTCCAACGGGCGCCTTGGCACCGCTATCCGCGCGCAGCGCGCATTGCAGCAAAGCGGTTCCGGCGACAATGCGCTGGCCGCGCAGCAGGCCTCGCAGCCCTTTGGCCGCGTCGTGGTTCGCGACGGAACGATTGCCTTCAACCGGCCGGGCAGCGAGCCGGAAATCACCAGCGACGAGCAGATCACCAATGTCAGCGCAACATTGGAATGGCCGCGCACATCCAGCGCCGCGACGCTGAAGGGCAGCGCCAAATGGCGTGACGAGACTTCACAGTTCAGCCTGACTGCCGCGCAGGCGTTGCCGCTGCTGGCAGGCGGCACATCGGATGTGACCGCGAGCCTCACCGCCAATCCGTTGAGCCTCACCTTTCAGGGCAAGGCAAATATCTCCAAGGATCGTTTTTTCGAAGGCGCGCTGACTGCAAAAACGCCCTCGCTCAGCGGCGCGGTGCGCTGGCTTAGCCTGCCCGCCTATCGCGGGCAGTGCAGAGATCGGCGCGTTTTCGCTGGAATCCACCATCACCGCGACACCGAAGCGGCTCAAATTTGCTGACGTGGAAATGACCGCCAATGACAGCCCGGCCAAGGGCGTGATCGAAATCGGTCTGGAGCAGGCACAACCGGCAGTGACCGGCACCCTGGCCTTCGACAAGCTGGACCTTCGCCGCCTGTTTTCGGCCTTCATTCCGCTTCCCGACAGCGCCGCGCGTTCGCCGAGCGAGCGCGACAATGCCGACCGGGAACTGGTCGACACAAGCTTCATCGACCGCGCGGAGGTCGACCTTCGTCTTTCGGCGCAGAACGCCACGGCGGGACCGGTCAACATGACGGGCGTGGCCGCTGCCGTGCAGATACGCGGTGGCCGTGCCATATTTGACATCGGCGACGCCAAGGCCTTCAACGGCATCATGCAGGCCAATGTCCAGATCGTGCGCGACCTGAAAAGCGCGAGCGGCGAATTGCGCTTCAACGCTTCGGATATCGACAGCTCGCAGTTCTTCACCGCAATGGGCTTCGAGAAGCCTTTCGTGAGCGGCAAGGGCAATGTTTCCCTGTTCATGAAAGGCCCGGCCAATCGCTGGTCCGGCCTTTTGACCAATGCGCAGGGCAATGTTACCATACAGCTCAACAATGGCCAGATGCAGGGCTTTGCCGTGCAGGATTTTCTCTCCAAGGCCCAAAGCCAGCGTTTTTTCGCGCTTGAACGCAAGGAGAATGTTGCGCTTGCCTTCAATCGTCTGGATGTGAAGGCCAATCTTTCCGACGGCGTGGCGACGCTGGAAAATGCGCGCCTCGACACATCCGACGGGACGCTGACACTGGCAGGCATCGTGCCTTTCGTGGATCGCAGCCTGGCGCTGAGCGGCGAGGTCGTCTTCCCCAACGGCCAGCCGCAACAACAGCAACAGGAAGGCGGCACCGACGGCCAGAACAGCCAGCCGCCTGCCGAAGCCCCGCCCGCAAAGCCGCCGCTCAATTTCTTTGTCGGCGGCTCGTGGGACAGGCCCTTCATCTCACCGTCCTCGCCGGGAATGGGGCAATAATCCGGTTCCTGCATGCGGGGCGCGCTTACGTCTTTCGGTGATGCGGGCCATCCGAAGGCCCGAATTGACCGAAGGACCCATGGCCCGCAAAGTCGGTTCCCTCACTAAAAGCAGGGGATCGCGCTCGTGCCGATACATACCCAGCCGGGACGCTATCCCGAACTTGATGCGTTGCGCGGACTGGCAGCGACCGTCGTCCTGATGCGGCATTTCGTGAACATCTGGCCCTATGATGCCATGGGGCCATACTTTTTCATTCTGCTGCGATCCCCGTTGCGGTTCTTTTTTGCCGCTCATGAAGCAGTCCTGCTCTTCTTCCTGTTGAGCGGCTTCGTTCTCACGCTGCCTTTCATGAACCATGCGCCATCTTATCCAGCCTATCTTATCCGACGCACCTGCCGCATATATCTGCCCTATCTCGTTGCGCTTTCGCTCGCGCTTGTCGGCGCCCTGTTTCTGAACGGGCCAATCCCGCAGCTCAGCAACTGGTTCAACCTCACATGGACCACACCGGTGACGCCGCAAACGATCGCGCAGCATCTGCTGTTCATCGGCGCCTATCCCAATGGCGAAGTGAACACGGCTTTCTGGTCGCTGGTTTACGAGATGCGGATATCCATCATATTTCCCCTGCTCTTCGCCCTCACCATCGCATTAAGGCCAACAACGGCCATTGTGGTTGCTTTCGGGCTTTCCATTCTCGCAAATGGCCTTCGATCCGATCCCTATACGGGCGGCTGGTGGATAACCGTGCATTTTGCGAGCTTCTTCCTGCTGGGCAGCCTGATGGCGCAGAACCTGCCTGCCATTCAAAGCTTCTACCGGCGGCTATCAAACCGGATGGCGATCGCGATCAATATCCTGGCTCTGATACTCGTCACCTATGGAGCCGGGCCGCCCATGCTCAAAAGCTGGCTCGGAGACCTGACGGACTGGGCGACGATCACAGGGCTGGTATGGGTCATGGTGCTTGCGGTTTCCAGCGACACGTTGCGCCGCTTCCTGCTCCTGCCCCTGCCGCAATTTCTGGGCCGCATTTCCTACAGCCTCTATCTCGTCCATGCGACCGTGCTTTTTGCGCTCGTACATCTGTTTTACGGGCATGTCGCGCTGATCGCGCTGCTGCCGGCCTATCTTGTGCTGAGCGTGGGCGTTGCTACGCTGATGCACCGCTATATCGAATTGCCGACCATGGCACGGGGCAAACTTCTCGCGGCGCGGTTTGCCTACTGACCGGAAACGGCCAGCAGGCAGACCCCATTACCCGAGGCGGAATGCTGCCTGCTCATCGCGGCGGCGCTGCACTTCGCGGCGCTTGTTGACGATGGATGCGACGATGACGCCGGTGGTGACCAGCGCGATCAGGATCGTACAGATCGCATTGATTTCCGGTGTTACACCCCGCCGCATCTGGCTGTAGATTTTCATCGGCAAGGTGCTTGCGCTCGGGCCGGAGGCGAAGCTTGCGATCACCAGATCGTCGAGCGAAAGCGTGAAAGCCAGCATCCAGCCGGAAACCACGGCGGGGAGGATCACCGGCAACGTCACCTTCATGAAAGTCGTGACCGGCGGTGCGCCGAGGTCCATGGCCGCTTCCTCCAGCGAGCGATCGAAGCTCACCAGACGCGACTGCACGACGACTGCCACGAAACACATGGCAAAGGTGATATGGGCCAGGACAATCGTCCAGAAGCCGCGGTCGAAATTCATCGCCACGAACAACAGCAGTAGCGAAAGGCCGGTGATGACGTCCGGCATGACAAGCGGCGCATAGACCATGCCCGAAAACAGGATACGTCCGCGAAAACGCGTATAGCGCGTCAGCGCCAGCGCGGCGAGCGTGCCGAGCACGGTTGCGACGGTCGCTGAAAGAAACGCGATGCGCAGCGTTATCCATGCTGCCGCCATCAGCGATTCATTATTCAGAAGCCCCCGATACCATTTGGTGGAAAAGCCAGCCCAGACAGTCACCAATTGCGATTCATTAAACGAAAAGATCACAAGGATAACGATCGGCAGATACAGGAATGCAAAGCCGAGCACGACAGACGCAATATTGAAACGCGACCAATTGCTATTCATGGTCTATTTCCCCTTTTCCTGCGCACGTGCCTGAACTTGCTGGAATATGACGATCGGAATGATCAGGATGACCAGAAGGACGACCGCCACCGCAGAGGCCACGGCCCAGTCACGGTTGGAGAAGAATTCGTTCCAGATCGTCTTGCCTATCATGAGCGTTTCAGACCCGCCCAGCACGTCCGGGATCACAAATTCGCCGATGGCAGGAATGAACACCAGGAAGCAGCCCGCCAGCACACCCGCAAGCGACAGTGGGAAGGTAATTTTCCAGAAGGCGGAAAATGGTGTGCAGCCCAGATCCTGCGCCGCCTCGATCAGCGAATAGTCCATCTTTTCCAGCGACGAATAGATCGGGAGCACCATGAAAGGCAGATAGGAATAGACGATACCGATAAAGACCGCCGTATCCGTATTCAGAATAGTCAGCGGCGTATCGATAATATTGAGCCACATCAGAAACTGGTTGAGCAGTCCTTCCGGCTTCAAAATGCCGATCCACGCATAGACGCGGATCAGAAACGATGTCCAGAACGGCAGGATCACCATCATCAAAAGCGTCGGGCGGATCGTCGTCGGCGCACGCGCAATGCCGTAGGCCATCGGATAGGCCACCAGCAAAGTCAGGAAGGTTGAAATCGCCGCGATGCGGACACTCGACAGATAGGCCTTGTAATAAAGCGGATCGTCGAGCAGCCAGAGATAATTGTCGAAGGACAGCTGTTTGATCTTCGCCCAGTTCGCGGCAAGCCCCTCAGCGATCCCAAAGGTTGGAACATAAGGCGGGATCGACATCGCGACCTGCGACAGCGAGATCTTGAAGACGATGAAGAACGGGACGAGGAAGAATACCAGCAGCCAGAGATAAGGCACCGCGATGACGAGACGGCTGGCAATGGAAGCAATCAGCTTCTGCATGGGGCAATCCTCACGCTGTGAGCACCAGACCGGCGTCGGTATCGAAGGAAACCCAGACGCGCTCGTCATAGGTCAGCGGATTTTCGGTCCTGCGCACGGCATTGAGGCTCGCGGCCTTGATCGTGCGGCCATTGTCCAGCCGCACATGGAACACCGTCATGTCGCCGAAATAGGCGATATCCCAAAGCTCGCCTTCCACCGCGTTTATCGAAGCATCGTCCGGCTTTTCGCGCGTGATCCGCGTCTTTTCGGGACGCACCGCATACCAGACCTTCTGGCCCGGATTGAGTTCTTCGCGGGTTTCCGTCTGGATATGAAAGCCGAATTTTTCCGTGGCGATCTCAGCCTCGCCATTGGCGGCTTTCACCACCTCGCCCTCGATGATGTTCACATTGCCGATGAAGTCGGCCACGAATTTGGAGCGCGGCGCTTCATAGACTTCCGCAGGCGTCGCCACCTGCTTGATGCGCCCCTTGTCCATGACCGCGATGCGGTCGGCCATGGTCATCGCCTCTTCCTGATCGTGGGTGACGACCATGAAGGTCATGCCGAGCTTGACCTGCAGATCCATCAGCTCGAACTGGGTCTGCTCGCGCAGTTTTTTGTCCAGCGCACCAAGCGGTTCGTCCAGCAGCAGCACCTTCGGGCGCTTGGCGACAGAGCGGGCGAGCGCCACGCGCTGGCGCTGGCCGCCGGAAAGCTGATGCGGCTTGCGCTTGCCATATTGCTCAAGCTTCACGAGCTTCAGCATTTCGGCCACGCGCGCATCGATTTCCGATTTCGCCATGCCGTCCTGTTTCAGGCCGAAGGCGATATTCTTCTCGACCGTCATATGGGGGAACAGCGCATAGGACTGAAACATCATGTTGACCGGGCGCTTGTAGGGCGGAATGCCGCGCATGTCCTGACCGTCCAGCGTGATGCGGCCCGATGTCGGCTCCTCGAAGCCCGCCAGCATGCGCATCAGCGTGGTCTTGCCGCAGCCCGAAGCGCCAAGCAGCGCAAAAAACTCGCGATTGAAAACATTGAGCGACAGATCATCGACGGCGGTGAAGTCGCCGAAAATCTTCGTCACATTTTCAAAAGAAATGAAGGGCTTGGCCGCAGGGTCGTTCCAAGGCGCAAACTTGCGGCGAAAACTGCCAAAAGATTCCATTCCGTTCCCCTATAAGCCTGCCGGAACCTGCATGAATATGCTGTTACAAGATTGAAAGCGGCCCCCTGATAAACAGCGAGCCGCTCTTCACGATTTTACCGGGCCTGCCCTCGGCAGGGATTACTGGCCTGTGACGATCTTGGTCCAGGCGCGGGTCACCACGCGCTGGGTCTTGGTGTCGTAAGGCGTCGGCACGAAGAGTTTCTTCATGACTTCCTCGGTCGGATAGATTTCCGGATCGTCAAGGATTTCCTTTTCGATGAACTCCTGCGAAGCCTTGTTGCCGTTGGCATAGAACACATAGTTCGAAGCCTTGGCGGCCACTTCCGGGCGCATCATGTAGTTCATGAATTCAAGCGCTTCCGGCACATGCTTGGCGTCAGCCGGGATCGCCATCTGGTCGAACCACATCAGCGCGCCTTCCTTCGGGATCGAATAGCCGATCTCGACGCCCTGCTTTGCCTTTTCGGCACGGTCGCGGGCCTGGAAGATATCACCCGAATAGCCGACGGCCATGCAGATATCGCCATTGGCCAGTGCGTTGATATATTCCGACGAGTGGAACTTGCGGATGTTCGGGCGGATCTTGAGATAGAGATCCTGCGCCTTCTGCAAGTCGTCAGGCGATGGGGAATTCGGGTCGAGACCCAGATAGTTCAATGCCGGGCGCAGCATTTCGCTGGCGGAATCGAGCAGGTAGATGCCGCAATCCTTCAACTTGGCCGACTGTTCCGGATCGAAAAGAACGGCCCATGAATCGATGGTGTCGGTGCCGAGCGCTTCCTTGATCTTGGCCTTGTTGTAGCCGATGCCGGTCGTGCCCCACATGTAGTTCACGGAATATTCGTTGCCCGGATCGTAGGTTGCCGCGCGGGTCGAAATTTCGTCCCACATGTTCTTGAGGTTCGGCAGCTTGTCCTTGTCGAGCTTCAGGAACACGCCTGCGGGAATCTGACGGCCAAGGAATTCGCCCGATGGCACCACGAGGTCATAGCCGCTGCCGCCAGCCAGAAGCTTCGTTTCCAGAATTTCGTTGGAGTCGTAAACGTCGTAGACGACCTTGATCCCGGTTTCCTTGGTGAAGTCCTTGAGGATGGAGTCGTCGATATAATCCGACCAGTTATAGATATTGACCACCCGCTCCTGCGCGCTCGCGGAAAATGTGGCAGCTGCGACAAGGCCCGTCACGACGGTCGTTGCCAGAAGGAAGGATTTAATCCCCATCATTTGCTCCAATCTGCACAATAAATTCCGGTGCAGGTTCAAGGTGGATATACGGTTTCTTTATTGCACTTTTTTAGATTGCGCCGCGTTCGTCAACAGGGTCGTGACAGGACGAACATAAAAATTGCATCGCAGCCCCCGCCCCAACCCTAGGGCAAGGAGATTTGGGCTGTGCTGAGTCGAAAATGGTGGGGCTTGAGAACCGGAGCGGAGCGTACTTTTGGGTACATGAGCACCGGAAGCGAAAAGTCACGCCATTTGCAGGCCAGCAAAGCCGAAATATCGCGCCCCTACTGGAAGTCGAAGGCAGATAATCCCGCCACCATCTCGTCCAGCCCGAGCGGTCGGGTCAGCGGCGGCTCGGCGCGGGTGATGCAGCCCTGTCTTTCGCAGAGACGACAGGCGGAGCCGATCTCCGTATTGCCGGCCTTTGAAAGCGACGCGCCATAGACTGTGTCGGCGCCGGCTTCCAGCGCACAGCCAAGCAGCAGCGCGGTGCGGCGCGGACGCTCGCTGAATGCACCCTGCGGCCCTTCCAGAGTGCGGGCAATTGTCAGAAAGGCCGAGCCGTCCGGCAGTTCCACCGGCTCGACCAGCACCTGGCCTGCCTGGGCAAAAGCTGCATAGACCGGTAGCTTGGGACACTGCCCGCCGAACCGGGTCGGAAAACCTTCCGCACCCGCAACCCGCAGGCGGTTGCCCGCATGGTCGATTTCCATCACGAAGAAGGGCAGCGCACTCGCACCTTGACGCTGCAAACTGGTCAGCCGGTTTGCCGCCTGCTGGAACGAGACCCCGAAGCGCGTGCGCAGCACGTCAACATCATAACGGGCCCGCACGGCTGCATCGCGAAACTGGCGGTAGGGCATCATCAGGGCCTGCGCCGCATAACGCGCCAGCTCGAACCGCGCGATGCGCTTCGCCTCGCCCGATGACAGTTTCAAGCCTTCCGTTTCAGCACCAATCACCACGTGCATGCGGACAAGTGCTGCCTCCATGGCGATTTCCTGCAACTGATCGAAGGGCGACAGGCGCTCGGAAATGAAAAGCCGCTGCGAATGCCGGTCATAGCGCCTGCGCCAGTTCGGCATTGTGGCAACCGGCAGCGTGCGAACCGTGATGCCGTGCTCGCGGCGCAGCCAATCCTTCAAGGCGCTCGACAAATCGCCGTCCGGTTTAAGCAGGGTGTAGAAACTCTCTGCCTCCTCCTCGATGCGCGGATAATGATTGACCCGCCGCGCCATCACATCGCGCACTTCATCGAGCGGCAGACGTGTGGCGGAAAGTTCCGCCCCGCTCCCCTCATGCGACAGCAATTGCGAAAGGTCGGACAGGCGCTGCTGCTGCTCGCGATAGGCGCGGTAAAGCTTCATGATGCCGACGGCGGCATTGGGCGCCGCCTCGCCGATCTCCACTAGTTCCTGATCGCCCGGCAGTTCGCCGGTCAAAAGCGGATCGGAAAACACTTCCTTAAGGCCCGTGATCGTGGAGCCGCTTTCAGCCTGGAGACTGTCGAGGTCGAGCTTGTAGACACTGGCAAGCTTTAAAAGAAGTTGCACCGTCAGCGGGCGCTGGTTGCGCTCGATCAGGTTCAGATAGGACGGCGAAATGCCGAGCGCCTCAGCCATCGCCGTCTGGGTCAAACCGCGTTCATTACGGATGCGCCTGATGCGCGGCCCGGCAAATATCTTGCGCTCGCTCAACTCGACCCTCCCGATCTTTACAATTCATGACAACATAGATGCAAAGATTGATTTTGACAATATTTACAAATTTACATCGCTCGCCAGTCAAAACACCGACAGCATTACCTCAATTATGCGGCGGTTTTGTCGGTTTTTCTGGCGGCAAGCCAAACACGATTGTAAATCTGGTCACAGAAAGAGCGCAGGAAAATTGCTTTTCCCGAACCAATTCAAAGTGTGAGGAGACACCGAAATGACAGATTTTTACAGCCTTATTCCTTCGGCACCCAAGGGTCGCTTCGACGGCATCCAGCGTGCCCATACGGCCGAGGACGTAAAAAGGCTGCGCGGTTCGGTGGAGATCAAGTATTCGCTGGCTGAAATGGGCGCCAACCGTCTGTGGAAGCTGATCCACGAGGAAGATTTCGTCAATGCGCTCGGCGCGCTTTCCGGCAATCAGGCCATGCAGATGGTTCGCGCCGGTCTGAAGGCAATCTACCTCTCCGGCTGGCAGGTTGCAGCGGATGCGAACACGGCTTCGGCCATGTATCCCGACCAGTCGCTCTATCCGGCAAATGCCGCCCCTGAACTGGCCAAGCGCATCAACAAGACCTTGCAGCGCGCCGACCAGATCGAAACCGCCGAAGGCAAGGGACTTTCGGTCGACACCTGGTTCGCGCCCATCGTTGCAGATGCGGAAGCAGGCTTCGGCGGTCCGCTGAATGCATTCGAGATCATGAAGGCCTTCATCGAAGCAGGTGCGGCAGGCGTGCATTATGAAGACCAGCTAGCTTCGGAGAAGAAGTGCGGCCATCTTGGCGGCAAGGTCCTGATCCCGACGGCAGCGCATATCCGCAACCTCAACGCGGCGCGCCTTGCGGCAGACGTCATGGGAACGGCAACGCTTGTCATCGCCCGCACGGATGCGGAAGCCGCCAAGCTTCTGACCTCGGATATCGATGAGCGCGACCAGCCATTCGTCGATTACGATGCAGGCCGCACGGCGGAAGGCTTCTATCAGGTGAAGAACGGCATCGAGCCATGTATCGCCCGTGCGATTGCCTATGCGCCCTATTGCGATCTGATCTGGATGGAAACATCCAAGCCCGATCTCGAACAGGCCCGCCGCTTCGCCGAAGCCGTGCACAAGGCGCATCCGGGCAAGAAGCTCGCCTATAACTGCTCGCCGTCGTTCAACTGGAAGAAGAACCTCGACGACGCCACGATTGCCAAGTTCCAGCGCGAGCTGGGCGCGATGGGCTACAAGTTCCAGTTCATCACGCTGGCCGGTTTCCACCAGCTCAACTACGGCATGTTCGAACTGGCACGCGGTTACAAGGACCGGCAGATGGCAGCCTATTCCGAACTGCAGGAAGCGGAATTTGCAGCCGAAGCCAATGGCTACACCGCGACCAAGCACCAGCGCGAAGTCGGCACCGGCTATTTCGATGCCGTGTCGCTTGCAATCACCGGCGGCCAGTCTTCGACCACCGCCATGAAGGAATCGACTGAAACAGCACAGTTCAGACCGGCTGCGGAATAAAGCATTTCCAGCCAAAAGTGGGAACCGGTTTTGCGTTCGGAAATGCGCGAACAAACGGAATCCCAGTTATCAAACAGGAGGAACAGTTCCATGAATTCGCCAGCACGCGTCAAGGAAAGAGCAGAAGAACAATCGTCAAGCATGACCACGGATCAGCAGACCGTTATCCGTATGCTCGCCAACGATCTGCATCGCCTCAACTACACCGTCATGAAGGCGGTCGAGGCAGGCGTTTCCGTGGAACTGGTCCGCTCGGCCCGTCATCATGGCGGCGACGGCAACTGGGGCGATCTCTTGATCCCAGTCATCGTCACCCACGAGAAATGATGGCGCTCTCGACCATCGCCGTCGCCGCCATGTTCCTTCATTTCGTGTGCCTTCGGCAGCACGGGAGCGGCGACGGCAACTGGGGCGATCTCTTGATCCCGGTCATCGTCACCAACCAGCAATCATGATGCCTTGACCATTGCCGTCGCCGCCATGTTCCTTCATTTCGTGTGCCTTCGGCAGCACGGGAGCGGCGACGGTAACTGGGGAGACTTGCTCATCCCCGTCATCGTCACCCACGAGAAATGATGGCGCTCTCGACCATCGCCGTCGCTGCCATGCTCACCCATCTGGGTTTTGGCAGCGACACAATGTCCAAACGCGCGGTTGTCCGTAAAATTCGATGAAACGGACTTGATATACCACTCGCTTTATGGTCGGATTTCCTCAACTGACCTCCCCGGCTGGTCCTGCCAGTCGGGGCTTTTTTTGCCTCGGGCAATCGGGACGCGGCGGCAACCGCCAATACCGCAATCTGAATCTTGACCAAAAATTCACCGAACCCCGACAAAGCGGCGTCCCGTGCATTGACGCCGGTGCCTCATTGATGGTCCCTGCATCCCGGCCCCGGTTTCTGTTTTCGGGTCGCCTGTAGATGGTTGGGGCGGAAGCCGTAGCGCCTTGCCTCCAACCGCGGTTCGAACCGCCCCTTGCGGGGGCAAGGAATACGGAATTTTCATGTCTCTCCAATCTCTCATCGACAGCATCGCCACCAAGATCAACATCGATCCGCAGCTTGCCGAAAAGCTCGCCGGCTCGGTGTTTTCCGTGCTGCAGCACAGCGCGCCTGAAATCGGCAAGAAGATTTTCGCGCTCCTGCCGGATGCGCAGCAGCTCGCCAGCGCCCACGACGTGCTCGCCAACAGCGCCGGCGGCATCATGGGTGCGTTGTCGGGCCTGATGGATAATGTGGCGGGCGAAAAGATGAGCGCGCTTCTGAAAGCTGCGGCCACGCTTCGCTCCAGCGGCCTTTCCAGCGACCAGATCACCGAAGCAGGCGGACAGGTAATCAACTATGTGCGTGATCATGACCCGCAATTGATCGACCAGCTCGTGGCGAACGTGCCCGCGCTGAAGGGCCATTTCGGCCTCTGACACATGGATTTTCTTTTGTGTGCGCTTTCTGCGACGGCGCACACAAAAGCTTGGCCAACCCATTTGTCATTGCGGCCGGTCACAGCTATCATGCCGATATCGAAATCATTTTCTGGTGATGGATGTCTGCTGATACGACGGAAAAGAAGGTTACGCGCGCGCCGCGTCGCCGTACGCCTGCCTATGTCAAATCTCTTCGCGGTGTGAAGAACTGGAAGCAGGCAACCGAATGGCTCGCCTGGCGCGACATAGAAGACATCGAATGCATTACCCCCGATCAGGCGGGGGTTGCCCGCGGCAAGATGATGCCGTCGAAGAAATTCACCTCCAATACCTCGCTGGCATTGCCCTCCGCCGTCTTCATGACGACGATTTCCGGCGATTACCCGGAAGACGGCTACGGCTTCCACTATCCGGAAGATGACGGCGACCTCAAGCTGATGCCGGATCTTTCGACCCTTTCGGCTGTGCCGTGGGAGTCCGACCCGACGGCGCAGGTCATCTGCGATCTGGTCTATCAGGATGGGCGTGCGGTGGAATTCACCCCGCGCAACGTGCTGCGCAATGTGGTTGCCGCCTATAACAAGCGCGGATTGAAGCCCGTCGTTGCCCCGGAAATCGAGTTCTATCTGGTTCGCAAGAACCCCGATCCCGATTATCCGCTGACGCCGCCCGTCGGCCGTTCCGGCCGCGCCATTGGCGGTGGTCAGGGCTATTCGATTGCGGGCGTCAACGAATTCGACGAACTGATCGACGATATCTATCATTTCTCCGAAGGTCAGGGGCTGGAGATCGACACGCTGATCCACGAGGAAGGCGCAGGCCAGCTTGAAATCAACCTGCGCCATGGCGACCCGGTGGAACTGGCCGATCAGGTGTTCATGTTCAAGCGCACCATCCGCGAGGCGGCGCTGAAACACGACATGTATGCCACCTTCATGGCCAAGCCCATTCAGGGCCAGCCGGGATCGGCGATGCATATCCACCAGTCCATCGTGGACAAGAAGACCGGGCGCAACATCTTCACCAATGAGGATGGCAGCGAAAGCGAGGCTTTCCGCCATTTCATCGGCGGCATGCAGCGCCATGTGCCGAACGCGCTCGTCATGTTCGCGCCCTATGTGAACTCCTACCGCCGTCTGACGCCGGACGCTTCGGCACCGGTCAACGTCAAATGGGGTTATGACAACCGCACCACCGCTTTCCGCGTTCCGCGCTCCGACCCCAATGGACGGCGCGTGGAAAACCGCATCCCCTCCTCCGACGCCAACCCCTACCTTGCCCTTGCTGCGTCCCTCGCCTGCGGCCTGATCGGCCTTGTGAACAAGATCGAGGCGGAACAGCCTGCGACCACAAGCGTCAACACCAAGGAAATCGACCTGCCGCGCGGCCTCATCGACGCTGTGGAACTGTTCGAGGAAGACGCTGAACTGCGCAATCTGTTCGGCAGTTCCTTCATGACCACCTATGCCGCCATCAAGCGCGCCGAATTCGAAACCTTCATGGAAGTCATCAGCCCGTGGGAACGGGAGTTTCTGCTGCTCAATGTTTAAGGGAGTAAGGGAGTAAGGGAGTAAGCAGATATGCGGGGGCGTGGCTGTGGCAATCAATTCTTATCGCGATATACTTGCGTGGCAACAAGCAATGGAGCTCGTGACGGTCATATACAAATCGACTGACACCTGGCCGAAAGAGGAAATTCATGGCCTTATCGGCCAGATTCGGCGCGCTGCCGTTTCCGTGCCCGCCAATATTGCCGAAGGTTACGGACGCGACACGCGCGGTTCCTACCAGCAGTTTCTGCGTATTGCTCAAGGCTCCCTGAAAGAAGTCGAAACTCACTTGCTCATTGTTGAACGGTTGGGTTTCATCAGAAGCGAGAAAATGGAACCCATAATGGCCAAGAGTGAAAGTGTCGGAAAACTGCTACGGCTTCTGATCCGCAAATTATCGGAAACCTGACATACTCCCCTATTCCCTTATTCCCCTACTCCCTTAAACGGAATCGCCTATGCCCTACCAGTCCCCAATCTCGCCCGGCTATTCCTGGTACGAGGCGACCGTTCCGGACCGCCCGCAATATCCGGAGATGGATGGGTCGCGGCAGGCGGATGTCGTTGTCATCGGGGGCGGGTATACGGGGCTTTCGGCGGCTTATCATCTCGCAAGGCAGGGCGTGGACGTCACGCTGATCGACGGAGCGCGGTTCGGGGATGGGGCGTCGGGCCGCAATGGCGGGCAGTTCGGCACCGGCCAGCGCACATGGGCCGAAGACCTCGAAGCCCAATATGGCTTTGAACGCGCCAAGGCCCTCTTCGATTTGGCGGAGGAAGCCAAGGCCCATCTTCTCGCCTTTGCCGACCAACACGGGATCGACATGGAATATGTGCCCGGCCAGATTTCGGTCGTGCACAAGCCGCGTTATCTGAAATCGTATGAGCGTCATGTCGAGCTGATGACGAGCCGGTTCAACTATCCGCATCTGCGTCTGCTCGACCGTGGGGAAACGGCGAGCCTGCTCGGGTCCGAACGGTATCATGGCGGCGTCTATGATGCAGGGACCGGCCACATTCATCCGCTGAAACTGCTGGTCGGAACTGCAAAAGCGGCGCAGGCGGCAGGCGCAAAACTGTTCGAAGACACCAGAGCCACCAAAATCAGCACAGCGAGCGGGCGGGTCGAGGTCGAAACCGATCGCGGAACCATCGTCGCGAAAAACGCTTTCATCGCCGTCAATGCCTACGGTGGGGCCTATGGCGGGGTGCTGGAACCGGTCAGCACATCGCATGTCATGCCGATCCGCTCCTTCATCGGGGCGACAGTGCCGCTGGGCGATGACAGCCCTGTTATTCCGGGCGGGGAATCCATCGACGATTCCCGCTTCGTGGTGCGCTATTTCCGCCGCTCGAAGGACGGCAGGCTGCTTTTCGGCGGGCGCGAGGCCTATACAGCCGACAATCCGCGCGACATCAGCACCCATATACGCCGCCAGATCGCCGAGATTTATCCGGCGCTGGACAATGTCGAGATCACCCATGCATGGGGCGGTTCGGTCGGCATAACCATGCCGCGCCAGCCCTTCGTGCGCGAGGTCATGCCGGGCGTCATTTCAGCAGGCGGCTATTCCGGCCATGGCGTCATGCTCGCCAACTACATGGGCAAGCTTTATGCGGAAACCCTGGCAGGCAATCGCGACAGGCTGAAACTGTTCGAAGAACTGCGCATCCCCGCCTTCCCCGGCGGTCGCACTTTCCGCTCGCCGCTCCTGTTCCTTGCCCTGTCATGGTATGCGTTGATGGACAGGATCTAGGCCGGACTTCTTTCATGAAAAAGGCGAGGTGCAGTCGGCACCCCGCCATTCTTACCATCGTCCGGTGCTTCATGTTCTACGCTACGATTGCACCTGCCTTCGCGGCCAGACGCTGATAGGTTTCCTCAACCACGTCCCGCACAGGGAGAATGCCGCTCATGCACAACAGCGCATGGATGTGCTGGCGGGCACCTTCATAGCCCATCAGCGGCGCATAGGGCTGCATGATGATATTGGCTTCTTCCGGATATAATTCCTGATATTCGGCAAAATTGGTGAAACTCCTGTAGCTGTCGCCGCGCATCAGGTAGGTCTCCACGGCGGCCCCTTCCGCCAGCACGGCATCATGGCTGTCGAGAACGATGTTGTAATAGTCGATCGGCTTGTCCATCGACACGCGCGCGATGCTCTGGCCGTTGACCAGATCCTTGACGCGGATCAGCACGTCATCGATGAGCAGCGCGTGGTTGGGCGAAAGATAAAGGTCGCGCTGCGGTGTTTTCCCGTCGATGGCATGGCGCCTGACGCGGATCGGCATCACGCTCTCGTCCCATTGCATGCCGCCCTTTCTGTGGCTCTGCCAGCCGACCCACTTGATCGGGCGCGCGTCGCCACGGACCGTGGTCACAAGATCGCCGACAGACAATTCCTCTACCGCCACCGGGCCGCCGGGCGTTTCGATCAGCGTTCCTTTCAGGAGACAATTGGCGCCGGAGCCTCCGCCGCCACCGCCATGTCCGCCATGCCACCATTTCGTGCCCAGCGCCTGTGATGGACGGGAAGACACCGTTGCAGCAAACACGCCCAGCGCCGCAACCTTGGCGGCAGTGGCGGCTGTGAGGCCCAGAAAATGCCGTCGCGCACGACTGCGCGGCGAATGCCCGTTCTTGTCTGAAGACATGAATCCCTCCGCTCTTCTCGTTACGGCACCGGCCTGAAAATCAGCGTGGATTTCTAGCAAAGCACGATGCGCAGCTTCAAAATCCGAAGCGTCGTTCCGCGTTGCCCGGACCAGCGGCGCTTCGATGCTTTGCCCCAAGTTACGACTCCGATATTAGCCGATCCCGCCCCCGAAAAGATTCCTGCAATCAGGCCATAAGGCCTCTCGAATAGGTGTAGGTCCTACCGCTAAAGGTGAATTTTTCTGCCGTTGAGAGGCGTTGCCAGCGGTCATTCCTGCTGATCGAGGTTAAACGCTCTCCATGAAAGTGTGATTTGTAACGCGCGTGAAAATAGTATACCCCCCTATTCTAACAAGGGAGCGTTTCCATGAGCACGCATCACCATGCCGATCATTCCGGGCGTCATCCAGTCTCCGGACACGACCATGTCTTTCTGGGAGAAAACCACCGGCGCAATGAAAAGCGGACCTGGCTCGTTATCGCCATCACGGCGACGATGATGATCGTGGAGATCATCGCCGGAAACCTTTACGGCTCCATGGCGCTCACCGCCGACGGCTGGCATATGTCCACCCATGCGGCGGCGATGCTGATCGCGGCCCTCGCCTATGTTTATGCACGCAAACACGCGCATAATTCGCGGTTCACCTTCGGCACCGGCAAGCTCGGCGATCTGGCAGGCTTTGCCAGCGCCATCGTTCTGGCGCTGATCGCACTTCTGATCGGCTGGGAAAGCTTCTGGCGGTTCAGCGCACCGGTCAACATCGGCTTTCAGGAGGCCATTCTGGTCGCTGTCATAGGGCTGATTGTCAATCTCGTCTGCGCCTGGCTTCTTAGGGACGACCATTCGCACCACCATGGCCATCATCACCATGAACCGGGCCACGATCATCATCACGGTCATGACCAGAACCTGCGCGCCGCCTATATGCATGTGCTCGCCGACGCACTGACATCGGTGCTTGCCATCGCGGCGCTTCTGCTGGGCAGTCTTTATGGATGGCTTTGGCTTGACCCGGCGATCGGCATCGTCGGTGCGGTGGTGATCGCCCGCTGGTCGTGGGGGCTGATCAAGGACACCGGCTCGACCCTGCTCGACTACCTGCCCGATGGAGAAGACCTGCCGGACGAGATCGCCGAAATCATCAGCCGCGAGGGCGGGGAAATCGCCGACCTGCATGTCTGGCAGCTCGGGCCGGGCCATCACGGCGCCATCGTTTCCATCATCGCGGAGGAGCCGCGAGCGCCGTCCTATTACCGCAACAAGCTTGCTGCAATCCATGATTTGTCGCATGTGACGGTGGAGGTTGAACCGCGCACCGCGTGAATACCCGCAACATTGCCATGAAGGACCGAAGCGCCCATGACCCATACCATCCGCGAGAAGCAGAAGCTCATCAACCGCGTGCGCCGCATTCGTGGCCAGCTGGAGGGCGTGGAACGGATGCTCGAAGATGAGAAGGGCTGCGCGGAAATCATGCAGGTGATTGCGGGCGTTCGCGGCGCGGTCAACGGGCTGATGGCGGAAGTGATCGAAGACCATATTCTCATGCATGTGGCCGATGGCGCCCTTCCGCAAAAGGAGCGTGATGAAGGCGCAGGTGAACTTGTCGACGTGGTTCGCGCCTATCTGAAATAAACCACATGTTGACATGCGCCCGAAGCAGGAATAGCTAGACAGCATGAACAAAGCACGCATCAGCACCCGGTCTTATTACGCCCCGCGCACATAGCGGCGGGTTTGCTTTGTCATAGTTCAACCGCTGCATTGCCAGCGGTTGAGTTTCAAGGACAGCGCCTCTGGCCATGCGGCCCTTAAGAGGTCAGTCCATGTCTCGCGACAGAAATCAGCATACGAAAATCGGCATTATCGGCTTTGGTGCATTCGGGCAGCTTATCGCCCGTCACCTGAACCCGTATTTCCGGCTCTATGCTTACGATCCCGCCGCAGATCTGGAACAGACCGCACTTATGCACGGCGTTGCCCTGGCCTCCGTGGAGCAGGTTGCGGCCTGCGATATCGTCATCCTTGCAACGCCGGTTGCAACGCTCGAAAGCGTGGTGGATAAGATCGCTCCGCATCTTTGTCCGGGCGCGCTCGTTCTGGATGTCGGCTCGGTTAAGGTCGGGCCTGCCGACATCATGCGGCGTGGTCTTCCGGCGCATGTCGATATCGTCGCCACGCATCCGCTGTTCGGTCCGCAAAGCGCGCGCCACGGCATTGCCGGTCTGAAAATCGCCGTCTGCCCCGTGCGCGGCACGCGCTTCCACCGCGTTGCGGCCTTCCTGAAAAAGCATCTTTCCCTCAATGTCATCGTAACGACCCCGGAAGACCACGACCGCGAGGCGGCGATGGTTCAGGGCCTGACGCATCTTATCGCCCGGGTTCTGGTGCAGATGGAGCCATTGCCAACCCGCATGACGACGAAGAGCTTCGATCTTCTGATGCAGGCGGTCAGCATGGTGCGTCACGATGCGCCGGAAGTATTTCAGGCGATCGAACACGCCAACCCCTATGCTCCGCAGGTGCGAAGGCACTTCTTCGCACTGGCCGATCAGATCAATGAGGAACTGGCGCGCGTGCAGCCGATGGCTGCCAGAGAGGAGGCTGCATAATCGCATCCCCCCGAAAATGCCGCTACAGGGGCATTTCGGAAGTCTGCTTGACCGTCTGGCTCGGCACGTCGGTCTTCAGGTTCTGAACGCCCTTGATCCGGCTCAGATATTCCGACTGGAAGCGGCGGTAATCCTCGATATCCGCCGCGACCACCCGGATCATCGCATCATAGTCGCCCAGCATGAAATAGCATTCGAGCACCTGCGGCAACTTCAGGATTTCCTTGGCGAAGGTCTGCAGCGTCTCCTCGTCCTGCTGGTCCAGCCGGATGCGCGTGAAGAAAGTCAAACCCTTGCCGACCTTGGCCGGGTTCAACACGGCGGCATAACGGTCGATCACGCCCGCCTCTTCCAGAAGCTTCACCCGCCGCAAGCATGGCGAAGGCGACAGGCCGACCTCGCGGGCCAGATCATTATTGGCGATGCGGCCATCGCGCTGCAGCACGCGGAGAATCCGTTTATCGATCTCATCCAGCTTCATTGGCTTTGAATTCCATTTATGGCGATATCTGTGGCATTTCCTGCCAAACATTGGCGCAAACCGGCGTAATTCGCAACCAAATTGCCGAAGAGAGCGGTTATAGTTGCGAAACCTCTCATGAAAGCCCGCAAGAGACTGACCAAGGGGCGGCCGCGAACCAGCGGCCAGCCACCGTATCTTGCAGCCAGATGAGACCCGACGCTGCACAAGCGCCGCCAAACAACCAGACAGAGCGCACCGCTCCAGCAGGAATTCTATGGATATTTCACAGGCCTATGCGCCTCAAAAAAGCAGATCCGGGCGCGGCTCGGAATTCCGTCGCGGGGCCGCAGCCGGTCTGCCGGTTCTGCTTGGCATCATTCCCTATGCGCTGGTGCTGGGCGCGCAGGCTGCTCAAAAAGGCCTCAGCATCGTGGAAGTGCCGCTGATGACCGGACTGAACTTTGCAGGCGGGTCGGAATTTGCGGCCATCCAGCTCTGGACCTCACCGCCGCATGTCCTGCTGATCGTCGCCATCACCTTTCTGGTCAACAGCCGCCACCTGCTGATGGGCGCGGCGCTGGCACCCTTTATCCGCCATCTGCCCAAGCGCAAGGCGTTCGCCAGCCTGTTTCTGATGTGCGATGAAAGCTGGGCGCTCGGCCTTGCCGACGCCAAACGTCGCCAGTCGAAGGGCGTCAATCCGGCCTTGAGCCTCACCTTCTATGCCGGTGTGGCGATTCCTTTCTACCTTGCATGGGTTTTATTCACCACGCTGGGCGCTGCCTTTGGGCCGATGATGGGAGACCTGCGCCCCTATGGTTTCGACATGGCGTTTCCGGCGGTTTTTCTGGTGCTGCTGGCAGGCATGTGGAAAGGCTTCGCGGCCGCGCGGCCCTGGCTGGTCAGCCTTGTCGTGGCCGCACTGACCTATCTCACCATTCCCGGCGCCTGGTATGTCGCCGCCGGGGCCTTGTCCGGTCTCGTTGCAGCCTATCTGCTGGCAGGTGAAGAATGATCGATCCGTTAGCTGTTCTGACCATCGTCCTGATGGCAAGCGTCACCTATCTCACGCGGATCGGCGGCTATGTGCTGCTGCGCAACCGCACGCTCAGCAAACGTGCGACGGCGGTGATGGAAGCAGCCCCCGGTTGCGTCCTGATCTCGGTCATCGCGCCCGATTTCGTGTCGGACAAGCCTGCCGACCTGATCGCGCTCGCGATCACCATCTTCGCTGCAACGCGCTTTTCCATGCTGCCGACCGTGCTGATCGGCATCGGCGCGGCGGGGCTTTGCCGCTATTTCATCGGATAGCGGCGCTTCAGTTCAGTGCAAGTGCTTCAGCTTGTCGGGATTGCGCACGACATAAATCCCGACGATCTTTCCTTCTTCGATATCCAGCGCCGTCGTCTGGATTTCTCCATCGGCTTCTTGCGTGATGAAGCCGGGCAACCCATTGATGAAAACCGTGCGCAAAAGCGTGGACTGGTTGCCGCTGAAATAGGCGGCCAGTTTCTCGTGGGTCTTCATCACCTCGTCGAAGCCGAAAACAGGCTTCGGGAAAGCCGGACGCTTGCCGCCGCCATCGGCATGAAGGTTCACATCTGCCGCCAGCATCGCACCAAGCGCATTCATGTCGCCACTGCGTGACGCCGTGAAAAAGGCCTGCGCCAGTTCGAGCCCGCGCTGCCTGTCGACCTGAAAACGCGGACGCTCCTCGCGCACATGCTTGCGGGCCCGCGCCGCAAGCTGGCGGCAGGCTGCGGCATCGCGCTGGATGGTCCGCGCTATCTCGTCGAAATCCAGCCCGAAGACATCGTGCAGCAGGAAGGCCGCACGTTCCAGCGGCGAAAGACGCTCCAGCGCCAGCATCAGCGGCAGGGTCACGTCATCATCCGCCTCTTCTTCGACAACCGGGTCGGGAATCCATGGCCCGAAATAGGTTTCGCGCTGGTTGCGCCCGGATTTCAGGAAATCGAGACATAGACGGGTGACGGTGCGGCGCAGGAAGGCTTCCGGCTCGCGCACCTCGCTGCGGTCGGCGTTCATCCATCGGATGAACGCCTCCTGCACCATATCCTCGGCATCGGCGACCGAACCCAGCATACGATAGGCAACGCGGATCAGTTTCGGGCGCAGCGGATCGAAGCTTTCGGCTGCATCGCCTTGCGAGGATATGTCGGTCATCAGACGGCTGCCTTTGCGACAGGCTGCTTGGTTTCGGGTTCGAACCAGAGATTGAAGCCGACAGCCATGCGGTTCCAGCCATTGATGATGTTGATCATCAGCGTAAGGTTCACCTGTTCTTCCTCGGAGAACTGTGCCTGCATGGCGCTGCGTGCTTCTTCCAGATCGTGGCCTTGTGACAGGCGGGTCAGCGCGTCGACCCAGCCCAGCGCCGCACGCTCGCGCTCAGAATAGCACGGTGCTTCGCGCCATGCCGACAACAAATAGATGCGCTGTTCGGTCTCGCCCAGCGAACGCGCCTCGACCGTATGCATGTTGATGCAATTGGCGCAGGCATTGATCTGCGACGAGCGGATTTTGACGAGTTCGATCAGGCTCGCTTCCAGACTGGAGGCGATGGTCATCGAAGCGGCCATCCAGGATTTCATCGTGGCGGGAGCAACGTTGAACGGGTTGAGTAGAGGGGTCATGGTATCGTTCCTTTTGGTTGAAGGGCTTTCGATAGACATGACGAACGAGCAATGCCGAATGTGACATGAGACAGAAAAAAATTTTGAGCGCCTGACGTTCTGGCGCTTATGCGATGGAACAAAACTCCCCCACTTGAAGCGAGAAGGAAAAGACGCACGAGCAGGCCCCACGATGGGCATTGCCTGTTTTGACTGGACAATTGGACTGCTCCATCTGGATGTTTACGCCGGTCTCCTCCCCGGTTGCGACGGATCTCCCTTTCGCCGTTCTCTTCGCACCTGCCCGCTCATTCCCGTTTTTTCATTGCCCGGCACGCTTCTTCGCTCCCCTTTTTCTCCGTTTCCCAATCCGTCCCTCCTTTCCTGTTGTCCTCGGCCGGATCTCCTCACCGTGTCTCCCCTTCCTGAAACAGCAGTTGCATTCCTCGTGATGCCCGGCGGCAAAGAGCATTTTTTGCGCTCCGGTGCTCGCGTATCCTTCACACTCCGCTCCGTGCTCGAAAATCGCTCTGTTCGCTACGAACCTGATGAATGTGCAACTGTAGTGCCAGCTTTTCACGCGCGTTGACAACATACCAACTGGTCGGTATTGTTTGGAGAACAAGGCGGAGATTGCATCGGAAAGCCCGGCTTCCATTTGAAGTGATGTTGAGGAGGAACCATCATGACGAAAACGCCTTCCAGCGGCGACAGTCCGCCACGTCCTATCATCACCGCATTTGAAAATTCTCCCGATCGCGGCCGAGGGATGGCGCGGGACATGCCCGTTCGATGGGCGCTTGAAGAGACCGGGCGGGACTATGATGTGCGCCTCGTCTCGTTTGAGGCGATGAAAGCCCGCCCCCATCTCGATCTTCAACCCTTCGGCCAGATACCGACTTATCAAGAGGGCGATCTTGCGCTGTTTGAATCCGGCGCGATCGTGCTTCATATCGCGGAGCAGAACCCCGGTCTTCTGCCGGATGACGCCAATGGCCGCGCACGCGCCATCACATGGATGTTCGCTGCGCATAACACCATCGAACCGGTAATCGTCGAACGGGAAATGGCCGGTTTTGTCGAACGGAAGGAAAGCTGGTACGAGCAGCGCATGCCGATCGTGGAAGCGCGTATCCGCAAAAGACTGGACGCACTTTCCGCTTGTCTGGGCGATAATGACTGGCTTGAGGGCGCATTCAGTGCCGGTGATCTTTTGATGGTGTCCGTACTGCGACGGCTGAAGAGTTCAGGCATATTGAACGACTATCCGAACCTTGCCGCCTATGTCGCGCGCGGGGAGGCACGCCCTGCCTTCAGGCGCGCATATGACGCCCAGCACGCGGTTTTCCTCGTCGCATCGAAAGATTGAGCCTTTCTGCTGCCATCTATCCGCAGTCAAGTTCGCTCAATATCCATTCCCGAAATGCGCGGATTTTTGGCGTGGTGCGGCGGGATTTGGGATAGACCAGCCAATAGGCGCGGCCATCGTCGCCGAGAATGTCGAAGGGCTGGATAAGCTGGCCGGTGGCGATTTCCATCTGGTGGAAAGCGGGCGTCAGGATGCCGACGCCCTGCCCTGCGGCCGCCGCCCGCCCTTCAATATGCTGTGCTCCAAGCCGGTTCTGCGTATTGCCCGGTAATTGCGGGTTTTCGATCCCCGCCGCCTCGAACCAGATTTTCCACCAGGGGTCGCTCGCGTCGATGATCTTGAGCCGCAGCAGGTCGGCAGGTTCCTTCACCCCGCCGATGGTTGCGGCCAGAGCCGGACTCAGCATCGGCGTGAAACTCGCCTTGATGAGCTGATGCGCCTCCAGTCCCGGCCATTTGCCGAAGCCGCTTCTGATCGCGATATCGACATTGGTCGTCGCGAAGTCGATCAAGCTGTCGGACGTGTCGAGCCTGACCGCGAGCGATGGATGCCGCATCTGGAACGAGCCGAGCCGATGCGCCAGCCAATTGGCGGCAAAGGTGGCCAGAACGCTGATCGACAGCGTGCCCTCCGCGTCCTCCCGCAGGCTGGCAAAGGCATTGCGCATCGTCTCGAACGCCTCCGTGATCGCGGGCGCGAGCTGCTTGCCAAGTTCGGTCAGCTCCACCTGCCGCGGCATACGCAGAAACAGGGGCGCGCCGACGCGCTCCTCCAATATTTTGATCTGATAGCTGACAGCAGCCTGCGTCATGCCCAGCTCCGCCGCAGCGCGGGTGAAACTTGCATGGCGGGCGGCGGATTCAAAAACGCGAATGGCCGATAAAGGGGGAAGCGCTGTCGTCATGATGCATAAGTTCTCCTTATGCACACTACTCGATGTTCGATTGGAAAACAAAGGTTTTCCGGCGCATAGCTATAGGCAGAATTTAACAGGCGGCTGCCTCCCACAGCCGCTTCATCCGATAGGTGAGATGATGAAGAACCTCGATTCTGCCTGCACGACCGCCACGGCCTCCGCGATCAGCCACGCAACGGAAAGTGGCTGGAGCGCGCTGTTTTCACGCCTGTTTTCGTTTAGGCGCACCCGTGTCACCATCAACGAATACTCGCCGGAATATCTCTTGCGGGATATCGGCATCGGTGACGGACGCACGCAATATTATTCGCGAGACGGGCATAAGCTGCCCGAATGGCGATGACCCCGTCACGCGCTGATGACGGCAAAGCCGCGTGCCTTGAGGCCGCGACGGTCTTCGTGCAGATTGCTGACGAGGCGGCTGCGGCTTCCGTCCAGATGCGCGCCCATCAGCGCCGTCGCCTTTTCGGCATTTCCTTCGCGCACCGCGTCGAGAATGGCGCGGTGTTCGGCCCATGCGCGGGCAAGTGCTGCCTCGTCGCGCACCTCCAGCCAGCGCGCCCGTGAGAGGCGCTGCATGGCATCGCGCACGCCACGGCTGAGAAATTCGTTGCCGGAAAGCCGCGCCAGCTCGATATGAAAATCCATGCCGATCCGGTGCCATTCCTCGCGCGAGGTGTCGGCGTCGCAACTGTCCAGCATGGCCGCAATCGGCTCCACGCCGCTGCGATCTTCCAGCGCGCAGGTCAGCTTTAACGCGGCGATTTCCAGCGCCTCGCGATAGACGCCGATCTGTTCGATCTCGCCGAGATTGATTGGCGAAACCGTCCAGCCGCGCCCTTCGCGGCAGATCAGCCCCTCCGCTTCCAGCCGCAGAAGTGCCGCCCGGATCGGTGTGCGCGAGGCGGCAAACTGCGCCTCGATCCAGCGTTCGGTCAAACGCTCGCCCGGCCCCAGTTCCAGGCCGAGGATCATGTCGCGAAGCTGCGTTTCAACCTGCCTCATCTGTGACATCGGCAACCATTCTCCGTTTTAAGGCAGCGCCCCGATTGACAAGTCGTTTCGACAGGCGCATTCATGCATACCGTTTTGGTATCCCAAAATGGAATACATTGCAATCGCGAGACATGACATGAGCACCGCCCAAGCCGCTGCCGACGATGAGACCGCAGCCCGCCAGGAAAATGTGACCGCTGAAGACAACCCGGAACGCTACTGGAAGCAGAACCTGCTGATCTGCCTCCTCGGTTCCTTCACCACGCTCATCGCCATGTCGCTCCTTCTCCCCTTCCTGCCGCTCTATGTGGAACAGCTGGGCGTCGCGGATCATGCGGCGATCGTGCAGTGGTCGGGCATCGCCTACGGCGCGACCTTTCTGGCCGCAGCCTTCGTCGCGCCGTTGTGGGGCAAGCTCGGCGACCGTTACGGGCGCAAGCTGATGCTGATCCGCGCCAGCCTCGGCATGGCCATCGCCATGTCGCTGATCGGCATGGTGACGAGCGTGTGGCAGCTGGTGGCGCTGCGCCTGTTCGTCGGCATTGCGGGCGGCTATTCGTCCGGCTCCATGATCCTCGTCGCCACGCAGACGCCAAGGGAAAAAACCGGCTGGGCGCTGGGCGCGCTTTCTGCGGGCATCATGGCGGGCAATCTGGCAGGCCCGCTGCTCGGCGGCGCATTGCCGCCGCTGATCGGCATCCGCGCAACCTTCTGGCTGGCGGGCGGCGTGATCTTTCTCACCTTTCTGGCCACGACATTCCTCATCCGCGAAGAGCGCAAGCCGCCCAAGCCGACGAAAGAGCAGAAGGCGGAATCCATCTGGGCAGCCGTCCCTGACAGGAAACCGGTTATCGCCATGCTGGTGACGGGCATGCTGCTGCTTTTCGCCAATATGTCGATAGAGCCGATCATCACCGTCTACGTGATGCAACTGATGGACGACCAGACGAAAGTGACGCTGATTTCCGGCGTGGTGATGGCCGCTGCCGCACTCGGCAGCATCCTGTCGTCCTCACGGCTCGGTCGCCTTGCCGACCGCATCGGCCATACGCGCGTCATCATCGGCGCGCTGTCGATTTCCGCACTCCTGTTGATCCCGCAGGCCTTCGTGACGGAAGCCTGGCAGCTGATCGGCCTGCGTTTTCTGATGGGGCTGGCACTGGGCGGCCTCCTGCCCTGCATTAGCAGCGTCATAAGACACAATGTCCCCGACCGTGTGGCGGGCGGCATTCTCGGGCTTTCCGTCTCGGCGCAATATGTCGGCCAGGTTGTGGGGCCGGTCGCAGGCGGCTTTGTCGGCGGTCACTTCGGCATGCGCTCCGTGTTCCTCGGCACATGCCTGATCATGATGCTCGGCGCATTTTATAACTGGACCGTGCTGCGTAGGAACCCGTAATTCTGTCATGGACCGAATCCCCCAACCATGGCGGAGCCAGCATGACAGCACATATCTTCGCGCCCTTTGAAACGCTCGCCGAAAGGCTGCTGCCTCATGCGCTCGAACATGGCGAGGACGGATCGCACGACCTGTCCCACCTTGCCCGCGTCTGGAAGAATGCAGCCGCCATCCAGCGCCGGGAAGGCGGCGATGCGGAAGTGCTTTGCGCCGCCGCCCTGCTGCATGATTGCGTGAGCGTGGAAAAGAATTCGCCGGACCGAAACCGCGCTTCGCGTCTGGCGGCGGAAAAGGCGACGAGGCTGCTGCGCGGTCTCGGCTGGAATGAAGCGAGCATCGGCCTTGCCGCCCACGCCATCGAGGCGCACAGTTTTTCGGCGAATATCGAGCCGGTCACGGTGGAAGCGAAAATATTGCAGGATGCCGACCGGCTCGATGCCATCGGCGTCATTGGTGCAGCGCGGTGCTTCTACATTGCAGGCCGCATGGGCAGTGCGCTTTACGACTGGCACGACCCGCACGCCGAAAACCGCCCGCTGGACGACAAGCGTTTCGCGCTCGACCATTTCCGCACAAAACTGTTCGGCCTCGCCTCCGGTTTCAAGACGGAAACCGGAAAGCTCATGGCAGCCGAACGGCACAGGCGGCTGGAAGCCATCTTCGATGACTTCCTCGCCGAAGCCAACGGCTAGATTGGTAGATTGTGGTTATGGCGAGCATGAGCACCGGAAGCGCAAAACAACGCCATTTGCAGGCCGCCGGAGCTGCAATCTCAGATTGAGTAACCACCGTCGATATTGAGTGCCGTCCCCGTCACCATGGAGGCGGCGTCCGAGGCCAGCCAGAGAGCGGCTTCCGCCACATCGTCGGGCGTGGAGAACCGGTCGAGCGGAATGGTCGCCTTGAGCGCTGCCCGGGCTTCCGGCGTATCCTCCTCCAGAAACAGCTTCAATGCCTCACCCTCGCTTTCGGCAGGGCAGATGCAGTTGACGCGGATGTTCTTTTCCGCCAGCTCCAGCGCCATGGCCTTGGTCGCGCTGATGATCCAGCCCTTGGAGGCGCTGTACCAGACAAGCCCCTTGCGCGGACGCAGCGCGGTTGCCGAAGCCGTGTTGATGATGACGCCGCTGCCCTGATGCTCCATGATCGGCACGACGATCTGGGTCGAATAATAAAGCGCCTTCATGTTTACCGCGGCGATCAGATCGAAATTGTCCTCCGTGACTTCCGTCAGCGGCATGTTTCGATGCGTGAAACCGGCATTGTTGATCATGATGTCGATGGAGCCGAATGCTTCAAAGGCCGCGCGCGCCACGCGCTCCATGTCGTCCTTGCGCGAAACATCGGCCTGCACGGCAAGGCCGTTCTTGCCGATCTCGGCGAGTTCATCCTCAACGTGCTTCACGTTCACGTCGGCGAGAACGACCTTGGCGCCCTCGGCTGCAAATCGGCGCGCCATGCCTGAACCGAAGCCCGAACCGGCGCCGGTGATGATTGCGACCTTATCCTGCAGCCTCTTCATGTCATTCTCCTTTGGCATAACCAAGACACCATCCAACTTGGCCAAATCACTTGAATCCGGATTGTTTGTTCCAATATGGCCTTAAGATGAACATGTCATGTGTGCACAAGCCGTTAATCCGTCAATTATCGCAGGATGCTTTCACTTTCGCGGGAATGCGGCATTGCGACTGTTGAATTTAAATCGATTAGATAATAGACAAGGGCAGCGTTAAAATCGCATGCTGCCCAAAGGCAGACTGATTTGCGCCAGAAGAGAAGAGAGCGATAGATGACCAGCCAGACAATCCCGGTAGAGCCCTTCGACTGCATCGTGTTCGGCGGTTCCGGCGATCTTGCCGAACGCAAGCTCATCCCGGCGCTGTACCAGCGTCAGCGTGCAGGCCAGCTCACCGACCCGACGCGCATCATCGGCGCATCGCGCAGCGCCATGACGGATGACGAATACCGACAGTTCGCACGCAATGCCATTCATGAGCATGTGAAGCCAGAGGAAGTCGACGAGAAGGAAGTCGACGGGTTTCTTGCCCGCCTCAGCTATGTGGCTGTCGATGCGAAGTCGGAAGAAGGCTGGGATGCACTCAAGACCCTGATCGGCAAGAAGCCGGAAAAGATCCGCGCTTTCTATCTCGCCGTCAGCCCGACGCTGTTCGGTGATATCGCCACGCGGCTGAAAGCACATGGCCTGATCACCCGCGACACGCGCATCATCGTGGAAAAGCCGATCGGTCGCGATCTGGAATCCGCCATGGCGCTCAACGACACGCTCGGCAGCGTTTTCCGCGAAGACCAGATTTTCCGCATCGACCACTATCTCGGCAAGGAAACCGTGCAGAACCTGATGGCGCTGCGCTTTGCCAATGCGCTTTATGAGCCGTTGTGGAACTCCGCCCATATCGACCATGTGCAGATCACCGTCGCCGAAGCGGTCGGCCTGGAAGGACGCGCTGGCTATTACGACAAGGCGGGCGCCCTGCGCGACATGGTGCAGAACCACATTCTCCAGCTTCTCTGCCTTGTTGCGATGGAGCCGCCTTCATCGGTCGAAGCCGATGCCGTCCATGACGAAAAGGTCAAGGTTCTGCGCTCCTTGAAGCCGATTACCAATCTCAATGTCGAAGATGTGACGGTGCGCGGTCAGTATCGCGCCGGTGCCTCGGCGGGCGGGCCGGTGCGCGGCTATCTGGAAGATCTGGAAAGCGACACCAGCAATACCGAAACCTTTGTGGCGCTGAAGGCCGAAATCGCCAACTGGCGCTGGGCTGGCGTGCCCTTCTATCTGCGCACCGGCAAGCGGCTTGCCACGCGCGTTTCTGAAATCGTTGTTACCTTCAAGCCGATCCCGCATTCCATCTTCGGCGAAAGCGCCGGCAAGGTGATCGCCAACCAGCTCGTCATCCGGCTCCAGCCCGATGAGGGCGTGAAGCAGTGGCTGATGATCAAGGACCCGGGTCCGGGCGGCATGCGCCTGCGCCATGTGCCGCTGGACATGAGCTTTGCCGAATCCTTCAGCGAGCGCAATCCGGATGCCTATGAACGCCTCATCATGGATGTGGTTCGCGGCAACCAGACGCTGTTCATGCGGCGCGACGAAGTTGAAGCCGCATGGCGCTGGGTCGATCCGATCCTGCAAGGTTGGGAGTTGAACAGCCAGCCTGTGCAGGGCTACACGGCAGGAACATGGGGGCCGTCATCGTCCATCGCGCTCATCGAGCGTGACGGGCGTACATGGCACGAAAGCCTCTGATTTCTGTCTTGGAAGGGAATGGAATGAGCATCGAACGGCACGATTTCACCAGCGGAACAGAACTGGCGCAGGCGCTCTCCGAAGCCATTGCGAACAAGCTGAATGCCGCCATCGCTGAACGGGGACAGGCAACGCTCGCCGTCTCCGGCGGCACCACGCCGCTCAGGCTGTTCGAAGTGCTCTCCCGCAAGATGATCGACTGGAACCTCGTTACGATCACCCTTGTGGATGAGCGTTTCGTGCCCGTCGAAAGCGATCGCTCCAACGAAAAGCTGGTGCGTGAGCATCTTCTCCGCGACCATGCGGGCGTGGCAAGGTTCGTCGGCCTTTACAATCCGGCGGCGACGGCCGAAACGGCGGCGCTTGCCGCCGCCAGCCGCATCGATGCGCTGCGTCGTCCTTTCGACGTGGTGGTGCTTGGCATGGGCAATGACGGGCATACCGCCTCCTTCTTTCCGGGTGCGGACCGTCTCGATCAGGCGATCAACCCGAAAACCCGGGCGCTCGTGCTGCCGATCCATGCCGAGGGCGCTGGCGAGAAACGCCTGACCCTGACCCTTCCCATCATCGCCGAAGCCGAAATGCTGGTTCTGCATATCGAAGGCGCCGCCAAGCAGGCAACGCTGGAAAAGGCGCTTTCCGGCGATGACGAGAACGAAATGCCCGTGCGGGCTGTCTTCCATCATGCCCGCACACCGATCCAGCTTTACTGGAGCAGCTAGAGCGTATCCCGAAAAGTGGGACCCGGTTTTCGGAAAAGATGCGCGATAAAACAAACAGATAGAGCATTCCCAGCGTTTCATCAATAACAGGAAATGCTCTGGTTATATCGGCAAAGGTGACACCCCATGCCCACCGAGACGGCGCATAAACGCATTCAGGAAATCACCGCGCGCATTCGCGAACGGTCCAAGCCGACGCGCGAAGCCTATCTTGGCCGTGTGCGTGAGGCTGCATCCAACAAGCCGAAGCGGGCGGTGCTGGGCTGCGCCAATCTCGCGCATGGATTTGCCGCCTGCGGTCCGCACGACAAGGCGGCGCTGACCGGCGACGAGATTCCGAACCTCGGCATCATCACCGCCTATAACGACATGCTGTCGGCGCATCAGCCGTTCGAAACCTTTCCGCAGCTTATCAAGCAGGCTGCGCGTGAAGCGGGCGGAGTGGCGCAGGTTGCAGGCGGCGTGCCCGCCATGTGCGATGGTGTCACGCAAGGGTTCGCGGGCATGGAACTGTCGCTGTTCTCCCGCGAAGTGATTGCGATGGCGACCGCCGTCGGCCTGTCGCATGATATGTTCGATGCCGCCGTCTATCTCGGCGTCTGCGACAAGATCGTGCCCGGACTCATCATCGGTGCACTGGCCTTCGGTCACCTGCCCGCCGTGTTCGTGCCTGCCGGGCCGATGACCAGCGGCCTGCCGAACGACGAAAAAGCCAAGACCCGCCAGCTCTATGCCGAAGGCAAGGTCGGGCGCGCCGAATTGCTGGAATCGGAGTCGAAATCCTATCACGGCCCCGGCACCTGCACTTTCTACGGCACAGCCAATTCCAACCAGATGCTGATGGAAATCATGGGCCTGCATCTGCCGGGCGCATCCTTCATCAATCCGGGCACGCCGCTGCGCGACGCCTTGACCCGTGAAGCGGCAAAGCGTGCGCTGGCGATCACCGCGCTCGGCAATGAATATACGCCGGTCGGCGAAATGCTGGACGAGCGTTCCTTCGTCAATGGCGTCATCGGCCTCAATGCAACCGGCGGTTCCACCAACCATACCATCCACCTGATCGCCATGGCCGCCGCCGCTGGCATCAAGCTGACATGGCACGATATTTCCGAGATTTCGGACGTGGTCCCGCTTCTGGCGCGTGTCTATCCGAACGGTCTTGCCGATGTGAACCATTTCCATGCCGCTGGTGGCATGGGCTTTCTCATCCGCGAGCTTCTCGATGGCGGCATCCTGCACGAGGATGTGCGCACCGTCTTCGGCGAAGGTCTGCGGCCTTACGCGATCGAGCCGAAGCTTGGCGCTGACGGCAATGTCGTGCGCGAGCCGGTGCCGGAAAAAAGCGGCGACGACAAGGTTCTGGCGAAGATTCATGCGCCGTTCCAGCCTACCGGCGGCATCAAGGTCCTGACCGGCAATATCGGCAATGCGATCATCAAGGTTTCCGCCGTGAAGCCGGAACGCCAGGTCATCGAAGCGCCCGCCAGGGTATTCAACGATCAGGCGGAAATGCAGGCCGCGTTCAAGGCGGGCGATCTGACCGGCGATTTCATCGCCGTGGTTCGCTATCAGGGTCCGAAAGCCAATGGCATGCCGGAACTGCACAAGCTGATGACAGTTCTGGGCATCTTGCAGGATCGCGGCCAGCGTGTCGCCCTTGTCACCGACGGCCGCCTGTCCGGCGCATCGGGCAAGGTTCCCTCTGCCATCCATGTCACGCCGGAAGCGCTTGATGGCGGCATCATCGGGAAAATCCGCGACGGCGATGTTATCCGCCTCGATGCCGTTAATGGCACGCTGGAAGCCTTGACCAATATTGCCCTGCTGAACGATCGCGGCGAGGATCGCCCCGATCTTTCCGGCAATGAACATGGCATGGGACGCGAATTGTTTCGTGCTTTCCGCCAGATCGCCGGTCGGGCTGACGAAGGCGCTTCGGTGTTCTGAAAAGGCTCTAAATTAAATTAAGGCAAAACAGTGATTTCAGCTGTTTTGCCTCTCAAACCATCAAAACCGGAATGAAACTGCACAAAAAGCGCAGTTCAATTGTGTCAAAAAACTGGCTTTTTCACGCCAGCAGTGCGGCAAGCCGAGGTGAGCGTGTTCGCCATGAGCATGGCGATGGTCATCGGACCGACGCCGCCCGGAACCGGCGTGATCGCTCCGGCGACCTTTTCGGCTTCCGCGAAATCGACATCGCCAACCAGTCGTGTCTTGCCTTCGCCCCTTTCAGGCGCCGGAATGCGATTAATGCCGACATCGATCACTGTTGCGCCCGGCTTGACCCAGTCGCCCTTGACCATCTGCGGGCGTCCGACAGCCGCCACCAGAATATCCGCGGTGCGGGCAATCGCGGGCAGGTCCTTCGTGCGGCTATGCGCTACCGTAACCGTCGCATTGGCGGCGAGCAGGAGATTGAACATCGGCTTGCCGACAATGTTGGAACGCCCGATCACCACGGCATTGAGCCCCGAAAGATCGCGGCCATGGACGCGCTCGATCATGATCATCGCGCCTGCGGGCGTGCAGGGAACGAAAGCCGTTTCAACCTCGCCAGTGCCAAGCTTGCCGACATTGATGAAATGGAAACCATCGACATCCTTGTCCGGGGAAATGGTCTGGATCACCCGGCCTGAATCGATGTGCCCGGGCAGCGGCAACTGCACCAGAATGCCGTGGATGGCAGGGTCGTTGTTCAGGCTCTCGATCAGGTCGAGAAGCTCGCGCTCCGACGCCGTTTCCGGCAGGTCATGCTGAACCGAGTGAAAACCGCATTCCTTGGCCTTGCGGCTCTTGGAAGCGACATAGACCTGGCTTGCCGGGTCTTCGCCGACAATCACCACTGCAATACCGGGCACGATGCCGGTTGCAGCCACGAGCTTTTCGGTCTCGGTCTTCACCGTGGAAACCACATCCTCGGCGAGCTTCTTGCCATCAATCAATTGGGCCATAGCGAGCGCTCCGTTCATTCGGGATTGTCTGGGAAATACACGACATATTTTCCGCACACATGCCCATAAGCGTCATGACGCCCGATGACAATTGGCGAATGCGCGACAATGCAGGATTTTATGAAATTTCAGAACGCCGGGTCATGTCAGAGCCGCGAAGCGCGGGACGAACGCACCTCGTCGATGGCACGACCGAGGGCGGTGTTTTCCCTCGGTCGGCTGACACCTTCATTCTCGGCTTCCCACCGCGCATTGGCCTCGCGGATCACGGCGGCAAGACGCGTCTCGCCATAGGTTTCAAGAACCTCTTCCGGTTCGGCTTCCATCTTGGACGGCGACCGGGGCTTGCGACCAGCCAGCGCCATGGAAAGAAGGCCAAGCAGGAAACCGCCCCCAAAGCCAAGGGCGATGATCCACTGCGGCGGGAGATCGCGCGGGTTCGGTTCAGCAATGGCCGGCGCTACAATCCGCACCGTCGCCGCAGAACCAGCGGAGACCGGTTCGCCGCGCGCCGCACGCATCTGCAAATCTTCAAACAGCGCCTGCTTCGCCGCTGCATCGCGCTCCAGCATTTGCAGGCGAGCTTTGTCATCGTCCGTGGCGGGCGTCGAGCCGAAACCGGCAACGGCGGCGGCGGCTTTTTGTTCACGTTCGACCGCATTCTTAAGATCGGCCTGCAAAGCGCTGCGCTGGCTTGAAATCTCCGTCGCGATCTCGGCCTCGATCTGCTTCGCTTCGCCCCCCTGCCCGGCTATGCGATAGCGCTCCACCAGCGCTCCGAGGGCTCCCGAACGCATGCTTTCCGGCACGCCCTTGCGGACGAGACTTTCGGCGCTGGCCCCATTCAGGCTGTTGGCCTCGGCTGCGATCCGCGCCGTCTCGGCCTTGCTGTCGGCGAACTCGCGCTGAAGCGCGGCCTTGTTGTTGTCATCGCCGAAATCCCGGCTCATACGAAAGGCATTAGCCGCCTGCCGTGCCGCTTCGGCATCTGCTTCCAACCGTTGCAGGCGCGCCGGAAGGTCGCCTTCAGGCCCGCCCGGCGAAGCGCCGCCCTGCAGATGATCACGAAACGCCTGCGCAACGGCATTGGCGAGAAGTGCCGCCGTTTCCGGCTTGTCTGCCGTCGCTTCGACATTCACCGTCCCGCTGTCCAGCGCCTGCGTGAAATCGAGGCGCTGGCGCAGCAATTGCGCGCCCGACAAGTGGGGCCATGCAACTGCGGGAGACCGCAGGTCTTCGGGCAGCAGTCGGGTCAGGCGAAAACGCAGTTCCTCCAGAACGGATGGGGCTCCGAGGTCGGCGGCACGTTCAATACGCGCCATCTGCGCGGCCCGCTCAAGAACGGCACTGGAGGCAATTTCGCTGCGCCGCTCCGGCGGGAAGACCTGCATGGAAGCCGTAGCCGCATATTGTGGCGGCACCAGAAAGGCATAGGTAGTTCCGATAATTCCGCCCAGCAGCGTGAAACCGGCCAGAAGCCCCCAGCGCCGCCTGCGGCGGGGCAATTTCACCGGCTGGCCTTCAGGCTTTGAAGCGGTTGCGGGAGTTTGCGGCACTGGTTGCGCCCTGGCCGCTGCACCATCGAGATTGGCTTGCAAGGCGTCACGCACGGCGTACATCCGGCCTTGCATATCAGCCTTCGGATCAATGGAGCCATCATGCTCGGCGTCCAACAATTCCTGCTTGCGGCGGAGCAGTTCTTCCCGGCGTCTTTGATGTTCGCGCTCTTCAGTATCCTGAAATCCACGGAACGAGGAAGCAGGTTGCAGGAATTCCGGCGCATAGGCCAGAAGCGGGCGGCCAGCCGCACGTTTCCCCTCTCTGTCCCTCTCCACCATCGTTCCGTCCCGATTGCACCCTGTTTATTGATCCAGATTAATATTCATCATGGCAAATAAACCGTTAAAATTGCAATTATATACGTTGATTCATGCAGATAAATCAGGAGGCCCGCATGAACGCCGAAACGGAATACACCATTGATCCAGACCGGCTGAACGGCATCATTCGATTTATCCAGAATGCAGAACGACTGAAAAGCACATTACGTTCCGGCCATACCTCTCAAGGCCGACCGGAAAGCACCGCCGAACATAGCTGGCGGCTTTGCCTGCTGGTATCGCTGTTCGACCGGGAACTGGGCGATTGCGACCGGCTGAAACTCATCAAGATGTGCATCGTCCACGATCTGGGCGAAGCGATTTCGGGCGATGTGCCCGCCATCCATCAATCCGCCGATGACGGGCGAGCCGAGCGCGAAAGAGCCGACCTCATGACGCTGTGCGAACCGCTGCCGGACGATCTGCGTACGGAAATCATGGAGCTTTGGGCGGATTATAACGAAGGCCGCTCACCGGAGGCGATCTTCGCCAAGGGCTTCGACAAGCTTGAAACCATGATGCAGCACAATATCGGGCTCAATCCGCCCGATTTCGACTATGCTTTCAACCTGGGTTACGGCGTCAGGCAGACCGCCCGCCACCCGCTGTTGCGCCAGTTCCGCGAAATCGTGGACGGTGAAACCCGGCGGAATGCAGGAAAGGTTTAACTCAAGGTCGCGAAATGGCGCAGCGTGAAGGTGATCTGATAAACCAGCGCAACGGCAGCAAAAGCCGCATGATAGCGCCTGTCACCCCAGAACACGGCAATCAGGCTGAACAGGATGAAGCAGGCGACCTGTATGGGATATTCGATGCCGTAAACCCGGTAGTGATCGGCGCCCTTCAACAGCGTGTCGATGAAATCGGCCACGTAGACCAATGCCAGAATGCCGAAAAACCACTTGCGCCGGGAGATGAAGTAATCGCGGTAACCGGTATATTCCTCCATGCTGTCGGGAAAGAGCAGCGTGCAGAGCAGGAAATGGAGACCAGCGTAGAAGATCACGAAGAGATACTTCTCGAAGGTCCACAGTTGAATGGTGCGCAGGCCGAATTCGAACCACCAGAAATGGATGACCGAAAGCAGGATGAATCCCACCCAGGCCAGATGGACCGGATAAATTTTCTGCTTGCCGGGATGCTGGATGAACCGTGCCAGTCCCGTCAAAAGGCGGGAAACGCACAAGCCGAGGATCATGCCTATGATGATGCGGACATGGCCGAAAGCTTCGGCTGGCGGCACGCCCGTTGTCAAAGCCGGATCCATTCTTCCCCTCCGAAACTCCACTCAATTCAGGCTCATAGTGCGCGATATAGCCTGATCGATCAATGATTTAACCTTAGAAACACGTGGATAGGCCGCATATGCTTGCGCAGTCCGGCGAGGCGGCGCTATACCATGCTCCAAACGAACTCCAAGGGTGGAACTATCAATATGCATGACACGGTAATTCTGGTCGGTTGCGGCAATATGGGCTTCGCCATGCTCAAGGGCTGGCTCGATAGCGGTATCCTCAAGGCGAAGGACGTTTATGTCGTTGAGCCGACCGAAGCGCTTCGTGATCGCGCCGCTGGCGCTGGCGTCCATGCCTTTGCCGATGCAGACGCCCTGCCCGGTGATCTGAAGCCGCGCATGGTTCTCGTAGCCGTCAAGCCGCAGGTCATGGCAAAGGTTCTGCCCGCCTATAAGCGGTTTGCATCGGCTGCCACTTTCGTCAGCGTCGCAGCGGGTATTCCGGTCGCGCTTTTTGAAAGCGAGCTGGGACAGGACGCTGCCGTGCTTCGCTGCATGCCCAACACGCCAGCGGCCATCGGCAAGGGCATGCTCGTTACCTACAAGAACGCCAATGTGAGCGATGAGGACGAAGCTTTCATCGCGCGTCTGCTTGAGACCTCCGGAAAGGTTGCGCGTGTGGACGAGGAAGCGCTGATGGATGCCGTCACCGCCGTTTCGGGTTCCGGCCCGGCTTATGTGTTCCACTTCATCGAGGCGCTGACCGACGCTGGCGTGACCGCCGGTCTACCGCGTGAAACGGCAGCGTTGCTTGCCATGCAGACCGTGATGGGCGCAGGCGCCCTCGCCGATGCCAGCACGGACACGCCGTCAAAACTGCGCGAACAGGTGACGAGCCCGAACGGCACCACCGCTGCCGCACTTGAAGTGCTGATGGGCGGCGACCGTCTCAAGACGCTTGTGGCCGAAGCCGTGGAAGCGGCCCGCAAGCGTTCGGTGGAACTGGGCAAGGCTTAGACAAATAGTCTCGGCACCGCGTCGATCAGCGCCTTTGTGACAGGCGCTTGCGGTGCCGTTATCAATTCCTGCGTCGGGCGGCACTCAACGATCTGCCCGCGCTCCATTACGGCGATACGATCCGCCATCCGGGCAGCGACCGCGAGATCATGCGTGATGAAAAGATAGGCCGTCCGCTCGGCTTTCTGTATTTCCCGCAACAAAGCGAGAATGGCGCCGCGAACGGTGACATCGAGCGCCGAAACCGCTTCGTCCAGCACGACCAGCGACGGAGCAGTTGCAAGCGCCCGCGCTATCGCCACACGCTGGCGCTGCCCGCCGGAAATCTCATGGACGCCGCGCTGCGCCAGCGCCGGATCAAGCCCAACCCTTTGCAGAAGCCTGGCAATGTCGCGCTTCAGCCCGTGAATGCGCAGCGGCTCGCGCAGGAGATCATAAACGCTCGCACGCGGGTTGAAGGCTGAAAGCGGGTCCTGAAACACCATCTGCATGCGCGCGCGCTGCATGCGCAGTTCAGCTCCCTTGAGCGCCAGCCAGTCGCGGCCCTCAAAGCCGATTGCGCCACTTTCGAGCGGGTGAAGGCGCAGAAGTGCGCGCGCCAACGTGGACTTGCCGCTGCCCGATGGACCGACCAGCGCCAGCGTTTCGCCCGGCTCGATTTTGAGGCTGATGCCGTCAAGCGCAATGGTGTCGCCATAGCGAACCACAAGCTGATCTGCCTGCAGAAGCGGTTCAGCCATGCGCCGCCTCCAGCACCGGCACGGCGGCAATCAGCGCCCGGGTGTAATCCGTCTGCGGGTTGGAGACGATATTTCGTGCCGGGCCGAACTCCACCAGCTTTCCCTGCCGGAAAACGGCGATGCGGTCGGCCAGTCCCGAGGCCAGCGCGATGTCATGGGTGATGAATATCAGTGTCATCCCGTCTGTGCGCACCAGTTTGCGCAGGAGGGAGACGATCTCCTTCTGCACGATGGTGTCGAGCGCACTCGTCGGTTCGTCCGCGATCAGCAGGCGCGGGCTGGCGGCAATGGCCAGCGCAATCGCGATGCGCTGTTTCTGCCCGCCGGAAAACTGATGTGGATAGCGTGCGAAACTGGCGTCGGCTTGCGGAATATGGACACGCTCCAAAAGACCCGTCGCTCTTGCTTTCGCCGCCACCCTGTCGATTTGCGCATGGGTGCGAATGGTTTCCACAAGTTGTGCGCCGACGGTCATCAGCGGATCGAAACTCGATGCGGGGTCCTGAAATACGAAGCCGATGTCGCGGCCCGCTCGCGGCTTGCCATCCGCCCAATCCAGTTGACCGGAAATGTGCGCATTGCCCGGCAGGAGAGAGGCCAAGGCCAGCGCCAGCGTGCTTTTGCCCGAACCACTTTCGCCAATGATCGCCAGCGTTTCGCCCTGCCCGATATCGAGATCGATATTCTCCAGCGCGGGCTCACTGCCGTAGGATACGGAGAGCTTCTCAAGGCGGACAAGGGCGCTCACGACAGCACCTCGCGCCGGAATATGGCGTTCGTCAGCCCTTCGCCTGCCAGATAGACGCCGACAACAGTCATTGCCAGCGCCAGACCCGGCAGGATGGAAAGCCAAGGGGCGGAACGCAGGACCGTGCGCCCTTCGGCGATCATGCCGCCCCAGGTGACGCGGTTTGGATCGCCCAGCCCCAGAAAGGACAAGGCGGCTTCGATCAATATGGCGGAAGCGACGATGACCGGCGCCAGCGCCAGCACCGGCGGCAGGGCATTGGGCAATATCTGGCGGAAGGCGATTTCCATCGGATGCATGCCGATGACGCGGGCCGAGGCCACATAGTCGCTTTCGCGGATCGAAAGCACCTGCCCGCGCGTGAGACGCGCGGCCTGTGTCCAGCTTGAAAGGGCGATTGCAGCAATCAGCACCGGCAGCGACGGCCCGGCAATGCTGGTGAGCGCCAGCGCCAGCAGGAAGCCCGGAACTGTCTGGAAGGCTTCAGTGATCCGCATCAGCACTTCATCGATGATGCCGCCCGCAAAACCGGCCAGCGTTCCGACGATGCTGCCAAGCACAATTGAAGCAAGGGCCGCGGCCAGCCCGACGCCGAGCGATGTGCGCGCACCATAGAAAAGCTCGGCGATAACATCGCGTCCAAGCCGGTCTGTTCCGAAAAGAAACTGCGAACTTTCAAAGGGTTGCAGCAGCGGTGTTGCGACAATGCTTAAAGGATCGCCGGGAAAGACGAGAGGTGCGGCAAGTGCCGCCAGCACCAGCAGCGCCAGCAGGATCATGCCTGTTATGCCCTCACCCGTTCTGAAATAACGTTTAGGCTGGTTCATGCCCTGCCATCTCCTCTCGCGATGCGCGGATCGAGCCAGAGATAGACCAGGTCGATGAGGAAATTGACCACGATCACCATGATGGCGCTGACCAGAATGACGCCGAGCAGAAGCGGCGTGTCACGGCTCGCAACGGCCTCCTGCGCCAGCCGCCCCAACCCCGGCACGGCGAAAACGCTTTCGATCACCACGCTGCCGCCGAGCATCGATGCGGCCTGCAAGCCCAGCACGGTCACGAGCGGCAGCAAGGCGTTGCGCACCACGTGGCGCAGGACAATGCGCGAATGCGAAATACCCCTTGCCCGCAAGGCCCGCACGAAATCCATGCGCCATATATCGGCCATGGCGGCCCGCATGACCCGCAGGTAAAGCGCCAGATAGATCACCGCCAGCGAGACAACCGGCAGCACCAGATGGACGGCAATGTCGCCTGCCCGCGCCAGTCCTTGCTTGCCGGAAGCGATTGTTTCAATGCCGCTCGACGGCAACCAGCGCAGCCTGATCGAAAACAGGATGACCAGCACGAGCGCCAGCCAGAAACCGGGGATCGCATAGAGAACGAGCGATGCGACTGACAGCAGCCGGTCGCGAAAGCTTCCGGGCCTCGCCCCGGCCACAATACCGAGGAGCGAACCGACCGCAAAGGAGAGAGCGGTCGCCGCCCCCATCAGAAGCAGCGTGTTGGGCAGGCGTTCCAGTATAACGTCAAGAATGGGTCGGTTGAAACTGACGGACCAGCCGAGATTACCCTGCGCAAGCGCTGCCAGATAGGCTCCAAGCCGGTGCCAGATGGACTGATCCAGCCCCCAGCGCGCCCGCATTTCTGCAATTGTTGCCGCATCCCCGCCGAATGTCACGGCATAGGCATCGACGGCATCGCCGGGCGCGCTTTCCAGCATGAAAAAGCAGCCGACAATGACAATCAGCAGCACGATGATGCTGCCGGCCAGTCGCTTGCGGAAAAGGGCCAGAATCTGTTTCACAATGGCAGGATACAATCAATCCAGGTGGTTCGTCACTGTTCCAGCCAGGTATCCGCCCAGCTGGAAACAGCCCAGCGCGGATTGTTGGAAACATTCTTCACGCGGTCGCTGGCAACCGTGATGAAACCCCATTCCGCGACATTGATGAGCGGCAAATCCGCCTGCACCATCTGCTGGAACTGGTGGTAAAGGGCGGTGCGCTTTTTCTCGTCGATCTCACGCGCGGCCTTGGCGATCAGCGCATCCAGTTCCGCATTGGCATAGCCGCCCTGATTGGAGAACGGCACGCCTGCCGGAATGCCGCTTTCGACCAGAATTGTGGTCGATATGGCCGGATCGCCGCGATAGACCGTGGGCGCAATGGCTAGATCGAAATCATGATCGGTATAAACCGCCTTCTGATGTGCGGCGGAATCATTGTTGACGATGTGCGCATCGATGCCGACAGCAGCAAGCGCCTGGCGCAGATAATCGCCGAACTGTTTCGTTTCGTTGAAATAGGGTGCGGGCAAAAGCCTCAGCGTGAAGCGCGTGCCATCCTTGCCCCGCCTGTAGCCCCCCTCGTCCAGAAGCGCGTTGGCCTTGGCGACATCGAACGGATAGGACGGCACGTCATCGGTATGAAACTGGCTGTCATAACGCGGCACAGGGCCGGTCGAAGGCTTGGCATAGCCGAGGAAAATCGTCTTCACGACGAAATCGCGGTCGATAGCGTGGGCGATCGCCTGCCTGACCTTCAGGTCGGCCAGTTCCTTGCGGCGATGGTTGATCTCCACCACCAGCTGATAGGTCAGCGCCTCATAACCCTTGGAAATGACGGTGAGGCCCGGAACCTTCGAGATACGGTCCAGATCGGCAAGCGGCACGGCGGAAAAGGCGGCCAGGTCGATTTCCTCGGCCTCCAGCGCACCCGCCGCTGCCGCCCTGTCCGGCAGCACGCGATAGATGATCTCGTCCAGATAAGGCTCGCCTTCGCCCCAATAATCGTCATTGCGGGCCAGCCGGTAATATTCGCCGGTCTTGTGCTCGGCATATTTGAACGGGCCGGTGCCAATGAGCTTTTCATTGGCCGGACTGGCCATGATGTCACTGCCTGCAAAGACGTGCTTCGGCAGCACTGCGGTCAAGGCCGGCAAGGCATTGCGGATAAGCTGGAAGGGCGTCGGCTCGGAGAAATGGAAGATAGCCGTCAGATCATCCGGCGTTTCGACCTTTTCCAGCGCCTTGAAGACGACACGGCCAAGGTTTTGCAGCGGTTTCCAGACTTCCATCGCCGAAAAGGCCACATCCGCCGATGTGAAGGGCTTGCCGTCATGCCATTTGACACCATCCCGCAGGCGGAATGTCGCCGTCAGCCCGTCGGCGGAACCTTCCCAGCCAGTGGCAAGACGCGGCGCGAGACCGTTCTCGCCCTCGAAGGAGGCTTCCGCCAGAGGCTCGACCACCTTGCTTGCGACGAAGAAGACGCCATTGGATGCCACGATGGCCGGATTGAGATTGCGCGGCTCTGAATCTGCGGCCACGACCAGCCGCCCGCCTTTCTGCGCCTGACCTGCCGCAGCCGACCGTTGCGGCCAGACGGCGACGCCAGCCAAGGCGGTTGAGCCCGCCAGAAAAGCCCTACGCGACAGAACCAGTTGCGCCATATCCCGTGCCCCGCAATCTTGCCTCAGTTGTTCGCATTTCTACATCAGTCATCCATAAATGACAGGATCAAAATCTGTTACGGTGACAATAAATGCCGAAAAAGACTTCGTTTTCCGGCATTTGTAACCGTAAAGTAAAACTAATATTTCAAAGATTGGCCAGCTTATTATTGCAGTAATTCAACCTATGCGTTTGAATTATTTTTCCGCCAAAAGCTGAATTAAAGAAAATCGCCTCTTGTCAAACAGGGCTTTCTCCGTAGATCATGGTTAATTATGTGTTGTCGTATTTCGTGAGCTTCAGTTTCTGATCGGCACACATAGACCGGTGAAGAGCATTTCATGGCTCTTGTTTGAAATGCATTTGTGCGCTGCCAGTTCATCCATCCAGCGGCAAATGCCTCCTGAAAAACTGAACCACATTGGAAGAGAGGAAACAGAAATGTCCAGTTTGCTGCCCCCGCTTCATGACGGTCACGCACCGATCTATCTGCATCATGCATTTCAGGATGCAGTCGATGCCTATGAGGATTGGGCCTTGGAAACGGCCGAGCCGTCCGTTCAGATCAACGGCAAGGTGACACGGATCAGCGTCGTCTTCCGCCGCCTGTGGAACTGCACCGACATGGTGCCGCGCCATACGCTGGAAGCGCTGAAAGCTATCGTCCCGACCGGCATCATTCATGCTGAACACTGGAAGGAAACGCCCACATTCGCAGAAGCTGCCCGCATCATGCGTGTCGCTCTGGAAAGGCGCAAGGCACGACTGCTCCCGGTCGTGTGCTGATTTTCCCGAACAAATAGAAACGGGCGGATTTTCCGCCCGTTTTGCATGCCGAGGCTCAGGAAAGCCGTTTTAGACAGCAGGATCGAGCTTGCGGAAGCGCACGCGGGCGCTGCGCTCGATGGCGGCGACGGTCAATTCATCCAGCGTCCAGCGGTCACGCAGCATCTGGAGGAATTCAAGCTCTTCCTGCTCCACATGCAGATCGGCGGCCGCCACTTCGACGGCCAGCGCATAGGCCGTATCGTAGAGGCGTTCCGGCAAGGCGTCATGCGCGAGATCAAGGATTTTTTCCAGTCCGTCCTCATCCGCCAGAAGCGCATAGCAGTCGCTGGCCAGTTTCGGCAGGCGCTCCTTGTCGAAGCCCTGAAAGACCGGCAGGCGGGAAACGACATTGCCGATGGACGACAGTTCGGCATCGGTCATTGTCGTGTCCGCAGCAGACGTCGTGATCATGATGTAGACAAGCGCATCCTGCGGCGTGATCTTTTTCATCGGGCTACTCCTGTACAACATGATCGGAATCATCATTTCATTGGAATTGACGGGAAAATTAGGAAGCCTCACGCGGTTACGCAAGGAAATTCGGCACTGACCGTTGACGGCACCGGGGTTGCCGCGCCATAGAGCAGGGGTGCGCATTTCGCGCATCGTTTTCAAAGAATAAAGCCCTTCACAGGATATCAGGATAAAATCATGACTTCGCACCGCCTTCCCGAAATCACGCTGACCCCGGAACTGACCGCGGCGGCTGCGGAAGCGAAAGCATGGCCCTTTGAAGAGGCGAAGAAAATCCTCAAGCGCTATGAGAAGACCGGCCTGCCCGATACGGTGATCTTCGAAACCGGCTATGGCCCATCCGGCCTGCCGCATATCGGCACGTTTGGCGAAGTGGCGCGCACCTCGATGGTGCGCCATGCCTTCCGCATCCTGACCGGCGACAAGGTCAAGACGCGCCTGATCTGCTTCTCCGACGACCTCGACGGCATGCGCAAGATCCCCGACAATGTGCCGGACAGGGCAGCGCTCGAGCCCTATCTGCAAATGCCGCTTTCGGCCGTTCCGAACCCGTTCGGCGGCGACTACAAGAGTTTTGCGGATCACAACAACGCCATGCTGTGCCGCTTCCTCGACACATTCGGCTTCGATTACGAGTTCGCCAGCGCGACCGAATATTACAAATCCGGCAAGTTCGACGCCGTGCTTCTCAAGGCCGTCGAGCGCTATGACGACATCATGAAGGTGATGCTGCCGACGCTCGGCGAAGAACGGCAGGCCACCTACAGCCCGTTCCTGCCGATCTCGCCCAAGTCCGGCCGCGTGCTCTACGTGCCGATGAAGAGCGTGGATGCCAAGGCTGGGCACCATCACCTTCGACGATGAGGACGGCGTTGAGACCACCCTGCCCGTCACCGGCGGCAATGTGAAGCTGCAATGGAAGCCGGATTTCGGCATGCGCTGGGCGGCGCTCGGCGTCGATTTCGAAATGTTCGGCAAGGACCACCAGACCAATGCTGGCGTTTATGACCGCATTTGCGAAATCCTCGGTGGCCGCGCACCCGAACATTTCGTCTACGAACTGTTCCTCGACCAGCTTGGCCAGAAGATTTCCAAGTCGAAGGGCAACGGCATTTCCATCGACGAATGGCTGGCCTATGCGCCGACCGAAAGCCTTGCGCTTTACAATTTCCAGAAGCCGAAGACCGCCAAGCGACTCTATTTCGATGTCATCCCGAAGGCGGTAGACGAGTATTTCAGCTATCTTTCGGCCTATGAGCGTCAGGAATGGAAGGACCGGCTGAACAATCCGGTCTGGCACATTCATTACGGCAACCCGCCGAAGGTGAACCTGCCGGTCACCTTCGCGCTGATGCTCAATCTGGTCAGTGCATCGAATGCCGAAAATCCGGGCGTGCTGTGGGGCTTCATCTCGCGGCACGTGCCGGGCGTCACACCGGAAAACAATCCGGAACTCGATGCGCTCGTCGGCTATGCGATCCGTTACTTCAACGATTTCGTGAAGCCGACCAAGCAGTTCCGTGCGCCGGACGATGTGGAACGCGCAGCCCTTGAAGCGCTGGATGCGAAGCTCGCAACGCTGCCTGTCGGCACCGATGGCAACGACATCCAGAACGCCATTCTCGATGTCGCCCGCGCCATCGAGCGCTATCAGGATCATGCCAAGAAGAGCCCGGAAGGCGGTCCCGGCGTTTCGGTTTCCTTCTTCCAGATGCTCTATGAAGTGCTGATCGGTCAGGAACGCGGCCCGCGTTTCGGTTCCTTCGTCGCGCTTTACGGCATTGATGAAACCCGAGCGCTGATCAAAAAGGCGCTGGCTGGCGAACTAGCGTAGAGATCAATACATACTTAACCCAGATCAATAAATCGAACAAAAGGGCGGCTTCGAGCCCCCCTTTTGTTTATACCGACACCCTCATCCTGAGGTGCGGAGCGAAGCGTAGCATCATCCTGAGCCTGTCGAAGAATCGACGGACGAAGGTTCAGCTCAAGCCCGACCCTTCGGCCCGACCCTTCGACACGCTGCTTCGCACCGGCTCTAGATAGGGCCGGTTGCTGCCCAGAGCGGGATGATGGCTTGACTTGGAGCGTTTCCTGTTCTGCTTAAATCATTGGAAATGCTCTCAATTCGTCCCGCTCTATTGTGCGGGCGGCGCGGGTGGAAAGCCGTCCAGCGGCTGTGGCGATGGCGATGACGGCTGCGGTTCCGGTTCAGGGGCCAGAGGTGAAGGGGTATCCATCATATCGCTGCTGCCGGGTTCCGGATTGGGGAGCGACGTATCGGGCTTGTCGCCGAAAATCCCAAGGCGTGCTTCCACGGCCTTGCGGCCTGCTTCCTCATAGGCGCTGCCTGGGGCAGCCTTCGCCCAACCATTGGCGACGAGCCACGCGGCGGCATCTTCGTTGCCAAGCGTGCATTCGGTCGCGACCGCAGCGCCACTATCGTTTTGCGGCAGGCGGCACATGACGGCGCGGGAGCGCAGCCACTGCCGGAAGGCTGTGCGCGCCTGCATGCCGCACGGCCAGCTTTCGCCGGAAGCGGTCTGGCAGGTTTGTTCGACGGGCACGATTTCAATGCCCTGCAACTCGATCGTGCGGCCCTGGCTTTCCAGCCGTCCGGCCGCCACGGCCACGGGACGCTGCAAAAGCTGCATCTGCTCGCCTGCGTCAACGGGCGTAGCGGGTGCCGGTGGCTCCGGTGGCTTTGGCGTGGATGCAAGGCCGAGATCGCTCAGCGGCGGGCGCGGCGCTTCGCGTTCCATGCCGCCATCATCAGCCTGATCGTTTGGCTTGCCCGTTTCTGCTGCCGCAGACGCCTGCCCATCGGCGGAACCTGTCTGGCCCGGCTGCGACGGCGTTCCCTCCGGCGTATTGCCCGTTTCAGACGAGCTTCCCGGCTCGTTATAGTCGAACTGTTCGACAACGATGCCGTTGCCCGCACCGGTCTTCGTCTGTGCATCACCAGAATCGATGACGACGACGGGACGGTCCAGCGCGCCATAGAACGGCGCCACGAAGGCCGCGACCAGTATAGCGCCCGTTATACCCGCTAGCCCGCCGAAAACGGCGCGCGCGTGGCTTCTGTTCTGCGATTGCGCCATTACTGACTCGCCCACAAAATGCGGGCGACCCATTCGATATCCCTGGACTCGAAGATGCGGTTCGGATGCTCTGGATTGAGCGAATGAAGCTCAATGGTTCGCGGCGTCTGGCGATGCAGAATCTTGGCCATCACTTCTCCGTCTTTCGTTCGCACCACCACGCGATCGCCACGGCGAATGGCGGTATTGGGTGCAACGATCAGCGTATCGCCATCACGGTAAAGGGGCAACATGGAGTCGCCCGAAACCTCCAGCGCATACACCCCTTCGCCCGTGCTGGCGGGAAATTCCACGATGTCCCAGCCTTGCCCTGCGGGAAAACCGGCATCGTCGAAGTAGCCGCCCGCGCCCGCTTCGGCCATGCCGAGCAGCGGGATCGACTGCATGTCCTGCGTATATTCACCAAATTGCGGCGTGCGGGTTTCCCCGCCGATGAGCCGTGTGAACTCATCGAAGGTCGAGCCGGTCGCTTCCATCACCTTGGCCAGCGATTCCGTCGAAGGCCAGCGCGCGCGCCCGTCCGACGCATAGCGCTTGGATTTGTTGAAGGTCGTCGGGTCCAGCCCTGCCCGACGCGCCAGCCCGGACGCACTCAGGGAATGACGTTCGGCCAGAGCATCGATGGCCGCCCACACGCTCTCGTGAGAAAACATAGTCATGATCCGCCACATAGGTTCCGACATATCATCCAGACAGCCCCGTCAGGAGATATGTTTCAAAGGATTTTAAACCTAATCTTCCGTCCCATCTTCAGCTGCAACCTACCGAAAAAGCACGAATTGCGCAAGATGGCTGAATTAACAGGGAAAATTTTCTTATTGGCGGTGAGCGCAATCCAGCAGCGGCGGAAGCGCAAACAAAAGCGCGGCATGAAACATGCCGCGCCCGATGATCCTGCGAAGGGACGAGCTTACGCTGCCTTCTTCGTTTCCGTCTTGTACGGATTGAAACGCTTGTAGAAGCTTTCGCCGTTTTCAGCCATGTCGATGAGAAGCTTCGGCGCCTTGAACTGCTGGCCGTATTTCTTCTGCAATTCCTTGGCGAGCTTGACGAACTTCTTCGCACCCATGCCGTCGATATAGGACAGCGTGCCGCCGGTATAAGGCGCGAAACCGAAGGCCAGAATGGAGCCGACATCGGCTTCACGCGGGTCGGTGACGATGCCTTCTTCCATCACGCGGGCAGCTTCCAGGGCGATGGTGACGAGGAAGCGTTCCTTCAGTTCCTTCACATCGACCTTGTCAGGGTCCTGCTGCGGGTAGAGGTCCTTCAGGCCCGGCCACAGATGCTTCTTGGCGGGCTTGGCCGGATAATCATAGAAGCCCTTGCCATTTTTGCGGCCCTTGCGGTCGAACTCGTTGACGAGACGATCCACCAGTTCCACATGACGCGGATCGACAGCCTTTTCGCCCAGATCGGCAAGCGTTGCCTTGAGGATTTTCTGCGACAGGTCGATAGCGGTTTCGTCGTTGAGCGCCAGTGGACCGACCGGCATGCCGGCCATGCGGGCGGCATTTTCGATCATGGCAGCGGGCACACCTTCAACGAGCATGTTGTAGGCTTCCGACATATAGCGCAGCACGCAGCGATTGACGTAGAAGCCGCGCGTGTCGTTGACGACGATCGGCGTTTTCTTGATCGCACGAACGTAATCGAGTGCGACGGCCAGCGCCTTGTCCGACGTCTTCTTACCCATGATCACTTCGACCAGCATCATCTTGTCGACAGGCGAGAAGAAATGAATGCCGATGAAGTTCTTCGGGCGTCTGGAAACTTTCGCCAGACCGGTGATCGGCAGGGTCGAGGTGTTGGACGCGAAAATCGCCGACGATTTCAGAACTTCCTCTGCCTTTTCGGTCGCGACACGCTTGACTTCGCGATCCTCGAACACGGCTTCGATCACCAGATCGGCACCGTCGAGAAGAGCATAATCCGGCGTCGCGGTGATGAGCGACAGGAGCTTTTCCTTGTCGGCCTCAGTGGCGCGGCCTTTCTGGATTTCCTTGGTCACCAGATCGGCGGTGTGCGCCTTGCCCTTGTCGGCGGATTCCTGATCGCGGTCGATCAGTACCACCGGAATGCCCGCCTTGGCGGTGACATAGGCAATGCCTGCCCCCATGAAGCCAGCGCCGATAACGCCGATCTTCTTGAGCTTGGTCGGCTTCTCATCCGCCGGGCGGCGCGCGCCCTTGTTCAGTTCCTGCAGCGACACGAAGAGCGAGCGGATCATCATGCCTGCTTCTGTCGTCTGGAGGATTTCGGTGAAGTAGCGCTGCTCGATCTTCAGGCCGGTGTCAAACGGCACCAGCAGGCCTTCATAGACCGATTTCAGGATGGCAAGCGCTGCCGGATAATTGCCGGAAGTTTCGCGGCGCAGGATTGCCGTTGCGGCCGGCCAAAGGTTCGCCCCGGCAGCCGAATAGATCGCGCCGCCCGGAAGCTTGAAGCCCTTTTCATCCCATGGCTGAACCGGCTTCAGACCGCCCTTGATGAGCTTCTTGGCGGTTTCAACCAGCTTCTTGGCCGGAGCAATCTCGGTGACGAGGCCCATGGCCTTGGCGCGCTGCGCCGTTAGGCTGGAGCCGGTCGTCATCATCTGAAGCGCGTCCTGCTGGTTGGCAAGCCGCGGAACGCGCTGCGTACCGCCAGCGCCGGGGAAAAGGCCGACCTTGACTTCCGGCAGAGCCATCTTCACGCCCGGCGCATCGGATGCCACGCGGGCATGGCAGGCGAGCGACATTTCGAACGCACCACCCATGCAGGTGCCATTGATGGCCGAAACCCAGGGCTTGCCGCAGGTTTCAAGCTTGCGGAAAAGGCCGCTCATCTTGCCGACATTGTCGAACAGCGCCTGCACGGCGGCCTGATGGTCCTTGGCCTTCTGCTTCTGGAATTCCTTGAACATGCCTTCCAGCATGGTCAGGTCCGCGCCGCCGGAGAAGCTCTCCTTGCCGGATGTTATAACAACACCCTTGACCTTTTCGTCGGCGGTCGTTGCGTCGATGATGGCGTTCAGTTCCTGCATCGCCTCGACGGTGAAGACGTTCATCGACTTTTCAGGCATGTCCCAGGTGACGAGAGCAATGCCGTCGGCGTCGGTTTCAACTTTGAAATTCGTGTAAGCCATTCGTAAAACCTCCCTCGCCCTATACGCGCTCGATGATCGTCGCCGTGCCCATGCCGGCACCAATGCACAAGGTCACCAGCGCGGTATTGAGATTACGGCGTTCCAGTTCATCCAGCACCGTGCCGAGGATCATTGCGCCGGTCGCGCCCAGCGGATGGCCCATGGCAATGGCGCCGCCATTGACGTTGATCTTGTCGTGCGGAATGTCGAAGGCCTGCATGTAGCGCAGAACCACGGCGGCGAAGGCTTCGTTCAGTTCGAACAGATCAATGTCCGAGAGCTTCATCTTTGCCTGCTTGAGAAGCTTTTCCGTCACATCGACCGGGCCGGTGAGCATAAGCGCCGGTTCGGAACCGATATTGGAGAAAGCGCGGATACGGGCGCGCGGCTTCATGTCGAATGCCTTGCCAGCCTTCCTGGAACCGACGAGGACGCCAGCCGCGCCATCGACGATACCGGACGAGTTACCGGCATGGTGGACGTGGTTGACCGTCTCGATTTCCGGATGGGCCTGAATGCCGACGGCGTTGAAGCCGCCCATTTCACCTGGCATCACGAAGGATGGGTTGAGCTGGCCCAGCGCCTGCATGTCGGTTGACGGGCGCATATGCTCATCATGATCGAGAATGGTCAGGCCGTTCTGGTCCTTGATCGGGATGACCGAGTTCTTGAAATAGCCCTTTTCCCACGACTTGGCGGCGCGCTTCTGGCTTTCGACGGCATAGGCGTCGACGTCATCGCGGCTGAAGCCGTATTTCGTGGCGATCAGATCGGCGGAAACGCCCTGCGGCATGAAATAGCCGGGGAAGCCGACCGACGGGTCCATGTACCAGGCACCGCCCGACATGCCCATGCCGACGCGCGACATGCTTTCGACGCCGCCGGCGATCACCAGATCGTCGGAACCGAACGCGACTTTGGCTGCCGCCAGATTGATCGCATCGAGACCCGAAGCACAGAAGCGCGAAATCTGGATGCCCGGCGCCTTGAAGTCATAACCGGCTTCAAAGGCGGCGGAACGCGGAATAACTGCACCAGCTTCGCCGACAGGATCGACGCAGCCGAAAATGATGTCATCGACCTTTGCCGTGTCGATGCCGTTGCGGTCGCGCAGGGATTCAAGAACCTTCGCGCCCAGACGGACGGCTGGCACTTCGTGCAACGAACCGTCCTTCTTGCCACGCCCGCGCGGTGTGCGCACGTGATCGTAAATATAAGCCTCAGCCATTTTTGCTCCTTCCCGCCAAATTTTGGCCCGCCAGGCCCGAAAGCCCGGCGTAATCTCTGGTTCAGAATGTGTCCGCTTCGAGCGCCATCATCGAATCCGCACCCGACTGGATGCGTGCGAGATGGGCTGCACTTTCCGGCATGATCCGCTCGAAATAATAGCGTGCAGTGACAAGCTTGGCTTCGAGGAAAGCCTTGTTGCCTTCACCCCTGCCAAGCTTTTCTTCCGCGATCCTGGCCATCCGCGCCCACATGAAGCCGAGCGCCACCAGACCGAACAGATGCATATAGTCGTTGGAGGCGGCACCGGCATTGTCGGGCTTGGCCATCGCATTCTGCATCAGCCACATGGTGGCGGCCTGAAGATCGTTGAGGCCCTTCTTCAGGTGCTTGGTGAAGAAGGAAAGCTTCTCGTTCTCACGATTGGCTTCGCAGAATTCTCCCACTTCCTTGAAGAACGCCGTAACCGCGCGACCACCGTTCAGCGCCAGCTTGCGACCCACCAGATCAAGCGCCTGAATGCCGTTGGCGCCTTCGTAGATCATGGCGATGCGCGCATCGCGCACATACTGGCTCATGCCATGTTCTTCGATATAGCCGTGGCCGCCGAACACCTGCTGCGCCATGACGGCATGTTCAAAACCCTTGTCGGTCAGAACGCCTTTCAGCACGGGCGTCAGAAGCCCGACGAGATCATCGGCAGTCTGACGCTCGGCCTCGTCACCGGAGCGGTGCGCGATATCGGAGTTGAGCGCCGTCCACAGAATGAGCGCGCGGCCGGCTTCGTTGAAAGCGCGGATATTCATGAGGTTGCGGCGAATATCCGGATGAACGATGATCGGATCGGCCTTTTTATCGGGCGCTGCGGCACCCGAAAGCGCACGGCCCTGAATGCGCTCACGCGCATAGATCACAGCATTCTGGTAAGCGGTTTCGGCAATCGAAAGCCCCTGCAAGGCCACGCCCAGACGCGCTTCGTTCATCATGGTGAACATGGCGCGCAGGCCTTTGTGGGCTTCGCCGATGAGATAACCCTTTGCCTCGTCATAATTCATGACGCAGGTGGCATTGCCGTGAATGCCCATCTTTTCTTCGATGGAACCGCAGGAAACGCCGTTGCGCTCGCCCGGATTGCCGTTTTCGTCAAGAATGAACTTCGGCACGATGAACAGCGAAATGCCCTTCACGCCTTCCGGCGCGCCGTCGATGCGGGCCAGCACCAGATGGATGATGTTTTCCGACATGTCGTGTTCACCAGCCGAGATGAAAATCTTCTGGCCGGAAATCTTATAGGAACCGTCTTCCTGCGGGGTGGCGCTGGTGCGCAGCAGGCCCAGATCCGTACCGCAATGCGGCTCGGTCAGGTTCATCGTGCCGGTCCAGGTGCCTTCAACCATCTTGGGCAGATAGGTGTCCTTCTGCTCGTCGGTGCCATGGGTCAGGATCGCGGCAATCGCGCCCTGCGTCAGGCCCGGATACATGGTGAGCGCCATATTGGCAGAAGACATATATTCGCCGACAGCCGTATGCAGCAGATAGGGAAGCCCCTGTCCGCCATATTGCTCCGGCACGGCGAGGCCGAGCCAGCCGCCTTCACGATAGAGATCATAGGCTTCCTTGAAGCCCTTCGGCGTGGTGACCGAGCCATCCGACGAACGCTTGCAACCTTCGCGGTCGGCCGTGTGGTTGACCGGGAACAAGGTGCCTTCCGCAAGCTTCGCGCCTTCCGACAGGATCGCCTCGACGACATCGGGCGACGCGTCGGCAAAGCCCGGCAGATTGTTGTAACGCTGATAATTCAGAACGTCGTTGAGAACGAAATTCGTATCCTCAACTGGCGCGCGATAGCTCGGCATAGAAATCCTCCAATTCACCACCTGAGCCGTTCCGCGATGATTGGAACGAGCCCTTAACCGCGTTTCATGCCTGCATGCCACATTATAGCGAAATGTTGTGACAGCGCGCATGTTGCAGCAAAACCGGACGAATTTCTCCGAAAAACAGTCCTTTTTGCCGCCTTTTTGACCGAGCACCTCACGGAATCCGCGCTCACCCCGTCAATTTCGGACCGAAGCTAACCTACTTTGACGTTTCCGTAAACGTCAAAAATTACATAACTTCGTGCGGGATGGGGAAATGCGCACCCCAGGGGACCGGGAGCGCAAGGCAGCAATGTCAGACAGCCCAGCGGGGACGTGGTGCGGCCAATAAAAAACCGCCGGAACGCTTTCGATCCGGCGGTCTGTCTTGAACGATCTAGGCCCGAAACTTCGGGGTCGCAGGTCAGGCGGCAGAAGATGTCGCCGGTGCGGAAGCGACCGGGGTTCTCGACCGTGCGGGAGCAACCTTCTTCTTCGGCTTCGGCAGCAAACCTTCGCGCTGTGCCCTCTTCTTGGCATCCTTGCGCGCCCGGCGAATAGCCTCGCCCTTCTCGCGCACACGCCTTTCCGAAGGCTTTTCATAAGCCCTGCGTTCTTTCAGTTCACGGAGAATTCCCTCGCGCTGCATCTTCTTCTTGAGCACGCGCAGCGCCTGATCGACATTATTGTCTCTTACCAATACTTGCAATTCAGCTCCTTTCTCAGCCGCGCACAAACCGACAAAATCCAATCATTTCATCGTGTTGCCACGGCCACCTCAATTCATTCGCTTGTATGACTGCACAGACCGGCTACGGGGCTCGCCTGTCGCGCTCGAGGCGCGCGGCTTTCAATCGCTCCGTCTTGGCATCGACCGCGGCTTTTTCGTGCTGCAGGATAGCCTTTGCCGTTTTGTCGGTAATGGCGTTCTTGGCTTCCATCCGCGAAAGCGGTTTCTTGAACAGCGTGTCCTTGGTCAGTCCTGCCGATTTTTGTTCGAGCATTCTATTTACTCCCGGTCAAAAGCCGCTTCACACTTGGGATGCACTTGAAAATAAAAAAGGCCGGGAAAACCCGACCTTTCAATCGCCTCAACAATCAGTGCCAGTACATCCGTGGTCAAAGATCGGAGACAATCACTTTGCGCCCGAGTTAAAGCGCCTGAAGATTATCGGCGGCCTTCTTGCCGGAACGGCGATCCGCCACCAACTCGAAGCTCACCTTCTGACCTTCATTGAGCGTATGCATGCCTGCACGCTCAACTGCAGAAATGTGAACGAACTCATCCGGCGAACCATCCTCAGGCTGAATAAACCCAAAGCCCTTGCCGCCATTAAAGAATTTTACTGTTCCGTTTGCCATAGAGAATTCCTTTCAATTCGCATGGTTGGAAGATAACGAAATAATTTTCGTCGCGTTTTACGAAATTGAAAGAAAAGTCATGACGCCTGGTGCGCCTTGTCGTTCGATGACAAAATCGATTTTTAATAGATATACCCTTATTACCCCCACTACAAGGGCACAGAGCCAAATTTATTTTTTCACCATCAATTCGACTTCGTTATAATTCTTTCAAGAAGAGCGGAAAAGCGCCCGAATTAACATAAAAATTACCAAAAAATATTGGATTTTTCTGGCAAGATACGGGCCGTCAATTCGCATGCGACCATGAAGAAAGGCGGCAGAATTGCCGCCTTTTTCCATCTCTTTCCAACTGGCCTTACTTGACCCATACGACGCGGCGCGTCTGCGTATCGATCAGGGCCGGGCGATCTTCCACATAGACATAGGAATATGCCGGCTGGTCGGGTACGGCGACGAGAGGCACATCCTGTGGAATTATCGTTCCTTCAGCGATGCCTCCTTCGATGACGACCGGATCGACGGGGTTGGTTTCGATATAGGTCACGATTTCAGTCGGCACCGGGGGCCCGGCATTCGGCCCCTCGGCATAATAGACGACCCGGCGGTTCTGCATGGACACGATTACCGGCTCGCCATTGACATAGATATAGCCGAAATCCGGATTGTCCGGGATTGGGTGAACGGCGATTGCGTCGGGCAGGACATAACCATCGCTTATTTCGCCTTCGATAACGACGGGATCCGATGGATTTGCAATGACATAATCGCGTGCCGCTTGCGGCACTTCGACAAGTACTCGATCTTGCGTCAGCGCAATACCCGAGCCGGCAAGAAACACCGCTGCGGTCAGAACAAGAGCCTTTTTCATTTTCAGCCTCACTTTCGCATCAGAGCGGATTTGACCTGATCTGAATCCGGCCAGCGCTCTGTCGGTTCGTTTGACACGCACCCGAAAAACCACTTTGCGGATGCGTTATCGGTCGCAAGGCTGAAATAACCGGTGTGAAGCGCGCAGGTTCCCGCCGGGCGGCACACTTCATGCGACAGGCTGAAACAAAGAGGCCTTGGAAGTCCCTCCCACGAGGCTGGGACGCTACACCCGGCCTTGATCAAATCGGCGGGCGTGCCATTCGCGCCAGAATGGCCCGAAGTTCCTCGACGGACCGGTCTATCTCGTTCTTCTTCTTCTCAAGTTCGTGGAGCTTTTCCTTGAAGCGCTGGCGCAGATTCTCGGTCTCGGCGGGATCGGTAATGCCGTTTTCCCACACGCTGATCAATTGCCCCATTTCGCCGAGCGTGAAGCCGATGCGGCGCCCGAACAGGACGAGCCGCAGTCTCGTATGGTCCTTGTTGTCGTAGAGCCGTGTCACGCCCGCACGGCGTGGACTAAGCAATCCCTTATCTTCATAAAAGCGCAAGGCCCGCAACGTCAGGTCGAATTCCTCGGCAAGATCGCCGATCCGATATAATTGACCGCCTGTCTGGTTCTCCCTCCGCGCATTACCACCTGCACCGGTCAGCAGATCCGCAATCGCTACATCTGCCGCCTGTTCCGGCGCGTTCGACCGTTTACTCATGTTCTACCCTGTTTCCGCCCCCGGAAACCCCGGTCACCGCGCGCATGCGCGATGGAACCAATATTGATGACAGCTCACATTGACACTGCTGTCAGTGCCGCAGCTCGTTTTACATTCGCCGCCGCAATTCACTCGCCTGCCATGCTTGATTGATCCGCTTTCATGCCGCCTGGTGCTCGACATGCCGTGTCCGGTCCGCTCAACCGTGAGATGCCGTGCCGCACCCACGAAAGCATTCACTTAGCTGCATATATTAACGAGTTGTTTACCACGTTTGTACAAATGTAGGCAGAGCAAATTCTTGCCAGTTGCGTTGGCGAAATTTGCCCCGGCGGTCTCTATCATTGGAAAAAGTGAATTTCTCATGGCAAACCCAGATCTGGCGTCAGGTTCACGATCCATCATCGACGAATTGAACGCCCGCCGTGAGCGCCGGGCGCCTTCGCCGGCGATGGAAGAACTCAATCGCACATTGGCAAGCCTGGAAAAGCGCCTGAAAGATCTGGAACAGGACGGTGCTCCCGATATGCGCAACATCCTGCGCTCGGAACGCCAGCCCGCCCGCTATCCGGACGAAACCCTAACGGGCCTCGCCGAAATCGCCGAAAACCTGCGCCGCATGCGCGAAAGCCATGAAGAGCCGCTGCCTTATGCATCCAATGTCGAGGTCAGCCGCGCCAGCCGCGAAATGACCCCGCCTTCAGCGCGCCGCAAGCGAAGAAGGGCTCTCGCAAAGGGTAAGCGAAGACTTCGAGCGCATCAGTGACAGCGTGCGCCATCTTGCAGACCGCAGCAGTGAGGCCAATGCGCAGGCGCTCCGCCGTCAGCTCGATGAGCTCAACCGCACCGTCCAGGGCCTTGCCCGCGAGGAAACCCTGCATCGCCTCAACAACCGCTGGGATCGCTTCGACGCCCGTTTCGAGGCATTCGAGCAGCGTCATAACGCTGTCGATCCCGCGCTGGACGCCATCGGCTCGCGGCTTGAGCAGGTGCGCGACGCAATCGGCACCTTGCCGCAATCGAACCGTTTGAGCGCGATCGAAGACCGCATCAGCCAGCTGGCAAACTCCATCGAGGAATCGCTGAGCCCGCAACACGCCGCGTCGCTCGAACAGAACCGTCTCCAGCAGATCGACGAGCGGCTGGACGAAATCAGCCGCGCCATCATCGCGACAAGCCGCGCACAGCGGCCCGATCAGGACGGCGCGCGCCGGCTGGAACGGATCGAAGGCCGTCTGGCGGAACTTGCGGACCAACTCGCCACTTCGGCGACGCAGCAGAATTCCGACGCGCTTTACCGCAAGCTGGGCGAACTTTCCTCACGCATCGACGGGCTTTCGAGCGGTTCGGCACTGCCGGATGGCGTGATCGACCAGCTTGCCCACCAGATCAACCTCCTCGCCAATCAAGTTGGCAAGGTGATGGAAAATCTCAGCCAGTCCGACTATCACGCCGTTGAAGCGCGTCTTGAAGCCATCGGCCAGAAGCTCGAAGCAGCCGAACGCCGGTCGGAGGAGCCGCATCCTCTGGTTCTGGACAAGATCGAACGCCGCTTTGCGGAACTGACCGAGCGCCTCGACGCGCAATATGCCACGCAGCATGTCGACACCAGTGCGCTCCATACGCTGGAAGGCCGGATCGACGATCTTTCGCAGCAGATTTCGCTGGGTCTCCTTCAGGCACCGGCCTATGACGGTCCGGGGCTGGACGTGAAGGCGATCCGGAGCCTTGAGGATCAGATTGCCAATATCGCCCACCACCTTGCACAACCGGTGGCCGAGATTGCCGAACTGAAACCGCGTCTCGATTCCATTGAGCGCTCCATCGCCTCCAATCGTGAAACCGTGCTCGATGCAGCGCGTGAGGCGGCAGAAAGCGCCGTTGCACGCGTTCTACAGCACGGATCGCACAATGACAGCGTGATTGCCCGGCAGTTGGCCGAGGACATGAAATCGCTGGAAGCGCTGGCGCGCAATTCCGACGAACGCAACGGCAAGACATTCGAGACCGTCCATGACACGCTGGTCAAGATCGTCGACCGCCTGGCCAGGCTGGAGCAGGACGTCGCGGGTCGATCGGACGGCGAAAGGCTGCCCTCCCCCAATTCCGGTTCGCAGCGCCCGTCGACAACGCGGTCACCAGCCGCAGCGGCTGCGGCAGCGGCATTTGCAACCGTCCAGAGCGAAGCCGGTCCCGCCGACACGCGAGCAGACGTCACGGCTGAAAAGTCCTCGCTCTTCGGCGGTTTCGCCAAAGCGATACGCGGTCGCCGCGCCGACAAATCCGCCGGTAAGAGCGACGAAGTGCTCGAAGCCACCGCCTTCGACGCGACATTCGACACCCCTGCCTTCGACAGCAAACTAGCTGCCGTGGAAGCGATCACCCGCAAGGAACCCGAGCTGGAACGGACCCCGTCCCCTCGCCCCGAGGGTGAAGGCATGCCGGACCTCAATTCGATCATGAAGCGGGTGCGTGAAGAACGCCGCCAGCGCGAAGATGCTGCCGATGCCGCACTTGCCGCCAACGGCAAGGTGGACTTCATAACCGCCGCCCGGCGCGCCGCCCAGCTTGCCGCCGCCGAGTCCGAGCAGCTTCAGAGGGGTGCGGCGAAGCGCACGAACAAGAAGAAATCGTCCGTTGGCGACATGATCCAGCGCCAGCGCAAGCCTATCCTGATGGCCATCGGCGCCGTGATGATCGCCATGGCCGGACTGCAGATCGGTTCTGCATTCCTCAACCGCGACGAGCCGCTGGAAACGGCAATCGATACCGCGCCAGCGCAGATCGACACCACTGCCGCGGACACGACGCCTGCGCCAGCGGACGAAATCGCCGCCAAGATCACCGCCGACACCACGCCCGCAGCACAGCCATCCGCTGAAGCTGCCCCTGTGGCGCCAGCTCCGATCACGGAACCGCGCGAGGAAAAAGCAGCGCAGACAGACGAGCAACAGGCCGCGATGGAAATCCCGGCACATGTCGAACAGCCTGCCGTGACGGCGACGGAAACGGCCGCCAATCCGGTGCAGCCGGTGGAAACCACGGCAGCGACCGAGCCCGCAGCCCAGTCTCAAGCTGCCATTCCGCCGGTGCCGGAAGAAGCCGGTCCGGCAGCGCTTCGTGAAGCCGCCGCCAAGGGCGACGCGCGCGCGCTCTTTGAAGTCGGCAACCGTTACATGGAAGGCCGCGGCGTTGCCGCCGACTTTGCCAAGGCGGCACAGTGGTACGAGATTTCGGCAGGTCAGGGCTTTGCCCCCGCGCAGTATCGTCTCGGCAACTTCAACGAAAAGGGCCTTGGCATGCCCCGCGATCTGGACAAGGCCAAGACCTGGTACCAGCTCTCGGCCCAGCAGGGCAATGCGAGCGCGATGCATAATCTCGCCGTGCTTTTCGCAACCGGCGCCAATGGCAACCCGGACAATGCTTCAGCCGTGCGCTGGTTCACCGATGCGGCTGAACTCGGCGTCAAGGACAGCCAGTTCAATCTCGGCATTCTTGCCGCCAAGGGCCTTGGCATGCCGGTCAATCTGGAAGAAAGCTACAAGTGGTTCTCGCTTGCCGCCAATGCCGGTGACAAGGACGCAGCCGACAAGCGCGACCAGATCGCCAAGGCGTTGAAGCCGGAGCAACTCGAACGCGCCAAGGATATGGTGAAGCTGTGGAAGGCGAAGCCGCTCGATCAGGCGACCAATTCCATCGACGTTCCGGATGCGTGGACCGAAGCAAAGCCTGTCACCACCGGCTCGGTGGACATGAAGAAGGCCGTCCGCAACATCCAGCTCATCCTTCAGAAAAACGGCTATGACATCGGCACAGCCGATGGTGTTATGGGCGGCAAGACCCGCGCCGCGATTGCGGCGTTCCAGAAGGCAAACGGACAGAAGCCCACCGGCGATGTCGACCAGAAACTGGTTCAGCTCCTGCTTGAAAAGAACAAGTAACTCATTGGAGCCATAAGGATATCTGCAAGGGCGGCCCAGGCCGCCCTTCCTGCGTTTCGTCCGTATTCTTCTGAAAGAAGTGACAGGTTGATCCGACTCGTTGAGGCTTATTATCTACACCCTATCAACGAGGGGATAGACTATGCTCTTGCATGTAAACAACGACATGGAAAACGGTATCATCGCGAAAATCCCTCTCGCGCTCGACAAGGATATCAAAAATTTCCAGGGGGATGCGATCGACTTTGAAATCTCCTCCGGCGACAAGCAGCTTATTCCCGCCGAAGACATTCATCCCTACAAATCCATTTTCAAGGTTCTTTCCGGCAGTTCTGAACTGAAGAACATCTTCATAGCCGTATCCTTCAATGCGAATTTCACCACGCCGGACGGCAAGAAAACCTGCCTGACACGCTCCAGCCCGATGGAAGACTGGAATGTGATGAATGGCAGCTATTATGCCGAAAGCATGAACTGCTTCGGCTTCAAATCCAGCAGCCGTTTCGCCGGGAATTTCAGTGTCAACCTGACCAATCCCTACCTTTACATCATAAAGAACGGCAGCCTGACCGACAGCAAGATGTCGGACAATATTTCAATCCGTGCGCAGTTTTATCCCTCGTCCGGCCATTCGGTCATCACGCCGAAAGAAGATATCAATATTGTCATCAGCAATCGCCAGAACGCAGCAGACTGATTCATTGTGCATCAGCGCCGCAATCTCTGAAGTATATCCCATATAATCGGTAGGATTATCTGGATAAAAGCTGTTTTCGATGATCTCCGGCGCTCTTTTTGTTGTTCTTGAACAACACCCCGGATTTTTCCTTCAATATAGTCCTGCAAGGTAACCTTATCGGCAATCGGCGTTTGACTTCCCGATGACGACAGAGCAAGACATTATGAGAGGTGGCCAGGCTGGAACTCACGAGCAGACTAAAGCCTAACTACTTGTTTTCATGCATTTCCGGGCGCACACTATTTTCATAATGTTGCCCGAGATGCTTTGGTAAGGTGAGACATCTTGCGGAGAAACGCGACCGCAAGCAGCTGTATGTCGTGCGTTCGTGAAAGCCGGGTTGGGAATTGGGTATTTATCTTCCCATTGCGGAATTGTCGGTCAACATGCTGGTTCTACTCGGCATGGGCGCCGCCGTGGGTTTTCTTTCCGGATTGTTCGGTGTTGGCGGCGGATTTCTCATCACGCCACTGTTGATCTTTTATAACATTCCACCTGCCATCGCGGTCGCCACAGGCGCCAATCAGGTCATCGCCTCGTCGGTTTCAGGCGCGCTGGCGCATTTCAAACGTCGAACGCTCGATATCAAGCTCGGCCTGTTTCTGGTGGCAGGCGGCATATTGGGGTCCCTCGTCGGTATCTTCGTCTTTTCATGGCTGCGCGATCTCGGCCAGTTGGACCTGATCGTCTCCATTCTCTACGTTTTCTTTCTCGGCACCGTCGGCGGACTGATGCTCGTGGAAAGCCTGCGAGCGCTTCGCCGCGTGAAGAAGGGTCAGGGCGGGGCCGTGCGGCGCTCGGGCCAGCACACATGGATACACCGCCTGCCCTTCAAGATGCGGTTTCGTGCGTCCACCATCTATGTCAGCATCATTCCGGTGCTCGGCATCGGTTTCTTCATCGGCCTCCTTTCCTCGGTCATGGGTGTCGGCGGCGGCTTCATCATGGTTCCGGCACTCATCTATCTGCTGCATGTTCCGACCAATGTGGTTGTCGGAACCTCGCTGTTTCAGATCACCTTCGTCACTGCGGTCACGACCGTCCTGCAAGCAACGACCAACCAATCCATCGATATTGTGCTTGCCTTCCTTCTGATGGTTGGTGGTGTCATCGGCGCGCAGTATGGCGCACGTGCCGGGCAGAAACTGCGCGGCGAACAATTGCGTCTTCTGCTGGCGCTTCTGGTGCTGGCGGTCGGCCTGCGCCTCGCCTTCGGGCTTTTCGTGCGGCCGGACAACCTGTTCTCCATTTCGATTGCGGATATCTGACATGCGGGGCCTCACGCTTTCCTCCGCATTGATCTTCCTTCTGATGACGGGAAGCGCGCTCGCGCAGGTCGATTCCAGCGGTAATGGCAACACGGTTCCGCAATTGCAGAACCCCGCCGATGAGACCATCGAAATCGGCCTTTCGACCGAAACCATCGCCATCACATCGAATTTCGGCGGCACCGATCTCACAATATTCGGCGCGCTCGACAATGCCGATCCCACGATCCAGCGACAGGGCCGTTACGACATCATCGTGGTGCTGCAAGGCCCGTCCCGCGATCTGGTCGTGCGCAAGAAGGACCGTTATCTCGGCGTGTGGGTGAATGCGGTTTCAGAGACATTCATGGGCGTCCCGCTCTCATACTCGCTGGCATCCACCCGCAATTTGCAGGACATTACCGACGAGAAAACCTATCGCCAGCTTTCCGTGGGCGTGCGCAATTTCTATCTCGTGCCGGAAGACCCTGCCAGCCTGTCCGGCAATATTCCGAGATTTGGCAATGAACTGCGCGAGATGAAAATCCGCCAGGGCCTCTATACGCAGCGCATCGGTGGCGTGGAGTTCATTTCGCGCACCTTGTTCCGCGCCACGCTCAACCTCCCCGCCAACGTGCCGGTGGGTCGCCACAAGGCTCGGGCGCTTCTGTTTCGCAACGGCGTTTTCCTGCGGGAAGCCAATGCCAGCCTGGAAATCGTCAAGGCGGGTTTCGAGCAGAGCATCTACAACGCGGCCCATCAGAACAGCTTTCTCTACGGCCTGTTTGCCGTTTTCCTTGCCGTCTTCACCGGATGGTTCGGGCGCATTCTGTTCCGTCGGGATTAACCGCCATAAAGCGCACCGCGTGCTATCGGGTAAACCTTGCCCTGACCGAGCATATAGGCGCGCAGCGCCTCATCGGCGAAGAGCCCGCGGAAGGCGCGATCCAGAATGTTAAGCGCACCCGTATAGGCTCCGAAAGCAGGCATAATGAGCCGTTCCCCGTCGCTCACGAAACAGGGGCGTCGCACCGACCGGCCGCGCCTGACGATGCGCGCGGCAGGATGAAGATGGCCTGCGATCTCGCCCTGCCCGGCCTTGCGTGACGGCTCATGCCGGAAGGTGAGCGGTCCGACCGCCAGTTCCTCGACACAATCCCCCGGCAGGTCGACCGGGCGATCAGGATCGTGATTGCCGGTGATCCAGAACCAGTCGCGATGCTCCATCAGCGATTTCAGCCGGATGGCATAAAGCGACGGCAGACGCTCGCTGGCCTTGGCATCGTGAAAACTGTCGCCGAGGCTGATGACGGTTCGTGGCTGATAGCGCGCGATGGCCACCGCCAGCATGTCGAGCGTTGCCGCTGTGTCATAGGGCGGGATGAGTTGGCCGCGCCGGGCAAAGGACGAGCCTTTTTCCAGATGCAGGTCGGAAACGATGAGTATGTGCAGATCGGGCAGAAACAGCGCGCCGGATGGATCGCACAAAGCCGCAACGTCACGCACTTGCGTATGGGCCAGATTATAGGCCTCTCCACTTCCCCACACCGCAGTTTTCATTGCATTGCTTCCCTGATCAGATCATCCGCCGCTTCTTCAAGCAGCATTTCATCGCCCTCGCCTGCCACGCGCTCGCGCCCGATTTCAAGCATCACAGGCAGCGCCAGCGGCGAAATCCTGTCGAGCGGCTTGTGCAGCAGATGGCCTTTCACGCGCGCCAGCATGTCGCCCAGACGCCTGATATCCAGCAGCCCCGTCGCGGCATCCGCGCGCGTCGCCTGCAATAGAATATGGTCCGGCTCGTGGGTCCGCAGGACGTCATAGATCAGGTCGGTGGAAACCGTAACCTGACGGCCTGTCTTTTCCTGTCCCGGATGACGGCGCTCGATAAGCCCGGAAATCACGGCGCAATTGCGGAAAGTGCGTTTGAGAAGGTAGCTTTCATCAAGCCATGCTTCGAGATCGTCGCCCAGCATGTCCTCATCGAAGAGCCGGGTAAGGCTGAGTTTTCCCGTGCCGATCATCGCGCCCATATCCTTGAGGCCCCATAAGCCCAGCGAATAATCGGTCGCGACGAAGCCCAGCGGATGCGCGCCCATGCGTTCCAGACGGCGTGTCAGCAACATGCCGAGCGTCTGGTGAGCCAGCCGGCCCTCGAAAGGATAGGCGACCATGTAGAAGCGACTGCCGCGCGGAAAGGTTTCGATCAAAAGCTCGTCCGTTGCAGGCAGCACGGATTTCCATTGCTGCACTTCCAGCCATTCCCGCACCTGTTCCGGCAGAAACTGCCAGCGTGTGCGGTCGGCGAGCATGGCGCGCACCTGCGCGGCAAGATAGGTCGAAAGCGGAAACTTCCCTCCCGCATAGACAGGTATCTTGGCATCTTGACCGGCCGCATTGGAGGCGATGCATTCATTCTCGCGGATGCCTTCGAAGCGCAGAACCTTTCCGGCAAACAGGAAGGTGTCGCCAGCAGTCAGCGTCTCCAGGAAATATTCCTCGATCCGGCCAAGGACACGTCCACCCCTTGCGCTTCCGCCCTTGCCGCCGCGAGTAAGCCGGACATTCAGCTCCGGCGCTTCGACAATCGTGCCGATATTGAGCCGATATTGCTGCGCGATGCGCGGATTGGACACCCGCCACGTGCCGTCCACGGTCTTGCGGATTTTCGCAAACCGCTCATAGGTCTTGAGCGCATAGCCGCCGGTCGCCACGAAATTCAGAATGCGGTCGAACGTGTCTCGCGGAAGGCTCCAATAGGGTGCGGCGCTCCGCACCTCACGGTAAAGCTGGTCGGCCTGGAAAGGTTCGGCGCAGGCCATGCCAAGCACGTGCTGGGCCAGCACATCCAGCGCCCCTTGGATTAGGGGCGGCGTATCCTGTGCACCCAGATAATTTGCGTCGAGTGCGGCGCGGCACTCCATCACCTCGAAGCGGTTGGCGGGTACTAGAATGGCCCGGCTCGGCTCGTCCATCCGGTGGTTGGCGCGACCGATACGCTGCGCGAGGCGGCTCGCCCCCTTCGGCGCGCCGACATGAATGACCAGATCGACATCGCCCCAGTCGATCCCGAGATCGAGCGTCGAGGTCGCGACCACAGCGCGCAAAGTGTTGGCGGCCATGGCCTGCTCGACCTTGCGGCGCTGGCTCGCATCGAGTGAACCGTGATGCAGCGCAATCGGCAGCGTGTCCTCATTGACCCGCCAGAGTTCCTGAAACAGCATCTCCGCCTGGCTGCGGGTATTGACGAACAGAAGCGTCGTGCGGTGCTGGCGGATCGCCTCGTAGATATCTGGGATGGCATAGCGCGAGGAATGTCCTGCCCATGGCACGCGCTCATCGGAATCGAGAATGGTGATTTCCGGCTTGGCGCCGCCATCGACCGTCACAAGACCGGCCATGGAATCGTCGCCATCCTGTTCCACCAGCCAGCGGCGCAGCTGGTCAGGCTCCGCCACCGTTGCGGAGAGGCCGATGGTCTGCAATTGCGGTTGCAGGCGGCGCAATCGCGCCAGCCCCAGCGCCAGAAGATGCCCGCGCTTGGAAATGACCAGCGAGTGCAATTCGTCCAGCACCACGTAGCGCAGGTCCTTGAAGAACTGTTCCGCACCCTTGGATGCGATCAACAGCGCAAGCTGCTCCGGCGTCGTCAGCAGAATATCCGGCGGCGCCAGTTTCTGTCGCTGGCGCTTGTGCGCAGGCGTATCGCCGGTGCGCGTCTCGATGGTGATGTCGAGACCCATTTCCTCGACCGGCACGGTGAGATTGCGGTGAATATCGACCGCAAGTGCCTTTAGCGGCGAGATATAAAGCGTATGCACGCCGCGTTTCGCCATGCCGGGCTTCTGGCGTCCGCGTTTTTCCAGATCAACCAGCGCAGGCAGAAAACCGGCCAGCGTCTTGCCCGCGCCGGTCGGGGCAATCAGCAGCGTGGACTGGCCCTGTTCGGCACGCGCCAGAAGCTCCAGCTGATGGGCGCGCGGCGACCAGCCCTTGGCCGCAAACCATTCGAGAAAACGGTCCGGCAAGGGAAAGGCGGCAGATGCGGCGGCGGGTTTCTGGTTCAGTGTCACGCCGTCAATCTAATCGCAGCGAGGCGAACCGCCAAGGTGTTTGTTCACTTTTGTTCTCATTTTGTCAGCAGACGCAAGCTCCCTCCCTTTTCGGGGTGAACTTCGTGACCTATCTTGAAAACCATGCGCTTCAACCAGCTTCTATGCTCCTCTCCCAAAGGTCTTTATTGCCCGCCCGGCGATTTTTACATCGACCCGGTGCGCCCGGTGGAACGTGCGCTCATCACCCACGGGCACTCCGACCACGCGCGTTCGGGCCACACCCATGTGCTGGCAACGCGCGAAACACTCGACATCATGGCGTTGCGCTATGGGGTGAATTTCGCAGAAACGACGCAACCGGTAAGCCTCGGCGAAACCCTCACGCTCAATGGCGTGCGGATAAGCTTTCATGGAGCGGGCCATGTGCTTGGCTCGGCCCAGATCGCGGTGGAGATGGACGGCACCCGCATCGTCGCTTCGGGCGACTACAAGCGTGCAGCCGATCCGACATGCGCCCCTTTTGAGCCCGTCGCCTGTGATGTCTTCATCACCGAAGCCACTTTTGCCCTGCCGGTATTCCGTCACCCGGATGCAGCACACGAGATCGCGACGCTTCTCAAATCGATCCGGCAGTTTCCCGAGCGTGCGCATCTTGTCGGGGCTTATTCGCTGGGCAAAGCGCAACGGGTCATCAAGCTCATACGCAATGCAGGCTATTGGGAACCGATCTATATCCACGGCGCGCTGGAAAATATCTGCGAGTATTATCAAACGCAAGGTGTCGATCTCGGACCTCTCGAACCGGCCACCCTGGAACGCAGTGCGGTACAACCGGATTTTGCAGGAAAGATCATCGTCGGCCCGCCCTCGGCTTTCTCCGACCGCTGGGCGCGACGGTTTCCCGATCCGGTCCCAGCCTTTGCCTCGGGCTGGATGCGCATCCGACAGCGCGCCAAACAGCAGGGCGTTGAACTGCCGCTCATCATTTCCGACCATTGCGACTGGGATGAGCTGACGGCGACCATAACGGAAATCGCCCCCGCAGAAGTGTGGGTTACCCATGGGCGTGAGGAAGCTCTCGTTCGCTGGTGCGAGTTGCAGAACATACCGGCAAAGCCGCTGCATCTCGTCGGCTATGAAGATGAGGGCGACTGATGCGCGCTTTCGCCGAACTTCTTGACCGGCTCGTTCTGACGCCGCAGCGCAACGGCAAGCTGCGCTTGCTTATCGACCATTTCCGCACCACGCCGGACCCTGATCGCGGGGTGGCGCTGGCAGCGATCACCCGCGATCTGGAGCTGCAAAGCGTAAAGCCGGCCATGCTGCGCGCGCTCATCGCCGAGCGGACAGACCCAACATTGTTTGCCTATTCCTACGATTATGTCGGTGATCTTGCCGAAACGATCTCGCTGATCTGGCCCGGCCCCAGCGAAACTGCCCCCGGAGCCGATCTGCCGCTTGGCATCGTGGTGCACGAATTGCAGAACGCTTCGCGCCGCGAAGGCCCGATGCTCGTCGCCGGATGGCTCGACGTGCTTGGCATTTCCGAACGTTACGCACTCTTGAAGCTCGTGACCGGGGGCTTGCGCGTGGGGGTGTCCGCCCGTCTGGCCAAGCAGGCGCTGGCAGATTTCGGCGGCGTCGACGTCGTGGAAATAGAAGAACTCTGGCACGGCCAGTCACCACCCTATGAGGCGCTGTTCGCCTGGCTGGAAGGCCGCGGGGAAAAGCCTGCGGCCACCGCAGCCGCTCCATTTCGCCCTGTCATGCTGGCGACGGCCCTTGATGAAGCGGAAATCCCCTCGCTTGACGCATCCGCCTTTACGGCCGAGTGGAAATGGGATGGCATTCGCGTTCAGGCTGTCGCGGAAAACGGCCTGCGCCGCCTCTATTCGCGCACCGGGGACGATATCTCCGGCGCGTTCCCAGATATTCTGGAAGCCATGGATTTCGAAGGGGCGATCGATGGCGAGTTGCTGGTTGGCCATCACGGCGAAACCGGTATAGAGACAGCCACATTCTCCGACCTGCAGCAGAGGCTGAACCGCAAGACGGTAAGCGCAAAACAGTTGCGCGACTATCCGGCCTTCGTGCGGGCCTATGACCTGTTGCAGGAAGGGAACCAGCAGACCGGCGCCGATCTGCGCGCCCTGCCCTTTCTGGAGCGCCGCGCGCGCCTGCAAAGCTTTGTCAGCAGGCTCGATCCGCGCCGCTTCGATCTCTCGCCCGTTCTGCCATTTTCCGACTTTGAGGAATTGGCGCGGTTTCGCGCCAATCCGCCACATCCGGTCGTCGAAGGCGTCATGCTGAAACGCCACGACAGTGCCTATCTTCCGGGCCGTCCCAAGGGACCGTGGTTCAAATGGAAGCGCGATCCCTTCACCGTCGATGCGGTGATCGTCTATGCCCAGCGCGGGCACGGCAAACGGTCGAGCTATTATTCCGATTTCACCTTCGCCGTATGGACGGGACCGGAGGATGAACCCGTGCTCGTGCCGGTCGGCAAGGCCTATTTCGGCTTTACGGACGAGGAACTGAAATTGTTGGACAAGTTTGTGCGCGAGAATACCACCGAGCGTTTCGGGCCGGTGCGATCCGTGCGCGCCGAACCCGATCATGGGCTGGTCGTGGAAGTCGCCTTTGAAGGTCTCAACCGTTCCACGCGCCACAAATCGGGGGTCGCCATGCGCTTTCCGCGTTTTTCGCGGCTGCGCTGGGACAAGCCGCCCCGCGAAGCGGACCGGCTCGAAACGCTGGAAAAGCTGCTCTCCTGATTATTTGGCCGCCGTCGAAACGCGGATTTCGTAGATATTGACCGCCTTGCCGGAACCGCTGAGATCCGAATTGACCGTGATCGTGCCTGCACGGCCTGCCTTCTGGCCCGATGGCATTTCCATGTCGAAAAGGAAATCGCTCACGGAATCGCGCACATCGTAGCGCCTGCGTCCGCAATCGCCGAGACCGCCGAAATCGCAGTTGACAGACATCTGGGTCGTCTTGCCGTCGTCGGCGCGGGCCACGATGTTGAAGGTCGCCGTCTTGCCAACCAGCTGATCCAGAATGCCCTCACCCACATCGAATGTGACCGTATCTTCGGCTCCGGCGGACTGGATGCGGGCGAAGCTGCGCGTGCCCTCCTGCCTGATTTCAGCCGTGGCGCGTCCCTTGACCGACATGCGTGTGGCTTCCGAAGGCTGGAAGATGGTGATCCATTTCAACCCGCCCGGCTCCTCGCCTTCCTTAAGGGGAGCGATATTGCCTTCACTGTGCAGCGGATTGTTGGCCGGTCCGCTGCTCAGATCGATAAAGCTGTTATAAAGCGAATAGCCGATGAAAGCCGCAACCGCGAGCACAAGCCCTGGAATGCCGTAGCTGTAGAAAGGCGAATGGCGCTTCTTCTTGCGGCGGTCCTTCCGCGAAACGCCGCCCTCATAGCCGAGGTCGGCATTGCTGCGCTTCTTCTGCCGCGAAGTCGCACGAATATCGCCGGTATCGAGCGCGGGCGATGTTTCCTCTACCCTGCCGCCAAGCACCGGGTCTTCCCTCAGGGGTGCATCGAGCGTCGGCTCGTGACGGGCGCTCGTCTCTCCACCGGTCTTGAATTCCTGTTCGATGCCGGAGATCGCGTCCTTGAGGTTCTGGCGGCGCTGTTCCTTCTGCGCATCGCTGAGCGCGGCGTTTGTCGCAAGAGCGCGCTCATGCGCACCCCAGGCGGATTCATAGATTCGCTGGCGGGTCGCCGGATTGTGTGCATCCGCCTTGGCAAATGCATTCCTGATCGCGCGCTCAATGCTTTCCAAAGGCTGCTCTTCCCTTGTTCGTTTTTCCGCCGTCTCGTTACGCCCTCAACAGGTGCAAGCGGTTCCCGATGCAGACGCTTTCATAAGCCTCAGCGAAATTAACGTCTGAATCAAGGCATTTACCTGTTCTTCACCCGCTTTGACTAGCCGATAAGCTTAACAGAGACACCAAATATTAACTCTGAATGCGGTTTTCCCCCATCCGTATAGTTCTGCAATACCAAACTGCACCCATTGCAGGTGCTCGAAACATCCTCAACTATAGCGGCGATTCTCTTCGCGCGTGTCGTCCAATAAATAAGGGGCGCCATATCGATCGTGTTCGGCATGTTCTGTCGCAATGCCGAAAGACGGCTGAGCGGCGACAGACCCGCTTGCGTGCTTTTGATATTGCCGCCCGGCAAGGAGATGCTAGAACTATTACGTTTACGGAAACGTCAATCATGGAGGAAGATTGAAAATGGCCTTGCCGGATATTCTGAAAAGCAGATTGCGCATCCCGGTGGTTGGCGCTCCCCTATTCATCATTTCGCATCCGGCTCTGGTGATGGCGCAGTGCAAGGCAGGCGTCGTCGGTTCCTTTCCTGCTCTCAATGCCCGTCCAGAGGCACAACTCGATGAGTGGCTGGCGGAAATCACCGAAGGGCTTGCTGCTTACGACAAGGCCAATCCGGACCGGCCGTCAGCACCCTTCGCCGTCAACCAGATCGTGCACCGTTCCAACAAGCGCCTCGAGCACGATCTCGGCCTTTGCGTGAAATACAAGGTGCCGATCGTCATCTCCTCGCTCGGTGCCGTGCCGGAAGTGAATGCGGCAATCCATTCCTATGGCGGCATCGTCCTCCATGACGTCATCAACAACCGTCACGCCAATTCGGCAATTCGCAAGGGCGCGGATGGTCTCATCGCGGTGGCAGCCGGTGCGGGCGGCCATGCCGGTTCGCTGTCGCCCTTCGCGCTCGTGCAGGAAATCCGCTCCTGGTTCGACGGTCCCCTGCTCCTTTCGGGCGCCATCGCCAACGGAAACTCGATTCTTGCCGCACAGGCCATGGGCGCTGACCTCGCCTACATCGGCTCGCCGTTCATTGCCACGACGGAAGCGCGCGCGACGGATGCCTACAAACAGATGATCGTCCACTCGACTTCCTCCGACATCGTCTATTCCAACTACTTTACCGGCATTGCAGGGAACTACCTGAAGCCATCCATCGCCAATTCCGGCATGGACCCTGACAACCTTCCCGAAGCCGATCCTTCCAAGATGGATTTCGAGACTGCGCAGCAGGAAGGCGCCAAGGCCTGGAAGGATATCTGGGGCTGCGGCCAGGGCATCGGGGCGATCCATGAAGTAGCCCCTGCGGGACAACTGATCGACCGCCTCGAGCGGGAATATAAGGAAGCCCGCCAGCGCCTTTGCGCAAGCGCATGATTCCGGGAAACGTGACGGTACCGCGCCGGCGAGACGGCTGGCGCGGGAGAACTGCCTTCCGGTTCGCACGGCACGATCGCCTGCTTACTCATAAATCCGGCTTTTTGCGCGTTGGAGGGCGGTGGCGACGTGCATGTTGTGAAAGCTTTTGAACAAACATGGAGTTTGTTTGAATTGGGCCTTGCTTTCCTCCCTGCTTTTGGTTATCAGCGCACCGTCCAGCCGGAAACGGTTGGCTCCTTCGGGAAATTGGAACGCAACGTTCCGGGCCGCTTTAGCTCAGTTGGTAGAGCACATCATTCGTAATGATGGGGTCGCGTGTTCGAGTCACGCAAGCGGCACCAGTAAAATCAAGCGTTTAGCTGTTTTTCATTTTCGCCTTATTAAGCTAGCCATCACCTTTGGCAAGCGCGATGCGTCGATTATTTATTTGCGCCAGACAAATGCTTCGAAAAAAGGCAGACCGAAACGACCGGCTTCAGCATGCGCAAGATATAATCGCGATCGGACAGCAAAATTGCGCCAACCAAAATCTTCAACTGTTCTCGGGGTCTTTGGAACAACGTCCCACAAAAACACAGCACAGTGCCAATTTTCAAAACTCAAGTTTGACTAAGCCCTTCGTTGGAGCAAAACTGATGTTGCTAATTCATCAGCAGTAGGCTCACCCCTTTTCGTTGGTGCAAATGATGCCGGGGTATCCAATCGGACAAGAAAACACCCCGCGGCATTTCACTCGATTTCCGGGTTGGGCGGGGGACAGGCCATGCTCCAGACCGACGTGTCAGAAGACCTAGGCTCTTACAGGATTCACGCCAAGGCGGACCTTGCGCGCAGCGCAGTGCTGGACTGGCCCTATCTCTGCGGCATGAACCTGCTCAAATATGCCGTCGATGAAGCTATCTCTGAACAACTCGCCCTGATGGGCACGGCATCGAACGCAGACCGGGCATGGATGATCGAGTATCGGCCAAACCTGCTTCGGTTCTGCAACACCCATGAATGGTGCCGGGGGCAGACCAGGGCCTATATCTCCGAGCTTCAGGAAACGCCCACCACGCTCATCGCCTGGCTGCACAAATATCTGGTTCTGGGCCATGCGGTGGCGGTCCACGACGTGACAGACCTGCCCCGGACGGCGCGTGCGATCCAGGTAGAGTTTCTCCGTCAGGGCAATAAAAGCGTCCTCAGCGTACCCGTCTTCTATGACAACAAACTGCGCGGCATCATCGGCTTCGACACGACCGTCGCGAACAAGATATGGTCGACCAGCGAAGTCAACGCCCTGTTCCAATGCGCCAATCTCATCGGACAGGCAAAATACTCGACCGGTCACGCGCTGGAAAAGACAATCGCGCCCGAAAATGCGGCGCCCCTCGTCTATCTGAGCAATCGCGGCGTGGTGCGCGGCGTTCAACCTGAAATCATCGTCGGGGTGCGTTCGGCAGGCAATTACAGCGAAATCTGGCTCGAAGATGGGTCTATGCTGCTCGATTCGCGCTCGCTGGGCATGTGGTCCAGCCTGCTGCCGTCGAAAATCTTTCTCCGGGTACACAGAACCGCTTTCGTCAATTCGCTGCACGTCGTCAATGTGGACCGCAGAAAAATTGACAAATGGCAGATCAGGATGCGGTCTGTTGACCGGGCATGGCCCGTGTCACGCTCCTACCGAAAACAACTGCGCGAGCGTATGGGCATATAATCGCTTAACATGTCGGAACCATTGCGCTTTTGGTGGCATGTCATTCGTCAAACCGGCACGTCGTTTCGTCCTTGGATTCTTGTTATTCCCACAGTTTACTGGATGGTGATAGCACCAGAACATCCTCCCCAACGGTTCTTTGAGGATTCCCGCATGCCATCTCGGATGCTAGCGCATTTCACAATACTCTCGCTGGCCACCGCCAGTATTCTGCTTGCCCACAACGTTCAGACAAAAGCTGAAGATCTTGCCTTGAAGGATGCCGTATCCATGGCAGGCATGCAGCTTTTTCTCAACTCCGGTGCACCGGGACTGATCATCGCCGTCGTGCAGGGCGATAAAAGCATCATCCAGGCCTATGGGGAGACAGCCCCCGGCAGCAATGTCGAGCCGGACGCGCATTCGGTTTTCCGTATTGCCTCCGTTTCCAAGGTTTTTGCCGGTGATGTGCTGGCGGCGCTCGCCGCCAAAGGCAAACTCAAACTGACCGATCCGCTCGCAAAATATGCGCCGGAAGGTGCCAAGGTCGAAGTTAACGGACGCCCTGTCACCCTGCTCGATCTGGCCACGCATTCCGCAGGTCTGCCGCGCGAATTGCCCAACCCCGATACGAAAATCACGGATAATCCGTTTGCGGCCTTCGACCGTGATTATTACTGGAAGTGGATCGGCAGCAACAAGCCTGCTTATGTTCCCGGCACCACGACGATTTATTCGAATCTCGGCTACGGCCTTCTGGGTGATGCACTCGCCAAGGCCGGCGGCGCAGATTATTCCACTGTTCTCGCCAATGAGGTGCTGAAACCGGCAGGGCTCACCGACACGACCAACGTATTAAGCGACGAGCAGAAAAAGCGGCTGATGACCGGGCTCGACCCTCTCGACAAGCCGGATGCCAACAGCCCTGTTCCCGATATCATGTATGCCAGCGCCGGTATCTACACGACTGCGGACGATATGGTGCGCTGGATGCGCTGGCACCTAGACGGTGCGGACCAGTTGCGGGAAGATGCCCTGATCGATCATACGCTTTGGCTGCCTTATGACGGCTTGAAGCATGTAGTTGGGACCGAAGTAACGGCAGGGGACGGCATGGGGCTTGGCTGGGTTGCTACCTTGCCCCGTGATGAAACCCCGTTCCTGCTCGGTAAAAGCGGTGGTCTCGGCGGTTTCATGAGTTATGCGGTTCTGTCGCCCAATCGCAAGCTCGGTATTTTCGTCGTTGCCAGCCGGGTCAATTTCGGCATGTTCGAGAATATCCATTCGCAGATACGCGAACTGGCCGCTGAACTGGCCCGATAACCATGCAGAATTTCGCGCCGCTTCGGCGATTTGGCAGGCGACAGAAAGCAGCCTTTTCCGGTCACCTGATATACAGCACTCTGCTTGGTGCCACAGCCTTGCTTGGGGCCGGAACGCCAGACGCTTTTGCGCAAGAAAAGCGCGACATTTTCAAAACCGAAATATTCCTGACGCCCTACAGCAAGCTGGGCGACACGGATGCGACCGGCGATTATCCGAAACTGAACGGTCAACTGCTGTTCATGACCGGCTATACCGGCTATTTCGGCATCAAGGACAGCAACGGTCAGATTCCGCGTTCGCACTGGAACAGCGTGCAGCCCACGGCGGAAGCCGCCCTTGTCTGGCAATTGTCGCAGCAATTTTCCATCCTTTCGAAAATCACCTTCGACTCTTCCGTAGAAGCAACGAACGACAACGCCTTTTCCGATCTTGGCTTCAATCTGAAAAACCTGTTCGCCTCTTACACCCGTGACAATTTTGCGCTCTATGGCGGCAAGATGGACATCGGCTTCGGCGACGGCTGGCACGCCATTGATGGGCTTTACACCGGCTTCACCGATGATTTTCAGTATAAGGGCTCCATCGGGCTTGGCGGTCGCTATACCTTCAATACCGAAAATATGGGCGCGCATTCCTTCGCCGGTCTGGTGTTCAAACGCGACGATACGGTTCTCGACCGCCGCCTCAGCCTCGACGACGGTTTCATCTCGCCCACCGAAGGCCAACCGCCTGCATTCAGCAACGACCTGAACTCGTTCATCCTGACTTATGATTTCCGCAACGTGCCGGGCTTGAAGAACATATCCGGCGGCGTGGATGTCGGAAGACTGGAGGCGGAGCCCGGTTATGGCGAAGGCGCCAACACGATTTCCGCCCGGCTGCGCTATGACACGGCTCTGACCGACAAGTGGAACCTGAGCTGGTTCAACGAAGCCACTTTTTCAAGCGCCTTTCGTGGCACGCCGGTCTCCAATGGCAATGGCGTGACATCCTTGTCGCTCTCCCACGACCACTGGCAGTTCAACGCCACAACCGCGATACGCAAACTGTCCGGCGGGGACGAAAGACTGGCGCAATACGGGCTTCAATCCGATTGGGATTGGGGCGTAGCAGGCACAGTTACCTATGTCACGCCTATCGGCATCATTCTGCAAACAGGGCTCGTCCACCAACGCGACCAGACCCTGAACATCAATCAGGGTGTTTTCCGCATCGCTTATCAAACGGGGTTTTAAGGCAGCCATGAAAGCCAGCATGAGAACCAGTACGTCATCCATCGTCCTAGCCTGTCTGTTCGTGCTCGGCTGCTCGACAGCTGCCCTGTCGCAGTCGGTTTCCATTCAGCGCCAACCCAATCCGGCTGCCGATGTCGTGCAAATTCCGAAAGGAAGCACCGAAAACGCGCTCAAGGCCCTGCCGCAGATCGTGGCCGACATCATGAAGCGCAGCCATGTTCCCGGCATGGCGGTCGCCGTGGTCAGCGGCGACAAGACCGTGCTTGCGAAAGGCTACGGCAAAAGGGAAATCGGCAAGGACGCCGCCGTCAATGCCGACACCGTGTTCCAGATCGCTTCGATTTCGAAATCCATATCCGCGACGGTTGCTTCCATTGAGGTGACGAAGGGCGTGGTTGCGTGGGACGATCCGGTGGCAAAACATCTTTCCGGTTTCAAACTGAACAACGACTATGTGTCCGAACACGGAACCATCGGGGATTTCTTTGCACATCGCAGCGGTTTGCCGGGCACGGCGGGCGACGATCTCGAAGACCTCGGCTTCAAACGCAACGACGTCATCGCCCGCTTGCAGCATTTGCCGCTCGATCCGTTCCGCACCTCCTATCATTATGCGAATTTCAGCACGACCATCGGTGCGGAGGCGGTTGCAGCGGCAGCGCATGAACCATGGGACAAACTCGCCGACGAACAGCTTCTCCAGCCGCTGGGTATGAAATCGACCAGCTATCGCCATGCCGATTATGTGGCGAATGACAATCGCGCCGCACTGCATGTTTATCAGAACGGTAGGTTCCTGCCTCTCGGGCAGCGCAATGCCGATGAACAGGCGCCGGCAGGCGGCGTGTCGTCCACCGTCGTCGATCTGGCGGAATGGGTGAAACTGCTGCTGGCCAATGGCGAGTACAAGGGTAAGCGCCTGATCGCGGAAGAGGCGCTCCTGCCAGCGCTTTCGCCGCAATCCTTCAGCGCCCGCGCACACGATACCAGCGCCCGATCCGGCTTCTATGGCTATGGTTTCAACGTCAACACGGAACTCGGCGGTCGCCCGTCGATGGGCCATTCCGGCGCCTTCCTGCTCGGCGCGGGCACGGCGTTCAAGATCGTACCCTCGGCCGATATCGGCATCATCGTCCTGACCAATGGCGCACCGGTGGGCGCCGCGGAATCGGTGGTTGCGCAATTCACGGACATAGCGCTCTACGGCAAAGCCTCCCGGGACTGGTTCGCCGCATATAACGGTGCCATGAAGGGCTTTTTCCAGCCACAGGGCGACTTGTCCTTCAAGGAGAAGCCAGCCGCGCCATTACCGTCCAAAGCCTTGCAGGAATATACCGGCAGTTTCGATAATGCCTATTTTGGCAAGACGGAAGTCAAGGAAGTCAACGGAACGCTGACACTCGTTCTCGGTCCGAAGCAAATGCAGTTCCCGCTGCAACATTGGGACGGCGACACTTTCGCCTTCGTCCCGGTCGGAGAAGCCGAACTTGTTGGTTCGCTCGCATCCATCGTCTTCAAAGTCGATCAAGGTCAGGTACAGGGTTTTGACATCGATTTCTATAATGACGGCGGCACCGGCCATTGGACCAGGGTTCCGCGTTCGTAATTGCCCCCTCGGCTGGCGCAGTTCCGCCAGCCCGACGATCTTACCATTTATATCGCAGCATGCCCTTTCCGGCATAATTGCTGCTCGCTTCCGAAAATTCCGAGTCAAAAGCCGCACCCAGCGACAAGCCGTTGTCCCACAGCATTTCGGCTGAAATGCTTGCAAGGCCCGTATCGCGCGAGACTGAAGCGCCGTTCACGACAAAGCTGGCCCCTGGCAGTTCGACGAAGGAAGCCGAGGTGATGCGGTCATTGTTGAAGTTCCTCACCCACGCAACCCTGCCGCGCAGGGTGAAAACTCCGTCGCCGAGCGCAAAGGATCTGTCTGCTCTCAAGCCCAGTTCGCTACGCCCGACCGTTTCCTGCCGGGATGCATAGTCGAGTGCATAGGTATCCTCACCACTGCCGACCTTTTCTCCATAGGACGGCAGGTCGAGGCTGACGAACTGCCCGGCGGCATAGGGTGTAATCCCCATCCATGGCGTGTCGAAACGATAACCGGCTTCCAGACGACCTGACCATGCGTTGGCGTCATAACCGGCCTGTAACGTATCGAAACCATTCAACGTGACAGCGCGTTCTGTCTCGATATCCTGCCAGCCATAAGCCAGGACCGCACTGAAATAAGCATCTCCGACCGTCTGGCGACCATAAAGGCCCAGTTGGAACAGGTCGGAATTGCCGCTGCCGAGACCATCGGAGACGCTGAAACTGCTATGTCCGCCACCCACGGCAAAGCCGAGCAAGGTATCGGGCGACAGCCGGTAGTCGGCGCCGACGGCCATACCGTTGATCCTGCTGCGCAAATCATGCGATCCGATGTTGCTGTCGCCCTCGACCGAGCGCGATGAGCCAAAGCCTGCACCCCATACATTCCAGCGGGTCTTGAAAGGATCGTGTTCAACGGAGGCTGCTGTTTTCGTTCCTCCCGCGACCAACGGATCGGCCAGCGTCGCCATGAACTGGCTCATCGCATCGACGGTCGTCTGTTGAACGGCCGTCGCCAGTTCGCCCGATGCTACGGTCAGATCTTGCGCATCCAACCCGCCATAGGCCAGCGGGATCTGTCCTTCACGATTGAAATAATCGACCAGCGTCGCCGAGACATTGCGCTGGTTCATGTTGAGACCGATGATGTTCAGTGTCAGGTCGAGATAGACATTGCCGGCATCGTAGCTGAGGTTTGAGCTGAAGCTCTGCGGCAGATCGGTCGCCAGTTCCGCACTGAACCGAGTATCGCCAATTCCGCCGCCCGCATTGAGGATCGTATAGCGGCGCATGACATATTTATCGGGTGCGAACGTCGCTGCCACCGTCGCGCCACCCAAATCCGCCCGACCAGTAACATTGACCCGATCGGCGTCAGATGCCGAAACCTCCACGGCATAGGTCGATGTGCCGGTGAAGCTCAAATCGCCGCTCACCGTCAGCGTTCCGATGGAATTGCCGGGCGCAAGCGTGCCCCCGTCGATATGCGTGGTGGAAACGTTGCCATTCCCCCCAAGTTCGCCGCCTCCATAGACGGTGACCAGCGATGAGGTCGCGATCGAGCCGTTGATCGCCAGCCGGCCATCATAAACGCCGGTCGCGCCCGAATAGCTGCTGTTGCCGCTGAGAACGGTTGTACCCTCGCCGATCTGCCAGACTGCGCCTGTCCCGGAAATGGCGCCCGAAAAGCTGTACTTGTCCGCGCGATTGAAGGCGAGCGAAGCATTATTGACGATATTGCCCGCAATCCCTCCGCTATCACCAAGCCCGACCACCAGCGTTCCGGATTGCAACGTGGTGCCACCACCGTAGCTGTTATTGCCTGCGAGCACCGTCACGCCGCTGCCGATTTGCTCGAGCGAACCGGAACCGGAAATATCGCCTTTCAGCACGACCGTTCCAGAACGATTGATGATGAACTGCCCATTGTTCTCGACATTGGCGGTAAGCGTGCCATTTTCGCTGCCATCCCCCAGTTGCAGTGTGCCGGAGGATATAGTGAGGCCACCGCCATACTGATTTCTGCCGGTAAGAACGAGTGTACCGGCGCCCGCCTGCTCCAGCTTTCCCTCGCCCCACACCATGCCGTCGAAGGTCACCGTATCGGAACGATTGAAGGCCAGCGTGCCGTCATTGAGCACGTGACCGGTGATGGAACCGGACGTACCGCCATTGCCGATTTGCAGGCGCCCGGCTGCAATCGTCGTCGCGCCGGTATAGTTGTTGCTGCCGGTCAGGATGGTTGTGCCTCGTCCAATCTGTTGCACCCCACCCGAACCGCTGATCGTGCCTGCATAAGTCATCGTGTCGGCGCGGTTGAAGGCAAGGATGCCGTCATTCTCGACATTGCCCTTGATTGAGCCGGTCATCCCGCCATTGCCGATGACCAGCGCGCCGGATTGAATAATCGTACCACCGGTATAACTGTTCTCGCCTGCAAGAACCGTCGTTCCAGCGCCGATCTGGTTAACGTTGCCGCTGCCGCTGATAGCACCGGAGAAAAGCACTGCATTCGAACGATTGAAGGCGAGCGTGCCATTATTCACGACATCGCCTTCGATCCAGCCTGAATTACCGCCGTTCCCAAGTTGCAGCGTGCCATGGGCGATGGTCGTCCCGCCATAATAGGCGTTGTCGGCGGTGAGAATGGTCATACCGGGGCCCGCCTGCACGAATGAACCGGTGCCGACGATCAGCCCTTCGAAATTGTAGTTGTTCGACCGGTTTACGGCCAGAATCCCTTCATTCAGAACACCACCGATGATAGAGCCTGTGGTTTCGCCATCGCCGATCTGCAACGTTCCACCAGCGATAAACGTGTTGCCGGTATAGCTGTTTTCACCAGTGAGGACAGTGGTGCCCGCCCCTGCCTGGATCAACGCGCCCGCCCCCCAAAACCATGCCGGAATAGGTGTAGCTGTTCAGGCGGTCGAAGACGAGACCGCCATTATTGACGATATTGCCCGCAATCGAACCCGTGGTGCCGCCATTGCCGATTTGCAGGAAACCGTTGGCAATCGTGGTACCGCCGCTATGGCTGGCACCGCCGCTGATGATAAGCGAGCCCGCCCCTTCCTTATATAGCGAGCCGCTGCCCGACACATCGGCGGTCAGATCGAGCGCCGTGCCAAGCAGCGTGTCGACTGTCGCCGTACCGGAAAGTTCAAAATCGCGGGCCAAGGTAATATCGCCAAGCGTCGTGAGCGTTGCATTGCTGATTGAAATGCCTGCCGCTCCGGTGCCGATATTCTCTGCCTCGTATATTGCGAGCATACCGCCCAGAATATTGGTCCGCCCCTGAAAACTGTTGTTGCCGGTCAGGACCAGAATGCCGTCGCCGTCCTTGGTCAGGCTGCTATTGGCGCTTGCGCCCGTTATGTCGCCCGCAAAAACCGTGTCCTCATCCTGATTGACGGTAAGACTCGCATTATCGATAGCGATGATACCGTCGCTGCCCCACAAGGAACGCATGGTCAGGGCATTGCCATTGAGATCCAGCGTACCGCCGGTCATCACATAGTCGGTCATATCGGGCAACGCACCGGCGCTACCTGCCGCCATGCGCAATGTTCCCGCTTCTATCAGCGTGCCACCGGACCATCCGTTGGCCGTATTTCCGGCAAGCAGCGTGCCATCGCCCTGCTTGGTCAACGAACCGGAACCGGAAATAATCCCGGTCAGTTGCAGTTCCGTGCCCGATGCGACATCAAATGCCGCTTCACCACCGAGCGTTACAAGACTGCCAAACGATATGGTGCCGATCGTCTGTAAGGTGCCGTTGTTGATCGTAAGATCGTTCCTGGCCTGCCCTAGATTATCCGCCGCCGAAATCTGTAGGGTGCCCGCACTGAGGATGGTGCCGCCGGAATAACTGTTGGAACCGGACAGAATGAGCAGCCCGTCACCGGTTTTCTCAAAACCCTTGCTTCCGGTAATCGTCGATTCGATTGTTGCGGTTTCACCGGCCAGTACCCGTAATTCCGGCACGGGGATGATAATACCATTTCCCGAGTAGCTGATGAGGTTCAGGGCGGTGCCCCCGGTGATAGTATAATCGCCCCTCACGAATTGTAGGCCAACAGCTGTTTGCGTTCCATCCAGCGTGACCGTACCGCCAATGCCGCGGAACACCCCATAGGCGCTTCCCCATCCCGAACCCAGTGCGCTGCTGCCGCCCAGCGGATCGAGCCAGTTCTGATCCGATGCCGACCAGGTTCCATCGCCGCCGTCAAGAGCCGATGCACTGCCGCCCCATACCTGGAGAAGGTCCAGACCGTTCGGCAGCGCTATGAGATCCACGACATTCGGCGCGTAATCGATGGCATATGAATAACCGATGGGATCGGTAATCGGCGTTTCGCCTACCACCAAACCGGCATTGGCAGTCGTCAGCGCTCCGCCATAGGAAATCAGACGATGATAGCCGATCAATGCGCTATCGGAGGTGCCGGTGACATTCACTGTCGCACCGTTTAATGTCAAATCACCGTTGACCTGAATGGACGCAGCCTTATGGGCGTTGGACGTGCCTAGATCGTAGTTAAAGCTCGCCCCACTCTCCAGCGTGAGATCGCCGTTGACCTTCAGTTGCGACTGCGAACCGGCAATGATCGTACCGCCGCTCCTGACCATGGTACTGCCCAATGTGCCGGAACCACTCAGTGTGCCGCCAGTGTTGACGGCGACATTGCCACCGACCACAGCCGAACTCGCCAGGACCACACTGCTGTTGTCGATATTCGACTGACCGGAAAACTGGGCCAGTCCCTGCCCGGAGACTGTCGTCGTTCCGCCAAGGAAATTGACCGTGCCGGTGCCTTCCACCGTCGTATCGAAGCGGTAGCCGGTCGTATTATGATTGAGGTTGAGCGTGCCCTGATTGCCCAGCGCCACAGTGCTGTGAATTGTTCCGGCTGCAGCCGCGGTATCGCCCGTAGCCGCGCCAACATTCACGATACCTTGCGCGCCGTTCTGTCCGACCTGCAAGACGCTGCCCGCCGCAGCCTGTCCAACGCTTGCGCCATTCGACACCGTCAGCGAACCGTTCCCGACCGAACCGACATCGATTTCAGCAACATTCAGGAGCGAACCGGCACCATCAACCGTGATCTGCGCCGCATTGCTGCCCGGATCACCCGCACCAACGTGTAACTGCCTGCCGTGAACCGCGCCGCCGTCCGTCACAGAAAGGAGAGCGCCAATATCGGCGGTGCCACCGAAATGAAGCGTGGAACCCTTCCCGCTGACCGTCAACCCATTTTGCAAACCCGCAATCGCCGATGCAGTGTCGCCGACGGAAAGATCGCCGCCGACATTAACCCGCCCACCATTTTCAACATTCAGCGAGTCATCGCCGTAACCTCCAACATTCAACGCGCCGCTTATGTTGAGGCTGGTGCCGCTGCCCGTCACCTCCAGCAAGGCGCTTTCACCCTGCACCGAACCGATAAGAACGTCTGTGGTGTTGAGCTGAGCACCGGAGGCCAGAACCAGTGTTCCGCCATGAACACCGAGATCGCCGCTGAACGTTTCAGCCGAGCCGGTCAAAGTCCATGTGCTGCTGTCACGCTTCTCCAGCGCGTCGAACCCCTGAAATCTCCTTTCAAAACCAGTCAGTTCGAACTGAGCCGTACCGCTTCCGCCGAAGACCAGCGTGTTCTGGGCGCTCGAACCCGCAACCACCTTGCCGTTGAAGGTGTAACCCGCTCCGAGGACCAGCGTATTGTTGCTGCCGGAAAACGTAACTGCATTGGCGTAGGAACCGTCCTGATTGACACCGCCGGAAATCGTACCGGCGTTGAACAACGTCGCGTCGCCGGACGAGAAATAGACCCCGACCCCCGCGGTTCCGTTCTGCCCATCCGCGCCCTTGTACCACCAGGATGGCGGATTGAAGGGAGCTGATGGCGCTTTACCACCAGCACCGGCGTTGCCGCCCGAGATACTGGCCCCGTTTACATTGGCCAGCGTTCCGCCGGCCCTCATGGACATACCGATGCCGCCGTCGCCACCTTTGCCGCCATTACCGCCGGTATCCGCACCACCACCGCCGCGTCCACCGTTGCCTCCATTACCACCGCTTATGGCACCAGCATTAGTGATGGTTGCAGCCTCGCCCGTCGACGTGATCCCGTCGCCACCACGACCTCCGTGTCCACCATCGGACGCCGTATTGCCGCCGGGCAGACTTGCACCGCCCCGCCCGCCATCGCCACCACGCACCGTGACACCTGTTTCAATCGCGATTACGGATTGACCCGAACTGCTGATAGCGTCTCCACCGCCACCGCCGTCGCCACTGCGTCCGCCGCCGGTTGTAAGCGTGTCATAAGATGCGGACGGGATCGAAATCGGGCTGGAACATTCAATCTCGCCCTCATCGTCCTCGCAGACCATGATGCTGCCGCTGTTGTTTTCGTCCGCATGCATGCCCGAGATGCCGCCAGCCCCGCCAGCACCGCCCATGCCCCCTAAAATCGTGCCACCGCTGCGGACAGTAAGGTTGAAAGCCGTTGATATGCCGGTGCCACCGCCGCCACCGCCACCGCCACCCCCGCCGCTGCCACCCTCGCCCGGAGAAACAGTGAAGACGTTCCATACGGTAACGCCGTCGCCACCTTTTCCGCCAGCACCACCAGCACCACCATCCCCACCAATGACCGTCTGCTGGTGCAATGTCATCACATCGCCGGTGAAAATCGCGCCCGTTCCGCCCCCACCGCCTCCGCCCCCGCCACCGCCGGAAGCGCCATTGCCGGTTGCAAATGCACTTTGCCCCTTTTTCCCGACATCGCCTGGCTTGCCGCTATCGCCAGCCAAACCGCGCAGGAGCAGAACACCGGGGACCGAACTCCCTAGATATCCAATGACACCGTTGGTGCCCGCTTCACCGCCATGCGCGCTTCTTGCACCTTCGCCACCAGCGCCGCCCCTTCCGGCGGAAGCGTTATTGCCAACGTGATTCCCACCCGCGGCACCGCCTGCTCCACCTCCGCCGCCGCCACCGCCGGACATGGCGGAAGCACCGGAGCCCTGTCCGCCCGGATTTCCCTTGGCGTCGAAATGCGATGGGGGCGTGCCTTCCGCACCGCCCGCACCACCCGAGCCAGATTGCTGCTGGGCACGGACGGGCCCTACAAATGAGGAATTGCTGATGACTGCTGCGGGAACCATGAGCGCGCACAGAACGCGACCCAGCGCAGTCGAATTCGCGAAGCGACGTTTCCCCCGTTTCCATTGCCTGCAGGTCGCCGATGTCCCACCCGGGCCGTTGACAGCCTGGTTGCGGAGGGGCAATTCCCGCCAGCCCAAATTGCTCATTCGCAACCGCCCGCCAAATGTTATTCGTCATCAAAGGATTTGCTAAACTATTGAATTCGGCAAGAGTTTTGGGACCAACCAACATTCCGGTTTGTTGAATTAACACAGACGCATTAAACTCAGCTGCAGACGAAAAGGATTAGAATGAAACACGGAACCCGAGCGTTCCGTTATACGCATAGCGGTCACCCAGCTTGACAGGCTCGTATCTCCGGACCGTTCATCATAGACTGGGTACTTGTCATTGTTCTTGTTGTAGCAACCGCCCCACCGACGCCGCCTCACACGCGTTCGGTACGGCTGGTGAAGTAGTGGTCCAGGAAACGTTGACCTCGTCCCGTCGAAGAAACTTGCTGTAAGATTGGCGATACCGTGGATGTGGTAGGCCTAATTAATCATGCGACAACTGTTGTACCATGAGTTTTCATTGTCCGCGCCACGCCAAGTCTTTTCCTCACCTCCAGATTCTTGTGCGAGGGTGAAGTGTCAGCGTGGAGCGTGCTGGGAGCGGCTTTCGTATGTTGTGGAGAGTGAGCTATTTTTGAACGCCAAACCGTCATTTGGCGGGTTTTTGGTATTTTTGGTTGCGGGGCGCGCATTATCTTACCGCCGTCTCGTGCCTCCGAATATACTTGCGCCACCAACTATATCGAGCATCGCACCACCAAGACAAAACATCCTTGGACCAATGGCCAGATCGAGCGCATAAACCGAACCATCAAGGACACCACCGTCAAGCGCTTTATTATGAGAGCCGCGACCGACTCCGCCAGCATCTCGACAATTTCGTATCGACCTACAATTTTTACCCGACGATTAAAGACCCTCAAGGGCCTCGCTCCATATGAATTCATCTGCAAATACTGGACAAAAGAGCCAGAACGATGCAGGTTCATCCCGATCCATCCATGCCTGTGATCAAACGTCTAAGGGGCAACTCCAACCTTGAAAAGCCAAAAACTCTACGACAGAATCCAGGGCGATATTACTCCTTTCTTTGTTTCAAAACGTTGCTGTTACAATAACGGTATCAATATAGATACCCGGTGCCGGTGCTATTGCGAGTGGCGTTAAAATTTCCGCGCAGACCTGATGATTATCGACAATGTTGACGGTATTGCCGTTACCGGAAAGAACATTCTTGTCGTCCCATGCCGCTTTACATCCTGCTTGGAGCAGTTTGTAGGGTAAAAAATTATTGTCACTCTTTAATCGTGCGACACCATTTTCAGGATTATCGCCGCTATTTATACTGATTTTGTAGGGCGTCTGATATGTGCAACGAATACCGACATTGCCATAAGCACGGAACTGGCCTGCACCCCTGGACGTAAACTCAAGTCCATTTTGATTTCCGAAATCAATGTCCTGAAAATTCTCCAACTGGCAGTTCTTGGTAACATTCGCAGTTGTCATAAAATTACTGAAGATCGTTCCGTCGGGATCGGCAATACCTGAACTGCACGATGACGCAGGGGTGCCGGTATTGAACTTGTATTGTGTGACCAGTTGATAAGCGTTGCTGTAAACGCCCGCCTTCACACGATCCTGCTGTTGGCGGTCGAGATAAGTTAATGTGAGTTGCTGTGAGGCAATGGTGCTCTGATTTGATGGCGACCAATTGGTATAATGTGTCCAGCCAACAGTTGATCTTGTGCTACCATACTTTCCAACCGGCATATCTCCACCATTTTGAAGCCTCATCTGCCAGGCAAGATGCGCATTGGCGTCCCGCGCCTGATAGAAAGTGCTGCCTGCTTGCGAGTTTGCCTGATTGCCATCTGCAGCCTGTATGTAGGTGCAAAATTGTATACTGTTGAATTTAATGGACGATCTGCAATTATACTCCACCTGACTTGTTGCCGATGCAGCCGCATTCCCCACAACATCGACCACTGTATTGCCGAATGTGCCAAGGCTCTTAAGGGTACAGACCCCACCGCCACCGGCCGCAGCCGGTGACAGTTCTAATGTGAGGATGGCAAATATGATCGGAGCCAGCAGGCAGAGGAAGATGTTCGACTGAGCCGTTTTGTGACTGCCCAGGCATCTGCTAGGGGGGAAAACACCCGACATATACATGAAAGCTCTCCGTTTCATTTACATATCACCCCGCCAATTTCAGGTATGGAGCCCGGAACCGGCTTGTAATCAAAGCTTGCATGGCATGTGCCAAGCCCTTCGGGCAACGTTACGGTCAGGTTGTTTTTCGGAGACAGGTCGGTAAGCCATACACGGCCGTCATACCCCATAACTGCGGGCTGTCCTGTTCCGTCCTGCAAGACTTCCGCTCCCATCGGCAAAGGTTTGCCTTCTGCATTTGTCAGTATGACCGTCGCAGCGCTCATTCGTTTTGTTCCAAAATCAATGACAACACCGGATCGATCTGCGGGCACAACAATGGCCTGCGTGCTCTCGGGCTGGAGATCGACAGCCAGGTTCGTGGGGTCGATGGTGACCGTATTGTTTTGATAGGATTGCAGGTCCGATACAACAGCATGTCCAGAGGAATTGGTATTCGTGACATGCCGACCATTGAGTGAAACTGGCGCATTGGGCCCGCCGCCCTTGACGACAGCAAAGGAGTCGCTGACCTGATTGACAAAGAATATACCGCCACCGGCAATGATAAGCGCACCATCTGCCGTGGCCGTTATGCGGCCCATGTCACCAGCCTGATCGACGGAACCGGAGAACTCGCCAAAGGAGGAACGATAATCAACGGTAGCTGAGCGGTTACCTCCGCCTCTTAGATTTTCGCGATCGCGCAATGACCAGGCAATCGGGTCTTCGCCAAGGCGCGCAGATTTTGTCAAAGTGGTATCAACACCATCACTATCGGCACTGACCGAGGCCGTCATGTTATCGCCAATCGGAATGCTGAACCCCACAAAAAACCCATAGTTCTTGCGTTTTTCGAAATCCGTATAGGCGGTCGCATAGAGAGAGGCCTTTTCGAACACGGTTCGTGACCACGAAACACTCAAAAGACTGGCATCGTCACCTTTGCCTGCACCGCGCACGCGGGAGAAATTAATTCCAAGCGAAGAGGGGTCAAAAAAGAGCGGGAAAGAAATGCCCACATTGTCGATGCTGCGCGCGCGAACGGAGACCGGTGTTTTTGCTCCATGCAGCCGGTCAACGACCAAGCCGATATCATTGTAATCACCAAAACTACGACTGGTATCGGCATAGAACGAATAGCCATTATATCCGGTCTGAAACGTGGCTGTCGCCTTGCCACCGTTCTCAACGCCGCCTGCGCCACTGTAACGGCTGACAGCCAATGAGGCACTAAACGATCCGAAAGACCCCAGACTGGTGATGAAACCAGCGCCACCGTTGACCAGACCTCTGGTGGCTTCAAAATGGCCTTCTATGGTTAGCCAGTCAGTCAGACCGTATCGCACGCTGGCGGAACCTGCTAGATTTTGATCATATTCAAAAGAGTTCTCACCATAGCCAAGACGGGGAAAGCCGAGTTCGGTCGAGAAGTCAAAAATTCCCTTACCCACCATGTTGGGTCCGTAATAGTAAGCGTAACGTGTACGGATTTCACGACCAAGTGCATCGCGCATGACAATGCTTGCGTCACCATTGCCATTGATAAAGGGAAGTCCGCGGAAATCGAATGGGCCGGCCGGCACATTGCCTGAGAAGACTTTGATATTATTAAGATAAAGGTCCAGCGATGAAGGCAGGGAGGCGCTGCCGGACAGATTGGGAACCGGGGAGGTGACGAGATCGGGGCGAATGGCGAAATTGCGCTTTAACTGAATGCCGCCAAATCGCCAGGAGGAACTCCAGGGAAGGCTGCCAGAAATACTGTCACCAGCCTGATACACCAATGCTCTTTTGGGATCGGTATAGCGCCAGCTACTATCGAGACGGGTTAGTCCGTTGCTGAATTCACTCGTCTTGTCCACGAAGGCATCAAACTTGCCAAGCGCCGAGGTCGAAGTGACACCGTATGGTGTCAAAAGCCGCGCATCAAAACTGCCGCTAAAGGCTTTGTGCGAACCACCGCCCCAACCCGTGGCGCCATACAGCGTGTAATTAAGGACAAAGCCCAGATTGGAGCGCACGCGGGAAAAGTCGATGGGTTTGGCTGTTGAACCGATATCGATGCGTTTAGGGACACGAGCGGCATCCGGTGCAGTAAAGAGTATGAGCTGGCGCGGTTCATCATAGCGCCATGTAACGCCGACCAGCGTATCGAGATCAATCAAGCCATCCGGACCTAACTTGCCAATCTTTGACTTGATGCCTGCAGTCTCCAAGTCACCCGGTGTGACAACAAATCTGCCATTGGGCAGACGCTTGAAAGCGGCGATCGCATCGGTTGGCTGATCATTAATAACAACACCGAGCATAAATGTTTGTGTTGAAGGGTTGGCGGGCGCGGCTTCTTCAGCCTGTGCCACTCTGGTGCTTGCGGATAACAAGCACCAGAGCGTCATTACTAATCTAGTGGCCCGAGACAACGACTGACTGGTTAACGGCATAGTCGTCCCCTTCGGCCTTGATGGTGACTTTGTCCCCGGTCCGAATGGAGCCGACTGCAACGGCCCAGCGCATGGTGCTGCCGGGCAGCACATAGCCATTGAGACCACTGCCAAAACTGACGCGTGCGCCAGGCGTTGAAGCACTTAAATTAGCAACCTTGGCATGACGTGTGCCCGAGTTGGTCGCTTCGATCACCAGCTCCTTGCCTTTGCGCTGCATTTTCCAACGCAAATCTGCACTCGCGGATTGATCGGAAAAAAACACCGGAATGGAATATTGTGTGGCAAAATTGATGACGGTGTTGCGGCGACGAACATTGATGTCAGGCAGTTCATCAATGAGGAGACGATAGCTTTGCTCAATCTTTTGGGAAGGCGCTCCAAGATGAGCGACACGGATCGTATAGGTTGTGTCTGGCCGCAGCGCGGCAGCAGGCGGACTAACGATAACGTCATTGGCAGGCATCAATTGGTCTACACCCGCGACCTGAGTCCATTTGTAAGCACGAATCTGAACATTGGTTGTACCGTCGGTATTATTGCGAAGTGTGACGGAGGATGTACGGGCGGGTGCGGTGAGATCGAGGGAAATCGGCGACACCTGCAAAGATGCGGCCTGAACGCTACTCACGCAAACCAACCCGGAGACAACCGCCAGCAAGACTGAAATTCTGGACATGGAAATATCTCCGGGAGGGTTTTAGAAGCTAACCTCAATGGATACAGTGTCGGAATATGCGCCGGTCGCAGGTGTGGCCTGCTTGGGAATGCGTCCATAAACCGGGTACGATTGGATAACACCATTGCCTACGCCGCTAAGTATAGACGAAGTGTCTATAAGCCGTCCCCACCATAGAGTGCGAGCAGAATCTCGGTATAGATCATATGATACAAAAGAACCGCCATTGCTCATCTGGCGATGACTATTAGATGGATTGAGCCCGTAACCGAGACCTATTTTATAAGCTATGCCTTTGCTACATTGAATCTCAACACCAGTGCTGGCAGCAGTTTGCTCGTCATGATCCTTATCATTCAGGTTATTCAAGCTTCCGAAGTCGAGAACGGACTTATCTCCACTTTTCAACTCACAAGCCGCTCCAATATTGACTTTGACCTGCAATTTACCATTGACTTGTGCAGCATTAGCAGCCGGCACCAACCCTGCCAAGATCATCAAACAGGATATGTTGGTCATTAGTTTTAAAGTATACATAATATTCTCCTTTAGTGTGCGTTCTGTTTGAATTAATGTTCTGCTTATAGTCATACTTACATCGCGAAATTAATATGTTGTTTTTCCATATCTAAAATAGAGAATTATTGTCGGCGTACTGTAAAAAATCATGCATCGTGAAAGCATGAGAATGTTTTACATGATTTTCATTTATACGGGATGAATTGCATTAATACCCGGATATTATCCACGTAATACTGGAAATAGTAAATTGTATCGCAAGGCATTTAATGCAGAATATACAAACAACTTACTATAGAATGATGTATAGCTTAAATTAACAATAATGTTAGCATTAATACTTTTATTAATCACGCAAATTCCAAGGATGGCTATTCAAAATAAACCGCAATTTCATGAGGAAAAATCTTGATTTCCAATTATTTAATTGGATAATCTGCTATAATACTAATTAATGCAATATTATAATTACTGAATTTATGTATATTTCTTGTGGGTTGCTATGTCTTGATCTGAGTCATTTCCCTCAAGGACATTTTGAACGTGCCAAAGTTTGTCGAGGAATCCTAACCGGGACAATGCCGGGGCTCACGCTCCTTCTCCACAATGAACACAGAAAACACGTTATCGGAATACTTATACAAATATTCAGAAGGTCGCGACAACAGTTACAGTATCATTATACGTTCCGGAGGATGGGGTTGCTTGCTTCAAAATTACGCCGTACACGATATGCTTCTGTATAGTTCCGTCACCTATACCAGACCATACAAATGTTCCACCCTTTTCTTCAAGTCCCCATCGTTGATAATTATTCGGCTGTAAATAAAGTTGATAGTCAATATATTCAGAGCCAGATTTCATTCTGCGTAAACAAACATTACCGGGAGATTTGGGGTTCTGTCCCGCATCTAATCCTACCTTGAATGCAATGCCTTTGCCGCATTGAAGTTCAATGCCAGAGCCGGTAGTCGTTTGTGCCTCATGATCCTTATCGTTCAGATTGGTTAAATTTCCAAAATCAAGAACTGACGTGTCTCCGCTTTTCAACTCACAGGCTGATCCAATATTAACCTTGACCTGCAATTTACCATCGACTTGCGCTGCATGAGCGGCGGATAGCAGTCCTGCCGAGATCATGAAACAGGATATACTGAGCATAGTCTTTCTTGTATGCATAATACTCTCCTTTAGTGTGTTTCTGTGTTAGTCTTGGCTTCTTCCCTGTCAGAATTGCGAGGCGATTACGCATGTTGTCTCGCCTTTTAAATGTATAGGAGGCTGTAGCCGTCGTTTCCCAAACCGTGCCGCAACGACCACCAACTTGGGAGGGCGAACCAGCTGCAGCGGCAGTTGTCGGGACACAGAAAACTCAGCTACAGACAGCGAAAAACACTCAGTGATGTAAGGGTACACACCAGTTTTGAACTGGTCTCACTGCTTTAACGACATGGGGGACAAATACTGAGGCCACTGGTCATGCATACTCAAGATCTTAAACCTGAACGGACAAGCTTATATGGACGCAAAGAGATTTATACGGAAATCAGATAGGTGGTTATGCTTTATTAAATGCAATAAAGAATATCGCCTTATTATCTTTTGCGCGGATTGTGCTGGAGTTTTATTAAATTCACAGTGATGAAATTATATTAAATTATTATTGCGTCAATCGTAATAAATAACTCCATATTTATTATGTTTTGATGAATAAAATTTATAACTCTTATTCAAGATGTTGGTAGCTTATTTTTATTCATAAGACAGGTTGATGTCTGCTTGAGTTCCATTATTTTTAATTGAGCATTCATTGGGTCAGGAGGGCTGGCCGTGTTCCAGATTCTATCGCAAAGTTCTGGCTGGATGTATGTGGTCTTATTTCCGGGCACAATTAGTCCCAGAGCGTTTCCGTGTTTTTCTGAGCGACAGCGGTTCCCAAATCAGTTTTGTTCTGCTTCATTGATGAGACCTGGATCAAGGCCAACATATCGCTGATCAGGGGCTGGCGTCCAAGAGGCAAGCGACCTGCGGACATTTGCACCGTATGGCCACTGGCGCACGCTGACATTCCTGAGTTACTTGAGAAACGATCGGCTTACAGCACCCTGTCTTCGACGGACCGACGAACGGCCAATCGGAGACGCCGCGCGCCTTATCAGATCCAACGAGGCCGATACCGCGATCTGCGTAGGGACGGAAGCCTGTGTGATTAAAGTCAGCCTTGCCGGCTTTGCTGCCGCAAGATCGCTCTCAACTGGCTTCAATGAAACTCCGGAAAAGGCCTCCCGTTCCTTTGACGCTGGGTTTGTTATGGGAGAAGGTGCGGGAATCCTCGTAATCGAAGCCTTCACCCAGGCACTGGCGCGCTCATCATATCACATCTGGTCCGGAAGACGGCAGCGGCACACGCCGGGCAATAGAGATTGCAATATCTCAGGCATCCGTTCTTCCTGAAGATATCGCTCACGTCAATGCACACGCAACCTCCACACAGATCGGAGATCCAGAGAAATAAGGGCTATAAGATCCGTATTTGGTGCCGGGGCCAACGTCGCTGTCAGTGCAACCAAATCAACGACCGGCCATCTTCTGGGGGCCGCGGGGGCTTGAAGCAATTTTTACGATCCTTGCTTTGCGCGACCAGATCGTACCACCTACTCTTAATTTAAATGACCCGGACAGTGTCGGTAAAGGTCTAGGTTTCATGGCGAAAGAACCCAGTCGAAAGTCATGGAATATGCGCGTTCCTATGGTTTCGGCTTCGGAGGCGTGAATGCCAGCGTACTTTTCCGCCGTTTGGAGCGGCGAAATTTGAAGCAGCCTCAAAAAACCGAACCGACAGCCTCGGCGCGCTGTAAATTTCCTAACTTAAGGACTATCCCATGAATCGCTCAAAACCTGATGTTGCTCTTGTTACCGGAGCCTCTTTCGGCATCGGCCTGGCAACGGCAAAAGCACTGCTTAACGCCGGATACCGCGTGTTCGGGACGAACAGGCGCGCAAATTTTCAAAACTTGGAAGGTATAACCATGCTACCTTGTGACGTTACAGATGAGGCATCCGTGACAAGGTTGGTCGAGACCGTCTTGACGGAAGCCGGCTCGATTGATCTGCTGGTGAATAATGCCGCCCGCAATTTCGCACCGCGCTCGCAAAGAAGCTGATTGGTTCTTGCTCTGTAGGCACTACAGTGCTGCCTCTTTTCTGAAGCCGAGCGAGCAAGCTTGCCTTGCCTCCTGCGGCACTCTCGAACTGTCACAAACCCAATCCAGTTTATTCTGTAAGCTTGCAGTGACGGGCCATCATTTCGGCGAGGTGTTCCCGCCCCTCTTCATGCAACTTTTTGATCGCAACACTCATATCTGCTGCCCGCTCATCCTGTCCGAGCTTGAACTTGACTTCCATCTTCTCAATAGGCATTTCGTAGCCGACAATATTGCGCAGACGCCGCTCCAGACCACCGGGGGCCGAGTTCCTTCATCTGCCAAGGCTTGTCACGACCCTTTTCCATATGTTTGACGAGTTCTTGGAGATGCTTTGCAGTCGCTGCTTCCGATAAGATTTTGGGCGTGCCATGGATATGAGCAACCATGAAGCTCCAGGTCGGCGCGCTGTCCCTTTCCGGACAACCCGGATACCAAGACGATGACACATAATGACCAGCATCCATCAGGATTGCAATTGATGGCAGGCCACGTTTCAGAAACTCAACATGATCGTTGGATGCAGCAACATGCGAGACCAGCGTGCCGTTTTCGCCGCGTGTCCGATCCATCACGAAGACCGGGTGCGATATCGCAACGCCATCCTCATGGCTGGTGATCAAAGTACCAAGCACCATTCTATCTACGAGATCGAAAACCTCGGTCATATCGGACGGCTGGAAATAGGGCTTTGTATAGAGCATCGCTTGTCTCTTGATTTCAGGCGTGAACGGCGGGTATTCGATCCGACCAGGGGCACATGGCCTCCAACTGACCTGCAAGTTCGAATAGAAGATTTTCAGCCCCATAAGGGGCAATGAACTGGCTGCCGATTGGCAGGCCATCAGACGTTTCGTGAAGTGGAACGCTCATCGCAGGCAAGCCGGCAGCGTTGACCGGATGAGTGAAGGTTGTCAGCTCCAGAAACTGCCGGGCAAAACCCTTCCAATCGGGTGAGCGCACATCGAGCATGCCAAGCGGAAATGATCCAACCGGCATCACCGGACTTAGCACCACATCGCATTCTTCAAACAGACGACCAAAGCTGCGCGCCGTACCGTTCGCGGTCAAACGCGCTTGAATAACCTCTGTCGCAGTCAAGCCATTGCCATAAGCGGCCAACCCCAGATTTGAAGGCTCAAAATAGAGGTCATTGGCAGGCTTTGCCATCGTCGTGGCAACATCCGTCACTTCAATTGCGGTGTAAACGGCGATCAGTTTTTGTACGGCATCTGCAAGCTGAACGCCGTCAAAATCAGGCTTCACCCGAACAATGCTATGTCCCAGCTGTTTGCACAGCGCGATCGTGGCCTCCAGTGCTGCGACCGTCTGCTCGTCCACATCACGACGAAGGTCGGACTTCTGCCAGACGCCAATACGAAGCTTCCGCGGCGCCATTTTGACACTGTTGACGAACAGGTCCGTTTTGGCTGGGGCTGCGTAAAGCGAACCTGGTTCAAGCGCATCTGTCAAATCAAGCATCATTGCGGAATCGCGAACCGAACGCGTCAGCACATGATGGCTGACCATTCCACCCCAGTTTTCTGTCGAGACCGGACCGCATGGGACACGCCCACGCGACGGACGCAACCCGAAAAGCCCCCCACAAAATGCGGGGATACGGATCGAGCCTGCTCCGTCATTGCCATAGGCTACAGGCACCATACGCGCGGCAACAGCCGCAGCAGCGCCGCCGGAAGAACCGCCAATGCTGCGTGTCACATTCCAGGGATTAAGTGCAGGACCATGCAGCGAGGATTCCGTTGCGATATTGCAGGAAAACTCGGGCAAATTGGTCTTGCCTACCACAACCAGACCAGCAGATTTGTACCGTTTGACGAGCTCGTGATCGCGCTGCGAGATATTTCCCTCGGCCGCACGACATCCAAAGGACATTGCTGCACCGGCATAGGAAGGGCAATCGTCCTTCAACAAAACCGGAACACCGCTGAGCGGACCCGCTGGCAGCGATTTAAGCTGTTCTTCCGCCTGATCGCGCATCTCATGGATCACAGCATTCAGCTTGGGATTGCACCGATCAATCGCTGCAAATGCCTCATGAACAGCCTCATGCGGAGACAGAATTTTTGCGCGAATGGCCTCTCCCAAACCGACAGCGTCGGTCCGGGTGTAGTCAAAGGATGTAGACGTCATGGGGTTATCCCAATGCTAAGCTCGCAAAGCGGAGCGTTTTACTGTGTCTTGCTGACTGTCCAGAAACGAAGCGTATCACCAGCCCAGCCCTTGAAATCGTTCACTTTTGGGCCAGCAGCTGTGATCGATGGCAAGTTTACCAGACCAAGGATCGGAACCTGCTCGCCCATCAGTGTGTTGAGTTCGTTGAAGAGCTTCTTGCGTTCTTCGACATCACTCTTCGCTGAAACCTGCTTGAGAAGGTCTTCCGCCCTGGCATCATCCCACTGGCGCGCGGCATCAGCCTTCTTGTCACCGATCATCGACTGGAAAGACAACAGCGGATCAAGGCGAGCCGAATAAGCGAAAACGGCAAGTTCGTATGCGCCCCGACGATACTGATCGAGCTGGGTCGCCCAGTCACGCACTTCGAGCTGCGCATTTATCCCGGAGGCTGCAAGGAATGCCTGAACGATCGTGGCAACCTGCACGCGGTTCTGGCGGTTGGCGACCAGAAGGCTGATCGGTTCGCCCTTATAGCCTGCCTTGGTCAGCAGATCCTGCGCTTTGGCTGGATCATATGCCGGCCAGGCAGACGCCTGATTATCCGAATAGATGGTGTTTGGTGCAATGACCGACGGGTTTGGCGCGTACATGCCCTCACCGATCGCCGCTGCCAGTTGGTTAAGATCGATGGCGTGAGCAATTGCCTGACGCATCTGTGGATCTTTCAGCTTATCGGAAGTGGACTGAAGTTGAAGCACCATCCATGCAGGCGTCTGCTGCACATTGATCTTCATACCCTTCGCTTCCAGATCCTTGACGCCAGTCGGCTCCACCTCATCGATGAAGTCGATCTCACCGGAAAGCAGACCATTCGTGCGCGTGCTGGAATCTGGAACAGTCATGAACTGAATGGTCTTTACATGACCTTTCTTGTTCCCTCCCAGACCGTCGAGATCGCCGGACAGAGCCGAATAATCATCGAAACGGGTCAGGTCCAGATAACGGCCACGCTCCCATTTGGAAAAAGCATAGGGACCTGTACCAATCGGCTTTACAAACTTGCCATCCGCATCAACGGATTCCGGGCTCAGTATCCAAGGGGTACACTGGATGGTAGCCATGGTGATGACAAAGTTTGGCGCAGGAGCTGCGAAGCTGAAGCGCACCGTGTTGTCATCAACAGCCTCGACCGTCTTCAACTCGGAATCGACCTTGCCACTATAGCGATTGACGCATTGAAACGCTGTATCCGGCTTGAGATAACGCTCGAAATTCCAGACGACATCCTTGGCAGTCAGGTCTTTGCCATTCTGGAACTTGACGCCTTTGCGCAATTTGAATTCATAGACCGTATGATCGGCATTCGAGGTCCAGCTCTCTGCCAGCATCGGCTTGATTGCGAGATCGTCGCCATAAGCGACCAGACCTTCGGCAATATGGGCAACAACCATATCGGCATTTGCATCGCGATTAACGCCCGGATTGATGCTCGCAACATCAGAGTGAATGGCGACACGCAAGGTTTCCTCGTCTGCAGCAAGTACCTGGTGGGATGTGATGCTGAGCCCAAATAGCGCAATGCTAAGTGCAGAGCCTAGTGAGATTGAATTGAACATTTTGTTTCCCCTTTTGTTTTTCATTTTGCGGCATGGGTCAGCTTTGTGATCTGAGCATATCCGCGAAAAACGCTTCGACAGGCTCCAACACTTTGAAAGGCTCGTGAGCTACGCCCGGCACCCTGTCCCGGTGAACCGCGATGCCACGCGCTTCAAACGACTTTGCCAGTGCTTCAATACGGTCAATGCGACACTCGCCTTGCAGATCAGCTCCGTCCATCCAAAGCGCGCTGTTATGCGGGATGCCGATTTCCCAGGTTGCGGTGTCTTCCTCACCGATCACTGTTTGAACCGTCACGGCCTTCATCGCTTCAAGATCGAGGCGGCAGCCAAAACGTGCTTCAACATCGCGAACGCCAACCCACCAGTCATAATCAGAGTTGAGCAGAGTTACGACGCCCGGCGCTCCGATAGAGACCGCCTTGAGCCTATGAGGATGCAGCATGAAAAAGCGCTGGCAGAACTGCCCGCCGCCCGAAAAGCCGTACATGAGGGCGCGATTGCTTTTAAGGCGATATTTGGCGGCCACCTCGTCGATCATCGACAGCAGAATATGGTCAAAGCGAATGCCTTGGAACTCAATGCGCTTGTAATTGGCAAGATCGCCCTTCACGACGATGCCGGCTGGAAACAGCGGTGCCAGTACAATGCAGCGGTTCTCTCGCGCAAAATTTGCGAAGTGATCGCGGTATTGTGCCGCCGTCCGTCCCGTCCCGTGAATGATGACGAGCAGTTCGTGCGTCTCGGTGCCGTCTTCATCATAGTCCTCGGGGACATAAAGGCAGTAACTGAAACGCTGATCGAACTGACTTGCAAAAAACGTGGTCGCCCCGAAATCGTAGAAGCTGAGCTTTTTACCATGGCCCTGCCGCTTGGTGACAGGCTTTTCCTCAGTGATGGACATGACCGCCCGCCTCTCCCGGTTTCGTATTTGCATTATTGCCCCGCCATTTGAGTTTGACGCCGCCCTCGCCCGTCAGTTCGAGCATTGGAATGGCTGACAAAAGTCGGCGGGTATAGTCGTTTTGTGGCGCGTCGAAAATCTCGTCGCGCGTTCCCTGCTCGATGATACGACCATCGTTCATGACGACCACACGATCGGCAATTTGTTCAACCACGCCCAGATCATGGGTAATGAACAGGCAGCCGAAGCCATAGCTCTGCTGCAGCTTGGCGAAGAGATCGAGAACCTGCGCGCGCACCGTTACGTCAAGTGCCGAGACTGCTTCATCGGCGATGACAAAAGCGGGACGTCGCACGAGTGCGCGCGCAATCGCCACGCGCTGACGCTGACCACCCGACATTTCATGCGCATAACGATTGGCATAATCTCCACCGAGGCCAACGTCCTCCAGTGTTTCGCGAATACGATCCACTTTCTGGCTGGAGGAAAGCTCTTTCGAGAAACGAAGGGCCTCGCCGACCAACTCACCCACTTTCATACGCGGGTCGAGCGATGAATAAGGGTCCTGAAACACCATCTGCGTATGATAACGATATTCGTGATATTGGGATGAACGTCTCTCGACAGGCTGCCCCTTGAACAACAGCTTCCCTTCGCTCGGCCTGACTAGTCCGGCCATCACCCGCGCGGCTGTAGTCTTGCCCGAACCGGAACCGCCAACCACGGCGACAACCTCGTTTGGCAGGACGTCAATAGTAACCCCATGCAGAGCTCGTTTGCCGCCAGTTTTCTTGAACCAGCCACCCCGGGCTTCAAAATCGACAACAAGATCGCGCACGCTGATCAGCGGATCAGCCTTTGGAACCACGCGCGAAGGTCCACGAACCGGCAATGTCGAGAGTAGGTTGCGGGTGTAATCATGCCGAGGCTTTGCCAGAACATCAGCGGTATCGCCCGTTTCAACCACTTCACCATGGCGCATCACAACCACACGATTGGAATAGCGCGCAATCATTGGAAGATCGTGACTAATCAGCAAAACGGTCGTGCCGCGTTCCCGCGTGAGATCGACCAGCAACTCCATAACCTCGCGCTGGATAACTGCATCAAGCGCAGTGGTCGGCTCGTCCGCGATCAGCAGATCTGGCTTCATGAGCATCGCGCAGGCGATCATGATGCGCTGGCGCATTCCGCCTGAGAACTCATGTGGGAACGCCTCAATTGCCCGATCAGGATCGGCAATACCAACACGCAACAACATGGCTCTGATCCATTCGGCATGTTGCGCCTTCTCGGCGGGAAAGTGCAGTTCAAGCCCTTCTTCAAGCTGCCGCCCGATAGTCAGTGACGGGGTGAGCGAAGTCATCGGCTCCTGAAAAATCATGGCAATACCATCGCCACGGAGCCCGCGCAAAGCGGTCGGCGACATCGTTGACACGTTCTGACCCTTGAAGCGGATCGCACCATGACTTGTTTTAATGGACGCCGGAACCAGCCCCATGACCGCCCGCGCGAGCATGGTTTTTCCAGAGCCGGATTCACCAACGATGCCGAGAATTTCGCCAGCTTCTATGGAGAAGGAAGCGCGCTTGACGATCTCCAGCGCACTATCACCAACACGCAGGCTTACATCGTCGATTTCAAGCAGGGGTGCGGAAGTCATGAGCGCTTCCTCATGCGTGGGTCGAGGCGATCGCGCAACGCGTCTCCAAGAAGATTAATACCAAGCAGCGACAGCGAAATTGCGAGGCCGGGGAAAATACCAAGCCAAACAGCCTGCTCAATGAAATTGCGGCTTCCGGCCAGCATGTTGCCCCAAGTGGGCGCTGGCGGCGGCACACCCAGACCCAAAAAGCTGAGCGAACTTTCTGCGAGAATTGCCCAGCCGCACATGGACGTTGCCATGACCAGAACCGGTGCCAGACAGTTGGGCAGAATATGGCGCACCATCGTATAGATTTCCGAGTTGCCCATGACGCGGGAAGCCTCAACGAACTCCCGTTCACGCAGGCTCAAAACCGTGCCACGGACCACGCGGATCACCGAAGACATATAGGCCAGGGCAAGTGCCAAGATGATGCCATTCTTGTTGGCACCGAAGACGGCCAGCAGACCAAGCGCCATCAATATGCCGGGAAATGCCAGCAGAGCATCATTGACCATCATCAACAGCCGGTCGAACCAGCCACGCAAGAAGCCGCTGATCGCCCCGATAAGTACACCGCCGAGGGTGGCGAGAAAGACTGTGAACACGCTGATTGAAACACTGGCCGATGCGCCTCTCATAAGGCGGCTCAGCTGGTCGCGCCCAAATTCATCCGTTCCTAGCCAATGCACAGCGCTTGGCGGCGCAAGGCGCGCGGTAAAGTCCAGTGCCAGCGGGTTGTAAGGCGTCCAGAAGGAACCTACCACCGCTATCGTGAGAAGCGTTGCGGTCAGAATTCCGCCAATAATCGCGTTGAGAGAGGGATTTTTCATTTCGCCGTCACCTTCGGGTCGAAGAGCGGATAGAGAAGGTCCACGAGCAGATTGACCAGCACATAAACGCAGGCTGTGAACAGCAAACAGCCCTGAATGAGGGGATAATCCCGAGCAAAGATGGCATCGACGAGAAGCCTGCCAAGTCCGGGAATCGTGAAGACAGTTTCCACAACAGCGATACCGCCAAGCAGATTGCCAAGGATCAGCCCCAACAGTGTCCAGGTCGGGCCAAACGCATTACGGAAAGCATGACGCCACATCACGGTTGCTTCCGACAGTCCCTTGGCGCGGGCATGGGTAATGTAATCAAGGTTCAGCACTTCAAGCGTCGAGGCGCGCGCCATCCGCAGAATGACGCCGATTTCATGCAGAAACAGTGTGGTGATCGGCAAAACCAGATAGAGAAACGCTTTCCATGGGTTCTCACCAAAGCTGACATAGCCGACAACCGGTAACCAGCCGAGCTTGAGGCCAAAGGCCAGCAACAACAGCAAGCCCATCCAGAATGCCGGAACCGAAAGCAGCAAGGTGGCACAGGTCACAAGCGTCAGATCAGTCAGGCTGTTCTGCTTCCAGGCGGCGACCATTCCAAGCGGAACAGCGACAAGCGTAGAAAGCACCACTGCTGACAAGACAATACGTGCACTTACCGAAAAGCGCTCCAGAACCAGCGAAAGAACCGACTGCTGGTTGGCAATGGAAACGCCAAGATCGCCATGCAGAACATTGCCGCCCCAGATCAGAAACTGGGTGAAGATGCTGTGATCGAGGCCCAACTGCTCGCGCAGCGCGGCCAGCGTCGCAGCATCTGCAGAATCACCCAGCATCAGGGCTGCAGGATCGCCCGGTATCAACCGGACAATCACAAACACAGCCACTGCCACGATCAGCAATGTTGGAATGGCCATGCCTATTCTGGAAAGCGCAAAGCGCAGCATTTCTTTAGCCTTCGATAAAGAGGGATTTCGCGCGTGGCGCGGCATCGGACGGTAGCGGCGTATAATCCTGCAGACAGTAGGTCGCAAACTGGCGGTTCAAAGCAGGCAGCGGCGCGATTTCCATCATGCCAAGCGCTGCTTCCATCACCACCATAGCAACTGTGGCCGTGATATTGTCGTGATTGCCAGAACGTGGCGGGCGGCAGACAGCATAAGGTGTCAGGAAATCGTCAAACAGAGCTTCCTTCAACTCCTTACGGCCAATTTTTCCAACATGTGATTCAAGTAACTGGCGAACGCGCCAATCGCGGTAGAAGCTTTCAGGTACAAACGGGATGCCGGTGTCGCGCAACTTCGTCAACGCGATCGGACTGACCCAATGATTGGCATGAACGATCAGATCATTCTCCGGCAGGATCGGGAAGGATTCATCCGGCGCGCATTCAAAATCGATGCCGAAACCGGCACTCGTCGCAATCATGATATTGTTGGAGCAGGATTTTGGTGTCGAAGCCACAGCTTTGATTGCTTTTGCAAAATGCTCCTGTTCAAGCACCTTTCGGCGCACGAGGCCGAGAGGAACGCCCAGCTTCTTATAGTCGCGTTCGCATTCGAGATAATTGGCGGTGATCGAAATTCCTGCTTCATTGAAGCCGCTGCGCGCCAGTCCACCAGCCTCGACAAACGTCACAAAATCGGGGCCGTTAGTGTTGCGAACACGTAGCACGATACCGGTTTCCACACATTCAGAACGCCAGTCCCAGTTCTGACCATGAACCAGATTACCAGAGGCACTTTTTGCAGGCATGATGAGAGCACCGGTACAGCCATCATCCTGCTCTTCAGGATCAGGCGAACCCGTTTCCGCGCGCGCCATCGCAACGACTTCCGTTCGTGCATTGATCATGACGATCTGCTCAAACGGCACATCCGCGCCTTTGGCGATACCGCGCATTTCCTCGACATAGGACGCGTCGAATTCCTCGATCCGGCCGGCAAATTCTTCGATGAGGCTTTGCCTGCGTTCAGGCGAAAGACCAAACGCGTCGAGCGTGCCGGAATAAAGACCAGCGCTGCGCCGGATGCGTTCTGCTGCCAGCACCCCATATTGGCGCCCGCGCTCTTCCGGCACGCCCGAAACTGTAACGAATGGAAATGGGACAACTGACATATTCAATCCATGTTTTGTATTTTGTATCTACTTAATACAAATCACATTCAATTATTGCAGAGTCAACAGTTTTTTGTTAATGTCAGAAACAATGTGTTTTCACCATTCCTGCAGGAATATTCGCCTGTCGTCCCAATGGGATAGGCTATACGAGAAAGAAATGGTCTGTTGCGAAATATCCCGTATTCTTTGAGCACAGGTTCATGGATGAACGCATTCAGGGGGCGCTGCGCATGAATATGGACGTTGAGAGATCAACGGAAGGCGAAATCGGTCTGAGCAGTCTTCAGGCGGAGGTCGCACATAAAATGGTCTCGCTCATATCCGCTGCACGCTGGAATATTGGCGACCGGCTGTCGGATGTTGCCATTGCAAAAGAGCTCCGTGTATCGCGGTCGCCCGTGCGACAGGTGCTCAATCTTCTTGTAAAGCAAGGTATTGTCAGTCAAACGCCCAATCGCGGATATCAGTTGCACCGCATTCCCGAGCCGAACGAACTCAACGACAATCTACTGCCCCCATCGGAGTCGGAAGAACTCTACCGGCGTCTGATGAGCGCGCGCGCGTCTGGCGCGGTTGGCGACGAGGTATCAGAAACCGAACTTGCCGATCAGTTGGGTGCGACACGCGGCGCGGTGCGCCGGGTTCTGATGCGCTTTGCCACCGAAGGTCTGGCAGAACGCCTTCCGGGCCATGGCTGGCGCTTTGCAGAGTCTCTCGATAATGAGCGCGCGGTCAATGAAAGCTACGCCTTCCGTCTGGTGATCGAGTGCGGTGCGCTTTCGCAACCAGATTATATGCCCGATCTCAACCAGCTTGCCGCCTTACAGCGCGAGCAAATAGAAATTTCGGTACTGCCTATTAGAAGCCTCACAAGGGATCTTTGGTTCAACGCCAATGCGAACTTCCACGAAACCATTGTTTCGTGGGGCGAATAATCGCTTTTTTACGCAATCTGTGCGTTGGCAAAATTATCTGCGCCGCATGACCGAATATTCTGATTTTGACCGTTTGGGCGAAGAACGCATCCGCAGGGCTTGTAGAGATCACTTAGGCATTCTGGAAGCCATCGAGAACAAGGACTTTGAATTTGCCGCCGCTTTGCTCAAACGCCATATTAGTCGTTCGGGCGCCGAGGATGTTTAATTCGGCACCTCACTTATTCGCATCGAAAGGACGACAAAAGGGAAGCACCCAGTTTCGTTCTATAAAAGTCGTTGGTGCATTCAATTTTAGTCACACTCTGAAGCGAGCAGATTGTCGGCAAGGGGTAACGAGACCGTCTTGTCGCTCTTTGCAGAGAAATTCGCTTTTCTGTCGGTAGCCTGATCAGAGACACTGCAACGGTTCATCATCTCAATGAATTTCGTCATGGGACGGTGGCCGCCGGTCTGAACATGGGAGACGGTCTTCCTATGCTGTCGCTGCTGTCAACACTTCTGTTCAAGGGACAGGATTTCGGAAAGACCGTCCTCAAACTTCACCCAGAATCATCGAGGGCTTACCCATGACTGCTGACGCTCCAATCGAACATCGCACAAGCACTCGATACGATTGCAGCGATCCTGCCGATGAACCGCCGCGACATGCTGGCCGGGATTTTGACGGACCAGGATGTCGAGACGCTGTGTCATCTGGTCAATTAAGCTTGGGCGAAAACACACTGCGCACTGACGTCGGACCTGGCCTATCTCGAAGCCTCGGCTTTGAGATAATAGAGCGCGCGAGACACAAGGGGCGGCGTCCAATCCCCGAAAACACGCGCGAACCCGTCCCCAATGTCCTCACGTACATCGGCTTCCATGAGATAGCTAGGGCCGCTTCCATTCTAAGCGGCAGCGCGAACAAGGCTTGGCTCGTCAAGGATTATGGAGCCTTGCATATCAACGGCAGCCAGTCCTTTTCAAACGCCATCGAAACATCGCTCCGTCTTGTAAGCGCGTCCAGATACAGCGGAAGCGGTTGAGGTCGGTGGGAACGATGGGCTTGCCGGCGTGCACGAAATCCGGCGAGGATACGACGGCATTGCTGTGCGCAAGCTCCAGAAGTACAGCGATGATTAGCTTGGAACCAGATCGGTCGGTCTTCCCCATTTCAAAACCATCGGCGACGCAAGCATTCGGCGTTGTCCAGATGAGGTGGGGTATTGGTCCTTTTGGCACCCAAAGGGGTTCATGGTCCAGATTGACGAAAGCCAATGGTACAAGCCTCCCAATCTGCAGGTTCAAGGCGATTTTTGAGCACCACTTGTTTTTTCAAAAACACGACGCTTTTTTCTCAAAATTCAAAAAGTTGATTTCAACCTCAAGCCGATGCCATGATTACCTTCTGAATTGCCTGTGCTGTAGCGGTAATCGATGCCAAGTGAGCCCATTGTCAAAGCTCGTGTCGACACCAAACCAAGTGCCAAGCGTTCATTATCGGAGCCATCAATATCGATGACACTGGTCAACCCGACGAGGTCAGTGTGCCCAGCATTGGCACGTGAACTACTATCGAAGTCGCAGGTGTATTTAATCCTAACTGAGGGCTGGACGCTGGCGAACCTGATATCGAATTCATATTTGAGGCGCACCCGAGCACACCGGCCAGGCTGGATACAGCTTGGTCGCTGTAACTGATAGCATGGGGGACCACTTAGTTCGTCAAAAGCATCTAGCTTCGCATAAGCGCCCTCAACGCGGACATACGGAGAAATGAGGAGCTTGTGCTTCCGGAATTCATATCCTACGTGATCGCCCCGAAAAGCTGACCTCCCTTCCGATCACCGATTGCATACTCTCCCGTGGGCGTCACAAATCTCCTGCTGGAGAAGTCCAGCGACGAGTAGCCCGCAAGACCGTCAATGAAGATACCGGTTGATGGATGATAGTATCCATATACCGCTGCTGAAATAGCCTTCGCCTCGCTTTCAGGACCTTCCGAACCGACATCGGATTTGTCACGTCCGTAACCAAAACCAAAGCCCGCAACGAAGGATTATGAAAAACGGTAATCGATGCCTCCTGAGGCACCGACGGTCGTGGATGAGATCGCGGTTTCGTCGGCGTTGAAGTCACCAAAGTTCACATATCCTCCAGACCAGATAGCTATCTTGTTGTTGAATGCGGTCTGCCCCGTCTCTCCAAATTCGTTCAGCGATGTTCGAGACGCCTTAGCTAATTGGTCATCCTTTTCCGATGCAAAACCCAACCGGACGCCACCGAGATCACTCCGTCTGGCTCCGTCTCCTTCATTGTGCAGTTTCTCCATTCGGCTGGCGAAATTGTTAGTCTGGTCGCGTGCCATGCGTCGCGTTGACTGTACTTGCGCCGTAAGGATGCCAATCACTTCCTGATCCTTGGCTATATCCCGGCCTTGCTGCCATGAGGAACTTGATCGTATGGACAGCAGACGTGCCAAATGAATTCGCTAGCGTATATTTGACGACTGCTGTTCCGCGGAAACCTGTCTCAAGAACGAACGATACATGAGTTCCGGCAACTGTGGCGCTTCCGTGTTTAGGCCCTGCCACGATTGCTGCAGCCGTGAAAGGACCACCTTTCGCGCCGTCCGACACATCAACTGTTCCAGTTTCCCGTGTTCAAGCATTACCGTGTGATCGACTGCTTCCGGCGCAGGCAGGGCAGGACATTTCGCGCCGACGTCACCCCGAGTTCTTCGCGACGTGTCTCGTGGGTACCGTCATCCAGTTCATTCGCCATCCAATTTCTTAGCGAGACCTGATGCCGTCGGCAGAGATGATTGCTTTGCTGATGTTGAAGGAAATTCAGAGACAGGAGAACTAACTCGGCTGGATCGCGAAGCCATCTCCCTGCCATCGGCTGGAATTGATCTGGCGTTCACGCAAAAGAAGCCGGAATGTTATGACGGATTTTGCGGAACTACGATCAGTATCTGCAACGAATAGAGGGCATTTGAACAGATCCTGTGATGGGCAATCACTTGAGGCGGAAGTCGAGTCCTTCTATTTGGGTGAACCTAGCCTAGCTCTAATGACGGGAACTTGCCACAAACGGGCCGTCGCAATTCTCAAAATCGAACTCGAACGTTATAACCAGGCCTGTTGCCGTCGCGGGCCTCGCTACGTTACACAAGTAGACGCAATCCATGCCAGTGACATCGGGGCCTACTATCTGGAACCGTACCGAAGTTCGGCGTGTCGATTGACATCCTTGTAAAGCAGATATCGAAACTTGCCCGGGCCACCTGCATAGCAGGCCTGGGGGCAAAACGCTCGAAGCCACATAAAGTCGCCTGCTTCTACCTCAACCCAATCCTTGTTGAGTTTGTAAACTGCTTTTCCCTCCAGCACGTAGAGCCCATGTTCCATCACGTGGGTTTCGCAAAAAGGGATTACTGCGCCGGGCTCCAGCGTAACGATTGTAACATGCATGTCGTGCCGCATGTCGGAGGGATCGACAAATCTGGTGGTTGCCCAACGCCCGTCAGTGTCTGGCATAGGGGTGGGCAGAATATCACGTTCGTTTGCCACTATTGGGTCTGGAAAAGTAAGTCCATGCAACATCTCGTACTGTTTGCGTATCCAGTGAAAACGAGTGACCACGTCACCGGTATTATGGAGCTTCCAGCCTGCTCCCGCTGGAATATATGCATAGCCCCCGGCCTCCAGCTCGTGATGTTCATTTTCAATGGTCAGTGTCACCGTGCCGTCGAGAACAAAAATTACGCTTTGCGCACGGCCGTCAGTTTCAGGATGATCGCTTCCCCCTCCCGGCTGGACTTCCATTATGTATTGCGAAAATGTTTCTGCAAATCCCGATAGGGGACGCGCCAAAACCCAGAGACGTGTTCCAGTCCAGAATGGAAGATAACTGGTGACAATGTCCCGCATTGTTCCTTTTGGCAATACGGCATACGCTTGGGTAAATATTGAACGCCCTGTCAATAATTCTGTTTGACCCGGATGACCGCCGATAGGCGCAAAATACGCTGGTTTGTTCACAATCGTTCTCCACGAATTCTAAAATGCAGCGAGTAGATCGCGGGAAAAGGGAGGCTCGCGCCCAGCACGGTGCCGGGCGCAATTTCTTTAGATTTATTGCTAGTCCTCAGCTGTTGACTTTGACGGCGACGGTCGAGGCTGGTTCGGTCAGAACGACCGACGTATCGAAATCTCTTTCGCCGGCAAGGACGCGGTCAGCCTTTTCCTTGTCTATGTCACCTTCCCAGGTCGCGATAACCACGGTCGCCACGCAGTTTCCGATCAGGTTTCCAAGAGCTCTGACGATGCCGACAAACCAGTCCACCGACAGGACAAGGACCAGCCCGATCATTGGAATGTCGGGAATAGCCGAGAGCGTCGCCGCGAGAACGACAATTGCTGAGCCTGGAATTCCGTGCGCACCTTTTGATGTAAGCAAGGCGACGCCAAGGATCAGCAGCATATGACCGAATGACAGATCGGTATTGGTCGCTTGTGCGATGAAGACAACGACAAGCGTGAGGTAGAGTGAGAATGCATCCAGATTGAATGAATATCCCGTTGGAATGACCAGCCCAACTGTCGAATCCTTGATCCCCAATCCCTCCAGTTTACGCATGACCTGCGGCAGGACGCTATCCGAGGATGCTGTTCCCGTTACGACGGCCAATTCTTCCCGGAAATACTTGATGAGGCTTATAATGCTGAACCCGGCCATCCTCAGGATCGCACCAAGTACAACAAATACGAAAAAAAACACGCCAGCGTAAAACAACAATACAAGAAACCCGAGTTGTTGCAGCGACGCAATGCCGTAGCGTCCGACAGTAAAGGAAACCGCACCCAGAACGCCGAGCGGAGCAAGACGCACAATAAACCCAATGATTTTAAAGAGTACGGCCCCCACTTCTTCGATCATGTTTCCCACAGATCTGCCTTTTTCTCCCATGAGAGCTAGGCCAGCGCCGAAAAGAATCGAAATGAGCAGAACCTGAAGAATGTCTCCGGTGGTAAACGCATTGAAAACAGTCGTCGGAATAATCTTCATCAGGAAGCCAACCGTGTCAGTGACCTGTTCGGCGTTTGCGGTATAGGTCGTCAAGGCCGTCGCGTCGAGCGAGCTGACGTCGACGTTCATTCCCTTGCCCGGTGAGAATGTATACGCGAGGATAATTCCCAGAACGAGAGCGATTGTGGTAACTGCTTCAAAATAGATCAGGGATTTCAAGCCCACGCGGCCAACCTTCTTCAGGTCCCCGGCTCCAACAATTCCGTGGACCACAACACAGAAAACCAAGGGAGCGATAATCATTTTAATGAGCTTAATGAAGCCATCGCCCAGTGGTTTTAACGATACAGCAAACTGGGGCCAGAATACGCCCACCAATATACCTAGGATTAATGCGAAGATAACTTGCCCAAACAGGGACTTGAAAAAACGCGCCATTTGATCCTCCCTCTCGATGGGGCTATTAGCATCAGCGCTGCGGGTTATCCAACACGGTCCGCTCCGATGCAGTCAGGTATCTTCGTTGGACTACCTGTCACCATCGCCCTCCAATAGCATCTGACGATACAACCTAGACGTCCAATATTTTATTGATTACTCTCTATTCAAAGAAAATATGGATGGAGGTGAGACCATGGAGCTTCGACATCTTCGGTATTTTCTAGCAGTGGCGGATGCGCTCAATTTCACCACAGCAGCCCAGCGGCTCGGGATATCGCAGCCGCCGTTAAGTCATCAGATAAAGCTATTGGAAATAGAACTTGGCGTGGACTTGTTCGAACGCTCCAGCAGGCGTGTCACACTGACCAAAGCTGGCGAAGTGTTCCGCCGAAGAGCGCTGTCTATCCTCGAACAAGTAAAGATGGCATCTGAACACGCGAGATCAATTGGTCAGGGAAATTCTGGTGTGCTGAATATAGGCCTAACCGGCTCAATTTTGATTGGTCATTTCGCCCATATAATGAATACGTTTTGTGCTCAATATCCCGACGTTGAAGTACGCACACATGAGATGTCTCCCGGAGAACAAATCATTGCGCTGAAGGCCGGGCGAACCGAGCTTAGTATACTCAGAAGTCCGCCCGAAGATTCTGATCTCACTCTTGAACTGGCGTGGCCCGAAAAGATCGTCGTTGTTCTGTCGGCTGATCATCGTCTTGCACACCACGAAAGCATTCGGCTTGAGTGGTTAAACAACGAAAAATATGTCTCGCTAAGGTTGGCGGACTCCCGCTTTGCAAACTATTTGCTGAACGCCTGTATCGCTAACGGTTTTGTGCCGAGTATCACTCAGCAAGTCGTTGAGTCATATTCGCTTCTCAGTTTGGTTGCGGCGGGATTCGGTGTTGCACTAGCCCCTGAGTCCGTCAGCCAGCTATCGCGTCCCAATGTGATTTATCGGACTCTTCAACATCCCCCGTTGGTAGCTGATGTCTATGCGGTAAGCCTCTCAACCGACAACCCTGTTACACAGAACTTCCTGAATGTTCTACTGCACCAAACAAATCATCTGCTACCAGAACGGCTAGAGTGCGCGAAAAAATGATGGCCTTGTTCGATATCAATCTGGGTGACTAAGAAGGAGATCTGCCTTCCATTGCAGTAAGTGTGCGGCGCCAAGGGCCGTTGAATACTGCCAGCACTATATTCAAACGACGCTCCAGTGATGTCGAAATATCGGCTGCTGGTATTGCCAATAAATCTGTGCCTGCGGTTCGATCACCCATTTTTCGCTGATCGAAAATTTCTTGTCTGCTTCGAGAGACCATCCATTCATGCCATGGAGGCAGGAACTATAGTCCGCGACTGATTCCGTATCAATGCGGAGCCATGAATGCATGACGATAGCGTCGAAATAGGCTTCGTCTTCCCAGCTGTGCGTCCAGTAGGCACCGAGGCTGTAAGCATCGACATCGAGGTTACCGATCTCGATACTGTTGCCATAGATGTTTCTGGCGCGCATTTCGCCCCAGCTGCGGGCATGGCCCGCCATGGCACGGTCGATCAGTTAGACCATTTCCGGAACCGATGCAGCCGGTTCAGACAAAGCCAAGCAAAAACCCGAAAACCTTTCAGAAGTCATGACAATCAACCGCCCACTTACCACGTTGTCTGCGAATCGTAGAATGGAGGTATGCGCGAACTCCGTCAGCGACTGACCGCATTGGTCGGCTGCACGCTTAACCTGACATCATCAGGTGGCGTTATAATCAATCTCCTAGAGTGTGATCTTGACGAATGGTTCGCCGCTTCGCGGGAAGTACGTTGTATAGCTCGGCCATCCGTCTGGAACCGTCTTTCAGTTCGTCATCCGATCCCCCGCGTAATTGAAGATCAGTAACGGCTTTGAGCTATGCTTGAGAACGCATGCGTCAAGGCCTTGCCGGGCTGCTGCTGGTCGCCGACCGGCAGGCTCTGCAGATATTTCTCGGCGCTGAAAGCCCGGCCATCGCGATCGGCCAGCACATCGGTCAGATCGCCACCTGGGGTTTCATCGCTTTCGGCGTGACAATGGTTCTCTTCGGAACCGTACGTGCAAACGGCCAGGTCATCTGGCCGCTCATCATTCTTTTCGTATCGATGTATCCTGTGCGCCTCGGCGTCGCTATTGGCCTGCGGGAACAGCTTGGTTCCGATGCGCTCTGGCTGAGCTTTCCGGCCGCGATGCTGTCGACCCTGCTGATGTCGACCATCCTTTATTTCCACGGCGGCTGGAGAAAGAATTCCTCCATGCGGGTCGACGCTCATGAGTTGCAGGGCGAAGCGGCATGCGTATCGCAATCAACGGAAGCCGCTCCATCCAGCAACGCACTTGCTCCCAATGCGCCCCTCATCGCCGAAGTGAAAGCCGGCAGCTGAAGCTTCCAGCTCCGCCGATGGGAGGTGGGCGTCCCAACGCTTAAAGCGATTTCATGATCGTTTCGACGCTTTCCTCCACCGACAGAACGGACGTATCCACGCGCAGATCAGTGCTCCATGGCTCGAAGTGGCGTTTCTGTATTTGATCCCAGTCTGGTGGCGTCAATCCTTCGACCGTCATAATTCGCGTCTCGGTGCGACGGCGATGCGTTTCGACGTCCGAACAGGCAACTTCGACCTGAACCCATCTACTGCCGGCTTTTGCCGCGACGTCTCTGAATGCCTGACGGGTGATTTCCGTCGCGTTCACCGAATCGACTATGACGGTACGGCCCAGCTGAAGGTTTTCTGCAGCCATCCTGCCGGACCGACCTCATTCCCTGCCGATGGCGGCGCAGCAGAACGAATTGCCTGCTCGACGGTATCCACGCGAAGATAGCAAGCCCCGATCCGCACGGCGAGAGCCTGTGCTATCGTGCTTTTTCCAGAGGCTGGTAGTCCACCCAGAATAATCAGCATCGGCACCCCCAGGCGGAACATCGTATTTCGGGAGCGTGAAGCTTCGATGACGTTCCAGGCCCGCTGTCCACAACGGGCTACCTGCCGTCATTGCCCCTTTAAACGTCAAAACCCGCCGCTTGTGCGACGAGTTTTATTTTTGGTTGCGGGGGCAGGATTTGAACCTGCGGCCTTCAGGTTATGAGCCTGACGAGCTACCGGGCTGCTCCACCCCGCGTTATGGGTGCGATATTATGACCGGTTTTGGTATTTTTTGGCGCTTTGGGCGTGATTTGGTCTGTTTTGCATGGGTTTGAGAAGATGGATTGATTTGTGTGCTTAGCAGACCTGGCAGCGACCTACTCTCCCGCATCTTAAGATGAAGTACCATTGGCGCTGGAGCGTTTCACGGCCGAGTTCGGAATGGGATCGGGTGCAGCCGCTCCGCCATAACCACCAGGTCGGCGAAGAACACAAATGAGAAGCTGGTTCAGGGCAGTAAGGCAGTAGGGGAATAGGGCAGTATGTTTGGTCTGCGCCTATCCTTTGCCTTTGTGCTTTGTCTTTCTGTGCAGGCGATGGTTAAGGGCTTTAGGCAACATATTGCCTTATTGCCCTACTGCCATATTGCCTTCATCGAACTTCGTTCGATGGATATTGTAAATGGGAGTGATCAAGTCGATCGAGCTATTAGTACCGGTAAGCTGCATGCGTTGCCGCACTTCCACACCCGGCCTATCAACGTGGTGGTCTTCCACGGCTCTGATAGGGAATACTCCCTCTCGTACTAGGGACAGATCCTGTCAATATTCCTACACCCACGGCAGATAGGGACCGAACTGTCTCACGACGTTCTGAACCCAACTCACGTACCGCTTTAAATGGCGAACAGCCATACCCTTGGGACCTGCTCCAGCCCCAGGATGCGATGAGTCGACATCGAGGTGCCAAACAACCCCGTCGATATGGACTCTTGGGGGTCATCAGCCTGTTATCCCCGGCGTACCTTTTATCCGTTGAGCGATGGCCCTTCCACGCGGGACCACCGGATCACTATGACCGACTTTCGTCTCTGCTCGACTTGTCAGTCTTGCAGTCAGGCAGGCTTATGCCATTGCACTCGACGAACGATTTCCGACCGTTCTGAGCCTACCATCGCGCGCCTCCGTTACTCTTTAGGAGGCGACCGCCCCAGTCAAACTACCCACCATACACGGTCCTGGACCCGGATAACGGGCCGCAGTTAGACATCCATATAGGCAAGGGTGGTATTTCAAGGATGACTCCACAATGGCTGGCGCCACTGCTTCAAAGTCTACCACCTATCCTACACATGCCGACACGAATGCCAGTGTAAAGCTATAGTAAAGGTGCACGGGGTCTTTCCGTCTAACCGCAGGAACCCCGCATCTTCACGGGGAATTCAATTTC